>JAQUZB010000002.1 GCA_028691535.1 Candidatus Altimarinota bacterium | reverse complement strand
TTTGAAAAAACTACATATTGTATATAGTTAATTTAACTATATACAATATGTAGTTTTTTGTTTTATTAAATTTGTTTAATATGTCTATATATAAGGTTAAAAAGAGAAATGGAGCAATAACAACTTTTGAGAAAAAAAAGATTGAAGATGCTATAATAAAAGCAATAAAATCAGTTTGATGAGATGATTTTTCTCAAGTTTCATCAATTACTAATAAGATAATTGATTTAGTAGAAAAAAAGGTTTGAAAAAATATACCAACTGTTGAGCAAATACAAGATGAAATAGAAGAAATATTGATTAAAGAAGGTCATGATAGTGTTGCTAAAAGTTTTATACTCTATAGACAAAAAAGAAGTGAATCTAGAACTGATAAAAATGTAGTTATAGAAGTAGGACAATCGATGGAAGAATATTTAGAAAAATCAGATTGGAGAATAAATGCAAATGCAAATTCTGGTTATTCTTTATGATGAATGATCTTAAATATTTCTTGAAAAGTAACAGCAAATTATTGGTTATCTCACATATATCCATCTGAGATTTGAAATCTTCATAGAAGTGCAGATTTTCATATACATGATTTAGATATGTTTTCAGGTTATTGTGCTGGATGGAGTTTAAGAGCATTACTTGAAGAATGATTTAATGGTAGTGATAAAAGAGTTGATTCATCTCCTGCAAGAAACTTGCAAGCAGCTGTTAATCAAATGATAAATTTCTTATGAACTCTTCAAAATGAATGGGCTTGAGCACAAGCATTTTCAAGTTTTGATACTTATCTTGCACCATTTATTCACAAATACAAAGAAGAAATAGAACAAGAATTAGATGAAGTAAATGCTTCATTCAAAGATGAAAAAGAAAAAAAAGACTATATTTATAATAAAACATATAAATATGTTTATCAACAAATGCAAAACTTTATTTTTGGTTTAAATGTACCAAGTAGATGGGGAACTCAATCTCCTTTTACAAATATAACTCTTGATTGGACTTGTCCAGAAGATTTAAAAGAAAAAGCTTTATTTTTAGGTTGAATTGAAAAAGGATATTATAAGAAAAAATATGGAGAATTAGAAGAAGAAATGAAGCTTATAAATAGAGCTTTAATTGAAGTTTATGTAACTGGAGATAGGAATGGTAGAGTTTTTACTTTTCCAATTCCAACTTATAATATAACTCCAGATTTTCCTTGGGAAGATCCAGATATAGATTTATTGTTTGAAATGACGGCTAAATATTGATTACCATATTTTCAAAATTTTGTTGGTTCTCAATATAAAAGAGTGAAAAACCAAGATTGAACTATAGAAAAAGTAGAAAATCCAGATGCATATAAACCAGGCGCAGTTAGATCTATGTGTTGTAGATTACAACTTGATTTAACTCAATTAGAAAAAAGATGAGGTTGATTATTTTGAAGTGCAGAAATGACTTGAAGTATATGAGTGGTTACTTTAAATATGGCTCGTATATGATATAACTCGGCTTGAGATAGAGAAGCATTTAAAAATCAAGTAGTTTATCTTATGGAACAAGCAAAAATATCTCTTGAATTAAAAAGAAAAACAATAACAAAATGGTTAGAACAATGACTTTATCCATATACTTATAGATATTTAAGAAGTTTTAGAAATCATTTTTCTACTATTGGTCTAAATGGTATGAACGAAGCAATACTAAATTTTACATCTTGAAAAGAAGATATTTCAAGTGATTGGTGAAAAGAATTCACTATGGAAATAATTGATTTGATGAGAGAAAAACTAAAAGAATATCAAGAAGAAACTTGAAATATGTATAATCTAGAAGCAACTCCAGCAGAATGAACTACTTATAGATTTGCAAAAGAAGATAAAAAACAATTACCAAATATAATTCAAGCTTGAACAGATGAAGCGCCATATTATACAAATTCTTCTCAATTACCAGTTTGATTTACATCTGACCCATTTGAAGCACTTGATGAACAAAATGAACTTCAATGTAAATATACATGAGGAACTGTATTGCATTTATATATGTGAGAAAGATTAACTGATAGTAAATCTTGTAAGAACTTTGTTAGAAATGTGTTAACAAATTATAGTTTGCCATATATAACTATTTCGCCAACTTTTTCTATTTGTCCTAAACATTGATATGTAAATTGAGAACATGATTTTTGTCCTAAATGTGATGCAGAAGTATGATACTCTTGAACTAAATTTGATATAAAAACTAGAGAAATATATACAGATGATAGTGAAAAAATGAAAAAAATAGAAAATGAAGAAATCTAATAATTTATTAATTAATTAAAAAATAATATGTCAGCAGTATTTATAAATAAAGAAGGTGTTGAAGTTGAAAGAACTAGATGTGAAATCTATACTAGAGTTATGTGATATCATAGACCAGTTACAAGTTTTAATATTTGAAAAAAGAGTGAATTTTATTCTAGAAATTATTTTAAAGAGGCAAATCAAAATTTAGATTTCATAAATAAGTATTGTTAATTATAATAATTTAAATTATATATTAATATAAATTTATGAAAAGAGCCGATATTAAAGTTTGATTTGCTTGTAATAATCATTGTACTTTTTGTGTTCAATGAGATAAAAGATACAAATATAAACCTAGAACCTTAGATGAGATAAAAACAATTATATTAAATGAATACAATCTATGAGCAAGGTATGTTGTTTTTACTTGATGAGAACCAACTGTTCATCCAAACTTAGTTGAGGCTATTTTATATGCAAAAGAGTTATGATTTGTTCAAATTCAAATTCAATCAAATTGAACAAATTTTGATGATATAGAATATGTAAAAAAATTAATAAGTGCTTGAGTTACTGAATTTAGTCCTTCTATTCATTGATTTAAAAAAGAAACTCATGATAAACAAGTTTGAACTCCTTGAGCTTGGGATAGGGTTGTAAAATGATTGATTAATTTGAGAAAACTAAATTGTTTAGTTATTATAAATTCAGTAATTACAAGTGATAACTATAAAGAAATACCATTACTTGCTAAGTTACTTATAGATTTAAAAGTAACACAATTTCAATTTGCATTTGTTCATATATTATGAAGTGCAGATAAAAATAAAGAAAGTGTTGTCCCTAAAAAATCTCATGTGATACCATATGTACACAAAGCTCTTGATCTAGCAAAAAGTGCATGAATTCCCGCTTATACTGAAGCAATTCCTTATTGTTTAATGCAATGATATGAATATGCAATTTCAGAAAATGTAATGCCAGAAACTTCTATAAATGATGCAGAAATGAGGACAGAAAGTTATGCAGAATATAGATGGAATGAATGAAAAATAAAAAGAGAAGAATGTAAGTCTTGTCTTAAATATGAACTTTGTGAATGACCATGGAAAGAGTATCCTGAAATGTATGGTTGGGACGAATTTGTTCCTTTAAAATAAAAATATGCAAATATCTGCAATAAATAAATTTTCTTTGATAGAGTTTCCATGAGAAATTTCTACCATAGTTTTTACTCCTGGTTGTAATTTTAGGTGTGATTATTGTCATAATAGTGAGTTCGTATTACCAGAAAAATTGAAAAATGTTTTAAAAAATTTAATAATGGAAAAAGCATTTTTTAATTTTTTGGAAAAAAGAAAATGAAATCTTACATGAGTTTCAATTTGTGGTTGAGAACCTACAATGCAACCTGATTTAAAAGATTTTTGTAGAAAAATTAAATCACTCTGATATAAAGTTAAGCTTGATACAAATTGAAGAGATCCACTTATAATTAAAGAACTCTTAGATGAAGATTTGCTTGATTATGTTGCAATGGATATAAAATATGAAGTATGAAATTTTTCTTATATTTCATGAACTAAACTAGAAGAAAATATCTATATAGAAACTATAAATGTACTCTTAAATTCAAATATAGATTATGAATTTAGAACTACTGTTATAAAGTGAATTCATGATGAAAAAATAATAGAAAATATTTCAAAGTATATCAGCTTTTCTAAGAATTATTATTTACAAAATTACAAATCGGGAAATACTTTAAATCCAAATTTTAATTGAGAAAGTTTTAGTCAAAATGAACTAGAAAAGTTTAAAGAAATCGCAAATAAATATATAAAAAATGTATGAATTAGAAACTAAAATATTACTTTTATAAAAGTAATATTTTAGTTATTTTAATAATTAATTTACAAATAAATGAAAATAAATAAAACAGATATTATATGAGAAGTTGCATCAAAATATCCAATTACAGTAAGTGTTTTTTTGAAATATTGAATAGAATTTTGTTGTAAATGAAATATTACTTTAGAGGAATCATCAAAAAGAGATAATTTTGATTTAGATTTAGTTTTATCTGAGTTATCTAAGCTTGTTGATTTTAATAATTCTGAAGATATAGATTTATCATCAAAAACATTACCTGAAATAGCAGAGTATATTAAAAATACTTTTCATTTACCAATTAGAGAGCTTTTGTATCCAACAGAAGTTCTTGCTAAGAAAGTTGCAATGGTTCACTGAGAATCACATAAAGAATTATATGAAATTAGAGATATAGTAGAGGGATTAGTTCCTGTTTTAGAAATGCATTTTGATAAGGAATGACAAATTTTACATCCAATGTTAAATGAGTTACAAAATAATTTTGATAATAATACTGAATTAAAACCATTACATTGTGGAAGTATAAAAAATCCTATAAGACAAATGGAATCAGAACATGATAATTATGGAGATATGCTTTTAGAGTTAAAAAAATTAACATCAAATTATACTTTGCCAGATGGAGCATGTAGAAGTTATCAAGCTTTGTATGCTAATTTACAAAAACTAGAAGAGGATTTAATGAGACATACAAATTTAGAAAACTTTATTTTACACCCTAGAGCAATAGAAATTGAAAATAAAATTTCATGAAATAGTAGTTGTGGTTTTTAAATAAAAATATATGATAGAAAAAAAATTAAATTTAATAACTTTTTCATGACCACCTTCTTCTTGAAAAACTTCAGTTATAATTAAGGTAATTAAAAATTTTTTGCAAAAATGAATTAAAGTTTGAGTTGTAAAAATGGATTGTCTTATGACTGATGATGATAAATTATATGGAGAATTAGGTATTCCTGTAAAAAAAGCATTATCTGCAAATATTTGTCCAGATCATTTTTTTGTTAGTAATATAGAAGAGATATTTAATTGGTGAAAAAAACAAGATTTAGAAGTACTTATAACTGAAAGCGCATGACTTTGCAACAGATGTAGTCCTTATATAAAGGAAATAAAAGCAGTTTGTGTTATTGATAATTTAAGCTGAATAAATACTCCAAAAAAGATAGGACCAATGTTAAAATTAGCGGATATAGTTATAGTTACTAAGTGAGATATAGTTTCACAAGCAGAAAGAGAGGTTTTTGTTTCTAGAATAAAAACTGTAAACCCAAAATCAATAGTAATGAATGTAAATTGATTAAATTGACAATGAGCCTATGAATTATCAAACTTATTGATGGAAAATAAGGAAATGTATGAAACACTAGAATGAATGAGTCTTAGATTTTCTATGCCAACAGCAGTTTGTTCTTATTGTTTAGGAGAAACTCGTATATGAAAAAGATTTCAAATGTGAAATGTAAAAAAAGTAAATTTAGATGATTAACAATATATTATGATAAATTATTTAGAATTTTTAGATAAAAAATTATGATTTTTGTTGTCTTCAATTCCTAAATTAAAAGAATATTTAGATACAAATTGAATTAATTATTTAGAAAAAGATGAATTAAGTTTAAAAGATTTTTTTAATAGCTTTTCTGATAATTTTTATATAGAAAAAGCTACAACTAAGCAAATATTATCAAGTAGTTTTTATGAATTTTATGTAAACCTAATTAAGCAAAATAGTAATAATTTATTATTGGATATACATGAAATTACTATAAAATCGTGAAAAAACAAAAACTGAATAAATGAAAATTTTTCATCTTTAACAATTAAAAGGTGAGAGGTAATATCAATTGTTTGACCTACTTGATCTTGAAAATCTAGATTACTTGCAGATATAGAATGGATGGCCTGCAAAGATACACCAACAGATAGAACTATATTTGTAAATGGAATACTTCCACCAAAAGAACTTAGATATTCTAGTGATTTTAAGTTAGTTGCACAATTAACTCAAAATATGAATTTTATTATGGATTTAACAGTAGAGGATTTTCTATCATTACATGCAGAAAGTAGAAATATTTCTGATGTTGAAAATACTGTAAAAAAAATAATAGATGAAGCAAATAAATTGTCTTGAGAATCTTTTGATTGAAAAACATTTATTACATCTCTCAGTTGATGACAGTCAAGAGCATTAATGATAGCAGATATTGCTATTTTAAGTAAATCTCCTATAGTTTTAATTGATGAGATTGAAAATGCATGAGTTGATAGAAAAAAAGCACTTAGTTTATTACTTAGAGAAGATAAAATAGTTTTGATAGCAACTCATGACCCTATATTAGCATTGTCTTGAAATAAAAGAATAGTTTTAAAAGATGGTTGAATAAATAATATAATAGAAATAAAAAAGGAAGAAAAAGAAATATTATTAAAATTAGAAGAACTAGATAAAAGTATTTTGTTTTATAGAGAAAAGCTTAGAAAATGAGAATCTTTAATATAAAAAGCTATAAATTATTTTATAGTTTTTTTCTTGCAAAAATACTATATTTTGTATAATAAGGTATACATATGTATCAATATATTGTAACTAATTAAATATGTATTGTATAAATTGTTGACATGATAATACCAGGGTAACAGACTCAAGAACTTCTGAAGATTGAAAGGCTATAAGAAGGAGAAGAGAGTGTGAAAATTGTCATAATAGGTTTACAACCTTTGAAAAAATAGAAACAACTGATTTGATAGTTGAAAAATCTTGAAATAGGAAACAAAGATATGATAGAGATAAATTAGAAGATAGTATTTTAAAGGCTGTTAATAAAAGAAATATAAGTATAAGTTCAATAAGTGACTTGATTAGAAAGCTAGAATTTAAATGGTGAAATAGAAATGAAATAACATCAAAAGAAATAGGAAAAGATGTTTTAGATTCTTTATTTTTACTCGATGAAGTTGCATATATTAGATATGCTTCAGTTCATTTAAATTTTGCAAATTCAAAAGATTTTATAGAATTTATAAATAAAAAAAACTTTAGTTAATTTTTAACAAGAAATTAACACAATTTTTTAAAATAAAATGATTTTTAATATAAAATCATTAAATTACTTTTTAGTATATTTTTTAATTTAGTTTAAGAATGGCACAAGAAATTAAAGCAAATCCAATTTTTAATCCAAAATGAAATGATGATGTTGCACATAGAACAATAATAAAATGAAATACAACAGGTTTATTTCAATTAAATGCAGTTAAATATAATTGGGCAAAATCACTTTATCAAGTTATGGTTTGAAATTTTTGGCTTCCAGAAAAAGTAAAATGACTTTGAGAAGATGCTACACAATTTAAAAAAGAATTAACGGCAGATGAAGCAAGAGCTTATAAATGAATTTTATCATTTTTAATTTTTTTGGATAGCATACAAACTATGAATTTACCTAATTTTTCTGAATATATAACTGCTCCTGAAGTAAATCTAATACTTTCTATTCAAACTTATCAAGAAGCAATTCATAGTCAATCTTATGCAACAATTCTTGAAACTGTTGTTGACTCTAAAGAAAGAGATGAAATATATTATTTTTGGAGAACAGATAAGCATTTACTTGAAAGAAATGAATTTATAGGATGAATATATCAAGAATTTATTGATAATCCAAATGATGAAAATTTTTTCAGAGGTATAATTTGAAATTTTTTACTTGAAAGTATATATTTTTATAACTGATTTGCATTTTTTGATACTCTAGCTGATGGTTGAAAAATGGTTGCAACAGATAGAATGATAAACTATATTAGAAGAGATGAGTTAACACATGTTACTATTTTCGCTAATTTAATTAAAGAAATAAAAAAAGAATTTCCAGAAATGTATAGTGAAAAACTTATTATTGAAATGATGGATGTTGCTGTAAAACAAGAAATAAAATGGTCTAAACATATTCTTTGAGAAAAAATCATAGGGATGGGGCATGAAAATATAGAAAACTATACTAAATGGCTAGCAAATGAAAGACTTAATATGCTTGGAATTAAACCACTTTACAAAGATGTAATAAAAAATCCATATAAACATCTTGATAGACTTCAAGATAATAATGGTGAAAAATGAAATTTTTTTGAATCTACAGTTACAAATTATGCACAATCTAGTGCTATGAAATGAAGTTGGGATTTTTAAAAATAAATAATTTTTTAATATAAAAAAGCTATAAAATATAGCTTTTTTTATTTTTTAAAATATAATTAAATTATATAAAAAGTATATAAATAATTATAATAATATGGATGATAATAAATTAATTGAATTAAGTAAAGAGATTTTAGATTTAAGAGGAAAGACTCTAGATAAAAGAATTAATGATTTTTTAAAAAATAATACTAAAATTTATTGTAAATGATTAAATAAAAGACCAGTATTTATTGATGAATATTTATTTTTTATTGATTCTAGAAATTCTCCTGATAAAAATCATAGAAAAAAAGCTTTTTTTTCTTGTATAGAACTAATAAAGAAAGTATGAAAAGATAATATTACAAATTTAAAAAATAATTCTTGAAAAATATCATATGAATTTAAAGGTATTACTCCAAATGGAAACTTAGTATGAGTTCATATTGTTGATTTTTCAATAAAGAAAGATAAAAAATTAAAATTAGTTTCTACATTTTGGGACTCAAAAAAAGCATAGGCTTAAGAAAGTTCAAGGCTTCCTACCGCACTATGCTATGATTTAAGGCTTATAATACAGTTTCCTGATTTTGCAATTATAAGGTTTAAACTTAAATCCTTTGTATTTATATACTACATATTTTTACATAAAAAAGCAAATTATTATAGTAAACATCTATTGACAATAATGAAAATAATTGTAATAGCTTTTTATCTCAATCTATCTTCATGAACACTATTTGCAGCAAGGCATCATTCTGCAGCACTCATAATTGTTTGTTTAAATTTATTAGAATTTGTAGTTACATCTCAAGCAGCATAAAGTCATTTTATAGAGGTTTCTTGTCTAGCATCTACAACTAAGCATCATTCTTCATCTTTTTTTAATTCTAGAGAATCAACAATTTGAGTATTTGGAATTGTTCAAACTGCAACAAATATACCATCAGCTTTTATCTCTTTTCCAGATTTTAGTTTAACTCAAGTCATACCAAGAGCATCTCAAACTATTTCTTCTACTTCTTCGTTTAAAACAAATTCTATATTTTCTCTTTTTTTAGCTTGATCTATCCAAGATGTTTCAGCTCTAAATTTATCTTTTCTATGTACAATATAAACTTTTTTTCAAATATCAGCTAAATATAATGCTTCTGTTAATGCAGTATTTCAACCACCAACAATTATAATATCTCTATTTTTAAAAAACATTCAATCACAAGTAGCACAATAACTTACTCATTTTCACATAAATTCATTTTCACCTTTAACTCAAAGATGTCTATGATTATTTCAAGTTGCAATTATTACATATTTTGATTTAAATTCTTTTCAAGAGATTGTTTTTATATGGAAATGATCTTTGTGTTTAGTTACTTCACTAACAAATTCGCTTAGTATTTCACTTCCTGAACTTAAAGCATGTTCTTTGAAAGAATCCATTATTTCTTTTCCTGGTGCAGAAATAGTTCATGGCCAATTTTCAACTCTATGAGAAGTTGCTAAAGCTCAACCAGGTTGTGCTCAAATAATTAAGTTTTTTATCTTATACCTGCTAGCATACATTCAAGCAGGGTATCAAGCTGAACCAGCTCAAACTATAATTAAATCATAATCTATATTAGTCATTTTTAAATATTAGTTATTATTAATAAAATAATTTATAAAAATTATTTATGAAAGTATTTTAATAAGTTTCTATACTTTGTAAAGTAAATTTTATTATTATGAGAATAATTCTCATTTATTAAGTATAATATTTAATTGACTTATATGATATTTTATTTATATTTAAAATACTTTTTCAATTTTTTTCCTAAAAGGAGGAGGTAAATTATGAATAAGCCTATTCCTATGAGGGGAAAAGGTTATACTAAAACTAGCCGAAAAATTTGGCTTATGAAATATGAAAGAGATACTTTTCAGATTGAAGCAGCTTTTGCTAAAAAAGAAAAACAAGAGTTTGATTTTGAAAATAGAGTTGTAATTTCTTTATTAAAACAAAACAATCGATTAATTATTCCACCTTGCTGTTGTATAAAAGAGAAAAAGAAGTTTTCCATAGTTAACTTTATTATTGGATTAATCTTCAATTTCTTTAGAATGATTAAGTCATCCTGATTTTCAGGATGGCTTTTTTCTTTAAGTATTTGATAAAATGAAGAAAAAATATAGAATACAAGAAATAAAATTATAAAAAATATATGAGTAGACAAGTTTCAAATAGGGAATTAGAACAATTTCAAGAAAATATAGAATATCTAGGTTGAGAACTTAGAGTTTTTTTGGCTGATATTCTTCCAGAAGATATAGAAATAAGACACAACATGGAGGATAGGATGAGAGAACTTGAAAATCTTGTAAATACATACGGCTGAGTTGTTATTGTTAAGCATATTCAAAATAAAAGTGTTCCAGATTACAATACTTTTATTTGAGAATGAAGACTTGATCAAATAATTGAAGAAATGCAAAGAGAAGAGGCAAATATTTTGATTTTATGAAATATATTAAAGCCAAAACAAATCTATGCTATAAATGAAAAACTTAAACCTATTTGAGCAAAAGCTTGGGATAGAGTTGATCTTATTTTAAAAATATTTGAAAAAAATGCTAAAACTAAAGAATCAAAGATTCAAATAGAATTAGCAGCAATCAAACATATGTGACCTCGTATTTTTGATATGTGAATGGAACTTTGAAAACAAGCTTGAAAAGGTAGTTGAGAGTCAAATACTGAAATAATGAAAAGACATCTTCAAAGAAGAGTTTTAAATATAAAAGAAGAACTTTCTCATTTTGAAAAAGTTAGAGCTCAACATAGACAATCAAGAGATAGAAAATGAATTAAAACAGTTTGAGTTGTTGGTTATACAAATGCATGAAAATCAACGCTTACAAATAGTTTAACAAATAAGTGAGTATTGGCAGAAGATAAGCTTTTTGCTACACTTTGAACAAGTGTTTGAAAAATGTTTGTAGAAGCAAGTTATGATGAAAAAACATTTCAATATATTCCACCAAAAGAGATTCTTATAAATGATACAATTTGATTTATAAGGGAACTTCCACCTCAATTAATAGAAGCATTTAAATCTACTCTTGAAGATTCAATAGAAGCAGATTTACTCTTACATGTTATAGATTGCTCTGATCCAAAACTTGAAAATAAAATAAAAGTAGTAGAAGAAATACTTGAAACAATAAAAGCAAATCAAAAAAGAATCTATGTTTTTAATAAGATAGATTTCTTATGAAATGATGAATTTATAGTAGAAGAAAACTGAGAAAAAATAGTTTATAAAACTAAAAAAGAATATTTAAAAGAAAAATATTCTAATTTAAATCCTATATTTATTTCCGCATCAAACAAGGAAAATTTAGAAGAATTAAAAATAAAAATAATAAATGAATTAAATTTTTAAAAATAGCTTTATGATTAATATGTATGTTTCAATACTATGACTTTTTTTCTTGTGAATAATTTCATATGCTATTATTACTGTTGTAAAATTTTCAATCAAGAAAAAATTACCAAAAGATAGAAAAGTTTATTTAAATAAACTTTTCAAATGAATTTCAAAAAAAATATCAAGTAAGGAAAAAATCATAGATTATGACAAACTTTATCACAAAATATTATTAGAAATGTGATATGAATGAACATTTTGAGATATATTAAAAAAAGAACCAAACGAAATTTGAAATATAAATAAAGTTTGGGAACTTCATAAACTTAGAAATAAATTGGTTCATGATTTTGATTTATTGGAGGATACTTTCTTAAAAAGAAAGGAAGAAGAATATTTTAGAGAGTTATATTTTATATTAAAATAGATAAAAAATATTTGTCCAGTTAAAATTTCGTGAATTTAAAGCCAAAAAATAAAAAAAATAAAACAATTTAATGCGAATTTAATGTCGTATTAGTATACTAAAAATATCCCGAGAAAGTAATGAGAATTTAGGAGAGCTCACATTATGTTTCCGGGATTTTTTTATTGTAATAAATTTAAGCTCTTTTTCAAGAAGCAGAATTTAATCTATCAAGCATTTCATCATTTGTTTGCCAATTAACACAAGCATCAGTTATACTAACTCAATGTTTCAAAGAATCACTTAAAGGTTGATTTCATTCATTTATATTTGATTCAATCATAACTCAAACAATTCTTCTATTTCAAGCTTCAATTTGTTTAGCAATATCTTCACATACAATTGGTTGATTATTGTGATTTTTACTACTATTTGCATGAGAAAAATCTACAACTATACCAGTTTTTATTCATGCTTTATCTAATTTTTCAGTAGTTGCTTTTATATTTTCAGAATCATAATTTGTTCAATTTGCACCACCTCTAAGAATTATATGTCAGTCAGGATTTCAAGATGTTTTTACTTTAGCAACTCTTCATTCTTTTGTTACTGATAAAAAACTATGATTTCATCTAGCTGATTTTATAGCATCAACAGCAATTTGTAAATCTCATGTTGTACCATTTTTAAATCAAACTGGCATAGATAATCCTGAAACTAGTTTTCTATGTTCTTGACTTTCAGTTGTTCTAGCTCAAATTGCTCACCAAGTTACTAAATCTCCTATATATTGAGGAGTAATTGTATCAAGAAATTCTACAGCTGTAGGTATTCACATCTTATTTATTTTTAGAAGTAATTCTCTTGCTATTTTTAAACCAGAATCTATATCACAACTATCATCTAAGTATGGATCATTTAATAATCACTTCCATCCTACAGTTGTTCTTGGTTTTTCAAAATATGTTCTCATAACAAGGAATAAATGTTGGTTTTTTTCTTGTATTGATTTTAAAAGTTCAGCATATTCTAAAGCTTCTTCTGGATTATGAATTGAACAAGGTCAAGTTATAACAAGTAGTCTAGGATCATTTAGGTGAACAATATTACTTGTTGCAGCTCTACTTAATTCTATAAATTCTGCAGTTTTTTCATCAAGAGGAAATTTTTCAACTAATTCTTTTGGAGTTATAATTTCTTCAATTTCTTCAATCCTCTTATCATCAACAACTGATAGTGTATCTTTTCTAGGTTGGTTCATAAAAATATTTTTAAAAAATAAATAAGTTATAAAAAAAGACCTTTTTTCAAAGGTCTTTAGTTTTTATAAAAAGTTGTTTAAATTTTATATACTAAAAAATCATCCTTTGAAGAAGAATTTGTTTCAAAAGAAGAAAAAATAATTTTGTTTTAAATTTCTCATTTTTTTTAGTTAAAATTTACATATATATTTTTAATTATTTTTTGTGTTCTGTCAAATATTTTTTTAAAAAATATAATTTTTTTGTTTTTTATTTTAAAATTATATAATAATAATAGATTACTTATTAAACTAATTTTTAATGTCGAAAATAGCAATTGTAACAGCGATGAAAGAGGAAGCAGAACATATTATTTCTCTTTATGATTTACATGAAACAAAAAAACTAAAAAATATAACTATATTTGAAAATGAAAAAATGGTTTTAGCTTTAGCTTGAATTTGAAAAGTACAAGCAAGTATAGCTACAACTTATCTTTTTTTAAATTATGAAATATCAAAATTAATAAATATTTGAATTGCATGAAGTTTACTTTGAGAAAATGCTTCAATATGAGATGTTTTTCTACTAAATAAAATTTCTCAACATGATATGTATTTACCATTTGATGGAGAACATTTATATTATGCAAAAAAAGAAATAATCATAGAAAATGATATTAGTTTGGATTTTTCAGACTTACCGTTCAATGTTACAAAAAATGCATATTGTCTTACTTGAGACCAGTTTATTGATGATGCAGAAAAGGTTTTAGAATTAAAAGAAAAATATAATGCAGATGTTATAGAAATGGAAGCATTTGCCATAGCTTCAGTTGCTCGTGAATTTGATAGTTTAGAAAAATGCATATTTATAAAAGCTATTTCAGATTGAGCTGACAATGATGCAAAAGATGCTCATATGTGAAATCTAGATTTTGCAATGAATAATAGTATAAAAGTTTTAAAGAAAATAATATCTTAATTTATAAATAATTTAAAAATGGAAAAAATAGCAAGTTTTATGATAGATCATACAAGAATGTTTCCTTGAGTTTATGTTTCAAGAAAAGATGAAGTTGGAAACAGCATCATAACTACTTTTGATTTAAGGATGACAAAACCAAATTGTGAACCAGTTATGAATACTGCAGAAATGCATGCAATCGAACATTTAGCAGCAACTTTTTTGAGAAATCATAGTGAATATGGTTCAAAAACTATTTATTTTTGACCTATGTGATGTAGAACTGGGTTTTATCTTTTATTAAGTTGAGAATATGAATCTAAAAATATAGTTCCATTACTTATAGAATTATATACTTTTATGTGAGACTTTGAAGGTCATATTCCTTGACAAAGTGCTATGGATTGTGGAAATTATTTAGATATGAATTTACCAATGGCTAGATATATATCTAAAAAATATTTAAATGAAGTTTTGCTTAATTTAAAAGATTATAATTTAGTTTATCCTCAATAATTTAAGACCATGGATTTTAAAAAATATATTAGAGAAGTTAAGGATTTTCCAAAAGAGTGAATTGATTTTAAAGATATAACAACTCTTTTACAAGAACCAAAAGTTTTTAGTAAAGTAATAGATAAAATATCTAAAAATATAAGTGATGCAGATGTGATTATATGACTTGATGCAAGATGATTTTTATTTGCAGGAGCATTGGCATACAAATTGTGAAAACCACTTGTAATAGTTAGAAAAAAAGGGAAATTACCATATGAAACAATTTCTGTTGATTATGAATTAGAGTATTGAAAAAATACTTTTGATTTAAATATAGATGCAGTTGAAAAATGACAAAAAGTTGCAATAATTGATGATTTATTGGCTACTTGATGAACAGCTCTTGCTGCTTGTCAATTGGTTGAAAAATTGTGAGGAGAAATTCATTCATTAAATTTTTTAATAGATTTAACTTTTATAGATAGAAAAGATATTTTAAAATGATATAAAATTAATTCACTTTGTGAATATTAAAAAAAGCTAGAAATTTCTAGCTTTTTTTGTTTCTGATAACCTCAAAAATAAATACAAATATAGCATTGTATAGTCTTTTTAATCTATCTATTTTTCTTGGTCAAGTAATTAGTCTATAAAGCCATTCTATTCATAGTTTTCTCCATATTTTTGGTGCTCTTTTTTGAAATCCTATAAAGTAGTCAAAACTTGATCATATAGCTAATCATATCTTTATGTTTGTACATTTTTGCATTATTTCAACAACTGATTCTTCTTGGCCTTTCATTCAAAGAGTTGAAAAAATTATCTTGCTTTTACTATCTTTAATCTTGTCTATAATTTCTTCTTTTTTATTAGGTTCATAAATAAAATAATCAAAATCTAGTTTTGTAAATTTTTCTTTTAAAAGTTTAGAAAATACTTTTTGAGATCATACTTTTTTTGTATCAGTTGGATTGTATAAATCAATAATTGTAACTTTTATCTTGTTCTTTTCACTGTATTTTATTAAATCTTTTGTTAAATCACTTCAACAAATTCTTTCGCCATATTTTTTGTAAAGATATTTCCTTCTAAAAAATAAGTTGAAAAAAAAGTAAGGTAAAAGTACTATATTTATAAATTTATTATAATTATTGTCTATTATTTGGTAAGCTATATATAAACCAATTCAGTCAGAAGTTTTGAAATTTGCTTTATTTATCAGGTTTTTAAATTCGCTATCTTTCTTTGTTTTTAAAAGTATTTCAGGATTTGGTGTGAAAACTATATTTTGTACTTCAAACTTTGTTATTTTTTCAAATAATTCTTTGTAAGAAATTTTATCTATTTTTATTCAAAATATTTGCATATATTAGAGTTAAAATTAATATATATTAAATATAAATTTTAACCATTCGAAAAACTAGGGCCAATTTTATATAAAATTGGGATTCAAACAGTTTCTCATTTATAAAATTTAATTTAATATATATTACAAAAAATTTCTAAAATGCAAAATTTACAAGAAAAAAAGATAGCTATAGTCTGCGATTGGATAAAAGATTGGTGAGGAGCAGAAATAGTTTTAGAACAAATGCTTGAGATATTTCCTAAAGCAGATATTTTTACTAGTATTTTTTTCTGAGAAGATAATCCTATTTTTAAAAATAGAAATATTAAAACTTCATTTATTCAAAAAATCCCATTTCTAAATAAATCTCATAAATTGGCACTGATTTTTAGACCACAAGCGTTTGAAAGTTTTGATTTGAGTAGTTATGATATAGTTATAAGTTTAAGTAGTGCAGAGAGTAAGTGAGTTATCACTAAACCTGAAACGCTACATATTTGTTATTGTCATACTCCGACTAGATATTTTTGGAGTCATTATCATGAATATATAAATATGATGGAATTTGGGTTTTTTAATCCTATTTGAAAATGGCTTATGCCAAAAATAGTTCATAAACTTAGAATTTGGGATTTTGTAGCTTCAAAAAGACCAGATTATTTTATAGCAAATAGTAAAAATACGGCAAATAGAATAAAAAAATATTATAATAGGGAAAGTGAAGTTATTCATCCTTGTTTAGATATAGAACAAATACCTTTTGAAATGGTAAAAGAAGATTATTATTTTTATAATGGTAGATGTATTCCATATAAAAAATTTGATTTAATTGTTGATACTTTTAATGAAAATGGGAAAAAAATAAAGATTGCTACAAATACAGACAATAAACTTTACAGAGATTTAAAAGCAAAATCTAAATCAAATATAGAGTGGATTTTTACAAATAATTTAGAATATATAAATAATCTTCATTCTAAAGCAAAAGCATTTTTATTTCCACCTGAAGAGGACTTTTGACTTGTTCCAATTGCCGCAATGGCTTCTTGAACACCAGTTATAGCTTACTGAAAATGATGAGCATTAGAAACAGTCGTTGATTGAGTTACTTGAGTTTTTTTTCAAGAACAAACAGTTAATTCACTAAATAATGCTATTGATAAATTTGAAACACTAAATTTTAATCCAGATGATATTAGAAATCATGCGATGAATTTTGATAAAGGGATTTTTAAGGAAAATATAGTTGAGTTCATATTAAAAAAGTTAAGATAATATAGTCAAATTAAAAAACTTGCTAAAATAAATAAATACTAATAATTGTAATTATTAGTATTTATTTGTTTGTATGCAAAAGTTTAAAAATAAATGATTTACATTGGTTGAATTAATAGTAGTAATTACTATTATTGCTATATTATGAACTATAGCATTTTTGAATTTACAAACTTATGTATGAAATAGTAGGGATAGTGTTAGAATATCAGATATAAATTATATAATAAAAACATTAGAACTTGATTATATAAAATTATGAAAATATCCTGCTTTATGAACTTGAGTAGTTATAAAAGCAAATAATAAAATAATATGAACACAATGATTATTGTCTCAAGGTAATATTATAATTACAAACTTACCAAATATCCCATTAGATCCATTAGATAATTCTCCTTATATATATTTATTAAATTCTACTTGAGATAAATATCAAATGATGTGATTTTTTGAAGAAAATAATGATATTTCTTTAATACCAAAAACTTATGCCTATGATTATACTCTAAGATTACCAAGAGTATTTGGTGATAATATTTGAATTATTTTGGATTCACAGAACAATCTAATTACAGATTCTGTAGATATAGTTACATATACATGAACAAGTTTAAAAACACATATTAATAATAAAATAGTTTTAACATGAACATGAAATTCATTAAGACAAACTTGAATTTGATATTGAGAAGAAAATTCATATTCAAAATCATGTAAGGAAATACTTGATTCATGATTTAGTAATTGAGATTGAAATTATTTTATAAATCCATTATTATCATCAACTTGATGATTTAAAGTTTATTGTGATATGAAAAGTAATTGATGAGGTTGGACGCTACTTGCTTCAGTACCTGGTACTTCAGTTAAATTTGCAGACAAATCTAATACAGGTATATGGAAAACTCCAATTTATGATGATATAGTTCCTTCAAAAATAGAAAATAAAGAATTTTTATCAAAAGCATATGGACAATTAACTACCAATAATATACTTTTATGTTATAAAAATAGTACAAAATGTTATGATTTTGCTCACAATAAAAATATACCAATGTTTAATTTTTTTAGAGATAATATATCATATGTTGATTATAGTTTTAATTTAGTTTGATATTGAGATCAGTGAAATTCAATTAATTTTTCAAAATATTTTACAACAATTTGATTACCATGAAATACATCATGAGGTATTTGTTGATTTTTAGGTATAAATAATCTAGTAAATAATGTATCAAATACTAGATTAGTTATATGATATTGATGAGATGCAGATGGTCCATGTATTTCAAAAAATAATAGTGTATGATCTTCAATAGATAATTATTTATTATGAGTAAGTTGATTTTTACGGATGTATAATGTAAATACTCCTCCATTAACAGCATGAGTGGAAACATATAATAATCAAGGATTTACTCCGTCAGTAATAACTACACAATATTGAAATACGACAAATTATATATCTGAAAATTGGTATATAATGTGAAAATAAAAAACTAGGAAATTAATTTCCTAGTTTTTTTTGAAAATTTTTTAAAATTAATAATCTTTCATTTTGATTTAATAATGGATTTAAATCTCATAAATCAGAATGTTTATTATCTATTTCTCATATGCTATGATTATCGCTTCAAGCAGTTATTATAATCCCATATTTTTCTCTGAATTTATAAATTGTTTCTATCCATTCTTTACTTGCTATTGAATTAATTTCAATTCAATTTATTCAGTTTTCAACATAATATGGATATATGCTTTTAAAATATTCTAATCATTCTTTTTTGAAACTTAGATTTGGATGAGCAATTGATATAATTGCATTATTTGTTCTTGCTAGAACTCAACATATTTCAATATTTGGTTCATATTCTGGTACGTCAATTCAGTATTTTAATCAATATTTACTATATTGTTCTCAAGCTTCTTTTAAAAATATTTCAAAAAAACTTTGAGGATTTATATCTATTTTTCAACTTATTTTTTGAGCTAAAATTCTATTTTCTGGAGTTAGAAAAATATATTGTCATATATTATACCTATTTAAAGTTTCTAGTTTTTTTCACATAGATAAAAAATAATTTAGAAATTCATTTAAATCTATTTTAAATCCAGAATTTTTTAATTTTTCAACTTGTTTTATTATAAGAAGTTTCTTTTTTTCTACTGTATTTTCTAAAATATCTCTTATATTTTTTCAAAAACTTCTTGAATAACAAGTTAGATGAAGACTTTTTTTATTTTTTAAATCTCTGGCAGATATTTCAGTAGAATAACAAGAATTTATTCATTTTTCTTTAGCTTCATTTTTAAAATTATCTCAACTTATAACATCATGATCAGTTAATGCTATAAATTGTAAATTTTTACTAAAAGCATAGTTTACAATTTCTTCATTTGAATTTTTTCAATCTGAGGCGATTGAATGAAAATGCATATCAAACATATATCTATATTTAAGAAATAAAATACATTTATATCATGTCTATATTTCAAAAAATGTATTTTATTTTATATGTTTTTGTAATTTATTATTTTAGAAATTTATAATTATCTTTATTTTAAAGTAAAATATGATATAATTAAAAGTGTAATATATTTTTACATATTTATATATGAGTGAACAAATATTAAATAAAATTTGATTAAATTGAGAAGAAGCAAAAATATATCTTTTTTTGATTTCAAATCCGAAAAAAACAATAATGGATTTATCAAAAGAGTTAGGTATAAATAGACCAAAACTTTATAAGATTATTCCTTCAATGCTAGAACAAGGACTTATTTCAAAAATATTAATTTGAAAAAGGATTTATTTTATTGCTGAAAATCCAAAGATATTTAATACATATTTAGACAATATAAAAAAAGATTTTGAAGATTATATTCCAGAGCTTGAAAGTCAATTTTCAAATAATTTTTCTAAGCCAATTTTTAAGCATTTATCGTGAAAAACTGGAATTAGAAATATATTTTTAGATATATGAAATACACTTAATAAATGAGATATTTTTTACAGATATAGTTCAAGAAATAATGTTTCGAAAACTAGTATAGATAAAAGTGAATATGATAAATATAAGAAATTAAGAGATGAAAAAAGACTTGAAAGAATGGTTATAACTAACGATTATTTAAATAATTTAAAAGAAAATAAACTTGATAAAGAAGTTGTTATTGTTCCTAAAAATTTTGATATTTTTGAAGATAATATAACAAAGATTATTTATGCAAATAAAGTGGCAATTATAGATTACAATACTGAAGAATCATTTATTATTGAGAGTTATATTTTTGCAAATTTTGAAAAAAAATTATTTAAATTACTTTTCAATTTTTTGAAGAAAATAAAATAAGATATTTTTAAAATATCTTATTTTAACATCACTTTTGATAAAAATGTATTTATTTTTTCTTTATTTTCATCTAAATTGAAACAATTATAATTTCTATAATGTTTTAAAATCAGATTTAATAGATTTCAGTTTTTGGATATATCTAAATTATCAATAGGATTATTCAAAATTATATCATTTTTTGTATCAATATTTAAATTTCATATACTTGAATTAAATTCTTTAAAATTTGAGTTATTTGGTGATATATTTGTTCAAGGATTTCACCAAATTCAATTTGGATAGTCTAATCAGGATCTTACAATTTCTAATTTATTATCTGTTTTTGTATATATTTTTCCATCTCATTGAGTAAAATAATAAAATTCTTTTTCACTAGATCATATTATTAATTTTATAGTATAATTTCAAGGAGTTGAAAAATCTATTAAGTTTGATAATCAAATAGTATATGTATTTGTTCATACAAAATTTACTGGTTCATGAATTGCTCAACTCATGAATCCATATGAAAAAATATTATTATTAAAAGCTTTTTCATCACTTGCTTCATCATTATTAAACGAAGTATTAATATCAAGAGAATTAATATTATAATTTATATTATTGTTGAAAAAGTTAATATAAATTGTTTCAATATTATTTTCAGTAACTCAAGAGAAAGTAAATATTTTATTTGGTACAATTACTGATTCACTACTAAATTTTAATATTTCTCCATTTCAACTATTGGCTATATAAAGTACTTTTCATGCAATATCAAAATACAATCAAGTTGGTTCATTTAATCCATCACTTTCATCTAAAAGGCTATAAATATTTGATCAAGATAGATATAAAATCCTATTATTTAATGTATCACTTACATATAACATTTCTCAATCAGAAGCTATTCAAGTAGGAGAATTTAAATATATTCAAGTTGCACTTGATCATTCTTCAAATTTATCTCAAAAAATACCTCTTCAAATAATTGTATTTCATAAATTATCTGTAACCTTATGTTCTTTTTGATATGAAATATAAATATTTCATTTATGATTAACACTTCAAGTTAGATAATTATTTGTAGTTATATCTTCTCCAATTTCAAAAAATGGAATAAAGTTTTTTATAAAAATATGTTTTGTTTTTGTATCTTCACTATTTACATCATCACAATAATATCAGTTTAAAGTTTCTGAACCAATATATGTAAAACCTCATTTATCAAATATATTTTGTCTTTTAAATATAACTCCTGAACTTGTAAAAGACAAGCTTCCTGAATTTTCTATACTTCAAAGCGTTTCATATATGTCAGATGCAAAATCGTTTAAATCTGAAGCATTTGTCAGAGATTTTTGTTGCAAAAAAATATTTTGCATTCAACTTGATACAAAAACTCAAATAGAAACCATAAGAATCATAGAAATAGTTATTCAAACTATTAATTCTATCAGTGAAAAGGCTCTTTTTATTTTATTTTTAGAATCCATTTATCAACTATATATTTAGCATTTAAATTATTTTGTTTTATAGAATTTATATCTTCATTTATTTCTTCTAAATAATTTATAAAAGTTAGATTATTTTTAGAATATATGATTAAATTTTCTAAGAAATCTATGTATTCTTGTTTTTCTAATTTACTTTTAAAAAAGTAAGCTATTATTTCATTACTTTCTTCTTTTAAATAGTTTTTTATCAAACTTAAATAAAATGCATTTTCTTTCTTAATTTGTGAAATATTTAAGTCAATTATTTGAACTCTTGAAATAATTGTTTCTAATATGTTGTTTTCTCCAGAATTTGTAGTAAAAATGATGTTTCAAACTCAAGGTTCTTCAAAAAATTTTAAAAGAGAATTGCTTGAAGTAGGAGTTAGTCTAGAAATATTTTCTATAAAAAATATTTGAAATTTGAAAGGTGATTTTGAATTAGAGTATTCTACAAAGCTTTTTATTTCTTTAATTTTTATTTTTTCTCAATCATCTTTTAATATATATAGATATACGTTTGGAATTTCAAATTCATTAAGTAATGAAATAGCTATATTTTCTACTTTTTCATTTAATAAATCTAGGTTTTTTCCAATAAACAAAAAAGGAGACACTTCACCTCCTTTTTTTATTTTTTCACTTATTTTTGATACTGTATTATCCATTTTCAGCTGAATTAATTATGTCATTTATTAAAGAATCTATATCATTTAATATTTCTTCTTCAGTCACATTATCTTTAGAAGTTTCTGCATTTGTTTCAACTATTGTTTCTATATTTTTTTCAACGCTTACATTTTGTCAACCAGAATTTGTTTCAACTTTAACTTCTGTTCAAGTATTATCATCAATAGTATATTTTCATTCTTCACTCATTTCTCCTGTTCAAGTCACAGTTCAAGAATCAGTATTATCAACATTTATAATAGCCCCAGAATCAGTTTCTGGAGTTGTATTATCGTCTTTATTAGAAAGAGTACAAGAACTAATAATTAGAGTAAAAAGAGTTATTATTATTAATTTTTTCATAGATAAAGCATTAAAAATTACAATTATTATTAATATTTTAATTCAAAAATAAAAAAAATCAATAAAAAAACAATTTAATACAAATTTAATTTAATGCAAATTTAATGTGCCATGAGTATAATGATATTTTATTATTAAATTTGAAAAATGATAAGTAAAATAAACTCTATTGCTATAAACTGAATTGTTTCTGATTTGATAGAAGTCGAAGTTGATATAAACACGTGACTTCCTAGTTTTACGATTGTTTGATTACCTGATCAATGAGTTCAAGAAAGTAAAGAAAGGCTTAGAAGTGCTTTAAAATCAAGTAATTCTAAACTTCCAACATCTAGAATAACTGTAAATCTAGCACCTGCAGACATAAAAAAATCTTGACCAAATTTTGATCTAGCAATTGCAGTTTGAATCTTAAATCATGAATGAGTTATATGAGATGATTTTTTAAAAGAATCGGTTTTTATTTGAGAATTATCTCTTGATTGAAAATTGAGAAAAATTTCAGGAGTTTTACCAAGCACTATTTGAGCAAAGGAAAAATGATTTAAAAAAATATTTTTGCCAGTTGAAAATAGTATAGAAGCATCAATTATTCCATGAATTGATATAATATGAATTAAAAATTTGCAAGAATTAATAGATATTTTAAACAAAGATAAGCCACTTGAATTGGTTCCAAAACTAGATTTTAAAAATTTAAACAAAGATGATTTTATAGATTCTAAATATGATTTAAAATATATTTTGTGACAAAATCATGCAAAAAGAGCTCTTGAAATAGCTGCAAGTTGAGGACACAATATAATTATGAGCTGACCTCCAGGTTCTGGAAAAACTATGCTAAGTAGAGCATTTTCAACAATACTTCCTGATCTAACAATTGATGAAGCAATTGAAGTTTCAAAGATTTATAGTATTTCATGACTTTTAAATAGTGATAATCCAATCATTACAAAAAGACCATTTAGAGCAATTCATCACACTGCCAGTGCAATAAGCATAATTTGATGAGGTAGAAATGCAAAACCAGGGGAGATTTCTTTGGCACATAAATGAGTTTTGTTCTTAGATGAAGTTTTAGAATTTAATAAAAGTGTTTTAGAAGTTTTGAGACAACCAATTGAAGACTGAGAAATAACTGTAAATAGGATAAATGCAAGTCTTACTTATCCTGCAAAATTTATACTTGTTTGAGCTATGAATCCTTGTCCTTGTGGTTTTTTATCTGATCCTGACAAGGATTGTGTTTGTTCTTTTAGACAAATAGAAAATTATAAGAGTAAATTATCTGGTCCACTTATTGATAGGATAGATATATTTATAGAAGTACCAAAGGTAAAAGTATGAGAATTTAAAGTTGATGAAAAATATGAAAATGCAGTTACTTCTAAAATCATAAAAGACAAGGTTGAAAAATCTAGAATTATCCAATTAACTAGATTTAAAAATACAAAAATTACATTTAATAGTGAAATGACAACAAAGGAAATAAACAAATATTGCAAGTTGGATACGGAGTGTGAAACTCTATTAAAACAAGCAATTTCAAGTTTAAACCTATCAGCAAGAGCATATTACAGAATAATCAAATTATCCAGAACTATAGCCGATTTAGAGTGAGTAGTTGATATAAAAAAAGAACATATTTTAGAAGCATTAAGTTTTAGGAAGAGGGAAGAGAAATAGGAGAGTATATAAAATGTATATTATACTTTGATTTAAAGATATTTTTAAGTATATTATTATAAATTAATTGTAACATTTTATTATTATAAATATGGATAACTCAATAATTGTATCAATAGTTATATGCATTATAACTTTCATACTTGGTTATATAACATGAATATATTTGCCAATGAAGTTTCGTAGAGAAGATAAAATACCAAAAATTTCTATCTGACCTTTACAAGAAAGACAACTTTATTTTGATATAACAAATCATGGTTGAGATATTTTAAATATTAAAATATTTATTTTTTGGTTACAAGATGGTATTAAACAAAGTAGAGATTTAGTAAAATTTTTTAATTATAATGAAGACCCAACTCTTGTATATTCTCATAATTGTAGTTGCTTGAAGAAATGAGAAACCAAGAAAATTTCAGATTGCCCATTATATTCTGATAATTGAGAAATAGAGGTTGTAGTTGAGGGAAATGATATTTCAAATGTAATATATAAGGAAAAATTTATTTTGAAAAATGAATTAAAAATAAACTAAATCATTAAAAGAATTTAAAAAATTAAGTTTTTATAAATTTATTATTAGTTGAATGCCATTAATTTTACAATCTGCTGAAAAAATAAATCTCTTTCAATATTTTTTAACAAAATCATGAAAAGAATTATATAAACTAGTAGAGCCAATTTTTGATGAAGAATTGTTTATTATGTGTAAAGATTAATTAATAAAAAAATGATTTGAAGAATCTAAATAGAGATTATTTGTATTTAACTAGCATTTTCAAAAAATATTTTTATAATAAAAACCAAAATTAAATTTAATTATAAAAGATGAAAATAAGTATTTTTGCTTCGATTTGAGCACAAAACCTTTGAGATGAACTGATATTGAAAAACGAAGTTAAACTTTTAAAAAAAGAGTATTGAGAAGATACTAAATTTAGAGTTTTTACTTATGATAAAAAAAATCCATTTTTTACTGACGAAAATGTAGTTTATAGTGAGTATTTTCCAATTTGAATAAGAGAATGAAGAAATATATTAAAAAATATAATCAATTTTTTTATATTTATTTTTAGTGTTATTTGAAGTGATTTAATAGTTATAGGTTGAGGTTGAATTATATATGACAATGAAGTACAATCTACAAAAAATCCTCTAGATTCTTGGCTTTTTAGAGTAAGAGTTTTTAGATTTTTTAGGAAAAAATTTAGATTTTTTAGAGTTTGAATAAATATTAAAAATGAACTTAGTTTAAAAAAAGTTAAAAAAATATTTAAAAAAGCATATAAAATAGAAGTAAGAGATAATTATAGTTATGAATTATTGAAATCTTTGTGAATTGAATCAAGTATAGAAAAAGACCCAGTTTTCTATGATGCTGGAGAATTAGTGATTGATAAATCTATATTTTGAACTATTTCATCATATCATTTTGATAAAACTTTGTTTAAAGATTTTGACTTAGTTTGAAAAAAAATTGGTTTTGCAATAAGAGCTTGATATTTTTTTGAACAATCAAACATATCTTCAAGGATGGAAGAGTGAAGAGTTAGAGAAATAATAAATTATTTAGTTTCAGAGTGAGCAAGCGTTGTTTTATTACCTCATAGTTTTCACGAAACTGACGAATTGGCAAATGATTTCTTGTTTATGAGTAATTTTATTTGAGAAGAATGAGTTAGTATAAAAGAAAATATGACAGAAGTCTATGAAACTTATACAAAAAAAGAAATAGATATTTGCATTGCTATGAGATTACACTCTATAATACTATCTCATGTTTATAAGATTCCTTTTATTTGAGTTAGTTATTCTACAAAAACAGACGAAGTTTTAAATGAATTAAAAAAATAGTTGCTTCGCAACTATTTTTTATATCTTCCAATCTATTTCTTTTTCTCATCTTTTAAGTAATATCTCGTTTACTTTTTTAAAATGATTATTTCATAAAAATCATCTATGTGCTGAAAATGGAGAAGGATGTGGACTTTCTAAAACTATATGTTTTTTTGTATCAATTAGTGATTTTTTACCTTGAGCAAATGCTCACCAAAGTAAAAATACAACATTTTCTTTTTTGTCACTTATAGTTTTTATTATTTCATTTGTGAATATTTCCCAACCAATTTTAGAATGACTTGCTGGATTTCAAGCTTGTACTGTAAGTATTGCATTTAACAAGAAAACTCATTGTTTTGTCCAAGGAGTTAAATCTCAAGAAGTAGAGTTTTTTATTCATAAACTTGCTTCTATTTCTTTGTAAATATTTTTTAAACTTGGTGGAAGTTTTGTTCATTCTGGAACTGAAAAACAAAAACCTTGTGCTTGTCCTGCTCAATGATATGGATCTTGTCACAAAATAACTACTTTTAAATCTCCAAACCTTGTTTTCTCAAAAGCATTAAAAACCATATCTAATGGTGGATATATAGTTATAGAAGAGTCTATATCTTTTTTTATTTCAGTTTTTATTCATGAAAAATAATCTTTTTGAAACTCATTTTCAATAATATCTTTCCAATCATTTTTTATATAGTTTTCTAGTTTCATTATTTCTTGAAATTATATTTTAAATTCATAAAATCATATTACTTAGATTTTCTAAAAAATAAATAATTATTATGGAATTAAAAACAAAGATTATAAACGAGTTAAAAAATAAAAATTTTCCAGATTTAAAATTTCTTATGAGTAATGAAGTTTTAGACTTAGCAACTGAGATATTAAATGAAGAATTAGAAAATGAAAAAACAAAATTTGAAGATTTTTTAAAAAAAGAAAATTCATCCCTAACTTTTGATAGTTTTGAAGATGAAGGCGTTCTAGATTATTTTTGGAGTTTATTAAATCATTTTGAAAATGTTGAATCAAGCGAAAAACTTAGAAATATAATAGAAGATTTTAGGCCAATATTACATGATTTTTCAAATGAAGTTGCTTATAATAAGCCATATTTTGAAAAAGTTAAATATGTAAATGAAAACCTAAAACTTGATACAGAGCAAAAGAGAATAATGGATTTGAGAATAAAATCATATACAGATAGATGAATTGATTTACTATTTGAACAACAAGAAGAAATCAAAAAAATAAACAAAAAATTAGGAGAATTAAGTGATAAATTCACAAACAATATAGTTGATGATGAAAAAACTTTTGAATATTTAATTACAGATTTTGAACTTATCAAAGATTTACCAGTGGAAGTTTTAGAAATCGCAAAAGAAGCTTGAAAGGAAAAATGATGATATCTTTTTGATAGTGATCCAACAAGTTATTCCGCTATTATGAAATATTGTTCTAGTCAGGAAATAAGACAAGATTTTGAAAAAGCTTCATATACAACTGCATCAAATTGAAAATTTGATAATAGAGAAATAGTTTTAGAATTACTAAAATTAAAAACTAGAAAAGCTCAAATTCTTGGATTTAAAAATTATGCTGAACTTAGTTTAAATGACAAAATGGCAGATTCTCCAGAACAAGTTTTTGAATTATTAAATTCTATAAGTGAAAAAGCAAAGAAAAAAGCAGATTTAGATATACAAGAATTAAAAGATTATTTTTCACTAGAACATATAGAAACTTACGATTTGGGTTATTATACAAGAATATTAAAAGAGAAAAAATATGATTTAGAGGAAAAAGTGATAAAAAAATATTTTGAATTTGAAGATGTTTTAAATTATCTACATAGATTTGTTGAAAATTTTTATTCTATAGAAATAAAAGAAACAAAGATAGAATCATACAATAGTGAAGTAAGAGTTTACGAAATATATAAAGATAATAACTTAATTTCTTATTATTTTTTAGATGCATTTTACAGAAAATGAAAAAGACCAGGTGCTTGGGCTGATAATTTAAGAGAAAAAATGTATTTTCCAGAAACAAGTGTTCCAGTTATCTTAAATGTTTGTAATTTCCAAAAAGCAAATAACTGAAAAACTACACTTTATTTAAGAGATGTTGAAACAATTTTTCATGAATTTGGCCATGCGCTTCACGAAATGCTTTCTGAAAGTAAATATAGTGAATTATCAGGTTTTTGAGTTGAATGGGATTTTGTAGAACTTCCAAGTCAATTGCTTGAAAATTGGGTAAGTGATAAAGATAGTTTAAAAAAATTATCAAAACATATAGAAACTTGAGAAAATTTTAGTGAAGAAATTATGTCAAAATTGGAAAAACTAAAGACTTTTATGACTTGAGTTTTTGTTGCTAGACAAAATGAATTTGCACTTTTAGATATGAGTTTATATAGCTCTGAAATTCCTGACAATGTAGAACAACTTGATAAAAAAATCCTTGAAATAGTAAACAAATATAGTATTTTTAAAAGATGAAACGACTACAAGATGTATTGTTCTTTTAATCATATATTTGGTTGATGATATGCAGCAGGTTATTATTCTTATACTTGGGCAGAAATAATTGAAGCAGATATATTTTCTAGAATTAAAGAAATGTGAATGTTTGAAAAAACTACATGAGAAAAATTTTTAAAAACTATCTTATGACAATGAACTAGAAAAAAAGCGAGCACGTTATTTTTTGATTTTATGTGAAGAGAACTACAAAATGAAGCTTATATGAAAAGATATTGATTAATATAATCAAAAACCCCACGCATGCGTGGGGTTTTTCTTTTTCTTCAAAATCTGAGATGCAATCTATCTTTTACTTTCAGATAAAATGACGCAAATGTGAAGATTGCACTTATTATAAGCAATGTTCCACCGATATAGTCTAAGTACATATCAAACCTATTAAGACTAACTACATAGATGGTTATTACTTTTACTACAGTTTTTGTTTTTCCTACCCAGTTTGCTGCTGGATTGCTAGTTTTCGCTCTAACTGATTGCCCAGCTATATCTACCATACAGATAAACACAGCAGACAATACGAAAAAGCTATTGTTAGAAAACAAGCAGACAATTGCAAGGATTATTAAGTCCAAGAATTTATCTGCAAACGGGTCTAGTACCTTTCCTAAGTTTGTTACATTGTTAAGGCTCCTTGCAACAGCGCCATCTAAGGCATCAGTTACGAATAGAAACACATAAAACTGCAATAATATTGAACTTATAACTTCCTCTTTGTAAAAAAGTATTGTTAATATAGACAATGGTACAGAGAGGTAAACTCTCCACATGCAAATCCCATTTCCAGATAGTAAAGGTGCATCAACGTATAGTTTGAACCTTTCAATTGCATTTTCAGGTTCTTTTTCATACTTATGAATAGCAAAACACTCTCTTATTTTTCTATATCGAAGTCCTCTATAAACAATCCAAAGAACAACGATAACAACTATCAAACTACTCAAAAATTCCATTTGCAAGAGTTGATTTTCTGCAAAAGAATTTTTTAGCAGTAGAAGTTCTATTGCGTAATTATCAAACATGATTTTTCCTCCAAAAGCAAAAATTTGATGTTATTTATTTTAGACTAATATAATTAATAGTCAAGAATAAAATTTGTTTTGATTTAATATTTAAAATAAATATTATAAAACTAATTAATTATTAAAAAAAATAGATGAAGATTTTGGCTTTTGAAACAAGTTGTGATGATACAAGTATAGCACTTTTTGAAGATAATAATCTTATCTTTATGGATACAGCAAGTCAGATTAAGATTCATCTTGAAACTGGTTGAGTTGTTCCTGAAGTTGCTGCTAGGGAACATGCAAATGTTATATTTGAAGTTTTAACTAAAGTATTGCAAAATACTAATACTAAACTAGAAGAAATAGATTATATATGAGTGACTACAAATCCTTGATTATTACCATCACTTTTAACTGGAACTACGGTTGCTAGTACTATTTCTATAGTTTTAAATATTCCAATTATCCCTATAAATCACATACAAGCTCATATTTTTTCAAATTTTTTAGAAAGAAATGAAATTGAGATAAAATTTCCGCTGGCTTGTTTAACAGTTTCCGGGTGACATAATGACATATATCTTATGAAAAATATGTGGGATTTTACAAAAATATGAAGTTCAAGTGACGATGCAGGTTGAGAAGCTTTTGATAAAGTGGCAAAAATGATGTGATTATGATATCCAGGATGACCAGTTATTTCTAAATTGGCATCAGAGTATGAAGATGAAAATTGAATCTCTACAAACCTATTTCCTAGAGTTTGGCTTGTAAAAAGAGAATCAAATTTTAGTTTTTCAGGTTTGAAAAGTAGTGTAAAAAGGGAAGTAGATAAAAGAATTGCTCTTAAATGAGAGTTAAGTATAGAAGATAAAAAAGAAATAAGTTTTGAATTTGAAAATGCTATAACAGAAGTTTTGGCTTGGAAGCTTATCTTTGCTGCAAAAGAAAATAACTTAAAAACTGTTATGCTTTCAGGATGAGTTAGTGCAAATAGTAAATTAAGAGATGAAATACAAAAATTGGCAAAAAAAGAAAATATGGAGTTTATCTATCCAAAAAAATTGGTTTATTGTATGGATAATGCCGCAATGGTTTGAATTCTAACTTATTATAAGATAAAACATAAACAATTTGAATCAACAATTTGAGTTGTGAAGATATAAAAAAGATAAACAAAATTTTGTTTTTCTTTTTTTATCATTCTAGTTTTTCTTTTATTTTTAAATTATCTTTTAAGTATATATTTCCATTTTCTGTTAATATATTTTTTATAAGTTTATCTCAAAATTCAAGTCTGTTGTAGAAATCTTCTGTTGTAATTATAGCATATTTTATCTTTCTACCATAAAATATTTCTGAAAGAAAAATTCACAATTCATCTTTATCTACTTCTCAAATAAGAAATATATCAAGTATAGATTTTCAAGGATTTAATAGTTTAGTTTTTACAGATTCATTTATTATTATCAATTCCAAATCATTTTTATTTTTAAAAAATTCTTTGATTTTTTCCATTGGATTGTATGATTTCACAAATATATTCACGAAATCATCAACTAAATAAAATTTATTATTTACAAAAAATATCTTCTTTTTTAATTCTGTTTTACTTTTTAATATTCATAATTCACTTAGACTATCAAGTTCTCTTTTTATTGAATTTATTTGTTCATCTAAATCACGAGATAATCATCTCATGTGAAATCATTCATTGTTTCCAGATTCGTATTCTAGAAAGAATTTTTCAAGTAGTTTGGTTCTACATTTTGATCAGAATATTTTAGATATATCTATTTCTCTCATTTTGAAATATTTTTTACTTTAAATAATGTATTATCTTCTTTATTATGAATAAAAATTCATTCAAGATAATGATAATGTAAATGCTCAGCACTTCTTCAGCCAGTTGTTTGTCTAATAAATGAAAAATAATTTTTTTCTCAAAAATAATCTTTCATATATATTTCTATATTTTTATAATCAATTAATTCTTCATCACTTAATTCAATCGTATGTATTTTATGTTCTATGGGAAAAACTAGTAGATTTTGCTTATGTCAATAATAAGGATATTTGTTATATCTTATTTCCCAATATTTAGTTTTATGAACTAAAAGTGGCTTTTCATCTTCTTCTATCTTACAAAAAGGACATATATCTTTTGTAAGATAAATGTTTTGTTCAGTGTATTTTTTTCTGTCCCAAAATATCATATTTTTATAAATATTTTTTAATCTAACTAAATTTAACTAAAAGTGTATAAAAATCAAATTTTTATTGATTTATAGCACTTTTTAAATATATTATTTTAGATATTTATTTATAAAATATATTTGCATGAAGACTTTAAGACAAGAACTTACAGATAGAGGATTATTATACCAATTTTCAAGTGATGAATTATTTAAAAAATTTGATGAATGAAAAGGTAGTTTTTATTGTGGATTTGATCCAACTGCTGATTCTTTGCATCTATGAAATTTTATTGGTTTTATGGTTTGAGTTCATCTTATGAGAAGATGAAATAAATACTTTGCATTAACTGGTTGAGCAACTGGTATGATTTGAGATCCAGGTTGAAAAGATAGTGAAAGAAGTTTTCTTTCACCAGAAATTTTGGATAATAATCAAAAGAAAATTTCATCTCAAATTACATGAATCTTAGAAAATTTGAAAAAATTTACATGAAGTGAATTTAAATATGATTTTGTGAATAATAAGGATTTTTATGAGGGGATGTGATACTTAGATTTTCTTAGAGAAGTTTGAAAATTCATAACTATAAATGTTATGATGAGTAAAGATACAGTTAAAAAAAGAATTGAAGATCCAGATAAATCTATAAGTTATACAGAGTTTTCATATATGCTTTTACAAGGTTATGATTATTGTAGATTATTTAAAGATGACTGAGTTACTCTGCAAATTTGAGGTCAAGATCAATGGTGAAATCTAGTAACTTGAACAGAACTTATTAGAAAAAAATATGAAAGTGAAGCTTATGCTTTAACTTGGCCATTGATTACTGATTCAACTTGAAAAAAATTTGGTAAAAGTGAATGAAATGCTATGTTTTTAGATAAAACTAAAACAAGTCCATATTTCATATATCAATATTTTATGAATACTGCTGATGATGATTTAGCTAAATATATGAAGATGTTGACTTTAATCGAAACTGAAGAAGTAGATGAAATAGTTGCTAATCATATGGAACATCCAGAAAATAGGGAAGGACAAAAAATGCTTGCTTACAAGATAGTTGAAATAATTCATGGAACTCTAGAAGCTAATCTAGCTTTGAAAATTTCAGATTTTATGTTTGGTGATAATGATAAATTAGATACATTGAAATCACTTAATACAGAGGAAATTGAAACTTTTAAATTGGCTATGTGAGGTTTTAAATATAATGGAGAAAATTTATTTGAAACAATTGTTACTTCTGGGCTTGAATCATCTAATTCAAATGCAAGAAATGCGGTAAAATCAGGCTCAATTTATATAAATGAAGAAAAGGTAGTTGATTTTAATTTAGAGTTAAAAGATAAGTTTATAAATGATAAAGTTATGCTTTTAAGAAAAGGGAAAAAGAATTTTAGGATAATTATAAAATAAAAACTATAATACCAGTCTTATTTAGACTGGTATTATAGTTTTTATTATAATTTAAGATTTTCTTCAATTCTTTCAATAATTATTTTATTTATATTGTTTTCATCATTATTAATTATATTTATTAAATCACTTAGATTTAAAACAATAACTTCTAAATCAGTTATTGCACTAACTGTTGCAGTTCTTTCTTCTTCATTTAGTAAAGCAATTTCTCAAAAAATATCTCAAGGATTTAACTCTGCAATTTTTTTTCATCAAATTGATATTGCGACTTTTCATCTTTTTAAGATATATCATTCTCAATTTGAATTTTCTCATTCAACAATTATTAATTCTCAATTTGAATATTCTCTTTGTTCACAATTGTTTATTATTGAATCTACTATTTCTCTATTAAATCAATGAAATATTTTTAATCCATATATACTTTCTGGCATAAAAAAATGTTAATATTTAAATTATAATTAAATATTAACATATATATTTTTAATTTGCAAAATTACATACTGTAACCATCTTTTTCATATTTTTCTCTAAAATCTTTTATTAAAGCCCAAAACATATTTTCAGTATATTTAGGAAAATTTTTTTCATTTTCCCATATTATATTGTATTTTATCTTGTTTCTCATTGTATTTTCTCAAACTGGACAATTACATGAAGAATAAGGAATTTCTTTTTGTTTTACAAAATTTACTAAATCTTTTTCCCTTATATATGCCATTGGTCTAATAAAAGTTATATCTCATTTACTCATTTTATTTACTGGAGGCATAATTTTTAATTTTCTTCATTCTATCATATTCATCATTGTTGTAACAACTATATCATCCATATGATGTCAAAAAGCAATCTTAGTTGCATTGTATTTTTGGCATAATTTAAACATTGCAATTCTTCTAGCATAAGCACACCATTGACAACTTTGTCATACTCAATCGTTTAATTTAGATTCCTCTGGTAGGTTTATATTTACTTTTTCTAATGGAATATTTAATACTTCTTCAAAATATTTTCTTTTTTCTTCAAAATTTATATCACAGTCAATTAAAAATTCTTTAAAAATATAAATTCATCTTATTTCAAATTTATCTTTTGCTTGTTTTCTATATTCATTTAATAAATATCACAAAACCATTGAATCTTTTCAACCTGAAACTCAAAGTAATACAGTTTCTCCTGGTTTTATCATTTCAAAATCAAGTAATGCACCTCTTAAATTTTTTAATAATTTTTTTTCTAAAGCAGTCATATTTTATATTATTTTTTAAATTTTCTTGATTTTATTTAATTTTATTTTTTAAACAAATAAAAAACTAAATTTTTTAAAATTTAGTTTTTTATATTTTAAATGAACAAATAATTATTTAACCATTTCAACTTCTACACCAGTAGCAGTAACTTCAACACTAGTTGTATCTTCCATAGTAGTACCAGTAGTAGTTTCAACAGTAGTATCTTCAGTAGGAACAACATCTTCAGCATTAATTTCTAATGGTTCTTCCATATTTACTTCAACATTAGCTGGAGTATTAACATCATCAACAGGAGTTTCAACTTCAGTACCACCACAAGATGCAAGTAAAGTTAACGCTAAAACACTTAATAGTGCAATTAATTTTTTCATAAGCATTGTATTATATATATATAAAAAGTGAGCCTATTATAAATAAATTATTAATTAAGCAATAGATTATATTAAAATCTAGTTATTTCAGATTTACAAATTATTTTTTAATTGTATAATATATTAATTATATTTTTTTATCAATAATTGTTGTAATTTTTAATATTTTACTTATATTATATACATAATATTACATTTATAACATCATTCAATAATGACAAGAAGAAGATGAAGTAATTCGGCATTACAAAAAAATATAAAAGATTACATTGTTCCAATTATATGATGAATATTAGTTTTATTTTTAATATTTTCTTTATTTTCATGAAATTCATGAAGTGAAACTAAAACTAATGTTGAAAATCAATCTTGAATTTCAGTAAAATTGGATTCTGATTCATCAAGTGCTACATTAATTTATCCTTGAGATTATAAAAAAGAATTAGAAGGTGATCAAACTTTATACAAGTGAGAAAAAGTTTTAGTAAAACAAGGAACAGTGAGTTTAAGTCTTGATAATTTAGTTAATTTTAAGGTTAATAGACTTGGAGAGTTAACTTATCTAGAAAATTGAGATTTTTCAATCACATCTTGAGAAGCTTGGCTTGATACTTCAAAATCTATTAATCTAAATATGAATTTTGCAAGTTTAAAAATAGATGAAAACTCACATCTATCATTTTCTCAAAATGAAGTTGAATCAACAATTTATCTAATATCTTGATTTGTGGAAGTTTCTAATCTAGTATGAAAAAATACAGTTTTAGCACCAGGTGAGAAGATTACAATTTCAAGAGCTGATGCTTCAAAAAAAGATTTAGATTTAACGCTTATTAAAGAAAATACAGATCAATTTTTCTTGAAATCAGATTGGTTTATTTTAAATAAAGGTTTAACATATATTCCAGTTGATGATACAAATACAGATGATACTGGTTCTTGAACAACACTTACTTGATCTATTCAAGTTTGAAGTAGCAGTGATTTATTAACTTTTAATAATTTAGTTGATGAATCAAATGTTTCTTCTCCATTGATTAAGATTTCTTGAGTATATAATAATTCAGATATTTCAAGCATTACCGTAAATTGAAAAAGTGCAGTATTGGATAAAACTACAAATACTTTTAAATTTGAAAATATTGATGTATCAAATAAAGAAAATGATTTAGTTTTTAAGGTTTATGATGATTCAAATGATATAATTTCTAGATTTGTTTATACAGTTTACTATAGTTTAGGTTCATCAGGTAATACTACTTCTACAAGTTGAAGTACAACTAATTGATTTAAAGTTCAAACTTTTTCTGCAGATGGATCTGATTTTACATTTACAGCGCCAACAACAACTAATACTTATACTTCAAATGAAAACTTCATTACAATAAAATGAAAAGTTAATGCTGAATGAATAGATAAGGTTACTGTTAATGATTTTGAACTATGATCATTTAATGGTTCTACTTGGAGATATCATGCAGATGTTGAGTATAATAATTTAGCTGATTGAACAAATGTATATGAAGTAAAATATTTCTCTGCTTGAAAATTAGTATTTACAAATTACTTTACTATAATTAGAAAGGGAAATGTAACTACTGAAGAACCAGTAATAGATTCTTCTACTGAAAACACACAATAAAAAAAATCCTTTAAGGATTTTTTTTATTGTGTGTTTTTTTAACAAGAACATCAGCTTCCACAACCACCAGGAGCACAACTAGAACCTGTTTCACCACCACCAATTATACTTATAAACATAGCTTTAATCTCTTCATCACTTGGAATTATTCCTTCAAAAATTGTATCTCTAAAATCAATAGATTCTTCTTCAACAATTAATGCAGGTTCACTTTTTATATTTAATTCAGTTTTTAGTGTTTCATCATTTGTAAGTTCTATACTTATAAAATCTGATAATCCAAGTTCTTCTAATGCATTAACAACTTTTGTATTTAGTTCATTTGTATTTTCTTCACTTCAATATATTTTTACTTTCATTTTTTGTATGTTATCATCTAAATAAAAATAGTATTTGAATTATACTTCAAATACTATTTTTTAAAAATTATTTTTATTATTTTGTTTCTTCAACTGGAGTTTCAGCTACAACTGGAGCTTCAACTTCAACTTTAGCTGGTTTGTTTGCAGATACAACGATATCATCATCATTAGCATGTATTTCAAATTTATCAGAAATTGCTAGGTCAGAAATTCTAATAACATCACCAATTTCAACTAATTTTGATAAATCAACTTCAAAAGAATCAACTAAATCTTTAGGTAAAACTTTTACATCTAATTCTTTAATATGTTCTTCTAATATAGCACCTTCTTTTACAGCTTTTGAATTTCCAACAAAAGATAAGTGAATCTTAGTATGAACTTTTTCACCTTTAGTAATAGCAATAAAGTCAATATGTTGAAAATCTCAGTTAACTGGTTCTCTTTGAATATCATGAACTAATACTTCAATAGATTTTTTTTCTATTTTAATATTAATAATATGAGATTCTCAAGATATTCTAAATAGTTTTAAAAACTCTGAATAATCTATTTTTATAGCAATAGGTTCTTGTTTTTTTCAGTAAACTACAGCTGGTATCATTTTTGCCGCTCTTATTTCTTTGTTTTTTTCCTCAGTATTTCTAATTTGAGCATTTAAATTTAGGTTTTCCATAGTCTTGATTTGATATATAATAATATTTTAAATTAAAAAGCCTGCAAATTCTAATCATAAAACTTAAATTTGCAAAACTTTTTTTGAAAAATTGTATTTTTATGTTTTAAAGATAAAAATACAATTCTAAGTTATTCTTTTTTTGGCTATTTTATCTAATTATAACTTTATTATCACTTATTTCGAAAGTTAGTTTATATAATCATGAGTCATTTAATACTAATATTTCTCAATCATAATTTACATAAAAGTCTTTTATTGTTTTAGTAGCTCATTCAATTTGTCATACATATGTTAAATTTTGAGTACTTTTGTAATTAGTTGTATTTGGTTTGAATATCCAAATCTTATTGTTTAATAATATATAAACATAATTTAGATTAGCTCTAGCAGTTATGCTTGTATTTTTTCATTCTTCTAATACATAATTTTTTGGTAATTTATTTATTAATATTGATTCAAGTCTATATGGTGAAGAAAAGAATTTAACTATTGATAAATCTTTTTTTAACATATAAAATCATCAATCAATTGCAATAGATAATACATCTCAAATTTGTTTTAAATCCTCATCTTTTAAGTATGATTCAGCTGCTTTGAAATTATCTCAAGAAGCAACATGTTTATTTAATTGATTATTAGCTCATAGAGTATATATATTTGTTGAATATGAGCTAATTGATTTGATATCTTCCCATTTTGTTTGTCATGTTACATTTACAAAACTAAAATATCAGTTTTTTGTAAATTTAACTATCTTAGAATTATTTGTAAGTAAAAACAAGTTGTTTTCTATAAATAATCAATCAATAAAATATTCGTTTTCTGCTAAATTATTAAAAGTATATATTTGAGGTTTTGCTGTTGATAATATAGGTCATACAACTCATTTTTTCCCAATTATATATGGAATTAAATTATTTTTAGATATCTTTACAGTATCAGTTCATTCAATTAATTGAATTAAATTAGTATCATTTTCTTCAAATATTTCTATCTTATTAAATTGTTTTTTTAATATATTTAGACTATCAGTTAATTTTGCTAAATCTCATAAATATATTTCTTGTTTTTGTACTTCTGAAACCAAAGCTTCTGCATCTTTTATATTTTTTTCAAATGTATCAGGGTTTGATATATTTTCAGATGCTAATTTAATTAGGTTTTTAATTTCTTCAATACTTGTTTTTGCAGTTTCCTTAACTTCAGTTTGAGTAGTTATTGAAACTATTGTTGAAAGAGAATAATACAAGAAAAATACAGCAATAGCAATTCATCAAATTAGAACTATATTTTTTATTGCTTTAGATTGAGTTTTTAGCTTATCTAAGACAATTAAACTTTTTCAAATTATTTTTTTTGAAAAATCATTATCAATTGCTTTTGCTAAATTATTTTTTAGAACTTCAAATTTTTGATTTTCTTTTATGTATTTTTTACTTTTAAATTTCATTGAACTAACTAGACAATTAGAATCAAGGATTTCACTTTTTAATATGTTTTTAATATTTTTATTAAAAATCTTTATATCTTCTGAAAGTATTAATCAATCAACAATATCACTTTTAGATAAGAAATTTAGTAATTCAATAGTTGAAGAAATAACTATTTCTCAAGAAGTTAATTTTCATTCTGAAATATATGAAAATTCTTCTTTATTTTCTCATTTTTCAGTTAACTCAATTATTTCAGAGTTTTTGTTTATCAAACAAGCAGATGATTTTCAAACATTTGAAAATGTATAAGTATTTTCGTTTAGGATTCAAATAATCATATCAAGTTCATCTTTTTCTTCTTGATCTTGTTTCCAAGTTTTAAGATATGAATTTATGTGTTCTAAAGCAATCATAAAATCATTGTAAGTATCTGTTTTACTTACTTTGTCGATTAAGTATTCAAGAGTATTATTTAATAGATTTTCTGCTAATTTTTGGCTTGAAGAACTGATTAATATAAAACATTCTAGGTTATTATCTAGATTTATATTTCTTTTTATAATTGTATTTTGTTTTTCAAAATCTACTTTTTTTACGCTTATTTCAAACATTTTTATTTTATTAAAAATTATTTTTCCTTTAAAAAATTATATAAAAAAGTTTTAAATTTCAAAATTGAAATATATTTTTTTTTAAATATAATATAAATCTAAATATATTATAACTTCAAAAAATTGTTATTAGTAAGATGAAAAAAGGAACTTTCTTGAAAAGTTCAAATAAGTGGTTCAAAAAATGCAGCTTTACCTATGCTTTGAGCAGCTTTACTTTTAAATTGAAAAGTTAAATTAAAATCTATGCCTAAGATTTGAGATGTTCAAACATTTCTTGATATCTTAGAATGAATTTGAGTTAAATATTCTTGGGAAGGAACGACTTTATCTTTTGATTCATCAAATATAAATAATGATAATCTTAATTTTGAAAAGATAAAAAAAATCAGATCTTCTATATTTTTACTTTCACCATTGTTGCATTTTTTTGGTAATATAAAAATACCATTTCCAGGTTGATGTAGTATAGGGAAGAGACCAATTGATGCTCATTTAAATTGATTGGAAGCAATTTGATATAATTATACTTTTGAAAATGATGAAATTATTCTTGATTGAGTTTTGAAAAATTGAGATAAGATTTTAAATGCTTGATTTTGAGTTAGTTCAACTGAAAATTTAATAGTTGCAAATGTACTTAGAAATTGAGTAACAACTATTAAATCGGCAGCAATAGAACCACATGTTATGAATCTAATTAGCTTTCTTAGAAAAGCATGAGCAGATATAAAGATCAGATATAATCATGAAATTATAGTAACTTGAGTTGATAAATTATCATCAGATTTTGAGTTTGAAGTAGTTACTGACTATATAGAATCATGAACATATATGATTATTTGAGCATTAGCTTCAAAAGAATACTTAGATATAGTTGACGCAAGAATAGATGATTTATATGTTTTTATAGAAAAATTAAAAGAAGCTTGAGTAAAAGTAGAGGATTTATGAAATGATACACTTAGAGTTTATAGAGCTGAAAAATTAAAAGCTATACAAGTGCAAACAAATTTATTTCCATGATTTCCTACAGATTTACAATCTCCTTTTGCTATACTTCAATCTCAAGCTGAGTGAGTAAGTAAGATTCATGAAGTATTATTTGAATGAAGATTAAATTTTTTAGTAGAGCTTGAAAAAATGAGAGCAAATGTTGCAGTTATGAACCCACATGAAGCGCTTATATTTTGACCAAATAAGTTAAAATGAGGTGTTACTGTAACTTCTTGGGATTTAAGAGCATGAGCTGCAATGGTTATTGCTTGACTTATAGCTGAATGAGAAACAAAGATTACAAATGTTGAATACATATATAGATGATATGAAGATTTTGTAAATAAATTAAAAGCTATATGAGCTGATTTAGAGGAAGTTGATGATTAATTCTTAATTTATAGATTATGAGAGCATTTTGAATATTTTTGATTATATTTTGAACTATAATTATATATTTTCCTGAAATTATAGCTTATTTACTATGATGACTATTAGTTTTTATAGGATTTAATTTATTATGATTTAGTATTTTTACAAAAAAGAAAAATTGAGATGATAATTATGTTAAATTTTGAAACTACAAAATTTTTAGATAAAAAAAGAGTTTTTTAAAACTCTTTTTTTATTTTCTTAAAAAATTATATAATAAAACTAATTTAAAAATAAATTTAATCTATGTTAGAGTCAATTTTTATATACATATTACTTTTTTTGATTTCATTTTTTCCTATTGTTATTTGGGCTTATTCATTTTCTTTTATTGATGATAACCCACTTAATAAAAAGAGATTTATGGTTTGAATATTATGATGAATATTAGCTGTAATTCCTATATTACATTTAGATAAAATCATGAATTTTTTAAATTTTGAATATTTAAATGTTTTTTATTTTGCATCTAAAATAAAAGATTTACTCACAAGTTTTGAATTTTGAATTTCTCTTAGTTTATTTTTATTTTTAATTGTACTATTTTCATTTTTTTTAGGATGATTTTTCAAGCAAAAATCTAGTATTTTAAGAATATATATTAAAAATATAATTAGTTTTTTAATATTTATATTTATCTTAAGTTTTGTTTTATTTATAGTAAATTTTTTATTACAAAAAGTAGATTTCAGTATAGAAAATCCTATAAGTTTTTGAAATATTATTTTTAATACATTTAAATTAGTTATATTTTATTATGTGATAGTTGCTTTTATTGAGGAAGCATCTAAACATTTTAACTTCTTACAATCAAGTGTTTTTTATATAAAAAATGTAAAAGATTGAGTTTTATATGCTATATTTGTAGCTCTTTGATTTAGTTTTATAGAAAATATGTTATATTTATATAACTATTATTTAGTTTCTGGTTTATCATATGAACTTATAAAATTATATTTTTTTCGTTCCGCTTTTTCAATCATGGTTCATATATTATCAAGTAGTGTTTTAGCTTATTATTTTTCAAAAGCACTTATCTTATATAGGTGAAAAGACTTAAGTATGCCTTATTTAAAGATTTTTTCTTATGGTTTATTACTAAGTATAGTTCTTCATCTTATCTTTGATGTCGCTCTTACTTTGGGTTTTGTTTTTATTATTTTTATATATTTTATCTGAGGTTATCTTTATGTAAGTTCTATATTCTATAAGGAAGACTAGATTAAAAGTATAATTATGTTATTGTCTAGTTATAATTCTTTGGAATTATAACATTTTTTATATAATTTGTTTTGTTATAATAATCTTAAAAATATAATTTATCATTATGAAAACTAAAAAAGGAGGTCAAGGTTTCACATTAGTAGAATTAATAGTAGTAATCACAATACTAGCAATTCTAGGTACAATAGCATTTATAAACTTACAATGATATAGTTGATCAGCAAGAGATAGTAAGAGAGAAAGTGATATAAGTAATATATTAAAAAAAGTATCAGTAGAACAAATAAAATGAGTAACATGATGAGAACTTATAGATAATCAAGCATCAAAATCAGTAGTGATAAACAATATATCAACAAACGCAATCCAATGAATACCAAAATTTTCACAATTAAAAGAAGATGGAACAAGTTTTAAAGATCCAACAACAAAGAGTGATTATGTATTATCATATGCAAAATGATGAACAAGTACATGAGCATATAATTTTTTACAAATAGCAACAATAAATGAAGAGAGAAATGAAGCAGTAGTAAAATGAAATTATTATATGTATAATACTTCAACAGATAGTCCAAGTATAGTAAAAAATGTAAGTAATTTATTTGTAGTTGATTGATGAAGTCAATTACCTTATGAATTAGTAACTAGTTGAAATGAAGTAGTTACATCTAATCCATTTCCTTCTTGATGGACAAATTTTACTACAATAGATTGAATTTGAAGTAATGATACAACTTGATTATGGGAAGATCATAATTGAAATATTTGGGTATGAAGCCGGTGAGGATGAGTATCTAAATATGATGGAACAACATGGACAAATTATTTGCCTGCAGATTGATTACTATCATATGATGTTTTTTGACTTTTTGAAGATACATCATGAAATATGTGGTTTGCAAATTGGTGATGAGATTGAGCACAAAAGTTTGATTGAACAACATGGACAACTTATACTCCTTGAAATAGTTGATTACCAGCAAGTTGGTTAAGTGTTATAAGAGAGGACCATCTATGAAATATATGGTTTTGAACAGATTGATGAGCTGCTAAATTTGATTGAACATCATGGACTACTTACAATATATGAAATAGCTGATTACCAGACAATGAAGTATACTGAATGCTAGAAGATGTGGATTGAAATATGTGGTTTGCAACATCATGATGATGAGTTGCTAAATTTGATGTTATATGAAATAGCTGGACAGTATATAATGTTTCTAATTCTTGATTTACAACTAATTTAATGTGAGCAATAACTGAAGATAATTCTTGAAATATTTGGGCATGAGCATATAATAATTGAATGTATAGATATAATAAATTATCTAGTGATTGGACTATTTTTCCAAAAGCTACTTTACCATCATCAGCACCAGTTAGTTGGATTATAGATGATAATTGAGCTTATTGGGGAGCAACACACTCTTGATTATTAAAGAGTACATGATTAGATTTAACAACATGACAACTATATAGTACTTGAAATAGTTGAATTATAAGTAATACTATAGAAATGATTTTAAAAGATAAGTATTGAAATATATGGTCATCTACGTCTTCTTGAATAAGTGTATTTAACCCAAACTAAAAAACTAACTCTTAAGAGTTAGTTTTTTAGTCTATTGGATACAAGTATCTTGTCCCAACTATTTGCCATCTTGGATCTTGTTTTTGTAATTGTTCAAGAACTCATTTAAAATGTAATAATCAGTAAGTTATATATATCTTATTATATTCACTTTTTGAAATCTCATCTACAAGTACTTTGTTTCTTCAATTTAGTATTACATCAAACAACATTTCATTATTAAAATTTTCACTTAAAACTGATTGTAAACTATCAGATCAGATTATTAAATTTAAAATTGCTTGGTTTAAGTAAACTAGAACTTTTAGCTCTCTATCATTTAGGCTTGCAAGAGTATTTAATATCTCTTTATTAGCATCAAGAGGTGGTGAATATTTAGCTTTTTGTTCTCAAGATCTTATATTTTTTTCATTGTATAATTCTACTATTTGGTTTATGTTTAAATCTACATTGAAATCTAAATCATTTACAAGTCCTAAGAAATCTTCTGGTTTTTGAAATGTAACTCAATATAATTTTGAAAAATTTTCATATAAATCACTTTCAAATTGTATTCAAATTGCATCATTAAATGCATTCATATTTTCTTCTGTCCCTGGTTTTACTCATTCAAAGAAATATACTCATCAATCTTGTTTAAATTTAGTTAAATTTTCAATTATTTTATCATAAAAACTTTTTGATGCTATATGAACCATAGCTTGAAATACAACTGTTTTTTCTCAATTACTTATAGTATATTCAGGCATTTTTGCTTTAAATACTTCATTTGATAGATATGTAAATCATCATAGTATAGAGGTAGTAACCAATATAAAAATACTTATTCTAAAAATAAAGTTTTTCATATATTCTAGAGAATCTGTAATTTCTTCTTTTTTAAACTTTCTCCATAATATATGAAATGTATAAAATAAGATAGTATAAAATCAAATACTTACAAAAAAATCAAGTATTCAAATTATACTATTGAAATAATATGATATTGAACTAAATATTATCAATATTATAGTAGAAAAAATAAGTTTTAAATTCATATTTGATTATTAGTGTTTATTAGGTAAATAGTTTATTTATTTTTTGATTTTAATGAAATTTTTTTTATACTTAAATTATATTTTTAGATTTTTACATATTTTTATGAAAAAAATTATTACTTTTTTTGTTTCTTTTTTAGTTATATTTTTAACTTGATTCTCAAATCAAACTAATGCATGAATTTTTTGAGGTGATAGTACACAAATACCTTATTGTCAGCCATGAGAACCATGTTGATTAGGTGATTGAGTTGATCAAGTAAAAAATTCATGAATACAATGACTTGTAACTATATGAACTTGATCAGAATATGTTCAAAGAATGGTTGCATATGCATTATCATTTCTAGCAATTGTAGCTGTTATATTGATAATTTATGCATGATTTAATCTACTTATTTCAATTTGAGATGAAGAAAAAGCTAAAAAATCAAAAACTATAATATTTTTTGCAATATTAGGTTTACTTATAATATTTTTAGCGAAGCCAATTACTACATTTGTTATAAATATATTAAGCTCTACCCCTACTCCATAAATTTGAGATTGATTTTATTAAAAGTCAATCTCTTTTTTTTGTTTATTTTTTTTAAGTATGTTATTATTTTCTTGAATATAATTAACTTAATAATATATGAATGAAGTAAATTTTATAACTAATAAGAAAAATGAATTAATTAAACCATTAATTTTTTTATGATTTGTTTTAGTTGTTTCACTAGGGTTGTTTTTATTTAATTGGAGATTAGATTATACTAATAGTCAATTAGATCAAAAAATTTCTGAGAGAGAATCAGATATTAAAATTCTTGAAGCTGATCCAAAAATACAGGTTTATTCTTTGGTTGAAGCAAATAAATCTACAATTGTTGGTTTAGAAAAAAGATCTATGATTACAAAATATATTAATCATATTAAATCAATTTCTAAAAAATATGATGTTAATTTTGAATGATTTACTATTTCAAACTGAGATATAAATACTGTTTCTTTAGTTAGTTCTACAGATAAGTGATTAGCTTATGCTAAAACTAGAGATTTTATAAAAAATTATAGATTAGATGATAAAGCTTTATTTAACTTAGAGTTTGTAAGTTCAATTGAAGGAGGAGATTCTATGAAAATACCACTTATTTTTAAATTAAAATAATATTAATATTAACCAATTATCAAATGTCAATCTGAAATAAAAACAATAAAATATATTGATATATTATAATTCTACTTTCTTTGTTTATTTTCGTTCTATTTACTAGAAATCAAATAACAAATATGCAATTTAAATTTGATGAAAAAGAACAAAAAGAAATTGTTTTACAATCAAAAAGAGATGAATTACAAAAATTAAATGATGTAAAAATAGTAGTAGATTCTAAAGAAAGCGATATAAATGAATATATATCTACTTTTTCTGAAGACGAACTTATAGATTATATCTATTCAAAAATAGAAGAAGATAACTTGAAATATACTGACGGAGTTAGTACAATAAGAAGTTTATCAATGTCAGAATGAAAACTTAATGAAATAGGTTTTATGGAATCTACAATTACGTTAAATTTAAGAATTCCAACAGAGGATAGAATGTTTAAAATCTTAGATTTTTTTATAAAAGATGGTTCAAAATATAAATTTTTTATTGATTCATTTACTTATCCGAAATTAGATTCAGAATCTAGTTATAACATAACTATTCCTTTAAAAATTTTTTATAAATAAAACATGGAAAATACAAACACAATTGAAAATAAAAGTAGTGATATAATTCTTTTTAAAAAAGTAGGTCTTATAGATAAATATAATTTTTATGAATATATATCTGTAATGCTTGATTGAGGTGTTTGAGTTACAGAGTCTTTAGAATCTGTAAATTCAAAAATTTCAAGTCCTTTTTTTAAAGCTAAAATTAGAGAACTAATAACGTATATTTCTTCATGAGATTCTTTTTCAAAATCTATGAGAAAAATACCATCTGTATTTCAGTCATCTGAAATTTCAATAATTGAATCTTGAGAATCTACAGGTCAATTATCTAGCTCACTTATGAAGCTTAGTGAGGATCTAAAAAAGATTTATGAATTAACAAATAAAATAAAAGGAGCATTAACATACCCATTAATTATATTTTTATTTTTATTTTTGGCACTATGAATTGTTCTAACTTATGTTATTCCTACTATAAAACCATTATTTGCAGATGCTGGAGTTGAACTACCTTTAGCAACTAAAGCATTGTTAGCAACATCTGATTTTATGATAAATAATGTTTGGTTTATATTTTTATTTATTGCTACAGTTATAGTATTTTTTATTTGATATAAAAATACTAAATCAGGAAAGATTGCAATTGAAACTTTTTTATTTAGTATTCCACTTATTTGAAAAATATATAGAAATTATATTTTAGCAAATATAGCATCAAATCTTGCGACACTTATTTGATCTTGAATAAATATAGTAAAAGCTCTTACACTTGTATGAAAAGCAACAAATAGTTTTATATATATGGATCTTTTTTCTGAAATAATAACAAAGGTATCTAAATGAGGTTGAATTGTAAAATCAATGGAAGAAGTAGATCCTGAAAAAGAGTTTTTTCCATCTGATTACTTACAAATGCTTTCTGTTTGAGAAAGAACAGCAAATTTGGAATCAATATGTTTAAAAATGAATAAACAATATGAAAAAGAAGTAGACTATTCATTAGCAAGACTTACTAAATGGATTGAACCACTTGCGATACTTTTTGCTTGAGTATTTGTATTATGGTTTGCATTTGCTATTTTCTGAGCAATATTGAAGGTAACTCAAACAGTTTCATAAATAAAAAACTAAAACTAAAAATTAATTTTAATTTTTAGTTTTTTTCTTATAATCAATATAATAATTATAGATTTATAATAATATATGTATTTAGAAAAAAAAGCATTTACACTTTTTGAATTAATCGTAGCAATGTCAATTGTTATGATTCTTATGATGATGACATTTGCACCATATAGTTATTTTCAAAATAAAGCTAAACTAAAACTAGCTGCTCGTGAAATTAGTCAAAGTTTTTATGAAGCTAGAAATATGGCTGTTTCATGAATAAAAGATATAAATTGAAATAAATCAATATGAATTTATATGACCACAAATGAACCAGATAATGATAAAATAATATTTTTTTCATATCCATATAATATAGATGAAAATTCAATAAATAATATAGAAATTTGAGATACAAAAATTGTAAAAATAAAATTACTTCAAGATGGTATAAAAATAAATGACTTATGAGGTAGTAATTCAGTTTTGTTTTTTTATAATTCCATTTCTTGAGAATCAAAAATTTATAGTTTTGATACAAATCCTAAAACAGAAATAACACTTGATGAAATTCCTATAATTTTTTCATTTAAAAATGCAACTACTCTAAATTTAAGAAAGGAATTAATTTACTTTAAAGGTACAAATATAGTCGATTATAAATAAATTTATTATGAAAAAAAACAAAAGAGCATTCTCTATGATAGAAATTTTGGTTTGAATACTTATATTTACAATGTGAATAATAAGTGTTTATTCTATAATTAATACAACACTAAATTTAAATGATTATAATAAAAACTATATAATTGCTTCTTATTTAGCTAGGGAACAAGTAGAATTAGTTAGAAATATTAGAGATAGTAATTATAAAAAAATTCAAATATATAATCAACTTAATCCAAGTAGTGATACACATACATCATTGTTTGAATATTGAAAATACTATAAGATAGAAAACGATTTTAATCTTACAAATGGTTTTCCAATAAGTATATCTGAAATATCAAATTTTTGAGAATGAGAAAGTGAATTAAATAATAAAATGCAAAATTATAGATTATGTTTAACTTCGGATAATATTTATACTTTTGATTGTTCTTGAACATCAGATAAGACTCAATTTTATAAATATATAAAAATAGATAAAGTAGAGTATAATGATGGAGTTAATAATAAAATTATAGATGATGCATTTAAAGTAACATCAAAAGTTATTTGGTATATGAGATGATATCATGAATTTGAACTTAATTCTATTTTTACAGATTTTAAAAGATTTTAACTTATGAAAAAAAATATAAATGCCTTTACATTGATAGAAGTTGTAGTTTCTGTAACAATTTTTTCAATTATAATGATATCTATAATATCAATATATATTTTGAGTTCAGATACTTCACTTAAATCTGATATAAATAGAGCAATGCATGAAAATATGAAAAGTGTAATTACTGAAATTTCAGAAGATGTTATGAAAAATGGTATAATATGAGTTTCAGAAAATACACTTGATACTTGTTCATTTAATGTTTCAACTTCTTATAAACAAGGTTCTAAATTGTGTACTAAATGATTAAATGAATATTATTTGGCAAAAAAAATATGAACTTGATTTATCAGAACTGATAATATAACTTGTGAAAATATCGCTGAACAATGTTATGTTGTTAAAAATTGAAAACCATTAACAAATAGTTTAGTTGCAGTTAAAAATATAGATTTCTATGTATCTTCTTTATATGTTAATAAAGTTACTATAAAAATTATTTTACAACCTACTATAAAAGCTTGAGTTAAGCCAAATCTTATAGAAAATAATAAATTAATTTTCCAAACTACAATTAGTGAAAGACCTTTTTAATAAAAATATGAAAAAACTATATATAAATAAAAAATGATATTCAGTTATTCTATCTATTCTATTGATAGGTTTTCTTATGGTGTTATCAATATGAATTCTTAGATTAATATTAAATGAAATGAATAGTAATAGAGCTATGTGAGAATATCTAAAAGCATATGCTTGAGCTGAATCAGCACAAGAATTAGCACTTTTAGATATAAAAAATAAAGGTTATTGATATGATTCTAAGATTGATTTAGATGTTAATAATAAATCTGTTTTATTATCAGATAATTTTTTAAATTCCAGTTTATATCATCCTAAAAAAGATGTTTTAATTTCATATTCTAATAATTGAAAAGTAAATAATTACGATTGAAGTTTAGAACCACTTTGATATAACATAATTCCTCTCTTTTATATAGATAATACTTGAGAACAAAAAGTTAATGATTTAACTTTGAGTATATCAACTTGAAATCCAAATGACTTGTCTTGGAATGTTGTTTGAAAATTAAATTGAATTTCTTGAACTTGAACTAATTTAGTTTGAATAAATAAAGTATTTACAAATGTTTGATTTATAAAAGCTGAAAAAACTATATGAGAATTTTTATCATCATCTGATACAAATTATTTAGTATTATTTAATGCATGAAATTCTAATGATATATTATATAATTTATCATCAACTAATACAAATGAATATTTTACTAGACCATATTTAGAAATTACATCTATTTGAGAAATAGGGGATTACAAGCAAAACCTTAAAACAACAGTAGATAACACTAAATTTTTAAATATTTTAAAATATTCTATATATAGTAATTAATAAATAATAATGGCTTATATAAGCCATTATTATTTATTAATATTATTTTGTTCTTGAATTTAAGCGGATTTTTTAAAAAAAGATTTGCAATTGCTTGAAACTTTGCTAAAATATAGATGTTTATATTTATAACATTTTGTTACCATGAAAAAACAAGATTTTATTAAAGCAGTTGCTGCTGATGCTGGTTTAAGCCAAGATGCTGTTTCTAAAGCATTAACATCTATGATTGATGTTATAACTACTGAATTAAAAAAAGGTAGAGAAGTTAATATTACTGGTTTTGGTGCATTTAAAGTTTCTTCTAGAGCTGCTAGAAATTGAGTTAATCCAAGAACTAGAGAATCTATTAAGATTCCTGCTATGAATTCTCCTGTTTTCAGAGCTGGTAAAACTCTTAAAGAATCAGTTAGATAATACATAGAAAAAGTATATTTTTTAAAAAATATACTTTTTTTTTGTGCTTTTTTTTATTTAATGCTATAATATAATTAATTATTACTATGTTTAATTTATGGATGCAATTTATATAGATAAATTATCTAAATGACATAATAAAATAGATATTATTAATTCAATAATTCATGATTGAAAAATCAATGTTGAATTTATATACAAGTCTAAATTTAAAAATACAAAAGACCTAAGAGATTTTGTATGAGTTATTTGTTATTCATTTAATTTTTCTGATAAATTAAAATCTAGAATAGTATTGATTACCGATGAATTAAATAATAATGCAATTGAATATTGAAGTAGTTCTAGGTGATTTAATACTTTGAGAATAAATATAGATAGAGAAGAAGAAAATATTAATTTTAATTTAGAAGTAGAAGATGATTGAAGATGAAAAGCTTCAAAAACTGCGTTGGATATGGAAACAATGAGAGCTCATAAATTAAGATTATGATATTTCTGACATGATTCTATTAGATGAAGATGACTATTTCTTATAATTGTAAAACTTGTAAATAGACTTTATTTTAAAAATTCACATAATTGATGATTGATCGTTTGAGTTAAAATGAAAATATAAAAAGTATCTACTCTCAGTAGATACTTTTTATATTTTCATTACATTGCTTAGATGATACTGCTTCGCAATAAAATATTTTCTTTTTTATTCTTAGATCAATATAAACAATCTTATTATCTATAATTGAAGAATAATCTTTATTAAAAATAACTAATTTTTCTATTTGTTCCATTGGATCTATATCATCATCAATAGAAAATATAAGTCTATTTCAATTTTCTATTTCTATATGAAGCTCTCTTTCATTTTCGTAATAATACAGGTTTACAATTTTTATATTTACTATATTTTCTTCTAATTTTGTAATTATATTATTAATTTTTTCTATATAAAATGGATTAAATATTTGCTTATAATCTATAAATTTATTCTTATCAATCTTCATTATTACATTAAGATTTTTTAATGATTTTGAAATAGGTGAAGGTATAACTGTACCGTTTTCTACTAGTATATAAGTATTATTATTTATCAATACATTGAAAATTTCCTTATATGATTCAGCTTCAATTTTTATAGTATTTGGTAATTGTATTTTTAAACTTATACTTTTTATATTATCTTGATAATTTTTAAATTTATTGAAGACATCAAGTTCATTAATTTTATACAATTTTTCTCATCTTAAATCTTCTACTGCTTTATAAGCAATATTCATATTTGTAATATTGTCTTTTTTAATTATTTCTATATATTTTACAGTAAAAATAGGTCACAAAACTAAGAAAATAGTTATAATAATTATACTAAGTCATCAGATAAGATAATATGGTATGTAGTTTTTTTGAAAAAATCTAAAATACTCTAAATAATCTACTCTTACATTGAAATTGTTTCTTTTCTTTGTAAAAGTTCAATTTTCAATCTTATTTAAGATTATTTTAGAGTTAGTTTTTTTCTTTTTACTAAATTTATTTTTAATAAATTGTGTAAATAATTTTAACTTACTTGCGGGTGCTTGTCTCACTTTTTATTAAATTACTTTATTAATAGCTTCACATATTTTTTGACCAACTTCTCATTTTGAGTCATATCTATATCTTATCTTAGGTAATTTTCTTATGCCAATAGCTTTATTGTATTTTGATTGGATTCAGTGATTATGTGTAGCTAAAGTTTTAGCTAATATTTCAGTATTTTTAAATGCACTAACCCAAACATCTAGGTAAGATAAATCAGAACTTATAACTATGTCTGTTATAGTTATAATTCAAAAAATATTTTCACTATCATCTATCTCTTCAAATATCAATTTACTTATTATTTCTCTCGACATACTTTCCAATTTTTTTATTCTATCTTTATTCATCTTTCTTTTTATTTTATATATTTAATTACTCTAAATATATAAAAATATTTAGTTTTGACAAATGATATTTACTAAATATAATTCCAGCACTTTTAGAACTACTAAGAGACTTATTATTTAATTCCTTAAGGGGATAGAAATTATGATTTACGCAGTAAAAAATGATGGTGAAACTAATGAAAAAATGATTTTAAGATATAAAAAATTATTTTTCCAATCAAGAATCGCAAACAAAATCAGAACTGAAAGATATGCAATTTGAGACAAATCTAAGAAAAAAATTAGACACTCAGCTATCGTTAGAGAACATTACAGAATGCTAAATAATAAAGTTTACTTTTAGTGAACAAAAATAAAAGCTAGATTTGATTTTCAAATTTAGCTTTTATTTTTTGCTTTTAAAGTTATACTAAAATTATATTATTTAATAGATTTTTTTATGTTTAAAAAGATTGTTTGATTGTGATTTTCAAGTACTTGAAAAAATGCAAAAGATGTAAAAGAATATATAAATTCTTTAGTTTTATGATGAGCTACTGAATTTTTTACATGATATAATCCAGATTATTGGTACACAAGATTTTGATTTGAAGTTAGTCCAAATGGTAGATTTTCAGAACACGAACAAATTACTAGTTTTGAAACATTAAAAAATATAGTTGAAGAAGTTCATTCTCATAATTTGGAGCTTTTTATAAACTTAAATGCTTGGTATTATACTGATGAAACTTTTCCATATATACAAAAAATGGTAGAAGAATTTATGTCAATTTGAATAGATTGAATTATTTGTTGAAATATATGAATACTTGAATATTTGAAAAGTATAAATTATCCTGGAAAAATCAATATTTCAACAATAATGGCAGTTTATAATAAAGAAGCTATATATTTTATGCTTGATAATTATAATGTAAACAAGGTCATTTTAAGTAGGGAAATCACACTTAAAGAAATAGAAAGTATAGTTTTAGAATTTCCAAGTGTATTGTTTGAAGTATTTTGAGAATGAGATTTTTGTAGATATAATAATTGACTTTGTTTTGCTGAACATAAGTATGGAAGTAAGGATATTTGTACAGTTGTAGTAAATGATTTAGTTATCAAAAAAAGATTTAGACCAGATTTCAAAGAAATAATTTTAAATAATGAATTATCAAATGAAGATAAGATAAATCTAATGGACGATAGTTATATTGATATTTTTTCTCAAATTGCATGATTATTGTGAAAAATTGAATTATGATTTTTGGATTTTGAAACCCAAAAAAACGAATTAATAAAGATTATAAACCTATCAAAAAATAGAGTAGATTTGTTTTTTGATGCACTTCAACCTATAAACTCAAAAAGAAATACAAATATATTTATCTATTTGAGAGCGTTAAAACTTTTAAATTTAGATGAATTTTCTTCTTTAAGAAGTGAAATTGAAAATTCAATAAAAACTGGAATAGAGTATTTATCTAAAAAAACAAAGGATATTTGATGAAGTGCAAAATTGAGAGCTTTAGAGCTTTGAAGTTTTTATGCAAGAAGTGATAATTTAAATCTATATACTTATCTTTTTTTCTCAAAATTTAAAAATATAGAAACAGTTAAATTTCCAACTAGGTGAAGAAATCATAATGAAAAACTTAAACTGATAAGTGAAATAGTTGAAAAACAAGAAATTGATAAAAATATTTTAGATAGATGAATAAGTATAGAAAGAGCTCATTATGATTTAACTTATTTATTTTGAGATAAATTATGGTTTAGAAAGATGTTAAAGGAATTTAACTAATATTTGCAAATAAATTAATTTGTATAAAATAAGAGCAATTTTTTAAAATTTAAAAATAAAATTATGTGAAGAGGTCCTGTTGTTCAAGCAAGAAAAAATGCTGTAAATGTTGTAAAAGGTAAGGTATTTAGTATACATGCTAAATTGATATCAATCGCTGCAGTTAAATGAGGAGACCCAGATTCAAATCCATCACTTTATGCTGCAATTCACACTGCAAAAAAAGCATGAGTTCCAAATGAAAATATAGATAGAGCAATAAAAAAATGAACTTGAGAAGATAAGAGTGCAGTTGCACTTTCAGAAATTGTTTATGAATGATATGCTCCAGGTTGAATTGCTGTTATGGTTTCTACAATTACAGACAATAAAAATAGAACTGTAGCAAATATGAGACACACTTTTTCAAAATATGGTTGAACTTTATGAGAAAGTTGAGCAGTTTCTTGGATGTTTCATAGAAAATGAGTTTTATTTATAGACCCAAAAGAAAATAGTTTTGAAAAAATAGAGGAACTTACTTATGAAACAAGTGCAGAAGATATAATTTTAACTGATGATTATATAAAAATAATAACTTCAGTAGATGATTTCTTAGAAATTGAAAAATTTTTCAATGAAAAATGAGTTGAAATAATGGAATCTAAGCTTGATTTTCTTCCTGACAATGAAATAGAAGTAACTGAGTTTGATAAGGCTTTAAAATTCAAAAAAATGATAGAAGCTTTTGATGAAGATGAAGATGTAAACATAGTTTCAACTAATGAAATCATATCAGCTGAATTAGAAAAAGAGGTAGATGATTTTATAGAAAAAAATACATTTAGAACATAAAAAAATAACACTTGAAAAGTGTTATTTTTTTATGTTCTATTTTTTAAGTTCTTTCATTTTTAAAACTTCGTGTTTTTTAGTTACTTTGTTGTATTTTCTAAGTTCTGGACCTTTTTTACCAGCTTCAAAATTCTTTTTTTGAATGTTAGTTACATGAACAAGGTTTCCAGTTTCAGTAGAGTAAAAACCAACGTAAGTTCTTTTACCTTTAGCCATTATTACGTTTATTAATATATAAAATCAAATCTCTTTTCAAGAGTTACCGGCTGATTATATGAAAAATATATAATAAATCAAATTTTTATTTTATTTTCATTATATCAGCTTCTTTGTGTTTAAAATGTTCTTCTATTTTTTTATTTGCATCATCAATAAGTTTTTGTAAGTCACTTTCAGCTTGTTTTTTTATGTCTTCTGAGATTTCTTTGTCATCTTCAGCTTTTTTAATAACCTTTAATGATTCTTGTCTTGCATTTCTAACTGAAATTTTAGCATCTTCAGCTAGATTTTTAGCTATCTTAGACACTTCTTTTCTTCTTTCTTCAGTTAACAGTGGCATTTTTATCATAATTGAATCAGCCATTGTTTGCGGATTTAATCATAATCAGCTTTCAGTTATTGCTTTTGCAATAGGGTGGATTGCGTTTTTATCCCATGGTTTTATCGTCAGAGTTTGTGCATCTAAGTTTGATACAGTTGCCATATTTTGTATTGGTTGCATAGAGCCATATTGTTCAACTAAAATTCACTCAACCATTGCAGGATTTGCTCTACCTAATTGTAGTTTTGTATATTCAACATCTAAATGTTTTACAGCTTTATCTATTCATTCTTTTGCTTTTGATAACATATTTATTTACTTATTATTATAAATCCAGCTTTATTATATAAATCTAATCTAAAAAAGTCAAATTTTATGCCACATATAACTGTTTTTGATATTAAATATTAAAAAAAAATATTGTCAATATTAATTCATTGCATTGACCTGGTGGATATGGTATACTAATTAAGTATTTATATTTATTATTTATTAAATTTATAATATGATTAAGTTAAAAAATATAAAAAAGTTTAAATTATTTTGATTTACTATTGTTGAATTAATGGTATCAATTTCTATTTTTACTATATTATCATCAATCGCATATATGTGATATTCTAGTTATACTAGTAATTCTAGAGATGTAACTAGAATTACTAATTTAACAAACATAAAAAAAGCATTAGAATTAGAAAAAACTACATCTAAAACTCTACCAATACCAGAAAATAGTAAACAAGTTAGATACTTGTGAAAAACAATTTGGTATAATTGAAGTATTTGAAGTTGAACTCTTTCAGGTTTAAACTATTACGTTGATAATTTAGATCCAAAATACAAAGATGTAGACTTTAATTACTCATTGGATGTAAAAGATAATATCTATGAATTATGAACTATCTTAGAAAATGAAGGAACAGAGTTACCTATTTCTTTTTTGGTTGATAAAACATATGCAGCTTGAAATGAAAAAACATATAATTTTTGAAATTTTAATAAGTTATTTGTAAAAACTAAAATTAATTGAGAATTACATGTTGTTTCATCACCAAGTATGGTATTAAATACAAATCAAGATTATGATTTAGTAGTAAATGAAGCTACAAATCTATTTTCTATAAATAATACAAATACACTTCCATGAAATTATTCAACATATTCAGAAACAGGAAGTTGAACTTCATTTACACCAAGATTACTTTATAAATGAAATAAATGTTGAGTTGAAACTGATGAAGAAGTTGTAAATTTTATATCAGGTCTTAATGAGTCATTTAGTGATGATATATTTAAAAACAATCCTGATTATAAATTTATATATGATAATTATGATCTTTTGAGATCAGATATTACAAATTTTTCAAATATAGAAAAAGTATGATTAAAAATTAATTCATTACTAGATTGTAATATAACAAAATTTATAAAAACAGAAGTTTTTCCAATAAAATGTTGAGTTGAAGATTGAACATTTGAATTTTTTAAAAATGATTTTGATATAAAAGATTCTTGTTTATATAGTTATGAATGAGCTTGAACTGCAATAGTAAAAACTTGAATTTGAAATAATTGAAGTAAATGAGTAGATATAAATGTACCATCTTGAACTTGAAAATTCAAATATAGGGTTTTTACTTATGCTCCAACAAAACTAAATTTTGATTTAAAAACTAATTTAACAAGTGGTTCAACTGTTCGTTTTTATATTAATAATGAACTATATTTGTGATTAAGTTGAGGTTGAACTAACTATAACTCTTGATATCAGACATTTACAACGCCATTACTTCCACCTTGAATATATGATTTTATATGGGATGTATATAGATATAATTGAAACTCATCTTTTAACTTAGATAATATAAACTTTACATGTATATGATGATGATGAACATGTTGATGGACAGATAATACATTTGAGAATTGAGATAAAAATCCATGGGATTTATTCACATTTGCATGAAACTCTACTAATACATGGCTACAAGATAATACACTATGATATTTTACAGAATGAACATATTCAATTACTAACCCATCATATGATACAAATTGATATATAAATATATCTAAGACAGTAAATTTTGTACAATCTCAAAAATTTAATTTTGATATTCGTACAAGTATTACAAATAATTGACGGTGATATAATGGGACATTATATTTTTATATAGATTGAGCATTATATAATAAATGGGATAGTAGTAGCTGATCAAATAGTTGATTTGTAACATTTACAACACCATTACTTTCACCATGAAATCATACATTTAAGTGGACAACTATTAAATATGATTGAGCGCCACATATGAAGATGTGGCTAGATAATTTTAGATATACATGTATATGATGATGATGAACATGTTGATGGACAGATAATATGTTTGAAAATTGACCATTAAATCCATGGGATTTATTTACATTTGAGTGAAATGCTGCAAATACTTGGCTTCAAGACAATAGACCAGGGTATTTTACAGAAGGTACATATTCAATAACAAATCCATGATATGACACAAATTGATATCTACATATATCAAAGACAGTAAATTTCACTCAAGCACAAAAATTTAATTTTGATATGCGTACAAGTATTACGAATAACTGACGGTGATATAATGGAGTAATATATTTTTATATAGATTGAACTTTATATAATACATGGAATAGTACTAGCTCATCAAATAGTTGATTTGTGACATTTACAACACCATTACTTTCACCATGAAATCATACATTTAAGTGGACAACTGTTAAATATGACTGAGCACCAGAGATGAGAATATGGCTAGATAATTTTAGATATACATGTATATGATGATGATGAACATGTTGATGGACAGATAATATGTTTGAAAATTGACCATTAAATCCATGGAATTTATTTACATTTGAGTGAAACTCTACAAATACATGGGTTCAAGATAATAGACCAGGATATTTTACAGAGTGAACATACTCTATTACAAATCCATGATATACTACAAATTGATATACACATATAACAAAGACAATAAATTTTACACAATCACAAAAATTTAATTTTGATATGCGTACAAGTATAACAAATAATAGTCGGTGATATAATGGGACATTATATTTTTATATAGATTGAGTTTTATATAATACATTGGATAGTACTAGTTCATCAAATAGTTGATTTATAACATTTACAACACCATTACTTTCACCATGAAGTCATACATTTAAGTGGACAACTATTAAATATGACTGAGCACCAGAGATGAGAATGTGGTTAGATAATTTTAGATTATCATTCTAAAATAATTTTATTTTACTTAATACTTATTATGAAAAAATCAATTTTAATAATAATTTTATTATTATTATATAGTTGTTGAAAATCTAGTATAGAAGCGGAGAAAACGCAATCTAGAGCAGAATTTGAAGCTAGCATAGAAGCGGAGAAAACGCAATCTAGAGCAGAATTTGAAGCTAGTATAGAGGCAGATAAAGCACAGTCTAGAAAGGAATTTGAAGCTAGTATAGAGGCAGATAAAGCACAGTCTAGAAAGGAATTTGAAGCTAATTATAAAGAATTATTAGAACAAAATTAATTAATATAAAAAGAAATCTACTTTTAGTAGATTTCTTTTTATTATATTTTCTTTACTTTATTTATATTCTTAATAAAATATTTATATAATTTTGTTATTTTAAAAATAAGTAAATGAAAATATTAGAAGTAAAAAAAATAAATAAAACGCTATCAAAAAAACAAGTTTTATTTGATGTAAATTTTAGTGTAAAACAATGAGAAATATATGGGTTTTTAGGACCAAACTGAGCTTGAAAAACTACTACTATGAAAACTATATTGTGACTTATAGAAGCTGAAAGTTGAGAGATTAAAATATTTTGAGAAAAATGATTAACTCTAGAATGAAAGAAAAAAATCTGATTTATGCCAGAAAATACTTATCTTTATAAACATCTTACATGAAGAGAGTTTTTAAATTTTAATGGTAAGTTTTTTTGACTACATGGTAAAAAACTTGATAAAAAAGTAGAAGAATTGTTAAAAAGAGTAGGACTTGAACATGCTTGAAATAAGTATTTAAAAGATTATTCAAAATGAATGCTTCAAAGAGTTTGATTAGCTCAATCTATAATCAATGATCCTAAACTTTTATTTTTGGATGAACCTATGAGTTGACTTGATCCAATTTGAAGAAAGATGGTAAAAGACTTAATAGTTTCACTTAATAAAGAGGGAACAACAGTGTTTTTTAATACTCATATTTTAGCTGATGTTGAAGCTATTTGTGATAAGATAAGTATTATAAATAATTGAAAAATAATAGTTGAAGATAAAGAAGTAAAAGATATAAAATGAAGTTTAGAAGACTTTTTTATAGAAAAAGTTACTGAATAAATTAAAAAAATCGCCTAAGGCGATTTTTTTAATTTATTTCTTTTATTATTTCTTTTAGAGTCCTTTCTATTTTGTTTTTATCTTTTTTGATGAAGTCAAGAGTTGTTTTAATCATAGCATATATATTTATATTTGATTTTACAGAGTCTATCCATTCTGGATTTTCCGTTATTTTATCATCTATAAAATCTATTTTTGGTGCTATAAATTTGATAGATTTTGTCATTTTCAAATTATAACTATTGAAATTTGTTTCTTCTAAGTAATTTTTTATAAATTTGTTTGCTCATCATCAAACCATAAAAAAACTTTCAGGACAGATTTCATTTTTTAAAATATCTTCTAAACTTATAGCTAAAACATCTTTAAATATCTCTAAAAATTCTATTTTTTCCAATTGAAAATTGTCTTCTTCAATCTTATTAATTATATCTATCTTTGTTAGATTATAATTTTGTCTAATTCTTTTTATTAAATCATTTATTCAAAAAGATAGTTTTTTTGCTCACAATACGAAATTATCTTTTTTAACTATTATTGATGTATGACTATTTCATAAATCAATTATTATTACATCTTTTTTATCATGAAATAGAGAAAGTAGAGCAAATTCAGTAGGAATTATATTTGTTATATTTTTCTTTAAAGCTTTTCAAATATAGTTTTTAAGTTCAAATTTATTTTCAGTTATAAAAATATTTAATATAGATAAATTTATACTTTTTGGATTAGTTCAAACTATATTTTTAGCATTAATATCATCATCAATTGTTAGGTTTAATACATCACTGATAATCAATTTTAAATCACTTTTATTATATCAAGTAGAATTTTTAATTCTTTTATAATGATTTCTAAAAGCCTGATTTTCTAAATCTTTTAGTATATCATAAGCTTCTTTTTCATCTATAATATTATCATTTTCTCTGACAAAATTTATCTTACTTGATTCAAAAAATAAATTAGGTGAAATTACATTTATTATAAAATCAGAAACCTTCATTTTTGCATCAATTTCAGCTTTATTTATTGCTTGTCATATATTGATACATACATTTTCAAGATTTATTATTTCAAGTAAATCTATGTCATTCATATCTTGTCTTTTTTCTCAATATCAAATTAACTCAACATTTCTGTTAAGTATCTTACATATTCAAACTCTAGTTTTATATGTTCAAATATCTATTATTCAGATATATTTTGCTTCTATTTCTTTTCTATTAAAAGTCACTATTTTTATAACTTATGAAATATTTTTCTTTCATATTCTTTTAAGTAAGCCATTTCATTCTGAGACTTCTCAAATTCATATTAAAGCCATAGCTAAATCTTCAGTAATTAATTCATCATTTGGAGCTATAACTAAAGCTCTTTTAAGAATTGCTATTCATTTATCAGTTTCTCAAAGCATAGTGTATGCCCAACCAAGATTTCTTAATACTTCTGAATTATTTCACATTAAACTATTTGATTTTTCAAGGAACTCAATAGAGTCTTTTGTTCTGTCTTTTGAAAGCAAAATAAATCATTTTAAATAGTTACCAGTTGCTGATAGAGGATTTAATTCTAGTCAAAAATTTACTGATTTTAAAGCTTTTTCTAATTCTCATTTATACAAATATATATCTGCTAATTCTTCATATAATCTATAATCTCAATTATATAAAATTAGATTTTTTTCAACTATTTCAATAGCTTTTGTAAATTTTTGTTCTAATTTTAATTTCTCTATCTCTAAGATTATTTCTTTTATTTTATCCATTTTGTACTTTTATATTTTTAAAGGCATTATAATATGTTTAAAGCTGTCTTTTACTTCTTTTTCAGGATCTGCAATAGGCGATATAAGGATAGGAGAAAGTGGATTTTCAAAACTAATACTTATATGAGTAGTTTCGATTACTCCTAAAACTTCCAAGAAATAAGTAGAATTTATTCATACTATATTGTTTTCTCATTCTACAACTCAAACTAACGTAACATCTCATTCTCAGATTTGAGTTTCAGATGTTTCAAGTTCTATTCATCTTTCGTTACTTAAACTCATCTTTATTGAGTAATTATTTTCACGACTAACTAAGTTTATTTTTCTAAGTGCTCACATTAAATCTATCCTATTTACTTCCGCTTTTGTAGTGTAAGTAGTTGGGAAAAATCAAGCATAATCAGGAAATTTCCCATTTAGTAATCTAGAATAAATTTTTATATTTCAAGTTAAAAATGCAACTTGATTATCTCATGAAACAATTTTAACTTCACTATCATCTTCAAGAATTGATTTGATTTGGTTGCAAGTTTTACTTGGAATTATTTGTGAAAAATCATTGCTTATAGCTTCTTTAAGAATTGTTTTATATTCTGATAATCTGAAACTATCAGTAGATGCAAAAATAACAGCATTATTTTTGATGTTTACATATAATCAAGCAAGAGTTGGTCTTATATTTCATTCCGCACTTGAAAAAAGAGTTTTATCAATAGCTTTTTTAATTATTTTTCAAGAAATATTTAAACTAACTTCTTCTCTAATTGAAGGAATTAAAGGAAATTCAGAAGCTTCTAATCATTTTATTTTTAGTTTTCAACTAGAAGTACTTATTTTTATGCTATCATCACTTAATAATTCTATTTTTACAGTGTCATCAGTAACTAAATTTATATAATTTGTAAAAAGTTTACTTGGAATACAAAAAGCACCTTCACTTTCTATACTTATGTCTTCTGAAATTACATATTCAATAGCCATTTCTAAATTATTTGAAGTTAAAACTATGTTTTTATAGTTAACTTTTAATAATATATTTTCTAAAATAGGAGTTGTAGAAATAGAAGCCGTCGCATGATTAACAATATCTAATCATTTTTTCAAGTTTTGTGTTGATATAGTAAATTTCATATTTTTGTTATTAGGAAGAGTAATTTATATATTTAATTATCAAAAAAAAGACTAAAAAATCAAGGATAAATATTTTTTTTTGTTAAAAACTTTTATACAGCTTGTTTGTTTATTTAATCAAAAATAACTATTAAATTGCTATCTTTAAAAATATCAGTTTTTATACAGCTTAAAAATTGTCTCAAGTTATCTCATTTCAAGATTATTTTATAATAATATTGGTTGTATTTCTTTGAATAATTTGGATTTTGAATTATATTTATTTTATTGTCTGTATTATTTATATCTAGTTTTTCTTTTATTTTTTTTATGTATTTTAATCATTTTTCAGCATCTGTATTTCTGTATTCAATAGTTGCAAGTTCACAAAAAGGAGGATAATTAAATAATTTTCTTTCATTTATAGATCTTATAAAAAATTCTTTATAATTATCATAAACTATGTCTTTTATAAGTTCATTTTCACTTATAAATGTTTGGATTATAAACCTTGTTTCTTCTCAAACTCTTCATCATCTTCAAAATAATTGTTTTATATTTGAATAGACTTTTTCAGTTGTATTATATTTTGGTATTTGAAGTTCTTGTTCTAAAAGTAAAACTCATATTAATCATACTCATTCAAAGTTAAAACCTGTAGTTATCATCTTGGTTCCTATTATTATTTGTGCATTTTTTAGCATATCAAGTGCTAATTCTTTTTCTTTTTTGTTTTTTACCACATCAGTATCAAGTCTAAAAATATTTATATTTTTATATGTTTCTTTTAAGATATTTTCTATTTGAATAGTTCAAACTCAAACTTTTTGTAATTCTGGACTATTACAATTATCACAATTTTTTGGTACTTTTTTCTTCATATTACATATGTGACAAATCATATCATCGTTATGTATACTAAACGAATTATCACAATTATCACATTTATATAATTTGTTGCATTTTGAGCATATCAAAGACGAATATTCTCATCTTTTGTTTAGATATAAAATAACTTTTTTATTATTAACAATACAATTATCAATTTCTTTTAATAGAGAATTTGACAAGTATTTGTTAATTTTTGATTTATCAAGTGATAGATTTACTAGGAGCATCTTTTTTTCTTAAATTATATATGTTATTTTACTTTTTTTTTAAATTTTCTCAATATTTAATTATTGGTTATTTTTATCAAATACATTATTTGTTCTATGTCAATTTGAAATACTTGATTAATCTTAAAAATCTTAATAATATGATAAGTTATATACTTATATTTTATCATGAAAAAAATTAAAAATCTAGCATTTACACTTGTGGAGCTAATAGTAGTAATAACTATATTGGCTATTTTATGAACAATAGCATTTATAAGTTTACAATGATATACATCTGAATCAAGAGATAGTAAAAGGTTATCTGATATAACTAATATACTTAAAAAAATAGCTGTTGAAGAGACAAAATGAGTTACAGTTATAAATTTGATTGACAACCAAACTGCATTTACATGAATAATAAATAATCAAAATGTTAGTTTAACAAAGTGAACACCTAAATTTGTGGAAATAAAGGAAGATTGAGATAAGTTTAAGGACCCAACTACAAAGTGAGATTATATCTTATGATATACTAAATGATGAACAGGTACTTGAGCGTATAAATTTTTACAAATTGCTACACTTAGTGAGGAAAAAAATCAAGCAGTTGTAAAATGAAATTATTATTTACTTGATACTATAAATGATAGTCCAAGTATAATAAAAAATAGTAGTTGAAGTTTTGTTGTAGACTGAGATGTAAACCTACCTTATAGTCTATAATTTTTAAACATATTATATTATATTAGATAATTATATTAGATATATTTTTCATAAATAGTATTTAAATTGTAATAAATATTATTTTGTACTAAAAATATATAGTTAAAATTATTTATTAGTTATTAATGTAATTTTAGATTAATTTTATCTTTTAATAAATTTTAATTATTAATATAATTTTTTGTGAAAAAAATAATAAATAAAGCATTTACACTTGTTGAGCTAATAGTTGTTATAACTATATTGGCTATTTTATGAACAATTGCATTTATAAATTTACAGGGTTATAGTGTTTCTGCAAGAGATAGTAAAAGATTATCTGACATAACTAATATACTTAAAAAAATTTCAGTTGAAGAAACAAAGGGGCTTTCTGTCATCGGTATGATAGATAATCAAACAACTGCAACTTGAATAATAAATAATCAAGCCGTAAATTTAATAAAATGAACTCCTAAATTTATAGAAATAAAAGAAGATGGTTCTAAATTTAAAGATCCAATTACAAAATTAGATTATATTTTATGATATAGTAAGTGATGAACTGGAACATGAGCATATAAATTTTTACAAATAGCTACAGTAAATGAAGAAAGAAATGAAGCAGTTGTAAAATGAAATTATTATATGATAGATATAGTCAATGATAGTCCAAGTATAATAAAAAATAGTAGTTGAAATTTTGTAGTAGATTGAAATATAAATTTACCATATGCAATTCAAGAAGGAGTTATTGTTTCTTGACCAATATATTACACAATAAATGATTGTAATATCTTATGAGATGTATTATCTACAAATAGTACTTATTGATCTTGTGATTCTACAGATATGATAATATGTACTTGATCATGAACTTGATATATTATGTCTTCTTGTAATATATGAACAAATATTTCATGAACTTGATATCTAAGTTATGGTGATTTTTTTCAATGGTGAAATAATTTTGCTTTTTCAAATACATGAACTCTTGCTTTAACTTCTTCTGCAAAAGTAAGTACAGCAGTAAATAATCCATCAAATTATTATAACTCATCAACATATATAAAAATAACTTCTCCAAATTATGATTGGTCATCTACAACTAATAATAATTTATGGGGATGAACTAGTTGAACAAATATAGCAAGACAATGACCTTGTGTTTCTTGATATCATATACCAAAAAATATCGAGTTAACAGCTTTGTCTTCTAGTAATATAAGTTGAGATAGAATTTCATTCTCAAATAAGTTTAAAATGCCACTTTCATGATATAGACATTTAAATTGATGATATATTCCAACTGATTATGATTTTGTTACTTTTGTTCCTACATGAAGATATTGGTGAAGTGATGATTTATGATGAACATTTTGACCTTATATTGATATATTATACTGAGGTAGTGTTTGAAATTCTTGAAAGAGTTTTTGATATAATATTCGTTGTTTTAAAAATTAGTATATTAATTTTTAAAATTAAATTTGCAAAAAAATCTTTAATATATTATTATGTATATGAGTCATATCAACGGTGTAAAGTTTCCTCCTTTAACTTTCCACTGTTATATGTCTCTTTTTTTGTGTTTAAAACCGTAAAATGTTATAATATATTTAATTAATTAATAATTATAAATTTGTGAATTTAGAAGATGAAAACATTGAACTTAAGAGAAAATTATCAATTGCAAAAAGTTGGATGGAAAAAGAATTTAAAAAAGAGCTAAAAAATATTTCAAGAGAAAAGATAGAATTATTATCAATAGGAAATAGAAATAATTTTTTTAGTGAAAATGTTGAAGAAATAATTTCAACTTCTGTTGAGTCTTTTTTTTGAGAATTTATGATCTTAAATACTCCAAAATTTGTAATTGAAAATATAATTTCAGCAGAAGTTTTATTTTACAATCAAAGACAAAATAAATTTGCAGATGGTTTGTGAATAATTTCTTCATACCATAAATCAATTGATAACATAATAGAAGAAAGCATAACAAAGCCTTTTAGAAAATTTACAATTAAATCAGGAGTTAAATTAAATAAAAATGATCCACTTGAAAAAACATTAAATCAAGTTGTAAATAGTGGTTATATCTTGTGAATTTCAAAACTTTTCCATATCTTATCACTTATAAAAAAATATGAGGCCTTATCTGATTATTCCAAATGTTTTAATGATTTTTTAGAAGAATATAAATATATAAAAGAAGTATTATTAGATGATGATTTTTATTTGTTATTAGAAGAACTTGTAGAAAGTGAAGTTTTATGAAGCAAAAGGCATATTTGAACTATAACTTATGAAGAAACAAAAAGAGCTAGAACTATTTTGATTTGAGATTTAAAAGAGCATAATTGTATCATTTACAAATTATTAAAAATGTGAGAAATTGATGTTTAAAAAATATATATAATATTTTATATATCTTTTATTATTATTGCATTTTACTATTTTATTTGTAAAATACTTTTATATATTTTTTAACTATTTTGTTTTGTTATACATAGTTGCAACACCAATTTGAAACCTAGAAGATATCACTTATAGAGCAGTTAGAATCTTGCAAGAAGTTGACTCTATTGCTTGTGAAGATACTAGAACTAGTTCTACACTTTTAAATCATTATGAAATCAAAAAACCACTTATTTCTTTTCATAGTCATTCTTGAGTAACAAAGGTTGATAAAATCATTTCTCAATTAAAAGAAGGGCATAATATGGCACTTATAAGTGATGCTTGAACTCCAGGTTTTTCAGATCCTGGTTATGTTTTGATCAAAGAAGCAATCATTGCTTGAGTTGAAGTTGTACCTGTTCCTTGAGTGACTGCATTTGCAACAGCTCTTATGTGAAGCGGTATGCAAATGAATCATTTCTTGTATCTATGATTTTTACCAGTTAAAAAATGAAGACAAACTTTGTTTAAATCACTTGTTGAAAGAAAATATAGTAAAGCATGACTTGAAACTGTAGTTATTTATGAATCAGTTCATAGGATAGTTAAAACTATAGAAGAAATAGGAACTTATTTTTGAGAAGACCACAATATAGTAATTGGTCGTGAATTAACAAAGAAATTTGAAGAATTTAATAGATGAACAGTTAAAGAGGTACTAGAATATTATAAAACTAACGCTTCTAAAGTTAAATGAGAATTTGTAGTAATTTTTTAAATTATGAAATTATTTTTAAATGATAAAAAAAGAGAGCTTTTTTTAAAAACTTCTCTATGGAATAGTATAGTTGATACTTTTAAAGATGAAAAAAATATAGATATTTCATCTTATTTAGTTTCTGTTCAATTAAAATGAAGCACTATTTTAATGAAAACTAATAATCCACTTATAAAGAGTGAATTAAATTTATTTTATGATAAGATTAGTTTTAGTTTTCAAAATAAGATAAAAAATCTTGATTTACAAAGTTATGAATTTGAGATAAAATTTATATAAAAAAAACATCTTTTTTAAAAAGATGTTTTTTTAATCAACTAATTTATATAATTTTCAATTGATAACTATTATATCATTATCTGTATTATTCTCCATAATACTTGTCTTTAAACTTAATACTTTTGTATTATTTGGATTATTTACAGTATCTCAAATTGTAGTTATTAAAACTGCTATTATCAATACCATAATAGTTCAATTTTCTATTTTTTCATCAAGTAATTTATAGTAACTTTTTATAAAACTTTTTAACATGTGTTTTTAAATAAAATCTATTAGTATTATTAAATCATAATTTAGATTTTATTGCAAAAAAACACTCACATTTTGTGAGTGTTTTACCATCTTTTAAAACTTGGACAAGCTTGGTGAATATTTACAAGAGAAAATCATTTGTGAAGGATAGCTTCTTTTATGATATCTTTCATTTCCATAAACTTTATACTATCTGCTGTTTTTGCAAAAGTACATCAAGCATCAAGTGCCAATTTTATAGGATCAAAAGGTTGTTTTGTATTACCAAGAGGAGTCGTTTTTGTTTTTGCTCAAATTGGTGTAGTTGGACTTGCTTGACCAGTTGTAAGTGCATAATTTTCATTATCCATAACTATATAAGTTATGTCTAAATCTCTTTTACACGCATGAATAAAATGCCCCATACCAATTCAGTATCAGTCACCATCTCAACCAGTTGCTAAAACAGTTAATTCTGGATTTACCATTTTTATACCTGTTGCAAAAGGTAGAGTTCTACCATGAAGAGTTTCAGCTGCATATCAATCTATGTATTGGCTAGCTTTTCAACTACATCCAACTCATGATACAACAACTCTATTGTGAGACTCTATTTCTAGTTCTGCAAAAGCTTTTTTTATTGCTCAGATTATAAGTGTGTCTCAACATCATGGACACCATTGTATATTATTTAATCAAGATCTCATTTTTTATTTTTTTAATTCATTAAAATCCTCAATGTAGAAAGGGAATAGGTCATATTTTCTTAAATTAGAAATTTTTAATCAAGCTATATATTTAAGTCCAAATTCTTTTGATATATAGTTTTCTAATTGTCCAGAATAATTACTTTCTATAAATATAATTTCTTCTTTTCATTTTATTTCATCTAATAATCTTTCATCAAGTGGTTTTAAGAATTTTATGATTATTAATCAAAAATCACTATTATTTTTTACAAATTCTCTTGCTGTATAGCTAGTAAAACTAGTAACTATAAGCATTTTTTTAGCATTTGGATTAACAACTTCATATCAACTATATCATTCTCTTTCAAAGAAATTTTCAAGTTTTTTCCATCTTTTTTCTGTAAATGCTTTTTTTACAAGTGGATCTTCACTTGTAGCTCAATATTCATCATGTTCATAACTTGTAGCTATAAAATCACCATTTTTTGTACCTACTTTTACTCTTGGAGAAATTCAAGTTTCATTTAGTTCATATCTTTTATAATCTTCTCCTGGATTTTCAAGTATTACTCATCTATCCATTTTTGGAACATTTAATTCTCAGATTGTTCCAACCATTTCACTTGATTGTTTATCCATTAAAACTAAAACAATACTTTGATATTTATCAGCTATATTTAGAGCTAAACCTCAAAAATTGTAAGCTTCTTCTAAGTTACTAGGATACATAACAACATGATCGAAATCACCAAAAGTAGGATTTAGAGCATAGTTTATATCTCATGCTTCGTGATAAGTTGGAGTTCCAGTACTTGGACCAGCTCTTTGAGAAAGTACAACTGTTATTGGAAATTCAGCTTGTACAGCAAAACTTAAAGCTTCACTCATAAGTGCAAATCAACCACCTGAACTTCCACTCATAGCTCTAGCTCAAGTATAACTTGCTCATAGAGCTGAATTTATAACTGCAATTTCATCTTCTGCTTGAAAATATTTTACTCTTCAATCATTTATAACTTCACTCAAAATTGTTGAAGCTGGAGTCATAGGATAAGCACTATAAAATTCAAGTCCTCATTCTATTGATCATTTTGTTAAAGATTTATTTCCGTAAATAGTTTCTTTAGCATCAGCTATTCTTTTTATAGAAACAGTACTTTTATTTTTAATTTCATAAGTATCAAAAATATTTTTAACTATATTTTTGTTTAATTCTACAGTATCATTTCATTTTTTAGCAAATACTTTTTCTATTTTTTCGAGTATGATATTTAAATCTAAATTTAAATATTTAGCATAAATTCAAAGTAGGTAAGTGTTATCATATTTATCAGTAATTTCAAGTTCTAAAACATTGAAATTATCAAAATTTAAACCTTTTTCTTTTAATTTATTTATCCATTTACTATTTATAATTATAGTTGCATTTTCTTTTAGACTATTAATTTGTTTTTCTAAACTTTCTGCATTAAAAGCAAGTATTATATCTACAAATTTTGTAAGAAATTTTTCTTCTTTGTCAGAAATATTTACATCAAAAAAATTTACTCATCATTTTATTCTTGATTCGTATTCTATGTCAGTTATTAAATCATAACCAAGCTCTGCATAAAGTTCTGATATTATATCAACTGTAGAGTTAACTCATGCTCATGCTGGTCATGATATTCTAGTATTTAAGTTCATTTATTTATTATTTAGTTTCTATTGTAATTCCTGTTTGATTTAATTCTCAAGTTGAAGTATTTCAACTCCCTGAATTAATTAATTTTTGAATTTCTTCAATTTGTTCTTGAGTTGGTTCAGTATTTTGTTGATTACCTTGAAAAATTACAAGTAATCAAGTTCCTAATATTGAAATTATTATTCATAATAATGCTAATACTGCCATTATTTTTGCTCATTTCTTTTTCATTTTATTTGTTTATTAGTTTTAATATTTGTGATAAATTAGTTACAGGAGTATTTGATGTTATATATTCTTTTCAATTATACTTTACTGACTTTATAGCAATTCATTTTATAATTATCTTTAAATCTTCATCAATAGCATTTATATTTAATGTTAAATCATCATAATTGTATTCTATATTTAGTTCCTTTATGTATAAAATATTATCAATTGATGATGTTACACCTTGTAATGTTTTAAAATTAGAAAATGAAGATAATAATATATCTTTAAAATTACTTATTTTAAATTTTCATAGTAAAGTTATTTTATTTCAAAAATATAATTCTTGTTCATAATTATCATAAAATATAAATTCAGGATTTTCAAAACTATGATCAGGTAAGAATATATATTTTGATGACATTATTGCATTATGTATATTCAATCAATCTGATAAACTTACTTTTCATTTTTTTATATAAATATCATAATTATTATTTTCTTGTTCATTAACAATAACATCATTATATGCTATATTAATAAATCAAAAAATATTTTGAAAGTCTCATTTTGTTCATAATAATTTATTTCTTTTGAATACTTCTACAACTTCAGTTTCTTTAATTACAACTTCATTGCCATCATTGCCATTATCTGTATTGTCAATTGCTTTAGGAGGATTAAATATATATAGAAAAAAGTTCTTAAAATTATATTTTTCTAAATCATCAGGTGAAGAACTTTTTTTGTAATCCTCATCCCAAACTATTTTTTGATTATCAAGTTTATATGATCATTTATTTATATTTTTATTTCAGTTTATTACAAAATTTGATATATTATTATGATTTTCAGGTGATAGTGTCATATCTAAATATACTCAATTTCAAATTAAAAGATTTTCTATTTTATAACAATAAGGCTCTTCTGCTCAATCAAAATCATATTTTGTCATATTATTTTCACAATAATTATATCCTCTTATACTAAATTTAGTTACAGATGTATCAATATAATTAAATTCTGATAAGTATAATTTAGCGTTTTCAATACTTATTTTTTTTATTTCATCCTCGTTTCCAGATACCGTAGGTCAAAATAATAATTTTTTATTTTCTTCACTATATGTAGCTATATATGAACCATAATCTTTTAGAGCTGTTATATATTCATTGTATGTATTTTTTGAAGATTCAAATTCCTTTTTTATTAATTCATCTTTTGTTCTATCTCAAAGTATAGACATATTATTATCAAAATATTTAAATATAGATTCAATATTTATTTGTAAAATTTTTATTTTTTCTATATTTATAGATGATTTATTGTTTAATATTAATAAGTTTTTATTATCTCTATTATTTTCAAAATAGGTTTCTTTTATTTTAGGATCTATTTTTTTTAATATTTCATTATAATTTTCTATTCAAGTTCTTATTCTTATATCATCATCATTAGAATAATATTTTATACTAGTAGAAATATAATCATCAAATAAATTTAATAAATCATCTAATTGAATATTTTTTATTTTTACTAGATTCTCAAATCAAGATATAACATTTTTATTTAAGAAAAATATAAAATAACTTTTTTGATTTTCATTAATATTACTATTAATTACTATTTTATTTAAAATATTTAAGTCTTTATATATATTTAAGTATTCTTTAAAATCGTATCTAAAATATAAATCTGATAATGATACAGCATAATCATTATTAAAATCATATTTTGTATTTTCTAATTCATTGTATATTTTTGAAAAATTTATTTTTGAATTTAAATCATCTTTATTTCAATCAATAACTAAATCTGAATAAAAATATAATATATTTTTCATTTCTGTATATCAATTTTCATCTATTGATTCTAAATCTTCTAATGTACTTATTAAAAATTCATTTTTTGAATTATCTATTTTTTCTGACGATATTATATCTCAAATTGTTCTTATTATAAGATTTTTATAATAAACACTTTTTTTCTCATTATTTAAGAATAATTTATTATATTGTTTTATAAATTTTTCTCATATTAATGTTCAAAATTTATTTGCCTTAAATTTTTCTAAGTATTTTATTTTTATATTATTATTTAGATATAGAAATAAAAACATATTTTCTATATTAATAATATCAGAATCATCCTTTTTTCATATTATTTTACTTACTACATTTTCATTTATTTTTGAACCAATTAATAATGTTTCGTTGAAATATTCTAGAGGAAATCTTTGAACTAATCTTAATATATCAGCATTTTCAACATTTTTATTCTGACTTGGTATTATCTTTATATAATTATGAGGATACAGATAAACATAATTTATAATTTTATTATTTTCAATATTTATAAGTTTTAGTTCTATATTTGAATTTATAGAAAAAATAGTTGTTCTGAATCACGAATTATCTATAAAAATAGTTGCAGGTCATTTTGTATCTATACTAAATCACTCTCAATTTATTTGATATTTTCAGTTAAGTTCTGAAAAATTTATAAGAAAAATTCATTTCTTTAATAAAATTTCTTTATTTTTATCAAATTTTGTTTCTATTTCTCAACTATAACTAATTATTTTATCAAATTGATTAAAATAATTTATTGTTAATCAAGAATATGATTTACTTCAAGTACTAAAAATAAGTTCATTATTTTTAATTTCCAATCAATAAATTCATTTTTCTATATTTTTATAATATACACTTTCAAAACTTTTATAATTTTGACTTCAGAAAGTATTTATCATTAACCAGAAAAATATTATTGATATTAGTATAGCAAAGAAGATTTTGTTTAATGAAATCACTTTAAAATAATTTAATAATATATTTATTTTATTATATGAATTTTAGCTTTTTGTAAAGGTTTTTATTAATTAAAATCATTTTTAAAAATATCTAAAAATTTTGAAATTATTTTCCTGTTTTCAATTATAATTCATATCTCTCTATTTTTATCAATTGAATAATTAGAAAAATTTATACTTCATATAAGCAAGTATTTTTCATCAATTAATATAGTTTTTGCATGCATCTTATATTTTGGAATCTCTTTTATATTAATTCAATTTTTAATTAATATCTTAGTATTTTCATCATCTACTGCAGTTTTAGGTATCACAGCACTTATGTTTATTTTCTTCTTTTTTCTTATTTCAATAAGTTTATTGTTTATTTCATCATCACTAAAATATTGCATATATATCTTTACATCATTATTTGCACTATCTAGTAATTTCAATATTTTTTCTCTTGAAATAGAGGGGGATACAACTAAATTTTTATCATAAATTGTCTTTTTTATTCAAGTAAAATCATCTTTAAATATACCAATTAATTTTTCATTTAAGTCATTATCTTTTATAAATACAAAGAAATCTCTATTTTGTGTAAATGTTGAATAAGTCAGATTTCAAGTTGAAATTATATTTAATCAATCAATTAAAATTAATTTTGTATGATTTAGTGAATAATTTTTTGTATTTGACCAAACTACATCTATATTATTTTTTTGAAATTCATCATAAGTTTTATTATTTATACTATATGCTAAATATGGGTCTTTTTCCATGATAACTTTTATATCAATTCATCTTTTTTTGGCTTTGATTAATGATTCTCTTATCCTAGTTTCAGTTAACATATAGACTTCTATGTATACATATTTTTCTGCATTATTTATTTTTTCTACTAAATTTTCTAATAATTTTTTATCTGGAGTTTCGTAAATTTCTATATTTTCATAGCTATTTATATTGTTTAGATTAAAATCTTTTAGATATTTTTTATTTTCACTTTCATTCTTTGAAATTTCTATTTTTTCTTTGTGAAAATTATAATATTCTCTAAAATTAAATAGGGAAAATATAATTAGAAAATTTATTATAATTAGGGAACTTATTACTTTATTTTTGTTCATAATTTTTTATAAAAAATAAAAAAACTCCTAGCATCGTTAGGAGTTTATATGTTTAATTAACCAAATATTTTTTCGAATACTCATCATTTATTTACATCTATTTTTTTATCTTTTGCTATTTCTTCATATAATTCTCTTTCTTTTTTACCAAGTTTTTTTGGTATCTTTATCTTTATTTCTATAAATAAATCTCATTTTCTTTCACTATCTATATGTTTTACTCAATCTCAAGAGATTTTTATTATATTAGAATGTTCAGTTCAAGCTTTTATTTCTATCTTTCTTTTTCAAATTATAGGTATATTTATTTCTTTTGTTGCTCATAAAACAGCCTCAACTACTTCTATTTCTAAGCTATAATGCAAGTCTGTATCATCTCTTATTAATCACTTTTCTTCTTGTTCAACTTCAAATTTTATGTATAAATCTCAATTCTTATTTCATCAAGTTCAACTATTTCATTCAGAAGATATTTTTATAACCATTCATTCATTAATTCAAGCAGGGATATCAATAGTCATCTCTTTTTTTATAACCTTTCTTTTTTCTCAGTGACAATCAGTACATACTTTTTCAAAAGTTTCTCATGATCAATTACATTCATCACAAACAATAGTTTGTTGAATCATTCAAAACATACTTTGAGTTGTATGAGTTACTTGTCATCTACCATTACATTTATAACAAGTTTTTTTATGACTTCATCAATCTCAATTACAAGTAGAACAAGTTTCTTTTTTGTTGAAACTTATTTGTTCTTTTCATCAATATATACTTGTTTTTAAATCTATATTTAAAACATATTCTAAATCTTCTCAAGATTGTGATGATTTTCTTTTTCTATTATTATTTCAGTTAAATCATCAACCAAAAAATGATTCAAATATATCTCATAAATCTACATCAACTCATCATGAAAAACCACCTCAAAAAGGACTTCATCTTCCTGATGAGTCTCAAAACATATCATAATTTTTTCTCTTTGAATCATCGCTTAGTATTTCATAAGCTTTGTTTATTTCTTTAAATTTTTCTTCAGATTCTTTATCTCCTGAATTTCTATCAGGATGATATTGCATAGCCAATTTCCTGTAAGCTTTTTTAATTTCTTCTTTACTTGCTTGTTTATCTAATCATAAAACACTATATAAATCCATTATTTAAAATTATCTTATAAAACTAAAAATATATTATATAAAAATTTATAATTGTAAAGTTTAAAAAATCCTTTAAAACTGACTTTAAAGTCAGTTTTAAAGGATTTTTATTTTTACTTAGTTTAGAAAGGAATATCTTCAATAGAAATTTCTTCTTCTTGTTTAGGAGATGACTTTCTAATAGCAGGAGATGCATTTTCATTGCTAAATGAATTGCTATTATCTGAAGATCATTCAGATTTTGAATCAAGCATAATCATATTTTCTCATACTATTTCTGTTTTGTATCTTTTAGTACCATCTTGTGCTTCCCAAGTTCTTGTTTGAAGTCTACCTTCTATAAAAACCCTTTTTCATTTTCATAAATATTGCATAGCTATTTCAGCTAATTTTCCCCATAAAACTACGTTGTGAAATTCTACTTGTTCTTGTTTATTTCAAGTTGAATCTGTCCAATTTCTATTAGTAGCTAGTGAAAAACTTAAAACATTTTGTCCATTAGGTGTTTGCTTTAGTTCTAAATCTTGTGTAATTCTACCAATAACTTGTGCTTTGTTTAAATCCATAATGCTTTTGCTTAGGAAAATAATGTAGAAATCATAAAAATTTCTATTACTTATTATAATGATAAAATTTAAAAATCAAGAGAAAATATAAAAAAGTGTATAAAAGGTATATCTAATTGTATAAAAAAACTAAAAAGTCAAGCTAAAATTGTAAATATTGCATATTAGATTTTTGCTGATTATTTTTTATTATGGTAATATTATTTCAAATAACTATTTGTTAAATATTAGATATGTTAAAGAAATTTTGAGTTGCAATAATTATGTTTTTTATATTAGCCATTAATTCTAATATGGCTTATTCAGCTAGTAGTACAGAGCAATCATATACTACAATTTGAGTTGTTGACTATAAAACATTCAATGAATATAGATATAAAATTACAGATCAATATTTAGATTTAAGAAATAAATTTGAAGTTGAATGAAAAATAGATGCATATACTGCAGCTAGAATTTTATTTTATGCAAAAGAGGGTTTAAACTATTTACCAGATAGTTTAATAAATAAAAATTATTATAATTATTTAAAAAGTTCAATTGAAAAATGAGTTAAATATCCTGAGAATTCATCAATTTTTGAGGAAATTGCAACTTCAATAGAAAATTATTTAGAAAAAGTAAATATCCAAAAAATCACTGGTAGTGTTGAATCATTCCCATCAACTTGAAATGCTCCATTAACAGTTACACTTAGATGAGATGTAAAAGATCCAACTTGAACTCAATTGGATAATCACAATTATACTTGGTGGATAAATGATTGAGGTAAAAGAAAAGTTATTTGAAATAAAGTTTCTATGACTTATGTATTTAAAGAAGAATGAAATTTTTCAGTTTTTTTAGATGTAAGTTCAAATCATAAAAATGCTTCTTGATATAGTGATGTATTACCATTTTCATCTAGAGCTGACATAGTTGTAAAGGAAAAAGTTGCTTCAATTATATTAAAAGTAAATAGTGATAACCTTTGACAACAAGAAGAACTTAAATTTTTACCTGATGATGCTAAATATGGTTTATTATTTGATGCAACAAGTTCAACTCCAACTTCATGAACAAAATTTATAAAAACTGAATGGGATTTTTGACATTGAGTTACTAGAGTAAATGATTGAGGGCCAAATGTAGAAAGAGTTGTTTATGCCTGAGAATGAGATTTTACAGTTAAACTAAAGCTTACTACAAATGAAAATAAATCTGTAGAAAGAAAATTTACATTAAAAATTCATAATCCAATTGCAACAATTAAAACTACAAGTGAAGAGTGATATTTAGGTGATAAATTTACGTTTACAGCTAATCCTACTTGAAGTAATACAAATCTTACATATGCTTGGAAAATTATAGATATTAAAAATGATAAAGAATTATTAAATAAAAGTGCATCAACTTTTACACATACTTTTACAGAAAAATGAAAATATAATGTAAAATTATTTGTAACTGATTCATCATGAAATACTGATGTGGATTATAAAATAATACATATAAACTCAAGAGCTCCAGAAGCAAAATATGTTTATAGTATACCTTATTCTAATAAACCAAATACTGTTTTCTTAGATGCTACATCTTCATTTGATGCTGATTTTAGTGATGATTGAAAATTAACATTTTCATGGATTATAAATTGAGAAAGAGTAAATCTTGATAGTCCAAATTATAATTGATCAAATGGTTATTATACTTTTTCATCAGTTTGAGAACAATCTGTTGTTTTAGAAGTTACAGATCCAGATGATATGACATCACAAAATACTCAAAAAATTTCAATAAAATCTATTTTATCAGTTGAATTCTTTGCATTTCCTAGAGTTGTACAAAGAGAAAAACCAGTTAGATTAGTAGCGGATTCGCCGAAAGCAAGTTTCTATGAATGGAATTTTTGAGATGGTAAAAATGAATGATGAAAAAGTGAAACAATAAGTCATACATATAATAAATCATGAGTATATTTAATTACTTTAAAAGTAATTGATGATAATGATAATACAAATACATTTTCAAAAAATGTCTATGTTTGAGATACTGATGAACCATTTGCTTTCATATCATTAAAAGATAATAAGTTAAATAACGTTTCTTATCAAGACGATGCTTGTAATTGAGAATGAGCATATATTGTAGATAGAGTAGAAACATTTACGTTTTCATGAGATGAAAGTTTAGATGTGACATGAGAAAATACTTGATTATCATATTCTTGGAAATTAGGTAATTCTATTTATAATACTCAAAACTTTACAAAGAAATTTGATGAACTAGGTTGTAGTAAAGTTAAATTAAGTGTTAAAAGTTCAAAAAATTGAAAAGAATCTACAAAAGAAGTAAATGTTAAAGTTGAAAATTTAAAACCAACATTATCAAGTTTAAATATAAGTGTAAAAGATATAGAATCTGATCCAGTTTTGGTTTCAATAAATGCAATTTGATCAAAGGATCTAGATTGAGTTATACAATCATATTTATGGTATTATTATACAGATTTAGATCCTGAACCTCAAGATTTTAGAGCTACAAAAACAGAATCAACAACATTTGTTTTACCAAAAGTAACTTGAAATTATTATTTTGTAGTTGTTATGAAAGATAACAATGAAGCAAGATCAAATTCACAAGATATAAATGGTTCAAAATATTTTATAACATTGACAGGAGATAATGTAAATACTCCAATTGTTGATTTAAATGTAAATAATAGTTCAGTTTCAATTTGAGATGAAGTAGTATTTACTGCAAATGCAGAAAATATATTATGACAAAGTTTAAATTCAAAAGTTACATTTTCTTGGGATTTCGATTGAGATGGTTTTTATGATAAAGAAACATCAACAAATTCTGTTGCATATAAATATGAAGCCTCTTGAGAAAAATTTGCAAAAGTAAAAGTTAAATATAAATGATTTTCAAATACAAAAACTGTTACAATGAATGTTGCAAATGTATTGAAACCAGATTTTGAATATATTTCTATATGAAATGATTTTGTATTCTTAGATAATAGTTTATGAAATGCAACAAGCTATTTATGGGATATGTGAGATGGTAATAAGATAACTAAACAAGGGTGATTTTCATATACATATACTGATTGAAATTCTTCACATATAGTATCTTTAAAGATTTCTGAATCTACAAAAAGCAAGGAAATAAGCAAAAAAGTAGTAAAAGATTTATCAAATTTTATAAAAGCTAGAAAATGATGATTAATTGTATTTTCAAATCAAGTAATTGATGAAAATGATACTATCACTTTAAAAGAAAAAATAGATAATTTATATCTATATTTATGAGCTAGTTCTGGAAATATAGCAAACTATGTTGCTGATTTTGATATAAATTATGATTCTGATTTAAATTGAGGGAGTGATGATGATGAAGATAATAAATTTCAAGATAGTTATGCTTCAAAAAATGCTATTTTAGTTGAATTAAATAATTCTAAAGAACAAATTATTAGATTATATACAAAAGATTCATCATGAAAATTGATTGATTCAAAAGATATAAAAGTAATAAAAGAATATATTGAAGAAGTTCCTGATATAAATACTATAATTTTTGAATGAGTTTCTGATAACATAAAACTTAAACTTGAAAAAGTTAAATTAGCAGTTTCAAATTTTCCAAAAGAATATAAATTAAAATGATTAATGTATGTTCAAAATTTGAAAGATGAATGGAATGATAATAGAGAAAAAACAAATATAATTATTGAATTTGAATGATTTATTGAAGAATCAAATATATCTAATTGAAAAGAATTAATTGATTTACTTGAATCATTGTTAATTGAATGAGAAACTGATAAATCTGAAAAATCTATTGCATTTAATGCATTAAAAAATCTAATTCCAGTAGATATAAAATGTGATGAAAAAACTCTGTTAGAAATTACAGATGAAAAACTAACTTGTTATGATGTTCTTATAGCAAAACTTGAAGTAATTTGAGAAAATTCAAATATAGATGAAAATAAAGAATTATGAAAAGTTATTCTTGAAAATATAGCAACCGATGAACTTATGACAGTTAAAGAAAAAACTGATTTCAAAGCTATATTAAATACATTTGTATATTGATGAATTTCAAATATTCCAGATGAAGTAAAAGATCCAGTTATTTCAAATAATACATCAGGTTCATCTGGATGAATCTTAGATATATTTTTATGAATATTAAAAATAATTTTCTTAATTATACTTTGAGTTACAGGGATTATATGATTATTTTTCATTTATTATAAATTAGTTAATGAAGATAAAAATATTAGTTTTGTACAATTTGTTTGAGATAAAACTTCAGGTAAGAAAAATAAAATTAAACAAGATGAAAAAGTAGAAGATATATTGTGAGTACAAGAATCTGATATATTTAGTGATGAAAATGAGTTTGATTTTAATAAAGATTTTTCAACAAATGATGATTTATCAATAAATTCTGATTTAGATACAAAATCTACTAAATTAGAAGATAAAACAACTTCAAAACCTGAAACTACTGAAATAAAAGAAACAAAGTCAGAAATTCCAGATTGGTTAAAATGAAGTTTTAGTGAGGATCCAATGTGAGATATAGAAGAGAAAGATTCTATTAAAAAAGTAGATTCTAAAGATATTTTAGAACAAAAAAATGATTATATTGATATTTCAAACGATTTTGATGAGCCAAAATCTAATATTGAAATCAAAGATGAAACTGAATTTAAAGAAACAAAATCTGAAATTCCAGATTGGTTAAAATGAAGTTTTGATTATGTTGAAGAAACAAAAGTTGAAACTGAAACAAATATTGAAGAGCCAGAAGCTAAGGTTGAAGAACCAAGATTAGAAACAAAAGAAGAATTAGATGATTTTACTAAACTTGAAGTTGAAGAAGATACTCCACTTTTAGATGATTCTAAACTTCCAGATTGGTTAAAATGAAGTTTTGATACAGAAGAAAAAAAGGAAGAGAAAAAAGAAAATAAAAATGAAGAAAAACCAGAAGAGGAAACAAAAACTAAAAAAGATGATTTCTTAGATGTTTTAATTCAAGATAATAATAATGATTCAGTTGAAAAGAAATTTGATGACGAATCTAAAAAAATTGTAAAAAAACTAGCTAAAAAACCTTCTCCAAAAAAAATTAATAAAGTTGAAGAAATTAAAAAAGAAGAGACTAAAGTACAAACTGATGAAACTTCAAAAAATAATTCAGATTCTGAGCTTTGGGATGATTGAATGAAAATTCCAGATTGGCTTAAAACTGATGATGATAAATAATAAAAAGTACCAAAAGGTACTTTTTATTGATTTTATAAAAAAAACTATATAATATCATCAATAATAAATAACAAATGATAGATGTTTTTTAAATTTAAGAAAAAAGATTCAACTGTTGAAGTAAAAAATAACGAAGATGAAACTATTAATTCTCAAAGCAAATCAGAAATATTAGATTTCTTTAAAGATTTATTAATTATCATTGTAGTTGTAGTAGTTATTAGAACATTTATTGCTATGCCATTTCAAATAAGTGGTCAATCAATGTATTCTTCATATTATGATAGAGAATTTATAATTGTAGATAGAATCTCATATATATTATGAAATCCATCTAGAGGTGATGTAATTGTATTTAAACCATATGTAAATGATGCTAAAAAATATTTCTTAAAAAGAATTATTTGAGTTCCAGGTGATACTATAAAAATTGAAGAGGGTAATGTTTTTATTAAAAATAAAAATACATCTGATTTTGTTCAATTAGATGAAGTATATTTAAACGAAGAAAACAAAGGAAATACTTTTGTTTGAATAAGTAAATGATCTCATCAATACGAATTAGCAAATGATCAATATTTTGTTATGTGAGACAATAGAAATCATTCAACTGATTCTAGAGAGTGTTTTTCAAATTGTGTTTGAAGAAGTGAATTTATATCAAAAAAAGATATGATTTGAAAGATATTTTTAGATTTTTGATATTTTAATTTCAAAAAATTTGATTTTATTCAACCAGATTTATGAATAGATACAACTCCTAGATTTTTTTCATCACCTTCTACTTATTCACACAATTTATAGTTTATGTTCTATTTGATAGATAAACCATTGGATTTTACTAGTTTTGATGCGATTGCCGTTCTTAGAAAAAAACTTAAAACTAAAAGAATCTGACATACTTGAACATTAGACCCTCTGGCAACAGGTGGTCTTTTAATTGCTGCATGAAATTATACAAAACTTATTCCATATTTTGAAAAAGATTCAAAAGAATACGAATTTAGTGTAAATTTTGATTGAGAAAGTGATAGTTATGATTTATGAACTCCAGTTAGATACATATCAAAAAATGAGCAAGAAATAGCAAAAAAAGAGATTACAAAAGAAAAAATAGAGGAACTACTTAAAATTAGTTTTACTTGAGAAATATCTCAAATTCCACCAAAATATAGTGCATTAAAGATAGATTGAAGAAAGGCAATTGATATGATAGTTGCTTGAGATATTGATTTTAAAATGAAAGAAAGAAAAACATTTATAAATAATATAGAATTGCTAGATTTTTCTTATCCAACTGCTAAATTTAGGGCAGAAGTAGGAGCTTGAACATATATTAGAAGTATAGCATATGATATGTGAAAATATTTTAAAACAGGATGATATGTAACAAATCTTAGAAGAACAAAGGTTTGAAGTTTAGATATGTCATTTGCTCAAACAATAGAAGATTTTGATAAAAATAAATTTTTTGATTTAAAGAAATTATTTAAAAATAAAACCTTTATAGAACTTGATAAAGAAGTTTTAGAAGATATAGATTTATGAAAAAAAGTTAAGTGAAGTTTTGATCTTAAAATAGGTGAAGAAATGTTTGTTTTTGATTGAAATAATGTTACTAATATAGTACTTTATGATTGAGAATTACTTCATCCAAAAAAGAAAATATAATATCTCTAAAAAAAGTTAAAAAAAAATTTGCATTAATTTATTTTTTTTATACAATACACAAGCTTTAGAGATAAATGGGATATTAGCTCAGTTGGTAGAGCAGCGCCCTTTTAAGGCGAAGGTCTTGGGTTCGAGCCCCGAATGTCCCACCATTTCTAAAAATAAAGCAAAAACAGGCTTAGGTTGCACCCTAGGCCTGTTTTTTATTGTGTAATTTTGTTTTTCCCAATAAAATTATATAATAACTCAAATAATTAATTAATAAAAACTAAAAAACTATAATGGATAAAAACACTGAAAATAGATATTTTGATTATGTATTAGCATATACAAATACAGTTTTAGAATTAAGTGATGAATTAAAAGAAAAATGCAAAAAAAGTAGATGAGGAGACATAACTATAAATAAGAAAAAATATGTATTTTTTGCATTAAATAATTGAGTTACACTTTTGAATAAAAAGACAGATTTAGAAATAACTTTTTCATTCAATGACAGAGAAGATTTTATCTATTTTGAAAAACATAACTTACATAGTTTTATAGAATCTGATTTAAATGCTTCTGGATTATGAAAAAATTTTTCAACTAACAAATGAGTTAGAGCAAGTGATTATGATTATTGTTTAGAAAAATTGTGTTTGTCTTGAAAAATTTTAAAAGAAGGGAATTGATATTTGATTTCAGTTAATGAATTATATTAATTTAAAAATATTAATTATAATATAATATAAATTTCAATATAATTTTGATACTTTAATTATTATATTCACATATGAATAAAAAACTATGACTTGGTGTTGCTATTATTATTTTGTTATTTTGAGTTATTTTTGGTTTTAATTATATTTCTAATGAAAATAAAGAAGTTGTTACAAATCAAGAAATTGAAAGTTCAAATCTAGATACAATTGAAACTGATCATGAATCCAATGTTGAATCTGAGTCAGATACAATGACTGCTGATGAATGTTATGATGACGAATATTTTGATGAACAAGATCAATGGTGTTATGCAAATGAAGTAACTGATGAAAGTGAAGATTTTATTTGAGAAGAAGAAGACTCAAATTTTGAAGATTTTTGAGATTCAGATTGATTAAAAAATCTAGAGGCAGTTTATGAAATAAATGGTGATTCACTAACTCTTATGTCTTGAGTAGAAGACCCAACTCATAAAGAAATATGGTCACTTTATACAAAAGCAATTCCTAGTTATTTTAGAGAAAATGTTAAATATTTTAATGTAACTAATGAACCTGAAAATTCTGTGGATGCATCTGTTTTTAGAGATTCAAATAATCCATTGGATTGGCATATTCATGTTAATAGAGCTTCATATTTTGATGAAAAATGAAATTTAGATAAAGCTAAAGTTCACACTTTGATTCATGAATTTACTCATGTAATGACACTTTGAGACGATCAAATTGATGAAGCAAGTGATGATTTTGATGATGCTATGTTAGCAGAATTTAAAGATAGTTGTAAAACATTTTATTTAGATGAATGATGTTTAGAAAAATGATCATATTTAGAAAAATTTATGACTAAATTTTGGTCAAAAGATGATATAGCTAAATCTGCTGAGTTATGAGGAGCTGAATCATTTAATAAAGAATGAGCTGAAAGTTTATACACTTGAAGAGACACGGAATTTGTTACAGAATACGCTGCTACAAGTTCAGTTGAGGATATTGCTGAGAGTTTTTGATTCTTCGTATTATCACCAAAACCAACTGGAGCTACAATAGCAGATCAAAAAATGTTGTTTTTCTACAATTATCCAAACTTAGTAAAAGTTAGAGATGTAATAAGAAATAGATTAAAATAATTTTAAAAAAATAAATCCAACTTAGTTGGATTTATTTTTTTACATCAAATTTTTCTATTATTTCAGCAAAAATTTTTAACAGTTCTTCTTTATATCAATCTGTTTGTGTAAGCCAAGTTGATAAGTTAAATGCTATTGTTGGTTTAGAATATTTTCTAAAAAATGCGTTAAATATATTTTCATATGCTGTTGATATTTTCTTTGCATATTTTAAATTTTCTAATCTAGTTTCTAATTTTATTATACTCAATTGATATTTTTCAGGATCAAAATCATCTCAATATTCTTTCGCTTTATTATCAATTTCGCTTCTTATATATTGTTTTATAGAATCAATCTTATAATAATTTTCAAATTCTCATTCTAAAACTATCCAGTTATATTTTTTGAATTCATTTTCATAAATATGTCATGCTTTGTATATGTTTCTTATAGCTTTTATTATCATATCACGGTCAATAGCATAGTTTTCGTCTTTATCTATCAGTGCTACTACATTTTCCTTATCAAATAATTCACATGCAAAAATATACCATTCATAAAGTGCTCATTTTCATCAAACATCAATTACACTTATGTTCTTGTAATTTAAGTTAAAATAATTTTGTTCTTCTTCTTCTGAAAGTCATTCTTTATTTATATCTGAAAATTTCTCCCAGTTTGTGTTTTCATATATATTTGGTATTGAAATTTTTTCTGTTTCTCATTCTACTAAGATAACATAATCTGAGAAAAAAATCGCAGCATTTTTAAATATCAAATTTATCATTATCTTGTTAAATCTACCACCAGCATTGTTTATTTTCTTTGTTTGAGTATCTCAATCAATAATCTTTACAAATATGATATCATCTATTTCATATTTTCATTTTCTGAAATTTGAAACTAAATCAGGAGAATGAGTTGAATAAAAAATTTGTGTATTTTCAAGTTCTCAGATTTCTTGTAATAGTGAATCTATCATCTTTGTTGCATGTGGATGCAAAAAATTTTCTGGTTGGTCAATCAAAAATATAGTAAAATCCTCACTTTTTCTATCAGAAATACTATATAAATATAATTTTAATAAACTTATAAGTAGTGTAGTTTTCTTTTCTCATGATTTATCATTTAACTCTTTTAATTTTTCTTTTCAGTATCTTCCTTCTTTTAATTTTTCTTCCTTATTTTTTAAGATTAAATCTATAAGTTTTAGATATCAATCTTCCTTATTATCCTTATTTATCTTTCTATCACTAGGAATATAAATTATGTTTATTTTTTTAAGTAATTCATTTGTTTTTTCATCTTCATTTCTAAGTATTTTTATTTCTTTTCATTCAAAAAATGCTTCTATTTTTACTCTTATTTCTTCTCATTCGTATGAAATAATAGCTTCAATTATGATTTTTTTGTTCTTGTCTTTAAAATCTTTTTCTTTGATTTTTTTTGAATTGATTAGTTTTTCAATCGCTTTTAAAATAACAGTTTTTCAACTTCCATTTTTACCAACAAAAACAGTTTTGTTTTCTCAAAAACTGATATCTTGGTTTGAAATACTTCTAAAATTTTGAATTAATATACTTTTGAAATGAAACATTTTGTAAAAATTATTAATTATTAATTTAATTGTAACATTTAATGTTTCAAAAGTAAAAAATATGACTTTATTTTGTTTATAAAAAACATATACTAAATCAAATTTTATTTATAAATAATTTTTAAGATGAAAATTGATTTTTATGTTGATGTTGTGGATAATTTTTGAGACCTGGGTTTTGCTTTAAATCTAGCTTTTATTATGCTTAAAAATGATAATTCATATGAAATAACACTATTTTCAAATGATGAAAAATTATTTAAGAATATGCTTAAGAAAAATGATATGATTTCAAAAATAAAATATCATGAATTATCTGAAATTTGATTATACGAACCAAGTTCATTAATTTTTAATTTTTTTGATAGAAAGATTGATTTTGATTATTTAAATTCATTTGATAAAAATATAAAACTTATAAATTTTTGATATTTTTTACTTCACACTTGAGTTGAAAAATTACATCTAACAAATTATTCTACAAAAAATGTAGATATTACTCATTTTATACCGAGTTTGCTGGATTTAACTTGATGAGTATTAATCAATAAAAGTGACGAAATTTCTAGTAGGGAACAATATTTTGATCTTATTTCAAAAAAATATAATTTATCATTTCCAAACTTAGATTGAAAAAAAATAGTTTCAATATTTGTATACAAAAATACTTTAGATAAAATTATAAATCATATAAATTTATCTAAAAAAGATGATACATTTTTTTTAATTTTTGGTCATAGTAATTTAATTTTAAAAAATAAAAATGCTTTTGTAATGCCATTTTTAGAAATAGATGATTATTGAAATTTTTTAAGATATTGTGATATAAATTTCGTTAGATGAGAAAATAGTTTGATCCAATCTCTTATTTTTTGAAAACCAACTATTTGGGATATTTACAAAGAAAACAATAATGCTCATATAGAAAAAATTGATGATTTTTTAAATTTTTTATCAAAAATAGAAGGGAATAATAAGAGTTATAATGATTTGATGAAAAAATTTAGTTGAGAAAATATAGAAGATTGATTTTCCATTTTTTTAAATAATTATAAAGATTATGAAGATATGTTTAAATCACTTTGAAATTATGTAAATAATAATTGTGATTTATATGAAAAAATAAAAAAAATCCTGAATTAATTCAGGATTTTTTTTATTTTGCTCTTTCTTGATATTCACCACTTTCAGTATTTATCATAACATATTCTCCAGATTCAACGAATCCAGGAACTTTTATAGCGTAACCAGTTTCTAAAATAGCTTCTTTAGTGATTCTACCATCAGCAGTATTTCATTTTACACCTGGTTCACATTCAGTAATTAATAATTTAACTGAAGCAGGAAGTATAACTCAAACTAATCTTCATTCATATCTTTGAATATCTACAATTAATGCAGGAGTTATGAAATTTAGTGCATCTCACATATCTTCTTCACTTATTTCAATTTGTTCATATGATTCTTGATCCATAAAGTAGTATTCTCAAGCAGATTCATATAAAAATTCAAATTTTGATCTTTCTAAAACTACATCTTCTAATTTTTCTTCACTATCAAAAACTTTATCAATTGTGTTTCAAGATATTACATTTTTAAATCTAACTTTTATGTTAGTTGCTCATCTACCACCTCTATGAATTTCTTTTTTTAGAGTTAAAAGTAAATCACTACCTATTTTAACAACTACTCAACCCTTTAATCACATTGCTGTTATCATAATATTATTTATAATTAATTTTTAAATACCGCAGTATTGTATTAAAAAACTTAATAAAAGCAACTGAAAATCAATTATTTGATTAATATATATCAATTTGCATAACTACTTACATATGTACTATCTCATTTGTAATCAGGGTTTCTTATACTTAAATTATTAAATATTATCTTATAATTTCAAATTACAAATGTTAAATCTGATATTTCCAAAGAACTTTTTTCAATATCATTATTATTGTATTTTGTAATTAGTGAATCTATAATATCTTTTATATCAATAGTATCTATTATTTCTCAATTTTCTCATCTAATCTCAATAGTTTTTGCATCAATATTGATATATCAACTATTGTTTTTTATTACGTCTTTAAAATTATTTACACTATATATTTTAGAATATCATGATACATCTAGAGGAAATATATCTGAAGAAGCATATAAATCAATTAAAGCTAAATTTTCTTTACTATCAAAATAATTTTTAACCTTTATTTCATTATTTATAAAATAACTTATTTCCCATTCTGAAGGCAGATTATATACTCTATTTTCAACTTCTTTTTTTACTTGTTCATTATTTGCATAATATATTAAATCATCAGTTCTTTGTTTTTCAAAGTCACTTTTACTTTTTTCTAATAATTTATTGTATTGCTCTGGAAATAAGCTTATTATTTTCTCACAATTATTAAATTGGCAAACATAATCTACTCATGAATATATATTTTTTGATAAATCTTGGTTTATATCACTGAAATTTTTAAGTGGAATTATTGTTTCATTTTTTAGAATTCAAGCAGTTTCTAAATTTTTTACAAGTCTATCGTATTGTCTACTTTCAGGCAAGTTATAAACTGACCAAGGTCACACTGAAATAATTATTGTAAACAAAGTCAAAACTATTGGAATAACGCTTAAATGTTTTATTTTTGAAAATATAAAATACACTGATAATACAGAAAGCCATATTCAAAAAACAACGACAAAATATCTATTAATTGTTATATCATATTGATTAATTCTTAGATAAATTGCATAAAACAACATAAACAATTGAGGAACAACAACAAATGGAAATGATTTTCTAAATGTTTTTATAAATTTATTTGTTTCTTCAAAAATATACGAAAAAATATAGATAATAAATCAAAATGTTGAAAATCATACAACTAACCAAGAAACTTCTCATTTAGGCCATTCTCAAAAATTTGACAATACTTTTATACTATAAGCATACAAGATTACAAAATATACATAAATAAATGGAATCGCTATATATTTTGTTAAAAATGAGAAAAATGGATTTTCACTAAATTTATTTTCGTTATAATTTATTTTATTAGGAATTTGAGTTAGTAAAAATAGTGGAGAAATAAATGATAATGCGATTGTTGTCCAATCAGATATTATCTTATTGTTATATGTTCACGTTATATCAAAAAGGCTAAATACTGCAGAAATTGCTATATATCATAATATAAAAAGTACTATTCATAATATTATAGATGTCAAAAATACAACACTTATCTTATAAAAATAAGTGTAATAAATTGTTTGTTCTATATCTTTGTTTATTAGTTTTTTTATGTAAGGTGCAAAAAATAAATATGAGATAATTCAAACTAAAGAAAGTATTATAAAAATAATATTTTCAATATTTCCAATTGTTTTTTCAAATGAAAAATAGAAAAATATTCAAAATAATATAGGAATAATTTGAAATAATTTTCTCTTAGAATTTGTTATATTTGAATTTTCAGTACTTATATATACTGATATAGAAAGGAAAAAAGTAACAATAAGTGAAATAATGTATTTATAAATATCGTTCTGAACTAATTGTGTAAAAGTAACATGAATATTTACAATGAAAAGAGTAGTGATTATAATTATAATTAAAACTCAAAGTGGGAATCTCAAAATAATGTCTCTAATATTATTTTTTAGATTTTCTAAATTTATAAAACTAAATATATTTTTCATAATCTATAAATTAGTAATTAAAAATATAGTATATAATAATGATTAATTATTAAAAAACTAATAAAAAAACAATTACTTTTAAATAATTGTTTTTAATTAACTTGCACGAGTTTTCGTATCAATTTTACTGTTTGAATAATTTGATTGATTTGTACTTTTTGTTGTACTAAGATTATTATTTGTAGTCGTAGTAGATGTAGCAACATTTGCATTTGTTCCACATGAGACTAGGAAGAAAGCTAACATTAAGTAATATATAATATTCATTTTTTTGTTTGTTAATATATAATTATTAACTTTATTATATATTCTTTTATTAAGAGGTAATTAAGTAAAGTACTAATTTTGATATAATTTACAATTAAAATTAGTACTTTTGTAAATTGATCAATCTTTATCTATAATTAATCACTCTAATCAATTAATTTTTCATAAAATTTTTAATGATTCATCAAGTGGAGTTACAAATAATGCAGTTGAAAATATATCAGAAAAACTTGCTAGTTTGTGAGTTACAAATAATGCTATTTTATCATTTTGAGATTCTTTATTTTTGGGATTTATTAGATGATGTCATTTATTTAATTTCCTTTTATTAGGACTAGATCAAGCAATTGAGCAATTTTCTAGTTCTATTTCTCATATTATTTTTTTATCATCAAATGGATCTTCTAAGTAAATAATATGTTTACCTTTTACTCTTATATCTCAACCAAAATTTATAATAAATTCATCAAAACTTTTATCTAATATATTATAAATTTTGTCTATAATATATCATTTACCAACTGATCATAAATCAATGGATACTCAATTTTTTAGAAATATATAATTATCATTTATTTCTATATTTTTATATCATATATTTTCATCTATTATTTTATTCTCGATTCAATATCAAGCATTTTCTAAAAAGGGAAGTATTGTTATATCAAAATATCATGAAGTTAATTCAGATACTTTTTTACATAATTCCAAAATAGAAAAAAGTTCTCAATCAATTTGAGAACTTTTTTCTTTATTCAATTTATATAAATAATTTCATTTTATAAATCTAGAATATTTATTCTCAAAATTTTCTGCTTGTAAGAAACAATTTTCTATAATATCATCAACTTTAATATCTGATCTTATAGTTATATCAAGTCTTGATCAAAATAAATTTTTAGAATATTCCATATGATTATTTTAATGCTTTTTTAAATGCTTCAGTAATTAATGATCAACCAGCAATTCAAGTATTTTTTGCTTCTTCAATTGTTTTACCAACTAAAACTTGAGCTGCAGTATTATAATCTTTTAAATCAAAATTTGGAGCATCTAAATTAATTACTTCAATTTTTCATTCATTATCTAATGAATAACTTATAACCATATCAACGTCTCAAGCTGGATTTTTGTATTTAGCATCCAATTTTACCATCTTAGTTAAAGTATCGTCAAAAGCTATGTCCAAATTTTTTACTTCATTATTAATTTCATTAGTTACTTCTACTGTATTTTTATCATCAGATACCATTTTTTCTTCTTCTATTTTTGTACCACATGATGCAATAAAAATAGTTACTATTAATAAATATAGATATTTCATTTATTTATTGTTATAATTTTAAAATACGATTATATTGTATTTTAAAATTATATTAAGTCAAATTTTTTTACTATACTTTATATAGTAAAAAAGAACTCTTTATAGAGTTCTTTTTTAGAAATTATTTAATTTCAACAGTTGCACCAGCAGCTTCTAATTTAGCTTTCATATCAGCAGCTTCATCTTTAGAAACACCTTTTTTAACTTCACCACCATTATCAGCTAAGTCTTTACCTTCTTTTAATCCAAGACCAGTAAGTTCTCTAATAACTTTAATTACACCAATTTTTGAACCACCAGCACTAGTTAAAACAACATCAAATGCAGTTTTTTCATCTTCACTAGCAGCAGCAGCACCACCAGCAACCATAACAGGAGCAGCAGCAGAAACACCAAATTCTTCTTCCATAGCAGTAACTAAGTCATTTAATTCAACAATAGTTAATTCTTTAACTAAGTCCATTATTTGAGTAGCATTTTTTGTTAATTCAGCCATTTTTCTAAAATTATAAATATAAAAATATTGTTTTTTATCATTCTGAAATTATTTCAGAATCTCAAAACGAAAATCAGAAGTTATACTCCTGAGATCCTGAATCAAGTTCAGGATGACCTAACTATTAATAGTTAGTTTATGACTCCCTATAAATAGGGAATCATTATACCAATTATTAATTATTCAGCAGAAGCTTCTTCTTTTTTAGCAACTAATTCACCAACTTTAGTTTTTCATTGTGCTTCAACTTCTTTAGCTGCTGCATCAACGAATCTTGCAAGTTTTGAAATAGGAGATTTCATAGAACCAACCAATCTTGAAAGTAAAGTTTCTCTTGAAGGCATAGAAGCAAGAACTTTTGTTTCTTCTTTAGATTTAACTTCTCATTCAAAAATTGAAATTGACCAAGCCATTTTACCTAAGTCATTTTTTTTACCATTAACTTCTTTCATGAAAGAGTTAACTTTTCCTAAACCAGATACAGCATCTGTATTTGAACAAATTGCTCAAATTTGACCTTCTAAGTTAGCAATTTCAACATCTATATTTAAAGCTTCTTTTATAGCTTTAACCATAATTGTTTTTTTAGCTAATGTATAAGTAGCATTAACTTCTCTTAATGATTTTCTTAATTCTGAAAATTCTTCTACAGTCATTTTATTTGTTGAAGTAAATCAAATTGATTGTGCTTCTTTAAATTTAGATACTAATTCGTTAAATATCTCTGATTTTTGTTGTTTTGTAACAGCCATTTGTACTTAGTTATAATATATACTTTTACTTTCTAATAAAAAAAATCCTATTTCTTTAATCAAAATCAAAGAAAAAGGATAGAGTTTTTATAAAAATCTTATTTTAGTTTTTTAAGTCTATTCCTCTATTATCTCGGTAGGTCTTACGAATTGCCCACTGTCTTTGATATAGAAAGTAATTAGATTATATATAAAAAAAATTAAAGTCAATTCTTTTTATATAATCAAATAAAAAACCTACTTCAATTTATTGAAGTAGGTTTTTTCATAGAATTATTTGTTTTTTGCAGCAATTTCTTCCATTTTCTTTTGTCTAGCATAAAATTTATCAACTGCTCCTGTTTTAAGGATTTTTTGTTCACCAGTATAAAATGGGTGAGATGCAGAAGAAGATTCTATAAAAATACATGGACATTCTTTACCTTCAAATTCAAAAGTATCAACAGTTTTAGCAGTAGAATTAACTTTTAAAACAAAGTCAGCACTTCTATCAACTAACAAGATTTCTCTTGATTCTGGATGTATACCTGTTTTCATAATTATTGTTTTTTTAATTTGTTCGCCTAGTACGAAACAAAAATATAAATATATTTGGATTTTGAGAAGGTTTGCATCTCGCTAGTGCTCGATGTAAATTCTCTTCCGACTCACAAGCTTGTCGCAAGTGGAATTTAATGGTGCCGAGGGCGAGACTCGAACTCGCATGCGATTAGGCATTGGTTTCTAAGACCAACATGTCTACCAATTTCATCACCCCGGCTTATATGTAAAAAAATCTAGCAAAAATTCACTAGTTTTTAATCTTATAATGTATTTCATCTCGCTTTCGCTCGATGTAACTTTCCTTCCGATTCTTGACTATCGTCAATCATAGCAAGAGAAACTTAATGGTGGGCAGAGAGGGAGTCGAACCCCCGAAAGCTTAGCTAGCGGATTTACAGTCCGCCCCATTTGGCCACTCTGGAATCTGCCCAGGTTTCAAAAAAAATTACGAGTTACGAATCAAAGATAAGAATTTTATTTTAAACTCGTAATTCGTAATTTATTTTAAAATGGAGCCAATAATCGGATTTGAACCGATGACCGTTCGCTTACAAGGCGAATGCTCTACCAGCTGAGCTATATTGGCATACTTAATTTGCGAGACACATATTATTAAAAAACAAAAATATGTCAAAACTTTTTTTACAAAAAAATATTTTTCTTGATAATATTTGTATATGCATTATTATTTTACATATATTTTAAAAAAATGAAAGATGATTTTTGAAAAAAAGCTAAATGATTTTTTGAATAATGAAAATACTAAACAAAAAATAATTGTTGTTTATTGACCAACGGCAAGTTGAAAAACAGGATTAAGTCTTGAAATAGCTAAATTATTGAATACTGAAATTATTTCTACAGATTCTAGACAAATTTTTAGAGAATTAAATATTTGAACTTGAAAGATTACAATTGAAGAAATGCAATGAATTAAGCATCATATGATTGATTTTGTAAATCCTGATGATGAATATAGTGTTTGAGAATTTAAAAGTGAAGCTGAAAAATGTATAGAAGATATAATTTCTAAACAAAAAATACCAGTTTTATGCTGAGGAACATGATTATATATAGATAGTTTAATATATGATTTTGATATACCAAATGTTCCGGCTGATGAAGATCTTAGAAATAAATTGGAACTTGAAAGACTTGAGTTTTGAAATCAATATATTTGGGATAAATTAAATGGAATTGATTCAAATTATGCAAAAGAATTACATCCAAATAATTATAGATATGTAATAAGAGCTTTGGAAGTGAAGATGCTTACTTGAAAAAGCAAAACAGAATTTAGAACTGAAAAATCTCTTAAATATGATGTTTTATTTTTGACTCCATACAGTTGAAATAGAGAAGAATTATACAATAAAATAAACAAAAGAATTCAAATGATGTTTGATGATTGACTAGTTTTAGAAGTTCAAAATTTGTTAAAGAAATATTCTAAAAATGATTTTTGAATGAAAACTATTTGATATAAAGAGGTAATAGATTATTTAGAATGAAATATAACTTTGCAAGAATGTGTAGATTTAGTACAAAAAAATAATAGAAATTATGCAAAAAGACAATTAACTTGGTTTAGAAAATATGAAGAAGATTTGGAAATATAGAAAAAAGACTTAAAATATAATTAATATTATTTTAAGTCTTTTTTATGGAAAATAATGAAAAAAAACCACTTTTTACAAAAAGTAGAATTTTGTTTTTAATATCTGTATTTATTGTCTTTATGATGCCATTATATTATAAATTATTAGAAAAAATATTATAATGAAAAAATATTTTATATATTCAAGCTTATTTTTATCAATACTTTTACTTTTTATAGTATGAGTTAATTATTATGTTTTAACTTATTCAAAAGAAGATTATTATTACAATGTTGAATGACTTGATAATAAATATGTATGACTTGTTTTTTGAGCTTCTATATTAGCAAATAAAGAGCCATCAGATATATTAAAAGATAGGCTTAAAGTAGCTTATAATGCTTATAAATTATGAAAGATTAAGAAAATAATAGTATCAGGTGATAACTCTTTGGTAAATCATAATGAACCAGAAGTTATGAAACAATATCTAATAAAAGAATGAGTTAAAGAATTTGATATTTATCAAGATTATGCAGGTTTTGATACTTATGATTCGCTTTATAGAGCTCACGAAATATTTTGAGTTGATGAACTTGTTTTATTTACTCAAGATTTTCATCTTAAAAGAGCTATGTATATTTCAAAAAAGATGTGAATAAAAACTTATTGAGTTGAAACAAATCTTCAAAAATATTTAAAAGAGAGTTATAATAATAGAAGGGAAATATTTGCTCGTATTAAAGCATTTTTTGAGATAGAGGTTTTTAAATCAAAACCAAAGTTTTTATGAGATAAAGTTCCTATAATAAGTGATGAAGAATTACAAGAAATTAAAAATTGATTATTAGAAAATAAAAGCGAGTAAAACTCGCTTTTATTAACTTTAAATAATTAAATTAAATTTAATATTTAATAAAATTATTTGATTGTATTTTTAGGAAATAAAAAAATACTACTTTTAGTAATATTCAAATTCCTTGAAAGGTATTTTATTGATTTTATATATTTTTTATGTATATTTAAAAATATAATTTAATATATAAATATGATTTTAAAAACATTAACTTTTTTTTGATTACTAATTCCATTAATAGAATTTATATTAAAACACAAGTCTTATTCTTGATTTTTATTAAAACCTTTATTTAGTATAAATATTTTAAATATATTTCTTATTGTTATTATAATAATAATTTCTTATAACTTTTTACCAAAAAATTATAAAATTTATTCTATAAATAGAAGAGCAAATAGATTCTATAAAAATTGGATTAAATTTAAAGACATTCTTATAAATTACAATTCAACAAAAAATGAAAATCTACAAAAAGAATATTCAAAATTAAGAGAAATAATTAATATTGATTTTAATTTTTTTATGTTTGATTTTATAAAAATTGGGAAAGAAAAATATCCAGAATATAATTTATTTTTTTCATGATTAAATAATTTATGAGAATGTTTTTCAGTTAGAGAAATCTCAAAATGGCAAGAAGAAGTAAGGAGAACTATACCAAAAGAATTGGATTGTATTGATTGAATGATAATATGATTAAAAGAATATTTTAAAAGACATAATTAATTTAACTTTAAACTCTCAGAATTTACAATAATATAAAAAAGAAAACATTAGAGACTAAACTCTAATGTTTTCTTTTTTTGTTTCATTTAGCCATTCATCATATATACTCATATCTACAAATTTTGTTGATGGAGTAGTTTCAGAAATTGCTTTTTCAAGTAATTCCATAGTTATGATATTGTCATCTAAACTTTCTTCTATTTTTTCAAAATCTATATTTTCTCAATCTAGAGAATTTGCTAGATCAAGAATTGATTGGCTAGCATCACGAGCAACTTCATCACATATTGCTTCAATATCTGCTGCAACATAATTTTCACTTAGTTCAGCCAATTTATCATAATCAAGTTCACTGTGAGGTCTACCTTTTTTATCTATATGTATCTCAAAAAGTTCTTTTCTTGCTTGAAAATCAGGTGCTCAAATGTAAAATTTTTTATCAAATCTACCAGATCTAAGTATAGCGCTATCTAAATGATCAGGTCTATTTGTAGCTGCAATTACTATCAAGTTTGGAGCTTCGTCAAGTGCATTAAATTCTTGTAAAAATTGACTTACTTCTTCAGCTTTATTATTATCTATACTATTTGTTCTTTTTGAAAGTAGGGAATCAATCTCATCTAAAAAAAGTATTATCGGTCATTTTTCAGATTCTCTTTTTGCTGCATCAAAAAACTTTTTAATATTTTGAGATGTTTGATGAATATAACTAGAGCCAAATTCTCAAACAGATTTTTTGATCATACCTGCTCAAAGTTCCTCTGCTAATTTTTTCGTAATAAATGTTTTACCAGTTCCTGGAGGTCAATAAAAAAGCAATCAAGTTGGAATTGAAACTCCAAACTTACTATAAGCTTCATTTATTTTTTTATACATTTCATTTTTTTTATCTAGTTCTAGAGTTTCATCTTTTTCTAATTTTTGAACTAAAAATTTAAATTTTAATGGTTTTATAAAATTTTCTTTAAGCTCAGTTTTTAAATCAGACATTCAAGCAATTCATGCAAATCAAAAACTTGGATTTCAGTCATCTTTAAAATAAATGATATCAAGATTTTCGTCTTTTTCGTCTTCTTTTGCTGTTCTGTTTATATATGGTTTACTCTCATAAGAATTTCAAGCTTCCATTGCTTCTGGAGTTTCAAAAGTATCTTTAAAACTTCACATCATATCACTTGCTTTTGATATATGAGTTTCCATATCTGCTAGATTTTTTTCAAAATCTCATTTCCAATCTTTTTCTACAACACCTTTAAATTCAGGAGAACTAGTAACTGCTTTGAAAAAAGCATCAAATCATGTGTCTTTTTGAGTCATATTATTTTAATTTATTTATATATAAATCCATTTTTGAAATATGAATATTTATTTCTTCTATCCTCATTTCAACTCTTTTCTTACTTGCTAGAATTGGTCAAGATTTACTTGGGTCACTTTCATTTTTTAATTGGTCATCTATATCTTTATCTTGTTTATTTAGTATTTCTAGATTTTTTAAAAGAAGAGTTTTTATTTGTTCTAAAGGTAATAATATTTGATTTTTTATCCAAGAATTATAAGTTGCATAATTAAACATTTCTTTAAATTCTGAACTTTCTATGTCTTTTTTCAGTTCTATATTTGACTCTATAGATTCTCAAGCAAATTTATTTATAAGTTCTAATTTTTTGTTTATATTTGTTAATAGTGAATCTTGCCAATCATTATTTATTGCTTCATTTAAGAGTTTAGTTAGATTGTCTTTTTCATTTGTAAGAGAATTAGAATAATCACCCAAATCTTCAAAACCAGTGTTTATCCTTGTTATCTTGTGTCATTTTATAAGTAATATTTTTTTGTTTATTATATTTAAAATATTTCAAAATATCCAAACAATAAATATTCAAAATATGTAGATTAAGAAAAGTGAAAATGCATAAGCAAGATAAAGTAATATCAAAATCAAAACTAATTGTCATGAATTTTTACTATTTCATTTTCAAACACTAAGTATTTTTGAAAATCAATTAGCAAATTTTTGTCATACACTTTTTGTAAGTCATTTCTTTGTATTTTCTATATTTGAAGGTTTAAAAATTTCTTCTTCAAATATGGAAGCAACTTTGTTTATTTCTTTTATATCATTTGAATTTAATCCTGTTTTCTTTTTAATTTCTCAATTTATAGAAATATAGTCATCAGTTAAAACTACATAAGCATTTTTTCTAAGAATGCTAGATCTTTTTAATGAGATAAAAATAAGTTGAAATACAAGAAATAGATTTATAAGAAAAAGTATAGAAAAAAATATAATTCACGACAAAAAATAACCTCACATAAAAAATGCAAGTGCTCAAGGAATTATTATTAAAAATGCGAAAACGATTCAAAACCTATCAATATTTTTTAAAAAATCTCTTTCTAAACTGTTTTTTACATCTTTTTCTCAAATCCAATTGTAAAGATAAAATCATCTTTCATTTACTTTGTTTTTTATTTCTTCAGGAATAGTAAATAAATGATTTGTTTCCAAATCATTTATTTTTTCTTCAAATTCTCTTGTTTTTACTTGCATATTATTTATTTAATTCTTTTGCTAATTCTTCTTGACCTTCTTTGTTTATAACTTTTATATTTTCAAGTTTAACTTTTGCTTCATCAAATAAAGCTCTTTCTTTTTCTGCTTCCAATTTTACTTGTGCTCTAAAAGTATCAATTTCATCAAAATGATTTTTAAGTTTAGTTACATTTTCTATAAATACTGTAGTTGATAAAACTGGTTTTGCTGACATTTCTTCTGATTTTTTTGCAGATGAAATTGCTTTATCAGTTAATTCTGAAGACATTTTATCAATTGTAGATCCCATAACATCAAGTGCTTTCATAGATGCATCAATTGCTTTTTGACTAGATGCTTCAATAAGTGCAGTAGAAAGGAGAGTTTTAAAAATTGGTCTACTAGAATTCATAGCAAGTGATAATTTTGTAGCAGAATCAAGTCTCATAAGAAGTCTTTTTCTAGCCATATCAAGATTACCAATTAAAACTATTAAATTACCTTGAAAATATTCTACATTTCTTATAAACATAGTTAATTTTAATTTTTCATCTTCATCTGTTGTTTCTTCTAGTCTAGCTTTAAATTCTACTATTTTTCATTCTATATATTCTTTGTATGCAACAACTTTTCATAGATTTTCATCAATTCAATCTACAAATTTCTTTTGCATATCAATTGAAGTATTTATTGATTCGTATGATTGATCAAAACCTGAAAAAATAACTCAAATCTTTCATTCTAATCATTTCATATTAAATTTTGCTTCATCAACTTTGTTGTCTATTGCTGATGCAATTTTTCAAATTCAAGGAATTGATTTCATGATTTTCATTATTGTTCCATCGTTATCAATGATATCGTTGTAAACAACTTGAACATCTCAGTTCATTTTTTCTAATTCAGAACTTACATTCATTATAGGATCTTTATCTATAATTTTTGCAGTTTCTGAAATTATATTATCAAGAGGAGCTGTTATTTTTTCTCAAATACTTCTAAAATCTTTAGCTTCAGCAAATACTCATTCAACCTCACTTGATTCAGTAGCAGATAGAACAATATTTTTTTCTTTTTCCATAACTTTAGTTTGTCCAGGCATATTTTTTAAAATTATATATATAAAATACTTATTTATTTTAATATATTTCTAAAAAAAAGACAATTATTTTTATAGTTTTATTTTGTTTTAAATAGATTAATATGATAAAATACTTTTAATTAATTATAATATTTAAAAATGGATGATTTTACAGACTTAGATTTAGAAAATAATGTTTCTGAACTTACAAAAGAAGAAAAAAAAGTAATTAAAAATGAAGTAAAGGAATTATTGAAAGAAAAAGAGAAAAATATTACTGACACTAAAACAATAAAAGAAAATTTAACAAAAGAAGAAAAAATTGTTAATTTTTTTGATAGCATAGAATTTTTATCACTTGATAGCACACATAAAGAAGAAGTTGCAAAAAAAATAAAATTAGATTCTTCATGAGATAGATTATATTGGATAGAAATATTTTTATCTAGTATAATTGCTGTTTTATGATTGTTACAAAATTCTGTTGCAGTTGTAATTTGAGCTATGTTAATTGCACCATATTTGAGACCAATTAACTGACTTGGTTTTGCTATTGCTACTTGAGCAGGTAGTTTTTTTGTAAAAGCATTTAAAGTTTTGATTTATTCTATTTTATTTTCTATTTTCTTGTGATTTATAATCACTCATATTATCTGAATTGAAATTGAAACAAAAGAAATCTTAGCTCGTGTTAATCCAAATTTGATAGATTTTTTGATAGCTATATTTTCTGCAATGATTGCTGTTATGAGTATTAGATTTACTAGATTATGAGAGAGTATTGCCTGAGTTGCTATGGCTGCATCTCTATTACCACCTTTATGAGTTGTAGGTATAGAATTATCTCTTTGAAATTATATGTCTTCATTTTGAGCTTTGATGTTATTTTGAGCCAACTTAATTGCTATACTTTTTGTAAGTGTTATATTTTTTTGGTTATATTGATTTACTCCTCATGATACAAAAATTCAATCAAAAGTATTGAAAAGAATATGAATTGTTACATTTATTTTAGTTATCATTTTAATACCATTGTTTTTATCTTTAGATACACTAAAAACAAGTACATTTTTATCAAATAAAACTAAAAATTATTTAGAAAATATTATAAAAGAAGATTTACAATTCTATGAAATTTCAGAAATAAATGTAATAAAAAATACTAAAGATACTTTAGAAATAAAAGTAGTTTTAAAAATTCCAGAATGATATAATATCACAAAAATATTGGATAATATTTATAGTAATTTACAAAATGAGTTTGATAAAAAAGTAAATATAGATTTAGAAATAATTAGAACTATTAGAATTTCATCATAAACCTTGATTTTATAATTTTTTTATTTAAAATACAAAAACTTCGTTTGAAAATTTATAAAAAGGGGGTTTTAAAATGTTGTTGTGGTATAAAGTTTCCGATAAAAATGGGGAAGTTGTTTTTTTTGTTGAGTGTTCACTTGAACAAGCAAAAACTTTTTTAATGAAAAAAGAAAAAGATACAACAAAAAAATTAATACTTTTCCCACTTAAGGAAAAGCCAGAAAGTATAGTTAAGTATGGTTGTAGCCGAATTGATTTTCCACAAAAAAATATGTTTATCAATGTATTTGTGCAAAATCAGAAAAAATGAAAAAAAGACCCGCCGTAGGCGGGTCTTTTACATTACATCATAAATTTTTAATTCACTATCTATAAATCTGTATAATTTTGCAGGTCTGTTTGTAGACTTGTCTAATTCTCAAGTTTCTTCAATCATGTTTAGTTTAAATATCTTTTTTCAAAAATTTCTTTTGTCTATTTTTTCTCACAATACTATTTCATAAATTTCTTGCAATTGACTCATTCTAAACTTTTTTGGAAGCATATCTTTTGCTATATTTGTGTATTCTAACTTCCATTTTAGTCTTTGTTTTGCATATTTTATGATTTCAAAATGATCTGTTCATATTTTCTTATCTTTGAATCAGATATTATTTTCATTTATTTCGCTATATCTTACTATTGCAACCTTTGTTAAATCTACATTTTTTAGGAAATTATCCATTCAAACTAGAGCAAAATAAGTTATAGAAATAGTATGTCATCTCTTGTCTCTGTCTGGATTTCAAAAAGTATAAAGTTGCTCCTTATAAACTCATCTTATACCTGTTTTTCTTTCCAATATATTGTCAAAATTTTCTTCTAGAGAATATCATTTTGCAACTATTCAACCAGGTAGGATATAATTATTTTTTCAATCAAGCTCTTGTTTTAATAAAACAACACAAACTTCATTTTGGTAAACCGTAAAAATAACTATATCTATAGCAGGGATTGGTATGCTTAGATTTGGATTCCATATATCTGAAAAATTATTTTCTTTAATTAAATGATTCATAGGATTATATTATTGTAAATATTACAATTATTATATACCTCTATTGTTTTTTTACAAGTTTTATTATCTAGAAATTATTTTTTCTATGAGTGGTTTTATACTAAGAATTTGCATATTTACTACATCTTTTGCTCTATTTATATTTTCAGGAATAGTATCAGTTACTATTAATTTATCTAAACTTTTTGCTAATTCTATATGAGAATTATTAGGGAATACTCAGTGAGTTGCATAAGCTAAAACTGATTTTGCTCATAGGTTTCTAAGTTTATCTGCAGTTTCTCTAATAGTTCATCAAGTTTGAATTAAGTCATCTATTATTATTACGTCTTTTCAATTTGGATCTCATTCTTTTATTTGAATAATTCTTTTGTCATTTTCTCTAATTTTTCCGCAAACTATTACATCAAAATTATCAAAATCTCTTCAAAATCTTTTTTTTGCTCAATCATCAGGAAAAACTATAGTTTTTCCAATTATTTCTTCTTTTAACAAACTCATTGCAGTATGAATTTCTGCATTTACTTGACGAGAATCAAACAAAAATCTTTCTACAAGTGCATGTATATCAAATATATGAATAGAAGTTTTTGCTTCTCTTCAACTAGGTAATGAACTCATAATATCAGCAAAGTATTTAGCAGTTGCAACTTCTCATTTTACTTCAATTCTTTCCATAGTTCAAACAGGGAAATATGGTAATATAACTCTTACTTTGTCAGCATAATAATCTATTATTCATCTTATAGCAGCAAAATTTATAAATAAATCTTCTGGTTTTGAAAAATCTCAAATATATGTAACTTCTTTATGTTCAATTAAGTTTTTTACGTCATTTATAAATATATTTGGCCAAGCATCTGGAAAAGTTTTCATTGAAATATTTTCTTTTACAATTTCTCAATTACTATCATTTGATATACTTTCTGCTAGATATTCAAAATTTGGATGTGACAATATTGTTTTCATAATTTTTTAATTAAAGTTTAATAGACTATTTATTTTATATGAGTTTAATAATTTTCTTGAATCAAGATTTTTTAAATTTTCTTCATCAAGTGAAATTATAAATGATAGATTGTTTACTATTCATCAAGATAATTCAACTAAATCAATTGCTGCTTTTATAGTTCCTCAAGTTGCCAATAAATCATCTACCAAAGACACTTTTTGTCATTTTAATATTGCATTTTCTTGTATTTGTATTTTGTCATTTCAATATTCTAATCAGTAACTTATTTCTTTTGTTTTTCCTGGTAATTTTCCAGCTTTTCTTATCATAACAAAAGGTTTATTTAATTGTTTAGCAATTAATGGTCAAAAAATAAATCATCTTGCATCAAGTCACACAATTACATCTGCTCAAATACATGAATTTGCCATTTCAAAAATTGCATAATCCAATGCTTCATTATTTGCTATTAATGGTGATATATCTTTGAAATTAATTCACTCTTTTGGAAAATTTTCATAGCTAGAAATAAAATCATTTAGGTCTATTTTTGGCTTATATAAATCTTTTCTTGAATCAAATTTTTTAACTGCTTCTTTTACTATTTTTTCTAAACTTAATTCTGGATTTGTAAAAGCTAATACTTCACTAACTAAATTTTTTGTTATATTTTCAACTTCTTCTAGTCATATATTTTCTCTAGAATATCTGTTTCTTAATGCTTGTACTTTTGAATTCCATTTTCAAAAATTTATAATTAAACTATTTATGTCTTGATCTTTTTTAACTTCTGAAAGTGGATTTATTTCTAATTCGCTACTAATTGATAATAAATTTATAACTACATCGGAAGCTTCTTTATATGTTTCATCTTTATTTCAAGATTGATTTGCTTCTAATAATTCTGCTATTTCTTGAGAAATTTTGTTCATCACATCATCAAAAGAAATATGTGCATATTTTTCTATACTTTTATATTCTTGTAAACTTTTTTCTATAACTGTATTTTTCATATTTTTAAATTTAATAAATAAATGCAAGAGCAGTATAAATTAAATATTAAAAATATTTTTTTTAATGTATTATTTTGTTACAAAAAACTTTTTGAAAAATATAGTATTTATTTATAATAGAGAAAATATTGTATAAAATATTTAGTAACAATTTGTAACTTATGTATAAATTTATAAGGATATTAGAATGAATTTGATTATCTAAAAATCATTCAACTATATATCTTAAATTATTGGAACACTGAAAATCAACTATTACTGATATTTCAGAATTTACGCTATTACATAGAACTCAACTTTATAGATTATTACCATATTTAGTTGAATCTGGATTTGTAATTGTTACTTTAGAATGAAAGAAAAAATATTATTTTCCTGCTTCACCAAGCATCATAAATGATGCTTATAATGAACTTCAAGAACAAACTAAATCAAATATATGATTATTGGAAAATATGTATTCCAATATAGACAAAAAACCAACAGTTGTCTATAATCAATGAAAATCATGAATTACAAATTTATTTAATGATATAGTTGAATCAACAAAAAAGTGAGATGTTTTTTATCGTGTTACTTCAGAAATTGATACTGATAAAATTAATTCTCTTTATTTACCAAAAGATTACAGAGAAAAAAGAGATAAAAAAGATTTAGAAAGATATGTTATTATGTCATCAAAATCAGCAAAAACAAAGAAAAATAGATTAGAAAGGGAATTAAAGATTATTCCTGAAAATATAGATGAATTTCAAGACGATATACTTATGACTATTTATGCAAACAAAGTTTGATTTATAGATTTCAACACTGAAACTTCTATCATAATTGAAAATAAACAAATTGCTCAATTTCAAAAGAAATTATTTAAGTTACTTTATAAAAGTTTAAAGTAACTTTTTTGTTTTTTCTAGCGTCATATAAATTGCCATGCAAACTTTTGGATCTATTATCATTCATTCTTTTATTTTTGATACTAAAAATTTATCAAAATCACCATATGCTACTTCTATTACTTTTATATTTTCCATTTCTGATAAATCTTGATTTCATTTTTCTCAAGTTATTTCTATATCAAAAAGTGATGTAGTTTCACTAGATTTTCAAGCACTTCCTGAAGTTTCTCATATAAATTCTATACTTTGTATTTGCGAATATCAAGTTTCTTCTACTACTTCTTCTTGCATAATTTGTTCTTTTGAAAGATTTGGTTTATCAATTAATCAAGCTACAAGTTCAAGAACTCTTTGTTTTACTGGATATCTATATTGTTCAATCAAAATATAACTTCTATTTTCTGTATGTCTGACAATTCAAGCAACTGCATTTTTATTTCAAACTCTAGTACAGGCTTCATAAACTCTGCCTCATTCTAGTTTAATTCTTACAAGTTCTAAATGTTTTCAACTCGTAATTATTTCTCTTCATAATTCTTTTAACATAATTCTATTTTTAAATATATAATCAATTTCCTTCTATATAATCTTTAACTTTTGTAGTTAAAATATGATCAATTCTCATCTTATTTTTTATCATTTCTCTTACTGTTGTAGATGAAATTTCAAGTATTTCTAAATCAAGTAATTTATAGTTTTGCATATCTATATTTTCTGGAACTAGAAATCATTTTCTTTTTATAAATATTTTTTTTAGTTTATTTTCTATATATTTGTCTGTATTTCATAACCGATTTGGCATATTTGAAATAGTATCAATTCAAAATATGTGATAAGGTTGAAATCAAAATTTATTTGAAAAATACTGTTCAACTTGCATAGTTGTAGTATTTCAAGGATTTTTTAAAAAATATTCTTCAAAATCTACATTTAATCATCTTTGTTTTAATTCTTCAAAAAATATTTCTAAAATCTTAGTTCTTTTTTCAATATTTATTTTATAATCTTTATCTTTTCTTTGTCAGTCTGGTGAAAATATGATTTTTTCTACTATGTTTTGTGTTAATAATTTTTCTATTATTTCAAAATGTCATATAGTTGGAGGATTGAAGGCGCCTCAATAAATAGCTATGTTTTCCATAGTTTGTAAAATTAGGAATATTTTTTATTTTTTTTGAAATCCTTGTTCACTTAATACCTTATTGTCCCAAATATCTAAATATTCGCTAGCAATAATAAGTCTGATTCAAATCTCTGATTTTTTAATTGTTACATCAAAATAATTGTTTTCTTTTGTTTTTAAAAATTCTTTTCAGTCAAAATATATTTCACACATATTTTTTCTACCCACATTTTTAATTTCAATTAATTGATTGTCATTTATCAAAACTGGAGCTTGTAATTTTGGCTTCCAAGGTGCTTTTGGTGTTATTGCAAAAGCATTTAAAGTATGAGGAATTATAGGTCAACCAAGTGAACTATTATATCATGTTGATCAAGCAGGTGTTGTTACAACTATTCAATCTCATTCTATATTTATCACTTGATTTTTTGATAGGGAAATATCTAGCGAAACCATTTTTCAGTTTCCAGACCTAATATCTATTTCATTTACAGCTATTGCTTTTTTTACTATTCATTCACTTTGAAGTTCTATTTCTAGTAATGGATATTTTCTTTCTATATAGCTTAAGTTAGGTTTTATATAATCTTTACCATTTAATAAAAATCATTTATGTCAGAAATTTATTCATAAAAATGGCATTTTTTTATCATAATTTTCTTTTATAGCTCTAAGCATAGTTCAATCTCAACCTAAAACAACTATTATTTTTTCTTCAAAACTATTAATAATTTCTTTTAAATATGAACTTTCAAGAAAATCTTTTAATTCTTTATTTTCTTCAATTTTATAATCATCATAGTATATTATGCTTCAATTTTGTTCTATAGATTTCATATTTATTTAATTATTAAATATTTCTTGAATTATATTTTATATTTTTATATTTCAAAAACTTTTGGCATTTCCATCTTGTGTTCATTTGTAAGATGACGATTTAAATATATTTCCATAACTTCTTTTTCTCTTCATCAAAAACTATTTAAGAAATCATTTGTTGCTCTTTTATCATTTCACATAAGTAAATTAGAAGTAATAATTGATATAAACTCTTCATGTTTTTCCATAGCCCATTCTAATTCATCATAACTACAACCAATTTGGTCTTCATCAGTTGCACCATTTGGGTGTAATCAGTCAGTTGGTCTTGCATCTAGTATCTCTTGGTTTATTCATAAAAATCTTGCCATTTCATAAACTTCGCTCTTGTACAAATTTCAAATTGGACTTATATCAACTGCTCAGTCTCAGAATTTTGTAAAAAATCATATTCCATAATCTTCTACCTTGTTTCAAGTTCAAGCAACTATTGCGTTTTTTTCGTTTCAAATAGTATAAAGTGTTACTGCTCTAAGTCTAGAACGAGAGTTTACATAAGCCATATATCTAGCTGTTTCATCACTTATTTCAGGAAGAGCTTTTTTAAATGTTTCAAAAGTTTCAGTTAAATCTATACTAAATCTTTCTATATTTGCGAAGTTTTTTTGAAGCCATTCCATATGGTTTGAAGCTCTATTTACTTCATCACTTTTTTGATGAATTGGTAAATCCATAACTGTAACTTTTTCTCAAGTCATAGCACAAAGAGTTGATACAAGGGCACTATCTATTCATCATGAAACTCAAATCACAAATCATTTTTGTCATGAAGCATTTAAATATTCTTTAAGTTGTCATACAAGTTTTTCACTTACTTCCTTGTAATTTAGGTTTCTATTTGTCATAGAAAGTATAGTACTTACTTCTTTTTTTGTATCACATTTGCTATTATCTATTTGGTCAATTCATCTAGGTGAACTGCATTCTCATAATTTAATTGTTTCCATATTTATTTTGGTTAAGAATAATTGATTTATTAAAATTATATGTTATAATATATTTACTAACTTTTGAAGTAAAAATTTTTGTATTTAAACAAATGGTTTTTAATCGAGTTGGTAAAGTTAGAAATCATTTTTTAGGAGATTATCATGAATAATTTTTTTGTTTTTCTTGCTATCTGGATTGCTTTATTTTTAAATGCTATTTTAACTAAAGGGTTAGATAGTTTTTTTGAAAATTATTTATTTTCAATTTCTCTAATTTCGGGACTTTCGATATTTGTTTTATTTATATTTGAAATTCTTATAGAAATAAGACAAAGAAAAATAATGACAAAGCTTCTTGAAGATTCTGGTACAGTTCCTTTAGTTTTGGAGTTATATAAAAATAGAGGGGTTTGGTTCTGTTATTTTTACAGTTTGCAAATCTTTATTTTTGAAGCTTGTACTTCCAATATCAGGAGCGCTACTGGTCTTATTTCTTTGTAAGAAAAGTGAATTCTTTTTTTTGTTTTTTTTAATATTAACTCCAATTGTTGCATTTTTCGTTTTGCATAAGCGGGAAAAAAATAATAATAATATTGAAGGGGCAGAAAAATGATTTTTAACGAGAGGCTTGTGACTTTGTCACAAGCTTTTTTTATACAAAAACATCGAATTTTTCTGCTCAGTCTTGGCCAAAAGTTTGTCTAAAAAGTTCTATTCTTTCTTTGTCTCAAGTTGCTTTTGTGAAATTATCACTTAATTTTACACATGAAACCCAAGTTCCATCAGGTCTTTTTACCTTGTTTGGTTTTATCACTACTGAAAATGATCAAAATGGTCAGAATTTTTCTTTTCCTTTTGGAAAAGTTCACTTTGTATTGTTTGAAAGATTTGTTCAAATTCCAAATGGTAATCATCATAATTTAGCAGAATTTTTAGCATATATTTGACTTGCGGTAATAGCATCTAATCAATCGCTTGGCATTCATACTTTTTTACTTGGATCTCATCAATTTTTTAAAACAAAATCAACATATTCTGGAATTGCAATCATAGGGTCTTTTGAATCAAATCTACAACCAATATGACTTTCAAATATATCTTTTGGACAGTTTTTGAAATAAAAACTACTTCCATAAGTATCAGGTAATAATATTGCAGCTTCAGGATAATGTACTGCCCATTGTCTATCAACATTGTACATAGTTTCAATTATTTGCTCTGGTTCATCAAAAAGTGCAGTAGGAATCATACGTAGTTCATGTGCATTTGTTCATTTTGGAATTGTTCCAAATTCTTTTGAAAACATCACATTTGAAGTTCATATACATTGCTCTGGGATTTCATGTCTAAGTATTTCATATATTTTTCTTTGAAAATCAGTTGATGCACTTCTTCTAGTTCCATATTCTAAAAATTTAACTCATGGATTTTGTTTAAATATTTCTATATCATTGTACAATCTAGAAAGAGTAGTATTTATTATCTCTGAAAATTCACTATTTGATAAATCAGCTTTTTTGATGTAGTTGTATAAATATGAACTATTAATTATTTTTAATCCAGCAATTTCCCACATAATTGAAGTTGCCCATGGTCAAATAAATTCAAGTTCATAATTATCATTTTCATCTATACCTAATTCATAATCAGGTAATTTGAAATTTCTTAAAAAATCTATAGTTTTTTTTCTAAATAATTTTTCACCATTTGGTTTTTTTAAATTTCCTAAATATGTTAATTCTGACTCGTTTACTCAAGATAATTTTTTAGTCGCATCAAGTTGAGAAATAAGAGATTCCTTTGGAATAACATTTGCTGTTTTAATATCTTTGCTTCTTATAGTCATTTTCCGATTTACTTCTAAATCTTTATATTCATCATGTGCTAATATAAAATCAAGCATCATAAATTTATATAAATCATTGTTTAGGAAACTATTTACTTCAATTTCATCTCTTGCTTCTGCAAAAAAATCTGTTGGTTTATATATATCTGTTTTCATATCTAGTTAATTTATTAATTTAATATTGTATAAAATACACTTATTTTAAGTTAAAATAATAGCTCAAGATTCTTTCATTTGTCTGATTGCATTTTCTCAGTCGAGAGGATTTACATTTACAGCAGAGATTCATCTTGTATGAACTATAACTTCATATCATAATTTTCTTGCATCAAGTACAGTTGCTAGGTCACAATATTCTGTTGCTAATCAAACTACATGTAATATTTCGGCATTGTGTGATTTTAGAATTTGATCCAAATTTAATTGAGTTTCTCTTTCTATTCAACCAAAGCTACTAAATGAATCTAGGTTTTCTTCAAATCATTTCAATACTTTTCTATCAACTAAATCTCTATCAAATCAATCTAAGAAATCTGCTCACCAAGTATCTGCAACACAGTGTTTTGGCCATTTTAATTCTCAGTCTTTCATGCTATAATCATCTAATCCATATGTTGCTGCAAAGGATATATGATTTTCTGGATGCCAATCTTGGCTTGTAATAATGATTCATGATCTTGTTTTTATCTCTTTAATAAGTGAGTTTATAAAAGGAAATAATGTTTCTCATCCTTTTACATATAAACTTCATTTTGAATGAGCAAAATCGTTTTGATAGTCTACAACTATCATGGCTTCTTTTTTCATATAATAGAAGTTAAGATATAATATATGTAAAATATACACTTATTATTTTTTAAATAAAAAAGAAAATGTTTTATATATTTTCTAAAAAAGATAGTGTCGTTTTTACACTTATAGATTATTCTTATTTTCATCTTTGTCAAAACTTTTTTTAGAAATTTATATTTTTATCTTACAAAAGGGGATTATAAAAAGAAAAACTCTTATTTTAAAATAAGAGTTTTTAGTGAAATGTAACTTCATGACTTAATAATTTTTTATCTTCATAAATAAATTTTCCAGAGAAAAATTTACCTTCTTGAATCCATTTTAAAAAATATTTATCTCATTCCCATAAATTTAAAGAAAAAATATCTTCATCATTTACCCATTCTAAATTTCATTCATTTGATTCAATTAATTCTCAATCAAAATCGCTAAATTCATAAACAAAAACATACCAATCTTCTCATTTTGCAAAATTTGGAAAAGTTAAGATTCACTTCAAAATTGGATTTCTAGCATTTAATCAAGTTTCTTCTTTTGTTTCTCTTATAGCACAATCTTCAGGACTTTCTCAAATTTCAAATTTTCATCATACTCAATTCCATTTTCATTCATGAGTATCATCTTCTTTTTTTACTCTATGGAGCATAAGTGTTTTTCATTCTTTTTTTAGGTAACAAAGCGTAGCTAGTTTCATACTTTTATTATTAAATTTAAGGTGTGATAGTAATTACTATATGTGTTCCATTTGTTCATATTGTCATTGTTTTTCATACAGTTGGGATTCATGCTTGACTAAGAGTTGAATTATAATTATTAAAATTATATGATAAATTTCAAAGAGATGGATTATTTCCTAAATCTAATTGATCTAGATTAGACAGATTTCATATTTCAACTGGTATACTTGTAAATTGATTACTAGATAGATTTAAATTAGTTAAATTAGACAGATTTCATATTTGAGTTGGAAGTGTTGTTAAATTGTTACTATTTAAATATAAGACAGTTAAATTAGTTAAGTTTCATATTTCTACTGGTATACTTGTTAATGAGTTATCTGATAAATCTAAATAGTTAAATGAATTTAATGTAAAAATTTCCGGTATTATTGTAGATCAACCATACCATTTTAAATAATTTACATCATAACACCATTGTACATCCGTAAGTGGAAAAGACAAAGTATTCCAATCATTATCATAAATACCTATATTTCAATTAGTTCATGCAGAATTTAATATATCTATATCTGCTTGTTGATAATTACATGCCAAAGGTGGTGGCGTTGTTCATCAATCAACTGCTAGATATGGTAATACATCTCATCAATCTACAACAAAAAATGTATCATCTTGATTATATGTTATACTTGGACTATCTTAACTTTGCATTTGATAGTAATTTCATTGTACTACTGCTTGATTATTTTCTTCATTTATTGTTGATATTTGTGTGAATTTATATGCTCATGTTCAACTTCATCATACAGAGTATGATAATATATAATCTCATTTTGTTATAGGATCTTTGAAACTTTCTCAATTTTCTTTAAGTGTTTGAAAATTTGCTGTTCATTGGATTGATGTTGCTCAAGTACCATCTATCGTCAATCAAGCATTTGTTTTTACTAGTTTTATTAGATTTCATAGTGATTCTCATTTTGATAATTCTATACTTATCTTTTTTTGTATATTATTTATTATTAAATAATAACAAGTATATATTAAAATATAAGTTAATTTTTGAAACATCTAACAGGAAAACCATAAGCAATACTATCTTTATTACTAGCAGGATTAATATAACCTGAATAGAAATATAAATCAGTGGTTGAAGATGACCAATAATGACCTACTCAACCTTGAAGATCCATACTGACTTCACTATAATAATGAAGCCCTGCATAAGGTAATTTAAGTGATATTTGCATAGAATCAGCATCACTTCACCATCATCAATCAGTTATTATATTTTCCCATTCAGTTTGACTTGGTACATGATATCAACTAGCACATGGTCATTGTCTTGCTATATAAGTATTTGTAATATCTCACCAATTATCTGATATATCTGTATTTGCCCATGTAAATGGACTTGGTAAATTAGTATCCCATACAAATCAGAACATATCTGTAGATGAGTTTAATCATATATTTCAATCTATAGTTGATGATTCTTGGCTTAAATCTCAATATACAAAACCTTTATTTCTTCACCATTGAAAGTATTTTCAATATACATTTGTTTGGTTGTATAAATTATCTGTATTGTCTCATGACCAAGCAATTGTAGCTCATACATTACATGATGATATTGTATATCAACTTCAAGTTGTTCAATTACATACTATTATATCGTTTGAACATGTAAGTCATGTATACGTACCATCTACTGTTCAATATATTATTTCTCACACAGTTGTTCAACAATTAGATATTGTTTTTAATACTATTGGTCATCAGCTTGAACTTGATGAGCTACCTCATCATCCTACAACTGCTAGATATGGTAAATCTATTCATTCATCTATTACGTAGTTATCACTATTATTTTTTATTAAACTTGGGCTATCTCATGTTTGCATTTTATAGTAGTTTCATTTTACTACTGCTTGATTTAATTCTTCATTTATTGTTGATATTTGTGTGAATTTATATGATCATGTTCAACTTCATCATATAGAGTATGATATAATATAATCTCATTTTGTTATTGGATCTTTAAAACTTTCTCAATTTTCTTTTAATGTTTGAAAGTTTGCTATTCATTGGATAGATGTTGCTGTACCATTATCTATTGTTAATCATGAATTTGTCTTTACTGGAAGTATCAATTTTCATAGTGATTCTCACTTTGAAACTTCTATTCCTATCTTTTTTTGTATATTGTTTATATCACTTATTCTTTTACTATCTCTTGCTCCTATACTATATCATTGTAGGTTTATAAACGCTATTGTTCATAGAATTGCTAGGATTGTTATTACTACTATTAATTCTACTAATGTGAAGGCAGTAAGTTTATTTTTAAATAACATCATATATTTTATTTTTAATGAAGTAATTGTTTCTATTATATAGATAATAAATATATTTCTAATATTTTAAATTGACAATAGTTTTTTATATTTTATTATACTCGTCATAAAATTATAATAAAATATGGAAAAATATAGAAGCAAAGAAATATCACATGAAACAACAGAAAAAAACAATCAAGCATTAAGAAAAATAGTTTTCATAACAGCTCTTTTAACTAGTTCTGTTTTATCAGGAGATACAAATTTGTGACAATATAGAGATTTAAGTTTTACTGAAGAAATGACTTCTAAAATTGATAATAATCAAAAAACTTTAGTTAAAAAAACAGGGAAAAATCTATCAAGTGAAATCTTAGAAGAATATAGGAGAGTTAAAAGTGAAAATTGAGTAAATGAAGTTAAGGAAGAAACTGAAAATTGGGTAACAAAAATATTAAAATGAATATGATTTTTTAGTGAATCAAAAGAAAAATGAAGTAAAATCAATGAAGAAGTTGATATATATTTATTGTCTAGAGTTACAAAGGAATATATAGATAAACACAAGGTTACTATAATTTGAAATGATTCTTGAAAAGCATTTTTATTAACTTATTATAAAAAACCTAAATCAAAAACTCCAGAAATAATCTATCTTCCAATTTCTCCAATTAATCCTAAAAATGAAATTTTAGAAGTTCATAAATGAACTACTACTTTTTCAGTTTCACCATATATAAAATCAAATTGATATAATACTGAGTACAACATTTCAAGTAATAAATGATGAGAATTATATCAATTGTCTATATTGTATCCAGCTGAATACTGAGAATATGCAAAAGAATTAGAAAAGAAAAAAAATCTGGAAGCTAAAAGAAATAGTCTAAAAAAAGAAGAAAATGATTTAAAAGTAAGCGAAAAATCTAAAAAAGTAAAAGATAAAAAAAGACATAAATTATTATATAATTCTATAAGTGAAATTAATACTGAATTAAAAGAATTGGATAAAAAATTATTAAGTAAAAAGGATTTTAAGTATTTTTCATATATTCCATATACTCATTGAATAGATACATATAGAAATCAAAAAAAATGACTTAATTATCTTGTAAATGAAATGAAGGTTACATATAATTCAATATTTAAGCAAAAACTTTGAGATTATAGAAGTTCAATAAATTGATTATCAATAAAAGATGCAATCCCAGAAAATTTTCCACTTGTTTTAAATGTAATTGAAAGGATGGATTTTTTAGAATATTTTGAAAAAGATTGAATAACTTTAAAAGATAAAAAAACTATTGAAGAAATAATGACTTCTCAAATAAATAGATCATTAACAACTTTTTGATTAAATTTAGAGGATTCTTTTAACTGGCAAAAAAGTCCAGTTTGAGCTGAATGAGTATGACAAATAATGCCATGAACATATAATCTTTTTAGAAATACTGAAAAATATGGAGTTTTTTTACCTGAAAGTAATTTTTCTAAAGCTGCAAGAGACCATGAAACTACTTTTCGTTTACAAATTTCACATTTTGATGATCAAATAATTCAAATTCCACCAGTAATTAAACAAAATTGGAATGATGTTTTAAATGATAAACATACTAGGATTTGATTAAATGCATTATTAGCAGCAGGATATAATTGAAATATGAAAAAAGTGGTTTCAAAAGTTTTTTTAGGTATAGATTCAGATGCTTGATTAGAAATATACAAAAAGAGATTACATCCAGAAAATATAATTATTGCTATGAAAAAATATAGAGATAATAAAATTTCTTTACTTGAAAGTGAAATAAATATTACTCGTTCAAAAATTAAATTATCTAAGTTATCAAAACATCAAATTGAAGTTTTAAATTCTCAAATAAAAGAAAAACAAGATGAAATCATAGCAATAAATAATACTTATAAAGAATCTATGACCTATGTATTAAAAACAGAATTTGTTGTAAATTATCTTATGAAAAATTTTCCAAATGAATTTAAATACAATTAGTTTTAAATTTTTTTCTTGCAAAAAAACTTCTAGCTTATAAAATGAAAAAAGAGTATTTTTTAAATATAATATAATGATAGAAGAATTAGAGTATATATTACCAGAACCAAATTATATAACTGAAGTTAGTAGGGAATTAGGATTTAAAGATTTTCAAGTACAAGTTGTACTAGAACTTATAGCAGAGTGAGCAACTGTTCCTTTTATTGCTCGTTATAGAAAAGAAAAAACGTGAGATTTAGACGAAGACCATATAAGAGCGATTATTGATTTACAAAAGAAACTAGAAAATATTTACAATGCTAAGAAAACTGCCGTAAATGGTATAGTTGAGTTGTGAAAAATGACACCTGAATTATTTGAAAATATATTAAAAGCAAAAACGCTAAAAGAAGTAGAAGAAATATATAAACCATATAAGAGCAAGAAAAAAACAAAGGCTATGATTGCAATTGAAAAATGATTTCAAGTTGTAGCTGATCTAATAAAGAAAAATAGAGAGGATTTTGTCATACCTGAAAATTTATTAAATGATTATTCTAGAGAAGAAATAATAGAATGATGTATAAATATAATATGAGCTGAAGTTTCAGCAAATAGTGATCTAAGAGCTGATTTAATAGAAACACTAACAAAATATAACAATATAGTTTCAAAAATAAAAACAGAGAAAGCACTAGAAAAATTAAACGAAAAAGACAGAGCACAAATCCCAAAATTTGAACTTTATAAAGAATTTTCACTAAAAATCTCATACTTAAAACCTTATCAAATCTTGGCTTTAAATAGATGAGAAAAACTTGATATTTTAACTGTAAAAATAGAAAAATCAGATAGAACTTATGAATGAATAGTTTTTCATTATGCTAGAATCTTGTCTACAAAATATCCTTTTATTGAAGCTTTAGAAGCTTGATTTAAAGAAGGTTATGAAGCACTTTTTGGCTCTGTAGAAAACGAAGTTAGATGAAATCTAGCTGAAATTGCTGAAGATGAAGCAATTGATACATTTAAAAGCAATTTGTGAAATTTGCTTATGACAAAACCAGAATATGGTAAAAAAATATTGGCAATTGATCCAGGTTTCAATGCTGGTTGTAAGATGGCTGTTTTAGATGAATTTGGGAACCCAATTTCATTTGAAAAAATATATTTACACAAAAAACTGGAAGCAAAAGCTATTTTAAAAATGATTTTGGAAAAAGAAGATCCAAAAGTAATAGTTATAGGAAATGGTACTTGAGTAAATGAAACTATTGATTTATTAAACGAAATTACAAAAATAGATATTTACATAGTAAATGAAAGTTGAGCTTCAGTATATTCGGCAAGTAAAACTGCTGCTGAAGAATTTCCAGAACTTGATTCTCTTGATAGATGAACAGTTTCAATAGGTAGAAGATATATAGACCCACTTAGTGAGCTAGTAAAAATACCAGTTTGAAGCATCTGAGTAGGGATGTATCAACATGATATGCCGGAGAAAAAATTAGAAGAAAAACTAGGTTTCGTAGTTGAAGATACTGTAAATGATATAGGTATAAATGTAAATACAGCATCAAGTTATGTACTTGAATTCATTTCTGGTATAGATAAAAGAGCTGCAAAAAAGATTTATAATAATAGACCATACAAATCAAGACTTCATCTAAAAAAACAACTTAGTGAAAAAGTTTATGAACAAGCTGCTTGATTTCTGAGAGTTCCTGAAAGTGATGAAAAATTAGATAACACAGATATACATCCAGAGCAATATGCTCTGGCTAAATATGTAATAGAAAACAATATAAAACCAAATGATTTTGCTAAAAATAAAGATACAATTTTAAGTCTTTATAAAGATGCAAATGAAGCAACTATTGATTTTATTTTAAAATCTTATAGTGAAATCTGAACAGAAAAAAGAGTAAATTCAGCACATCAAAAAGCTAGTGCAAAAATAGATCCAAAAAGCATAAAAGAATGAGATATTATTTCATGAGTTATCAGAAATGTACTTGCATTTTGAGCTTTTGTTGATATTGGTACAAAAAATGATTGACTAGTTCACATATCTCAAATTACAGATAGATTTATAAAAGACCCAAAGGAAATAGTTGAAGTATGACAAGCTGTAAAAGTAAAAATTGTTTCAATCGACCAAAATACAGGGAAGATTCAGTTGAGTATGAAGGGATTGAATTAAAAAAATAACTTAGAATTTTAAAATTCTAAGTTATTTTTTTATCTTGTATATCATTTTTTTCATGTATATGGATTATAATTTCATTTAGTTGAGAAATTATCTGATTTCTTACTATTTGAAACAGTTTTATAATGTCATTGAACATAAGTTCAATTTTTTTTAATATATCATTTTTGATACTTAACACTATATCATAATACAGAATTTACTCATAAAAGTAAAAAAATAATAATTGCTGAAATAATTTTTTTCATATATAAATTTTAAAATATAAATTATTTATTAATTTCTTGATTTAATAAATATATTAAATGATTAATTATAATTGATTTATCTCAAGTAAGCTTATCTTTAACAGGATTTAATTGTTTTAATAAAGATTGATAATAATTATTTTTTTGTGTTTGTGATTTTCTATTTAATTGTTTTTTTATTTGATTAAATATTAATTCTGTTTTTTGCTTTTGTTTATCAGAATTTATTTTAATATTATCATCTATTAATTTTAACATATCATTCGCTTCTTGAATTTTTTCTAAATCATTAGTGCTTTCAATAGCTTTTAAAAAATAAAATTTAGAATCTGAATAATTTTTAATATTTTTATATGATAATCCTATATTGAAAAAACAAGAATATACATCTCAATAATCTGGCAATTCTTCACAAGCAATTTTAAAGTATTTTATTGCATTATTATAATTTCATTTATTGTAATTAGTAGTTCAAAGTTCAAAATTATTACTAAATCTATCTTCATAAAAATTTATTGCTTTATTAACATTATCAATTTTATCTTGCTCACTTTTTTGATTTTCTAAGTCAGTAATTTTAGATTTATAATTATCAATATCAAATAATAAATAATTTATATCTCTCTTATATACTGATAAATTATAATCAAGTTCTGTTTGTAAATCTTCCATCATTTTTTTTCATTTTTTTTCTATCTCTATAGAAGCATTTTCAGCTCAAGAAGAAAATGTAAGTCATAAACTGGCAAATTTTACTGCAGACTGCTGTTGTTCAATATAAATATTTTTTTCAACATCATTTATTAAATTTTTATATTCGACTTCTAAATTATCCATTTTAGATTGTAGAATTTGAATATCACTATTTTTCAAGTTAATTAATCAATTATAATATTTTATATCTGAAGTAAAATCAGCATATAAATTATTAAATCAAATAAAAAATGAAATAAATAATAAAAGATGGAACAATATTTTTTTCATAATAGAAAAGTAAAAAAATAAATTTGGAGAGACTTATTTTTTAAAACAAAAAAGGACAATTTATAAGCCTTAGATGTTTTGCAGACAATCCAACCCAACAATATCAAAAAGATAAAGGAGCATACGGCAATATAAATTGCCCTTTACTACCTTTTTAATATTATAAGATTGGATTTTGTCTGCTCTTTTAGAATATTTATTATACTATAAAAATCAAATTAATATTTTTCGATATGTATCAATGGGATTTTTAAGGGGAATATTTCGCCGTGAAGCGATAGATGAAACTCTATAGATTGTATGCGAAAGTTATTCCTCTTAAAGACTTTTGGTACCTTTTGGTCACAAAAGTACAATAGTAATATTTTATAAAAAAGAAAAGCTTAAAAAGTTCTTTTTATTAAGTATATAAAAAGTATATAAAAAGTATATAAAAACTTTTGCATAAAATAATTATTTAAATATAATGAATTAAAAGCTCTCCAAAGTTTTATCTTAAATAATTTAAAAGTATGGAAACAAAATTGGCAATTTTTGAACAAAAAGAAATTAGAAAAGTTTGGGATTCAGAGAAAGGAGACTGGTATTTTTCAATTGTTGATATAATTGGTGCTTTGACTGAAAGTCCAAATCCAAGAAAATATTGGAGTGTTTTAAAGACTAGATTAAAACAAGAATGAAGTGAGTTGGCTACAAATTGTAGTCAACTGAAATTAAAAGCTTCAGATTGAAAAAATTATCTTACAGATGTAGGAGATACAAAGACTATTTTAAGACTTATTCAAAGTGTTCCTAGTAAAAAAGCTGAACCTTTTAAGATGTGGCTAGCCAAAGTTTGAGATGAAAGAATAAATGAAATTTATGATCCTGAACTTGCAGTAGAAAGAGCTATTTCAACTTATAGAAAAAAGTGATATAGTGAAGATTGGATAAAACAAAGACTTAAATCTATAGATATAAGAAAAGAACTTACATCTGAGTGGAATGATAGATGAATAAAAGAGGGAGTAGAATATGCTATATTAACAAATGAAATTTTGAAATCTTGGTCAGATATGACAACAAGTGAATACAAAGACTTAAAATGATTAAAAAAAGAATCTCTAAAAGATAATATGACTAATTTAGAATTAGTTTTTAATATGTTAGCAGAAGTATCAACTACAGAAATAATAAAAGAAGATGATGTACTTGGTTTTGAAGAAGTAAAAAAAGCAAGTAAAAGATGATGAAATGTAGCAGGAGTTGCTAGAAAACAGTTAGAAAAAGAAACAGGGAAAAAAGTAATTTCAAAGCAAAATGTTTTGAGTGATAAGAAAAAAATAAATTAAATTAAATTAAATCTAAAAATATAGATATGGAGATATATTTAGAACAATTTTTTAAAGAAGTTAATTTTGTAAAATAATTTTATGTATAAAAATTTTCAAAAATTTTGGGATAAAAAATGGAGTAATGTAGGACTTATAGAAAACAATAATTTTTCTTTAAAAGTTCCTAAATTTATTAATGAAAAATGACTTAAGTTAATAGATATATGAGCTTGAAATGGTAGAGATAGTTTATATTTTTCTTCTATATGATTTGATGTAAATTCATTTGATTTTAGTATAAATGCTTTAAATGATCTTTCTAATATTTCAAAAGAAAAAAGATTAAATATAAATACTATATTATGAAATACTATTGATTTTGATTTTAAAACAGATTGTTATGATGTTGTTTATGCTTGTAATTCTTTGCATTATTTTTCAAAAGAAGACACTATAAAAATATTCAAAAAAATAAAAAAATCTTTGAAAAAATGATGATATATATTTGTAAGAGTTAAAAGTATAGACGATACTGATTTTTGAAAATGAGAAAAATTATGAGAAAATTTTTATAAAAATGGAGATGATATAAAACATTATTTTACACTAGATTTTATAAAAGAATTGTTTTTCGATTTTGAAATATTGGAAATACAAGAACTTCAAGACATTCACAATAAAATAGACTGAACAACTAGTATAAATTGATTTATAGATTTAGTTGCTAGAAAGAAATAATTATTTCCAAAAATATTTAAAATATGTTAGACTTATATAAATTAATATATAAGTCTTTTTTTATGAAAACTTCGGATCTTACAAGTTATAACAAAGCAGGTTTTGATGGTGATAAATACATAGAAATGCAAAAAAATGCAATCCTAGATAGAATTTCAAAGTTTAAACATAGATTATACTTAGAAATATGAGGGAAGTTTTTATATGATCCACATGCATCAAGAGTTTTACCAGGTTTCTTTGCAGATAGTAAAAAACAAATATTTTCATCTTTTAAAGACAAAGCTGAAATTATTTTTTGTATCAATGCTCGTGATTTAAAAAATAATAGACAATTATCAAGTGAAGATATAGATTATGTAGATTATTGTTTAAATATGATTTCTGATATAGAAAAAGAAGTTTGAATAAAACCAAAGATTTCTATAAATAGAGTAAGTGATGAAAATAAAGACATTTCTTTAAATTTTAAAAATAAACTTTTAGAAAACTGATATATTTCTGCACTTAGATATGAAATAATAGGTTATCCAAGTAATACAAAAAATGTTTTATCTAGTTCTGGTTATTGAAATGACGAATATATAAAAGTAGAAAAAGACTTAGTTTTGGTTACTTGAGCCGCTAGTTCTAGTGGTAAGATGTCTACTTGTTTATGACAAATCTATCATGAACAAAAAGTGTGACAAGATTCAGGTTATGCAAAATATGAAACATTTCCTATATGGAATCTACCTTTAAATCATCCTGTAAATTTGGCTTATGAAGCTGCAACTGCGGATATTTGAGATTACAATACTATGGATATGTATCACGAAAAAGCTTATAGTATGAAAAGTGTAAATTATAATAGGGATGTAGAAGCTTTTGAAATAGTTTCAAAATTGGCACAAGATTTTTTACCAGAAACAAATTATACTAGATCTTATAAATCACCAACAGATATGGGAATTAATAAGGCTGGATTTTGTATAATAAATGATGAAATAGTAAAACAAGCTTCAATTTCTGAAATTGATAGAAGATATAATTGGTATAAAGAAATAATTACTAGAGGGGATTGAGATATGATATGGTTAGAAAGATGCGACAAAATAAAAGAAAGACTGTAAGTCTTTCTTTTATTTTAGTTTAATTCCATCTCATGAAAAAGTATTTGTTATCTTAAATAGAGAATCTTCTATATATTTATTGGCTTTATTAAATGCATCTATGTTTTCAAAATTTTCTTTATCTTGAGAATACCATTCTATATATATTTCATCTATCATATCTTTGAAAAAATTTGTTTTTAATACTTCATTTTTAAAGATTTTTACCATAAATTCTAATGGAACATCTTTTAAAAGATTATTTCAATTTTTTGGATCAAAACTTACACAAGGAGAAAAATAATTGAAATATTCTACTTTTTTATAACCTTTCTTTTCCCAAAACCCTACAGAACTTTTTATATTTAATTCAGGGATTTCTTTATTTGATTCCAGAATTATCATTCAAAAATTGTTGTTGTTTTTTTCTGAATTAGATAATAAATAATTTTCTACTTTCTCTATTAAAAAAGTTCATATTCATTTATTTTGCATTCATGATTCTTGACTTACCCATAGATATCAGATTCAAGCAACTTTTATATTATTTATTGTAAAAATATTCCAACTTATTCATGCTATAATCTTATTATTTTGAAATCATAATAGACAATAATATGGATTTTTCATTGTTCCATTTTTTGTATTTTCATAATATTCAATCCACCATTTATAAGGATCTAATTCTTCTGCTCAAAATATTTTTTTGCAAGATAAAAACGCTTTATATAGTGTTTTTCTGTTATTAACAAATTCCCATTTTATATTTTTTATAGTCATAATATATCATTATATTTTATTTTTTCTAAAAATATTATCAATAATTATTCAAGTTGCAACTCAAGCATTTAAACTTTCTGCAAATCAAAATCTTGGAATTGTGATTTTTTTAGTTACCAATTTCTCAATATCTTTACTTATACCATGAGATTCATTTCATATTATGATAAATCATCATCTTTGTTTTTCAAAATCTATATTGTGAATATTTTCTCAATCTAGAAAAGCTCAATAAATAGGGGATTTGTTGTTTTTGAAATACTCTTCTAAATCAGTGTAAAAAATCTTTGTTCTAGAAATAGATCACATACTTGAAGATACAACTTTTGGATTTGTTAATTCTACAGTCTCAATGCTTGCTATTATTTTTTTTATTCAATACCAATCACAAATCCTTATGATAGTTCATAGATTCCCAGGATCATTTATAGTTTCTAAAACTATTATAAATTCGTCATTTTCTAGTTTTAAACTTTCATTTTTAGGAGAAACTACAATTGCTATTCAAGCATTGTTTGATCTAATAACTGATATTTTTTCTATTGTTTCGCTATCACTTATTTCATAATCTATGTTTTTTAAATTATCACTATGTTTTTCTTTAAATTTTTCAGTTACATATAGATTTTTTATTTCAAAATCTGAATTTATAAGTTCCAAAATAGACTTTTCTCATTCTACTAAAAAAAGTCACTCTTCTATCCTTGTTTTTTTATCTCACAAGCTTCTTATAAATTTTTGTTTTTCTTTGCTTATCATTTTGATTTGACTTTAATAATAATAGTTTTATAATGTATTTAAGTTAGTATTAAGTTTTGAGCTTTTGCACTAAATTTTCGGTATTTTCTTAAATTCCCCCCAGGCTGTCTCAGCGACAGCCTCCCTTTACCCCCGGACATGTCCGGGGGATTTTTTTATTTGTAAAAACTTAAAACATATTCATTTATACTTTCTTTATTTTTTGCTCTTTCGAAATGCAAGTTATATTTTCTGTATAATATATCATTATTTAAAAAATTTGATCATAGGTAAGTCCAAAGTCTATATCATTTTTTTTCATCTAATTTATGTAGAAAATTTGTGTATAATTCTTGAGTTCAGTTATAAAAATCATGTAAATCATTTGCCCAATAATCTTCGTTAAAATAATCATTATCTGTATTTTCTATTTCAAATTTTAGTTTTCCAAAATCAAAAACATAATAAATATTTTCATAATCTTCACTTGTTCCATATCTAACTTTTATAACATACTTCCTCTCAGGACTTTCTAAGATTATGTCTTTTAAAGGCATTTCAAGATTTGCAAGAGCATAAGGGAAGAACCTATTATTTATCAGATCAAGGATTATTTCTTTTTGTTCTTTTATATCTCTTTTTTCGTTTTTTAATGGAGAAAATTTTATTTTTCTATAAAAATCTAAGTTTAAATCTTGTTTCACATCTATATATTCATTTACAGTTAAATAATCTATATCTCAAGTATTTTTAACTATATTGTTTTCTATAACATAACTTTGTCATCATTTAAAATATGAAAATGCTACTTTATATCATGCTTTTTTTGCAGCATTTTCTTCTAGAGTTTTTACATATTCTAATTTCATAGTATTTAGACAAAATATCTCATCATTTATTTCTCTAGGAAAAACAATTCATTGTCAGATAAATATCTTTGTTAGATTTGGAACACTATAAAAACTGTTTATTTCTTCTTCATTAAATTTTTCATATTCCCGAGTTATTTCTTCTTTTCTAAATGCTCTATATTCACTATCTATCTTTTGTCTTTCTTTTACATTTTTTGCATCTACTAATTTTAGATTTCATTCAAGTTCGTTTCTGGTAGCCAAGTAAACAATTTGTTTATAGTTTTTTTCAAAGAATTTATTGTACATAAATTCTGTTGTTTCAAAATTATCTCCAGGTTCAGTATCGACATCACTATAGATAATTTCGTCATTATTTGCTACAAACAAAGTCATAACATCATCTTCATTTGTTAGGAAATTATTCTTGTAAATAAGTCCTGTTATTTCTAAACCTTTGTATCTTATAGTTTCTTTATTTTTTAATATTATGATATTTGGATTATGTAAATATTTAATAAAAAGAGGCACTAAAAAAGCCAAAGTTTCAGCCAAAAGTATATCAGGCTTTTTTTCTAATTTTTCAAATATTTCTATAAGAGTATATGGATCTATATGATCTAGATGAGAATGACTCAAGAATATAGCGTCTATATTTTGCAGTTTATTATAATCTATCTTTATTCTTGGATTTCTCGCCATCATATCTCAAACAACAAAATCTGACAACCAAGAATCAGATAATATCTTTATATCTTCGCCAGATTTATTTTTTATAGTTACCAAAAATTCACTATGACCTAAATAGTCTATTTTCATATTTTTTTATTATTTCTTAAAATTTTTACTATTTTACTTTTTTATTCATTTTTTCAAAATAAATTTAAAAGCCCCACGAAGTGGGGCTTCTTATTACTTGAAAAGATCAATTATTAGTTGGTCTCCAGGAGTAATATTTGTATTTTTAATTTCATCTTCTGGAACATATGTTGCCAAAGAGATAATAAAAATATACAATAGTAAAATCGATATTCGTTTAACTATTGAAACTAACTCACTCATTAAAAACACTCCGTTCTTTGAAAAATTAGTGCTGTAAATTATATAAAAAATAAATAAAAAATCAATTATTATTTGATTATATTTAACAAGTATTTTATACTTAATTAATAAGTATTTTTTAATAAACAATTATGGCAAAAATATATTCTACAAACCCTTCTGAAAATTTTAAATTATTGGGTGAAGTTGAGATTTCTAGTGAATCTGAAATCATAGAAAAAGTTAATAAGTCTAAGATTGCACAAGTAAAATGGGCAAATCTAACTTTAGATGAGAGAATAAATCATTTAAGAAAAGTTATGAATTTATTTTCTATTAGAAAAGATGAAATTTCACTTCTTATTTCAAGAGAGATGGGAATGCCTATAACTCAATCAAAGTTTGAATTAGAAAATGGATTAAATTATTTTAATTGGTATTTAGAAAATGCAAAAAAATATTTATCACCAAAAGTAACTTTTGAAAATGAATCTGAAATTCATAGAATATTTTATGAAGCAAGATGAGTTGTTTGAGTTATGATTCCTTGGAATTTTCCATTTTCAATTTTTATTCGGCAAACTATTCAGAGTTTATTAGTTTGAAATAGTATTGTTTTAAAACATTCTAAAGAAACTTGTTTAGTTTGAAAAATGATTGAAAAAGTTTTTGTAGATTCTGATTTTCCATCTGATGTTTTTAATGAAGTTTATGGAAGTAGTGAAGTTGCAGATATACTTGTAAAACAAGATATAAAAATGATCTGTTTTACTGGTAGTACAAAAGTTTGAAAATCACTTTACAAAATTTCTGCTGAAAAATTTATACCAATTGTTGTAGAATTGTGAGGTTCTGCTCCTGGAGTTGTTTTTGAAGATGTAAATATAGATGAAACAGTAGAAATTATTTACAATAAAAGATTTTTAAATTGAGGTCAAGTTTGTGATTGATTAAAGAGATTGATAGTTCATGAAAATATATATGATGAAGTAGTTGAAAAACTGAAAATACTTCTTGAATCTAAAATAATTTGAATATCTGAAAATGAAAATACTGATATTTGACCACTTGTTTGATTAAAACAATTAGAAAATATAGAAAAACAAATGACTGACGCTTTATCTAAATGAGCAAAAATTGTTACTTGATGATATAAACCAAAAAATTTAGAAGGTTCATATTATGCACCAACTCTATTAACAAATATAAGTTTTGATATGCAAGTTTGGAATGAGGAAGTTTTCTGACCAGTTTTACCAATAGTTTCTTTTAAAACTTATGATGAAGCTATTTCACTTGCAAATGATACTGAATATGGTTTGTGAGCATATATTTTTACTGAAAATATTGATGTTTTTGATAATGTTTCAAAAGATGTAAAGACATGAATGATATGATTAAATAATGTTTCTTATGAAACAACAACAAATCCATTTTGATGAGTAAAAAATTCTTGATTATGAAGAGAAAATGGGGAATTTTGATTTCATGATGTTTGTGATTTAAAAATAGTTTCAAGAAAAAAATAACTCTATTTTAGAGTTATTTTTTTTAAGCTTTTTTTAAGTTTAAAAACTATTATAATTAAAATTAATATTATTTATATAAATATAATGAAAATAAAAAATCTAAAAACATCAGATAAGATAAGTCTAACTTTTTCTGTTTTTAATTTTATATCACTTGTATTATTACTTTTGGCTATAAATATAATTTATTTTTCGCTATGGTATATTGATATAAAGAAGGAAAGTCTCTATGATATGAATGTTAATTATGATATGTATAATTCTCTAAAGAGTGAAAATAATAAGGAAGCATTTAAAAATTATATATTATCAAAAGATACAATAATTACTCCACATGATTGATGAGAAGTTATTTGTTCAACTTGAGTTTCTTTAAAAGTTCACAATGATAATGGAAAAATAAAGGAAATAATGAACTCACTTTTTTATGATATAGACTCTAAAACTTATTTTGTTTTCACTCAAGATTATCAAGATATATGAGAAGTAAGTATACTTTATGATACAACTCCATATTTTAATTCTCAATTAATTATAAGTAAGATAAGTTTTATTTTGATCTTTTTATTTATAATTATTAATTATTTTTTTGGTAAATATATATCAAAAGTTACTTTAAAAAATCTAAAAAATATATCAAAAGAAGTGTCAAAGATTAACTTAGAAAACAGTAATTTGAACTTAGATCTTGATCTACCAAAAGATGATGAAATTATGATATTGTATGATACATTGACTAAATCATTATCAAAAATTAAGAAACAAAGTGAAATTCAAAAACAATTTATTACAGATGTAAGCCATGAATTTAAAACACCTTTAATGGTTATGAATTCAAAAATTGATCTATCACAAAAGTCCATAGAAAAGGGAAAAATTCTGGATTTAAATCTAGTATTTTCTGATATAAAAAAAGATATAAAAAAATTGAACAAACTTTTGGAAATTATATTTTTAATCTCTAGATTGGAAGATAATTCTATAAATATAGAAAATAAAAATATCAAGTTACTTGATTCTATAAGTGATATAATTGACGATTTGAAACTTGTTTATTTAGATAAAAAAATAAGTCTAGTTACAAATTTGAAATGAACTAATCTTATAAAAATGGACAAAACTCTTTTTAATATATTGTTTGAAAATTTGCTTTCAAATAGTATAAAATTTAATAACAAAGATGTAGAAATAAAAGTTTATTATTACAAAGATAGGTTAGAAATAAGTGATAATTGAAATTGAATTGATAGTAAAAAAATAGATGAGATATGGAATAAATTTGCTAGATTTGATACAAATATTGAATGATTTTGAATTTGATTATTTTTGGTAAAGAGAATATTAAACTTATATGATTGGCAAATAATTGTTGAAAGTGAAATGTGAAAATGAACAAGATTTATCATTAAGTTTTAAACTATGAAGATATTATTAATTGAAGATAATAAAGAAATATCTAAAAATATTAAAGAATATTTAGAACTCGATTGAGCAATTGTAGATTGTTTTTTTGATGGTGTTTCATGACTTGATAATGCTATGCAAAAAAAATATGACATAATATTGCTTGATTTGATGTTACCTTGAATTGATTGATTAACAATTTCAAGAAAATTAAATGGTAGGATTGAAACTCCAATTATCATAATAACAGCAAAAGAAGATATAGAAACTAAACTCAAAGGATTTGATTATTGAGCTGTTGATTACATAGTTAAACCATTTGATTTGAGAGAGTTAGATGCTAGAATAAAAGTCTTTTTATATAAAAATCATTCTATTCTTTACTTTTGAGAATATACTCTCGATTTTAATAATAGGGTTTTTAAAAAGTGAGAAAATGATATTTTAGTTTGAAAAACTGAATTTCAAATCTTGAATTATATATTTCAAAATAGAAGTAGAGTTGTTTCTAGATGAGAAATAATAGAAGATGTTTGGTGAGAAGATGCTTTATTTGACAGTGATTCTAAGTTGGATGTTTATATATCAAATATCAGATCTAAGTTTTGAAAAGATATATTAAAAACATCAAAATGATATGGTTATAAATTTAACTTTTAATTTTAAGATTTTTTTAAGGTTTTTATTTATTATGAAGTTACAATTTTATTTTGTAACTTCTTTTTTATGAAAACAACTAATTTAAAAACTATATTAGTTTTTACAATCTCAGCATTATTATTTGCGTTACTTGCTTCTTGTTCAAAACAAAATATTGAAAACACTTCATTTGTCTCAGAATTTGTCTCAGATTCTAATATGCAAGATATTGATATTGCTAGTGATACAATGCTAGAAGAAAATCAAACTATGGATAGTGAAGAAATGCTGAGTGATAAACAATGAGTTTATGCTGATTATACTCCAGAAGCACTTAAAAATGCAAGTTGAAATATAGTGTTATTTTTTCATGCTGATTGGTGTCCAACTTGTATAGCAATTGAAAAAGACATATTATCTAAAGAGGTTCCATCAGGTTTAACTATATTAAAAGTAGATTATGATACTGCTACTGATTTAAAACAAAAATATAGTATTTTAACTCAAAGTAGTTTTGTTCAAGTAGATAATAAATGAAATATGATTAAAAGATGGATATCTTGAAGAGGTTTAGATGATATTATAAAAAAAGTACAATAGTTTAGGAGTGTATTTTAATATTAATATTTATATTATGATAATATTATTAGTTTCATTTTTTGCTGGTATTTTGACAGTACTAGCACCTTGTGTTCTTCCTATTTTGCCAATTATTTTGGGCTCATCAATACAGGAAGACAAATATAGACCATATATAGTTATAGCATCACTTTATATATCTGTAATTATATTCTCTCTATTATTAAAAGCTACAACTATTTTTATAGGTTTTGACCAAAGAATACTTTTAATTCTTTCAGGATTTATAATATTTTTCTTTTGAATAATTACCTTATTTCCAAATTTATGGAAAGATATTTCTAGTAAATTATGAGTTGATACAAGATCTAATAGTTTACTTTGAGAATCGGCAAAAAAAACAGGTATTATTTGAAATGTTTTAGTTGGTTTTTCTCTTTGACCAGTTTTCTCTAGTTGTAGTCCAACTTATGCAATTATTTTGGCAGTTATATTGCCAGCAAGTTTTGCATTTTGATTGTTAAATTTATTTTTTTATGTAATATGATTATCTCTTGTTTTAATATTTATTACATTGTTATGACAAAGATTTACTAAGAAACTTAGATGAATTTCATCACCAAATAGTATTTTTAAGAAAATTCTTTGAGTAATTTTTTTGATCATATGATTACTTATCATGACATGATATGACAAAAAAATTGAAGCAACATTAATAGATAGGTGATTTATATGAGCATGATTTATAGAAGAATATTTCTTGGATAAGATACAAGGTGATATAGATAATTTAAATTCTAATGATTTAAATATGGAAACAAAAAAAACTGAAATAGATATGGATAATTTAGAATCTGCATATTTTGCAGGTGGTTGTTTCTGGTGTATAGAATCTATAATGGATGCGCAAACTTGAGTTAGTAAAGCTATATCTTGATATGCTTGATGAACAGAAAAAAATCCTACTTATGAAGAAGTTTCATCTTGAATAACATGACATAGAGAAGCAGTAAAAGTTTTGTTTGATCCAAAAATTATAAATTATAGAGAATTAGTTGAAATATTTTTTAGACAAATAGATCCAACTGATGAATGAGGACAATTTGCTGATAGATGATTTCATTATACAACAGCTATATATTATATAAATGAAGAACAAAAAAATATAGCACAAGAAGTTATAAATAATCTAGATAACTCATGAGAATTTGAAAAAAAGGTAGTTACAAGATTGGAAGAATTTACTACTTTTTATGAAGCAGAAAAATATCATCAAGATTATGCTTCAAAGCAAAGTTTAAGGTACAATATGTATAAGAAAGGTTCAGGTAGAAAATGATATATTGATGACAATGAAGAAAAATATTCTTCTTTATTTTCTAAAGATGAAACTATGGATTTAAAAGAAAAACTTACACCTTTGCAATACAAGGTCACTCAAGAAAATGCTACTGAAATGCCATTTAACAATGAATATTGGGATAATCACGAAGATTGAATCTATGTTGATGTTATTGATTGAACTCCACTTTTTTCTTCTACAAATAAATATGATTCTTGAACTGGTTGGCCAAGTTTTACAAAATCAATAGATGATGCATTATTAGACAAAAAAGAAGATGATAAATTATTTATGAATAGAACTGAAGTTAGAAGTAAAACTAGTGATTCTCACTTAGTTCATGTTTTTGATGATGGTCCTGTAGAAGATTGATGACTTAGATATTGTATAAATTCAGCAGCACTTAGATTTGTTCCTTTGGCTGATATGGAAGAGGAATGATATGGAGAATATTTAAAATTATTTGAAAATAAATAAAAAATAACTTGATATTAAAATAAAAATTACTATACTTTGTATAGTAATTTTTATTTTAATATATGAAAAAAACACCACTAATATATGTAGATCATGGAAGTCCTATGAGGATTTTAGAAGATAATTTAATCAATGATAAATTATCCATTTTATGAAATGATTTACAAAAATCTGAGATTAAAGCTATACTTATAATTTCAGCACATTGGATTACAAGATGAACTTATATCACAACTAGCAAAGATTTAGAAACTATACATGATTTTTATTGATTTCCTGATGATTTATATGATTTAAATTATCCTGTAAAAACTTCTAGTTTTTTAATAGATGAAATAAAAAATATATTTCCAAATATAGGAGAAAATTCAAATTATTGACTTGATCATTGAGCTTGGACAGTTTTAAAAAAACTATTTCCAAAAGCAGATATTCCTGTTGTTCAAATGAGTATTGACTTAAATCTAGAAGCAAAAGATTATTTTGATATATGAAAAAAATTATCAATTTTAAGAGAAAAATGAATACTTATAATTTGAAGTTGAAGTATAGTTCATAATCTAAGAGATTTTTCTTGGGAAGAAAATGTGGTTTATAGCTGGGCAAAAGATTTTGATGAAAAGATTAAGACTTATATATTAAAATGAGAATTTGAGAATATAGTAAATTATGAAAAAATAGAAAATTATGAGAGAAGTATTCCTAGTTTTGATCATTTTGTACCACTTTTATATATATTGTGAGCAGTTGATGGTGGTGAAAAATTAACTTATTTTTATGAAAATATAAGCAATGGTTCACTTACAAATAACATAATAATTAAAAAATAACTCTATTTTAGAGTTATTTTTTTGATTTTTCAAAACAATAGAGTATTATAAAAGTATATATTTTGTATATAGATAAAATATGAAATTTAATACTTCTAAAAAATTGTTTGCACACATAGATTGTGATAGTTTTTTTGCTGAATGTGAAATATTTAGAAATCCAAAAATAAAAAATGATTTTGTGTTAGTTTGAGAGGAAATAATACTTGCATGTAATTATAAAACAAAAGCTTTTTGAATCAAAACTTGAACTCCAATTTGGAAGGCAAAGGAAATTCTAAAAGGAAAATGAGTTTATCTGAGATGAGATCATGATTTTTATAGTTTGATTTCATCAAAACTTATGACTTATTTATATGAAAATACTATAAATGTAGAACCATTTTCTATAGATGAAGCTTTTTGTGAAATAACAGGTTTTCCAGAACTTTATAATATGAGTTTAGAAGATTATATCTTGAAATTGCAAAAAGACATCATAAAATATGTTTGAGTTCCAGTTAGTATTTGAGTTAGTACAACTAGGATAAAAGCCAAAATTTTTTCAAAGATAAACAAGCCAAGAGGTATTTTTATAGATACTTGAAATAGTAAGGAATTTTATAAAAATTTACCTATTTCTATTGTTCCTTTTATATGAAAAAGTATGCAAGAAAGATTAAAATATAAGTGTGAAAATGTATATGATTTTATATCTCTTGGTTATTGGTATTTAAAACAAAATATATGAAAAAGTGCTACTGATTTATGGTTAGAATTGTCTTGAGTAAATGCTTTTGTAGTTAAAAAATCTAGTTTTTCTAAATCTATAAGTAGGTGAAGAAGCTTCAATAAAAATATAACAACTGATTCAATTTTTTTGCTTAAACAAATAATTTTAAATTTTAATCATTTGTTTGAAGAGCTTATATTAAAAAATTATGAAACGAAAAGAATATCACTTTTTTTTAGAAATAAAGAAAAACAAACTCTAGTTTTTAATTATAATTTACCAATTTACACAAATGATAGAAAGGTACTTTTAGAAGTTGTGAAAAATATGTTTATCTTGTATTTTGATAATAAGATTTTATACAGAAGTACAGGAGTGATTTTTTCTTCTCTAAAAGATAGATCATTTCATCAAACAAATATATTTGAAAACACTTTTTTAAAAGCTAGTTATAAGAAGGAAATCTATACAATAATAAATGAAATAAATGTAAAATATGATAATCACAAAATTTGTTTTGGTATGGATTTAGTTTGAACTAAATTTAGTTCAAAGTTGGGGATTAGGAAATAAAAACAATTAACTAGCCTAAGTTTAATTTTAATTAAACAATAAAATATTTTTATTTCAAGCTAAAAATAAAAAAATCTATTATTAAATAATATAATTACATATAATAAATTTATTATAAATAATATAAACCTATGAAAAAGCAAGCATTTACATTAGTTGAGCTAATTGTAGTAATCACAATATTAGCAATACTATGAACAATAGCGTTTATAAATCTTCAATGATATAGTTCATGAGCAAGAGATAGTAAAAGACTTAGTGATATAAATAATATACAAAAAAAGATAACAATAGAAATATCAAAATGAACACCATTATCAAGTCTATTAAACCTAGTAAAAACAAATTCTTGATTAATAATAGATTGAATTAATACAGCCACGTCAATTCAATGAATAGCAAATTTTCAAAACTTAAAAGAAAACTGAGAAAGTTTCAAAGATCCAGTAACAAAAGGAGATTATGTACTATCTTACTCTGTATGATGAGCATGAACATGAGCATACAAATTTGTACAAATTTCAACAATAAATGAAGAATTAAATCAAGCAGTGGTTAAGTGAAATTATTATATAATACAAACTTGAGATAGTCCAAGTATAATAGTAAATAATGAAGATTATTATGTAGTAGATGAATGAGTAGATTTACCATATATAGCAGTAGTTTGATGAAGTCTAGCAACATTCACATGTTGAGATACTGTATCGGCATGATGATATACATATACTACGCTACTATGACCAGATTGAAAATGTTGGACAAGTACAAATATGAAACATTGAACTATGTTAGTAAATTGAACTACAATGCCATCAGATACAAATACAATAGAAAAATGGTGTTATAATAATGATATAAATATATGTAATACAGATTGATGATTATATACCTGGTCAGAAGCTATGTGATTTCCTGCAAGTTGTAATACTATAAGTTGTGCACAATCAGAAGATACAACTAAATCAGTATGTGGACAATTATGAACTTGATGGAATTTACCTACAGACGCTCAATTATATAATCTAGAAAATTTATCAACTACTAATTGACAAACTTGTATTTCTACTAGAATTAACTCACGGGATTGTTCTTGAGCATGATGGGCTTGAAATAAATTATCATGAATAATTTCAGTTCTTTCTGGTAACCGTAATAATTTTGGTAATTTTATAGATATTAGTACATACGGTTGACGGCTATCATCTAGTGAAAGTTCTACAAGTAATTCACAGTATCGTCGTTTATATTCTGGTCTTAAAACTAATCGTGGAGGTATTCTTAAGGTATATTGATCTTCAGTAATATGTATAAAAAATTAATATTATAATTATATATTTTTTAAAATAAAATCTATATTTTTTGCAATTTTTAAATTACTAACTATTATATAGTTAATTAAAAAATAACTTAATTTATTTGAAAAAAATAATTTCATTCTTGATAGTTTTTGTGTTTATTTTTATAAACTTTAGCCATAACGCAGTTATGGCATTTTCAAGTATTGAAATGATGTCTTCAATGTGAAATCATAGTTCAATTGTTGCAAATAATAATGAAAATATAAAAGATTGAAATGCTAGTACAAAAGATTGTACAAGTATTTGTTGCTATGATACTGATTATTTAAATGCTGGAATTAATGTTATAAATACACAAAATCTTAAAAAGAAAATTGATAAGATTAAACATTGTTATTTAGATATATCACTTTGATCAAATCCAGTTTCTGAGTTAAAATATATTTGAAATACCTTACCACCGATTTATTATTTATATGAAAATTATAAAGATAAATCTTATAAAAATCTAGTCTGAATAATCAAATCAAATACATAAAAACTATATAAGTAAATTTTCAAAAACTGCGTAAAATACTTGTTTTTGAAAATTTATAAAAAAATATAGACATTTTTTAGTGTCTATTTTGTAGATGTATATAGTTTTTATATTGTAAATATTTTAAAAAATGAAAAAAACGATTCAAATTAAATGAATGCATTGTATAAGTTGTGAAATTATTTTAGAAAAAGAATTAAAAGAAATTTCTTGAGTTGATTTACTTATGGTGAGCCATAAAAAATGAATAATGGAAGTAGATTATAAAACAGAAGCTGATTATAAAAAAGTAGTTAAAGCTATAGAAAAAAATAATTTTAAAGTAGTTGAGGCAGATTGAATAATAACAAATAATAAAAAAGAAGATAAACTTCTTTTAAATATTATAGCTATTATGATAGTTGTTATATTATTTATTTCTACTAAAATCTTTAAATTTAACACCTTTATTCCAGATACATCAAGTGTGAATTATATAAGTGCAATTTTATTATGACTAGTTGCATCAGTTTCTACTTGTCTTGCGATAACTTGAGGTATAATAATTGGTTTTTCAAAATATTTTGATAAAGAAAAATCATTTTTATGACATTTTAAAGTTCAAACTTGATTTCAACTTTGAAGAATATTTGGTTTCTTCTTATTGGGTTGAATTCTTTGAAGTATAGGACAAATTTTTAGTATAAACTTTGCTGTTACATGAATATTAACAGTTATTGTATGATTGTTTTTAATCTATATGTGATTAAATATTTTATGAATATTTCCAAGTATAACTAAATTTGGTATACATATGCCAAAGAGTTTTGTTTCAAAGATAGAATCACTAGGAGAGCCAAAACATGCTCCAATAGTATGAGCTCTAACATTTTTCTTACCTTGCGGATTTACTCAATCTATGCAACTTTTAGCTATTAGTAGTTGAAGTTTTTTAGTATGAGGACTTGTTATGATGTTTTTTGCACTTTGAACTTTTCCAGTTTTATATTCTCTAGGTTTAGGATCTAGTTATTTTACAAATAAAAAATTTGTAATATTAAATACTATAATTTGAGCAATAGTTATATTTTTCTGAATATTTAGTATTAGTAATTCTTATAAATTGGTTAATTTTTCAGCATTTTGAAATGAAACTTCTGTTTCACAACATATATCAAATGCAACTTGAGAAAATAACAATGCAGAACTAGAAATAGTAAAAGTTTCTCATAATTGATATGCAACAGTTCCAAGTGAAATAAATCTAAAAGCATGAGGAAACTATAAAGTTATTATAACTCCAACATCAAATTGACTTGGTTGTATGACAACACAAGTTATACCAAAATTATCAAATAAAGTTTCATATGTAAAAAAATGAAGCGATATTATTTATGAAATATATGATGCAAAACCAGGTTCTTACGATATTGTATGTGGGACTATGTGAATGCAACAATGAAAAATAATCATTAAATAAAAAATTGATATAAACTTTAAATTTCATTGTTATAAAAATATTTTCTAAGTCACTTACATATTCGTAAGTTCCTTTCAAAAATATTTTTATGCCTCGAACTTTTTTGTTTATATTAATTCTAAAAATTCAAATATTCATTAAATAAAAAAATATGCACAAAAAAGTTTTAATAAAATGAATGACTTGTGCTAGCTGTGTAAGTTTAAACCAAAATAGTTTAAGTCATTTAAAATGAGTTTCAAAAGTAGCGATAAATTTGGCTACAAATATGGCAAATATAGATTATGATGAGAAAATCATAGATTTTACTGAAATACAAAAAGCTATAGAATCAAATGGTTTTTGAGTAGAAGAAAATATAGAAACAAATAAATCAGAGAAAAAAAATAATAAAGTATTAAATAGATTTATTTTTTCTCTTGTATTTTCAATTCCTGTTTTTTCAATGATGTTTTGAAAATTTATGATAGGTATAGATTTTTTCTGAGTAGATTTACTTATGTATATCTATGCAATCTTATCTGCAATAGTTGTTTTTTGATTTTGAGGACATTATCATTCTTGAGCATTAAAAGCTTTGAAAAAAATGCATTTTAATATGGATAGTTTAGTATCACTATGAACTCTAACAGCACTTATTTACTCTATTATTGCTATGTTCTTTGATTGATATTCAGTTTATTTTGAAGCTTCAGTTTCAATTATAACTCTTATAAATCTTTGAAAATATTTAGAAGCAAAAGCAAAATCAAAAGCGTGAGATGCGATTTCAAAATTACTTGAACTATGAGTTAAAAAAGCTTATGTTTTGGTTTGAGAAAATATGATTGAAAAAGATATAGATGATATAAAAGAGTGAGAAATAGTAGTTGTAAAAGCTTGAGAAAAGATAGCTCTGGATTGAATTATAGTTTCTTGATGAGCAAATGTAGATGAGAGTATGTTAACTTGAGAAAGTATTCCAGTTTATAAGGAAATATGAAGTGAATGTTTTTGATCTACTATAAATTTAGACTGAAATTTAAATGTAAAAGTTACTAAAACAAACGCAAATTGAACTCTTGCAAATATCATAAAATTGGTTGATAATGCACAAAGTTCAAAAGCTCCAATTGAACATTTAGCAGATAAGATTTCTTGAGTTTTTGTCCCTGTGATTATAGTTATTTCTATCATTACTTTTGTTGTTTGGTATCTTGTAACTTGAGATATAAGTCAATCGATAGTTCCGGCAGTTGCAGCTCTTGTAATTGCTTGTCCTTGCGCACTTTGACTTGCAACACCAACTGCAATTATGGTTTGAACTTGAGTTTGAGCAAGTCATGGAATTCTTATAAAAAATGCTGAAACTCTAGAAAAAACAAAGGATATAGACATAATAGTTTTTGATAAAACATGAACTCTTACAAATTGAAAACCGGAAGTTACTGATATAATAAATATTTGAAAATCAAGGGAAGAACTTATTCAAATTTCTAAATCATTGTCAGTATTATCTCATCATCCACTTTCTAAATCTATTGCAAATTATGATAATGAAATAAAAAATTTAGAAGTTTCAAATTTCGAAGAAATAAGATGAAAATGAGTAGTTTGAGAAATAAATTGAAAAAAAATTAAATTATGAAATAAAAAATTATTTGAAAAAATAAGTGATGAAATAAATATTCAAATTGATAAATTAACTATATTTTGAAAAACTCCAATTATAGTTTGAGATGAATTTGATATATATTGAATTATTTGATTAATTGATTTACCAAAAACTTGAGTAATTGATACTATAAAAAATATTCAAAGTAAATGAATAAAAGTAGTTATGTTAACTTGAGATACAAAAAAAACATCAGAATATATAGCATCTCAAATTGGTATTGATACTGTAATTTCTGAGGTTATGCCTGGAGATAAATTACAAGTTATAAGTGATTTACAAGCAAATTGAAATAAAGTTGCTTTTGTTTGAGATGGTATAAATGATGCGCCAGCACTTGTAAAAGCTGACTTATCAATTGCAATGTGAACTTGAAGTGATATTGCTATGGAATCAAGCGATATAGTTTTGGTGAAATGAAATTTAGAAAAAGTTGTTACTGCGATTGATTTATCTAGAAGAACACTTTATATAATAAAACAAAATTTATTTTGGGCTTTTGTTTATAATTCTATTGGTATTCCACTAGCAGTTTTATGAATACTTAATCCAATATTTGCAAGTTTTGCTATGAGTATGAGTAGTGTAAGTGTGGTGAGTAATAGTCTGAGATTAAAATTGTTTAAATAATTTTTAAAAAGCAAAAACTCGCCTGGAAGGGCGAGTTTTTTTGTTCAGCCAAAAATCACTTAATCAAGCCTTGAGACTTGCAGAATTTTTCAACTGTATCTTTGGACACGAAACTTCCTCCATTGGTATAGATTTTTCCATCATCACCAACTTTGTAAAGAGTTTCTCTTCCATCAAGGTAGATTTTGTTGCCAAAACCAACTTTGAGTTGTACATAAGCACCCTTTGGTGTATGTACCATCTTTTGAAAGCTCATTTTTTTCCTCCTATATAAAAATCAGCTATTTATATTATAAAATATAAATAGCTGATTGTCAAATATTTACCCTTCAGATAATCACAACAGATGAATTGATCAATTAAATAATGCAAATAACAATATTCAAAATACAAGAAATATAAAATACATAATCTTTGATTTTGTATTTTCATTGTCTTTTATTTCTGGAAGTATATCAGTTAGGGCAGTATATAGTAGTCATCCACAAATAAATAAGATAATATAACTTTTATTTAAAAGTAGAAAATTTATAAATGGAAGAGTTAATATAGCTCAAAATACTCATCAAAAACTAGTTATTATATAATATTTTGATTTTGAATCTGTCATTATATAATTTGAAATATTTTGAGGTATTGAGTGTAATAATATAGCAATAGTTGTAATAATTCAGATTTCAGTGTTTATAGAAAAAGCGCCAAATAAAATTATTCAATGTATAGAATTATGTAAAAAAGTTCATAAAAACATAAGTTTTCATTTCATATGTTCTTTATGTAGTGAATCGTTGTGTTCACAATGGTCATGTCAATCATGAGATAAATCTCTGCAATGATGCCAATGAAGAAATAATTCTAAAAAGTAAAATGATAATAATCCAAGTAATATAAACAATCAAAAATAACTTGGTTTAACATCTGCTTCTGAAAGTATTTCAGGGAAGAATCATAAAAATATAACTCATAAAATAACTCAAATAGTTATAGAAGTTATATAATCTATGTTTTTCTTTATGTTATTTTTAAAAAATCTTGTAAAATATATAACTGATAATATGCTTAGTGAAATTATCAAATTTCATATTAGTGTAAATAAAAATATTTTCATTATTTTAAATTTAAATTATAAACAATCTTTGCAAGTTCCAACAATTCAAATATTGTGAGACTTTATTTTAAATCACATATTTTTAGCTTCTTCAAATATTTTTTTACATATATTTTCAGAATGAAAAGTAATTATAGAATTACAACTATTACATTTCATATGTTCATGATGATGAGTTTCATCATTTAATTCATAAGTCATAATATTTTCTCAAATATCTATTTTTCTTATAACTCATAATGCCAAAAATAAATTTAGAGTTCTAAAAATAGAAGCCCTAGCTATATTTTTAAAATTTTCCATTATATCACTATAAGTGAAAATATGTTTTGTTTCTAAAAAATTAAATATAGCTATTCTTTCAGGAGTAACTCTATTTTGTTTTTCTTTTAGTATTTTTTCTATGTTCATATTATTGGGACTTAGTATCAATAAAGTAAATATATAATATATAAATATAATTATTGTCAAAGAAAAAAATATAAAAGATAAGCTAATGCTTATCTTTTATATTTTTCAATTATAAAATCTATGTTTATAATTTCTTCTTTTAATCTTTGTATTTGTAATTTATCTTCTTCATATTTTATCTTATTTTTTATGAAATTTTTTCTTCTTTTTAACTTTTTTATAGCTTTTTCTAATTTTTTCTCTGATAATCAAAATGTTTTTGAAAACCATGTATTTATTTTTTTATTTTTTTTATTTTTTAATTCTGTAATCTCGTCTGATATTTCATTATTAAAAACTATTTCAGAAACTTCAAGTAATTTCTTGAAAGCGTCATTTTTATAATTTGTATCAATCATAAGAGAAGTAGACATTTCATTTGTTATTTTATTTTCTCTTATTAATTTATTAATAGTTCAATTATTTATAATATCATTGTGATCAATATTTCTTTCTATTTTTGCTAAGATCATCAATTTTTCTTCTGCAATATTTGATTTACTTAATTCATCAATAAATTTTACTAAATTAATTATATCAATTACTATTTTTTCATATTGAGTTCTAATTTCTAAATTATTAGAATTCATATATTTATTGATATTTTTTTGTAAATGTTTGATAGATTTTATAACTTCAGCTAAATTTCTGGCAGCAAATTTTATCTTATAAAATTCATCAGCATATTTTTCTGGATTATTTGCTTGTGATTTTGTGGTAAAATCTATGATTTCTCAATATAATATTTTTATTTTTTTGTTATACAATTCATCAATTTCATCTATATCTAGTGTTTTAATTTTTTTCTTTAATTCATCAAATTTATATTCTCAAATTATATCATCTTTTTTCAAACTAAACGATTCTAGAATGATTTCTAGTGTATTTGTGTATAAGTGTTTTGTCTCTTTAATAAGCGAAATAATTGATGTATCAGGAAAATCAATTGATGCAGAATTTAGATAAATATTTCCATATAAATTATTTATATCTTTGTCAGGAAATATTTTATTTACAACAAGAATTAATTTATTTATAAATGGGATTAATAATATAACTCATATTAAGTTAAATATTGTATGAAATAAAGCTAATTTCAGAGTAAAATCATTAATACTTATTCAAATAATATTTGATAATATATCTACAAATCATATTATTGGATGTAAAAATATGATAAAAATTAATCAAGTTGTTATTTTAAATATTATATCAGAAATTGCCAGTCTTTTTCAGTTTATATTTCAAGTTAGTGATCAAAGTACTGCTGTTATTGTTGTTCAAATATTTGCTCATATAACAAGTGCTAAAGCATTTTCATATGTAACTTGATTCGTTGCCAATGCAGCTATTACAAGTATTATTGTTGCATGACTTGATTGCATAACAATTGTTGCTATTATACCAATTCATACAAAAACTAATATTCATAAAAATCATGTCATTGCATATTCAATCAAATTTATGCTTGTTTGAAATGATTCAAATCATACTTTCATATAATGAATTCATAAGAAAAGAAATCATAATCAAGCTAGAATTGAACCTATTCATTTCATATTTTTGTTTTTTTGAAATGAGAAAATCATACCAAAAACAAGCATAGGCATAGCATATGCAGAAATATTTATTTTCATTCAAAATGCAGCAATCAACCAAGCTCAAGTTGTTGTACCAACATTTGCTCAAAATAAGATTCAAAGTCATTGAATTAGCGTTATTAACTCAGCACTTAAAAATGAAATAGTAAGTATAGAAACTAGAGAACTTGATTGCATCAATGTTGAAGCACTAAATCAAAAAAGTAAGCTTTTCCACATTTTATCATTACTTTTTTGTAATATTTTTTCAAGTATTCATCAAGTAAACGCTTTGAATCATTGTTGTAAAAATAACATTCAAAATAAAAATATAGCTACTCATGCAGATATTTCTTTGAAATCTGGACTTATCCAAAATCAATAAGTAAGTATTGCTAATATAGTAGGTAAGAATATCTTTTTAAACATAGATTTAGTATTATTATTAATTTCTAAAATTTTACTATATATCGCTTATTAAGTCAATAAAGTAATAATATTTTTTTTAAATTTGCATTATAAAAAAAAGAGAGTATTATGTAGGCCTTATAATTATTTAAATATATACAAATGTATAACGGTAAAGTAAAATTTTTTAATGATACTAAAGGGTTTGGGTTTATTATTGATAATGAATCAGGAAGTGAATATTTTGTTCATATTTCAGGTGTTGATGGTCAAATTAAAGAAGGTGATGAAGTTCAATTTGAAGTTGAACAAGGTAAAAGAGGTTTAAATGCAGTTAATGTTCAAGTAATATAATTGAGTTTTAAACGAAAAGCTTACTATAAAGTAAGCTTTTTTTTATTGTTTAAATTATATTGACTTTCCAAGATATTATTTTAATATATAGTTATATATTCTTTAAAATATGTTAAATGAATGAAATAATAATGGATAGAACAAGATGTTTAGTTGATTCTATGCCAGAACATGTTATTGATAACTTAACTAATTATAGTAGAGCTGTTCGTTTAAGAGCACTAAATACAATCATAAAATCACTTGATGAAAAAGAAGAAGATGATAATCAAGTTATTCAAACAATTCCTTTATACTTAGTTAGTATGGGGGATTTTGATGCAGCAATTTCTTTTTTATCAACAATTATTTCATGTAATTATCCAGTAGCAGTAGAAGTTATAAATGAAGTATATAGAAGTACTACTTTAGAAATGCAAGATCCAGAAGTAATAGGAGATTTTGAATTTATGACTGAAATTAATAGAAAAATTAATTTATTGATGTCTACTGCAAAGAAAAAAGAATGATATAGCGAAAATTCTAAATTTTTGATTACACTATGAAAGGATTATGAAAGAAAATGAGATTTTTATAAGGCAATTTCTATTTATGATACTTTAATCTCAAATTGAGATGAAATCTGATATTTGTATTCTGCATTAGCATACAAAGAATTATGAAAAACTGAATTTGCAATTATACTTTTAGAAAATGCTTATAGTATTTATGGTGATAAAATATTTTTAGAAAATATAATTATTATTTATAATCAATTATGAAATATAAATAATGCTAAACAAGCTTATTTAAGATTGAAATCAACTGTGTATAATGAAAATTGAAATACAAAAGAAAATGTAGTTTTACCTTTTATAATGTATAGTTTTATAATTGAAGATGATTCTGATTTAAAAAATTTTGAAGTTTTAATGGCTAATTATTTACTTGAAAATGAATTACCAGTTTTAGAACCACTTCTTAAATTATCACTTGTAGCAAATGATTATATAGAGACAAATTTAGATGATATTCGTTCTAAAATAGATAGATTTAATAATATTTGAGTTAATAATTTAAGTAAAGAAGATAGAGTAGTTTATGATGAGTTAGTTCTTAGAAAGCTTTATTTAATGCAAGTTCATATAAGTATATTAAAAGAAGATAAATATTTATGAGAACATTTAAGTGATTTAGATATACTTGCATTTTCTAGAGAAGATGAAAAATTTAATTTATTGTGATGATATTTTGATGATAATATTTCATTATTAGTAAAATGAAATTTAAATACAAAAAAAGAAAAAGATTTAGAAGAACCAGAACACTCAGAATTTGATACATTTGAAAACTTATCTATGTATGTTGCTACTTTATCTATGATATTTTTTCATGGAAAAAATTATAGGGTTATGTCACAAAAATTATTTCCATTTTTAGAAAAATGTTATAATGAAATATGAGATATAGACGAAAATGAAATACCATATTCTCTAAAAGTCTTAAAAGATGAAACAGATTATATAGATACATTTTCGCCATTATTACAAAATACTTACAATGAGTTTATAAATAAAATAGATGTAAAGTATGGTAAATTTATAAGAGTTACTTTACAAAATACTGCTCGTGATTCAATTGATATAAAAGAAGAAGATTATCCTGAAGTTTTACTTGAAAATAAAGAATTAGCATTATTATTTTTTGCTGAGAAACTAATTTCAAGAAATTTTCCAAATATGGATACAAAAGATTTTTGAGATTTTATAAAAAAATATAATCTTGGTTGACTAGCTAAAGATGAAATATTGCTTTTCACATATTTAATATATGATTCTTCATTTGATTTAACTATTGATTTAGTTATCAATAACGAATATTTATTAAATAGTATTTTTTCAATCTATTATTTACTTGAATCTCTTGTAAATATTCCTAATAATAGTGAATTAAGAAAAACATTGAAAGATTTAAATAAGTTTTTTAAGGAAACTTATGAAACTAGAGGATTTTTTGATTATATTCGTAGATTTATGGTTAAATCATTTAAAAAAGAAGATTTATCAGAATTAGAAAAATCATATATACTTCTATGTGCTTGAAATATGGCTATTTTACAAAAAAAATGACCAGAAACTATTATAGAAAGTTTTATTGCTTCTGAAGAACTTGGCTCAAATGAAGCAACTATTCAATTATGAAATATATTTGAAGATAATTGATATTTTGATCAATCAATTATGAAATTTCAAGAAGCATATACTCTAGATCCAAACATAAATAATTTATCTAAACTAATAAGTGCTTTATTTAATAAGTGAGATTTAAAAACAGCATTTAAATTTATTCAATCATGATTAGATGCTAGATATACTATGGATTTATATTTATATACTTATTATTTTTTAAAATGAAATTTTGTAGAAGCATTAAGTTCATTTATTTGAGTTTTAAATAAAAATATACCTATTTTAGATATTCCAGAATGAACACTAGATTTATTTATGGAAAAATGTCATACAATAAAAACTATGGATTCAGAAATAAATTTTGATTCTTTAAAATTAAAATTTATGTCTTCATATATAGTTAGTAAGATTGATTTAATGTATGAGTATGGAAATAAATCTGAAAATATTTGTTATCATTGAGTAACAGCTTTTTCTATTTTTCATAATGTTCATTTAAATATTTTACCTAGATTTTTAAATGAAACATTATTTCCTATTTATTGAACTGATTCTGATATAAGTGATGAACTTGGTATTGAAGTTGATGATATGGAAAAGGCATTAATAATCTTAGATTTTTATGCAAATCATATATATAAATCATTATTAAGATTATCCTGAGAAATAAAATCAATAGAAGAATTAAATTCATTACATGATTTATTAAATAACTATATAAATGCATTTGTTGTATTTATATCTCAATTACCTTGAACAGAAGAAATAGTAAATGAATGGAGAAAAAAAATATATTTTAAACCAGAACAAGGAATAGATATAATGGATGAAGAAATCCATTGATGAACAATGTTAAACTAAAAAACTCACTTTAAAGTGAGTTTTTTTATAAATATAAATTTATTGACATAAATATGTTTATATTTATAATTCAAAAAATAAATATTTATATTTAATCATAATATATTTAATGAAAACAATGAATAGTTCAATGAAATCTGACATGTTTGATTATAATTTTGAAAATAATAATTCTTTTAGAGTTTTTATTAATATTTTAGATAAATATACAGAAATAAATAGTAATTTTGAATGAAATATTAGTTTAGTAAAAGATAATCAAAAAGCATTTTTTACTTTATGAATTAACTCAATTAAGGGATATTTAAATTATTTAAATGATCTATTGATTTTGCTAAAAAATCAGTCAATGAAAATTGAAAATTTAGAAACTATTTTAGATTTAGAAGAGGAGATAAATGAAGTGATTTCTATATTAAATGATTGAAATTTATTTTTAGATTGGAAATGACTTAAAAAACACATTGATTCATTACAATCTAGAGTATCTTGAATAAGTAATGAAGTATCTTCTTATAACTCAATTAAAAATACTATTTATTTAGAAAAACAATCAAAACTTCGTCAAGATGCTTGGCTAAAATTTATAAATAGTTGAAATGTTAAAAATGCTTCTATTTATAGAATACAAAATAATTTATCTCCTGAATTTTCATTGAATTCAACTACTAATGATTATATAGAGTGAATAAAAAAATCTACTAATGAAATTTATCCTTGAATAAAATCACTTGATTTAAGAAATCCAAATATACTTAAAGCTATAAAATCAGCTCAATTAAAAGAGAGTGATTGAGTTAATAATTTTTCTGCTCAATTAAGACACGATTTACACAAGGTATTTTGAGAAGCAGTAAATGATGAGTTATATTATAATTCTCTTTCTGATACGCTTAATTCTAAAGATATAAATGATATAGTTTCATTAAATATAGTTTGATATGATAAATTTGATATAGTTTCTTTTCAAAAAATTTCATGAAGTAATCATTTTAAATTAAAAGTTGAAATAAAAGGTATTTCATCAGACAAAGAACAAGTAATTGAGATATTTTGTAATCCTGAAAAAGTAATTTCTGGACAACAAGCTCGTATTTGAATATTACAAAAAGATTGAACTACAAAAATTGAATTGTTAAATATAAATAAAATTTCTAATTCTTGAGTAAGAATAAAAAAAGAAACTTTAAATACTCCTAAAAAATCATCTTGATTATGGTGAAGTCTGAAAAAAGGTTTTTCTAGTATTTTTTCTAGAAAAGAAGCGTAATATTATCTAATACTTTTTTATGAATTTGTCTGCATGCTTATGAAATGAATTTCTTTTATGAAAGAAAAAAGATTCTAAATTTGAAAAATGAATTAAATCAATTCAGGATACTGTTTGATTTTTTTGAAAAAAAATATTTGATACATTAAAAACTTGATTTAAACCATTAATAGATACTAATACAACTAAAACTTGATTTAGTTGATTGTTTTGAGAAAAAACAACTGAAAAACAGGAAACTTGATTTAAACCATTAATAGATACAATTAAAAAAACAACTTGATTTAATTGATTATTTTGAGAAGAAATTGAAAAATCGAAAACTGAATTTAATTGATTGTTTTGAAATTGATTATCAAAAAATACTGAAAAATGAGATATTTTTTGAAGTATAAATATTCAAAGTTATAAAGAAAAAGAATTTTATGAAAATTTAAATTTTACTTCTTTAAGTGATACTTGATATAAAATTGATTCTTCAGATTTTACATCAAATAATCCAATTAGATTTTATAATCAAAATTGATTATATATTGAAACATTTAAAAAGAACACTAAATTTTTTTCATCAGTATCAAAAAAAATATATTCATTAAATTGAGAAGCATACATTTATATTAATTGACATAATAATACCTATAATAGAGAAAATGTTTTAGAATCTTGATATATTAGAGCTGCTTGGTTAGATAATAAAATTAATACTGTTTCTAAAAAAACTTCATTAAATGAAACTACAAATATAGAAAAATCATTAGAGTCTAAAAGAAATATTTTTAGCTGATATATATGACCAAATGGAGAAGAATTACCAGAATATATAGTTAAAGCTGTAACTATAAATTATTTTGGTAAAGTTATTAAACCAAAATTAGATGATGATATAGTTAAAATTAATACTGATATTTGTAAAACAAGAGAAGAGTTAATTAAATGAGTTCTTCAAAAAAATATAAATATATCAAATCCAGAAAGTTTTAAATCTCAAAAAGAAAAAATTTCAAAAAAACATAAACTTACAGCTTTATCTAAAGCTATAGATGAAGCATATTCTTGAAAAGAAGATTCTATATTTAATCCTGAATTTGAAAAGATTATTTCTACAATTAAGAAAACTTCAGACTGGCAAACAAAGATAATCCAATGATCATATAAAGTTGCTAGTATGAAAAAGAAAAAAAGAAATAAATCAAAAAAGTAATAAAAACTATTGACATATATAAAAGTTTATATATAATCTAAAAGGTTTAGCAGTTGCTATTCTATAACTTTTTTTTCAGGAGGCCATCATGGCAAAAAAAGGCAAAAAAAAGGATAAAGGCAAGAAGAAGAAGTAATTCTTTCTTCCTTTGTTCATAAAATAAAAACCCCGCGTAGCGGGGTTTTTTACTTTTTATTTCTTCTTTTATTTAAAACTGATTTTACATATAAACCTTGTACTTGTAGGCGAGCCCATTCAGTTTTTCTCAAAAACTTTAGACTTGATTCTTTACTTGGATTATTTTTAAAACAATTTATATTAAATAACTGACTTAATTCTTCAAAACCATATTCTTCTATCAAATAATCAAGAATCATAGCCAAAGTTACTCAGTGTAATAAATCATCATTTCTATTTTCAGGTTCTTTTTTTATTATTTTCATATATTATTATTATTTTTATCTACCTCTTCAAGAAGCTTTTCTTTGAACTTGTTTTGTAAAATTATTTTGATTTCATCTAATTTGATTACCTCATTTCATAAAATTGTTATGAACAGGAATCTTAGTTACTTTTGGAATAGGTGGAGTTTGCACCTTTATTTCTTCAACTACTTCTTCAATTTCAGGAGTTTCTAATTCATCATTTTTTTCATTAGTCATAGTTTTTATATTAAAAAATATTATACTACTATTTTAAAATAATTATTTTTTAATGCAAATTTTTAAAAAAAATAAAATCCCGAAGGGATTTTATTTTTTGTTTTTTCTAAAAGGTAATTTTACATTTTTACTACGTGGACTTTCTTTTTTTGGTCTTGAAAATGTTTTTGGAGTTTTTGTATCTGATTTTTTTTCTCTTTTTTCAGAAGTATTCATTTTTGAATAATCAGTTTTTTTTCTAGTTTTTGGTTTTGTTTTTTCATTCATTCTATCAATTTTCTCTGATCTTCATTTTGGAACTATTTCTTCTTTATATGATTCATCAGCTATAACTTCAATCTTAGTTCAAACTAAACTCTTTATTTTTTCAAATTTTTCTTTTTCAATTTCACTACAAAATGAAATTGCTAATCACTCTTTTCAAGCTCTTCAAGTTCTTCAAATACGATGAATATAACTTTCTCAATCTCATGGTAATTCATAGTTTACAACACATGATAAATCACTTATATCTAGTCATCTAGAAGCTATATCAGTAGCAATTAATACTTTTATATCTCAATCTTTTAATCATTGTAATGCTTTTTGTCTTTGATTTTGAGTTTTATTTTTATTTATGTAATCACATTTTATTCATGCCATTTTCATAAATTCATAAACTCTTTCACTTTCTATTATTGTATTTGCAAAAACCAAAATTGAGTCTAAATCCTTTCTTTTACATATTTGTTGAAGTAATTGTCTTTTAAAATTTTTACTTAAAAAATATACTTTTTGTTTGATTGCAGGAATTGGACCTGAAACAGAATTTACAGTTATATTTTCTGGATTTTTTAATATACTATTTGCTAGAGTTTTTATATCACTAGGCATAGTTGCAGAAAATAAAAATGTTTGTCTTTGCTCAGGAATTCTTTTTAAGATTTTCTTTAAATCTTGAAGTGAACCTAATTCCATCATTCTGTCAGCTTCATCAATTGTAAGTATTTCTACATATGACAATTTTATAATTCATTGACTAATAAAATCTTCTAATCTTCAAGGTGTAGCAATCAAAATATCAACTCATTTTTCTATTGCTTTAACTTGATGAAATTGATTTACTCAACCAAAAATCACAGTATGTTTAAAATTTGTATTTGTACAATATGGTGCAAATGCTTCTCAAATCTGAATTGCTAATTCACGAGTTGGAGCCAAAATAAGAGATTTAATATTTCTTTTTACTTTTCATTCAACAAGTCATTTTTCCAATCTTTTGTTATACAATAATTGTAGAGTTGGTATTGCAAATGCAAATGTTTTTCAGCTTCAAGTTTTAGCACATCACAAAATATCCCTATTTTCTAGAGCTAAGGGAATTACTTTTTCTTGTATTTCTGTTGGAGTTTTAAATCACTCTTTTTCAAGTGCTTTCAATATAGGTTGAATTATGTTTAATTCGTTGAAATTCATAATTAAAAATCGTTTATTAAATTATATGTCAAGAGTATATTGTTTTTTGGTTAAAAAACAAAAAAACAAAAAAATAATTAAATAAACCTTAGGTTTATTTAATTATTTTTTAGATATTTAGATAAAATACTTATATTTTGTCTATTTTTTTCTAAAAATTCAATATCTTTAATTATAGCATCTTGTATTTCAGGAGAATTATATATAAAATCTATATTTGGAAAATATTCTCTAAACTCGTTTATTAATGTAATGTAATATCTAATTTCTCATTTATTTGCTGCATCTATAAATATTTCACATAATATTTTATATGTATCTTCATTTTGTAATAACTCTAAATTTATAGATGATATACAATTGGGTGATATTGCACAAGACTCCTTAAGTGTAATTATAAATGATAATAATTTTTTAACACTTCTTTTTTTTAAATTTATATCTTCTTTACTAATTATATTTTCAACAATATCTTTTATTCTTAAATCTAATTCTTGATAACTTAAAGTATCTGTTCAACTATTATTATTATGAATATTTTCAGTTTCCATACTGTAAAGTGAAAAATTAATAATTTAAATATAGTTTATAAATACTATAAGTCAATACTAACTTTTGTTTACTATTTTAATAGAGTATCAATTGCATCAAATGCTTTTATATTTTGAATTTGATTTTTTGACGCTATATCAAGACTATCAAGTAGATTTTTTGTTTCATTAAATAATTCATATTTATCTAAATTATTTTTGAAATCACTTTCTAATTTTATATTTGCTAAGATGTTTTTTCAATTATCATCATTTAATTTTTTTGCTTGTGATACTTTGTTTATAATTTTATTTAATATATTTTTATATTCTGATCTAGAATTTTTTTCTCAAATAGTGATTAAATATTTTTCTAAATTATCAGAATTAAAATATGTATAATAATAATCATATCATTTACCATCACTTATTAATTGTTGTAATACTTCTTCTTTAGTATTTATATAATTGTATGCAGAAGTAGATAATGGGATTTTTTCTGAATCTGAGATTTCAGCCATCAAAGTTATAGTTACACTTTTATATTCATCTTTTGTAAAATCTTTAACTAAATCTGAATTTTTAAAAATGTATTCTTTTTGTCATTCTTTATATTCAACTATTTTATAGTTATATTCATCAGTAACATTTTCAACTTTCATACTTTCATCTCTTGCGTAATCGAAAGTGTTGTATATTCTACTATTTCATTCTTCTATTAAAAAGTAGATTTTTTTTGCACTTGTTTTTATTTCATCAGGAATAACTATATTTTCTGCTTTTATTTTAGAAGTATAATAATTCATATTATTATAATCATAATCTGAATCTAAAAAATTATTTCTGATTATAATATCATATTTATTTGCTAGGTAACTTGTAGTATCACTAGATACTACACTTGTCGGTTCACTTATAAGCATTGGTTCAGCAAGATAATCAGCAAATGTTCAAGAAGTGAATAATGCACTTCAAACTATTGTAGCAATAATTATTTTTTTCATAATGTCTTTTTTAAAATATAAATTTATTAACACGTATATTATAACGATAATATAAAAAAAGGTGACAAATAATTACAAAAAAAGTATATGAATTTTCATATACTTTTTTTGTAATTATTTAATTTTATCTTTTAAATATTTTAAGTTTTGTATTGTTTCTTTTTTAGTAGGATTAATTTCAAGAGATTTTTCATAGGATGCTCTAGCTTCTATATATTTTTTTTCGTTAAGTAATTCATTACCTATATTATAATAAAAATCTGCACACATTTCTTTACATACTTTTAATCATGTTTCATAACTTAAGTATCATTTTTCTCTTTCTCAAAGTTTAAAATACATATTTCATAAATTTAAGTGAAGTTTTTCATAATCACTATTTAATTCAATTCATTTTAAAAAGTTTTCTTTTGCTTCGCTATATTTATTTTGATGCATTAATGCATTTCATAATTTATAATAGTAATTAAAATCATCTTTTTTTAATTCAATTGCTTTTTCTAATTTCTTTTGAGAATCTTCAAAAGAATCTCCTATATCCATTTTTAATCTTCATTGATAATAATAATATTCTGAATTATTTGGATCTATTTTAATTGCATCATTTAAAAGTAGGTATGCATTCATATATTGAGTTAAAATCGCAAGGTAGTATTTTTTTGAATCTAAATCATAATAGTAATCTCAAGCTTGATATAGTAATTTTGCAACTTCTAATAAATGTTCAGGATTTTTATAATCTTCTTTAAGAATCTCTTTATAAAGTGAGACTATTTTATCACTTAAGTTATCTTTTTCTATATGTGATCAAATTATTGATTCACTTGCTCAGAAATTAGAAACCATAAATTTAATTACATATAATGCTTTATCATATTTTCATAATTTTACATAACTTGCAAAAATATTGTTTAACAATTCAGGAGTTACAGTTCATTCTTCTAATAATTTTTCATATAATTCTGATGATTCTAAATATTTATTATTTTCATAATAAGTGTTTGCTAATTCTATATTATTGTTAATAATTACTACCTTATTATTATTTTTTGATATAACAAATCAAGCATAATATGTAATCGAAAATAAAACTAAAACTAAAATAATTATTTTAAATATTAAATAATTAGAATTAAATATTTTTTCTTTAAATTTTTTAATTCATATATAAAACCAAATTAATATTATAATTGCTAATAATATTAATATATTTGATATAATTGTATAATATATTCCTAATCAAAAATCTTTTAAAAAAGCAGTTAATCTTTGACTAATATTTGATTTATCATTTTCACTATTTCACCATCTTAGCCAAGGTAGTGTATCATATACAAAATGTCCAAATGGTTCGTTTTTATAATGTTTAAAATTATAACTTCACATATTTGTATAATCACTTACAATTTCTCAATTTGAATCATAAGCAACTTCTTTATGTCCATCTTTTGAAACGAAAACTCTATTTCAAGATGTTCAAATATTGTGTTGATTTACTTCATAAGTATTAGAAAGAATTAATCAAATTGTAAATATAGATGCAGATAATATTATAATTAGGAGTAATATTTTTTTAATTATATTTTTTATATTCATTATTATATTGTTAATTATTTAAATATTTTAATAATCATAACATTGTTTAATTTTTTTTTCAATTATTGAAAATACTAGATTGATTTTTTATTATATGACAAATCAATTTTTTTGAATATAATCGGCTTCTAAATAAATTATATATTTTCACCAATCAAAAAAATGTTATTTAAAGAATTAAACATAATACAACCTATATTAAATGCACTAGAAAAACAAGGATATACTAATCCAACTCCAATTCAAGAAAAAGCTATTCCACATATACTTAATTGAGATGATGTTCTTTGAGCTGCACAAACTTGAACAGGGAAAACTGCTGCATTTGCTATTCCTACTCTACAAATTCTTTCTAGAGAGAAAGAATTATCAAATTTTTCGCGTGCTATAAAATGTCTTATCCTTACACCAACTCGTGAATTAGCAATTCAAATAGAAGAAAGTTTTAAAGAATATTGAAAAGAATTAAAACTTCGTCATTTAGTTATTTTTGGTTGAGTTAATCAAACTTCTCAAGTTAGAAAATTACAAGCTTGAGTTGATATAGTTGTCGCAACTCCTTGAAGACTTCTTGATTTAATGAATCAATGATTTGTTGATCTAAGAAAAGTTGAAATATTTACACTAGATGAAGCTGATAGAATGCTAAATATGTGATTTATTAATGATGTTAAAAAGATCCTTAAAAAATTACCAGAAAAAAGACAAACTCTACTTTTTTCAGCAACTATGCCAAAAGAAATTATGTCACTTGCTGATTCTATTTTGACTAATCCAGTAAAAATAGAAGTTACACCAGTTTCAAGTACAGCTGATACAGTAAAACAATTTGTTTATTTTGTTAATTCAAACAACAAAAAAAATCTACTTGTTCAAATAATTAAAGATTCAAAAATAAAAGCTATACTTGTTTTTACTCGTACAAAAAGATGAGCTGACAATGTAGTAAAAGATTTAGCTCACGCTTGAATTCCTGCTGAAGCAATTCACGGAAATAAATCACAAAATGCTCGTCAAAGAGCTCTAACAAATTTCAAAACTTGATTAACTAAAGTTTTAGTTGCTACTGATATAGCTGCTAGAGGTATAGATATAGATGATTTAGCATATATGGTTAATTATGATATATCAAATGAACCAGAAACATATGTTCATCGTATTTGAAGAACTTGAAGAGCTTGAAATGAGGGAACTGCTTTTTCATTTTGTAATCAAGAAGAAGTAGAATATTTACTTGATGTTCAAAAAATGCTTTGAAGAAAAATAGATGTTATAAAAGATCATCCATATCATATAGAAGTTGATGAAAGTATAAAAGCACCTAAAAAACAACAAAGAAATAATTGACCAAGACCAAGTAGTGGTTCTTCGAGACCAAAAAGAACATTTTCAAGACCAAATAATTGAAATAGAAATACTAATAAGAGGAAATAAAATAAACCCACACTACAAAATGTAGTGTGGGTTTTGTTTCTCTTTTGGTACTCCAGAAAAATTTTGTGTTAGAACTTTTAGGGAATATTTGAGGAAGATTGATTTTGAAAAATTAAGAGAGTTTTATAAAATTTTAAAGATTTAATTTTTCTTGTATTTAAATAGCTATTTATAGTAATTAAATGAGTTGTATAATTTAATAAGGATTTAATATCTTGTAAAAATATCTAAATTATTATAATGATTATATATTTTAGCTATTAATATTTTTTTATGTCATACATACAAGATAATTTATTGCCAAGTGAAAAAATTAAATACGAATGAAAGGTTCATAGTTTTTATATTTTTATCATGTCTTTCTTAGCTTTTATTTGATTTCTTTTTTTCTTTTGATGAATAAAAAGTGGTACATGGTTTATGTGATTTGCAATCATTATACCAACACTTTATCATGTTTTTTATATGGTGACTACAGAAATAGCAGTAACAAATAAAAGAGTTTTATACAAAACTTGAATTATTGCTAGAAATATATTTGAGTTACAACTTGATAAAACAGAGTCAGCAACATTAGACCAAACAATTTTTCAAAGGATAATATGAGCTTGAACATTAGTTGTAAATTGAACTTGATGACATAATAAACCAATTCAATATTTAGCTAACCCAAGTGAAATGAGAACTATTATATATTCTGAGATTGAAGAAAGTAAATAAAAAATATTTAGATTTCTTATATAATTACTTATTTAAAATAAGTAATTATATTTAGTTTTATTTTTGTAAATATTAATTATCAAAAACTATATGAAAAAATATCTAAGATTATATATTATTATATTATTATTTATATTATGAATTAATAATGTAAGTAGTTATTGATGTTCAGAATTTTGATTTTATGCAAAAAGCAATTTTGATTGAACATGCTCTTGTTTTAGTTGATATCATTTTGAAAAATGAATTTTTTGAGATACTACCTGTGTAAAAAATCCATCTTGTACAGATACTTATTGATATAATGCTAGAGATAATTTTGATTGAACTTGCTCATGTAGAAGTTGATATTATTTTGCTGATAAATTATATTGAACATGACAAGAATGTAAAAGTTTAGATTCAGCTTGTACAGATACATATTGATATAATAGTTCTTATAATATTCTTTCTGATAAGTGTGAATGTAGTAGTTGATATAGTTTTTTTAAAAATTCTTATTGATGATGATTAGAATGTAAAAGTTGTTATTCTCAATATTGATTATATAGTGAATATGATTCTTATACTAAAAGTTGTTGATGTAAGGATTGATATATTTTAAAAGAGTGAAAATGTGAAGAAAAAAATAATTCAGCATATTTTTATTTATTAGAATATGATGATGATAATAATAAAGCAATAGTTTATTCTTGATATTCAAAAAAATATTATTTATTAGAGCTTAGATATACAATTCAATTATATAAAGCAGAAAGTTTTATATGAAAAAATATAGTTATAAATATGTGAACCGATTTTTCAATTGATAGATATGATAAATTTATTTTAAATAATGAAACTAAAACAACAGATATTGTTAGTGATATATTATCTGTTGAAGAAGTAGATAGTGATTATACTTTGAAAACATGTGAAGATATTTATTGAATTAATTCAGTAGAAAATTATAATGATAAATGTACTTGTAAATATTGATATATATGGAATTATAATAATACAGAATGTATAGAGGAAGAAATTGAAGAGGATAATTATATTGATATTAGTAAAATAGATAATTATCCATCAGTAGTTAAATATGAAAGTAATGACTTTTATATTGGTGCAAATTATTTAGCTGATTTATGAATAATAAATAAGAAGAATATAGAGAGTGATTATAATTTAGATGATTTTGTATTAAGACAAGAAATTTCTGCAGTAGCATTGTGAGTTGCATGATTGAAAAAGAAAACTATTTGTGATAATTTATTTTCTGATGTAAAAATTGATAATTCAAATAATTGGGCTTGCTATTCTATCGAATCTTTAGCAGAATCAAATATAATTGCAATAAATGATAAGTTTTTTCCTAAGGCAAATATAACAAAAGCAGAGGCGGTATGAATGATGATAAAAGCTAGATTTTGAGAGAATTATAAATATGATATTTATAATTCTGATTCTTGGCAAAAACAAGTTGTAGATTTTGCTGTTTGAAAATGAATTGTTACGAATTTTTATGATTATAATTCTTATGCAACTAGGTGATTTGTTTTTAATATTTGAATGAATTGTTTAAAAAATATAAATTAATAAAAATAAGTTATAATATATTATTTAAAATAACACTACAAATTTTGTAGTGTTATTTTTTTTTTAGTACTTAATAAAAATTTTATATTATAACTTTTAGGGAATATTTTATTATGATAAACTTAGAAAAGTTAAAGAATTTGTATAAAAAAGTAAAATTAATATAGTATATACTATATTAATTTTAAATATTAATTTTTATGAAAAAAATTATTTTTTTCTTACTAATACTTATATCATTTTTTGATTTTTCAGTATCTTTTGCAAGAAGTTGATGTTGTTCTCATCATTGAGGAGTTTGTTGATGTGGTTGTTGTGATTGAAGCTCTTTATCGGCTACTTGTGCCCCTTATTATCCTCAATGTAATTCTACTTATTCAAATACATATAATAATTATACAAAGCCAACTACTACAACGACTCAAACAATTACTAACAATTCAACCACTACATTAAATTTATCAAATAATAAAACTCAACAACTTGGTTCAAATACTTATAGTAATACAACAACTCAAACAAAACCAGTAACTACTACTGATTATAGTTCTAATTATTCAGAAAATACTAATTCACCATCTAATTCAAATAATGATGATTCATCAGGTACTTGAGCAGGTATTATAACAATGATTTGATTATGAATTTATTATTATTTTAAGAATAAGAAATAAAAAAAAACATTTATTTGAATATAAATGTTTTTTTATTTTTTAAATACAAATTGATATTGTATTAAATTTTTATGGCATATTTTATAGATTTTATAATAATAATTACTTAAAAAAACAAGACGGAGACTATATATAGTCTCCGTCTTGTTTTGCACTTTAAATTTAAAAATATGTTTTAATTATTAGATTTTTATTGCAAAAATTAATTAATTAATTATATTTATAGAGCCAAACATCTTACATAAACTGAGAAATTTATAGATATGAAAGGGTAACTTAGTTACTCGTCCTTTCTTATGTTGTTTATAAATTACTCATATGTAAAGATGTTTTGGCGAACATAGAGTGCTAAGTTGCCCTTTTTTGTTCGTCAAAACATTGGTAATGTTTATATCATTACTATTTACTATATGTGAATTAAAAAATGTCCAAATTGCGCTGAAGAGATACAAGAGGAAGCAAAATATTGTATACATTGCAAAAAAAATATACAAACATGATTTTTTGTTGATTTAGATAAGAAAATTATTATTACTATAGTTATTATTCTTATGATTCTTACAACATGGTTATTTATTGATCCACAAAGTCTTTTTAAAACTTTGTGATTATTATTTTAAAAATAATATACAAATACTTCTAATTTTTCATATATTGGCTTTTTTTTAAAAAAATGCTATTCTAATTAAAGAATAGTTTTTTTTATTGTATTATGACTTATTTATCAAATAAAAATATTAATTTAAGCTTAGATAATCTTTTAGATTTTATTCATAAATATCTAGAAGATAATTTAAGTGGTTATGTAAAAGAAATAGATGTAATTTTTCATTTAAAATCAAAACAAAGAATAGAGGAGTTTAAACAAATTTTAGAATTAGAGCAATGTTGAGTATTGCAGTTAAAAAAGTTAGAGTTAGAAAAAAATCATAATGATAAAAACTGAGAGTTTGAGAAGTATTTTGAAAAATTTAGATTATATGAAGAAAAATGATTATTATATGAATTTACAAAAAAACCTAGTTTTGTTTGAAGGGTAAAAAATAAATTATGAATACCAATTAATATTTCAGCTAAAAAAGCTTTAAACTTAATAAATCAGAAAGAAAAAAAGTTAATAAAATTAGATACATTTAGTAGTTTCAGTATATATGATAATTGGAATGAATTTAATTCTAAAGTACCACCTTTTACAGTTTTAAAATGAAATATAAAAATTTTATCATCTATTTTTTTTGATATTTTATTTAATCTTATCTATAAAGAAGAGAAAGATTTTCTTTTAAAAGATGTTAGGGAATTATATGAAAATATTATTTCAGAAACTTGATGAAAAACTAACTATGAAAGAGAGATAAAAATATTTTATGATTTAAAAAATTATATTAATAATAAATCCTCTATATATCCTATTTTATATGAATTACATGAAAGATGTATATTAAATATTTTAAAAATAGAAATAAAAGATTGATATTTATATTTTATATTAAATTATTTAAATACTCTTAGTTTGGCAAAGTTTGAAGAAGCTTATAATATAGTAAAAAGAAAAGTTGCTGATATTGCTATTTTTAAAGATGATAATTTATATATAAATTGAGAAAAAATTGATTTTAGGAATAAAGAAACTAAAAAAACATTTAATCTTATAAAACTATTTTTTGAATTACAACAAGATAATAAAAATCATAAAATTAAATTTGAAGAACTAGAAGAGATTTACAATAGAAAAAAATATAAATGGTTATTAAAAAGTAAATTCAAATATGCAGATTTAAGAAAAACAATTGGAGATTTTAATAATAGAATATTTACAAAATATAATATCAAAACTTTTATAGTGGTTAATAAAAGTTGATTAGAATGCAAATATACTAAGTTTTATTAAGTACTTAACCACGGTAAACCCCGCTGACAAAAACAAATAAATCATTAAAAAGACTAACGAATATTAATCGTTAGTCTTTTTAATATTCTTAGTTTAAACTAATTTTTTACTCCCACACAATAATGTGGGAGCAGTTAACCATATAGTACTATTTTATATCAGTACTCCGGAGTCATTATCTAATTAATAATGAAAAATTTTAACATTGAAACATTAATCTACCATTTTGGATTAGACCATTTAGAAGTGTATGGAACTTTTAAAGATGAAAGTTTATTTGATAAATTAGATTTTGATAATTCAAATTATAGTGAATTAGACGATTTTAAATTTACTAAAAATGAAGTACCAAAGTTTAAGTATAAGATTATTTTTACAAAATGAGATTATAGCTTATTTGCTTATTATAAGTGAATACCTAAAGGGGATAAACAACCTGTAGCAACCAAAGACTATATAACAGTTTATTCAACAGCTTTTAAGCTTTTAGAGTATGAAGAAATACTTTGATTCTTAGAATGGCATTTAAAATTAAAACATTGCAGAAGATTTGATATTTGCATTGATTTAAGAATTGATATTGATGAATTACTTTCTAAATATTTTGATACTTATAAAACTTGAAGAGATTATAGAAAATGAACTAAGACAGAAACTAGGTATTTTTGAGAAATGAAAAACTCTTTAAATAAAAGACAACTTATAAGAGTATATAATAAGATTCAAGATATTTTACAAAAGAAGAAAATATCTTTATATCAAAATTATTTAGTTGAAAAACATATTACTAGAGTAGAACTTGAAATAAGACCAGAATTAGCAAAGGTTAGAAATTATTATGATGTTTTTGATAATACTTTATTGATATGAATATTTAAAAATTATTTGTATAAGTATTCTAAAATCTTTGATTCTATAGAGTGAGAAAAGATAACTTTATATAAAGCTAAAAATATAATGCTTGATTCAGAAGAATATCAAAGTTTATATTATAAAAATTATAGAAAATTAATTTTTATAGGACATGCAAAAACTATTTATAATATGTGATTTTGTCCAGTTAGAGTTTTAATCTGAGAATGATATATTCAAGATAAAACTAAATATCTATTATGAGCTGAAAATATAGCTGATTTACATAATTTAGAAAAGGAAGCAAGAAATAAAGCAAAAGATGATAAATATTTTAGAGAAACTTTAGAGGAAACAATTAATAATCTATACAAATATGGAAAAGTGTAGATTAGATTTTAACAAATATAAGGAAAGACTTTCAGAGGTCTTTCCAACTTATACAGAAAAAGAACTAGAAGAATTTTTTGTTTATCAAGTTAGATATTTGGAGATTTTGATATTTTAACAAATATTATTAACAATATATTAACATAATTGTAAATAATTATTTGATATATTATATTAATAAGTTTATAGTATATATAATTTTATACTAAAAGATTAATATTAAGTTAGTATAATTTATTAATTTTTAAATTATATATTTATGAAAATATTGCTTATAAGATTTGAAAAAGAAACATTACATTATATCTTTCTAGATAGTATAGATAATTTAAATTTTAAAATTAATAATTTATCTATGGATTGAGCTAATTCTGACTGAGAAAAATATTTTAGATTATTACAAGAGTTAAATCTTTTGAATAGTACCTATAATCCTGATTTGATTGTTTATCATTCATCATTAAAAACACAAAGAGGTTTAGATGAATTAAGATATTCTAATGAAGCTTTCTTGAAATATTTTTGATTTACTCAAAAAATTAATATATTAGAAGTGAATAAAGTTCTTTGTAGGCAAAAATTAAAAATTAAAATGAATATTTTTAATGATAATTTTAATTTAATTAGAGAGGAATTATTAGATAAAAAAATTATTGCTAAAACTAATATAATGTTAGATTGATTAACATTATTATTATTAATTAAGAATATAATTTAATATGAAACTACCTAGTAATTTATTAGTTCTTAAAGAACTATGAAAATGAAATTTTTGAAAAGTTATTTTATGTAGAAATATCCATTTAGATAAACTAGAAGCTGTAAAAATCATAGAGCCAGATTCCACTAATCCAAAACAAATTGAACATAATATATTTGAATCTCAGGTACTAGAATATTTGAAAAAATCAGATTTTATAGTTGATATTTACGATGCTTCATTTATCTGAGATGATTTTATGATAAAAATGGAGTATTTAGAATTATGAAGCTTAGAATGAAAAAAAAATATTTCAATTAAAGAGTTATTAAAAATTTCAGAACATATTTCTTATGCATTAGAACATGCTCATAATAACCATATACTACATTTGGATATTAAACCTTGAAATATTCTTATTAAAGAAGAATTTAGTTATAAATTATCAGATTTTTGATTATCTAATATTAAAAATAGTGAATGAGAAAGTAGATATAAATGAATATATAATCTTAATAAACCTCCTGAGTATTTAGAAAATGCTGCTAATCCAACTATTCAAACAGATATATATATGTTATGAGTTACATTATATAGATTAATAAATGGTGATGTACATTATTTGAGACAGTTAATAAAATGAAATAGAGAAGAATTAATATTAAAGTGAAAATTCCCAGATAGAAAAAAATATTTACTTCATATTCCTAAAAAAATTAAGAAAATTATTAATAAGTTAATTAACATAGATTTAGAAAAAAGATATAAAACAATTAAGGAATTTAGAAAAGATATTATAAAATTAAATTTAAAGTATTTTTGGAACCCAATTAGATTTAATTGAAATGAAATAATGTCAGAGTCATTTAATAATGCTTGAGAGCAAGTATTTAACTTACATGCTATATATAATAAAAGTTGATGGACTATTGATTTAAAAAAACATCACAAATCTTCTATTATCAGAGTAACAAAGTATTGTAAAAAATGACTAACTTTTAACGAATTAGAAAAACAATTAACAAAAATTTTTTCTGAAATTATTTAGTATTATATATATAACTTATAATTTTAATATATAAAGATGTTTTACGAGTCATATTATCCTAAAAAAGAACTTGAAGTAATATCAAGAGAATTAAAGAAATTTTCGTTAAGATTTTTACTATATAATAACTGGATTTATAAACTAGAAAAAAATTGTTTTATATGATTTTATTTTGTTAGAAAATTATTAGAATCAAAAAATAAAATAACTGATAATATTAGACATTACAAAATAAGTGTAAAATCTTATAAATTCATTTGAAAGAAAACTAGATGGCAACCTTTTTGAGATGAATACGATTATGATAACCCCATAGAAGAATTATTATCAATTAGAGATTTGACACATCAGTTTGTACATTCTCAATTATTTTTTTGATGGAAAGAATGAAGTGGATTAAAATATATTCTTGTTGCATCTGATAAAAAAATATATGAAAAAATATATCAAATTGATATAGATGATGTAATTAAAATTTTTAAAATATTTTCTGAAAATAATGTAGTTAAAATTACTACCACATATAATGAAAAATCTTGAAATTTTGATGTTCAATGTTCTTAATATTATTTAATTATCTTGAAAAAATGTCATTAACTATTGATTTAATAATTAAAAAAAAAATAAGTTATAATTTATTAGTAAAAACAATAAAAGACTTTTGATTTAGAAAAAATGGTAGAGAAACATACTTTTTTTATGAGGAAAAAGATTTTTTATCATTTTCATCTATAGAATTATATATTCATTTCTCTGATAATAATACAGAGATACATACTAGAACATCTTGATTAAGATATTCATATGATATAGAAAAACAGAAAGAAATTATAAAAATTTTGAAAAATAAATTTTGATGATATATTAAGAATGATTGGCCATTAAATAGTTGGAAAGATGTTAATTATAGTGCAATTGAGCGTGCTTGTGGGCTTTCTTATCATAAGTTTCAAATGTCTAAAATGAGAGTATTAAGAATGATTCATTGATTAAAAGATGATATTGATGATGAAGAATATTTCTATTTTATATCTTTAATGGATCCTAGTAGTAATTATATTAATTTAATTATACCTTTTCTAATATCTAGCTTAGAGGATTTTCTAAAAACCTTTTTTATTAGATATTTAAATTACAGTAAAATATCTAAATTAGATAATGAAAATAAAATAGATAAGAGACTTTCGTACAATGAACTAATTAAAATATCTAATTGAGATTTAACTTTGTGAGAATTAATTTCTGAAAAATACAATTTTCAAAATATCAAAAATATTAATGAAGCATATAAAGAATTCACATGATATAAGTTCACTGATATTATAAATAAAAAAAGAAAAGTTGAATCTTGAAAATTTTATAATTTAAAAAATGAGTTAAATAGAATAATTGAGTTAAGACATACAATTATTCATGAAGCAGAATATATTCATATTACAAAAAAAGAATTAATAGATATTTATGATGTTGTATTTAAATGTTGAGAAGAATTTGTAAAATATATAGAAGAAAAAGAAAATATTAAATTAGACTTAAATAAATAATCATGAAAACAATAATATATTACAGAAAATCAACCGATAGAGATGATAAACAAGCAAATTCACTAGAACACCAACTAGAGAATTGTTTAAGAGTTTCTGAAAAATATAATCTTGAAGTTATAAAACAAATAGGGGAAAGTAGAAGTGCTAAAACTGAATTTACTAGACCTTGATTTAATGAGCTTATAGATATATGTAAAAAATGAAAAGTTGATTTCATTATTATTGATGAGCCTAAAAGATTATCAAGAAACAATATAGATACTTCAAGAATTATAGATTTATTAGATAAAAAATTAATCAAATGAATACTTTGAAGTTCTAGAGAATATAGAAGTGATAATTCAAGAGATAAATTTTTATTACAACTAGATTTATCATTATCTAAAATGGATAATGAAGATAGGAGTAAAGATGTAAAAGATAAAATGGAAACTTGTATAAACAATACTTGAAGATTTTTATGAAAAGCACCTTTTTGATATAAAAATATCACTATAAAAAAATGACATAAAGAAATAGAAATAGATAAAAATGATTCTAAAATAGTAAAAGAAATATTTGATTTAAGGATACAAAATAAAGCTTTTAGTACTATTGCATTAATTATTAGAGAAAAGTATTGAGATAATATTTGAATTAGTTTAAGTGCTAGTAGAATGCAAAAAATAGTTAGTAAAAAGTTTTATTATTGAGTATTTAATTGGAATTGAAAAGATATAGTTTGAAGTCATAAACCTTTGATATCAAAAGAAACTTTTGATAAAGCTAATATTATTTGAGTTTGAGTATATGAAAGAACTTGAACTATTTTAAATATACCAAGAGAATATAGAAAATATCATTTTAAATGATTTGTAAAAGATAATTCTTGAATACTTATGTGTTCATATTTACAAAAAGGGCATACTTACTATATGACTCAACCTAGAAGTGAAGAGAAAGTAAATATAAATGAACAAAAGATATTTGATAAATTTTGAGAATTATTAAAAGATATCAAAGTAGATAATCAAATGCTTTTAGATATTCAAAAAGATATGATTATAGAACTTTTAAAACAAGATGAAGAAAAATATTTATTAGATAAGATAGATTATAATTTAGAGATAAAAAAGATAGAGAAAAAACAAGAAGATTTACTTGATATGAAGTTAGATTGAATAGTTAGTGAAGAGTTATATTTAAGTAAATTTAATAAATTTGAAAGTGAAATTTTAGATTTAAAAACTAAAAATAAAGAAGAAAAAAAAGATGATTTTTTAGCAAAGACCCAAATTTTGTTCGAACTTTTGAAAAGCCCTTATATAAGCTATAAAAGAGTAATTGATGAGACAAAAACACTTATTATAAAAAACTATGTGTTCGAACTTTTTATAGACAATAAAAAAGACCTTCACATAGCGGAAACTCCACTTTTTAAAGGTCTTAAATATTTAAATTTCTCTTTTGGTACTCTAAAAAAGATAATTTTAGAACTTTTGTAAAGCAACTAGATATTGTATTTAGGAGTAATTATGATACAAATTGTAAAATGGTTGAAGAACTAAGTAATTTAGTAAAGAATTAATTTTTTTCAAAAACTAATTCATCTCCTTTAATTTCTACACTAAAAACATTATCCAAACTTTCACTCAAATCAATTAACTTTTTCTTTATTCTCTGAATATTTGAGTCTCATATATCTTTTATAACTTCATCTTTAGATATAGTATAACTTTTTACACAATTTAAATTTATTAAATTAAAATAAATCCTATAAATTAAATTTAAATAGTTTCAATTTGTCGGAATATCTAAGATTTTTTTATTTATATAATGGTTATAATAATATGTATTTTTTATAGTTTTATCTAATTTTAAATAGTTAGGAGTAATAGTATAACTAATAAAATATTCTTTATTTTCCTTTATAATTTCTCACTTTAATAATTGATACGATTCATTAATTTTTTGATTTTCTAAAAGTGTTTCTAAATTTTTTTTGATTTTTGAAACATTTTTGTCAAATCAATTAAAATCAGCAAAATTATATAAACTTACTTTTTTATTTATTCATAAGTAATTTATACTATTTCTTGTTCCTTGGGAAAAATTCATAAGACCTAAAAAATATTTTAATTCTAAAGATGAAAGATTTGATTTGTATAAAATATTTTCAATCCCTTTAGGAATAATAATATTTTTTTTAATTCAATTTTCCGAAAGAATTCAAAAATGTTTTGCAAAAAATGAATAAGTTAAAGTTCTTGAGTCTGCTTCTGCAGTTTTAAAACCTTTTCAATCTTCTATTAATTTATAAAAAAATATTTTTTTTATAAATGTATAAGGTATTCAGGTGTATTCTAATATATATTCTGTTATTTCTTCATTAATTTTTTCTTCTTCATCCTCTGTTTTATTTAGTCACTCATCATATTCATTTTCAATTTTTTCATTAATTTTTTTTGTAATTTTTTCATTTTTCTTCTGAGTTGAAAAATCTTTAATTGTGTTTGTTATATCATCAATTTTTAGTCAATCGCTCAATTTTCCATTTCTATAATAGTCTTCATTTATAATTTGCACATCTGTTATCAATTCATCTTGAATTGCAAATTTTACTACCTCTTTTATTGGAGTTAGATTAATTAATTTTTGTCTTTCAAATAAAGGAGATATAAGTTCCTTTCATTTTATAATTTCAATCATGAAAAGGTCCTTATCATTTTTTTGGTGGTATGAGTATCAAATTCTAGAAATCCTTGAAACATCATATACTTTGGGATCAAAATTGACTCAGAAAATATTTTCTAAATGCTTTCATTTTTCTTTTCGATCCTTTATATATTTATCTTTTTCATCAACTTTATATTGTCATTCAGATAATAAGTTATAAAAATGATATCAATTTCTTGATTTTATTATTATATCAAAACTATCTCGTATTTTTTCAATAATACTTTCCATATTGTCTTTAATATTTGGATTATCTTTATAATCTAAGTCAAAGTAAAAACAATTTAAAGATTTTAGATTTTTAGATTTTCTGTTTCTATAAAATCAATTTATACTAAAAAATAAATTTGTTTTTTCTTTTTTTGATACAGATTTTTGGATAGACTTATAATTAATATTTGGATAATAATATTTTTCATCTTTTTTATTGTTTTCTCCAATTAGTTCTATTTCATCAACTTCAAATTTATAATCTTTTATTTCTCTTCTTTGTTGAAAAAGAGAACCTTTATTATGAAAGAAATTTATAAAATTCTGGAAGTATACCATATTTTCAAAAGAAGACTTATCATTTTGTGTTTTAGTCATTTTTTAGTAATTAAATTATAAAATAATAATTACTATTATATTAAAAAAAATATTAAAATTATTTATTTTTCAAAAATTGTATTTTTTATGATTTATTCTTTCTAAAATGGTATAAAAAATATAAAAATTACTTTATAATCACAAAACTTAAAATTAGCAAAATGGTATAAACTTTAATATTTCAAAATTCTAAATGGTATAATCAATTCTTCAACTTTTCTTTTATTTAAAACATTTTCCAAAAATCGCAGACCGCATAACTTATATAAATAAAAAAAATAAAAAAAAATAGAAAACTTCTAAATATATCAAAAACATAAATATTAAATCATAGTTCATAAAACTAAATAGAAATAAGATAATTAATATAAGAATTTCATAAAAAAGTAAAGGTAGTACAAGTCTCCACTTTTACTTTTTTATTTATTTAAATTCTTTTTTTTATAATTACTTATTTCTTTAATTTAGTATTATGAAAACAAGATTATTATGTGATTTACTTGATTGTTGATACTTAGATATTAACTTCTTAGATGATTTATTAAATACTTATGAAATTGATTTAGATATTGATGATATTAGAGCAAACTTTTGAAAAGTTGATTTAAATATTCTCATTTATGAAACTTATGAAATTATTAAGAATATGTTTATCAATGATAAAAAAGATGAAATTGAATCATTATGAATTGATCCAAATGATATAGATTATCAAATTTATACAAATTTTATGGATTCACATTTATGGTTTAATAATTCTGATATAAGTGAACTTTATGAAAAGTGGGAAAAGTAATTTTTCCACTTGTTATACAGCTTCGTTTTGACTTTTTAAATAAAAAAAGTATATTTTCAATTGCCTAAAATAATATTGTAAACCATTATTACACATTTTTAAAAATGTGTGTGTTTTGTTATCAATGTATTAAAAATAAAATGAGGGTCTTTATCCAAAAGATTCTCAAGTTTAATATATTGATACATGGGAATAATATTATTTTAGGCAAAAAATAAATAAGGATAAAGACTCTCAACTTGTTTTTTGCTAATCAAAAAATTATCAAATTCAAAGGTCTTATATTCTTATATAAGGTCTTTATTTTTTTATTATATAAAATATGTTATATACATACACATTTAATAATACTCGTTCAAGAGATGAGTTTATAAATATAGTTAAAGAGTTATGATTTTCAGTTGATATAAATACATATACTGAAATAAAATCAAGTAAATCAGAAGTAAAAGAACATATTTTATGAGATTGAAGAGATGTAAAAACAATTAATCAAACTGTAACCGTTTACGAAGTTAGTATAGAAAAAGATTTAAATCAAGAAGAAACAAATAAATTTAATAATTTTCTTTATTATTATTTTAGTAAAGAAAAACCTAAACCAGATGCACGGATTTTTGATTGAATATGAGGTTGATTTTGATTGACTTTAATTATTTGGGGATTATTAGCATTAATTTTTAAATTTATTAAAATACCATATTTAATAGATATTTATAATGTAGATATATATAAGTATTTATTATTATGAGGATTATTTTTAGTTTTTACTTTAAAATTTCAAAAATCATCAAAACCAGAATCAATAGAAAAAGCAAAAAAAATAGAAGAAAAAAATAAAAGGGTGAAAGAAATGTTAATAAAAGAATATTTATGAGAATATGGAAAAAAAATTATTAATAATAGATAGAATATGAAAAAAATATTTTTAATTTTAGTTTTTTTACTTTCTTTTTCAATTACTTCTTTTGCAGACAATAATGAGATAAAAGAAATAAAAACATATGATAATTATTCAAATATATGAAATATAGTTTCATCTTTTGATTGAAATAGTATGTCATTTTCAGCAAAGAAAAAATGATGATTTATTATAGTAAAAGATTGAAAGGAAATATGAAATGAATATTATGAAATCTTGGATTATTCTTATTCAGATAATTCAATTTATTATATTGCAAATAAATCATATAAATGAGAGTATATTTTATTAAAAGATTGAAAAGAAATATTAAGTATTAATTGAAATCCTAAAGAATTATATACATCAAAAATTTGATGAAAATATGCTATAAACTTATGATATAAATTCATTATAAATTGAGAAGAAACTAAAAAGTATGATAAAATATTATATTTTTCTTTTTCTTATGATTGAAATGATTATACTTATCAATTTTTAAATTGAGATTGATGATATAAAATAAATAAAAATTGAGTTGAATTAAATAATTATAAATATATGTATTCTCCAATTTTTTCCTCTGACTGAAAAGAATTTTCATATATTGCAGAAAAAGAAAATTGAAACTTTGTAGTTGTTAAAAATTGAGGGGAACTTAATAGTGAATTTCAATCTATTTGATATATAGCATATTTATCAAAATGAAACAATATATTTTATACTGCCGAAAATAATGATGAAAAATGATTATATATAAATAATAAGTTGTTAGCAAAATTAACAAATTCAATTGATGTATCTTCAATATCATTTAACTCTACAATTAATTGAGAATCATATGTTTTTTCCTATAAAGATAGAATAAAATTAATAAATATTTTTAATATAAATTGAAAAGAATTTGAATCACATTCATTATCTGATATTTCAGATAGTAGTTTTTCTTTAATAAATTCAGATTATGCAATAACATTAAATAATAATACTAGTTATGCAAATATTATTAAAAACTGAGAAAAGTTAATTTGATATGATAAAACTTACAGTCCTTTATTTTTAGATAATTGAACTTTTGCATTTATTTGAGAAAAAAATAATAAAAGATTTTTAGTTATAGATTGAAAAGAAAAGGAAATAGAAAACTCTTGAATTTCCTCTTGAATATATTCTTTAGATTGAAAAAATATTATTTATTGGATATGAGATTGAAGTTGAAAAAATAAAAAAATAGAAATATTTTATTTAGATAGTAAAAAGTTTCTTTCTTTTACTAAAGATATTGCTGACCCAAAAACTGTAAGTAAAGACCCCCAAGTAATATGAGTAAACTGAATTTTAGCATTTTTATATATTATATTATTTTATTTTACTTGAGCATTATTTAATAGTTATTTTCAAGATGATAAATGGAGTATTTCAAATTTAAATAAAAAATTAAATTTTTACTGGTCTTATGTTTGGTATAAATTCTATTCTTTTACTAAAAATATATTAAAAATAGTTATTAAAAATTCAAAAATAATATTATATGTTGAAAAAATAGAAAAATTAATATGAAAGTATTCTCATAAGATAAATATAATTTTATGATTTATTGCTCTATGAATTATATCTCAAATAATAGTTTGAGAATTAGACTTAAATAGTATTAATTGATATTTATTATTATTAGTAATAATTTTGATAGTTTGAGTATTATCATTACTTAAAGATTTAATACTGTATCTGTTAATTAAAAAAAGTGAAAAAGAATGAATTAAAATTGAATTAATTCCATCATGATTTATTTTTCTTTCAATAGTTGCATTATTTGTAAATATATCAAAAATAGTACCTTGAACTTTATTTTGAGCAACACATAAACTTAATACTTTATCATCTGTTGTAAAAAGGAAAATCCTAAATCCGAAGAAATTATTATTTATATTATTTTTTGTCTACTTAATTTGAATTTGATTTTGGTTTAGTTCTTCATTATTTCAAGAAAATTCAATCTATTATAAATTAGTATTAACAAATTATTTTTCTATATCATCTGACATATTTTTTAATTTATTGCCATTTGGATTATTTTGGGGTGTTTATATTTTTAAAGATCAAAAAGTTAAAAAATATTGGTTATTATTTTTATTTATATCATTTTTCACCTTATTACATACTATTTTTAATAAACAATGAGATTTTTCTAAAGTTTTAAAATTACAAGAAAATAATCTAAATATTTTTATTATAATATTAATATTTTGGTGATTTTTAACACTTTTATTTTGGTATTTTAATTTCTATAGACTTAATAAAAAACTTTAATTTTTAACTTTTCCTATATGGATTTTATAAATTTATCTTGAATAATTGATTTTTTTCTACAAACAGATAAGCAAAAACATATTTTACTTAGTGCTATTATTTTAATATTTGATTTTTTAGTTAGGTATTATTTTATTCAAAAAAAATCTAACTCAATTTATTCAATTGCATTTGCTTTAAGAGATACAATTTTAATATGATTATTCAAGGAATTAATAGATATGATGTGATTTTGAGAGGCAAGTGTTTTAGATTTTGTTTGAGATAGTATATGATTTTTATTTCCAATTTATTTGTATTTTTCATATAGAGAAAGTAAAAAATTATGAAATAAAGATATATTTAATTATACTGATGATATTTTTAGACATTTTTTTATTTCTTTAAAACTCTTTAAAAAAGAAACTGGAGAATCTATAAAATATTGATTTTGATATTTTACAAAATTAATAAGAGATAAAATTAATGAAGATAATTTCACAGATATAGAAATGTTTAAGGCAAAAAATAAATCAAAAAAAGAATTACAAGAATGAATATTATCTATTAAAAATATAACAAAAATAATAAAGTATTTTTTCATTTTTATAATTTATTGAACTATTGATTTTCTTATTGAATTAATAAAAATGCCATTTTTTGTTTTATTTAAAACATTTTATTTATTTTTTAATAGTATGGCATTTGTTTTGAATAGGTATAAATAAAATAATATAAAGTTTTTTTAAACATTTTTTTCTAAAGTATAAAAAATTTTAATATAATAATTTATTATATACTAAGATAATAGTATTTTTATATTTTAATTATTATATTTATGGAAAAAATTATTATAAAAGATTTAATAAAAAACATCAAAAAAGATAGATTGCTAAAGATAAAAGAGCAAATTAATACTTTTTTATCAGAAAAAGAAAAATACTCTAAATCTTACTTTTGGTCTCCTTGAAAATATGCTTACCAAAGACAAAATAGTTTTGAAACTGATATTGATATAAAATTAAGTTCTTGAAGTTTATTAAAATTAAAATCAAGTTATCACGAATCTAGTAAAAATTGTTATTATCACTCATATATATTTCTCAATAATGAAAAGAAAACAATAACAATATTAAAAAAGATAGTATCAGAAATTGAAAACAAACTAAACTGAAATATTGTCATTTCATAAAAGTATTTTTCATATAAACAAAAAATAAATTAATTTATCTTAAAACTCTCAAAAAAATTGCAAGATAGTATTGTAAACAATCTCCATTCTTGCAATTTTTTTTATTTAGAGTTTTTTATTTTAATTACTTTATTTTTTTAATTTAATTATATATGAAAACTTTTGAATTTTTGTGAAATAAAATAATATTTTCTTTTAATTCTCCAGTTCAAGAAACTTGATATATCAGCGAAGATTTTGACTTTACTAAAAAATCATCTTATGCAACTTTATGAGTTCAAACACTTTTAAAATTTGATAATGATTTTCAACTTCAATTTATAATTTGAGAAATTTTTAAAATTCTAAAAGAAGAAACAAAAAATCAAAAACTTGATTATCTACAAATTATCAACATCAACAATATAGAAATATGGTGTATTGATAATTGAGACACTATTTGTTTGCTTACAAAAGAAGAATACTAAAAATATTCTTCTTTTTTTACTTTTTAATTTAAAAAATCATGAAAAAATTTATTGTAAAATTCTTTGATTCTCTAATAAATATTATTGAAAAATATGAAGATTATAAGTATTGATACCATATAAACCTTGAAACTTGAAAATTTCAATTTTGAAATTTTGTTATAAAATAAAGACTATATTAATCTATAGTCTTTATCAAAGTCTTTATTCAATTCAAATTTTCATTAATAATTTCTTCATATTTTGTCTTTTTAGTCTCACGACATCAAATAATTAAAACTATTTTTCTATTTTTAAATAAAGGCAAAAAATTTTCATTATTTTTGTAAATCTCTAAATCATTATACAAAATCATTTTGTTTTTAAATTGATTGTATGAGTTCATATTTTCAAGTTCAAAACAATACAAAGTATTATTATTTTCAAACATAAAGTCTGGTATTGGAATTTTATCTAAATAATTATATTTATTTTCTTTGCTTCTCTGTTCTCTAAGTATTAATTGCTGAACTTGTTTGCTTCAATATATTTTATTAAAATCTAACTCAAAACTTTCGTTTTTTTCTCTAATTTTTCATAAAAAATAAGATATTAAATTTCACAAAAACAATTGATGATTATAGAGTAAATATGAAAGATTATATTGAATAGAATTAAGTTCATATCAAGTTTCTCAATAAATTCTACTCAAAAGAATTTTATCGCTCGTAAGTTGATAAATCATATAATCCGTTTTACTTCTATCTTTTTTGTTTATTTCTTTCAAATATCACTCTTTTTTCAAACTATTTAGTCTTAGATTTAAAGTTTTAAGTTTTGTATTATTAGAAACAATATTTTTAATATTTTTACTCGTTAAAATTCAAATTGAATTTAACAATATAAAAATATTTAGATCTCTTTTTTGTAGGTGTAACATAATAATTATTTTACTAATAAATTTGTATGTTTTTCATTATTCAAATTGAAAGATTTTCAAAAAATCGTACATAATCAATTTGTATTGGTATCAATAGAGGCATAAAACTCTCATCTTCAAAGATTTGCAATATGTTTTTCTGTAATTTCTAGGTTTCATTTAATTCAATTTGTTAAATTTGTCGTAAAAATCCTTGATTGGTAGTCAGGTAAAGCAAATATAAAATGAATTCAAAAATTATTTAAAAGTTCTTTTAGTTCTTCTACAATAAATTGAAATATAAGGCAAAAAATAACTTTTTTCTTCCTGTGTTCGTTAGTTATTTTTTCTAATTCGTTTATCAAATAATTTTTTCATCATTTTAAATCTAAAAAACTTTGAAACTCATCTTGAAAAATATAAGTATAACCTAAATTTTTATTTAAATGATTCTTTAAAGCACCAAAAATATATGCCCCTGAATTTAGAAACCCTTGTATTAATTTTCTCTCAATACTTGAAAAATCCTCTAAATTAAACAAATGAATTTCAACATCAATTTTCTTTTCTGTGATGAGTTTAAAAAAATCTAAAGTTAAATTTTCTTTTAATAAATTGTGTCCTAAAGTTTCTCAAATTTGATTAAATATACTTAGTTTCGTAATAGCAGTTTCGTAAAATAATTTATTTTCTTTGATATTATTTAGAATAGATTTAAATGAGTTATATAACTCATCTCACATACTTTTTATTTTCTCGTTTTTAGAATTTATAAGTTTTTTAAATTCTTCGCTAATGTATGAGGGAAATGAAATTTTTTGCATTAGTGTATCAAAAAATATATAAACATCTTTTAAAGAATAAATTTTATTCATTCATAAATTATTGTTTTCTATATTAAATAACATATATCATTTAATAACTATTTCCAAAGCACTTTGATTTCTTGCTCAAAATGCTGAAAAATCTCAAACATAATTTTTTATTCAATTGATTATGAAGTTATAAAAAATGTCAAATCTATCTAAATTATTATTTAACTCTTTGCTAAAAATAGGATTAAATATTAATTTCTTATGAAATGTGTATCAATCAAAAAATACTTTTTGATTATCTTTTCAATTTTTACTATACAAATAAGATAAAGATTCTCTTGAATATAATTTATTATTATCTAGCATTTTTTTATATAATTCTAAAATGAGAGGAATATTAGAATTATGTGGATCTAACATTATAAAAGTATCAGGTTCAAGAGTATTTAAAGGAGTTAGTTGAGTTTCAATTGAACTTTTAACTAATGAAGTTACTATGCTACTTACCAAAAAAGTTTTACCTACTCATGATTTTCAATAAATCCCTACCCCTTGCGCTTTGAGTCAATTTAGATTTAAGTTTAAAAAACTTACATCTTCCTCAATATTTGAATTATTAGCAAATCAAATAAAATTTTTTATGTTGTCCATAATATATAAAAGTTATAAATTAAAATTTTTTAATAAATCCCGAATCTATTAACTCTACACTTGGAGTAATTATTGGATTTATTTGTTTTTTTGTGAATTTTGATATTGGTAAAAATAATCATTGTGACAAAATCGCTTCGGGTTGAATAATCCTTTTATAATCAACTACAAAATCAAAAATTCACTTTTTCTTTATATAACTATAATTGTTATACAAAGAGTCATACAACCTTAAATTTTTTTCAATAATATTTTCTAAAACAGAAGTATTATTGAAATTAGTTTTTATGAAATATCTAAATTTAAAAAAGTTTTGAGACTCTGTGAATGACTTCAAAAAACTTTGTTTTTCTTCATCATCCATACCTTTTGAATATTTAGCATACAAATAATCTTTAACAAAAAAACTATAATCTCATTTCGTGAACGAAAATGATATTAAAATAACATCATTTTCATTTATAAAATTTGAATAATCTTCGATTATTCCATTATGCAGAGATGAAGAAGACAAAAAGTCTTCTCCTCATAAACTTCACATTTTTTTAATTTGTAAAACTCCGTGGTTTCTTTGTCATATCTGAAAAGTATTTTTAAAATTATAATCAATTAACTTTTCATTTACTTTTAGAGAGAAACTCACTTTTTTATCATATAATTTTTCAAAAAAATTAATGATAAATGAGATTCATTCTAACTTATTTGAGTAAATATATTGTTCTGTATAGATATTTTTATTTTTCTTAAAAACATAAATATCAATTCAAAACCAAATTCAATTTTTCCAAAAAGCATTTAAATTTGCTTTTACGGAATTAATTAGTATTTCTCAAAAAGAATCTCAAGGAATAATTTTTAAATAAAAATATCAATCTTTCTCAAAATATTTCATATATTTTCTAAACAATTAAAAATCTAAACTTGTATAGAATATTATATTAATGTTTTTATATATTTTCTTGAAAAAAAGTATAAGTCACACTCTATACCCCCTGACTTATCTCGCACCCGTGTTTATTTTCTGATACCTAAAGCAAGACGAGACTAATGGGTCTTAGTTATTCAACTAAGACCCATTAGTCTCTTACCACACTTTAGGGAGGGGGTGTGTGGCACGGGTGCGGAGTAAGAAATGAAATTTTAAAAATATAATACAAAACAAAAAAATAGTGTATTAAAATACACTAATAATATATACGAGTTAAGAGGTAAGGTAATAGGGAGAGTAAGAGAAGAAGAAAGGGTAAAAAAGAAGTGAAAATATTTGAAAAAAATAAATATATATGATACACTAAATAAAAATATAGAAAAAATTGAAATTTAACATTATGATAATAAATGAAAATAACTTACTTGAATATATAAAAAATTATGCATTTATTGATAGTTTTTCAAGAAGTAGTATTATAAAATATTTTGATAAACTAAATGAAAAACAAATATTATCACTTATAAAATATTTTAATGAAGAAAGAAAAGATGTTTTATTTTTTTTAAAAAGTTTTAAAGATAAAAATATTTGTAGTTTTGAGCAAATAAAAACTGAACTTGATAGTAAAACAAGAATAAAAATTAGATTAGAGGAAAGACAAGAAATTGAAAGTGAACAAGATGATTTTTCAAATTTACTAAATTCTATTGATAACTTATAAAAATATATGGCAGAACAATTATTACAAAATAATGAAACATGACCTGTAATAGATAGAGAGCAGTTATTGAAAGATTCTCAAAACAAAGAATTTGATAAACTTATGTTATCTTTAGAATCAGATCGTTATACATTATTTGATTTACAAGATATAATTATTCAAATTTGAAAAAATAACCCTCAAGCACAACCTTACATTGAGGATTTTATTGCTTCAAGAACTTCAAAATTACAACAAGTTTTAATGGAAAATAGAGATGATAATAAAACAGAAGTTAAAGTATGACCTCATAAAACAGAAGCAAAAAAATCTCCTGAAAAACAAGAAAAACCAAATATAACTTTAACTCCAGAAAATCAAAAGCAATTAGTTAAATCTTGAGAAACTGAACTAAAAACAAAAGAACAAGAATTAAAACAAATAGACCAAAAACTTATACAAGTAGATTTAATAAGAAATGTTGCAAGTATGTATAAAGAATATTTGCAAAGCATAAAAGAAGCAATTCAATTTAAAATGCTAACTGGGAAAGATGAAAGATATGAAAAACAAATATGAGTTATTTGAGAAAAAGTAACTTTATTAACAAACCTAGAAACATTTTTAGCAAGACTTCAAAATTTTGATGAAGTAAAAAAATTAGATTTAAAAGATTTAGTAAATCAAATGTTTGTTTCTGAAAAAGTGATATCAGAAGATTGATTTATGGAACAACCACTCATAAATTGAATACTATATCACGAAGCAACTACAAAATGAGTAAATGAAACCTATGCAGAGATTAGAAAATTATTATTAACTCCAAATTTAACACCATCAAAAGCAGAAGAAATAAAATTACAAATTTTCTCTAAGATAAGACAAATAGATAGATTATGAGCAGATGACAATAATTTAATTTTAGATACAAAAGAAGCAATATCATCAAGAATAACTTGAAATGTTTTAAATAACAAAGAATTAAGAAAAAGAACAGACATAAACACAACATTTTCATTACTTGAAAATTTTGATGAAACAAAGAAAAAAGGATTATTTGATTCATTAAAATGATGAAAAGAACAACTAAAAACATTTCTCACAAATTCAAAAGTTTTAGATAAATTATGATTAAAAAGTGAAAAAGATAAAAATGAGTTTATAAAAGATTTATACGAGGATTTAAAAGAAAGTTTAAAAGTATTAGACAATGATAAATTAAAAAAATCTCTAGAAGATGAAGTTAATAAACAATTTGATTATTTAAAAGCAAGAATCCCTGAAAGTGAAAAAGAAAAACTAGAAAATGAAAGAAAAAAAGCATTAAATCCAAAAAACTTACAAGAACAATTAGAAAAAGTAAAACAAGAAATGGTATTTAGTTTATTTGAAAAAACTATTATAAATCAAGTTTTAGAAAATAATTCAAAATTTGTAGAAAATTTAGCAAAGAAAGATACAGCATTAAATCTTTATGCTGATATAGAGTGAATTTGAAGTAAAGTAAGTGATAAAAACTTTAATTGAATATCTAGTTTTTCTAAAACATTAGTAGAACAAATAGCAATAATGTATGTTTCTTGATTTGTATGATGAATAATAGCAAAATGATGATGACTATTATTATGAAAAGTTGCACCTGCTACAATAAATACTAATAGATTTGTAAAAGCATGAACTTGAGTATTGGTTGAATGAACTTGATTTTATTGAACTTATACAGCATTAAATTGAATATTAAATCGTGAAAATATTTGAGATATTAAAAAAGATTATAACTATTATGATTTAACAAGAACTATTGCTTTTCTTTGAGTTTTGAGGATTATGCCACTTGATAAATTAAAAGAAAGTTTTAATATTAAATCTCCAATATTAAACGAAGCAAAAAATATTACTCTTGATACTTGAGCATTGCTTTGAACAGATATTATAATTAGATGAAGTTTATGAGAGATAGTTTGAAGAGAATGAATACCAAAAGATGTTGATTGAAATTATACATGGGAGAAATTTTGAGAGTTTGTATGAGATGAGTTAAAATTTATAGTTCCATTAATTATATGATTAAGGCAATCTGATAAAGCAGTTGCAAGTTTATTTGAAAAATCACCTCCTCCAAAAATTACAGTTATACCAAAAGAGAATGAATTTATAATACAGATAGAATGATTAAAAAAAGAAATTAGAGCATTAAGACAAGAAAGAAATATTGCAAGAAATAAATGAAAATCACACAAAGAAGTAAGTGAGGAATTAAAAACTAAAAAGAAAGAATATAAAACTTTGAGAGATGAAAATGCAGATTTATTAGCAAAATCTTGAACTTGAAATACAGATACTCCAACTGCAGTTTTACCAAATCAAAATCAAGTTCAAAATTCTAAGGATAATTCAAAACAAGCAAAAGACCAAAATTTTCCTAAAGAAAGTACTAATCTAAATACTTGAGTAAAAACGATACAAGAAACCTTAAAATGAAAAAATATCGAGGATTTAATGAAATGATTTGAATGAATGAATTTAACAGGAAGATTCCAAGAATTATTAAAAAATTGATGAGATAGAACAAAAGCACAAGAGTTAATAGATAGCGAAGTTGATACTTATGTTGCAATATTAAAAGAAAGATGAGTTTTTGTTGATGAAATTGAATGAAATAGATTTATTAAAGAATTTAAGGAACAAAGACTTGCTGAATTTGATAAATTAGTTGAAATGATATGAGAATGAAAAGATATATCTTGATGAATTGATATGAAAGTAAAAGTTGAATGAAGAGAGTTTGTTTGGAGATTAGAATTAAAAGATGTAAAAATGATGAGAGAGTTTTTTGAGAAATATATTGAAAAAAGAAAAATACAAGAAAAACAAAAAGAAAGCGACGAGTCTAATATTTAATATTAATTAAAAATTATGGGAGATTTACAAATACAACAACCTGCAATAATACATCAAATACCTTGAGAACAAAAAAACCATCAAGAGGTTTTAAATAGTGTTATTGAAAAACAAAAACAAACTATTATTGAATGAATGAAAAAAAGTTTATTAAAAGCATGAGTTTCTCAAGAAAAAATCGAAACTTTAAGATTTGACCTAATATGAAATATTTGAGTTGTTATTAATTCAAAATGAGAAGTTCATTCATTTTATAAATATTGAAAAGATACTTGAGTAGAATATTATACAAGTATTAATTGAACTTTTACAGATTATGATTTAGATTATGCTTTAAGAGATTCTTGATATCAAGTAAAAAATTGAAAATTATTCAAAAATTGACAAGAAATATCACAATTTTTACCTAATTGAAAAGTAAATACTGAATTTGTAAGATGAGTAGACAATATAAACTTTTATGAAGAAATTCAAAGAGTTTATTGATTAATGAAAACTATTAAGTGATGAGATAATATTGAAATGATAAAGTTAAAATCGGCAAATAATATGATAATTTCTTGAGTTGCTCGTATAAAGGATGTAATGTATTTTGCTTGAAAATGATATATTCCAAATGATGATATACCAAGATTATTAAAAAGAGCAGTTCAGGAGTTACCAAATCAATGTAGTGATACTAGATTTTATCAAACAGCACAATGAATAAGGATGTGAATGGAGGTTACAAAAAGTGAATTAGATGAATATTTAAAACCAACAAAATGAAATCCTCTTATATCACAAAAAATGTATGATGATTGTTTGAGAAGAATTGAAGTAAGAGATAAAAAAATTAATGAAATGAATTGAGTAAAAGAGCAATGAAAAACTCAAAGAGAAGTTGAAAAAACAAGAAATTGATTTGTAGATAGAGTAAAATGAATTTTAGAGGGATTAATAAAATAAAAATGGATTTATTAATAAGATTTATTATAATGCTTTTAGATATTTGAAATATATAAATCTAAAAGCATTTTTATTTTTAACTTTTAAATTATGATAAAAGAATTATTACTTTTAAAAAAATATGAATGAATTAAAAAGTATTTTGAAAATATAAATAAAAAATTATTTCAAAAAGAAATAATTGAAGTTATAAATGTTGATTTAAATTTATTTTTTGAATTAGATAAAGATTTAAATTTTACATCTAAATATGAAGATATTTGCTTCATAATTTCAATAAAAAATCATATAAATTTATTTAACAAGTGAAATAGAAATTATGAAATAATAGATGATTTTTTAAATTCATGAAATTATATAAATTTAATAAATAATATTAATGAAAATAAAATTTTAGAAATTTTATTTTTATGAAAAGATAACATTTTAAAAAATAAATCTTTGAAAGATATTCAAGATATTTTTAAAGATGAAAAATTAGTAAAAGATTCATTATTCAAGAATAAATTTTATAATTCAATATTTCAAAAATCATTTGATGAATGAAATATATTGAAAGAAATTCAAAAATTATCAGGAGTCTGAGAAATTATGAATTTTTTAAAATCTTTTGAAAAGGTAGATAATAAAGAATTGTTTACTATAAAAGACTTAGAGTATAGTACAGGTAGAAAAATATCATGATTATTTATATTTAAAAATAAAGAAAATTTTTGAAATAATATTTTTCAGGCAAATTATATAGTGAAGATTAAATTTGCTGATTGAGAAAATAATTTTTTTAAATTTTATGCTGATTTTAATAGTAAGATGAGAACTGATTTTTTAAATGATATGAGTAAAAAACATTGAAGTAAAATGATAAAAACAAAAAACTGATGATATGAATTTAATTGAATTCCTTTAACAGATGATAAAGGAAATTTAACTTTTGAAAATGAACTAAAAGGGTTTTTATCTCAACTAATTTGATAATATATGAAAGAAAATTGCATTATATATTGTAGAAAATCTACCGATAAGGATGAACTACAACAAAATTCATTACCTCATCAATTAAGAAATTGTCATAATGTTATAAAATTTAAGAAACTTGAGGTTATTGAGGAAATTGTTGAGTCTAAGAGTGCAAAAATAGAGTTCAAAAGAGAATGATTTAATAAAATGATAGATATATGTAAAAAATGAAAAATTGATTATATTGTTATTGATGAACCAAAAAGATTGTCAAGAAATAATATTGATAACTCTAGAATTGTTGATCTATTAGATAAAAAACAAATTAAATGAGTTTATTGTACTTCTAGAGAATATTTATCTTTAAATAATAGAGATAAATTTTTATTGCAGTTGGATTTGTCTTTATCTAAAATGGATAATGAAGATAGAAGTAAAGATGTGAGAGATAAAATGCAAACAGCAGTAAAAGATTGAAAATGGATGTGAAAAGCAGTTTTATGATATAAAAATGTAGGGGCAAAATGAAATAAAGATATTCAAGTTATTGAAGAAGAAGCAAAAATAGTGAGAGATTGTTTTTTAATGAGAAAAGAATGAATATCACTATTAAAAATTGCTAATTATGTCAATGAAAAAGTATGAAAAAAACGGAATTCAGAAAGAGCAAGACAAATGTTACAAAATACAAAATACTACTGAATTCAAGAATTTGCTGGAATTAGAGAGTTTATAACAACTAAATGATATGAACCATTAATAAGTGAGGAACTTTTTAATGCGGTAAATTGAATAAAATCTTGAAGAACAATTATCCCTGCTGAATTTCCAAAATATTTTTACAATATACTTAAAGATACTGAATGAAATATATTATACTGATATGAAAAAACAAAGAAAAGTTGAAAAAAGTATATTTATTATCATAATAATAATGAAATAGCAACGGATTATATAAATGTATCTCAATTACATTTATTTAATGAAATATGAAAACATATAAAACAATATGATTTTCCTCATGAATTTGTTTTATTAGTTAAAGAATATTTAAAAAATTATTATAAAACAAAAAATGATGATATAGAAAAATCAAAGATAAAAATAGAAAAAGAAATTGATAAAATGGAAACAAGAAAAAAGAATTTATTTAACATGTATCTTGATTCAGAAATTAATAAAGAAGAATATGATGAAAAGAGAAAAGAAATTGAAAATGATATAAATAATAATAAAGAAAAAATTAATTGATTAAATCAATGAGATGAAAATATTGAGAGAAGTATTTCAGAGTATTGCGAACTCATAGAAAACCTTTCTGGGACTTATATTAATGGAAATAATGATATTAAGTGAAAAATTATCAGAGCGATGAATTGCGAACTCATTATAAACAACAAAAAAGAGGTTGTTATAAAGGAAAACAACCTCTTCAATCTTATAAAAAATATTAATTTTCTTGTTTGGTACTCCCATGGAGAATTGAACTCCAGTTCCAGCCTTGAGAAGGCCGTGTCCTAACCACTAGACGATGGGAGCTAGAAGTATTTGTATTATATGTAAAACAAAATAAAATCAACAATTTTTTATTAATAATAAAAAAATTTTATAAAGATGTTTTATTGAGTATAATTTATCTTAACTTAAATTAACTCAAACTAGAAATTATGAGGAGTCATCTTATAACATATCCAGTTGCTATCTTGCTTATGATAGCTGTACCTTTTATGAGGTACTATTCAAGTACCCCAGGTATAAATGCATGTGTTTTAGATTATGTTGATAATATAGAAGAGAGTAATTATTGATGATATTTATACAATATAAACTGACAAAGACATATAGAACCAAAAAATTCAGAAATTGTTGATTCAGTTCAACAATATAAAGTTTGAGAGGCATATTGATGCTTAATGGTTAGTGATAACTTATTTATAGATTTAACAAATACATTTTATTGTACAGTTGTTTATTTGATAAAAAAAGCACCAATTAGTAATAATCTAAAAACACCATTATGAATTAATAAATTATGAACAATAGAAAAATAAGAACCAGCCGTAGGCTGGTTCTTATTTTGTAAATTCGCTTATTTTAGTTTCAAGTTCTTCTTCAGTCAATGTTCATTCAATAATATTATATTCTCAAGAATTATTATTTATTAACACAGTACTTGGCGTACTTTTTATTCAAAGATAAACTCATTGTCAAAATTCTTTTTCTAGAGAAATACTAACTTCTTCAGTATTTATACAATTATTTAATTCTTCATTATCCAATTTATTTTCACTAATAAAAGAATTAATAGATTCTAAATTAGTATTTTTAAACATTTCTGAAATAAAATTGAAATACATATCATTTCATCATTTATCTTCAATACATTTTCAGTATTTTGAAGCTAGAATTGCATAAGTATTACTAGAATTAATCATATTTTTAAATATATAATTCCATTTAGGATTTTTTTCTAAGATAAGTCATAGATTATTTTCATTATGAAACTCCTTACAATATTTACAATCAAAATCAGAAAATTCAATCATGCTATAATCTGCACTTTTATCTCACAAAATAGGGGCAGTACCTTGTAAAACTCATATTTCTTCAATACTCAAAGTTTTTACTTCTGCTTGCTTCTTGTTATTAATCTTATTTTTTATAATTTCAATATATTCAGGATTAGTTTCTTTTAGATTTTCAATATATGAATTCATCTGATCTTTTTGAATTTCCATCATTATCTTATAATTATCCTCTCATCAAGTCTTGTTATATTCGTATTGTTGTATGATGTTATTTATTTCTAAGATAGTTTTCTTACTTGTATAATAATTTGTTCATACGATTACAATTGTGCAAATTATTACTATCAAAATATTGAAATTTGAGCTAAATAAAGGGATTTTTATTTTATCATCTATAGATTTGAAACTCATTTTTAAAAGAGGTTATTATGTATTAATTTTTATTATAATGCAAAGATGCTACTTTGCAAAACTCTTATTATATTTTTATTTGATTTATTTCATAAAAAAATAATATAGTAGAAATATAATTTTCATTTTTATATATGACAAAAATACTTATAAATATTTCTAGATGATACAAAATGCATGCATATTATGATTTTGCATACACAGATTTATACAAAAACTACTCTATTCAAACTTTTGTATTCTTTGATAAAGAATTATCAAAAAATATAGTTCATTCAGATGACAAAAATGAGGCTTATAAATATTTTTATTATGAGTCAAAAGATGATTTATTAAATCAAATAAAACAAATATCAAAAGAAGATATTTATTATATAAATACTTTTGATGAAATCTTAGTTTTGCTTTTAAATGAAGTAAAAAAGGAACTTTGATTTGTTGTATCTGATTTTTATGAAGCTTTTAGAAATAAAAATCTACAAAGAGAATTATTGCTTAAAAATTTTCCTGAAACAACTGTTTCATATTTTGAAATTGATTTATTAAATGATGATATAGAAGATTTTTACAACAAGTTGAATTTTCCTTATGTTATAAAACCAGCTTCTTGAGTTCAAAGCTCTGGAGTATCATTAATTCATGATAAAAATGAGTTAATTAATTATTTGAACAATATAAAAAGTTTAAATATCAATATGGTTTCAAGGTGAATAAAAAATCTTAAGTATTTAGTAGAAGAGTTTATAGATGGGGAAATGTATACTATAAATTATTTTGTTGATGATTTTTGAAATATATCATATTCTCCAATTGTAAAGGTAAATTCTGCTAGAGATTTAGGAATAGACGATTTCTCAAATTATGTAAGAATTAATTGAAATATAATAGAAAATGAGATCAATTTTGAGAATGTTAAATTATTTATACAAAAAAATATAAACGCATTATGAATTAAAAATACTTTTATTCATCATGAATTTAAATTAACAACAAAGTTAGAGTTAAAAAATATAGAATTAAATGCAAGAATTTGAGGTTATAGACTTGAAATGATGCAAGACTTATATTGATTCAATTTACTTACAATGCCTCTTGGTAAGTCATTATATCAATCTTGAGATTTTTCAAATGCTGTATTTGTATTTTATCCAAATACAAAATGAATATTTAAGTGATTTAATAGTGAATTATTAGAACAATTTGAGAAACTAAATTCTTATTCTAGTATAAGATTATCAAACAATTATATATGAAAAGAAATATGATTAACAAAAGACTGATTTAGTAGTATTGCTGCACTTAGGATTATAAATAAAAACTTAGAACAATTTAAAAAAGATTATGATTTTATAGAAGGTAATTATAAAAACTTAATTATTTTACAATAAAAAAACTCTTGAATTAATTCAAGAGTTTTTAATTATTTATAATTATGCAATTTTAGCAGCAACTTCAGATTTAACTAAACCATCTATATCAGTAGTGATTCAAGCAGATCTTGCAGTACCTCTAACAGTCATCATAGCTCAAGCTAAATCAACAGCATTTAAATCAGGCATTTTTTCATTTGCGATTTCAATAACTTGTTGTAAGCTTAAATGAGCAACTTTATCTTTATGAGGAAGTTTAGAACCACTTTTTAAGTTAGCTTTAGCTTTTACTAAATGAGACATAGGAGATTGTTTTACTATGAAATCAAAACTTTTATCTTCATAAACAGTAATGATAACTGGTAATTTAACTCACATTCTATCTCTAGTTTGTTCATTAAATCTAGTAGTAAATTCCATTATAGGTACTCAATGTTGACCTAGAGCAGGACCAACTGGAGGTGCTGGATTAGCTTGACCTCAGTTAATTTGTAATTTTATATAAGCCTTTACTGGTTTATTTGATTTTGGTGCCATTTTAAATTTGATTAAATATTTAAATTTTTATTTTTTTGAAAATATTAATATCTATTTATTCGATAAATCTTATAAGTTTGTTTTCGGGACAAAACTAAATTTATTTACTAAAATTTATATTATATTTCGGAAGCCAGTGAATTATATAAAAAAAACCTGACAAATCAAGTTTTTTTTCAAGTTTTTTTTCAAGTCTTTTTTATCTATTTGGGTTTGTTGTAATTACTTGTTCTTCGTAGTAACTCGCTACAACCTGAATTCATACATGTTCAGTACCAGCAAAAAATAATCATTGTCAAACAGAAGCATTTAGTAATATGTATTTTTCTTGTTCTGTAAGTTTGTATATATTTTGTAATACATCAATTGAAGCACTAGATTGTTTTAAAAGTAATTGTATTGATGAGTTTGTCATTATTGGCTTTCCATAAGGACTTCAAACAAAATCTTCCACATCTTGTGTTATTGTTGTAACTCATAGATTATATTTTCTGGCTCTTTTTACAAGTCAGAAAAGAAATTTTGCTGAATCTTCATATTGCATAATATTCCAAGCTTCATCTATAACTAAGAATCTTTTTTTATTACTAGATCTAACTTTGTTCCATATATGATTAAGAATTACATACATGGCAATTGGTCTAAGTATATCATCTAAATCTCTAACTGAAAATACTTGTAAACCATCTCATAAATCAATATTTGTTTTTTGAGAAAATATTCAAGAAAATATTCATGAAGTAAATTTTTCTATCCTTCTTACCATACTTCAAGCTCAATCCATAGTTTCAAGTACATCTTGTAAATCTTTCATAATTGGAATTTCTTTTCCTATTATATTGTCATCTTCAAGAGTAATTCATTTTAAACTATAAGTTGTAACAAGAGCTTTTTCCATGATAGATGCTTCTTCTGGATCCAATTTACCAAGCATCAAATTCATCAAACCAAGTAAGTTTATAATAGCATTTCTAAGTAAATCTCCTGGTCTTTCATCTTGATCTTTTAGTCAAAGTGGTAGGTCAAAAGGATTTATTCTTTGATTTGAATTTAAAGATACATCTAAATAACTTCATCCAACTTTATCAATCAGAGCTTTATATTCATTTTCAGGATCTATAACTATAACATCAGTTCAAAACATCAAACTTCTAAGTATTTCAAGTTTTATAGCAAAAGATTTACCTCAACCAGATTTTGCAAATACAGTCATATTTGCATTTTCAGTTTTAAATCTATCAAATATAATTAGAGAATTATTATGAGTATTTATACCATAAAGTATACCATCATCATGAGTTAGAGTACTTGATGAAAATGGAAATGTTGTAGATAATCAACCTGTTGAAATATTTCTATAAACTCATAATTCATCTTTACAGAAAGGTCAAGTTGATATAAAAGCTTGTTCACTTCTAAGAAAAGCTTGTTTTTGTAATACATTTCTACCAGCTAATATAGTTTCTATATCTTTTCAAATCCTATTTACTTGTTCTTCAGTATCTCAATAAATTGTTATATATAATCAAAAATGAAAATATTTTTCTTCTCATCTAGTAAGTTTATGTCTAAGTTCTTCTACATCTTGAATTTGAGCTTCAATTGCTGGATCATTTAATAATCATTTTTCAGCATTTATACTTCTTTCAGAATAAAGTTGAGTAAGTCTTTTCTTTAAATATTTTTGAATAAAACCAGATTCAATAGGGTAGATAAATAAACTCATATCAAATTTAACATCCCAATTTATGATAGGTGATAACCAGTTTCATTCTAAAAAATTTGGATATGCATAAACAAAAAAAGTCTTAACAATTGTATTGTTAATTTGAATTTTATCAGGATAAATCTTCATAAAAGCAGGAGATATTATATCCTTTATATATGCTAATGCTGCCTTATACTCCTTTTCTGATTCAATGATTTCTCTTTCATCAGATTTAGCAGGTTTTTCAATCTCAATTTTTTTAATATATCAATATGTATCTCAAGATATTCTCTTAGTTACAAGTTCTATTAGTTTTTCTTGTTTTTCCACTTTTACATTATTATTTTAATTTATATTGTTTGTATTTTAATTATAAAAATAATAATGTAAAGATTGTCTAACATATCAGACTTTACACTTTTAAATATATATTTTAAATAAAAAAAAATGAGATTTTAAAAATCTCATTTTTACCAATTCCATTCAGTGATAAAATCTTTACTTATAATCTCATCAAAATCATTATTTTTATCAAAATCATCAGTTTTATATTGTATTACAGCAAGTGTTACATCATCTAGTTGAGTATGTTTATATCACATAAATTTTGATAAATTTATTGTTATATTATTAAATATACTTCTTGCACTTTTGTATTCTTTATCTTTCATATTTGGTGCTTGATTTATAGATTCTTCTAATCTATTTTCTCAAAATAATTCTTCAGTTCAATCTCTTCTTGGTTTATTAATTGCTTCAGTAATTCAATCTGAATAAAGTACAATAATATCTCATTTTTCAAATTTTATTTCTTGTTCTTTTAATATTTTAGATATATCTTTTATCATTCAAATAGCAACTCAACCGGATTTAATTCTAAAAGTTTTTTTGCTTGATTGTTTATATACCATTAAGTATTCATGCCCAGCTCAAGTCATGAATAGTCTTTTTTCTTTTTCATCCCATCTTACAAGTAACATACTCATAAGTAAGTTTGCTTTTACTCTAGGCTTTAATACTTCATTTGTTTTTACTAAAACAGTTGCTCATGATTTGTATACTTTTGAAAAACCACTCACCAATGCATTTACCATTATCATAATAAATCATGCTCAAACTCAATGTCCAGTAGCATCTCAAACATAAATATAATAATTATCTCATTGTTCAATTATATCATAACTATCTCATCATATTTCTCATGCTGGTTTTGATCTAGCAATTATGTCTAAAGAGGGAACTTCAATTAATTTTTTAGTTAGCATTTTTCATTGTATTTCTTTTCATAGTTCAACTTCTCATTTTATTTCCTTACCATGAATAAATTCATCTTTTATATTTTTTAAAGTATTTAATGTTTTACTAAAAAATATAAGTGCATAATTTAGATGTATATTTGGAGTTTTTCAAAATACTATTTCAGAATCTTTTAAGTCTCAAACTAAAAAGTGTTTTATAGTAAGTTCTAATTTTTTTATAGGGTCATGATAAAATTTTTTAACTAAATATATTATTATGAAAAAACTTATAATAGTTATAACTAAAAAAATAAATATTTTAATAGTTAATCCAGTTTCTTTAAAATATAATTCTAATATCATAAAAGTCATTGGATTTATAGCCAATGAAAGTAGTAAAATTATCTTAAAAATGTTATAAAATGATTTCATATTTATATTTATTATTTAAAACTATTTTAATGATACTATATTTTATTTTATAAATCAAAAAAAATCAGTATTTTTGTATTTAATTAGCACAATATTTAGTTTTTAACATTACTTAAAAAGTAATTTTGATTAAGTGTTTTTGCTAAATATAATTTATCTGTCCTAGAAAAGGAAAAAATATTTAAAAATATGATTTAAAGCCATAAAGGCTGTATAATTTTTTTGAACATATAATTTTTAACTTGCAATTTACAATGTGAGCATCTAATACTATAACAACTATTGATATATGAAGTTCTAAAATAAGAACTGTTATTTGATATTTCGATAAAGAGAGAAATGACGATTTTAATATATTGTGAGTTTGAATTTCAAATTCAACTGCAATGAGAAAGTGAAATATACTTGATATGGAAGAGTTTAAAAATAATTTAGATTCATCTCTAGAAGAAGCAGAAAAAATGGCAGGTGAACATGTTTCATGAGCATATATATCTTTTAATTCATCAAGTTTTGATGTTATTAGAAGTAAATGAATTGTTTCAGTTACTGGTTCAGAAGTTTCAGAAGAAGATATCGAAAGAGCTTTAGATAAAGCAAAATCAGGTGTTGATATGCCAAATAAAGAGATATTAAAAGTTGTTCCTGAAAGCTTTGTCGTAGATTTAGAAACTGGAATTAAAAATCCACTTTGAATGTCTGCTAGAAAACTTGAAGTTTCTGCTAATATTTTTTCTATGAACTTAAATGTATTAACTAATATCAAAAAAGCTATTAGTGATATAGGAATAGAAATATATGATATATATCCAAATTTACTTTCAAGTCCAGAATGAGTTTTAACAAAAAGACAAAAAGAATTGTGAGTTGTTTGTATAGATATAGGTTCTTCAACAACTTGAATTACTGTTTATGAAAATTGAGTATTAAATTTTTCTACAATTATTCCATTTGGTTGAGATAATGTAACTAATGATATTGCTTTAGGTCTTAGAACTTCAACTGCTATGGCAGAAAAAATAAAACTTGAATATGCTGAACTTGATTTAGATTGAAAAGAATGATTTAGAGATAGCGAATTTGATTTATCAGAATTAAATATGTGAGAAGAATGATGAGTTTCAAGAGAATACCTTTCAAAGATTGTAACTGCTAGATACGAAGAAATATTTCATTTTATAAGAGATGAATTAAAAAAGATTTGAAAAGATTGAATGCTTCCTGAATGAGCTATTTGTGTATGAGGAGGTTCTAAAATGAAATGATTTGTAGAACTTGCTAAAAAATCACTTAGATTACCAGTTTTCATTTGATTACCATTTTCAAAAGATGAGCTAGTTGATGCTTCGATTTCTGATCCTGTATTTTCTGCTGTAATTTGAACTATGATTTTTTCAAATATGTACGGTAATAATTGACCATTATTTTCTATTAATTTTAGCTCTATATTAGAGTCACTTAAAAAATTATTTAAGAAAATATTACCTTAATTTTAAAAATAAACTTATATATATAATAATTAAATATGGCTACTAATAGAAGAGAAGATAAATTAAAAAATTTATTATGACAAAATACTGATATATTATCAGGACCACAAGAAGTTAAATTAAGTAACTGAATATCTCCAGTTGCAAGAATTAAAGTTGTTTGAGTAGGTTGAGCTGGACAAAATGCTGTAAATAGAATGATAGAATGAGGTTTAGATTGAGTAGAATTTGTTACTATAAATACAGATGCACAAGCATTATATAATTCACTTGCACCAAAAAAGATTAATATTTGAAAAATAATTACTCATTGATTATGAGCTGGTGCTAATCCAGAAATTGGTAAAAAAGCTGCTGAAGAATCAAGAGAAGAAATTAAAGCTGCATTAGAATGAGCTGATATGGTATTTATTACTTGTTGATTAGGTGGTTGAACTGGTACTTGAGCTGCACCAATTGTTGCTGAAGTTGCAAAAGAATTATGAGCTTTAACAGTTTGAATTGTTACTAAACCATTTTCTTTTGAAGGTCAAAATAGAATGAGTAAATCGCTAGACTGATATGCTGCTTTAAAAGAAAAAGTAGATACATTAATTACAATTCCAAATGATAGAATTTTATCAATTATTGATAAAAAAACTCCATTACTTGATGCATTTTCAATTGTTGATGAAATCTTAAATCAATGAGTTCAATGAGTTTCAGATTTAATTACTCAACCAGGTTTAATAAACGTAGACTTTGCGGATGTTACTTCTGTTATGAAAAATGCAGGTTCTGCACTTATGGGTATTGGTTATGGTTCTGGAGAAAACAGAGCTACTGAAGCTGCTAGATCAGCTATTGATTCACCACTTCTTGAGTTATCAATCGCTTGAGCAAAATGATTATTGTTTAATATAACTTGAGGTACAGATTTATCAATGTATGAAGTTGATGAAGCTGCTAGAATTATTACTGAGACAGTAGATGCTGACGCAAATATTATATTTGGTGCTACAATAAATGAAGAATACAATGGAGAATTAAAAATTACTGTTGTTGCAACTTGATTTGATGAAGAATCAAATGAACAATATGCAGGTGACTCAAGAGCTTCTGTTAAATCTAATCCATTTGGTAGAAAACCAGTTCCAACTGATTCTAGAATTATGCCTTCACCACCAAAAAAAGTGGAAGAAGATTTAGATGTACCAAGTTTTTTAAGAAAAAAAATGTAATATAAAAAAATTTGCATTTATTATAAAAAATATTACAATTAATTTGTACTTAGATTATGAAATTGGGGATTTGCGTAAGCGAATTCTCTTTTTATTTAAAATGTAATAACAAAAAACTATGCTAAATGTAAAACAAATAAATCAAGCAATTACCTTGATTTCTAAAGAAAAAAATATTTCAAAAGAAAAATTAATTGAAATAATTGAAGCTGCAATTAAAACAGCTTATAAAAAAGATTACGGAAATAAAGACGAAGAAGTAAATGTAAAAATAGATTTAGAAAACGAATCTATCCAAGTTACTGTTGAAAAAACAATTGTAAAAGAAGTAACAAACCCAGCACTTGAAATAAGTTTTGAAGAACTTGGAGATGATGCTGAAGGTTTTGTTGAATGAGATATTATAGAACTTGATGTTACTGAAGAAATTCAAAATGATGATAACTGAGAAAGTTTTGGTAGAATTGCTTCACAAGCTGCTAGACAAGTTATTATTCAAAAAATGGGTGAATCTGAAAAAGAAAAGATTTTTGAACTTTTTGAATGAAAAGAAGGTCAAATTGTAAATATAAAAATTGAAATAGTAGAATGATCAAAAGTTGTTTTTGATTATATGTGAAATCAAATTGTTCTACCTAAAGGTGAGCAAGTTTCAAGAGATAATTATGTTGCTGGAGCTAGATTTTTCTTATATGTTGCTGAAGTTTCAAAATGAGAAAATGGTTCTCCTAGAGTTATTTTATCTAGAAAAAGACCAGAATTAGTTACTGCAATATTTGCAGAAAATGTTCCTGAAATTGGAGATGGAATTATAAATGTTGATAAGGTTGTGAGACAAGCATGAGTAAAAACAAAGATTTTAGTTTCATCAAATTATGAAGAAGTAGACCCTGTTTGAACACTTATTGGTCAAAAATGAATGAGAGTTAAATCAGTTATGGATGAGCTTGGATGAGAAAAAATCGATATAATTCCAAATGTTGCTGACATGAGGGAAGTTATAAAAAAATCACTTTCACCAGCTGATATTATAAAAGTTGAAGTTGATGAAGAAAATAAATCTTCTATTGTTTATATACTACCAACTGAAAGAGCAAAAGCTGTTTGAAAAAATGGTTTAAATGTTAATTTAGCTTCTAAATTAACAGGTTATAAAATTTCTATTGAAGATATTGAAGCTTAAAAAATAAAAAATCAGTTCATACTTTTAAAGTATGAACTGATTTTTTATTTGAAAAATATTTTATTATTTCTATAATAAAATTAGTTATTTGATAATTTTGTATTTTATGAAAGTATTATTTTTAAAACATGTGATTAATGTAGGGAAGGAAGGTGAAATAAAAGAAGTAAAACCAGGTTATGCTGCAAATATGCTTATTCCTCAATGACTTGCTATAGAACTTACTCCAGAAGCAGAAAAAAGACATAGAGATAAAGTGAAAAAAGATGAAAAACATAGGATGGAACTTATAGAAAATAGACATATAATTTCAGAATCTCTAAATCATAAAAAACTTGATTTTGTTCTTAAAACTTGAACTAATAATAAAGTTTATGGTTGAATTTGAGAAAAAGATATTATAGAATACATAAAGAAAAAATTTAAAATTGAACTTACAAAAAAGCATATTGATATGCCAAATGGTCACTTAAAAAAAATTTGAGAGCATATAATTTATGTTAAATTATGAAAAGATGCTATGGCAAAGATTTTTATAAATATTAATGAAGAAAAATAATGTATTTAGCTATTGATTTAGGAGATAAAAGATGTGGAATTGCTATAACTATTGAGTGAATTCCTATACCAAAAGAAATAGTAAACAGAACTTTGATAATTAATACTTTAAAAAAGTATATAAAAAGTTATGATATAAAAGTAATTGTAGTTTGATTACCTTATGATTTATATAATACTGATTTAAAACAATTAAATAAAACAAAACAATTTATAGAAAAGTTAAAAATTATATTTCCAGATCTAAAAATTGATAGTATTGATGAAAGATTTACTACATTTGAAGCAGAGAATGTATTAAAAAGTATGAAAATAAAAGAAATGAAGTGAAAAAAAGATGATATTTCAGCTGCATTAATACTTGAATCATATTTAAAGTTGTAATTTTTTGACTTTTTTTTTCAAATATGATTTAATATATATATGTATTTATATTAATAAAATAATGTTATGAAACAATTTAAGATTTTATTTACAATTTTTATATCTTCTATGTTTATGTCTAGCGCTTATGCTGCGACTATTGATAACATACAAGCAGTTGATAACCAAACTGTAAAAATTGCAGCTTCATCAGATGTAACTTTTTCGGATACAAAAGTTTATGGTGATGTAAAAATTTTAAGAGATATAGATGTCTTAAATGCAAATAGTGATTCGCAAAATTCTAAAAAAATAGTTTTAACTTTATCTTCAGATCTAGTTACAAATTCTTCATATAGTCTTATCTGAGTTTTATGAGCTGAATGAAGTATTGAATTTAAAATAGGAAATAAAATAGCTTGAGAATATATTAATGAAAATTTTTATAATGAAACAAAGATTATAGAAAAAGTAGTTATTTTAGACCCTAGAACAATTGAAGTATATTATAATTATGATATAACTGAATTATTATTTGAATTTAAACTTTTAAGTGAACTAACTGTTGAATCATTATCTTCAACTTGAAACAATATATTGGATGTTAATCTTTCAAATACTTTAGATAAATCATCATCATATATTTTAATGATTTGATCTCTTGAAAATATAGATTGAGAACAATTAAACTTAACAGAATCATTATATGATTTTTCTACAAATAGTACTTTAGTTGAAAAGAATCCAACAGCTCAAGAAAATATAGTAGAAACTCCAATTGTAAAGAATTTGGAAGCTTCAGTTGATTCTAATATAGAAGAAGTATCATTAAATGCAGCAGCGACTCCTGAAACATGAGCTGAAACTTGGTTTGTTATGTTGCTTACATTTTTATTTTCTAGTTTCTATTTTATCAAAAATAAATCTAAAAAAGTATAAGAAATAATATATAAAAAAACAATGTAATATTACATTGTTTTTTTGTTGTTTTAAAGAAAATATGATATTATAAATATAATATTAATATATAATTTTTGTCAATGGAAGCATTAAAACTAGATAATTTATTAAAAGACCAATTAATTCAAATCATGATTGATAATGAATGAAGTGATATGTACGTTACTGTTTGAACTTATCCTTCAATTAAAATTTGATGAGAAATAGTTAGGGTAGATGATTGATTAGAAATCTTTACACCAGATGATACAAGGGATTTTGCTTTTTCAATTATAACAGAAGACCAACATCATAGATTATTAAAAGATAAAAATCTAGATTTTTCATTTACATTTTTAAAAAGAAGAATTAGAGCAAATGTATCTTTTCAATTATGACATTATATGATTGTTTTAAGACTTTTAACATCAGATGTACCAAATATAGATGATTTATGACTAACTGATATATATAAGGAAGTAACTAAAAAATGACAAGGATTAATACTTGTTACTTGACCTACTGGTTCTTGAAAAACTACTACACTTGCAGCAATGATTGATTATGTAAATAGAAATTATAATAGACATATAATTACAATTGAAGATCCAATTGAATATGTTCATCAGCATAAAAAATCTATTATTGAGCATAAAGAAGTATGAAGAGATGTTCCAGATTATGAAACTGCACTTATTGGTGCTATGAGACAAAATCCAAATATAATTTTATTTTGAGAAATGAGAAATAAAGCAGAAATGGAAATGGCTCTTAGATTATCAGAAACTGGTCATGTGGTTTTTTCTACACTACATACTAGAAGTGCATATCAAACTATTACTAGAATACTAGATAGTTTTTCATGAGAAGATAAAACTCAAATAAGAATGCAATTAGCAGATTCATTAATTGCTGTATTTTCACAAAGATTATTAAGAACAAATGATTGAACATGAGTTGTTTTAGCAAAAGAAATACTTGTAAAAAATACTGCAATTTCAAATCTAATTAGAGAAAATGATCTACATCAAATTCCATCAGTTATTCAAATGTGATCAAGAGAGGGTATGCAATTACTTGAAACTGATATTGTTTCATTTATTCGTAAAGGAGTGATAAGTGAAGAAGAATGATTAAAATTTTCTAATAATCCGAAATTAGTTAAAGAATCAATTACATAAAAAAAAAGACTCGTTAGAGTCTTTTTTTTATGTAATAATGTTATTATAATGAGTAAGGAAGAGTTGTTCCACCATCATATACACCTGAACCTGCACCAATTAATCCGTCTGAATCAGTAGTAACATTAATTTTATAATAGTTACCTACAACTACAGCTGAATTTTTAGCTTCGTTTACAGTAGCAATTTGCATAAATTTATATGCACCAGTTCATGAACCACCTTGAACATATGCAACTGGATAATCTACAGGAACATTATTAATTTTATCTTGAAAAGAAGTTTGACTTTCTTTTAAAGTTAAGAAATTAACTACTCATTGAGTAGCAGTAGCACCAGTATTGTTAATAGTTTTTGCATTAGTACCTGAACCAGTTACTAATGAAGATAAAGCAGTACCTTTAGATACTTCAATATTCATTTTTTTAACTATATCGTTAACATTTGATAATCTTTTAGAATCTCTAGCTTCACCAGAATACCCTTGTAAAGAAATAAATGCGATAGTACCAAGAATAGCTAATATAGTAATAACTACGATTAACTCAACCAATGTAAAGGCTTTTTTTGTATTTCTCATTGTATAGAAAAATTAAGTAATAAAATACAAAAATAAATTTTAAAGTTTATTGTCTTTTAGGAGACAAGTGTATTTTATCTCTTAAGTGCTTAATTAGCAAATATATTTTATTAAATTGCTAGACTATTTCATATAAAATAGTTTTATTATACTTTAGAAAATAAAAAAATAAAAAATCTATATTTACATATAGATTTTTTATTTTTAAACTCATTTTGCAACCTTTCACATTTCGAAAAATGGTAACATTATGGCAACTACTATAGTACCAACAAGGGCTCATACAATTACTATAATAATTGGTTCCATCATACTAGACATGTTTCAGATATACCTTTTTAGTTCTCAATTATAGTTATCTCAAACTTTTTTTAGAGAAGTAGATAAACTTCAAGTTTCTTCTCAAGTACTTACTACATATGCAAATTCTTCTGGAAATAGTTTATTTAAATATACTGATTCTTCATAATCAAGATTTAATCAAAGTGATTTTGAAATAGTAAGTCACACTTCAACTTCATTTTTAATTCTTATTAATTCTTTTTTATATGCTAGATTTGTAACTACTCTACTTGAAGTTTTAAGTGAATCAAGAAGTAATACTCAAGAATCAAGAAGTATAGTAAATGATTTTATAAAGAAGACTATATTTGACTGTTTTACTACATAACCAAATATTGGTATTCTAATTGCTATATTAGCTAAACTTATTTTTCAGATATATGTAGAATTTATAAGTTTAAATGTTATAATTGCTCAAATTATTATAAGTATTAATTTTCACCAATCATTAACTATGAAATTTGAAACTGCAACTACTTTTAGAGTTAATCAAGGCAATTCACTTCATGCTTTTGCAAATGATGCTGTAATTTTAGGTACAATAAATATCATCATAAATACAACCATCATAATTGTAAGAAATAAAAGAATCATAGGATATATCATGGCTCATTTTACTTTTCATTTTAGTTCAATATTTTCAAGTAAGTTTGTATCAAGTTCTGCCAATATTTTACCTAATTGTCATGTTTTTTCTCATACTCATACAAGAGATGTAGTTAGTGCATCAAAAATTTTTGGATATTGATTCATAGTTTCATATATACCTATACCATGGTCTATATTATCTCTCATTTCTATAGCGATTTTTTTCATATATGGATTCTTTATTTGTTTTACTAGAATTCATAATGCTCATTTCACATCAATTCAAGAGTTCAAGAAAATAGAAAATTTATTTATAAATTGCCATAATTCTTTTTTTGAAACACTTTGAAATAATGTGATTTCTATATCTCACGATTTTTTCTTTTTTCAATATCATTTAAATTCAGCTCTTTTTGCATCTTCTAATAGTAAAAGAAATTTTTGGTTATCAAAATTTCAATACCTATCATAGAATTTCTTTCAAAACATATTTTTGTTTTTATTAAATATTTCAATCCTTAGAAATTATTTCTTCTATTTCTTTAATTACAGTTGAATAATCTCATTTTTTGTATAGTTCGCTTAATATGCTATATTTTATTTGCATTTTTTGATTTTTTTGTTCTACTCTATAACTTTTTTCATTATCAATAGCTTTTCTTAAATATGAATTTATTTTAGGATCTATATATCATTCCTTTATAAATCTTGTAGCTTCTTCTTTTAGTTTTAATATTTCTCAAGTATAATATAGATTTTCTAAATTTTTAATTATTCTTACAGTTTCTTTTTTTCTTCTTATATTTTCTAATTCTTTTTCAATTTCTTCTTTATTTTTTCATCTTAAATTTTTAATATCTGTTCTATCAAGTCCTTCTTTTATTTTTAGTTCATCTATAAATTTGTCATCTTCTTTAATTATATCTTTATTTAAATCTCTTTTTAGTATTATCATTGAAACATCATCATCAAAATTTGAACCTCATCTAAATAATTTAACATCATTTATTATATAATCATATATATTTTTAATATCAGTTTCATATTCGGCAACCATTTTAAATGATTTTTCTAATTTTTCTAATCAATAATATTCTCAGTCTATACTTTTATTTTCTATAATTCAATCACTATAAGTTATAAGAATATCTCAATCATTAAGAACTATATTTTTAATTTTTATATCATTTATATCTTTTATAAGTCTTATTCATGCTGCTAATCAACCTGGAATTATTTTTTCAACTTTATTTTCTTTTTTTCTGTATATAAAAATAGGCTCATGTCACATTCATACAAATCAAATATTGCTATTTTCCTTATTTATTTCAAAAAGTATTCATGTAACAAAATTTCTTGATTTTAAATCTTGTTTTAATCAATTATTTATGTTAAAAGCTATTTCATTTAATTCATTATTATAATTTTCTTTAAATAATTTATTAATTAATGTAATAATAAATCAAGCTCTAATTCAATGACCTGTTGCATCTCATAAAAAGAAGTTATATTTTTTATTACTTTCTTCTAATCAAAAAGTATCTCATGAAATTTTATCAGCTCAAAGAATTTTTCAGTATAGATCATAACCAATAATTTTATGTTTGTTTATTTCTTTTACTAATCATCTATGAATATTTTCTAACTTTTTTTCAGCTAATTCATTATTAATTCTTGTATCTTCTTCAATTAATATATTAATTTCATCAAGAAGTTTCTTTCTTTTTATTCTTTCTTTTAATGTTTTATAAAAATTTAATTTTTTACTTATTTTTTTGAATATTCATATATCATCGTCAATATCATCATTATCATTTTTTTCTATTTTTACTGTTTCTCAGATTAATTCCATTGCCTCTGTTTTAGCATTTTTCTTTAATCTTTCTTGTTCTATTTTTCTTTGTTTCTCTATATGTTTTTGAACTTTTGATTTTTCTCTATTATAAAAATTTATTACAATTGAATTTTCTTTATTTTCTTCCAGAAATTTTTGCAATAAATTCATTGCAGCAAGAGGATTTTTTGTTCATATTAAACTATCAATTTCATTTTTTATTTTTTCAAATCTTACTTTAAATCTTTCACCTTCTTCTTTTTTGATATATTTATTTTCAAGTTTATCAACATTTGTTTTTAAATTTGCAATAATTTTTTCTTTTCTTTTATATTCTTTTCTTTCTTTCTCTATAAGTTTTTTTGCATCAAGAGTTATATTCTCAGACTCATATTTTTCTAAAAATTTATTTAAAGCCTCTGTTTCTTTATATAAAATTTCTTCAATAGCTTTTTTTGCATTTCACCACTCAGAAAGAGCTATAAATACTTCTATAGCTTTTACTGCTGAATCAAATGCCTTTACTTCATTTGTATCAATTTTTTTCTTTTTCTTTAAAAAATCAAACATAATTTATATTTTATTAAATTAATTTTAGTGCTTCTTCAATAGTAGTTTTTCAAAGTAGTGCTTTTATTAATGCATCTTGTACAATTGTTATCATTCAATGTTGAATTGAAATATCTCTCATAGCATTTGCACTTTCTTTATTTAAAATAAGTGGTTCCAAGAAATCTCATACAATTAATACTTCATGTATACCAAGTCTTCATTTATATCCTGTTCAACTACATTTTTCACATCATTCTCACTTGTAAAATACTGCGTTTTCTAAATCTTCTTTTGCTAAAACTGGTCATAAAAATTCATTTACTTTTTTCATTTCATATTCAGTTGCTTTGTGTTCTTTTTTACAAAATTCACATATTTTTTTTCAAAGTCTTTGACTTATTACCATTTTCATTGCTGAAGCTAGTAAAAATGGTTCAACTCCCATGTTTATAAGTCTTTGTACAGTACCAGCTGCAGAATTCGTATGTATTGTTGATAGAACCAAATGTCAAGTTAATGCAGCTTCAACTGCTAATATTGCAGTTTCTTTATCTCTGATTTCTCATACCATTATTATATCTGGATCTTGTCTAACTAGTGATCTTAATCATGTTGAAAATGAATATCAAATATCAGGTTTTACTTGAGATTGATTTACATATTCTATATCGTATTCTATAGGATCTTCTAGAGTTGATATATTTAATTCTAATGGATTGAAGTTCTTTAATATACCAAACAGAGTAGTAGATTTTCATGATCAAGTTGGTCATGCAACAAGGATAATTCAATATTTACTTTGAAGAGCTAATCTAACTTTCTCTAGGTTTACATCTATTAGTCAAAGAGCTTCAATATTTATAAGAGTTTCTTCTTGTTTTAAAATTCTCATTACTACTTTTTCTCAGTAACTTGTAGGTAGGGTAGAAAGTCTTATATCTATGTTTTTCTTTTCTTTTTCATAGTAATATACTATTTTTCAGTCCTGAGGTTTCTTATTTTCATCAATTTTAATCTTTGATAAAACTTTTAGTCTTGTTACTGCTGCTGAAATATGTTCTCTATCAATTTTATCAATAAGCATAAAATCTCAATCTTTACGAAATCTTATTAATAAAAAGTGTTCATTCGGTTCAATATGTATATCTGAAGCTCATCTATCAATAGCCATTTTAAAAATATTTCAGATGTATGTTACTATATCTCAAATTTCTTTTTTTAGCGGCATTTTATTTATTTCTTCTACACTTGGTATCATTTTACTATTTGGATTATATTTTATATTTATTTTATTTTATCATTTATTTTATTAATAATTAAATAAATTGTCTTGACGCTACTATATTTTTATATATAAAATAAAAAAAAGGCTATTTTGTCATAGCCTTTTTTAAATAAATTTCAATTATTTTATCATTAATTTTTTTCTTTATTTCTTCGGGAGTAAGTTCTGAATTATCTTTTTTTATTTGTTCAATATAGTCATTTACTTCATCTTTTATTTCTGGGTCAATTGTATCAATTATACCTGAGTTTGTATCTCAAGTATTTGTAGTTATATTATCATTTATAATCAATTTTTTTATATCATTGAAGAAGTAACTAATACTTCAAATAATAGATATAATTAATAATAAAATAAGTATTTTTATTATTTTTTTACTGTTTTTAGGTTTTATTATTATATTTTCATCTTTTTTCTCATTTTTAATATTTTCATTTGATACCTTAAATTCTCAATCTTTTTCTGAGCTAAGTTCCTCTATCTTGTTTCACAATTCATCTTGTATTTTTTCTTCAGTTTTATTTTTAATTTCAAAATCACTTTTATAATTTCAAAATAAATCAGAGTTATCATCTTTATTATATTCTGCAGTTTCTTTTTTAATTTCTATCTTAGAAGTCATTTCTTCATATCTTTTTTCTATTTCTTCAGGAGTTTCTATCTTTTTTTCTTCTTTTTTCTTTTTATTATCTTTTTTTTCATCTTTTATTATTATTTCAGAATTATCAATATTTTCTTGATTTTCATCTATATTTTGCTCAATATTTTTATTTTCTTCATATGTTTCTACTGTATTAGTATAATTGTATTTTATTTCTTCATTTGAGTTAATATCATCTTCATTTTTTTCTATTTCAATAGTTTTTTCTTTAGAATTATTTTTTTCATCTTCTGAATTATTTTTTTTAATTCATATCTTCTTTTTAGGTTTTTCTTCTGTTATTATATCTGTAGTTTCACTTATTTTAATTTCAATATCTTCTTTTTTTTCAATTATAATTGGTTCAATATTTGTATTTTCTTCACTCAAAGAACTAGTAATTACATCAGAATTACTAGTTTCTTTATTTTCTTGTTCGTTTTTGTTTATTAAAGCACTTAAATCAATTTTTTTCTTAAACATTTTCTAAATACTTATTTATTTAAATTTTAACTTTATTAGTATTATTTTATTACATTTTATCTATAAAATCAAATAATAAACCTTTTATGTATAAAATCTGTTTATTTTTTCTAATTTTTAGTTAAAATATATTTAATTTAGAAAATTAAGTATTAAAAAATGATTAAACCACAAGCAATTTCATGATTTGGTGAAAATTTACCAGAAGCACAATTAATAGAAGAAAAATTTAAAGATATAATTAAAAAAAATTATAGTTTATCAGGTTTTACTCCAATTGACACACCAGTTGTTGAAAGACTTGATGTTTTGCTTGCAAAATGAGCTGATGATAACGAAGTTTATGCAATTCATAGAGTAAATGGGGAAGTTTGAGATGATTCTTCTCTATGACTTAGATTTGATTTAACAGTTCCTTTGGCTCGTTATGTAGCCCAATATGAATGAGAATTAACTTTTCCATTTAGAAGACAACACATATGAAGAGTTTATAGATGAGAAAGGCCACAAAAGGGAAGATATAGAGAATTTTATCAAGCAGATGTTGATATAATTTGAAATTGAGATTTACCACTTTTTGCTGATGTAGAAGTAATTTCTACAGTTTATAATTCTTTAAGAGAGTTAGATTTTTGAGAATTTGTTATAAATATAAATAATAAAAAATTTCTTTGAGGTTTTTTAAAATCGCTATCTATTGAAAATATAGCTTGAACTATTTCTATAATCGATAAAAAAGACAAAGTAAGACATGATAAATTAAATGAAATGTTTATTTCTATTTGATTAAATAATACTCAAATTGAAAAAATTGTAGAATTTATAAGATTTTGAGAAGAAAAAACAAGTGTTGAGATTTTAACTTTTTATTCACAATTTGATGATGAATTGTTAAAAACTTGAATTGAAGAATTAAAATTTTTATACAATAATTTAATTTCTCTATGAGTTGAGGAAAAATACTTAAAAATAAATCCATCAATTTCTAGAGGATTAAATTATTATACTTGAACAGTTTTTGAAACTTTTATTGTTTGAGCTGAAAATATGTGAAGTGTAAGTTCATGAGGAAGATATGAAAACTTAGCATCAAATTTTACAAAAAATAATTATCCTTGAGTAGGTTGAAGTATAGGTTTATCTAGATTAATAGCAGTTTTAAATAATATCTGAAAAATAGAATTAAATAGGAAAACAGTTTCAAAAGTTATGCTTGTAAATATGTGAGATGAAACTTTAAAAACTAATTTAGAAATATTAAGCATACTTAGAAAATCAGGTATTTCTTGTGAAATATATCTTGAAAGTGAAGCAAAAATTGTGAAACAATTAAAATATGCAAATAATAAAAAGATAAATTTTGTTATTATAATTTGAGAAGAAGAGCTTAAAAATAATACGCTACAACTAAAAAACTTAGACTCTTGAGTTCAATCTACTATAACAAAAGATGAATTAAATGATTATATAAAATAAAAAAAGAGAATTAAATTTTTAAATTTAATTCTCTTTTTTTATTTTAATCTCCAGTACAAGTACTTGCTGTACAATTACATATTCTATTTGATAGATTTCAAGTAGTTGAATCAATAATTTGATAAGTTATAGGAGTATTATCTGTCTGGATTGCTTTTCAACTTTCTTTTATTTCTATACAACTTCTATAATCTGTATTTTGCCAATATGAACTTGTTGCAGAAAGTTCATTTAGTATAGTTGCAATTGCTGTTCAATCACTTTGAGGTAAAAATGGCTCAACAAAATCATAAGCTAGGTTATGTTTTTGATTTGAAAAAATAAATTTATTTTTATTTATAGCTCAACTAGCTCAAGAAAATATTTCTGCTTTTAAACTAGCAGGAGTTTCAATTGCAAGCATTATTCATGGTAATATATCTCTTGAAACAGATTTATATGTACCATTTACTAAAGCTATTGGATTATCTTCATTTTCTAAAGTTGCAGCCATTTCATATTCTTGAGCATTTTTTGTAATAGAATATATATATCAAGTTTTACTTTTTGGATCAAGAGGAAGTCTATCAAGAGTATTTAAACGAACATTTTCATCAAATTTTCATTGAAAAACTATTCATGTTCAGTTATATGTTAATTCAAATTTATTCCCAGGCACAGGATAATATCATCTTTTTTGTTTATATACTTTTAATGCAGATCAAACTTGTGCAAGATCTGATTTTCTTTGAGAATCTCTTGAATCTCATAAATAACTACTATAAGATATAAATCAAATAGTACTTATTATTGCTAATATAGTTACAGAAACTATAAGTTCCACAAATGAGAATGCTTTTTTATTTTTCATTTTTATGTTTTTATAATTTAAAAATCTTTAAATTCTTTTATATTAGTTTCAATTATATCATATCTAATACTTTTTTTACCACCAAGCCATTTTTGAGAAAAGTAATTTTGAACTCATTTTATTTCATTTTCTGTAAGTGCATGATTCCGAGAAATAAGTTCTCAAATTCATCATTTAAAATATACTTTATCACTAAAATTAACATCATCAATAGCTGTTTTTGTTACAGCACTTACATTCCATCTATATATATTTCATAGTGCTCAATATGAATGCTCAGGTTGTGGATCAACATGATCAGTTTCATTTGCAAGTACTCAATTTAGATATATTTTTAATCTATTTTGAGAATCTATATATTTATTATGAGTTGTTAAGTTTTCCTTTATATCATCAATAATGTTTGCATGAGTTCTATTTATATGTGTACTATCTTGAACTATCATTACAAAATAAACTGTATTAGGTCTTACTTCTCATAAATTAACAGATTTAAATTTATTTCAATAATCCCATTCCCAATAAAAATTTGGATCTGTATCACTAAATTTAGTATCAGCATAATTTAGAGTACATCAATTAAAATTATATCTACAAGCTATATTATGTATTCAAGCCCATACATCACCATTTTCAATCATGAAATTATACCCGGTAGCAGCTCATCATTGTTCATATACCATTTGTCTACTTGTAATATCTTCTCAAGTTCTAAAAACAATAGCAAATGATTTTTCCATAAAATAAGCTTGTGATTTATCATCTCAATCATTATTTATATCAGTATTTAAGTCCATTGCCAACATCTGATCTATTCAATTAAATTGAACCATAGGTAATAAGTTTAAACCATTTTCACTATATGTAGGTAAATTTGAAGAATAATTAGTTGGGTCAGGAAGTGTAGATTTATTTACTGCATTTTGTTCTCAATTTGCTGTTGCTAAATCTTTCCAAACACTAATAGTATCTCAATCATTTATTCAAATATTACCATTTCAATTTATATTGTTTGCATCAAAATGAAATATTAAATTATTTATTTCAGGTGGTTTTATATCATATCTAAGTATATCTATTTTTTTTACAAATTCTCTTGTAAAAGTTTTACCTATATATACATTAGGGTCAACATTATTTCAATCTTTATCTACATATTTATATTTTTCATTTGCTGCTCATGTCATTATTAAAAATTCACCAGAAGCTGTATTTTTATATATATAGAATTTACCATTTTCTTGTATATTATCTACATTAAGTCTTTTTAATATATTTTCAGAATTTGATTTCAATATATATGAATCAGTTTCTTTTTCATAATTTTGAGAGATATTTTGATTATAATCAAGTACATTTACTATTCAAAGCATAGCAAAGGATAAAATAAAAACAGCAATTATTATTCAGGCAATCGTATCAGCTTTTTTATTATTTTTCATTTTACAAAATGTTTAATATAAATATTATAACATCACTAATATAATTAATTTTTACTAATTGTGAAATTTTTTAATAATAAAAAAGCAATAACTCTTATAGAGTTAATAACAACAATAACAATATCTTGAATATTGTTTCTTATTATATTCATTTTTATGACAGATAGTGTAGAACAACTTGTTAATAATGATGTTAAAATTTCATCAATTGATGAATGATTTACATTTAAAGATGTAATGTGAAGATTTGTAAGATGATGATATAGTGACGCCCAAGCTTTTACTTGAATTACTGATCCTTCGTATACTTGAACTACAATACCAAATCCAAATAATGTTTTATATCTAAAAAAACTTGATAGTAGTGAATGAATGTTATTATGAATTGTATCACTAGACACACATCAACTTCAAAGAAATTATGTATATTGAAATAATTTTTTATGATATAGATATCTAAGTGTAGCTGAAATGGCTGCAATTGATTGAAATAATGCACTTATTTATGATAAAATATTTGCAGATGATAAGATATTTAAAAATCTTAGAATGAAAGATTTCAAAGCACAAATATATAATTCTTGATATTTAATAGATATTTATTTTAGTGTTATAAATTTATTTGATAATAGTTTGTTTTATAAAGATTTTGCTGATTTTTATGTTGATAAACTTGTAATAGATGAATATGATTTAGTTTATTAATTTTTTTCTATGGAAAATAAAAATAAAAAAGGAAGTATATTTATTTATGTTCTTATCCTTGTAAATGTAGCATTAATTATTTGATATGTTGTTTTTAATAATACATATATATTAAATAACAATATAAATATTTGAAAAAATGCAGAAGAAGTTTTTTTAAAACTTTCAGACAAAGCTAATATAAATATAGAATCAGTAAGACAATATAATAGAAATGGTTGATGATTTACTGACTTTATCTCTTGTCCTGATAATATAACTATGAGTTGAAATACTAATAGTTGAACAAATATAAATTCAGAAATGAATTATGATTTATGAACAGTTTATTGTTCATTTGATTATAATTATAAAAATTGAAGACTTTATTTTAGTGATGAGACAAAAGATTTTTCAAGTGTCTATTATAATTGAGAATTATTGAAAATAGATAATTTAGCATTTTGACCTTGAGCTGTAATAAATAATGGTACAATTTCAATTTATAGTTCTACTAGTTATACTAGTAGTGATACTCCTGCAAAATCATTTGACTGAAATAATAGTACTCAATATAGATCAACAAAATCAAATTATCCTCAAATAACATATGATTTGTGATCACCAAAAAAACTAGCAAAATTAATTATATATAAAAGTGCTAATACTTGAACTAGTTATCGGGATAATTGAATAGTTAATTTTTTAAGTTCATCAAATGCTGTATTAAAATCAGTTTCATTAAATGGTATTGGATGAGATAGTAATATTGTAATTGATTTATCATATGCAAATTATGCTTCAGCAGATGATATAAAATATATTCAAATAATATCAAATCATACAAATAGATATTTAACTGTAAGCGAGATACAAATTACTGAATTGATAGATTATGGAACTCCAAAATGGTCATCAATTTGATATTTTAATGATTGAGATAATACTGAATTTTCATTTGCTATTACTTGAGTTGGTTGAGTTGATAACGTAGATGATAATATGGATAGTGATAATTATAGATCAACATCTACTTGAAGTATTTGATATCCTTGAAACTTTTTTGATGATGATATAATTCCAAGATTAACAATTTTTTGAAATATATGACCAAATATGTCAGATTATTATAATGTATTTTGGAATAATTATATAACAAATGAAATTATTAATAATAATGTTTATAATAATGATAATCCACTTTCAATTACTAAAATATGAGATGTTACTGAATGATATTTAATTTTTGATTTATTTTCAAAAACAGATTTAGGTCTTAATTATAATATGAAAATTATTGAATTTGATAAGTTATCATATAAAGATAGGTTTACTTTATTACCTATAAATGTAATTGAAACATTTAATATGTCAGATACATATTGATATCTTCAAAAAAATTGAGAAGTATTGTCTTTTTCTAGATATAAAACTTGAAATGAATTTAAATTTGATTTTAAAAATAAAGATTATGCTATATTTTTTACTAATAATTTAGGTACAAATATGGCAGTTAGAATAACTTGAGAAGAAAAACCAAGTTCATGACTTATAACAGATATTGGTAAAATGATTTATATAAATCCAATAGATGATTCAAAACCAAATGTTATTGAAACTGTTGCAAATCATATAATTATTGGTTGAGAAAAAAACTTTATTTGAGAAAATTTTAAAGTTGTTTGAGCAAAATAAAAAATCCCTTTGGGATTTTTTATTTTTTTAAAAATTCTTTACTTTTTGAATTTTATACATAAAATGCATTGCATTAATTTTTTAATATAATATTTACTAAAATGGACCCTCTACTCATACTATTATTTGTTTTTTTATTTTCTCTATCTGCATTTTTTTCTTGAACGGAACTTGCTTTGATGTCACTTGCTTCTCATAAGATAGATTCATTAGTTAAAGAGTGAAGGTTTTGATCAAAATCACTTAAAAATATTAAAAAAAATAATGATAAGTTACTTATAACTATTCTTATTTGAAATAATCTTGTAAATACACTTACTGCATCATTTGCTACAACAATAGCAATAGAATTTGCTAGAACTTCTTGAGCTACATTAAATGAAGCAACAGCAGTATGAATATCAACTTGAATCATTACTTTTTTATTACTTCTTTTTTGAGAAATAATACCTAAAAGTATAGCAATTAAAAATGCAACATCAATTGCATTATCGGTAGCACCTATTTATAAATTTCTACTTTTTATATTGTATCCTTTAATTTTGATTATTGGATTTATTGTTAAGTTATTTTCAAAATGATCTCATGTTGAGACTATGTCAGATGAAGAAATAGAAAGCTTTATAGATATGTGAAGAGACAAATGATGAATTGATGATGATGAACATGAAAAAATTAAGTCTATTTTAGAATTTGATGATACAACTGTTGAAGAAGTTATGACTCCTAGAGTTAAAATAGATGCGCTTGATATAGATACAACAGTTTCAGAAGCAATGGATTTTTATTTAAGTCATACACATTCTAGAATTCCTGTTTTTACTGATACAATAGATAAAATTGATTATTATTTAACAGGTCGTGATTTAATTAGAGAATTAAATTATTGAAATAAAGATAAAAAATTATCTGAAATAAAATTAAAAAAAGTATTAAAAGTACCTCTTACACAGTCAATTCAAAAACTTTTTGAAACTCTTCAATGAGCACATAGGACTATGTCTATAATTATGGATGAATATGGTTGAGTTTCAGGACTTGTAACTATGGAAGATATAATTGAACAAGTTTTTGGTGAGATAAGAGATGAAACAGATAAAGAAAGTGAAGAATTCATTAAAAATTGAAAAAATTCTTTTATAGTTTCTAGCGATGTATTAATTGAAGAAGTTTTATATAAATTTGATTTAGAATTGAGTGATATCTGACTTGATGAAAGAGATTTTGATTGAGAAACTTTGAGTTATGTTATAACTCATATATTAGAATGATTTCCTTCAAATTGAGAAATAATTAATTTCAATATAAATAAAGAAGAAGAAAATAATAATAAAAAAGAAAAAGAAATTGAAATACTTAGTCTTAAAATTATAGATATAGATAATGCTAAGATTGGTAAAGTAGATGTTACAATAACAAAAAAAGAAATATTGGATTAATCCAATATTTCTTTTTTTGTTTTCTTTCTTATATCATTGTCATGAAATTTTAATAAATTGTCATTTATTATAACTCAATATGGTTTTCAAATTTCTTTAAAATGTTTTAAAGTTCTTGGTAAAAATATTTTTTTAATAAAAGAATCAATTTTTTTAAGTATATTTTCAATAGAATCATCACTACTAGTATTTTTATAAAATCTTATATATTTTTTATTTGATTTTATTATATCTTCATATCAATCAAGATTTAGCCAAGAAGTATTTTTCTTTAAAAATGATTCATAAGTATTATCAATATTTAAAAGTGGTTTAAGATGAAGGACCCAAAAATACAAATATATATCTTTTTCTATTGCCCAATCTGAAAAATCCATTCATTTTGTTGTACTAAAAAAACTTAAACAAAACATTCAAGCATGTTTTTTTCATGCCTTTCTAACTCATAATATTTGAAAAATAATAGTTATTAAAAGTCTATTTAACCACATAGTATTTGGACTTGTAACTATATATAAATCTATATCACTTTCTAGACTTGCTGAGTTCATAGATATACTATTTCAAACTCAAACCATTTTTAATCATGGAATCCATTTTATGTATCCTATAAATTTATAAGTTCTATCTATAAAGTATTTTTCTATATCACTTTCTGATTTTTTCATAGAAAAGTATTTTTTAAATTTCTTATATTCATCTTTTGAAAATTTTTGTTTCATATATTGTATATTTTGATTATAATTGTATAAATAATACTTATTTATAATTAAAATCAAGAAAATGAAATATTTATGTGTGAATTGTAATTATATATATGACGAAGCACTTTGAGATATTTGAGAGGGAATTGAACCTTGAACAAAGATAGAAGATAATTTTCCATGTCCAGTTTGTGAAGAATATGACACTTTTCACCATGTAAATGAGGAAATTTGTTATTTAGATGAAGATACAAATGACTTATTTGAACTAGATCATTTCATAGAAGTAAAGCATATTTGAGAAGAATTTGAAGTAATTGTTTGATGAAATACTCATCCAATGTGAGAAGATCACAGAATAGTTTGGGTTTGATTATTTGATGAATATGGTGATTTAATAGATGAAAAATTTTTAAAAACAGATGACGATAGTGTCGTTACTTTTGATGATTATTCTATTGATGAATTTGAGGTAAGAATAAAATGCTCTCAGCATAAATTATTTGCTAAAAAATTTGTGTTATAGTTTCAAATGTGATAATATAAATATGTAAATTTATTTCTAGTATTTTATATGTTTTTTAAGAGATTTTTCTTAATTATATTGTATAAAAACTATAAAAAATAAATATGAATTTAAAAGTATTTGAAATCCTAGTTGATAGAAATAATTTAAAATGACCTTGAGTCTTTGAACATATTTTAATCATACTTCACAGAGTTTTTGAAGATTATCCTAAAAAAACTATGTTTTCTAAGCCTGATAAACAAGCAACTTTCTCTTTTGAAATTACAAAAGTTGCAAATAGAATTAGGTTTTTTATAGTTGCTCCAAAAAAATATGCTAACTTTCTTTCAAACCAAATTTATGCACATTATAACAATGTTGAAATAGTAGAAGTTTGAGATTATTTAGCAAATATTCCAAATTCAAAAATTCAAATTTGAAGAGTTTGATTAAAAAAACATAGTTATTATCCTATTAAAAGTTTTACAGAACTTCAAGAAGAGGCAAGTAAAGATATAGTTGACCCATTTTCAAGTATAACTTCAGCATTATCAAGAACTTGAAAATATACACTTAATACTTTTCAAGTAAATTTTACACCTATAAAAGATGAAAGCTGGAAAGATAAAAGTGATAAAATAATCAAAGTTATAACTTCAAAATATCCTAATTTTATAAAAAAAATACTTCTTAGTAAATATTTAATTATATTTAAAATACTTATTTTTCCATTTACATTTTTGGTTAAACTTATAAGTTTATTTACAAATAAATGAGATGATGGAGGCACATCAGATGATACTTCATCTGATGATGATTGAGATGATTGAATTAATAAATTTTTTAAAAATAAATTAAGTCTTTCAGGTTATAACACTTCTATAAATATTATTCACGCTTGAGAAGAAGCTTTTGAATGAAAATGAACTGTTAGAGAAATATATTCAACACTAGAAGTTTTTTCTTATTTTTGATTAAATTCTTTTGTTTTAAAAGAAATAGTTTCTTGAGATGATGCAGTTAATATAGTTAAAAATAGAGAAATTACTTGAAATACTATACTTTCTACAAATGAACTTTCTTGACTAGTTCATCTTCCAACAAGTTATGTAAAAACTCCACAAATAAATTGGGTAAGTTCAAGAGCTTTTGAACCGCCTTCTAATCTGCCAATTGTTGATCCAGATTTAACTGATGATTTAAATCCTGAATCAGATCTAACACCAATTTGAAAAACAAATTTCAGATGAACAAATATGAGTTTTGGTATTTGACCAAATGATAGAAGAAGACATATGTATGTCTTATGAAAAACGGGTATGTGAAAATCTACACTTTTGGAAAATATGATTATTGATGATATAAGAAAAGGTAGATGAGTTGCAGTTATAGATCCTCACGGTGATTTAGCTGAAGCTGTTATTGGTTTTATACCAAAATCTAGAACAAATCAAACTATTATTTTTGATCCAAGTGATACAGATTGGCCAATTGCATTTAATATGCTTGAAGATATAAGTCCAGAACAAAGACCACTTGTTGCTTCATGACTTGTATGAATATTTAAAAAAATATTTTGAGATTCTTGGTGACCAAGACTTGAATATATTCTTAGAAATACAATTCTTGCATTACTTGAATATTCAAATACTACTCTTATTTCTATTCCATTGATGCTTACAAGCGAAATTTATAGAAATAAAGTTGTTGCAAAGATAAAAGATCCAGTAGTGAAGAAATTTTGGACATGAGAATTTGCAAAAATGGCTCCAAATCAAAGACAAGAAGCTATTTGACCAATCTTAAATAAGGTATGACAATTTCTTTCAAGTTCTATTTTGAGAAATGTTTTATGACAACCAAAAAATAGTTTTTCTCTAAGATGGGCTATGGATAACAACAAAATCATTATAGTAAATCTATCTAAATGAAAAATAGGTGAAGATGCATCAGCACTTTTATGAGCTATGATGGTAACTAAATTTCAAATGGATGCCATGAGTAGGGCTGATATTCCTGAAAGCAAAAGAGTCGATTTTTATCTATATGTAGATGAGTTCCAAAATTTTGCAACAGATAGTTTTGCTACAATTTTGAGTGAAGCTAGAAAGTATAAATTAAATCTAGTTATGGCAAATCAATATATTGACCAAATGCAAGAAAGCGTTAGATGAGCAGTTTTTTGAAATGTATGAAGTATAGTTTCTTTTCAAGTTGGTTATCATGATGCTACTATTTTAAAAGAAGTTTTAACTTGAGAAATACTAGAAGATGATTTAATGAATTTAAAAAAGTACAACATTTATACAAAACAATTAATTGATGGTATGCCAAGTCCAGTTTTTTCGGCTAGTACTTTTGCTCCAAATCTAAAACAAGATGAGGTATTCGCAAAAAGATATGAAAAAATACTTACAGTTTCTCGTGAAAAATACTCTAAACCAAGAAAACAAATAGAAGAAAGAATATTTAAAACAATTGATGATATAGATAAGCAAGAACAAGAGTGGGAAAAAAAGAAGATAGAATACAAAGAAAAAGAAAAAGAAGAAAAGGCTAAGAAAAATTTAGAAAATAAAAAAATAAACTAATGCGAAGCATTAGTTTATTTTTTTATTTTAATATAAGTAATTTTGTTCTAGTATAATAACTTCTAGATAATTCATAGTTTTTAAGAATTGCACTATCAAGTTCTTTGAAATCAGGTCTAACTTCTTTTATACTTAAATAACTAAACATTTTATTTGTGTGATATACAAATAAATTATAGTTTGTAATTATTCAATTCATTTGATAATAATCTATATCTCAAGCTCTATACATTTTCATAAGTTCATCTTTTAGCATTTGTTCTGCTGTTCTGAAATTATCATACATTTTTTGTGATTTTGAATCATAAAAATATACATAACCTATGTCATTTAATTGAAATTTATAATCTTCAATTCAATAACTTAAATCAAGTAATTTTTCAATATATCATTCTTTATTTTCTGCACTACTTATAGTTACTATTGAAAAAAAGAAAAATATAGATAAAATGATGTAAACTAATTTTTTCATAAAAAAATAAGTTATAATTAAAATAATATAAGTATTTATAATTAAAATATATAAAATGTCAAATAATTTTTACGATATATTATGAGTAAGTAAAAATGCTACTCAAGAAGAAATAAAAAAAGCATATAGAAAAAAGGCTATGGAGTACCATCCAGATAGAAATAAATGAAATAAAAATTCAGAGGAAAAATTTAAAGAAATTAACTCTGCATATGATACTTTGTGAGATGAAAAAAAGAAAAAACAATATGATATGTTTTGATCAACTTCATGAAGTCAATTTTGAGGATGATGAAATCCATTTTGATGAGGAGGATGATTTGAAGATATTTTTTCAGGTATGTGATGAAGTTCAAGATGATCTAGTTCATGATTTGAATTTAATATAGAAGATTTATTTTGAGGTATGTGATGAAGCTCAAGAAGACAAACAAAAAAAGAAGAACCTAAAGAAGAGGAAATACTAGATTTTGAAAAAACATATGAAATTCCAGTTTTTGATTTAATATTAGGTTGTAAAATAGAAGTTTCTTGAGTATATTGACAAAAAGCAACTTTAAAAATTCCAGCAAATACTAAACCTTGAAGCAAATTTAGAGTAAAAGATTTTTGAAAAAGTGAATGAATAAGAAAATGAAATCTTATTGTCAAAATTGATGCAAAGATGCCTAAAAATATAAGTGATGTTGATTTACAAATGTTAAATGTAATAAGGGAAAATGTAGGGTATTAGAAATAAACTACTCATAGTGTAAAGACATTTTTATTTTAAAAAAACAAAATATTTTTTATACTGTTTTAAATATTATTTAATAAAAAAATATGAAAAAAGCTTTTACTATAGTAGAATTAATTATAGTTATAACTATTTTAACAATTCTATCTACTGTTTGATATATGTCATATTTATGACATATAGTTACAGTTAAAGATAATAATAGAATAAATCAAATTCATAATATTTGAGATGGAATAGATTTACAATTGTCAAAGTGAAAAAATATTAAACCTGAAAATTCTATAGAAATTTATGTTGGTTGAAAAAAGTATTCTACACAATGAGTTGCTTGACAAAAAGTTCTTTGAGAATCTTGATTTATTTGAAAAGGTCTTGATCCAAAAGATAATGAATATTATACATTTTCCTTAGCTTCAAATAATAAAGATTATCAAATAATGTCATTTTTAGAAAGCAAAAATAATTTACCAAAAAGTTTGAAAGAATTTAATGTTTTTTGAACAAAAATTCCGTATGTTTATGGTAAAAATTCATTATGAATAATACTAGATGATTTATGAAATCCATTAAATAAAGTTTTAACTTGAACAATAAATATAGATTGTGGTATTGATGAGTGATATAAAATGATATTTCAAGATGGAAGAATACTAGATTGAATAGTAAATCAAAGTGAATTTGAAAAATGACCATGTTATATAAAACCTGCAAACTGATGTACAGTTGCTCCTACATATGTAAATGCAGTATATAATGTTTGAACTCCAACTGAACCATATCAAGAATGGGTAAAGTGAGATAATACTGTACCATGTTCATATACATGTATAAATTGATATACTTGATTATTTTGTGAAAATCCATAATTATATTTATAAAAAATCATTTTACTTAATTGTAAAGTGATTTTTGTTTTAATTTAACACAAAATAATTTATAATAATTAAGTTATATAATTAAAATAGTAAAATGAATAAAAAAGCATTTACATTAATTGAATTAGTCATCTCAATGTTTATAATTGTTATTATCTCTACGATAGTAACAATTATATTTACTGATTATTTAGTTTGAGTTAGAGATGCTAATAGAATAACTCAAGTAAGTAATATTAGAGACTGAGTTGCATTGAAATTAAGTGCATGAGAGGTTTTAAAGCCAGAATGAAGTGTTGAAATTCAATTTAATTGAGAAAAAAAATCATATCAATGATATTTTTGACCAAGCCTTATAAAAAAAATATGATATTCTATGGATGGTTTAGATCCTAAAGATAATAACTATTTTACATATACACTTTCAGCTAATGGAAAATATTTTCAAATAATGACATTACTAGAAAAAGAAGAGAATTTTGTAAATGTATGATATGAAAAAGCATTATTAATTGATAATAATGATAGAATACCATTTATAGTTTGAAGTAAGGAAATCTGAATATTTTTTAATGAAGATGTAGTTCCTGTTCATGAATATGCTAATTCTCCTTTAAATATAACTAGTTCTGATACTGATACATATAATGTACTTTTAAGAAATGATAAAATAGTTTCATCATCTTGATCTACATTATTTGCTGAGATTCAAAATGTAATTGCTAATTATGGTGATAACATTTATTCTTGTGCGACACAACCATATTTATATGCTAATTATACAATCTGAAATCCAACTGTATCAAATACTCCTTGGCAAAATTCAAGTTCATCAAACCCATGTTATTTTTCATGTAAGACTTGATATACATGGAATTTAAATAAATGTGAACCTGATACAACTATGAGAACAGTTGCTTGTACATGATTAGCTCCAAATGCTTTATGGAATACAGTAACACAAGTGGATCAAGTTTGGGATACAAATATATGAGATTATTCACCAACAAGTGTTTGATCATATAATACAATTTCATCAACAAATTTATGTAGATTTAAATGTCCAACTAATTATATATGGAATTGAACTAGTTGTGAAGCTTGAACTCAAAATGGTATGTGTACTTGATTACTTGCAAATGCAGAATGGAATACTGTTTCAAATATTACGCAAACATGGAGTTGAAGTTTATGGACTCCTAGTTTAGCCTGACAATATAATTTAGCACCTAGCACTACTGAATGTAATTATAAATGTTCGCTAAATTATACATATAATTGAAGTTCTTGTGTAGCTGATTCAAGAAACTGAAATTGTACTTGAAATCCTGCCTTTTCAACATGGCATCAAGCAAGTATTACACAGACATGGAATTGAACTAATTGGTTACCAGATATTGCTGGACAATATAATTTAACTCCTGTCGCAAATGAATGTAAGTTTAAATGTAATACAAATTATACTTGGAATTCTATTAATTCTACTTGTGATGCAAATACTCAAATAGTTGCTTGTACATGATTACCTTCAAATGCAACTGCAAATACAGTATCAAGTATTACACAAACATGGGATTGAACTTCTTTTGTTCCTTCTGCAACTTTTGTAAATAATTCAAATGCTAGTACTACAGAATGTAGATTTAAATGTAATTCTTGATATACATGGAATGGTACTTCTTGTGCAATGAGTCCTATGGAACAATTTAAATTAGTATTATGAACTAAATGTTGAATATCATGATCAACTTTTGATACAAATTTTAATTCATCAACATGAGTTTATACTTGAGATATTGATTGTTGATCAAAGTGATTAGTAAATGCTGATTTAGATAAATTTACTCCATTAATAAGAGTTACTTGATTTTTAAATTTAAATTGAAATTCACTAACAAATGTAGTTTGATTAGCATCATTAAAATCAGTTTGAACAAATCTTAGATTAAATAATAATAATTTAACTGCTGTTGCAAACTTAACATTATTAACTAGTGTTCCGAATTTATATTTAAATAATAATAGTTGATTATCAAATCTAACTTGAATTCAAAATATAACAAATCTTACATATATAGATATAAGCAATAATGCTTTAACAAGTTTATCTTGAATATCAACATTTACATCATTAACTCATATAATAGCAAATAATAATAGTATTAGTAATATTACATGATTAGCTTCATTAAATAATATTAATACATTAAATTTAAGTTTTAATAATATATCTACAATAACAACACTAAGTTGAAAAACAAGTATTAAAGATTTATATTTAAATAATAATAGTTTATCAGATATATCTTCTTTATCATGACTTGCTACTAATTTATTATATATATATTGAAATTCTTCTATAACAAATTTATCAGCATTAAATTGATATACTTCAAGTTCTAAAATACTTGCATTGGATGATAAAGTTTATACTAATAAAATATCATCACTTTCAACTGTTTGTATAAATTGGACAATTAAAAATGCATCTTTAGGTACATTTACTGATAAAACAAAGTTATGTAGAGATCCTGCTTGAACATTTACAAATTTTGAATGAGATAATCTTGGATTATGGTATATAGGTGCATGAACAAATAAAAACTGAAGTTGAGATTGATGGTATTATGGTTCAGGTTATACTCCTTCGAGTTATACTTGACCTAGTGCATCATATGATTGAAATACATATTTATTTATAGAAACAAGTAATAGTAATAAATGATATAGTAATAAAACATCTTATTTATATTATGATATAACTGATACTTCAAATTTTGTTAATTTTTATTATCATGCATATTGAGCAGATATATGAGTAATGAAAGTAGAAACATATGATTGAAGTTCACGGACAACTAGATATACTATAAGTTGACAACAACATACAGCTTATAATAAAGCATGGACAAAAACTCCAGACATAACAATCCCATCTTGAACAACAGAAATTAGATTATTTTATACTTCTTGAGGTAACTATCAATGAGATTTTGCTATTGATGCGATTACAGTTTGAGAAAAATAATAAAAAAAGAATTAGAGATTTTCTAATTCTTTTTTTTGTTCTTCATTTATTCAAGTTAATCTAAAAATAGAGTCTATCTTAGAGTTATGTATAAATTTAAGTATTTTACTAATAATTGGATTTTTATTTTCTATATTTAATATTCAAAGTAGGGATTTAATTTTTAGTTTTGCTAAAATTAATTTAGTTAAATTAATATTATCAGAAGTATTTATTTTTTCTATTACTTCGAAAACTTCTTCAAATGATAATCATTCGGGGATTTCTCTATATATTAGAGATAGAGTTTCTAGATAATTATTTATTTCACTAAAATTTTTGTCTTTATTTAAATTGAATTCTGAATTAATTTTTATGTTTTTAATTTTGTGAATTTTTTTATTTTCACTAGTTATTATTTCAAAATTTATGACATATCATATATCTATATTTTTTTCATTCTTACTATATGTCTTATTTGCTTTTATTTTTCAATAGGTTTTTGTAAATAGAGTATAAAGCAATTCTTTGTCTTTTATTTTTTCTCAAGAACTATTAGAATTTACCTTATCTATCTTTAATACTATTGCTTTGTCTTTAAATATGCTCAATTTTTAATTTTTTAATAAATAATATTGAAATATATAAAATATAGTATATAATCTACACATAATTTAATATTTTTCAATAAAAATATGCAAGAAATTTTCTTAACTGAAAAAGAAGTTGATACAATGATATTAGCATTAATTAGTGCACACTCTGTAGAAGTTGAAGTAGATGCTTCAAATTTTTTAGATTTACTAAAGTTTAGTTTATCATTAAATACATTAGAAAAAAAGAGAGTTATTGATGCTGTTCCTACATTAAGTCAATTTCAATTTGATGAATTAACTAAAGTTTTTAGTGAAGAAAGAGAAAAATTTAGAGAACTTGCAAAAGAACATCCAGAAGATATAAAAAAACTTGTTTCAAAACAACAAAAAGAATGGATTGAATTAGGTGATTTATACAAGAGTGAACTAGAAGCAAAAGAAAAAGAATCAGAAGATAAGAACAAAATAGACGATATTAAATCATCACTTTGATTATAGTATGAATTATAATTTTTGCATAAACATAGAAAAACAAAATAGAGTGGATATATTTTTATCTACTCTTTTTTCTGATTTTTCTAGAAGTTATATTCAAAAAATAATAGATAGAGGACAAGTAAGTGTTAATTGAAAAAAAATTAATAAAAATGTGAAAATAAAAAATAGAGATGAATTATTTATAACTATTATAAATGAACATTTAGAAGAGGTTAGTCCTGAAAAAATGGATTTAGATATCATTTTTGAAGATGAAAATATACTCATTATAAATAAAAATTCAGGAATAAACGTACATCCAGTTCCATGAGAAAATTGAAATAAAAATACCTTGGTAAATGGTATATTATATCATTGCAAGGATAATCTGCCAACAATTTGATGAACTCATAGACCTTGAATTGTTCATAGATTAGATAAGGATACTTCTGGTATAATACTTGTTGCAAAAACTGATTATATGATGAATTATCTATCAAATATTATAAAAAATAGGGAAATAACGAAGAATTATATAGCAATTGTATCTTGAATATTTAATGAAGAAAAGTTTAAAATAGAAAGTTTTATTTGAAGAGATCCAAATGATAGACTTAAGATGACAACTAAAAATCCATTAAACCCAAAAGAAGCAATTACATTTTGAGAAATTATTTGATTTATTGATAATAAATATACAATATTAAAGATAAACATAAAAACAGGTAGAACACATCAAATAAGAGTGCATTTATCTAGTATTTGATTTCCGATAATAGGAGATAAAGTTTATTGAAATAAAAAAATAAATACAGAAGTTTCAACAAAATACTCTTTAAATAGACAAGCACTACATGCTTATGAACTTAAATTTAATTTGTATTGAAATGATGTTTTTTATATAGCACCATTAAAAAGTGATATGAAAAATATAATTTGAAATTTAATTTAATAATTTAAAAACTATGAAAAAAATATTTTTATTAATAATTATGATCTTTGTTTTAGTTTCTTGTGGTGAAGATTTTAAAGAAGCATGAACTATTACATCTGATTATGTTGATACTTTACAAGATACTGTAGTTGATGCAAAAGATATAAAGGTTATGATGGAAGCAGGGCAATGAGATATGCAAAAACAAATTGATGCAGTAAAAAATTAATAAAATAAAAACATATTCTCATGCGAGAATATGTTTTTATTTTATTATTCAATTAACAGCACTTATATTGAAACTATAATTCATTTTTAAACTTCAAATCAATCAAATATATGAAGCAAGAT
>JAQUZB010000006.1:35148-94014 GCA_028691535.1 Candidatus Altimarinota bacterium | reverse complement strand
TACTATCAGAGTATATTTGTTTTATTAGTCTATTTAATTCATCAAATTCATAGTTTGTTTCGTTTTCATTTGCATCTATTAATTTTGTTTTGTTTCAATATATATCGTATTCGTATGATATTGTTTTGTTTTCTGTCGTTTCTGTTAGTACATTTCAATTATAATCATAAGTATAATTTGTAGTTACTCAGTTTCAGTTTGTAAAACTTGTAACTTGATTTAGATTATTGTATGTATATATTTTTGAGTTTCATAGATTATCTATTTCTTTTGTTAATCTATTATCTTTATCGTATTCATATTTTGTAGTGATTGTTTTTCAGTTTGTTTGTATTAATTTTGTTTGTGTAATTTTATCATTTTTGTTGTATGTATTTTCAAGTATATTTCACAGATTATCTATAGTTTTTACTTGTCTATTAAAACTATCGTACTCAAAATTTGTTTCGTTTAAGTTTGGGCTTATAGTTTTTGTTATATTTCAAACATTATCGTAATTATAACTATTTGTTATTTCAGAATTATCTTCCAAATCATATGTAGTTTCACTTGTTTTTCTATTTAGTAAATCATAAGTATTTGATGATTTTTGTAGTAATTCATTTGAATTATTATATATCTTTGTTTCTAGTATATTTCATGATTTATCATATGTAAATACTGTGAAATTATTGCTGTTTATTTGTTTTATTATTCTATCAAACAAGTCGTATTCAAAACTTATTTCATTTCCATTTGGTAAAATTTGTTTTGTTAATCTGTTGTTTATATCATACTCATAGTTTGTAGTTATATTGTCAGTTCAATTAATAATAGTTTTACTTGTGATGAAATTTTCTTCATTGTATGTAAATTGTATTATAGCATTATTCCCGTCTTTTATTTCAGTTATATTGCTGTTTTTATCGTATTTTGTTACTATTGTTTTCTCTTTATTTACATCTATATCACTTGTAATATTTGTTGGATTATCAAGTATATCATAACTGTAACTTGTTGATACTTTAGATAAATCTCAAAGAATTATAGACTCATTTGTTTTCTTGTTTAATTTATTATATGTATATTCACTTGTTATTCCTTCAGGAGTGGTTAAGCTATTTAATAAATTAAAATCATCATAACTTAGATTAGTTATATTTCATTCTCAGTCTGTAATTGATATTATGTTTCATTTTGCATCATAATTATAGTTTGTTTCTATATTATTTAAAAATGTTCATTTACTACTTTTTACAAGGTTTCAATTAGTATATTCTAGAGTTGTTTCATTTCAATTAGCATCAATTATTTTATTTAATTCTCAAGCATTATTATATTCATAAGTTTCAACTATATTTAAATTATTTCAATCTAAATCTTTAACTCATAGAACTTCTTTTTTTATAACATTTCAATTATTATCCAAAGTAAGATTTGTAATAGCTCAATTTGAACTAATAATTTGAGTTGCTTTATTAAAAACTTGATCATATGTAATTTTTGTAACTATATCATCAATACTATCAACAGTATTTACATCTTGTTTTTGTCTCTTTTCTAATAGATTATTTTTTGAATCATAACTATATGTAAATCAATTTCATAGTGGAAGAATTTCTTTACTAATATAATTTGAAGTATTGTATTCATTATTATATTCTAAATCACCACTTGATTTTTTTACTATTTTTTTAATAGTATTTCAAAAATCATCATAATAATAATCTATAACATTTCATTCTCTATCTATAACACTATTTTTTGTAATCTTGTTATTTGTATCCAGTGTATAATCATAGTAAATAGTTCCATTACCATATGTTTGAGTAAAAACTCTATCATTTGTATCATATATATTTTCAACATATGTGTTATTTGCAGAATCTATTAGTTTTACTATATTGTGAGAACTTTTAAAATCTGTTCAAATTGTATATGTGAAACTTATTTCTTTTTCACTTGTTCAATTTATCATTTTGATTGTTTTTAAATCAAATTGATTTCATTCAGTTTCATTTATATCAAAATATGTAAATTCTACTTTGTTGTTATTAAAATCTGTTATATTTTGAATTCTTGAATTTTCATTGTAAGTGATGTTATATTCTCTATTTAAAGTATCTATGATTTTTATCAATGCATTATCTGCATTGTATGAAAAAGTCATAGTATTTCAGTTTATATCCCTAATACTTTCTAATTTTAGATTTTCACCAAATACATAAGTTTTAGTATTATTAAATACTAGATCATATTTAGAATTAATTATTTTTAATTCTGCATTTAGAGTTGAATTATATTCAAATCAGTTTTCATTTTTAACAAATTTAAAAGCTCATAACCTACCATTATGATAGTTTATATTTCAATTACTATCTTCAATTAAAAATTGATTATATCAAAAATCAAAATTATTTCAGATTGGTCAATTATAGTATGATTGATTTTTATATGTTACATCAAAATTAAAGTCTATTCACTTAGATTTATATTGCATCAATGTATTATCATATGCAAATTCTCATGTATTTAAATTTACTGGATCTCATATACTAGTATTTGAGCATATTTCATCACTTGAAATTCAATTATTTATAGTTAAAATGTCATCAATTAATGTTTGTGTATCTATTTTTCATGATGGTATATTTTGCCATGGAAATTGATTTGAGTTGTTTTGTTCAAAGTTTAAATATGAAAAACTTTTACAAAAAGAATTATTATATAAACATAAATCAAGTGATGTCTTAAAACTTCAAGTCCATATCGTATCTTTATTCCGTGAATTTCATCAAGATGCGGCTCATGGAACCCACCATTCATTTATAGTACATTGATAATTAACAAAATAGTCATTTCAATCATAAATTACATCTAATAATTTACATGTATTTCACGTTCATTGATATCAGTCTAGCCAATTTCAACCACATCAAACAGTAATAATATCAGTTTTATTATATAGATCTGTATAAACTATATTGTTTTCAGTATCATACACATCTAATCTTACACTTGGTACTTTTGTATCACAATTATATAATCCTGTTATTTTTAAATTTGAATAATCATTTGTTGATGTAAAACTTATACTCCCCGTAAATCATGATGACATATCTCATCACGTAAAATCTATTGGGTCAAATCATAATCATCATGTAAAATCTGATAGATTACCTAATGTTCATGTATTTAAATCTATTGGTGTAGTTTCAAAATCTCAATTACTTATTCAATATCAAAATAGTAATATCATTATGATTATAATTTTCTTTAACATAAATATAAGTTTTAAATTATAAAAACAATTTTACATATTTAACTATACTAACTGCACATTAAATTCGCATTAAATTGTTTTGTAAAAATGATTTTTTTGCTATTTATAGGGAAAATTTTAACTAGACAAATATAGTTTTTATTTTAAAAATAAATTCATATGGTAAAATCATATGAATTTATTTATATTTTTCCAAAAGATTTAATAAATTATACTCTTTTTTTATTCATTTATACATACTATTTATACTTGGAGTTCAACTCGCTAACAATAACTTTGAATTATTTAAATCAGATATCTTATTTGATATTTCAACAGCATTATAACGCGGAGATTGATCAGAAATATAACTATTATCATGTTCTTCATCTATGATAATTAATCCTAAATCATTGTATGGATAAAAAAGTGCTGATCTAGTTCATAATATAATCTTAGCTTTATTATGATAAATATCAAAAAAATACTTAGTTTTTACAGCTTCACTAATAGTTGAATTTAGTATAATTACATCGTTTCAAAATACTTTTTTAATCTTTGTAAAAATCTGATTTCACAAGATAATTTCAGGAATTAAAAACAAAACTTGCTTATCTTCATCTATGTATTTTTTGATTAATTTTATATATATCTCGGTTTTTCAGCTTCAAGTTACTCAAAATAGAAGTATCTTATTATTTTCTGATTCTAGTATTTCTTTGTAAACTTTATCTTGTTTAGTCGTTAATTGTAATGGAAAAACAAAAGTATAATTATAATCTTTTACCTTACTTGTATCAACTTTTCAATTTTTTATCTTTTCTACTAAGTTCTTTGGTAAGAAAAGCGAAAGCGAGTTATGAATTGGTGTAAAATAATTTTTTGAAATAAACTTCATCAATTCTAACCTATAATTTCATATAAAGATAAAATCATATCTTATAGATAAGATTTCTTTTATTTTAAAATCATCTCACAATTTAAGATCTGAAACAACTTCATAGATTATACCATTTACTATTTCATTTTTAAGTTCTATTTCAACAACTTGTCACAATTTAATACCAGATTTTAAAAAATCTGGTATCTTGTAAGTGAATCAAACATCATCAAATGTTTTTCAAAATGGAATTATATATGCATACATTTAAAGTATATTTATTTTAATATCACTAAATCACATAGTATTTAAAACACTTATCATCAAAGCATAATTATCAGTATTTTCTATTGTTTTTTTCATAATCAAAGTTTTTACTCTGATTTCTAAAATTCATTCTAGCATATTTAATTGTGCTCAAAGTAATGACATAGTAAGTGCTGATTTAGCTTTAACTGACTTTAAATTACTTATAAATGAACTAGTATCAAAATTTGAATTTGTTATAGTATCAGTTGATTTTTTAGTTTTAACTTCATCTGAAAATTCAAAGATATCAGCTATATCATTTTCAGATATATGATTATTTTCAGTTTCTTTTTTTTGTTCTATAACTTTTTTTACTGGTTCAATATTTATTTTTTTCTCTTCTATAATTATATTTTGGATTTTTTCTTCTGTATTTCTAAAACTAGTATGATTTTGTAATATCTTTAATATTCAAATCATAAAAGTTGTATTTTCATCAAGAGAATTCTTTGTTTTAATATATGTATCATCTATTACTTCTATAATTTGAATATAATTTGAGATATTATTATTTTGTTTTATTTCAAAAATAGCTTTATTTTTTGCATAAAAAAGTAATTCTTTAAAAAACAACTTGATATTTTTTCAATCAGCAACCAATTTATCAAAATCAGAGATTATACTGACATCTTTTGCTAACAATTTATCCAAAAATGATGCAGTTTCATTTTCAGAGATTATTCAAAGTTTTTCAACTAAGACTTCATAATTTATTTCTGAATCAGTAACTAATTGTTCAAAAAGAGAAATAGCATTTCTAAGACCTCAATTTGAGTTTGAAATTATATAATCATATGATTTATCATCAACTTTTATAGATTCTTTTTCAGCTATATAAGCAAGTCTGTTTTTTATATCTTCATTACTTATTCTCTTGAAATCATACCTTTGGCAACGACTAATTATAGTTTCTGGAACTTTGTGAGTTTCAGTTGTTGCAAGTATAAATTTAACATGAGAAGGTGGTTCTTCCAAAATCTTCAAAAGTGCGTTAAATGCTCATTTACTAAGCATATGCACTTCATCAATTATATAAATCTTGTACTTAGTTTTTGTTGGTGAAAATTGTGCTCTTTCAATTAATTCTCTTATATTATCTACTCAAGTATGGCTTGCAGCATCAATTTCTATGATATCAATCAATCTATCATCAGCAAAAGATTTACAAATTTCACACTCTAAACATGGATTTCAATCGTGAGGATTTAAACAATTTATAGTTTTTGCTAAAAGTCTAGCAGTTGATGTTTTCCCTGTTCATCTTGGTCAACATAAAAGATATGCTCAAACCGTTTTTTGGTTAGCAATAGCTTTTCTTAATGTATCTTTTACAAAAGATTGTCACATTAAATTATCAAAATCACTAGGTCTATATTTTAAATATAAGCTCACTTTTTATTTGTTAAACAATAATTTTATTATCATCAATTTCTTTTAATATTTGTTTTATTATAGTTTTATCATGCCATTCAATTGCTCATTTATTTGTGACCATTACATGTTCATCTCATTTTCAAGCTATAAGTAAAGCATCTCATTTTCAAATTGAAGAAATACCTAATTCAATCGCTTCTTTTCTAGTTGGAATTATAAAAAAATCTTGTCATTCTATCCTATTTATTCATGGAATCACATCTTTAATAATCATCTCACTATTTTCAGTATAATCATCATCTTGAGTCAATATAACAACATCACTATTTTTTGAAACAACTTCTCACATGATTGGTCTTTTTGTTTTATCTCTATCTCAAGTTGCACCAAAAACAGTAACTATTTTTTTGTATCAGATTTCTTTTAGTGTTGTTAATACTTTTTCAAGTGCATCTGGAGTATGTGCATAATCCACGATTATATCAGCTCAAATTTCATTGTCAATTAATTCCATTCTTCATGGAACTCAAGTAACAGAAAGTATAACTTTTTGAATATCTTCAGTAGAAATACTAAAAGATAAAAATACTCCAATTGCAGCCAATATATTTTCTACATTAAATTCTCACTTTAATTTTGTTTGAATTGTAATAGTTTTTCCAGGTAATTTAATTTCAAATTTTGTAAGTCAATTTTCTATTCTTATATCTTTTGCAACAAGACTAGCTCAATTCCCTTTTCAGTATAAATAAACAGAATCATAAGTTTCATTTACAAATAATTCACTATATTCTGATCATACATTTATAACTGCTGTTTTTTTAATTCAAGGTTTTCTTTCATAAGAAATTAGTTCCTTAAAAAGTCTAAGTTTTGTATTTACATAGTCTTTCATAGTTTTATGTAAATCAAGATGATCTTGAGTTATATTTGTCAAAACTGCAATATCATATTCAAGTCACCAAACTCTAGACATTTTAATTCAATGACTTGCAGTTTCAATTACTGCAATTTCACATCATTCATCTTTTGCTTGTTTGAATAATCTTTGAAGTAAAAATGCATCTGGTGAAGTCATCTTAGTATCATTTACATACTCATTGTCTCAGATAATTATATTTACAGTTGTAAACATAAAAACTTTTTTTCATGATGCAATAAGTCATTTTGCAATTATATTTGAAGTTGTTGTTTTTCAGTTTGTTCACGTAACTCAAATAATAACCATACCTTTAGATGGAAATCAGTAAACAATATTTGCAGCAATTGCTCTTAATTTATGATATAAAAGCCTAAGAGGATTATCAAGTGCAAAAAATTTCTTCAAGTCATTCATAGTAAAAAATAACAAATTATATATAAAATATATTAATCAAAATTAATTAAATTACTAGTTATTTTACAAAAAAAGATATTATTTTAAAATAATATCTTTTTTATAAATAAAATCTGATTTTATACTGTTATATTTATCTTTAATTCATAACATATCAAAATTAATATTGTACTTATTAATTCATGGTTGTTTAAAAAATTTATAGGTATATTTTTCACAATTAGGATTTTCTAATTCATAACTTATAGTATTTAAACTTGTCTCTAATTTCTCAGTTTTTGTGTATAATTCAACAATTTTATAATTATCATATTCAACTAATTTTTGTCATTTTTCTAGATTAACTTTAGCATTTTTTGGAATCAAAATTCTAAGATAACTTTTATTTTCTCATCTTCATTGAATATTTAAAATATCAGTTTTATTTGTAACTCAGTAAGAATCTAAAAGCGTATTTACAGTTTCATCTTCAAATTTTGAAAAATGATGTGATTTATAAATATTTAATTTAGTAGTATAATTACAACTTCATTCAACTTGATTAACTGTTTTATCATATCTATAATCTATATATCTATCAGTTTTATTTCATCAAATAGAAATATAAACAGGATAATTATAATCAAAACTAGAATTAAGATTTAATTCTCAATTTACTCATAATTTCCAAAGTAAACTATTTTCTTCAGTTGAAAATGAATAAAAAACTATATCTCTATTTTTAACATGTTCTAATATAATTTTTACATAAGAATAATAATCTTTTTTTAAAAGCAATTTTTCTTTAAACTCAGAAGCAAAGTCAAATAAAACTTGCTTTGGACTTCAAAGTGTTCAAACTTTAAATACTTTTGCTTCTACAAGAGTTGATAAAATAAGAGAAAAGTTATCACTTGTTATTTTTTGATTTAAAATTTTTGAATCAACTCAATCAATACTATCTAGTAAATCAAGAATTATATTTTGATTTATATATACTATTCAATCAACTTTGTAATCAATCTTATCAAGAAAGAATTTTATTTTTTGAGAAGAATCACTAAATAATGGATAATAATTTGCATCTCTTAAACCAAAAGTTCAAGTTATCTTATCAAGTCACTCTGGGGCTTTTTCTTTATCAGTATAAACTTTATTTATAAGCCATTCTAAAGCATAAATATCACTATTTTCTATATTTGTAACTTTTCAATTTGAGATAGTTATAAGTGCTGTACTTCACATAAATCAACCAGTTGCTCTTATTTCATCGTTATTTTGAAATATAACTAAATACTTTTTTTCTCAAGCATTTCACATCATACTAAGAAGTGTATCATAATTTTTATTTATAATTTCGATAAAAATTAATCACAATTTAAGTTTTTCTTTTGTAAATGTTAATTTATCATTTAGATATGAATTTCATAAATCTCAAATCTTAGAATAATAATTTAGTGAACTATAAAGTAATGAATATATTTCTTCATAATTTCATCTGATATTTTGAAGTAAATTTGTAAAATATATATTATTTATTCATCATTTTTCCTTAATTAATTTATCAGTATCATCATATAAGTTTAATGAAATTGATAACAATTTTGATAAATCTCTTCATCATGAGATTATATAATCTACATTTTTTATATTAGTATTTGGAATAAATAAAAATGGTTTTAAAAGTATATTAGCGATATTAAACGATATATTTGATTTTAAAATATCATTTTTAGATTTATTTAAATCTCAAAAATCGTTTTTAAGTGACAAAATATTTTGATATCAATTTGTAACCAAATTTTCTATAATTATCTTATTTCAATAAAAAACAAAAACTAAAAAAACTAAGAATAATATTCATTTATTAAATTTTCTTTTTCTTTTTGGAGATGTTAACTCATAGATTTTTTTCTTTTTTCTAAAAAAAGTAAATATTGATTTTATAAAAAAATTTATATCTTTTTTAGGAGTTATAATATCAACATGTGCTTTTTTCTTGGAAATAAATAAACTATCGAATTTCTTTGTCTTATTTTTAGATATTTTAATAACTTTTTTATTTACTAGATTTATATCTTTTTTTCAGAAACGAAAAATATCTGTGAAAAATCATTTTCACAGTTTAGAAACTTTTATATTATTATTAGATAAATTAGATAAATCAACTTCATTATCTAAATCACTATATAAATCATTTATCTTATTCATAATCATCAAAAAATTATACTATAAATATAGTATCTTTTTTAATTAATATATCAAGATAAAATTATAATTGACAATATATATTTTAGCTTTATAATAAACCAGTGTTCTATTTCAATTTACAGGAGGGTTTTATGGCAAAAGCTAATAAAGGTAACCGGAAAAGTGAAAAAGCAAGGCAAAAACAAGCCAAAGCACAACAACATGCAGCAATGCAATCTCACAAGTGTCACAAGTGTAAAAAACCACTTGGACCTGGTGGAATGAAAGACCACAAGTGCACAATGTAAGTGTAGAAATACACTTATCATTTTGCACAAAACAAAAACCCCAGCCTACGGCTGGGGTTCCTTTTTTTATATTCACATACTATCTCTGATTATATTTACTTCATGTAATAATCATTGATCTTTTTTGATTAATTTTTCTAGTTTATTACAACTATACAAAACTGCAGCATGATTTCTACCAGAAAAAATATTTCAAATTCTTTCATAAGTATAATTCATCTTTGTTTTTAGTAAATACATAGAAACTTGTCTAGGTATCATAAATTCTTTTTTTCTATTACTTCAAGTAATTCATTCAACTTCTATTCAAAAATGTTCTCAAACTCTTTTGATTATATCTTCATATGATTTAATAGCAGTTTTTTCAGTTTTATTCTTACTTATTCAAAGTATATCAGTTGTAAAACTCAATTTCTTAAGTTTTTCAGCAACTTTAGAAAGTGAAGGAGTTACTCAAGTAAGCTCATATTCAGCAATTATTTGATTTAAAACTCATTCTAATTCTCTTACGTTTTCAGTTACATTTGCAGCAATAAATTCAGCAATATCTTGTTGAACCATAAATTCTTTTGCTCTTGCTTTTTCTTGAAGAATTGCAAGTCTAGTTTCAAAATCTGGTCTACCAATATCAACAGTTATACCCCATTCAAATCTACTTCTAAGTCTTGGTTCTAATTCTTCTAATTCTTTTGGTGCTCTATCTCAAGAGATAATAATTTGTTTATTTTGTTCGTATAATAGATTAAATATATTATACAGTTCATTTTGAGTTTGTTCTTTTTTAGATAAAAATTGAACATCATCAATTATAAGTACATCAATTTCTCTAAATTTTTCTCTAAGTCTTTCTATACTTCTTTTTTTAACTGCAGTAACATACTCAGTTATAAATTTATCAGCAGTTGTATAAACTATTTTTTTATCTCTAAATTTTTTGATTATTTCATTTCAAGTTGCTTGTAATAAATGAGTTTTTCATAAACCAACATCACCATAAATATATAGTGGATTATATGATTTACCTGGATTTCTACAAACAGCCTCACATGCAGAATATGCTAATTGACTATCAGATCAAACTATGAAATTTGAAAGACTATATCTATCATTTACACATTTATCAGTTTTAATAACCTTATGATCCATCATAGAAGTAGCAGAAATCTTTGATTTTTTAGTTTTTGCATCTTCTTTATAAAAACCAGTACAATCTATAACATTAGTATTTGAAGGATTATCTATATTTAAATCAACTTTAAATTCTAATTCTGTAACACTTGGATTTTCTATTTTAACAGATTCTAATATTTCTTTATAAAATTTTGCTTCAATATTATCTTTCATAAATGAAGAAACAACTCCTATAACCAATTTTGTCTCAGTTATTTCAACAATTGAAATCTTTCTAAAATATACTAAAAAATCTTGTTTTTTTACTCTTTCAATAATATTTGAAACTATATTTTGTAACTTGTAATTGTTTTGCATCTTTCCTATCATTTTTCCATAAATAAAATTTGAGATTATTCATCTCGGCAACTTCATTAAATGCATTCTACGCAAATAATATTTCTAGTCAAAAATATATTTTCCCTTGACGTGTTTTTATGTGTAAAAAATGTAAACAACATATGTTTTGCTTTTGTAATGCTAGCCTTTTCTAGTTTTTAACATTTTTTGAAAAATCTTTTTAATTACTCTGAAATAAATAAAAAAATCTTTGTTTTTTCATCAAAAAAAAATATACTTCTTTTCGTGAGAGAAGGTATCTACTATGAGATTTATCTTATAGAGGAAAGTCTGGACATCGTGAAAGAAGCATAAAAGATAACAACTTTGGTTTGAAATATAATTCATAAATTTCAAATACCACTAGTGCCACAGAGACAATACTACTCTTAATTGAGGAAAGGTGAAAAGTCATTTAGTGTTTAAATTTTTTACTGCATCAATATTGGTGTGTGATAAATTTAAGCTATAGATGATCTTGTATTTATACAAGGTGGTAAACTGTATGCGATGCAATGGGAATGGTATTTTGCGAGATTATTTCTTTCTATTGTTTCAAAAAAATATACCCAGCTCGAGCTTATTAGTGATTTTAAGCCTAGATAGATTGATACCTAAATACAGAATCCGGCTTATTACTCTCACAAATTTATAAAAAATAAAAAATAATAATATGAAACTAGTTTTTACATGAATACAAGGTTGTGGTAAATGAACTCAAGCAAGACTACTTGTAGAAAAATACGGATTTACACTTCTTGAAATGTGACAAGAACTTAGAAAAATTGCATCAAGTGATACTGAATTATGAAAAAGAGTTAAACAAACAATTGATAGCTGAGCACTAGTTACACCAGAAGTAGTATGAGAAATAATGAATGAAGTAATTACAACTCAAACAAATGAAAATCTAATCTTGGATTGATTTGTTAGAAATGAATGAAACAAAAAATCTCTTGAAGAAATAACAATGGATTATAAGGTTGTTTTCTTTGAATTAAGCAAAGAAAAAGCAATTGGTAGACTTTTATGAAGGATGTATGATCCTATTAGTTGAGAAACATTTTTATCATGAACTATTGTAAACCCAGTAACATGAACTAAATTAGAAAAAAGAAAAGACGATAATGAAGCTTCTATCTTAAAAAGAATTGATGAATTTATGAATAATACTCTTCCAACTGCTTTAAAACAAGAAACAGAATGAAAAGTAATAAGAATAAATGCTGACCAAGATGTAGACAGTGTGTTTAAAGAATTAGTTACTAAACTTTGATTATAATGATTTGATTTGCTCTTTGAAGAGAACATAAACTAAGTATTGCTGAAATATTAGCAGTTTTTCCAGAAGGGAAAGCTGTTTATTTTAGTAAAGATATTTTAATCTTAGATTGAATAGATAAAGATGAAATACTTAAAAAAGCAAACTCACTATGATGAACAATCAAGATTATTGAAATAATTGATAGTGATATACTAGATGATGCCTTGAAAAGTGAATGAAAATTTAAATACTGAATAAGTACTTTTTGAGATAAAAAAAATCTAAAAGAAATACTTAATACTACAAAAAAAATACTTAAAGAAAATGGTGTTTCTTCAAGATTTGTAAATAAAGATTTTACAAACCTAAGTTCAGCTCAAATATTATGAGAAAAATTGGTTCAGAGTTGAACTGATTACAATTTTATATTTGATTTTGATAAAAAATATATCTGAAAAACTATATGGATTCAAGATATTTATAATTATAGTAAAAGAGATTTCAACAAGGACAGAGATATGCAAACTGGTATGCTTCCACCAAAATTATGCCAAATGATGATAAATCTATCATGATGAAAAAATATTTATGATCCATTTGTATGACTTGGAACTATTTTGATAGAATCAATCTTAATGTGAAATAAAAAAGTATATTGAAGTGATTTAAACCAAACAATGGTTGAAAATAGCAGAAATAATATAAATAATTTCGCAAAAGAAAACCATATCGTACTAGAAGATTCAGATTTCATAAAACTAAATGCAAAATTTATAAATGAATCAAATATTCTACTTGAAAAGGAAGTTGATGCTATAGTTACAGAGTGATATTTGTGAGAAATAATGACACAAAAAAATATAAGTATTGAAAGAATAGAAAAACAAAAAGAAAGTTTACTTTCTATATATGATAAATTTTTCTTAAATCTAAAAAATATAGATTATAAATGAAATTTAGTTGTATGTTTCCCTTTCTGGGAAATAAATTCAAAATACATATATTTTGAAGAAGTATATAAGATAATAAATGAATTTTGTGATATACAAAAATTGTTTCCAGATAATTTTGAAAATATAACTACAAAAGCTTGAAGTTTATTATACAAAAGAGAAAAACAACTGGTTTGAAGAGAAATTTTTAAACTAAAAATAAAAGCATAGATAAATCTATGCTTTTATTTTTAGTCAATTTTTTTCAAGATTTTTAATTACAACTTCTGACCATTGTGTATTAAATAATATTCTTTCTAATGTAATAAGTTTATATTTTATTGGATCTGAATCATCTAAACTTCTAGTAACTTTATATAAATTATCACAATTTATATTACCATTTCAGATTTTTGTTTTATCTAATTGTCATTCATTTAAAGTAGATATATTTAAAATTAATTCTCTAGATGGTTTTCTTCAAAATAATTCAATATATAAAGAAATAAAATTATTAACTTCATCACTTGTTAATAAACTATTATTTTTTTCTAGCATTTCCTTTATATGAGAAGTCAAAATTACATTTCATCACTTAACTCCAATCATTTCATCAAAATGAATTTGTAATTCAACTACATTTCAAGAACTTAATAATATATTTGCTTTTATATCTCTATAAGCAGATTTTTTTTCTGGATTAGATAATAAATGTCATGCAGAGTTTTCAAATGAAATATTTAAAACTCATTTTACATCTCTCAAATTTGCAACTTCTTTAATAATTTGAGTTAATGATCACGAATCATTTGTATTAAGCTTTCAAACTAATCTAAATCTATTTAAATCTCATATTTTATGAAAGTCTCAGTTATATGATTTAAATAATTTAACAATTATTCTTCAGAAATCTTTTTCAGGTCCTATTGTATTTCATATTCTAGTGTCATATGAATTTGTATTTAATCATATTTCAGAAAATATACTTGATACTTGTTCCATATCATTTTTAGAAATATTTTGCATTTCAATTAAAGTTTGAATTTTTATTTTAACTATTTTCAATGCAGGAATTAATTTAATAATTTTATCTCTGTCAGATAATCTTAATTTTGCTAAATCTTTAGGTAAAATTTCAATATCTTGTAAATATTTTACATATTCTCATTGTTCTCATAAAAGTTTTTTTCAATTTAATACATTAATACATGCATCAATTGCATTATTAATATATAAAATTGATTCTGCTGAACTAGATTTTTCATTTTTTGAATACAACTTGGTAGTATCTTTGAAAGAAATTTTTCAGATCCTATATTTTGATATTTGAATATTTCATCTTGATAGGTCATTTAAAATAAAATTAATTTGTAATGCAATATTTACAGCAGATAAATTATATAATTCTCAATCAGTCTTGATTTCCATATCATTTCTTATCTCTCATTTTTCTTTTAAATCATGAATAATATCCTTTAAAAAATTTGGTTTATCGTTGTTTAAAACTCACTTTGTTATAATAAATTCCCACCATTCATATAAAAAAATCAAATAATCTAAATTATTATTTATAAAATCAGTTAAAATAAATGATTTTTTGCTCTTAAAAAAATCCAACTTAGCAATTACTTGCTCTTTATTATAACTAGAGACTTCACAAAATTTAGATATCAATGTTTTTATTGATAAATGTTTAAGCATTAGTGAATTAGATAATTTAATAACTCAACTATTAAGTCACAAAACTTTATTAAAGAAAAAAACATATTTATCATTAGTTTTTAATTTCATCCAAACATCGGAATTTATTCATTGTAATTTTATATCATCTAAATCTAAATTATCATTATTTTTTCATACTTTACTCTTTTTTATATCATTTTCAGAATTTAATTCTTCATATAACTTATCTAAATTAAAATGATTGTCACCTATTCACTCTAAAAAAATTTTAAAAAATTTATTATCAAATTTTTTAATTTTTCTAATACAATAATCTAAATTAATTATTTTTAATTCTTTAAATATTTTAAGCATTCAAAATAAATTTATAAATGCATTTCATAGTTTATTTAGTCTAAACTCAAAGTTTGCATTTAATTCTATAGTTTTTAAAAATAAATTATAAAATGCTTGTGTTGCAATTTCAATTTCTTTAACAGCTGTTTCTTGCAATAAATGATCTCTTGTTTTTTCTCATCAAGCAACATATTTTTCATCAGTTTTTTCAACTATACTTCTAAAAGTTCTTGTAAATACATCATTTTTAAAAAATGATGTATTTACATAGCTTGAGTCTCTAGAAATAATAATATCTAAAATTTCGTCTTCTTTACTTTGAAGTTTTTTTTGTATTATAATGAAACTATTTTCCATTTCTCTTAATTCAGAAATATCTAATTTCATCATTTTAGAAACTAAGCTTAATGATGTTTTATCTCAATATATAAATAAAATAATAATCATTTTTTTAATTGCTTCCTTAATTTTATTTATAAAATCTTTTTCATTTAAAATTTCTTTTAATGGATAAATATTTTCAATGATAAGAGGAGCATAAATCATGATATTCTTTTGCATTTTTGAAACGATTTTTTGATTTTTTAATTTTCATCATTCAAAATATGATTTTAATAAACCATATTCTTTACCTCAATTTAATAATCTCGTAAAGTAGATAACTAAATCATTTTCCATTTTTTTATATTCATCAGTTTCATAATTTATACTTGATGAAAATCTAATTAGTTCATAAATTTGTGTTGAGATTGATAGAGTAGTAACTCAAATTTTAGATTTATTTTCTTTAGTATTTGTATTAGAAATATCGTCAGATAAATTTAAAGGTTTAATCATATGTTTTATTTTGAAATAATTATAATTATTGTATCATATTATATGATTTAAAACAAAATAAAAATACTTTAAAAGTATTTTTATTTTGTTAATAATAATTTTTCTTCTTCTATTTTTTCTTTTTCTTTTTTTATATCAATCAAAGATTTTGAGAAGAATCAAATTATTTTTCTCTCTACTTTTTTATTTAGTATATCATCTCATCTCCATACAAAAACAACAACTATATGCCCGAAATTTGTTCTATCAAAAGAAATTCTATAAAAATCATTTGTATCTGTAATTGAATCTAATTTATTATGTAAAAACTTAGTTAATATATTATTTTCTATATCTTCTAAAAATTTCATTATTTCAATTCATGAATCATCTCTAATAGTTATTTCAAACTTATGAATAAATGTATCAGCAGTTATATCTTTTGTTACATTTTCTTTAAGTATATTTATATGTGGAACATATACAGGTTTATTTTTAAAAACTCATTCTCTTGTAAGAGGCAATAGTACAATATACAATGGGCTAATTTTTGAAATTTGTCAGTATACATCTCAAAATTTAATTATATCTCATATTTTAAATCTTTGTAATACAACAACACTTCATATAAATGATCAAATTAAGTGTGAATTAATAATCAACATATATCATGATATAAATATCAAAAATATAGATAGTTGAGGATATAAGTAGAAGAAAAACCAAATCAAGAAAATAATATATATAAAAAGTAAGAAAAAATTTATATATATTCATTTTTTACTATCTAATTTTCATTTTTTTGAAAAATCTCTAGCAATTAAATAAATAAGTAAGGAAATAAGTGTAAAAACTATAAAAATATATATCTTAACTGTTTTTTGCTTATTTTCTGTTTCTTCTAATTTTGCCTTTTCAGCAATATATCTATCAAGTAATAAATCAATTTTTTCTGTATTTATTTCGTTTTCTTTAATAGAATTGTTTAATTCATCTACTAAATCTTTTTTAATTTTAATTTCATTGTTGTATTTTTCTAACAATAAATCAAATTCCTCAGAATTTTCAACGTTTAACTTTATTTCATTATTTATAGAAATAACTTCTTGTTCAAGATTTGTAATATCATTTAATAACTTAGTTTTAGCTGATTCTGTAAGGTTATTTCAAACTTTTACTTGTTCAAGTTTAGTTTTTAATTTAGATATTTCAGTTTCTAATTTTCATCAATTAATAAGATCAAGTAATCTAGCCTTTCTTTCTGAAAAAGCTTCAATTATTATATTGTCTTCTTTCTGAGCTTCTGCAGCAAAAGCAAAATCAGAAGTAAATAATACAAGTACAAGTAATATTATTTTAATTATTTTTTTCATATATTAATTTTCATTTTAAAACATATCTATCAAGTTCTTCTATTTTTACATCAATTAAATCTCAAATTTTTATATCTTCTCACTCAAAATAAACTTCTTTAAAATTTCTAGTTCTTCAGAAAAAATATTCATCTTTTTGTCATGAAATAAGTACTTTTTCTATTTTTCAAATCATATTACTATTTCTTTTTGTAATAGATTTTAGTAGCTCTTCATTTAAATTATGCCATCTTTCAGCTTTTATCTCATCAGTTATATCATCTGGATAAATCTTACTTGCAATAGTTCAGGTTCTAACACTATATCTAGCGTTATATGTAAAATCAAATTCACAATCTCTAAATGCTTTTACAGTTTCTTGAAACATATCTTCTGTTTCTCAACTATATCAAACAATTATATCAGTAGAAATTGAAAAAAATGGATCTTTACTTCTCAAATAATCTACTTGTTTTTTAAAATCCTCATAAGTATGCTTTCTATTCATTTTTTTAAGCATAGCATTACTTCAAGATTGCAACGCAAAATGCAAATAATTACACGTTTTTTCTAAATCAAAATGTGCATCAAGTATATCTTGAGTCATATCATGAGGATTACTTGATGTAAATCTAATCCTATCAAGTCAGTCAATCTTATCTAATTCTTCAAGTAATTGTCTAAATGGAGATTTTCAAAGTCAATCATTCCATTTCCCTTTTTCTTCATTCCAAAATTTTCTATCTACAAATTGTTTTCCATAAGAATTTACATTTTGTCATACAAGAGTTATTTCTTTCGCTCAATTTAAAACAGCATCTTTTGCTTCAAAAACTATATCTTCTATACTTCTTGAGTTTTCCTTTCATCTAGTATATGGAACTATACAAAATGAACAATAATTATCACAACCAGTTTGTATAATAATAGTTGCTGAAGATGGATTTTCTCTTAATTGTTTTGATTTTAAATAATCAGCAAATTTATAGTCATTTCCTATACTTTCTTTATAAATATGAGTAAGCATAAGTGGTAAAAATTTTGTATCTTCAATCCTTAAAACAAAATCAATCTTATTATTATTTCTTGGAAATAATTTATCATCGTTATTAAAAATTTCGTAATTATCTTTTAATGTATTTATTTTTTTACTATTATTTTTATCTCTTTTATATCAATCTAAATATTTACTATCAAGTCATGTTTTTCTAACCATACATCAAGTAATTCATACTTTTATATGCTTATTTTTATCTTCTTTTTTCTCGTTTTCTCTATAAATTTCCTCAATAAAACCAAAAACCTTATCTTCTCATTTTTGTCTTACACTACAAGTATTAAACACAATTAAATCTGCATCAAGCCAGTTGTTAGTAATCATAAATCATGATTGTAATAAAATCATATTTATTTTCTCACTATCAGCCTGATTCATTGCACATCAAAATGTTTTTATAAAATATTTTCTCACAAAATCATATTAAATTAATTAAATAAAAAGACAATAAAATGTCTTTTTAATATAAATCAGCACTAATTCTACTTTCTTCTGGTAAAATTTGATTCATATATTTACTTCCTTTTCTCTTATCATAAGTATTTTCAACAACTCAATCTATAGTTTCAAATGCTAATTGTCATATTCTCATTCAAACATAAAGTGCTATTGGTAACTCATTTATATTTGTCATTTCAAGAGTTATAGTTCACTCAAAACCTGGGTCAATAAATCATGCAGTTGAATGAATTATTACTCATAATCTACCTAAACTACTTCTTCATTCACATCTTGCAACTAAATCATATGGAATTTTTACTTTTTCCATTGTAACTCATAATACAAAATCTCCTGGATGAAGGATAAATTTATCACCATCAACTAAAGTTATAGTTTCAATATGATCTTTATCTACTCATACTCTAGAATCAATAACTGTTTGTCTTGATTTTCTATATATTTTAAATGTAGTTCATAATCTAAAATCTAAACTTGCAGGTCAAATTTGTTCATCTACATTGTATCAACCATGTGAAATTACTTCTAATTCTCAAGAAGCTATTTTTTGCTTAATTTTAGTATCTGATAAAATCATATATAATTAGTTATTATTTAAAGTTCAAGAAATAGTATTTTGTATTGAAAATCAAACTCAATTTATAGTATCAGCAGTGTTTTTTAGTGAATTTATACCATTTTCAACTTGTGTTTTTGTTTCATCAATAGTATTTTTTACTTCTTTATATGTATTTACTGCTCAACTTAGAGTTCACCTAACATCATCAATAGAGTTTTTTACATCATTTACTTTTCAAACTGCTTCATTACCAATTCATTCAGCTCAACTAAGTGTTTTATTATATATATCAGATAAATTATCTTGAACAGGAATTCAATCCAAACTTGCTTTAAAATCCCTTATTTTTTGATTAAATCAATCAGTTCAAATGAATTTTTCTATATTGTCAGCTAAAACTGGTGCATTAAAAATAGCAAGTATATATAATACAATTATAATTAAAATTGATAGTCCAAGTTTTTTAATCATAAAAACAATAAAAAAATAAAGTATATTTTATAAAATATACTTTATTTTTGCTAAAAATCAAGGAGATTTTTAATCATTGTTAAATAAATCCATAACATTTAATTTTTCTTTTTTTAAATCTTTATTTAGTTCTACTATTAAGTTATCATTTATAGTATTTTGACTATTTCTAATTTTTAAACCATTATTATTTTCAATAGTATTTTTAAGCATAACTATTTGTTCTTTGCTTAAACTTGATTTTGTTAAATCAACCGACATAACTTCAGATTTAATTATTGATTTCTTAGAACAACTAGGACACAAAACTTCTAAAACTATTTTTTGTCATTCAATAGACATAAGAAAAATATCTTTTTCTTCTATAGATCAAGAGCAAGTTACACATCTAAAATTTCAAACAAGTGATTTAATTAACAGTTTTAATGCTTCGTAATTCATATTCTTAAATTATTAATATTTAAATAATTTTAACACAAAATATAAAAACTTCAAAAAGTAAAGAAAAAATTAGTTTGACTATTACTAAATATTATACCAAAGATGATAAAACATTTTTAAGTCTAAAAATTGATTTTTCAAGTCACAAGATATAAACCATTTCAAGTGCACCAGGAGAAAATTCTTCTCAACTTAAAGCACATCTAACTGGCCATAAAACTTGTCAATTTTTCATTTCAGCTTCTATTATTTTTGCAACAAATGCTTCTTTTACTTCTTCAATACTTGAAAAATCATTTTTTGTAGATTCAAGTAATTTGATACTGATTTCAATTCATTTTTTAACTGTATCTATACTATCAATTTTCATTTTAGTATTTATAAGTAAATCTTTACTTGGAATTTTTGAATCATTGTAAAAGAAGATAGAATTATCTTTAAATTCATTAAATTTTCTAATCTTAGTTTTTAATTCATTTAATACTTTTAAATTGTAATCTAAAGTAAATTTAGAAATAATATTTAAAAAATCTGTGTCATATTTTTCAAAATACGAAATTAATTTATCATACAATAAATTTGTATCAATATTTTTGATTATATTTGAATTTACCCAATTTAACTTATCTATATCAACTAGTGCACCAGAAGTATTTACTCTTTCTAATTTAAAATCAAAATCTAAAAACGAAGCAGTTAAATTTTGTTTTCTCCAATCTTCAAATCAAGCGTTTATAATATTTGATAAGAAATCAATAATTGATTCAAATAAATATCATTCACTAAAATAAAATTCAACATCAGCTTCTTTATCTTTCCTTTTTGAAAGTTTCCTTTTTGCATCTCAATCTATTTTTACAAGTGGTCAATAATGAGCGTATTTTGGCGAATTCCATCACATAGTTTTAAATAATTCTAAATGCAAAGGCAATGAAGCAAACCATTCATCTCATCTAATCACGTGAGTTGTTCACATCAAATAATCGTCAATTAAATGCGCAAAATGATAAGTTGGAATTCAAGATTTCTTACAAATAACTATGTCTAAAAAATTTTCTTGAGTCGAAACTGTTCATTTTATGATATCTTTTACATCTATTTTTTTAGTTATTTCTCAAGTTGATCTAAGTCTAATTACAAATTCTTTTTTCTCAATTAGTGCTTGTTTTACATCATCAATACTTGCAAATCTCCAAGGAGAATATTCATTATAAATACCTGTTGGAACCTTTGAAGCTTCTTGAATTGCTCTAGTTTCACTTATTTCTTCTTCAGTTAAAAAACAAGGATAAGCTAGTCCTTTTTCAACTAAATCTTTGATAAATACTTTATAAATATATTCTCTTTTTGATTGAGTATATGGTCAATAATTACCAATATCAGCATAATTTTCTCAAACTGGACCTTCATCAAAATTTAGTCCAAATATCTTAAAAATATCTACAAATTTTTCTGCAGCTCATTCTATTTCCCTTTTTTGGTCAGTATCTTCTATTCTTAAAAAAACTACTCAATTATTTTTTTTAGCTACAATTGTATCCAAAATAGTAGAATAAACAGCTCAAATATGCAAAAATCAAGTAGGACTTGGTGCCATCCTTGTTACAACTAAATCACTATTTCTTTTTGGATATTTAGCAATTATATTATCTGGTGTTTCTTTTATTTCTGGGAAAAGTAAATTTTCTAGCATAGTTTCTATTAATTTATAAACAAATTTAGACTATTGTATTTAAAAAAGCTCTAAAATCAAAAAAACTTAACTAATTAGTTAAGTTTTTTTGATTTTAGTATACTCAAGTAAAATACGTTCTTTTTCTCAAAGTCAAACAGAATGTAATGATGGTGTAATAGTTTTTAATAATGTAATAAAATCTCAATTATTTTTTAAAATCTCATTTTCAAGTATTTCAAAAAATACAATTACTTCATTGCTTTTTGGAATTCATCTTGAACAACATATAGATGAGATATATCAAATTAATTTTTCTTCATTTCAATATTTAGATATATTTTTTCATTCGAAAATTTTAAAAAAATTATCTACTTCCTCTTTATTAGGAATTCATAATTGATGATTCATAGATGAAATTGATTTTATTAAATCAATACTATTTCAATATTTTTTAAATCCATTATTTTTAAATATTCTAAAAAAATCTAAAATCTCTTCATTTTTTATTACTCATCTTGAATTAATCATTGATGAAATTGATTTTATTAAATCTTTTTTATCTCAATATTCTTTAAGTTCTTCATTTTCAAATATTTCAAAAAATTCTTTAATTTTCTCTATTTTTGGTATTCATCTTCAACGAAATATTGTTCATATTAATGAAAATAAATAATTTTTATCACCATATTTTTTAATATCTTCATTTTCAAACATCTTAAAGAAAGTTTTTATTTCCTCTAATTTTGGAATTCATTTTCAAGTAAATATTAAGGAAATTATTCTTACTAAATCTTTTATATCTCAATATTTTTTAATATCTTCATTTTCAAATATTTTAAAGAAATTTTCTATTTCATCTAATTTTGGAATTCATTTTCAATGTATGATTGAAGAAATATATTTTAATAAATCTCTTTTTTCACCGTATTTTTGAATATTTTCATTTTCAAATATTTCAAAAAAAGATTTTATTTCTTCAATTTTTGGAATTCATTTTCAATTAAAAATTGAAGAAATTGATTTCATTAAATCTCTTTTTTCACCATACTTTTTAATTTCTTTATTTTCAAATATTTCAAAAAATGATTCTACATCTTCCTTTTTAGGTATTCATTTTGAACTACACATTGATGAAATTGATTTCATTAAATCTTTTTTATCACCGTATTTTTCTAGATTTACACTATCAAATATTTTAAAAAATTCCATTACTTCATGATTTTTTGGTATTCATCTTGAACTACACATTGATGAAATTGACTTAATTAAATCTTTTTTATCACCATATTTTTTAATTTCTTCATTTTCAAATATTTCAAAAAATGATTCTACATCTTCTTTTTTAGGTATTCATTTTGAACAACTCATTGATGAAATTGATTCATAATATTCAACATTTCATAAATATTTTATATCTGAAATTGATAATTCATTTATTGTTAATAATAGATTAACTCTATCTTTTACAATTGATGTTAAAAAAGATGTACTTTTGTTATTTTTTAAATTATTTACTCTATTTAATAAAACAAAAACTTTATGTCTTATATTTTTTACATATTCATATGATAACTTATCTTCTAGATTTCAAAAAAGAACCTTAAAATTATCTTTAATTTTAATTCATTGTTTTTCTAATGCTTTTTCTAATAAATACTGATTAGAAAAAGCAGATAAAGAAGTATTTGTTTTTGTTGATGTAATCATTAAAAATAAATAAATTGTAATATTATATATAATAACATTATTAATATATTATGTCAAGGAAACGAATAATATTATAACAATTTGTATATAATAAATAATATATTAGTCAATATGTATTTTGTAAGCATAATTTGATAAAATTAACTTATCTGGTAAAATAAATATATATTTAATATTTAAATAGTAAAAAATGTTTGTAGAAAGCAGAAGACAAATTAAAAATACACTTATTCCAACTGTTATAGATAAAGGACCAAATTGAGAAAGAGCTTATGATATTTATAGTAGATTACTTGAAGATAGAGTTATTTTTCTATGAGATGCAATTGATAGTACTGTTGCAAATACAGTTATTGCTCAACTTTTATTTCTTGAAAAACAAGATCCAAAAGCTCCAGTTACTCTTTATATTAATTCTCCAGGATGACATGTAACTGCATGATTAGCAATTTATGATACTATGCAATATGTAAAATGTCCAGTTCATACTGTAAGTATATGATTATCTGCAAGTATGGGTTCTATAATTTTGGCAGGATGAGAACCTGGAAAAAGATTTTCACTTCCACATTCTGAAATTATGATTCATCAACCACTTGGTTGAGCTGAATGACAAGCTACAGACATAAGAATTGCAGCTGAGCATATAATTAAAACTGGTACTAGATTATACAAGATATTAGCTAAACATACTTGAAAAACTCTTGAAGAAGTTGAAAGAGATTGTGATAGAGATAACTTTATGACTGCAGAAGAAGCATTAAAATATGGTTTAATTGACAAAATTATAAAATAAAAAGACTAAATTTAGTCTTTTTTTGTTTTAAAAAATAAATTATGATAAAATTAAGTTAATAAAACCTAAATAAAATATATGTTATATAACTATTTTAAAAATAAGGTAAATGAAATAAAAAACAATTATATTGTTTCTGATGAAGATAAAAATACTCTTTTTGAAAGAACAGATACAAGAAGATGATTATTTGCAAATTATACAATTATATTTTTTATACTTGTCTCTATTGTTATTGTTTTTCTTGATAGTATTCCTAAAATAAGTGACCAATTTTACTATACATTTTTTACTATTGATCTAATAATATCAAGTACTTTTTTAGTTGAATATGTTTATAGATGGAGTAAATCTAATCATAAATATGAATTCCCTTTTAGACTATTAAATCTTCTTGATTTATTATCTTTTCTACCATTTTTTATATTAATAATTTTTTATTGAATTGGTACATATTCAATTTTTGTAATATTTAGAGTTTTTAGAATACTTAGAATTTTTGAATTAATTGAAAGAGTAAATATAATAAAAAAATTATTAAAATGAATAAATAAGCACAAAATAGATTATTTATCAGCAATATTTGTAATATTTATAATTCTTGTACTATCATCTACAATAGTTTTTTTAGCAGAACAAAAATGGTGAAATCCTAATTTATTCCGTTCTATTCCTAGTGCTTTATGGTGGGCAATAGTAACAATGACAACAACTTGATACTGAGATATGGTGCCAATAAGTATTATATCAAAAATAATAGCAACATTTCTTATGTTTTTATGACCAGTTTTAATAGCAATTATTTCTTCAATTACAGTAATTATATTCCTTGATTCCACAAGGATAATAACATTTAATAATAGAGAAAATACTTGCTGAATATGTTGAAAAGATAATCCAAATGATGCAAAATATTGTAATAAATGTTGAAAAAAATTGAAAAAAATAAACTCCTTTTAGGAGTTTATTTTTTTCTATCTCTTATATATCAAACTAAAAATTCCAATTTTTTTGATTTCATATTTGATATTATATTTAAACAAGAATTTGATAATTCATTTAAATATTCCTTTGTTTTTTCTAATCAAATAAAGTGAACAAATCATTTCTGTTCTCATCATACGCTTTTTCAAGTTTCTTCCTTTGTTCATTCAACATCAAGTAAGTCATCTTTAACTTGAAAAGCAAGTCATATTTTTTTTCAAAACTCAAGATATTTATCTATATTTCATTTAAAACCTGATAATAAAATTCATCAAAAAACTGAAAATTCTATTAATGCACCTGTTTTTTTATTATGAACTTCAACTAATTTTTCAAGCGATAAATCTTTATTATTTTTTTCATAATATAAATCCAAAACTTGTCCTCAAATCATACCATAAAGTCATACACTTGTTCAAAATTTCTTTATCAATTTTAATCAAATTATTTGATCTTTTAATTCTCATAATATTTCAAATGCAAGAGAGTTTAATAAATCTCAAATAAGAACTCAGCTTGCTTCTCAATACTTTTTCCAAGTTGTTAATTCTCATCTTCTAAATGAGTCATTGTCCATTGCAGGTAAATCATCGTGCACTAAACTATAACTATGGAGTAATTCTAATGCAATACAAAACTTAATAATATCATGGATTTCATCTTTTGATTCTAAATCTAAATCAACTAATGTTTTATTTGAAAAAAGCAAATAAAACTCCAAAGCAAGTATACTTCTGATTCTTTTTCATCAAGCAACACTATAATAAATAGATTCTTTAAAATCATCTAAAACTTCATTTTTATTTTCTAAAAAATAGTTATCTAAATATTTTTTTATAGAATCTTCTATTTTTTGTTTATATTCACTATACCAAGATGGTAGCATATTTTTAAAATTAATAATTATTTACCGAAATTTCTTTTAGATTTATCAAAAAAATCTATAACTTTTTCTAACTCATTTTTATCAAATTCTGGCCATTTTTTCTCTGTAAAATAATATTCACTATATTCACTATCAAAAAGTAAAAATCAAGAGTGTCTTATATCTCATCATGTTCTAACAATCACATCAACTTTTGGAAATCTTGCAGTATCTAAAAATTCTCTAAATTTTTCCTTAGTTATTTCATCTGGATTTAATCAACTTTCTATTATTTTTTTAGTTGCTCTTATTATCTCATCTTGTCATCAGTAGATAAGCGCTAAAACTAAAGTAAGTCATGTATTATTTTTTGTTCTTTCCTTTATTTTTTTAAGAATTTCTTGAGATTCTAAAGGTAATTGTGTTAGATCTCAAATAGTCTCAAATCTCAAATTTTTATCTAGCATTTCTCATAAATAATTTTCTATATTATTTACTAATTTTATAATTCAATCTACTTCTTCTTTTGATCTTTTGACCAAATTATCAGTGCTTAGAGCCCAAAGAGTTAGATAATTAATTCATAATTTTTCACATATTTTTGTAATTTTTACTACATTATCAGCTCAAGCTTTATGTCATGCAATTGCTGGGAAAAATCTAGATTTTGCCCATCTACGATTTCAATCCATAATTATTCAAAGGTGATTTATCATCTGTTTTTTAATTAATTATTAAATGTTCTGGATTCGCTAAATTATAAAATTTTCATTTACTACCAATAAGATTTTGATAATTTCATTCCTCAACAATTTTTCATTTTTCTAAAACAAAAATATTATCAGAATTTTGAATAGTAGATAATCTATGAGCTATAACTATTGAAGTTCTTCATTTCATAAGTTTATCAAGTGCTTTTTGAATAAGTTTTTCAGTTTTATTATCAAGTGCACTTGTCGCTTCATCCAAAATTAAAATCTCAGGATTTTTTAAAAAAAGTCTAGCAAGTGAGATTCTTTGTTTTTCTCATCAACTAAGTTTTAATCATCTTTCTCAAATAATAGTATCTAATCAATATTCTAAATCAAAGACAAAATCTGCTTGTGCATCAATTAATGCTTGCTTTATTTCTTTTATTGTAGCTTTTGGTTTAGCAAATCTAAGATTATCTAAGATTGAAAGATTAAAAAGTGAATTATCTTGAGTTACAATTCAAATATGTTCACGAATAGAACTTTTAGAAATAGAATTAATATCTAATCAATCAATAAATATATTTCATTTTTTACAATCCCAAAATCTAAGTATTAAATTTACAATTGTACTTTTTCAAGAACCAGTATTTCATACAAAAGCATTTTTAGTACCTGATTTTATTGAAAAACTAAGTCAATTTAATACGTTTTTTCAGTTTACATATGAGAAATATATATCTCTAAAATCAATGTCTCATTTTTTTATTTTAATTTGTTTTCATAAGTCAGATTTTAAATCTTGCTCTATATTTTCAAATTCATCATAAAATCTCTCAACTGCTAATACATTTTCTTGTAATTTTTTAAGCATTGAAAATATAGCTCAAAGTGGAAAATAAATCCAACCTAGATATGAAAAAACCACAAATAATGTATAAAAATCAATTTGTCATTTTATCAAAAAATACATACCAAATCCTAGAACAAGGAGCCTAGAAACCATGATCAAAATTGCAGTATATATATCTGAAATAGACCATTGTTTAGAAACTTTTAATTGATCAATAAATATTTCATTCATTTGAAAATTAAGTTTTCAGTAAAAAACTTTTTCAAGTCAAAGAGTTTTAAAAAGTAAAAAATTACTCATTGAATCTCAAACTACCCCATAGATAGCATCCCATCTTTCATTTAATTTTTTTTGTCTTTCTCAAGTTATTTTATTGAAATAAATTCAAAACATAATCATAAATGGAAGCATAGATAAAGCTATTAAAGCCATTTTCCAATTTATGACAAAAAGAATTACAACTATAATAAGAATTGAAACAATAGATTTATATATACTATTAAAAAATTCAAAAATAAGCAAAAAATGTACTTCTACTCATCTATCAAAATTTTTGTATATACTACCTGATTTTTTTCATAAATAGATTCAATAATGCATATCAAAAACTTTTTTTACATATTTTAAAAATACATTTCTATAATTTTTAAATGCTAATACATCAGAAATATAATATCTATAAATGTACATTAATATTATTGTAACTACTATAAAAATAGCCCAATAAATCATAGTTTTAACTATTTCATAATAATTATATACTCCCGTTTTATAGAAAATTTCTATTTTTTTTACAATTTCAGAAAAAAATAATGGTTCTATAACTACCATAAATGAAACAATTATACCAAAAAAGAAGACAAATATAACATTTGTCTTTCATACAGTATCAATATATGTACTGAAAACTTTTTTTAGAATATTTAATTTCATTTATTTTTAAATTAAACTACTATCTTATCATCTTGATTAATAACAACTTTTTTATAAACACTTAATTTTTTACTTTTATTTACTTCATATAGTATTGGTGAAGCTATAAAAATAGAACTATATGTACCAACTATAGTACCAAACATCATAGCTAATATAAATCATGCAATACTTTCTGGACCAAAAATAAATATAGTAAGTAAAACAAAAAATAAAGTTAAACTTGTATATACACTTCTTTTTAGTGTTTCATTAATTGAAATAGTAATTATTTCATATAATTCTTTTCAATTTTTTCATGTTTTTCAACCAAATTTTTTCAAATTATCTCTGATTCTATCAAAAATAACAATTGTATCATTTATACTATAACCTAATATAGTAAGTAATGCTGTAACAAAAAATGTATCAATTTGAAAATCTTTAAAGAAATATCAAGAAATTATATATAATCAAGCAGAAATAATAACATCATGAAACAATGTGATTAGAGTTATTAATGCAAAAGATATAACACTAACTCATCATATAACTCATGAAAAAGCATAAGTAACATAGATTGTAATTGCAAGTATAGCAATTAACAGTGTTAAAATTGCAGTATTTCTAATATAATCTCAAAAACTTTTTCAAATATTTGTATATTTAGTTTCTACAATAGTATTATTTGTTTCTTTTAAAGTTTCAAAAACCTTATTTTTGAAATCAAGTTTTAATTTACTTAAATCAACTTCATTTATACTTGAATCAAATCAAACGACAATTGAAAATGCTTTTTCTCAAGTTATACTATAAACTCCTACATTATTAATAACTTTTTGATTATTAAAAACAACAGTTTCTTTTTCTTCATCTAATTTACTTCTAATTGAGTCAATATCAACTGTACCTTCATAAGTATATTCCATATTTATTCAACCTGTCATATCAATTGCTAAGTTTAATTTTCAAAAAATTAGCATAAAAATTGAAATAATTAAAAAGAATCAAGATATAGATAGATAAACAAATCTATTTTTTAACACATCCATAACAAAAATATAAAAAAATAATTGCTTTAATTTTAACTAAAATGCTAAAAATGCAAATAAAAATATAATTAAAATTGTAAATTGACAATAAAAATCAAAATAGTCAAAATATTTTAAAATTATTTATATAGTTTTTTATAAATATTAGTAATATAATACAAATATATAAACTAAATTAAATTATGAATAAAAAAATACTTAAGAAAATAATACAAAACATATTTCATATATTAAATATAATACTTATTTTATTAACCATAGTTATAGCAATAGTATCAATTTTTGATAAAGAATTAATAATAAATTTAATTAAAAAATTAGAAATTATAATACAATCTCTTTGAAATTGGAATTATGTAATAGCATTTTTTAGTAGCTTAATTGAAGCATTTCCTGTACTATGAATTGTTGTACCATGACAAAATATACTTTTAATTGTATGATCATTTTTCGCAAAAATTGATAAAGAGCATTTATTCTACATATATGTAATTGCATCATTTTGAGCAATTATATGAAATTATATTTGATATCTTCTTTGAAAAATATATTGAGATTCGTTTTTTTCAAAATATTGAATTTGGTTTGGTATTTGACTTACTGAAGTAAAATATCTTAAAAAATGAATAAATAAATGGGGACCTTTATGAATTACAATTTGAAAATTCCATCCAGTTACTAGAGCATTTTTACCATTTATAGCTTGAAGTATGGGAATGAAAAACCTTACTTTTATGATATATAACATAATTGGTTCTATAATTCGGTCAATTACAATCATAACTTTATGAGTAGTTTTCTGAAAATATTATGAAATGATAATAAATCATATGTGAAAATTTATGTTATGATTATTTGTTATATTATGAATATACATATATAAATTCAAAAAAGTAGAATTTATGCAATATATGAAAGAAAAAAATGAAGAAGTAGAAATGATGTCTAAAAAATAAGAAAAAAAACCTAGAATTTTCTAGGTTTTAAAATTGGTCGGCGTGACTGGATTCGCACCAGCATAAAATACTATTGAAGTAATATCACACATAATATGCTTTTTGAGCACTTAGGTTAATATTCTTCATTCACTATTGCTAGCTACACACCGTTAAAATAAGTAAAATTTATTATATTTAAAACAACAAATTGTCAAATGCTAAATAAACTAAATAAAGATTTCATAGAAAAATTAAAATATATATATTCTAAAGAAGATATAGAGATAATTGAAGCTTGATTTAATACTTCAAAAAGAAATACTGTTTTTAGAGTAAATACTTTAAAAACAAACAATGAAGAAATAGAAAAAATATTAAATGAAAAAAATATAGTATTTAAAAAAGTATGATTTTTGAATAATGCATATATTTTGGATGAAGCAAAAGAAAGTGATTTATGGGATTTAGATATTTTTAAAAATTGATTGATATATCTACAATCATTATCTAGTCAAATACCAGTAGAATTACTTGATATAAACGAAAATGATGCAATACTTGATATAACTGCAGCACCAGGATGAAAAACATCTCAAGCAGCAGCAAAAATGAATAATCTATGAGAAATAATTGCAAATGATAACAATGCTATAAGAATTGATAAATTAAAGTTTACAATTGAAAGACAATGAGCAAAAAATGCAAAAATAATTAAAAATGATGCTAGAAATATATGAAAAGATTTTCCAGAATATTTAAATTATTTTGACAAAATAATAGCTGATTTACCTTGTAGTGCAGAATGAAAATTTAACTTAAGCAATGAAAAATCTTACGCATATTGGAAAAATGAAGTAGTATATAAAAATTATAAATTACAAAAAGAAATAATTAAAAATACAATCCCTTTACTAAAAGATGATTGAGAATTAGTTTATAGTACATGTACGATTTCACCTGAAGAAAATGAAGCAATTGTGCATATGATCTTGTGTAATTTCCCAGAAATAAAAATTCAAGATATAAATATTGATTATAAATATGCTAGAAATTGAATTAAAAAATTTGGTAGTGTAGCTTACAAATCTGAAGTAGAAAAATCAATTAGAATATTACCAAGTGATGAAACTGAATGATTTTTTATAGCAAAATTCAAAAAAATAAAAGACTAAAAGTCTTTTATTTTTTTGAATTTTTAGCAATACTTATCATATCTAAAAAATTATCTGAATTATCTACATATTCATTTATAATAAATCATTTATTTTTAGAAAAAAAATCAAAAACTCTTAAAAAATTAGGAGTACACAGTTTTTTAAAATCATTATCACTTAAATATTTTTCTGAAATTGATAAAAAAATATCACTAAGATCATTTCATCCATTTAGTAATAAATAAATATTTTCTCTTATATTATCAAAATATTTATTTAAAAATATCATATCTTCAATTACAGTTGCATTTGTTTGCCATTTTGATAATAAATCAACTACTTCCAGTCTATTTCAAAAATAAAATCACAGAATAACTTCACAAAAATTTGCTAATCATTGAATTATAGCCATTTTTTCATCATGGTTTTCTGGAGACATTTCCAATAATTTAATTCCTGCTTTTTCTAAATTTCTTTCTAATTTTAATGAAAAATCATTTTTTACTTCAGTAACAACTGCTGTAAGATTTGTATTAACTCAAGGTCAAAAAAGGCAATGAATATTTGTAACTCTAGCATCATCAATTCAAGTTGAAGTTCACATAATTCAAGAAAAATTTACTATTTGAGTTCTATCATTTCAAAAACTTAATATATTTTTTATTATTTCATTTGTAATTCTAATTGGAGTAATTACTGCATGATTTCATGGGAATAAAAAAAATTGATTTCTTCAAACTAATATAGGTAATTTCGCTCATCAAAAAATATCTCTTGATATTAAATCTCTTCAATGATTTCAAAATCATCATTCAATAAATATATTATTCATAATAAAAAATTATAATACTCTTAAATTTCATCCTAAACTTATTATTTCTTTTTGAACTCAAATAATAACACTTGAATTATCCATAACTAGTGGAAAATCAAATCATCAAATATTATTTGCAAGTGACATAATAAAACTTAATGATAATCATGCTTCACTAATTACTTTTAAAGCACTTGATAATGATCATTTTTGATCTGGTAGAGTTAATAATCACATAATCTTATCTTTAACTAATCACCTAAAATTATCAGTTACATCGCTTTTCATAGTTGATACAACACTGAAATGAGTTTCATTATCAGGAGGACAAAAAGGATTTCTATAAATTTTTAATCATTCATCATTTGCTGTTTTTTCACTACAAATAACTCATATACTAGGATTTATTTTAGCATCTGGAATTCAATCAACATTTGTTTTAGTTTTTGTTAAAATTATTGAACCATCATTTAATTCAAAAGAATTATCACAAATAATACTTCATCAGACAGATAATAATTCATCTTTTATTACTTTAGAATTGATTTTATCAATATCTTTTTCATCAATTAAAATATAAAATCTATATTTTTTTCTATCATATGGTGTAGAATGAAGATAATGTAGATTAATACCATTTCTTGAAAAAACTTCCAATGAATTAGAAAGACTTCATGGTTTATCTTCTATTTCTAAAATTATTTGAGAAGATTCATATAAATTTGGAGTTTTATATGCTTCACTAAATAATTGTTCTGGATTTGCTCATATTTCTTTAAGTCATATTGAACATTGCATAAGAGCTTGTGGATGTGCTCTAATTTCTCATAATTCTTCCATAGTTCAATTCATATTTCAAGCTAAAACATGATGTATTTTTAACGGGAAATATCCAATCATTTTAGCTTCTCTTATTTTCCATACATTTCACATAACTTCTTCAACTGGTCATCAATAGACATTTAATTTTGGTAATAATCAAACAGCTCTATTTTCTCTTAAAAATCTAATTGTTTCAGTATTTCAATTTTGAGGCATATATACTCAAGGACTTCAAAGTCATAAATAAGCATCATGAGTATAAGTTCACATTTTAAGTCAAGCAACTTGCATAAAAAAATTTGTATAAATAATTAATATAATTATTTATACAAATTTTAAGCATAAAGTCAATTAGGATTACTAATTACTAAATTTAAAAAGCATTATATCTCAATCTTTTACGATATAATCTTTTCATTGCAAAGAAACCTTTGCATTTTCTCTTGCTTTTGTCCAACCTCCAAATTCAACTAAATCTTTCCAATTAACAACATCAGCTTTTATAAATCATTTTTCAAAATCAGAGTGAATTACTCAAGCCGCTTTTGGTGCAGTATCTCATTTATGAATTGTCCAAGCTCTTACTTCTTTTTCTCAAGCAGTAAAATAATACATCAAACCAAGTGCATCATAACTTGTTTTAATTAAATCATCAAGTCCTGTAGATTTTAATCACATTTCATTTAAAAATTCTTTTTTTTCTTCATTTGTCATTTCAATCATATCTGATTCTAGTTTTGCACAAATTGGAACAACTCTATTTTTTGTATTTTCAAGTCAAAGTAATTTTTTTAGTTCATCTTCACTTGTATCCATCATATCTTCTGAAACATTACAAGCATATACAAATTCTTTATTTGTAAGTAAATGTAAGTCTTTAATTGCAAGTAATTCATCTGGTAACAAATTCATATTTGTAACTAAAACTCATTTATTAAGTTCTTCTAAAACTTTATTGTAAACATCAACTGCAAAAGCTATATCTTTATCATTTCTTGCTTTTCTAGTATCACTTCAAATTCTTTTTGTAACAGTTTCTATATCTGCCATAATTAATTCAGCATTTATAACTTCTATATCTGATTTTGGATCAACTTTTCAGTGAACATGAATTATATCACTATCTTCAAATATTCTAACTACTTGAAGTATAGCATCTGCTTCCCTAATATTTGCAAGAAATTTATTTCAAAGTCATTCTCAAGCACTTGCTCCGGCAACTATTCCTGCAATATCTATAAATTCACAATTTGCAGGAACAATAACTTGACCATTAACTGCTGATCTAATTAATTCTAATCTTTCATCATTTACATTTACAATTCAAACATTTGGTTCAATTGTACAAAATGGAAAATTTTGAGCATCAGCACTATAATTTTTTGTCAAAGCATTAAACAAAGTAGATTTTCAAACATTTGGTAATCAAACAATTCCTATTTTCATAACTTGTATATTATTTTTAAATTTAGCTTAGTATATGAATAAATACTTTTTTTCAAAAAAATAATTTAGAGTAAACTCTAAATTATTTTTAATATGACATTTTTAATTGTTCATTATAGTGAGCTAATGCATTTAATACTTTTGGACTTATTATTTCTTCTCATTCATTATAATCTTCAAAAAGTCTTTTTAACATATACATTCATTTATAAAAACTTACACTTGGTAATCACTTTGATAATTCATCAATATATTTTAAAATAATATTTTTATCAAAATGTAATTTATTATTATTTAAAAGATTTCATAAAAAATCATATATTATATGATGAACTAAATTTCATCATTTTATTGAGTTTCAAAATTGCAAATAATAAGAGTAAGTAGCTAATAAAAATTCTATAAAAGTTTTATCGATTATTTTTCAATTTACATCAAAATTTACTTCTCAAGTTTTATAAATTTGTTCAATATAATCTTCTAATTTCAAAAGATTATTAATTTCTTTATCTCATTCATGAGTAATTCAAGATAATAACTCTCATAAAAAAATATCTTCTCTTGTTGGTTCTACTCATTCTAAAATAATATAATCTTTTACTAAATCATCTCAATATAGATAAAGAATTAAAAGTAAATTAAATCATTTAAATCTTATATTTCTTGCACTAGTAAGTAAATCACTATTTTTTCTAATATCAAATTCTATTAAATAGTCTCAAATAATTCATGCTGAATCATTAAATGCACTAAGTTTTTCAATTATTTCTTTTATTTTTTTATTTGCTACTAAACTAACAACTGCTTCTCTAGGCATTTGTCATACAATATTACTTATCTTAGAATCAATTATTGGCTCTACTGATTTACATACAGGTCAGTCAATAATATCTCTTGATTTTAAAAATTGTGCAAAATTCATAATAATAATTTAAAAATATTTAAATAATTATACCATAAAATATTTAAATTAACAAAAAAACCATTGTATAAGTATACATTGGTTTTTAGTAAATTCATCTATTTTCTAATACATATCTCATAAAATTCATTTGTGCTTCTATTTTAACTTCAAATATATCGCTACAAACTAAATTTTCTTTATCGCTAAATTCTCTTCTCATAAATGCTCTTAAAAATATTTCTTCACAAACTCTTGTTTTTTTATCTTCTATACTATTAAGTTCAGATGCAGAAACACTATTTTTAAAACTATTAATACTATCAGTAGTATAATCTGCTCTAACTGTAATTAAAGATGAAAATGCTGATAAAAATACAAAAAATGTTATTAAAAATTTCTTCATACGGATTGTTTACAAATCTATTATAAATAATATATACTTTATATCTATTTTAGCAAATAAAAAAGAAAGAAAATCTTTCTTTTTTATTATATTAACTCATTGGATTATAAATATTCAATCAATCTATTTCTACAATATTTCAATCTAGTCACATATAAAAAAACGAAGTATTAAAATTATTATCATAATAATATAATTTATTATCCATTACCCAAATTCAATAAATATTAGCTCAAGTATTTATATTATTTACATTTAATATATCTGATGAATTTAAATCCAATATCTCATTTCAAATACTAGGATCAAAAGTTGTGAAATATAATTTATTATTATATATATTAAAGTTTCATACTTCTGAACTTCAAGATCATGGATTTATATCATATAAAGAATAATTATTTGATGAATCTACTTCATATAGTTCAGTTCAATTTATTCAATCATTATATGAATAAAAAAGTTTATTATTATAAATTATTATTCAACTATATCAATAACTCCATTCAACAAACGATGAAATATCAACATTTCATAAATTATTTGATGAATCTACATAAAATAATTCCTGTCAAATAGTGTTATTATAAGCTAAAAAGTATAACTTATCATTAAATAATAATGGATTTTCTGGATATGAATCTCATCATGTATTTATATCAAAACTTCAAAGATTATTTGATGCATCAATGTAGTATAACTCAGTTCAAATTCATCTATTATATCATTTAAAATATAATTTATTATTATAAACTAAAAATATATCTTCTAAACTTCAGACACTTCAAGGTATATTATTAATCATTGTTACATTATTTCATGAATCAATTGAATATAATTCACTTCATTCTCAAAACGTAGAACCTATAAAATAAATTTTATTATTAAATATTGTTAAATTACTTGTATATGACCGTGAATTTCATTCAAGAATTTCAATTGGAAAAATATTATTAGAGCCATCAATATAGTATATTTCTGAACCATAAGTTGAAGTATAAGCAGAATAATATAGATTTCAATTAAAAAAAGTAAAATTTTGAGGGTATGATCAATCTGGTCAAACATTTGTATCAATAATTTGTATATTTCAATCTAGATCAACAATATGTAATTCATTTCAATAATCTACAGTATCAGCAGAAAAATACATTTTATTATTATTTTCAATAATTTTTCACTCAACTCTTCAACTAATAAATGTTAGATTACCATCATTATCTATACTATAAAAATTATTATTAGCAATAAAATATAATTTTCATCAAAATTCTTTTATATAATTAGCAAAATCATTAGTTACAATTTCTACATTATTATCTTTTAAATATGCAAACATCCTATCATAAAGAGTTAATGTATTTGAATTATTTAAACCTCAAACGATTAATTCATAAGGTAGTTGAGTTGATCAATCTTGAACAAAACCATTACTATCATTTTTTATAATACTAGGACTATCATTTGGATTCATTTGATAATAATTTCATTTAACAATTGCTTGATTATTTTCTTCGTTTATTGTTTATATTTGAGTGAATTTATATGCTCATGTCCCACTTCATCAAACGCTATATGATAATACATAATCTCATTTTGTAGTAGGATCTTTAAAACTATTTCCATCTTCTTTTAAATTTTGAAAATTAGCTGTTCATTGAATTGAAGTAGCAGTATTATTATCAATAGTTAATCATAAATTTGTTTTTACTGTATTTATTAGAGTTGATAATGGAGTTCATTTTCACATTTCTATTCATATTTTTTTCTGAATATTACTTATATCACTAACTCTTTTACTATCTCTAGCTCACATACTATATCATTGTAAATTAATAAATGCAATAGTTCATAAAATAGCAAGAATAGTTATAACAACAATTAACTCAACTAATGTAAATGCATTTTTTTGTTTTTTCATAATAAAAAATAAATACTAATATATAAATAATATTAGTATTTATTTAAAATATTTCAAATATTTTAAATTGACTATAAAATGTTTTATAGTTTATTATTTATCAAATTTTCACATTTTTTCTTGTAATTTTTTCAGTTTATCAAGTGCTTGTTCTTTTTTCTCCATTTCAGCTCTTACAAGTTTTTCTGGTGCCTTACTTATAAAAGTTTCATTTAATAATTTTTTATCAAGTATAGCTATATATTCTCTAGTATCATCAATTTGAAGTTTTAATCTATCAACTTCTTTTTCTACATCCATAGCATTTGAAATATCAACAAAAACTTCAACTCAAGCTTTTATAACTCAAAAAGCATAATTATCATTATCTGGTTTTTTATCTACCATTTCAAAACTATCAGCTTTTACTATTCAAGCTATAAGTTCTAAAACTTCGTTTAAAATTTCTTTATTTTTTTGTTTTGCATATACTTTAAGACCAATTGTTTTATTTGGTAATATATTATTATCAGCTCTTATAGCTCTTATTTCTCTTATTACATCAAATACAAGTGCATTATCTTTTTCTAAATTTTCATTTCTAGGAAGAGAAACTTTTCACCATTTTGCATCTATTAAATCTCAAGAAAAACCTAATTTATTATATATTTCTTCAGTTACAAAAGGTATGTATGGATGCCATAATTTAAGTAAAATATTTAATACATAAGTTATAACTTTTTCACCAAATTTAGAAGTTTCTTTTGTAAGTTTAAATTCTTCTATGTAATAATCACAAAATTCATTTTTTGTAAATATTTGTAATTCTTGTCCTGCTTCTGAAAAATTGAAATCTTCCATTGATGAACTAACTAAATCTGACAAATATCTAACTCTTGATAAAATCCATTTTTCATGAAACATAAGTGAATCATAATTTTTTGATAACTCAGATTCTATTTTTTCTATATCAGTTTCAACTCAAGTCAAATTTGTAGAAACAAATCTAGATGCATTCCATAATTTATTTATAAAAAACATATTATTTTCTACATTTTCTTCATCAAATTTCAAATCATTTCATGGCGTATTTCAAATAGAAAGAGTTAATCTAAGTGCATCAGTTCAATATTTTTCAATCATATCAACTGGATCAACTCAGTTTCATAATGATTTACTCATTTTTCTACCAATTTTATCTTTTACTAATCAATGTAAGTAAACAGTTTTAAAAGGTGTTTCTCACGTAAATTCATATCAAAATAATAGCATTCTGATTACCCAGAAAAATATGATATCATGACCAGTTTCTAGTACTGAAGCTGGATAAAATTGTTTTATTAAATCATTTTGATTTGTTGCATCATCCATATTGTAATCAAGAGTAGCAAATGGCCATAATGCAGAAGAAAACCAAGTATCAAGAGCATCTCTATCTCTAGTTAATACAATAGCATCATTTTTGTAGTGAGCTTTTGCAGTTTCATAAGCCATTTCTTCACTTTCAGCACAAAACATTTCTCCATCAGAACCATACCAAACTGGAATTTGATGTCACCAAATAAGTTGTCTTGATATACACCAATCTCTTAGATTATAAATCCAATCTTCAAATGTTTTATTAAACCTTTTTGGAATAATTTCAAAATCTTTTTTCTTGTATCAAGCAATTACTTTTTTTGCAATAGGTTCTATTTTTACAAACCATTGTTTTGAAATAATAGTTTCAATTTTTGCATGACTTCTTTCTCCATAACCAACTTTAGAAGTATGTTCTTCAACTTTTACTAGATTTCATTTTGACTTTAATAGTTCAACTATATTTTCTCTTGCAGTCATAAAATCTTGACCAGCAAATATACCTGAAACTTCTGTCATCTTACCATCTTTTCATAAAACCACTTTATTTAATGGTAGATCATGTCTTTTTGCTACTTCAAAATCGTTTGGATCATGAGCTGGAGTTATTTTAACTGCACCAGTTCAAAATTCCATATCTACCATTTCATCTGCAATAAGTGGAATTTCTTTATTTACAATAGGTAAGATAAGTTTTTTACCTGCTTTAAGTAGTTTTTTATATCTTTTATCTTTTGGATGAACTGCAACTGCAACATCTCAAAGTAGAGTTTCTGGTCTAGTTGTAGCAACAACTATTTCATTATCACTACCTGAAACAAAATAAGTTATATGATATAATTTTCATTTTTCTTCCTTGTAAACTACTTCTTGATCAGATACAACTGTATCTAAAACAGGATCATAATTTACCATGTATTCTCATTTATAAATAAGCCCTTTGTTATATAAATCCACAAATGCTTTATTTACTTTTTCATTCATATCTGGATCAAGAGTAAATTTTTCTTTAGACCAATCACAGCTTGTTCACATTTTTCTAAATTGATCTTGGATTTGTCATCCATAATTTTTAGTCCAATCCCAACATTCATCTAAAAATTCTTCTCTTGAAATATTGTGTTTATTTTTTCATTCTTTTGCTAATTTTTCTTCAACTTTTACTTGTGTAGAAATACCAGCATGATCAGTTCCTGGTAATAAAAGAGTACTATCTCATTTCATTCTATGATATCTTGTCATAATATCTTCTAAAGTTAGCATAACAGAGTGTCATACATGTAATTTAGAAGTTACATTTGGAGGTGGCATTGGTATATAAAAATTTTCACCAGTTGTTGATGGTTTAGGTTTAAAACTACCATTTTTTTCCCAAGATGCATATAGTTTTTCTTCAAATGCTTTTGGATCATATTTTTTTGGAAATTCGCTATTAGTCATATTTGTAAGTTAAAATTAAAAATAATTACCTGTTATATAATCTTAACTTAGACTCGTCTTATAAAATAATATGTTGTCATATTATCATTTATAGTTAAAAAATAAGCTTGTTGGTATTATACCAACAAGCTTATTTTTTCAAAATTTTGTTTTAAAATTACATAAAAAAGAAAAACGCACTTTCTTGAATTTTAGTAAAATTAGTAATTTCAGGAGTAGTTAGAATTATATCATAAATTCTATCTGAAGTATTTTCAATAATTTTTAAACCTACAACAAGAGAAAAAAGCAAGATTATAGTCCATCTAGTATATTGCGGTGAAAGTATCTTATATTTTTTTAAAGATTTTTTTAATTTTTTAATTTTCATAAAAATATGATTAATTTAATAATACATGTATATTAAATCATATTATGAAAATTGTGTCAAAAAAAGAAGACTCTTGTATAATACAAAAAATCTTCTTATTAAATATTTAATTTTTAAAACAACGTATAGATAATCAATTAGCCTGACTTATTTCATTATTTCATGGCAAAAAACTTCCAGAATCTCATGATTCTATTGTAACTGGATATGGATTTTCTGAATTAGATGGAATTCATGTCCAAAAATATGATCAAAAATCATTAAACAAATTTGAACCATCACTATAATTTTTCATTCATGAATTTGGAATAAATAAAATATTTTTTATTAAATCAACATTTGATGATGAAAAATTATTACAATTATCAGGTGTTAGTATATTACAAATTTCTACCCATTCAGATAACATAGATATATGATATCATTCATAACAAGGTCATTGCATTAAATTTTTATTATTTTCACCTAAATCATTATAACTAGTATAATAATCAGAATTTAAACCACCCCAATTATTAACAATTGAGTTAACATCAGTTGCCCAACTATATGGAAAATCTAAATTAATATCACTTACAAATCAATATATGTCAGTACTAGCATTTAATCATATATTTCAATCTATAGGTGTTATTTGTTGAGTTGTATCATCATATGTAAAACCTTTATTTCTTCACCATTGAAAGTAATTACCATAACTTGTAATTGACATTCAAGCAATTGTTGATCCTACATTACATGCTGATATTGTATATCAACTTCCTGATCATGCACATACAATTATATCAGGAATATCACATCAAGAGTATGTTGTAGTTGCTGAAAATGGTAAAGGTGTATTTACTCCAGTACAACTAAAATATGGATTAAATACAACAATATTATTTCATGCTACAACTTCATATGGTAAATCTGATCATCAATCTACTACAAAGAAGTCTTCTTCATTTACTATTAAACTTGAATCATCACTTGGTTGCATTTTATAATAATTTCATTTTACTACTGCTTGATTGTTTTCTTCATTTACCGTTGATACTTGTGTAAACTTGTATGCTCATGTTCAACTTCATCATACTGAGTATGATAGTATATAATCTCATCATGTTATTGGATCTTTGAAACTATCTCAGTTTTCTTTTAGATTTACAAAGTTTGCTGTTCATTGGATTGATGTTGCTGGATTATTATCTATTGTTAATCAAGCATTTGTTTTTACTGTATTTATTAGACTTGATAAGTTTGTTCATTTCGATACTTCTATTCCTATCTTTTTTTGGATATTATTTATATCACTTAATCTTTTACTATCTCTTGCGCCTGTACTATATCATTGCAGATTTATAAACGCTATTGTTCATAAAATTGCTAATATTGTGATTACAACTATTAGCTCCACTAGTGTGAAGGCTTTTTTCATAATATTTTATAATAAAAAAATAATGCTTTTATTATATATTGATTTGTAATTTCTTAAATTTTTATTTATAATTTAGCTTGATATCAAAGATTTTTGTAGTTTAATTTAAAAAAGAAGAAGCTTACGCTTCTTCTTTTTCTTCTTCCATATTTTTTTCTTCAATTCTTTTATTTAATTCATCCCATACATCTTTTGGAATATTTTTTGCTATTTTTACAGCTGGATAATTTTTTGCAGCAAGAAATTGTCATCTCTTGCTATTTTTTAAAACAAGTTCTTCTCCTGTTTCAGTATCAACTAAAAGTCATTTTTCTTTTAATATTTCTTCAAGAATTTCTTCTTTATCATCTTTTATCTTCCCTATCCATTTTACTTTTGGATATTCACTACTAGCAAGAAATGGTCAAAATCTACCAGTTTTAACTACAATAGTTCATTCTATTCCATCAGGACATGGTTTTCACTCATATTTCTTTTTCAAATCATCAAGTGCATTTTTTTCTCATTCTGGTTGATCTATAAAATCACACTCAGGATATGCAGAACAACCTATAAATTTACCATTTTTACTATGTCTATAAATAAGTTCGCTATTACATTTAGGACAAGCTTTTCAAACTTTTTCTATAACTTTTTCAGCATTATCACCTGCATGTTCCAAGTCTTTTTTTAAACTACTATTCCAAAATCTATCTAGCATAGTTACATAAGTTTCTTCTCAAGTTGCTATCTTATCAAAATCTCATTCAACTTTTGAAGTAAATTTATAATCCATCATATCTTTGAAATATTCTTGCAAGAAATCATTTACAGTATATGCAATTTCAGTTGGAGCAAGATGTTTTTTATTTACTTTTTCTATATATCATCTATCTATAATAGTAGAAATTGTTGGTGCATAAGTAGATGGTCTACCTATCCCTTCACTTTCTAGTTTTTTAACAAGTGAAGCTTCAGTATAACGAGAAGGTGGTCTTGAAAAATTTTGAGTTCATTTAATTCACTTTCAAATAAGTTTTTCTCATAATTCTATATCTGGTAAAACTCATCCATCTTCTTCTAAATCTTCATTTTCATCATCGCTTGATTCTATATAAAGAGTCATAAATCAATCAAATTTAATAACTTCTCATTTTGTAATCCATAATTGATTTTGTGCTTTTGTTGGTGAAAAAGAAAATGTTGTAACTTCTACAATTGCATCACTCATTTGTGAAGCTAGAGTTCTTTTCCAAATAAGAGTATAAAGTTTTAATTGAGTAGCATCCAAAACTGAAGCTAAACTTTCTGGAGTTCTTGATAAATCAGTTGGTCTAATAGCCTCATGAGCTTCTTGAGCACCTGCAGATTTTGTTTTATAATCTCTGTCTTTATGGTATTTTTTTCAAAAATCTTTTTCTATAACTTCTTTTGCTTGTGTTTTTGCTTGTTCTGATAAGTTTAAACTATCAGTTCTCATATAAGTAATCAAACCTTGTCTTTCGTTGTTTCATAAATCCATACCTTCATAAAGTTTTTGAGCAATCATCATTGTTTGTTTTACTCAAAATCCAAATTTTCTAGATGCTTCTTGTTGAAGTGTTGAAGTAGTAAATGGAGCTCATGGAGATCTTTTACTATCTTTTTTTATACTATCAACTAAAATAAACTCTATATCTCAAAGTATAGATAATTCAACATTGTCTTTTTTATTTTTTGTTTCATTTAAAACACTTAAATCATCATAAAGAACTGAAAGTAGTTTTTCTACTTCTTCCCTAGATTTAAAAGTTTTAACTTTTCAAGATATCTTTGATAAAACTGATATAAATTTAAAATTACCATATGATAATTCTACACTTATTTTCCAAGATTCTTCTGGTTTAAATGCAAGTATTTCTCTTTCTTTTTCAACTATTAATTTTACTGCAACAGATTGTACTCTACCTGCAGATAATCATTTTCTAATTTTTTTCCATAAAACTGGACTAACTTTATATCAAACCAATCTATCAAGGATTCTTCTTGCTTGTTGAGCATCAACTAAATTTAAATCAATAGTTCTAGGATGTTCTATAGCATGTGTTATAGCTTTTTTTGTGATTTCATGAAATACAATTCTTTTTGTAGTTGCAGGATTCACATTTAAAGTATGACAAAGATGCCATCAAATAGCTTCTCATTCGCGGTCCTCATCGGTAGCTATCCAAATTTCACCACTTTCTTTAGCTAGTTTTTTTAAACTATCTACTGTTTTTTTCTTTTCATCAGTTACACCATAATCAGGTGCAAATCAATTTTCTATATCTATTCAAAGAGTTTTTACTGGTAAATCTCTTATGTGTCACATCGAAGCAACAACCTTATAATCAGGTCCTAAAAACTTTTCTATAGTTTTTCATTTTGCAGGAGATTCCACAATAACTAGATTTTTTGCCATAAAAAAAGATTAAAAATTACTAACTAACTTTTTAATCTTTTTTATATTTAAGTCAAAAGAAAAAGATTTTTTATTTTTTAAATACCTTTTGACATAAAGAAAAATATCTAGTAAAATTAATATATTATTATAATAATTTATAAAAAATGATTGATTCTGGATCAAATTACTGAATAAATTTATTACCAATAAATTGAAGAACATTAGATAAAAAATGAAATTCAAAAGAAAATTATCAAGAACAATTGATGTTTAATATTGAAGAATTAATTAAAAATAGTATAGAATTATATGATAAATACTGAGAATTATCAATACTTGATATATGATGAAATAATTCAACAGCAATAAAAGAACTAAAATGAAAATTAATTGAAAAAGGAATTCCAGAAAATAAAATATTATTAAATAAAATAGATTTAGACAATATAAATGAATCTTGAGTGGATTTTCTAAATTGAGACTTAGAAGATGATGATTTTTTAATTTCAATTCTTGAAAAATTATGAACACAAAGTCAATGAATAATTTTTATGAATCAAGTAAGTCAATATTTATGAGATAGATTTAAAATAATAAAGTTTATATGTGAATTATTACTAAAAAAAGATTGAAAAATGTTTTTAAACTTAATTCCAAAATCTTTTTATTGCTGAACTACTCCACTTGTAATATTTGAAGAAGAAATAAATAAAATAATTCAAAATGAAAGTAGATGATTTAAAATAAATAGTAAAAAAAATCCTAATTTATGAGATTTAAGAATGTATGAAATTAGTAAAATTGATGAAAATTGAAATATAGAATTTCCAGAATATCTGAGAGTAATGAATTTTAGAGAAGTTGATTGATTTAAATTAACCGCATATAATTTTAGAAAAAGAACAGATTTAAAAACATTAAAAACAAAAATAGAAACTAAGAAAATAATAAATGAAAATTTATAAAAAAAGTTTAGATAAATCTAAACTTTTTTTATAAATTAATTACATTTTTTACTAAATTTTTATTATCAAATGGAAATTTAAAATTTTCTAAATATCTAACAATACTATAAAAAACTGACCATTTATCAAGTGTTTCAAATAAATATGAATTTCATTCATTTTTAACTGGATTAAATTCTTTTAGTATAGAATTTAAATGGTTTTTTGAAGAAATTAAAGGTGTAATACCTAGTTCAAAATACTTATTTAGATTTTCAATTGTATTATCACAAACAATAAAATCAAATCAAATTAAATCATTTTCATCTATTTTTGATGTAGCAATGATATTTTCTCAAATTTTTTCTGTTGCTGCTCAATCTACCTCTAGTATAAAACCAGAAGGTAATGAGATTAATCAATCTCTTAAGTCCTTTATAAGTGCTTTATTACTAATTTTGATTAAGCCAATTGCTTTATCTTTAACTGGTAATCAAAACTTCTTTTTAAGTAAAATATTTTTCTCCTTCTTTTCTTTTAAAATAGTATTCAAATCCATATAGAAAAGGTAAATTAATAAAACTAAAAAAATTATATCATATAAATAATACTTTTTACAATATTTAAGACTTGACTTCATAGAAAAATATCCTAGAAATATATTTTTGCTTTTTTACACTTTTTAATTAAAATCTCAAAAAATATAAATAATAAAATAATATAAATGAAAGATTTTTGGAAAAATCAATTAGAAAAAAATAAAAAATTAGTATTTTTAGCTCCAATGGACTGATACTGAGATAGTGCATATAGACAAGCAATGAAGAGAGTTTCTCCACATATTTTTTGTGTGAGTGAATTTTATAGTGCAGATTGATTAATTCATTCTAAATTTCTTGCTGATAGTGTTTTACCACACAATGAAATAGAAGATCCATTGATAATTCAAATATTTTGAAAAGATCCTGAAGTATTTGCAAAAGCTGCTAAAATAATAAGTGAAAGTAAATACAATATTGCATGAATTGACATAAATATGTGATGTCCTGCAAAAAAAGTAGTTAGAAGCTGACATGGTTCTTGTTTACTTATAAATGAACAAACTGCTTTTGAAATTGTAAAACATATGCATGAAGCAACTCACCTACCAATAAGTGTAAAAACAAGACTTAGTTTTGACTGAAATCAAAATCTTATAAAATTTGTTCAATGATTAGAAAATGCTTGAGCAAGTTTAATCACAATCCATGGAAGAACAGCTAAACAAGCTTATACTTGAAGAGCTGATTTTACAAATATATATGATTTAAAAAATCATGTTTCTATACCTGTAATTTGTAATTGAGATATAGAAAACTATACAGACTGAATGAAAAAAATACAAAATCTAGATGGAATAATGCTTTGAAGAGCTAGTTTCTGAAACCCATGGTGTTTTATTTGAATTGACCAAATAAATGATAATAAATTCATAGAAAAAACTTGAGCAATAAAAGAAAACTTTATAGATTGAATATATCATCCAACTCTTAATGAAATACTTAAAGCTATGGAATTTCATGCTGAAAAACTAAACGAGACAAAATGAGAAAAAAAATGAAGTTTAGAAATAAGAAAACACTTAGTTCAATATTTAAAAAACTTTCCATGAGTTAAAAAATATAGAAAAAGACTTGTAACAACTGATAGTATAGAAAATACAACCCTTATAATAAATGAAATAAAGCAAGAATTTAGTGAAGATTTAAATAAAAGACCAAGTTTAAATGAAATCGAAAAAAAAGAAGAAAATCTATAGATTTTCTTCTTTTTTAATACTCTTCAACATTTCCTCAACCTCAGTAATTTCTCTCAATTTCAACGAATTTTTGATTGTTTTTCTCAAACATAAGCTCTATATTCCCTATTGGTCAATTTCTATTTTTTCTTACAAGTACATCTGTAATTCATTTTTTTTCTGTAAATTCATCATAATATTCTTCTCTGTATAACATCATAATTATATCAGCATCTTGTTCTATTGACCCAGATTCTCTTAAATCTGACATTATAGGTCTCTTATCAGGTCTTTGTTCAACAGTTCTAGATAATTGAGAAAGTGCTATAATTGGTACATTTAATTCTCTTGCAAGTGATTTAATTCATCTTGATATTTCAGATATTTCTTGAACTCTGTTCATAGAATTTCAATTACTCATCAATTGTAAGTAATCAATTACAATTAAATCTAAACCTGATTCAATTTTTAATCTTCTACATTTTGATTTTAATTCTACTAAATTTCAACCAGCACTATCATCTATATATATGTTTGCTTGGCTAAGTTTTTCCATAGCTTCTCAGATTTTTGCAAATTCATGGTCTTCCAATTCTCATTTTGCTAATTTCCAACTATCAATTTGCATAGCACTTGCAATCATTCTATCTGTTAATTGTTCTTTACTCATTTCTAGAGAAAAGATAGCAACATTTTTACCTTTATAACCTACATTTTGAGCTAAATTAAGAGCAAATGCAGTTTTTCACATAGAAGGTCTTGCAGCTAAAATAACCATATCCCCTCATTTTAAACCATTAAATTTATGATCTAAATCCTTAAATCAAAGATGTAATCTATGGTCTTTTACTAACTCAGGATTTTCATGAATTTCAGCAAATTCCTCAAATCTTTGTTCAAGAATTTGATTTATATGCACAAGTTTATTTTGTATAAAAACTTGAGTTACATTAAAAACTGACTTTTCAGTTTTTTCAAGTAAATCATTTATAGGTTTATCTTCATCATAACCATATGAAATTATTTCATTTCAAGCTCTTATTAGATTTCTTAATACTGATTTATTTTTTACAATTTGAGCATATTCAAAAACATTTGCAGTTGTTGGAACAATTTCAGTTAATTCAGCTAAATAACTAATTCAACCAATCTTATCAAGTAGTTTTTTATCATCTAATTTTTCCTTTACAGTGATTATATCTATAGGTTTATTTTGTTTGTATAAATCAAACATAACACCAAAAATACAAGCATTTGATTCTACATAGAAATCACTTTCTTTCAATAAATCTCAAATACTTATAAAACAATCTTTATCAATCAAAATACTTCAAAGTACTGATTGTTCAGCTTCTATAGAATGTGGAGGCACTTTCAACATTTACTCATAAATTAGGAGATATTTTTTCTATGCACAGAATACAAAAAAAAACATAAAAGTAAAAATATTAATTACTTTTATGTTTGAAAAATGTTAATTGTTTTTTGTTAAAAACTTTAAGAATATATAAAAATACGAAGTTTTTCAAAATTTTCTATATAAAATCATTTAGTTCTCTAACTTTATCTCTTGAATTAGTGTTATATGGTTGTAATTCAAGAATTCTTTTATGAATTTCAATTGCTTCTTTCATCTCTCTAGTTTGCTCAAAACAAATAGCTTTCATATTTAATTTATCTATGTCTCTAGGTTTTGATTTAAGATATTGATTTATGTATTTTAAAGCAGTTTTATAATCTTTTAAATCATAATTTATTTCAGCAAGCATATTTATAACTTCTTCATCAGAAGGATTTTTCTTGTGAACTTTTATATAATTATCCATCGCCAAATCCAATTTTCATTGCATTGCATAGATATAAGCAAGTTTTTTATATAAATCTGTATCGTCTTTTATTACTTCAAGTAAATCTTTATAAATATATTCAGCACTTTGATAATTTTTTTCTTTTATATAAATTCAAGCTAATTCTAAATTTAAATCTTTATTAAATTTATCAATTGAAAGTCATTCAATAATTATTCATTTTGCAGTATCAAAATATCATTTTGAAGCATTATTTTTAACTCTTTTTAATAATTCAGTTAATTGATTTATTTCTTCATCAGTTAATTGTTTATTATTTTTATCTTTTTTATAATTTTTTTCTTTTGTATTTAAATCTACTATATTTAAAGCAGTTTTTACATTTGATATTTCTTCTTTGATTATAACATTTTTCACCTTAAAATATGTCTTATAAATTTTTCAAGACATAAAATATAATAAGTAAAAAAAACTAAGAAAAAATATAAGTATTTCCAATTTCAGCAAAAACAAATTTTCCATAAATAATAGATATTTAATATATAGATTTATTTTAGGAATTTTTTCATAATTATCAACTAAATTATTTCATATTTTCAGCTTTCATTCTTTTTCATGATTCATGAAAGCTCTAATATCGTTATTTTAAGCAATGTTAAACTTATTTCTAAATCTAGTTTTATAGCTATTTCATCTATATTTAAAGGTTCAATAAGTAATTTATCATATATAAGTTTTTCAATATTATCATTGAAACTAATCTTAGATTTGTTTTTTAAATTATTTAGTATATTGTATTCTGATAAAACATCATTTGGTTTTAAAACCATTTTTGCTTCAGAAGAATAAATCAGATTATTACATCAAATTGAATTTTGTTTAAATATATCTCAAGGAACAGTGAATATATCTTTTCATAAATCTAAACCTAATTTTGCAGTAATCAAAGAACCTGATTTTTCTCTTGCTTCAACTACAAAGATACCATTTGATAATCAAGCTACAATCTCGTTTCTTATCGGGAAATTATATGGATTTCATTTTTCTCAAAATGGAAATATCGAAATAATAGCACCTCACTTTTCAATTATTTCATCATACAATTTTTTATTTCAAACAGGATAATTTATATCTATTCAAGTTCAAATTACACTTATTGTTTTCACTTCATTTTTTATTGAAATTTCATGAGAATATGAGTCACATCAAAAAGCTCAACCTGAAATAATAGTAAAATATTTTCAAATTTCTGGAACAAAATTTTCTATTACAGTTTTTCAATATGAGCTTATATTTCTAGAACCAATAAAAGCAAATCCGGGAGAAGTTATATTTCATCTTACATACAATAAAAATGGAATATTAAAAATATTTTTCAATAAAAATGGATAATTTTCATCAAAAAATGTAATTATTTTCACATCTAAATTAGAAATCATTTGTTCTAACTCAAGCAAATCAAGTTTGCTTTTATATTTTAAAATACTATTAATTTTTTCTGATTTATATCACAGTTTAGACAATAATTCATAATCTAATTTATCAAAAAAATCTTTGTAATTTTGATTTAAAGAAAAAATCGTAAATAATTTTTTATGTTCAATTCAAATTTTGTGGAGAGCTACTAAATATACTTTTTCATTCATAAAAAAAGAGTTATAGGAGCTAATATTTATATATTACTCATAACTCTTTTAAATGAAAAACATTTTTATAATTCCAATATTTTATCTTCTTTTTCTACTATTTTATCTTGTTTTATTTTCATATCATCAGAAATATTTGTAGATTCAAAAGTTAATCTTTTATAAAATACATATGTGAAAATAATTATAAATATTTTTCAAACAGTACTTATAAAAATTTGAAAAAAACCAGAAACTATATAATTAAAAAATGAAAAATTTGACACCGCATCCTTAATAAGATTTTTATTATCTACTCATCATAGTGATGAACCTATATTTGAAAAATCAATACTACTTCAACTTCAAAAACTTGAAATTATATCAGAATATCAGCTATTAGAAGAGAAAAATATTCAAATAATATTTGATACTACTCCTGACAATAATGAAACAATAATTCAAACTAACATTAAATTTCAAAGTATTCTATACCATTTATTTTTAGTAATTTTAATTGAAAAATTAAAATTTTCTTTTGTATAATCATCATTATCAATAGCACTATAAAGTGAAAAAGTAGTTTTTAATCATCTATAAAGAGCAAAAACTATAAATAATAAGATTCATATTATCATCAACGCTCATCAAATAAATTTAATTGATGAATCTAAATCCATAAAATATGAAACATTGAAAATTCAACCTCAAAGTATAAAGAAAAAAGATGGAATTAGTGCTACATATGCAAATATATACCAATAAGTTTTCATCATTACTGAAAATCTAGAAAGTGCAAAAATAAAATTTGTCTTAAAATCTCAAATTGGTTTTTTATTATATATATTTCAAACAACTTTTATAGAATAAACAATAAATGGCATATAAATTGTTAAATATATTATTCAAAAAAATATAAATAAAGTAGCAACAAGTACTAATTTAGAACTACTAAAAAGATTAGCAAGAATATTACTATTTCAGTTACCTAAAAATGATTCTATAATTCATGATGATGAAATATAAATTAATATAATTGAAATGAATGAAAAACTAATTAAATAATAAATACAAAATGGAATTACCAAAAGTTTGAATCAAACTTTAAATAATTCAAAACTTTGTTCTATTCTATCAAGCACTTTCTCTGCTGGCATCATAATAAATTTGATTAAAAAATATAAATTAATAATATATAAATGTTTATAATAAACAAAATTATTTTTTAAATTAAAGATTATGGATGAAGCAACTTTAAATATGCTTTCTAATTCAGGTATTACTGACCTTAGTTCTATGGGTGGTATTGATCCAAATATGATGTTTTCACCTTGAGTTGCATGAATGATATGAACAGCTTGAACTGTAATAAATATCATTTCAATAATTATGTATTTCTGAACTGCTTACTGATTGTATTTAATAAACAGTAAGCTAGGTGAAAAATATGCTTGGTTATCATTTGTACCAATTGCTCAATATTACAATTATTTCAGTGCTTCTCAAAAATCAGTAAAAAATTATTTAGTTTATCCAATATTAGCAATAATATTGTGAGTTATTTTATCAATATTTACTTTTTGATTAACAGCTATTATTGCGATTATTTATTTCTTAGTTATGTGGATAAAATTACTACATGCTATATCTCTTAGAACATGAAATTGAGCTTGGACAACTGTTTGATTTCTATTTATAAGTTTTATAATGTTTCCTATAGTTTGAACAAAAATGAAAGATAATTCAGAAAAAGAAATATTTGTTACTGAAAACGAAATTCCAGTTTTAACAAATAAAAGTGAAAATGAAATAGAATTATAGAAAAATAAAAAACATTTTTTTAAAAAATGTTTTTTATTTTTCTATTTTCAAACTCTCAGTATGAATTCTATTCCAAATATCAATTATTAATTCATCTCTGAGTCAATATTCTCTTGAAACTTCTAGATTTTCATTTAATAATTTATTCCATCTAGTATTATCAAGAGGAGGTATTCAATCTTGTTTTTTTATAATTCAAATTTGCTTAACTATTTCAAATCTTCTAAATAAAAGATAAATCAATTCTTTATCCAAAGTATTTATTTGTTCCCTATATATTCACAATAATTCTTTATTTTCCATAATGTTTTTTAATAAATATTTGATATATAATAACAAAAAGACTAGAAATTACTAGTCTTTTTATTATTATAATGTTATGTCAGAGTAAATTCATTTATCAATTTTTTCTTGAATTTTTATTTCTTCATCTTTTTTAATAGTTGTATCAGCTATCATAAACACCCAACCTCTTGTTGCATCAACATTGTAATCAGTAAATTTAGCTTTTATAACTCATTTTTCAAAAGAATAATTAACAATTTGTTCTTGCCATGATGCAGTATTTTTTGGATCATAACTATAATCAAAACCTATAGATCTAATAAGCATTCATAGAGTTTCTGCTTTAGTTATATTATTTTCTGGTCTAAAAGTAGCATTTTTTGAAATTAATCATTTATCTACTAGTGGCTCTATACTTAAACAAGCCCAAGTATTTGGTTTAACTGCAGTTACATCTGAAAATATACCATCACATCAACTTTTTTTTGGTAATCATGCAACTCATCTAGAAACTGCTGCAATTTCTTGTCTTAATACAAAATCATTTAAATTGTATTTTGAAGTATCATCTTTATGATTGTTTATAATTCATCTTTCCGCTAAACTATTCGCAGCTTCTACTTCTGTTGTAGAATATTTTATAGCTGTATAAGCTCAAAAAACTGTCGAAAGTACAAAAAATGAAAATAAAAATAAGATTATTTTTCTCATAATATAATAAATAATAAAATAATGAGTTTATTATAAGATTTTTTCTAGTATAACAAAACAAAAAAACAGATTATTGTTTACATAATCTGTTTTTATTTCATTATATACTTAAATTTTTTAATGCATTTATTCTATCATCTAAATTTGGGTGAGTAGAGAATAACATCATAAATCATGTTTTTCATTTAGTAGAAATCTTCATAGTAGCAAGCTTAGAATTATCTTCTCAAGATAAATTTTGTAATTTTTTTAATGCTTCTAAAGCTGCTATCATTTTCTTTTTACCTACAAATCAAGCACTTCCTGCATCAGCTTTGTATTCTCTATGTCTACTAAACCACATAGTAATTAGTGAAGCCAATATTCAAAAAATAATTTCAAATAAAATTGATAATCAAATATATGCCCAAGATGCTCATTCACTTTTTTCTCATTTGTTTAAATAAGAATCTACGATTCAAGCTAATACTCTAGATATAAATATAACAAAAGTATTTAAAACTCATTGCAATAAAGTCATAGTAACCATATCACCATTTAATACATGTGCCATTTCATGAGCTATAACTCACTCGATTTCATCTTTATTCATCGAACTTAAAAGACCTGATGAAACTGCTACTAAAGAACTATTTTTACTTGCTCATGTTGCAAATGCATTTGGTTCACTTGATTCATAAAATCAAATTTCAGGTAGTTTAATATTATTCCTTTCTGAAATATCTTTTATTAAATCATATACTACTTTTTGTTTTTCATTTAAATTATCATAATCATTTAGAGTAACTAATTCTATAGAATAAGATCTTTTAGCCATCCATTTAGACATAAACAAACTTATAAAAGCTCATCAAAATCAAAAAATAAGTGCAAAGATTAATAATCAAGTATAATTTCACCCCACATATCAACTAACATTTATTCAAAAAAATCTTTCTACTAAAAATATAACTAGACTAAGTACAACAATTATTGCTAAGTTTGTAATCAAAAATAATCAAATTCTTTTAAACATATTATTTTATTAAATTTTAATATAAATTGAAGCTATATTTTATATAGCAAGACTTATTTGTCAATTAAATTTTTCAATATTTTCTTCATATTCTCTAGACAAATACAAATCAATTATTTCCAAATCATATTTTAAATTATGACCAATAATCAATAAATCAAGTGCAAAAATATCACCTATAAACTTTTTTAATTTTTCATCACTAACTTTTTTTCAATCGTGCATCCTATTTATATAATAAATCCTTTTATCATCTATATAAATAGAAATTCCTACTAATTCAGCTTTCATAATATCAAGCGATGTAGTTTCAGTATCAAAAGAAATTTTTTCAACTCATGAAATTGTAGAGTATAGTTTATCTAAATTTTCATCATTATCGATAATATAAACATTTAATCATAAATCTTTCCAAGTTTGTAATTTATTAACTCAATTTTCTCAAATAAGAGAATTGAACTCATATTTATCAAAGAAACTTATTATTTCTTCATTTAAAAATGTTTCAGGTTTAAATAAATAATTATCAAGTGAAAAATTTTCTAACTCAACATTTAGATCAATTGTTGCTAATTTTTTACTAAGAAAAGCATCTTCTTTTGATGAAATTAATTTTTCAAATGTTTTTCATTTAAAACAAACATTAAGTTTTTTTATAGATTCTTCATCTAATTCAGGAAGAACATCAGTTAATTTTTCTCACAAATTAACTTTTTCCGCAACTTCATATATAGTTTCAACTTTTCAAATATAGTTTATTAAATCAATTGCTTTTGCTGGTCAAAAACCATCAATTCAAGGAATATTATCTGCTTTATCTCAAACTATAGATAAATAATCTATGATTAATTTTGCTTCAATTCAAAATTTTTCTTTTGTTTCAATTGGTCAAAATTTCTTTTTCTTCATTGTATCATAAATCCAAATATTGTCTGAAACTAGACTATATAAATCCTTATCTCAAGTCAATATATCAACTTCTATATCTTTTTGTCAGTTAAATTTTTTAGCCAAAGTTCATATAACATCATCAGCTTCATATCAAGAAATCTCAATAGTTTTAACTCATAATTTAACAATCATTTCATCAATAAGAGCCATTTGGCTTCTTAGATTATCTGGCATACGATCTCTTGTAGCCTTGTATTCGCTATATATTTTATTACGAAAATTATCTCCAGGAGCATCTTTTACAAAGATTAAATAATCTGGATTTTCTTTTACAAGAGTACTTGCAAAAAATTTTGCCATACCAAAAAGAGCATTTACAATAGTTCAATCCTTAGTTGCAAACTCTGGTAACGCAAAAAACATACGATAAATAAAACTATTTCAGTCTATTAGATAAATTTTTTTCATAAAATTATTTTATTAATAATTATATTAGAATAATAAAAATATAAACTAATTTGTAAAGAAATAATATAAGCATAAAAAAACTTTTGACAAATAAAGTAGTCATTATTATAATATAAATCTTAATTATGGAAATAGGTTCATGATTAAGATTTAAAAAAGGGGAAAACAATGTTGAGTCCAATTAGTACGAACAAAGCAAGAAAGTTGATTGAAGAAGCTCTAGGTGTACCAAAAGTAAACCTAGAGGCAGTGAAACATTATTTCATCTGTATATCAGGCGATGAAAGCCCAGGCGTTACGAAATATTGGGAACAAAAAATGGATATAAAATAAATATCCAATTACTATAAAACAAAAGACGGGTGATCCCCGTCTTTTTTAAGTTTTAAAATTATTTACTTACACAATTACAACTATATCAATCAAAAATTTTATTTTGACCTACATTATTAGCATTACATAATGTTCAAGCTGTATTTACAACAACAGGACCTGGGACTATACAAGACCAAGAATATGTAGATATATTACATTTTTTTACTTGACCACTTCATGTTTTTTTAATTTCAGATCAATACATAATAAAAAATTCATATGTTCATTCTGGTGCTTCATTTGCTCAAAATGTAGTTACTACAGTATTATCTGAAACCCATTCAGTAGTCGTAAAATCTCTAAATGCTGATGCAGTTGTACAAGCTCATGCTCAAGCAGGTTGAGCACAACCCTTTGGTTGAGAACTTTTATTTAATCCACCAGATACTACATAAATATTTTGTTCCATACAAGCACTAGTTCCATAGGTTGGAAATATATTTCATATTGATACTGTTTCATTTCAAGTAAATAAAGAAGATCTAGTTGTACAAGTATTTCAACTTCTAATATATCAAGGAGCACATGTCCATTGACATGATTGTCAAAGATCTGAACTAGTTCATTTAGTATTATTTACATAACTCCAAGTATCACTTCACACCATTCAAAAAACTGATGTACTTTTTATTATTCAAGCTCAAGTTGGTGCAGTTCATGCACACGATGTTGATCATAATGAAGAAGATGATGAACTAGTTCAACTAGTTGAGGATGAAGTTGGACTAGTTGAAGATGAAGTTGAATTAGTTGAAGAAGATGAAATTCAAGTACAATTACATGTTGCTACTTTTTGTTTATTTCATGAAATTTCATATGACGATTTTCAATTGATTGAAGTTGCACATGCGGTAGTTTCTGGGTTTATATCTAAAGCTCATACTGGACCAATAACTGCGTGATATTGCCAATTACATGAAGATGATCATCCTAAAGATGATGTTGAAGATGAAGTTCAGCTTCAACAATCTCAAAAAATTTCACACAAGAAACTTTCTACATCAGAATTTTGTTTTGTAATATTAATAATATTACTAAGTCATATATTTAAATATTCTATCATATTTTTTATATCAGGATTTGAGGAATATTTAGAACCTAAAGAAACAAGTTTATCATTTACATTATTTAAAAAAATTAAATAATTAACATCACTACTAAAACTAATTTTAGAGTCTAAAACTTTATTTAGAAATAAATCTAGTTTTGTTTTATTTGCAACATTTGTCATAGTAGTTGGCAATATATCATAAGACATATTTGAACTTACTTGTGATCAAAAAAGTATAAATACCGTTAAAAAAGTTAAAATAAATGAAAGTATTTTATTCATAAAAATATAATTATTAAATAAATATAATAAGTATATATTATATATAATTATAAAAAAACTAATTAATATTATAAAAAATGATTGACTAAGTATTATAATGCATTTTAAAAAAACTAATTAGTTTTTTTGATTTAATAAACAAAATTAATATAATCTAGAAAATATAGATTAATTTTAAAAAAGTGATACAAAATTTTAAACTAATAAATAAAAAGAATTTAACTCATAATATATATGAATTAGATTTTGAAGCTGATACTATTTTTACATTTAAACCAGGTCAATTTATAACTTTTTTGATTCCAGTTTGATGAAGAGCTTATTCTATACTTGAAGAAACTTGAAAACACTTAAAATTAATAATCAAAAAACGGGAATTAGATGAATGAGGAAGATGATGAAGTAAATAT
>JAQUZB010000006.1:0-35048 GCA_028691535.1 Candidatus Altimarinota bacterium | reverse complement strand
TTCAGATACAACAATTTTTATAGAAGAGAAAACTGAATCATTGTTAAGCTGTGTATTTTTTTCAATTAAATCATAAGAATTTTTATCTATAATATCAGCATAAAAATCTTCTTTCAAATCTTGTAAATCATCAACTTTTTTATCTCAAACTGAAAGACAAATACCATTTAAAACTAATCAAAATTTAAGTAAATCATAGTTTTCTCAAATAACTATATCAGAAAAAAAAGCTTTATTTTCATCTTTTAGTGAAATAAATGTATTTGGAATAACTATATCCCCTGATTTTAATTCAAAATTTAAAAAGATTTTAGAATCATCTATTTCAACGATTTTTTGATAAATATAATTTTCACTTATATATTGAAATAATAATTCAGTCTTATTTATATCATATCTTGAAAAAACAATTTTTTCAGTTTCTTCATTTTGATCTAAATTTCACTCATAAATATCTAAATCATATTCGTTTACGATTTTTTCTAAATTATAGTTAGATATAGCAATATCAAGGATTTTTTTATTTGTTGTTAATACTATTTTTATCGGAATCATTATTTTTAATTTATCTTTTAAACAAAACAAGTTTATAAATATATTTTTTTTTGTAAAGTAAACTTGTAAAATATAAACTTTAAAATAAAATTTAGCGATAATAATTAATAAAGACAAAAAATGAATCATTATTTAATACAAATGTTTTCATTTTGAATAGTAACTTTTACTATTTGAATGATTATAATTCCATATTTTATAGACTTTTTAGTTAAGTTTAAATTATGAAAACAAATTAGAGAAGAAGCAACACTATGAAAAGCAATTGAATTTTTGAAATTACATAAAGCAAAAACTTGAACTCCAACTATGTGATGAGCTGTAATACTGGGAATAACATTTTTTATGGTTATTTTAAGTATATTATTACAAAAATTTTGATTAATAAATAATCACCTATTAAATCAAAAAGAAACGTATCTATCAATTTTTACATTAATAACTGTTTGATTTTTATGAATGATTGATGATTATATGAATATAAGATGAATTTGAAGAACTAAATGACTATCTGCTCGTTTCAAGATGTTTTGGTTAATAATATTTGCACTTCTTGGTTCACTTTGGTTTTATTTTAAACTAGATTGGTGAAATGTATGACTAAATTTATGATTAGTTGATTGAATGAAATTATGAATTTGGTTTATACCCCTTTTTATATTTGTAATTATAGCCTCTGCAAATAGCGTAAATATAACTGATTGACTTGATTGACTTGCATGATGATTATTACTTTTTTCATATAGCATTTATGCATATATAACTTATGATCAATGATTATTTCTACTATCTACTCTTTGTATAACAATAGTTTGAGCATTGATTGCGTTTTTATGGTTCAATGTAAAACCAGCTAAATTTTATATGTGAGATGTTTGAAGTTTGGCTCTCGGCGCAAATCTATGAATTATGGCGATGCTTACAAATACAATATTTATACTATTTGTAGTTTGAGCAATATTTATATTTGAAACTCTATCAGTTATAATTCAATTAATTAGTAAAAAATTAAGAAATTGAAAAAAAGTATTTAAGATAGCACCATTTCATCACCATCTTGAAGCTATCTGACGGAGTGAAGAAAATGTAGTTTTTAGACTTTGGTTAATAGGTTTAATCTTTTCTATTTTTGGAATAATGTTCTATATATTGCAAAAATAACAAAATAAATATTATGTTATATATTTTTAAAAATTTACTAAAAATAGTAAATTTTTATATTTTTTAAATGAAAAAAATGAATAAAACAAAAATTATAATCTTACTTGTTTGATTTTTAGACATACTTTGAATAGGTATTTTTATACCTACATTACCTGAGTTGGCAAAATACTATGAAGTTAGCGCTCATAGTATATCTTATGCTATTGTTCTTTATGCATTTTTTTCTTTTTTAGCATCACCTATTTTATGACAATTATCAGATAAATATGGAAGAAAATCAGTATTAATATTATGCGTATTGTGAACATTTATAGCTAATTTAATAATGAGTATAAGTGATATTTTTATCATATTTTTAGTTGCAAGAATGATAAATTGATTTACTTGATGAAATATAAGTGTATTACAATCAATGTTATCAGATATATCAACATCAAAAAAAGATAGGATGAGTAATCTATGATTAATTTGAGCATTGTTCTGATTATGATTTATAGTTTGACCTATATTATGATCTTTATTACTACCATTTTCAATAAAAGCTCCTTTTTGGTTTATGACTTGATTAGCATTTTTTGAATTTTTTATAGTAATTATCTTCTTAAAAGAGACAAATAGTAATAAAGTAAATAAAAAAATTAAATTAAATCCAACTAGTACATTAATAAAATTTTTGAAAGAACCTAAGGTAAATCTATTTTTAGTTTCATTTTTTATGCTTATATTGAGTTTTTCTATGTACCAATGAATGTTTCCAGTTTATTTAAATATAAAATTTTGAATACCTTGAAATGTTGTATGATATATAATGGCTTGAGTTTGAGTAATGATTGCTTTTAATCAATCAGTATTATTAAAAAGATTTTGGTTAAAATACTTTCAACTAAAAAACTTATTTTTAATTATAAATTTTTCACTATTTATATTATTTATAATATTATCGCTTTTAAATTATTTTCCAGCATTTATATCCGTATTTTATATAATGGTATTATTTTCATGAGTTGTAAATCCAATTTATGCTTGAGAAATAGTAGAATCAACAAATGAACATGATAGATGAGAAATTATGTGAGTATTAGCATCATTACAATCAATAAGTATGTTTATTTGACCAAGTATTTCATGAATATTAATTGATAAAAATATATCTATTTTTATTTGATGAGCATTAATAATATTTATAAACTTAATTTTCTTGAATAAATTGTATAAATTATTAAAATAAAGAAAAAATAATTAACTATAAAAAATGTGATTTAAAATGATAAATGAGAGTTTTATTTGCGAAAATTGCGGTAAAACTATAGAAAAACATCCAGAAGGTAGTGCTAGAAACCACTGCCCTTTTTGTCTGCACAGCAAACATATGGATGAAAAATTTCCTTGAGATAGAACTTCAACTTGTTTATGAATTATGAGACCTATAGATATAGATCATAAAAAAAATAAAGGTTGGATGATAAAACATAAATGTAGTAAATGTAGTAAAGAAATATTAAATAAATTGGCTCCCGATGATAATTTTTTAGATTTCATAGAAAAAAGAAATAAAATTGTATAATTTTATTTCTTTTTTTGACTTTATATATTTAATCATACAATATTTAAGCAATTTTGCAATAAAAAAGGAGGCAGTATGTGTGATAATTATTTATTAAGCCCTCTTGCAGAAGTAAAACTGCAAGAGATATTGAGAAGATTCGAACTTGAAACTATTTTTGTAGATGCAATAGTATTTACAAATCGTGAAGGAAATTTCGAAATAATTGGAGATTATTCAATAATTTCGGAATCTAGTGAAGAGTTAGATTATTGGCTACATCAACTGGCATTAAAAGATTTAACTGATATCAGTGTCAGCGAGATGAAAGGATTTATTGATTCTTCAAAAAGTAGATATGATGTTATTTTGAGAATAAGTCATTATTTATATATCTTTATTTCAAAAGAAAGAAAAGAAGACTCGATAAATGAAAGCGAAGCACTTAGAATAAAAATACTTGCAAGTGATGTTGCTGAAATAATGTTAGCACAATACGTTTAAATAAAGAGTAGCCTTCGGCTACCCTTTATTTTTTAAAAAATATTTATATTTTAAAATAAATACATATAATTTCAATATATCAATAATAGAAATAAATGAAATTACTTATAAATAATTTTCTAGAAAAATATTACACAGAAGATGAACCTATAATTCTTGCCTGCTCAACTTGACCAGACAGTATGTTTATACTTTATGAAATACTTAAAACAAAATATGCAAAAAATTTAGTTGCATGTTATTTTAATCATAAATTAAGAACAGAATCAGATTTAGAAGAAGCTTTTATTGAAGAATTATGAAAAAAACACAATTTTAAAGTTGAAATTGCAGATGCAAAAATAAAAGAAATAAGAGACACTTTTTATCCAAGTCTTGGTTTAGAAGAAGTTGCTAGAGAAAAAAGATATGCTTTTTTAAATGCTGTTTTAAATATTTACAATACAGATAAAATCATAACATGACATCATTTAGATGATAAAATAGAGACCTTTTTCTTTAATCTTGCAAGATGAACTAAACTTACTGGGCTGATAAATATGACTGAAAAATCAGGAGCATTACTTAGACCATTAATAAATTTAGAAAAAAATGAAATACTTAGATATTTAGATGAAAATAACCTAGAATACAAGATTGATAAAACAAATTTTGATACCGATATAACAAGAAATAAATTAAGACACGATATAATTCCTCAATTTGAAAAAATAAATTGAAACTATAAAAAAAATATATCTAATTTGATTTCATATTTTGAAGAAATAAAAGAATTTTTAGATAAAGAAGTAAAGGATTTTTTAGATGAACAATGAATTTTGATATTTAATAGCTGAAAATACAAGATAAATACTCTAAGTATTAATTGATATTTTTATATTGATGATTTCAATAAAAACTCTTCCCTTTTACAAAAAGAAATAATTAGACATATATATTATATAAGTAATAATAAGTCTACAATTGGCTTAAGTGAAGCAAATATTATTGAAGTTATCAGATTTATAAACTGAAAAAATAATAAAACAGTAAAAGAAATAAAAGATATGAAACTAGAAAAAAATAATAAAATTATTATTTTTTAAGACAAAAAACAACACCTTCGGTGTTGTTTTTTTATTCTCTATATTTTTAAATTTGGGATATAACTAATAAGTAAATCTATATCTATATCTGAATTAGTAGCCAGTTCTTCTTTTAAATATTTTGTTTTTAATTTTTCTTTTATAACAGAAATAGTTCTTTCACCTATAATTCAAGCATATTGACTATTAACATCATCAATTAAGTCATTTTCAAGTTGAAAATCAGAAATTGCATCTTTTGTTTTTTCTCAATAAATTGCAGTATCTTTATCATCAAAATATCATAATTCCTTTAGAGATAATTGAAGATTCCTAACTCTAGGAGAAACTTCTCAAAATTTTACTCAGAGTAAATCTTTAGTTTTTCAATCAACTTTTAATATAACACTTTTTTCAATTTCTCTATATTTATTTTCTAGTTCTATCTTTCTATTTTCTTCTTCTTGTAATAATTTTTCAGCTTTTTCTTTTTCTACATTATAAGAAGCATAAACGGCTTTTAAAGTTTCTCTAGTTTTTGGTCAAAAATTTCAAGCTCATAAATCTTTTTCAGATTTTACTATATTATTTTCTACTTGAAAAGTATAGATTGAATCTGTTATATCATCATAATTTCAAGTTATTTCTCAAGTATAAAATGAAATTTCTTTCAATATTGATTGTAATTGTTTTATATTTTCAACTCAAGAAATAGATTGTGAAAATATATCAAATGAATTATTATTTCCATTTATCCCCTCTTCTATAAGGAGAGGGCTAGGGTGAGGTTGTGCTTGTACTTCAGATTCAACAATTTCTTCTTTATCAAAATCTCAATTTAAATAAGCTTTTTTAAATTTATCTTTAGTTAGATTTCCCCAATAACCAGCTCAAGAATCACTTGGTGAAGATACAATTTCATTTTGTACTTGATAATCATAAACTATATCAATCATTTCAGAATTATAAACTCAATTTATATATCATTTATATAATCATAGATCTGAAAAAAAATCTTGTAATTTTTTAACTTTATCAATATCTGAACCTACTCATAATGAAAATGTAAATACATTATTTTGAGGTTTAAGTCATGAACTAGCCCAAGCCGGAGAAGGTACTTTTTCATAATTTAAAGTAATATTAGAATTTTTATCAATTATATTTCATTTAACAGTTCTTTTTCCCCAATATAATGCTCTTTGTAATCATTCATCTCAATATCACATCCAAACATCAATCCTATCATGACTATATCATCTATTTCAAGCAGTTACTATTGCTCATCATCTATCAGATATTTCTCAAATACCAAGTCATTCTAAATAAATCTTTGTTCCAAAATCATAAGTTTTTGGTCAAGCTAACATTCCAGGAAAAACTGGCTTTCAAGAAGCTCATTTAACTCATTGTCAGTTTAATCTAACCTCAGATTCATAATCTCAAGTTAAATAATGTTTTTGATTTGGTAATGGTGAATAATAAGCAGTTACAACAAAATATCAAGTATCTGATTTCGCATCAACATTTTCAGGAATAATTCAAACAAAAATTAATAAGATTGTAATTAAAGATAGTATTTTTTTCATCTAATATAAATATAAATAATAATTAAATTAATTTTATCATAATTTATTTTAACAAACAAAAAAAAGAGCTTGACCAAGCTCTTTTTTATAGTATTTCTCTCAAATATGTTAATTGATTCTTTTTTGTATCATTATTTATATTTGGTATTATTTCATCTAAAGAACTCCTTAAAGAGTTTTTAAATCTATATATTTTAAAATAATTTCAGCGGTATTTCTTTTCTAAAATTGCATCTAATTTAGTCTTTAAATTATTTACTCTATCCTTTTCTAATTGAGACATAGCCAAATAATCTCAAGCTTCTATGTATTTTTCAATAAATAATCAATCTCATTTTACTCAAAAGTTTTTTCTAAAAACTGCAAATGTTCTTTCTCAAAAATATCCAGCAGCTTCATCATACTCACTTTCTATTACTCAATTTTCAATTTGATATTTTACAAGTATATTTCTAACTTTTTCGTAATCTCAGTCTATTTCTCAATTATATAAATTTGTATCTTTTAATAATTGTTGTAATTGTTTAACATCTTCATTTTCATCTTTAATTTCACTAATTTCTTCTAATTTAACAGTTAATTTATTATATTTTGCAACAACAGAAGTATCAAATTCTACTGTTACATCTCTATTTGAATTTACTATATTTCATTTTATTTTTCTTGTTCCCCATTTTAAAGCTCTATTTAATCATTCATCTCAATATCACATCCAAATATCAATTCTATCATATTCATGTCATCTTTCTCCAGCATTTACAATTGCTCAACCTCTATCTTGAACATCTCAAACTCAAATTCATTCTAAATATATTTTAGTTCAATAATTATAATTTTTTGGTGCAGCAAGTAATCAAGCAAAAACTTCTTTTCATGAAGCTGCTTTTTTTCAACCTCAATTTAATCTAATATCTCACTCATAACTTCAAGTTGTATATCTATCTTGTCATGGTAATGGTGAATAATATGCTGTAACATAAAAATATCTTGATTCAGTTGATGGTTCATCTATTTTTAAATATGTTTCTTTTAATTGTAGAAATCTATCTCAAAATTCAGTTTCTAATGCTGAAATTGTTTTATCTCAAAAATATCAAGCTCAATCATCATTATCATTTTGTATGATTCATGCTTTTTTTTGATATGCTAATAAGTTTCATTCAATTGATTTATAATTTCAATCAACTACTCAATTATATAATCATAATCAAGCAAAAACTTCTTGTAATTTTTTAACTTTTACCTCACTTGATTCTTCAAAAATTTGATTTTCGTACGCAGAAAATGAGCTATATGCTAGCTCAGAATTAAAAAACATAAATATTGAAAAATATGATAAAAGTATTAAGATAAATCTCTGTAGATACTTCATTAAAAATCTTTATAAACTAAAATTTCAGAAAATTTATAACAACTATTCTAAAAAATAACACAAGATAGCCACTAAAATTTAAAGAAATAACTCTTAAAAACAATTTAAAAATACTAAATAATTTTTAAAAAATCTTATTAAGTATATTTATTTTATCATATATACAACTTTTAGTAAACAAAATAACTAGACATTTTATCTAGTTATTTTGTAATTAAATTATTATTTATATTATTTTTATGCTCAAACAATTACTTTCGCATGTCTTAGAACTCTATCTCAAAGCAAAAATCATCTTTCAAATTCATCAAAAATAATTCAAGATTCATTTCATGGTACAGCAGTCATAACATCATGCATATCTGGATTTACTTTTTCTCAAATAGAAACAAATGGTTTAACTCACATCTTTTCTAAATCAGACATCAACTTAGTTTGCATTGAAACAACTCATTCAAATAAAGCGTTATTTTTAAGATCTTCCGGTGTATTTTTGATAATTCTATCTAGATCATCAACTCTAGGCAAGATTTTTTTTAATATATCATTTTTCAAGAAAAAAATCATATCATCTCTATCTCTATCAACTCTTTTTTTATAGTTATCAAAATCTGCACTTACTTTTGCAAGCATATCTCTGCATTTAAATTCTTCAGGATTAATCGCTTCTTCAAGTTTTACTTCATCAATATCTCATTCTTCATTTTCTATTTCAGTTATTTCCTCTTGAATTTCTTCCATTATATCTTTTTCTTCTTGTTTATTTCTATCATCATTATTCATATCGTTTTATTTTAAAAAATAAGGTTCAAAGTAATTATACAAAAAAAATAAATTTTTCAAGGATTTTTTCTTTACTTTTGAATATGCTTTTATAAAATATAATTAATTATCACTAAAAACTTAAAAATGAAAATAATTTCTTGGAATGTAAATGGTATAAGAGCTGTTGCAAATAAATGATTTAAGGAGTTTATAAGTATGGAAAATCCAGATATTTTTTGTATTCAAGAAACAAAGGCTTTTGAAGCTCAATTTCTAAAAGAAGTGTGAAATATAGATTGATACAATTATATTTGGCATACTGGTACAAAAGCTTGATATGCTTGAACTGCAATTTTCTACAAAAATGAACTTGAAATTATTGATACAAAAAATGATTTCTGAGAAATAAATCATTTTCATGATGATTGAAGAATTACAGAATTAGAATTTTATTATAAAAAAAATTCAGAAAAAAAACATATAGTTTTACTTAATTGATATTTTCCAAATTGATGAACTAGAGCAGATTGAACTGAAATGGTAGATTATAAATTGGAGTTTTATAATCACCTAAAAAATTACACAAGAAAAATAAAAAGTGAGTGAAAACAAGTAATAGTTACTTGAGATTTCAATATCTGTCACACAGAAATAGATATTGCTAGACCAAAAGAAAATGAAAATAGTATTTGATTTTTACCAATTGAAAGAGAAAAAATCTGAGAATTTATAAACGATTGAAACCTAGATGTTTGGAGATATTTTAATCCAAAAAAAGTTGATGTTTATAGCTGGTGGAGTTATAGAGCTGGAGCTAGACCTAGAAATGTTTGATGGAGGATAGATTATTTTGTAGTAAATAAAGAATTAATTGATAGTGTTGAAGGTATAAATTACATGACTGAAGTTATGTGAAGTGACCATTGTCCTGTAATGCTTAAACTAAAATAAAATGAACAAATTTGACCAAAATTTTTTCTCAAAATATGTACCAGAATGACAAGAATTAATAACTATAATTCATACTCATCCTGTAAATATACTTAGATGATTACTAGTAAAAATAGCTTTACTAGTAATTTTACCATCAGTGTTTTATTATTATTCAATTAGCATACAAACAGTTTTACCATTTTATGTGCTAGAAATATATTTGTTTGTGATTTATGTAAAAATAATCTATGATATTTTTAACTGGTACAACGATGTTTGGTTGATAACAAATCAATCAATTGTATGGGTTGAACGGTCGTTTTTAAAAGTGCATAGTGATAGTGTAAATTATGAAAATATAGAATGAGTTTGAGTAGAGCAAACTTGAATTATAGACAAAATATTATCAAAATGAGATTTAATTGTGCATAAGATATGAGATGAATCATTTGCTTTAAAAGATGCAATAAATCCATATAAAGCAATTGATTTAATAGAAAATGCAAGAAACAATGAAGATGAAGAAATAGAAAATGATAAGTTTGATATAATCATGGATGCACTATCTTGAGTAGTATGAAATTACCTTGATAAATGAAAAGAAAAAAGCAAAAAACAAGAATTATTAGAAGAAAAAATTAAACATATAGAAAAAGAAATTTGAACTATTGATTTAAGATAAATTATGGAAAACATAAAAAATATACTTAAAAAATTACCAAAAACACCTGGAATTTACCAGTTTTTTAATAGTGATTGAAAGATAATTTACATTTGAAAAAGTGTAAATCTTTTTTCACGTGTAAATTCATATTTTAACTGAAAAAGTAAACTAAATTTTGCAAAACAAAAAATGGTTGAAGCTATATTTGATATAAAAATAATTCTAACAAATAATGAAACCGAAAGTCTAATACTTGAAACAACTCTTATAAAAAAACATGAGCCAAAATACAATATACTTATGAAAGATGGGAAAAATCATATTTATATTAAGATAACGACAGAATTTATCCCTAGTATTATAAAAACAAGATTTAAATGAGCTACTTGAACTTATTTTTGACCATATACAAGCACAAACTATGTAAATAATATATTAAAATTATCAAAAAAAATATTTGGTTATAGAAGTTGTGACTTGCATTTTAAAAAAGAAAAAAACTGAGAAATAATTATAGATAATATCTGAAATACAAAAATTCCTTGTATGGATTATTATATAAAAAGATGTTCTTGACCTTGTTTAAAAGAAAATAGCAAGATAATAGAATATAAAGAAAAAATAGAGCAAATAAGCCATTTTTTAAAATGAAATACAAGTAAAATAAAGCTTGAATTAGAGAGTGAAATGAGAAAAAAAGCAAGTGAACTCAAATTTGAAGAAGCAGGAAAATTAAAACAAGATATAGAAAGTTTAAAAACACTTGAAGAAAATCAAATAGTTAGAGATGGTATAAATTGAGATTTCAATATAGTAAATTTCATAGCTAAATTTGAGAAATTTTATATTTGAATGATTGAAATAAGAGATAGTAAAATCACTTGATTTTATAACTTTGAAATCAAAAATAATCTAGAAGAAGAAAAAGAAATACTATTAAAAACATTTATAGAAAATGATTTTGCAAAAAATATAGAAGAAAAAAATACCTATATAATCCCCTTTCAAATTGATTTTGAAATAGATACTATAAAAACTGAAGTTCCAAAGATTTGAAACAAAAAAGAGCTTCTTGATCTATGTTATAAAAACATATACGAATACGCTTATAAGTCACATCTAGACTCACTTTCTACGAAATGATTCAGTAAACAAACTATGATAAATTTACTGCAAGTTTTGTGATACGAACAAATAAATAAAGATATAATTTTTGAATGTAATGATATAAGTCATATTTCCGGAAATCATACAGTTGCAAGTAGAAGTATAATTGAAAACTGAAAAAGCAATACTTCAAAATACAAAAAATATAGAATAAAAACTCTAGAAGAACAAAAAATAAACGATTTTGATTCTATGAGAGAAGTTATGACAAGAAGACTAAAAGAGATAGAAAAATCAAAAATACTTCCTGATATGATAATAATTGACGGTTGAAAATGACAATTATCAAGTGTTGTTGAAGTAATCAATAAATTTAAAAGTGAGCTAAATGATACTGAAATTTTATTATTAATTGAAAAATTACAAATAGTTTCAATTGCAAAAAGAGAAGAAGAACTTTTTATAATAAACTCTTCAAAAGAATTTGAAAGAATTCTATTAGACAAAGAAAGTAATGAATTAAAATTAGTACAAAAAATCAGAGATGAAGCACATAGATTTGCTATAACTTTTAACAGAGATAGCAGAATAAAAGCAATGAAAAAAAATATACTAGAAAGTTTACCTTGATTTTGACCAAAGACAAGAACTAAATTATTAAAAAAATACTGAAATGTTGAAGCATTAAAATTAGTAGATATTGAAGAATTGAAAGAAATACTAAATAAATCTCAAATCGAAACCCTAGAAAATCACTCTATAATCTAATAAACTTTACAAAAACAATATTTTTTATAAAATAATTAAAACTTATCTAATAAATTTACAAAATGAAAGATTTTTTAAAAAAATATCATAATAAAAAAGTTATCTGAAATATATGAATTGCTGTTACAAGCTTAGTATTAGCATTTTGAATAAATCTTTTTTTAATAGATAGTACTTCTATGTGAAAAAGTCTAAAAACATCAGTATTGGACACTAAAGTTTCAGAAGTAAAATCAGATTTATTTCTAGAAAAAAATGAAAACAAGATAATAGTAAAAAATTCAAAAGATATACTTAATACAAAAAATATTTCTCTAAGTATTACTTATAATCCAGAAGATTTAGAAATAGTTAATATAAATTCTAAATTATGAGAAGTAAGTTTATTGTGAGAAAAAAACTCTTGATTTGAAACTATTTTATTAAGTATGGAAGCAAATGATATAAAATCTAATGACAATTTAGTAGAAATAGAAACAAGTGTAAAAGAAGCAAAATCAACACAATTAAATATGATAAATGCAAATTTCAAAGATGCAAATTGAGACCAATATGATTTATCAACTTCATGACTTACATTTTAATCTCTCTTTTTAGAGAGATTTTTTCTTAAATAAATAAAATATGATTAAAATAATAGATACTCATTGTCATCCTTATCTAAACAAAATTAAAAATAAAGATGATATAATAAATAACTTTTTTTCTCAAAACTGAGAATCAATGATAGTTATATGAACAAATATTGAGACAAATAATGATGCTCTAAAATTAACAAAATTGCATGATAAAATCTATGCTACTATTGGTATTCATCCTTGTGATATAGAAGATCTAGAAATAGAAGAAACTATTTCTAAAATGGAAAAATTATACATTGAAAATAAAGATAAAATAGTTTGAATTTGAGAATGTTGACTTGATTATTATTGGCTAATTAAAGATTTAGAAGAGTCAGATTTAAGCCAAGAAGAAAAGGATAAAATAGTAAAAGAAACAAAAGAAAAACAAAGATTGTTTTTTATAGAACAAATTAAATTGGCAACGAAATTGGATTTACCAATTATAATCCACAATAGAAATAGTAAGGATGATGTTTTTGAAATCTTAAAAGAAACTGAATTCAAAAATTTCATATTTCATTGTTATAGTGAAGATCTATCATATGCTAAAAAATTACTAGAATTATCACCAAATTGCAAGATAAGCTTCTCTTGAATTGTTACTTTTAGTAATGCTAAAGATGTGCAAGAAACAGCAAAGAATATATCAATAGATAATATATTAGCAGAAACAGATAGTCCATATCTTACACCAACACCATTTAGATGAAAAGAAGAAAATGAACCAATTTTTACTAAATATGTAATTGAGAAAATAGCTAGTTTAAGATGAGAAAAATACGAAGATACAGCGAAGCAAATATTAGAAAATAGTAAAAAAACATTTAAAATATAAAAAAAGAAACTAATCTAGATTAGTTTCTTTTTTTATATAATATTCATCAACAGAATGAAAACATTCTTTAAATCATTCTGGATCACCATAATCAGCAAAATATCTTTGCCAATCATGACTTGATTTCATCTTTTTTGCATTTTTTATAGGACACCAATATTTTTCTGTTCTACCTCAAACTTCAACTGCATATGAAAAAAGTCAATTTACATATGAACAATACAAACAATTTATCTTTTGAATTGTATTTAAATAATCTAACTCTTTTCTGTCAAAAACTATATAATCTGATCTTTTTACAAGTGGAATTTTATAAAGTCTAATAGCAGTTTGTTGATAAATAAATAAAAATAAATCCAAAAATATTGCTGGAAATATCATGGAATATATAAAAGGAATTGATAATACTTCCCTAACTCTAGCTGAAAAGATACTTTCAAAAATAGATATTTTTTTCTTTTTATTTGCTTCTCTAGCTTCATTTGTAAAAACTATTTTTCACTTAATAAATGAAAAACTATATTTTTCCATCAATTTTAAATATTCATTTTTTAATTCAATTTTCTTTTGGTCAATCTCTTCTAAAATTCTATTTATTCTTGATTTCATTTTCTATTATTTTAATAAAATTAATATAAAATATTATATGATTTTTTAATAAAATACAAAATTAAATGAAAAAAATATTGACTTTAACATAATACTATTTATTATTAAGTTAATTAAATATTAAAAACACACATGAAAAAACCAAATAAAAGTGACTATTCAACAAGAGAAACATTAAAAAATATTCAATTAGTTGATTGATATTCTTTTACATTAAAAAAAGATATACATGCTGTTTGAACAAAAAAATGAGATTTTGAAGAATGAGATGTAGTTGAAATATTAAAAATAGAATTAAAAGAAGAACATGACAATAGTACTCATGAAGTAAAATTTAAAGTTACAAATAAAAAATGAAAAACAAAAGAATATGAAATGAGTGGTTGAGTATTCTTAAAAAATTTTATTGAAGAATTAAATGAATCTGATATTTCATATAAAGTAGAAAAAATAAAAGATAACGTAAAGACTAAAGTAGTTGAAGTTACAAGTTGAGTAAAAGATAAACCTAAAAAATGGCATGAAAAAATAAAAGACGCAATAAAATAAAAGAAGAAAAAATAGGATTTTAAAAATCCTATTTTTTATATTAAATAATCTCATTCTGAAAATATTAATTTATCATCTATATATATTTCTTTAATATCAGGAAATATATCTATATGATATCTTTGAACAACTGTTTTATGCATTTTTGATCTATAAATTTGATGTTTTTTTCATATTGACATATGAAATCATTTTTGTCTTTCATATGTATTTATATCTGCAACTCTTTTATTTTTTCAAATTCAAGGATTTAATCAAAATCATAATTCTCTTACCATAACTTCACCTTGTTCACTTAAAGCTATAAATTCAAGAATTTTTCTGAAATTATCTGGACACTTCGGATCATTACATGTTACTATACTTTTTTCAATTTTAATTTTAAATGGGTCACAAAACTCAACTTGCAATTTATCATCTGGAAAAGCGTAAATAGTTAGTTCTCAATTTACATTGTCAAAAATTTTTGCTTCAGTAAAATTTTCTCAAATTGGTAAATTTCATCATCTATTTTTTCATTCATAATTTCAAGTATTTAATTTCATATCCTCAAAACCACCTTCAATTTTTAATGTAGAACCATCATTACAAACAAAAGTCATAGTTTCAGCAACATCAGATAATTTTTTCAACTTTTCTCACAATTCTTCATAAAATGGAGTATTATAAGAAATTGCATCAGCATAATTTTCTAATTGATCATCATAAATATATGCTAGATGTCTATGTTCTAAACATCAAACTCAAGCATTATTTAGATTTAATCTAATTCTAAAATCATCCAACATAAAATTAGTTGATTGAACCAAGATAACCGTAGAATTTTCTTGCAAAGATAACAATTTTGCTTTTAATTCCTCTTTATTTGCAGTAGAAAAATCTATGATTTCCGCATTTTCATTATCTTTTAAATTTGCAATATATCATTTTGAAACTTCAGTTGAAACTGGTGATTCAAAATCATAAACCAAGATCACAGGAAAATCTACATACCTTTCATCGTAAATTTTTAAGTTTTTTTCAAGTATATTTTTAGTTGCTTCAAAAAATTTTTGTTCAATTATGTTCATAATATATTTTAAATATATAAAAAAATAAAGTTTAAAAACTTTATTTTTTAAAATGGTATATCTTCTATTGAAATATCTTCACTATTATTATTTTGAGATGGTTTAGCCGAATTAGAACTTTGATTTGCTTCTGGATTCCATTCATTTAGTGTAAAATAATGAGTTTCACCATATTGTCCTGGTTCTTTTCTCTTGCTCATAACTACATTTACATAACCTTTTTCATTCGCATATTGAGTTAATTTTTCTACATTAAAACTTATGTTAAAAAATTCACCAAATTGTCCGTTTATCGCTTTACAACTAGCTCAATCTATATATGTTTTTGCCATAAAATAATATTTAAAATTTAATGAAACATATTTTATTTAAAAAAAAATTATAAACAAATAAATTTTACTTTTTTATTTTTTAAAACTTTTGTATAATTAAAAAAATAAATCATAAAAAATAAATATGAGAATAGATAAATACTTATCAAACCTTGGTTTTTGAAGTAGAAAAGAGATTTTGAAAACTATAAAAGAAAAATGAGTTTACATAAATGATACAATTTGTAAAAAATGAGAAGAAAAAATAGTTTTTTGAGATAAAATATCTATAAATTGACTAGAAATCATATATAAAGAATTTGTATATGTTATCTTAAACAAGCCTCAAAATTATGTTTCAAGTAATAAAGATGAAGCACATTATAAATCATACAGAGAATTACTTAGTGATTGTCCTTATGTAAATCAGCTTGAAATAGTTGGTAGACTTGATGTTGATACTACTTGATTACTCTTACTTACAAATAATTGAGAATTAATTCATAAATTAATTCATCCTAAAAAAGATATTTTTAAAACTTACTATGTAAAATCATTTGATGAAATAAGTGAAAAAGATATAAAAAAACTTGAAAATTGAGTTAAAATAGATGATTTCATAACAAAACCTGCAAAAGTAAAAATAGTCTCAGGAAATGAAATAGAATTATCAATAAGTGAATGAAAATTTCACCAAATAAAAAAGATGTTTTTTGCAATAAATAATGAAGTTGTAGAACTTCATAGGATAAATATATGAAAAATTGAATTGTGAAATTTAGAAATTTGAAAATGGAGATATTTGGATGATGAAGAAATAGAAATATTGACTTAATTAAAAAGTTTATTATAGTATACTAAAATATGTACTAATAATTTATATTATATGACAATTAAGCCTAGTATTTTTGACGGAGTTAATGTAAAAAGTGAAATTCAAAGAGTTGAATTATTAGCTGTTGAAAATGCATCTCAAAAAGAATATTGTGAAAATCCAGAAGATATAAAAAATTCTGATACAGTAAAAAAAATTATATCTATAGTATCTAGAAAAGCTAATTATACTTTGGATTCAAAACCTGAAAATTCAAATTTAAATGAAATATATGATAGATTTACAAAAAATCTTCCTATAACTTTAAAACAATTAAATTATTTTAAAGCCTTTTTAAGTGATATTAATTTAAATAATGAAGCACAAAAAATAGTTTCTAAATTATTGATATTAGTATGAAAAAATAATAGTGATTTTATAAATAGTTTTTTAAAAGACTCTGAATGAAATTTTATTATAGATAATTTTATAAATTATTTATCAGAAAAAATTGAAAATTATAATTTAATTGTTGATATAGATGTTGATGATATTATATATTTAATGTCTTCAGAAAAAGAATGAGATTATTATACTTATAAATCAAAATGAAAAACTTGAATCTTCATAGTTTCAAATTGAAAAATATTTATGCTTAAAAAATTATTTGAAGATATAAATTTATTAAATAATTGATTAATTTTTTGTAGAGTAAATAATAAAGATTCTGAAATAAGTGAACTTGGAGTGAATTGATTTTGATGATTATTATATGATTTTGATTGAAATGATTTTAAATTAATGGAAAAATTACCTTGAACTATAGAAGCAATAAATACAGAAAAAGAAAATTTATTTATTACAAGTGCAAATTTAATATGATATTGATTATCTGAAATAAGTAAATGGGAAATAGAACCTGGTAAATTATGAGTTGAAATAACAGAATTATTATGACCATCTTATAATAGTATAAAATTTCAATGAAATTTTATACTTGCAAGTAGAAAATTTTCTGAAAGTGAATATATAAGTGAAATTTATGTAATTACATATAAATGAATTGAATTAGCTCATACTGCAAAAACTAATTGAAATGTGTGATTAAATGATTTATGAAATAATTATTATCTAATTGAAACTGTTTATTGAAAAGGTATTTATAAATTAGATGATGATAATATTTTAAATAGTTTTAATAATACATTATTAAATATGAACCATTTAAATATATATTCATTAATGAAATGAGAACCTACTCTAGTTAATAATAACAATGAGTCATGAATATATATATTTGATAAAATAACTTGAAAATTAACAAAATTAATTGATGCTACAAATATAAACTTAAATTTTCCAGAAATGGATTGAGATATAATGACTATAAATTCTGAATATTGAGAAGAAACATTTTTCTATAAAAATTGAAAATTATATGATTTTAAAAAATGATATACTTTACATAAATGATATTTAAAAAAATGATTTTTTGGTGAAAAAATCATTATAAAAAATTCTTTTGAATATATGGAACCATATCTAACTGAAATTAAAACTCCAATTAGATTAAAAACAAAATAAAAAAAAATCCCTGCGGGATTTTTTTTATTTTTCTAATAGGAATTAATGATTTTATATGTAATATAAAAATATATTATTTCTAAAAAAAATATAATGAAAAAAATAATTATTATAATTTTAACACTTATATTAAGCACTAATATTGTATTTTGAGATGATAATAACATTGATAATCTACAAATACAAATTAATAGTAATATAATTTCATGAATTACTTTACAAGAAAATTTGGAAAAAATAGTAAATAAACTTTTCAAAAATGATTTAGAAAAAAAAGAAATTATTTATAAAAAATTATCTATTGAAATAGATAAAATAAATGAAAATTCAAATGAAAATCTAAATAATATAAAAAAAGTTATTGATTACTCTTTGGAAAAAACAACAAAAGAATTAGATATTTATTATAATCAAGTAAAAAAAATCACACTTTGATACACAAAAACTTGATTACCTATTTATGCTTATTATAGCTGAAATCCAAATTACTGATATTTTTGAATATTTGCAAACATACATTGATGATATGAATACTGAGCTTATGAAACTGCAAATTATCTAATAAATAAATTTCAAAATTCTTGAGTAACTTGATGGTTCATAATTCCAACTATAAATCCAGAATGACTTGAGTATTATAAAAATAGTACCATAAAATATGATGCTTATTTAGAATGAAGAGTAAACTCAAACAATGTAGATCTAAATAGAAATTTTTGTAGTAAAAATTTTGAACTAAAAACATTTATAAAAAATTGATTAAATATCAAAACTGGTATAAATTTATGTAATAGTGAATCAGAAACTAAGATAATAATTGACACCTTAAAAAAATATAAATTTAACAATATTGTTTCCCTTCACTCAGAATGAGAAATACTATATATTCCTGATAATTCAATAGATGATGAGAGAATAAAAAATCTTTGAAATCAAATTTCCTCTATATTACATACATATGATTTTGATTTAAGCTATAAAAATGAAGCTGAAAAAAATCAAAAAATCAAAAAATATGAAATAAATGAATGATGAGATTCTGATTATACTTGAACTATGGAAACATATATTTATGAAAATTATAATATTCCAACTATAATTGTAGAAATATATAAACACTGAATAATTGAATACAATTTAAAAAACATAGTAAATATAGATGATTTTAAATAGTTTTTAATATTTTATTGAATAAGTTGACATTTTGTATTTTAGTTTTAAAATAAGAAAAATATTTTTTAAAAATAATTATGAGCATTTTAGATAGAAATGTAGCTCTTGTAGCTCCAGAGTGATTTGAAGTTTACAATATTAAACCTTGAGAAAAAATAATTGAAGTTTTAAAATGAGAAGTTGATTCTCTTCTTTGTAAAGATGATGTAAAAAAATGATATTATTATTCAAGAAAGTATTGAATTATTAAATTAGAAGATGAAGAATGAGTAAATCATGATTTTTCAATGGTATCAAATAAAGAAAAAATAATTAAAAAAAATATCAATAGAATTAAATATGATATATTATTTAATTGAAAAACTAAAAATATTATAGATTTAGAACTATGCAAAAGTTATGTTAAATTATGATTAATAAAAAGAATAGATATATATGAATGGTTAAGAACAAATTTTGCCATAAAATCTAGACAAATATTGAATTATATATTATCTGGAAATAAAACTAAAGATGATCTATATCTTTTAAATATATATTTTTTATCATATTGATTAAATAATAATCTTTATTCAGTTTGAGATAAATTACTTTTAGAAAAAGTAATTGAAGATTTATGAATTGAATTAGAATATATATTATGAATGATATATCACTATGATTTTTTAGATTCTGAAATAAATCAATTTATATAAAATATGCTGAGAATAGAACAAATAGATATATCTGATAAAGTAGATGATCCAATATTAAATCTAAAAGACTTTGTAGAAAGACAAGAATCAATAGAAGAATATATGCAAATATGTAAATTTAGGAGAAAAAATCATCTAAAATTACTTGATAAAATATTAAAATTAGAAGAAGTTTTATCTAAATATTTTTGACAAAGAATCGATCCAATAATATATTTAAATAAATTGTATAGAGAAGAAAATCTATCAATTGATTCTATTGTAAAAAAACTAAAAGGGATTTATGATGAAGTTTGAGAAACAAAATATTTTTATAAAATTTCCACTTCCCTACAAGCTTTTTTTAAATGAGTCCTTAATTGGGAATTAAAAAATTCAAAAAAATCAAAAACAACTCAAACATATAAATCACGAGAAAAACCAATCGAATTAGTTAAAAAGAATCAAGAAGAAAAAGATAAAAGAATAGCTTTATTTTTGTCTTGGTATATAATAAATTCGAAACCTGACAAAATAAATTTTGATTCAAATATATTTGAATGATTTAGATTTAAATATGAAAAATTTATATATTTATTAGAAAATTTTTTTAATATTTCAAAAAATTCATATCAAAAATTATTAGAAATAGAGTTATGAAATCAATCATTTGCAGATAGATTTAATGAAATATTTAAAGATAACAATATAGATTTTGAAATATCTCACAAAGATATAGCAAGAGTATTTGAAAAATATAAATAGTATAAATACTATTTATATTTTTATTTTTCCTAAAAAAGATTATAATAAATTTGTTATTTTTTAACTATTTAATTATGAATTTATTTAAATCTAAGTTAATGAATAGAATCGCTATTGCAAAAATAGTTTGATTGGTGTTTTGATTACTAGCTTTTATTATGGTTCCTTTTATCTTTGTAAATGCTGATTTATATTTAAGACTTGGTATATTATGTTGGTATACTAGTATTGGTGCTTTCATATGAGTTATGTGAATTATGGATAAACACCCTATTTTGAATTTTTCATTTCCATTTTGGATAAGATGACCATTTTTATGAGGATGGATGAATTTTGTATTAGTATTGTTTATATATGATAAAGTATTATCAATAATGCAAAACACTGCTTTTTCAGGATTTTCACCATTTTGGTTAATAGTTGAATGAATGATTGTATGATTTGTAATCGATTTAATTGCAACTAAATTTGTTTGAGATTGAAAAAAATTAATAAAAGACTAGGTAAACCCTAGTCTTTTATTTTTATATAGTATTTTATAAAAAATCAATATACTAATAAAAATATAAAAATTTAAAAAGAAAAAATGTTTGATGAAATAATTAAAGAAGTTCTGGCACATCACGATGATTTTACTTATGAAGAGATAAAAGAATTTTGCCAAGAGTATTATGACTCAATTGATAAAAAGATAAAAGAAGAAACTAAACTAAAGAGATTAAATAAATATATAACAAGTGAGTTTGAATTATCAACAAAAGAATTTACTTTCGGAGAAAATAACAATAACAAAGAATATTCTCTAGAAACAATACCAAAATATCTTTTTGAATGAAAATCAAAAATAAATACAAGTTTGATAAATATCAAAAACTTAAATAAAAATATAGAACAAACTTATCTCTTTGATAATGCAGAACTAAAAATAAATACTTCTGATAAAATAGCTCTTATTTGAAAAAATTGAGCTTGAAAAACAACTCTTCTAAAGATGATTATTTGAGTTGAAGAAAATCTAGATTGAGAGATTGAAATCATAAGTTGATTAAAAATATGATATCTTTCTCAAGATCTTTTTTGGAGCAATGAAAAAAATACTCTAAGACAAGAAATGCTTAGTATTTTTCCAGAAATAAATGAAAAAATAAATAAGTTAAATGAAATAAAAAATGATAGTGAAAAATGGGAAGAAATAGAGAAATTAAACAAAGATTTAATAGAAATTGATTGATTTAGAAAACATACATTACAATTAGAAATACTTAAGTATTTTTGATTTAGTGATGAACAACTTGATTTCAATGTATTACAATTATCAGGTTGAGAACAAACAAAGGTTCAAATTGCTAAATTTTTAATTCAAGAGATAGATTTACTTATATTGGATGAACCAACAAACCATCTAGATATTAATTGAATAATATTTCTTGAAAAATTTTGCCAAAATTGGAAAAAAGCACTTGTTTCAATTTCTCATGATATCAGATTTATAAACAATACTTCTACAAAAATAGCAGAAATTTCATGAAAGAAGATCAATATCTATCCATGAAATTATGAAAAATACCTAGAAGAAAAACAAGCTCGTTTTGACAAGGAAATGAAAGATTTCACAAATCAGAAAAAAGATATAGAAAAACAAATGGATTATATAAATCGTTTTCGTGCAAATTCAGCAAAAGCTAGCAGTGTCCAAAGTCGTATAAAAGCTCTTGATAAGGTTGAAGTTTTGACAGAACCTGAAAATGAGACAACAGTAAGAAATATAAAAATAAACCTAGAAAAAAGATTGCCAGAAATCATAATGAAAATCAACGATTTACAAGTTTGATATACAAATCCGCTAGTTGTATTACCAGAATACATAGAAGTTTATAAAACAGATAAGATATGAATTATTTGAGAAAATGGAGCTTGAAAATCTACATTTTTAAAAACAATTCTTTGAAATATGAAACCATTATCTTGAAATTCCATAATTAATGAAACTATAAAAATAGGTTCATATTCTCAAGTACTTGATGATTTAGATAAGGAAGCAAAGATTATTGATGAATTATTAAAAGAGTATGAAAATGAAAAAGAAATAAGAGCAATTCTTTGATGATTATTGATAAAATGAGATAAGGTAGAACAAAAAATATCAACTCTTTCAGGTTGAGAAAGAGCAAAAGTTGCACTTACAAAGATGTTACTTACAAAACCGCATATTATAATCATGGATGAACCTACAAATCATCTAGATATTCACTCAAAAGAAGTGATAAAAAAGATGCTTGAATGATTTGAATGAACTACAATTGTAGTTTCTCATGACAGAGATTTACTTGAATCAATTTCAAATAAGATATGGCTTATAAAAGATAAGAAATTACAGGTTTTTACTGAAGTAGAAAAATGATTTACCCAAATATTTTGATAATTTTTTAGAAAAAAATATATAATATTTTTGCAATATAAATAATATATGTTATAATAAAGGTATAAATAATTTAAAATATAAAAAAATAATTATGGCTTTAACTGTATGAACATTAGTTACTGAGGTAGATGAACATTTACAAATATCAAATTTAAATAACAATGAACAATGAGAATATGTAGCTTCTGTTAAAAAAACTATTGCTGATATAGTATGAGAAAAAATGAATAATAATAATGCAATTGTTACTGATGAAGAAATTACTGAAATTAATCATAAAATTTGAGAATTAAAAAAACCTGTTTCTGATGTAGTAAATGAATTTCTTTTCTATTTACAATTAATACTTAGAATTGAAGAAAAACAAGAAGAAAATGCTTAAACGAAAAAAAAACTGCCTACGGCAGTTTTTTTTTGTTCAAACCATGAAATTTTATTTATTTTAATATCCTGAAATATTATCAGTATCACAATTTAAAGGATCATTTATACATTTATCAATAGCAGTAGTTCTCATTGCCCTACCAGTTGCAAATTCATTTACAACTCAAAATGTTTCTTTTGTAATTGTTGATATTGTGCTTCAAAAAACAGGTACATATCAAGTTGCATATTCAAGTCATTCTCATAGAAGAATACTTCATTTTAAAACTTCAACTTTTCATGAATCAAGTTTTCATTCTTTTCATAAAGAATCTATTTTATCAAGTTTACCTTGTATATCTTTCATCTTATCATAAGCTGCTTTAAGTTTTTCATATTTTTTATTTACAGAATTATAATATTCACTTCCCTTATCATAAGTCTCTTTTAATCAATTAAGCTTATCAAGAGATAATTTCATATCAGTTCCAGACCTATTATAAGCTTCTTCTAAAAGCTTTTTTTTCACATCATCCAAAACTGCATCTTTTTTTTCATTTACCATGTCAACTAAAGTACTTTTTACTGTATCAACCAATATATTTGCACTTTCATCAAGTCTTTTTGCTACAGTTTCAGTATCAGTTATCTTTTGCAATCAATCAAGTTCATTTAAAACATCTCATCAATAAGTTTTTCTTTGTATTGCGTAACTATGAGCAATTTGTTGTTTTAAATCTTCATCAGTAATTCAAGATAAGATTTCATCTTTTTTCTTTGTATAATATGCTGATTTTTCAGTTTCAGGAATTTTTGCAAAATTTTCTCTAAATTTTGCTTCAAGTTCTTTTCTCTCTTTTAATAACTTTTCAGTTTCACTATATCAAACAGAATATTCTATTTTTGAATCTAAATCTTTTATTTGATCATCAAGAGTTTTTACAAGTTTAGTTCTTGTTGTTCATTGACACTCTGAAACAGTATAAGATAAAGCTCATCATTTTATGTTGTTACAAATAGATTCATCTCATGTATTTTCAGCAATTTGTAGATAACACTTATCTCTTGGTGGATTTGAACCTCAATCTTTAAATTTTGTTCATTTTATATTTTCACAAACTTCAGGATCTGATGATTGAACTGCAATAAATTGAAAACAATGATCTGATTCTGGTGCTAATTCACACATCATATTTCAGATTCATTCGATAAAACTACATGAAGATAAAAACATCAAAAATGAAAAAATTATACCTAGTTTTATCTTAAAATTTAAGTTCTTCATAATTAAAAAATTAGAAAATAAACTATTTAATTAATTTTTCCTTTTTAAATGACAATACTAAAACCAATATAAGTATGATACTTGAACTAACAATTAAAGGAACTGAAAAAGTATTTATGATTACATTTGCAAAATCAGCGATTCTTGATTCAAAAAACATTAAATCAATTCATAAAAACAATAAAAATCAAAAAGATAAAAAATAAACAATTACAGTTCAAATATATGATTTAATTCTAAAAATAAACTTAAAAAATATCAATATATAAAACAAAACTAAACTTAAAAATCAAAATAATATAGGAAAATATATAGTATATTTTTGATAAAAATCTTTTAAACTTTGACTTGAGATTTCAGAATCTAGATTAAAATATTTTAAGAATAATAAGTAAAATATTATTCAAAATAAAATACTAAAAATTAAAGGTAGCTTCTTTAATTCTATAAATCTTTTATTTTTCATAAGTAAAATATTAAGAAATAAGAACATTGTTATCTAAAAGTATATATTTTTAAAATTAAATGCAAATAAATAGTATTGAGAAAGATTTTAAATAAGCAAAATCTATATCTCATTTATAACACAATTGAAACTCAATTTGCAGTAGCAAAAGTAAAAATCAAGTTTTAATTGACTTTTTAACTAATTATTTTATAAATAGAATATATTTAATTATAATTTATATATATGAATGTTGTAACAATAAAACAATTACTAGATTCTAGTGTTCAAATAGCAGAAAATGCATCTTTAGAAGAAGAAATTGATGCTAGAATATTTGATCCTTTTATAGAAAATTTTTGATTATTAATAGAAGATGCTATAACATATCAAGTATATTGAGATGATATTCCAGAATGAGATAGTTTTTCAATAAGAGAAGAAACACCAGTAAAAGTTGAAACTTTGATGAAAATAAATAGCAATTTAGATAAATATAGTTTATGAGATGTATTATTTGCAAATTTTTATTTAATACTTGAAACTGATGATGAAAAAGAAGTATTTAAAGAAACTGTTGAATTTATAGATGAATTATGAACTAAAAAATTTATAGCATATGAAAGATGAAGATTATTATCATCTATTAGTAAAAGTAGTCCATTATATGATTTTTTAAAATTGATTACGCAATGAAAAACTCAAGAAGAAGCTATAGATATAACTCTTAAGAAAAATTGAATTGATATAAAAGTAAATCCTAAAGCAGTTTTAAATCCAAAAATTAAAGAATACATTTCTAATTTTCAAAACCATATACTAGGTTTAATTGCTCAATGAAATTGATGATTTTTAAGTAGCTCAACTGCAACTTTAAATTAAAAAAGACTAGAAAATCTAGTCTTTTTTTATTATATAATTAACTCACTATCAGAAGATATCTTAGGTTCTGTAAATTTTATTTTTACAAAAAAATAATAAATTATTGAGCAAAAGAAGATTCTATTTTTAAAATCATTGTTCTTTAAGTATATTTTCTATCCTACTTGTTCTAAGTATTCAAGGCAAAAAATGATAATGTAAATGTTCTATACTTCTATTTGATAAAGTTTCTCTTATAAATGAAAAATACTCTTTATCTCAAAAAAATCATTTAACAAATTTTTGTACTTCATTAAACTCACTATACTCTTCACTTGTAAGCTCATATGTAAAAGTTTTATGTGAATATGGAACTGCCATAATATGATCTTTTAATCATAGATAAGGATACATATTGTGTTGTATATACCAATACTTCCCTTTCCAAATTATACAATCATCCTGAGTATTTAAATCACAAAAAGGACATCACTCAAGTCAAACTAGTTCTTTTTCTCTAGCTTTCCAAATTTCTCTAGACTTTTGCATATAGTAAAATTAGATTTTATTAAGTTTATTATATTTATTTTTTTTAATTTGTAATTTTATATTTTATAAATAATATATGTATATATTTAGTATATAATATTGATACTATGGATAAAGGAGAAATTAAAATATATAAAGCAAAAACTTGAAATACTGAGATTCAAGTAAAACTTGAAAATGATACAGTTTGGTTAAATCAAGAACAAATTGCAAATATTTTTTGAGTAAATAGACCTGCTATAACAAAACATTTAAAAAATATATTTGATTCTTGAGAATTAGATGAAAAAGTGGTTAGTTCCAAAATGGAAATAACCACTAAACATGGTGCAATAGAATGAAAAACTCAAATAAATAAAGTTAAATTTTATAATCTTGATATGATTATATCTGTTTGATATAGGGTAAATTCAAAACAAGCAACTCAATTTAGAATATGGGCAACTTCTATATTAAAAGAATATTTAATTAAGTGATATTCTATTAATCAAAAAAGAATTGAAGAAAAATGATATAAAGAACTTGAAAATACTCTAAGTTTATTTAAAAAAACTCTTAAATCTTGAAATCTATCTCAAGAAGAAGCTATTTGATTACTTGATATAATTACAAATTATACAAATACATGGTTATTATTACAAAATTATGATGAAAATAATCTTTTAGAAGCATGAAAAACTAAAATTCTAGATTATAAACTAGAGTCAGAAGAGGCACTTTTATCACTTATGGAATTAAAAGAAAATTTAATAAATAAAAAAGAAGCTACTGATTTATTTGCAAAACAAAGAGAAAATGAAGCTTTAAAATGAATCTTTTGAAATATTTATCAAACCTTTTGATGAACTGATTTATATAATTCTGTTGAAGAAAAAGCTGCAAATTTACTTTATTTTATAGTAAAAGACCATCCTTTTTTTGATTGAAATAAAAGAAGTTGAGCATTTTTATTTATATTATTTCTTGCAAAAAATCACATACTTTTTGATAATGATTGAAATAAAAAAATAAATGATAGAGCTTTAGTTGCAATCACTTTATTAATTGCTGAGTCAAATCCTAAAGATAAAGATGTTATGGTAAAACTATTAATTAATCTAATAAATTAAACTATGAAAAGATGTGATTGGTTAAACTTAAATAATCTACTTTATGTAGATTATCATGACAACGAATGGTGAGTTCCAGTTTTTGATGATAACAAACTTTTTGAGATGCTTATCTTAGAATGAGCTCAAGCAGGTCTTTCTTGGGAAACTGTTTTAAATAAAAGAGAAAATTACAGATTAGCATTTGATTATTTTAATCCAACAATAATTGCAAACTATGATGAAAGCAAAGAATTAGAATTATTGCAAAATCCATGAATCATAAGAAATAAGCTCAAAATAAAATCAGTAATAAAAAATGCAAGAGCATTTTTAGAAATACAAAAAGAATTTGGCAGTTTTTCAAACTACATTTGGTGATTTGTTTGAAATAAAACTATAATAAATAATTTTGAAAAATTAAGTGATTATCAAAACAAAACAGAAATTTCAGACAAGATTTCAAAAGACTTGAAAAAAAGAGGTATGAATTTTGTAGGTTCGACTATAATCTATGCTTTTATGCAAGCAACTTGAATGGTAAATGATCACGGACAATGATGTTTTAAGTGTAAAAAAACTAGAAGTTTAAACTTCTAGGTTTTTTATTATATAAGTTAAAATGGTTTTTCTCATTTTATTATCCTTACTAAAACAATTATAATGGCAATTACAATCAATATATGTATAAATCATCACAATGTATAAGATGTAACTAGTCATAATAACCACAAAATTATTAACACAATAACTATCGTATTTAACATAAATTTATAATTATGAATTAAAATTTATTACCTTTTATTTCATTTTCAATTTCATCCCATTTATTATTTAAAGCTGAAATAAGTGAATTTTTTGCTTCTTTTGTAATTTCTTTCGTTTTACTATAATCTTCAATAACAGTGTTAATTATACTAGCAAATTCTTTTTTTGAAATGTATTCAATTTTATTAAGACTTTTTTTCAGATTATTAATAATTGATTCATAATCATCTTTAAAATCATTGAAACTTTTATCCTTAGTCATGGCAACACCAAAAACAGTTGCAACTGTTAAAATTCCACCTAAAATAAGTCAATTTTTTAATTTATTTTCCATAATCTTATAGTTAATAAATAAGAGTATAAGTTTAAGCTTTAATCTAATAAAAGCAATAGACTTTATAAAAATGATATAAATAAATATTTATTTATAAATTGATGTTTCTTATTTATTATTTTATATAAAAAAACTAGAAATTAATTTCTAGTTTTTTTATCAATAAGTTCTTGTCTATGCAATCTATATTCAACTATTGGTTTATCTCACATAATGATATGTTCATCAGATTTTAAACTACTCTTTTTTGGTAATTGAGTCTCTACTACTCTTTTATCCTGTCTAAGAATAATTAAGCTTGATACTTTTCCTATATAATTAACCAATTGCTTTAAAAAAGGTGATGTAACAACTTTTTGATAATATCTAATATATATAATTGAGTTTTCTTCATCAACTGGAACAAAGGCTGCAAATATTCTTATCTTGTCAGAGATAAAATTTTGCCAAATATTTGGATAATGAAACTGCAGATGAAACAATTTTTTATAATTTTTTATTTCCTCAGGTTTTAAAGGTTTTGTTTTTCAATCATCTAAAATATTGTTTACATAAAAAATAAGCAATTCACCTTCTCTTTCAACTACTGGTCAGTTTACCAAGGTTTTGTTTCATCTTCAAATAGTTGTCTTGTGAACAAATGGTAGATGAACAACATCCAATTGATTTTCTATTGCTCTAGAATAATGAACATTCCAATGATCTTTAAGTGTTGAATATGAAAAATCTCATAATTCTTTAAAGAAAAAAGGTTCTTCTTTTATCTCATCAATATCTCACCACCAAACCCAAATAAATCAAAAATCTTCAAAAGTTTTGTATGATTTTACTCTCATAGTTTTAGGAACTGGAGTATTTTTACCATTTGCTGGAATATGTGTGCAAGCTCAAGTTTTATCAAAAGTAAAACCATGAAAAGGACATTGTATTTCTCAATCAACGACTTTTCAACAAGAAAGTGAGACTCAACGATGACAACATTTATCAGCAACACATCATACTTTTCAGTTTTCATCTCTCCGAAGAGAAAGGTTTTCACTAAAACGAGTTATTTTAAGCGGTTTAGATTTTTTTAATTCTTTTGATTCCAAAATTACATACCATTGATTATATATCATAATAGTTAATTTTAAGAGATAATTTTTATAGATTAAAAATCTAGTTTACTTAGATTATATATAAGTACAACTATTATTTTATTAGTTGAGAAAATGAAATAAATATATTGATTTTAAAAATTATTAAATCAACAATTATTACATATACTTTTTAATTATCTCTATTGTTTCATCAACTGGACTTATAAACTTCAATTTTTTAGCTTCTTCTAAATCAAAATACTTTGCTGATTTTCACTCATAAACAGTAAAATCAGTTTCTTTAAGATTAGTTTTTATCAAAAATATACTTCTATAAATAATTCTTTCAGGAAATTCAAATATATAATCTCATATATGTTTGTAATCAAAATCTCACATATCTAAACCAAGTTCTTCTTTTGCTTCTCTCAAAAATCACTCTTCTGGAGTTTCTCACTCTTCAATTCATCATCCAAAAAAAGCCCACTCTTCACCATGTTTTGAATAGTCTCATCTTTCTTGAAGTAGTATTTGATTATTTGAATTATAAAATCAAATAAATGCGACTTTTCTTATTTCTTTCATAGTTAAAATGATTATAAGTTATTGAAATTTAATTTGTATTTCAACTCGAAGTTTGATTTTTGAAATAATCAGAAGTAAAGAATGATTTAAATTCATCTAATTTATAAATATCTCATTTTCAAGTAAATCAATATTTATCGTTTTTATATTCTAATAAAAAACAATCTTTTTCTGCATAATTATCTCTTATATTTTCACATCAATAGTATTTAACTCAGCTATATAACATTATAAAAAATCAATACAAGATATATAATCATATAAATATATATAAAATTACTTTTGTTATTTTTTTATAGATAATTAATCAAGATAATACTATAGATATAATATATCATATTGAAAGTATTATTATTACATATTTCTTATTAAAAAGATCTCATCATGAAAATTGATATATTCAAAGTATTAATTCATAAGATAATACAAATAATAAAAATGCTCTAAATTTATTTTTTGAAAAATTAAAAGAATGTAGAATAACATTTATTAAAAAAGTTATAAGAAAAGTTAAAAAAAATAAAACAAAAGAAACTCAAAAAATAATCAAAAAATCATTAATTGAATTTGAAAAACTAAAAAACATTAAATTTCAGAGTTTTGGATTCGTAGTAAAAGCTCAAATTAATTTTAAAATTTGATATAAAACTCATAAAAAATAAATTAAAAAAGTTATAACTGCTAATTCCTTTGTATTAGGGAAAAGATCAATTAATGAAAATTTAGTTTTTTCTTCCTTTTTTACTTCGTGATTAAAAATAATGTTAAATTTATCAAACATAATATTTAAAATTAACTATTTAAAAACTCTTCTGCTTCTTTTTCATCTTTTTCAATAAAAATCTCAACAGATTTCTTTGCTTTTTCTAGAAGTTGTTTTGATGAATCTAAAGAAATATGACTTTGTTTTACAAGTTCAGCAATTTTCTCTTGAACTTTTATATCAATTTTTGATATTGGTAAGTTTAAAACATCTTCATCTTTTATAACAGGGTAAGAAGCTCCACAATTATACCTAAGCATAAGTTCTTTATAGATATTTAGTTTTAGTAAAATTTGTAAAGTTTCTTTTTTATAAGAAGTTTTTTCTCTAAGAACTGTAAAAGCTCAACTTCAAACTAAATTTTCAATTTCATTTCTTACTATTGCTATAGCTCATCTATAAGGTCTTACTGTAGAAACAAGTAAATCATCTTTTTTTAATAATATTTTAGCATTTGCTGGTAAATTATCTTTTTCAATTTCATTGTGTATTATTTCTCAATTTGAAATATTTATATCTCAAATTTCAATATAATTTATTTTTTCTACTTCTAATCTATTTGATTCCTTATTCTGTTTAAATAAATTTCTTAAAAAATCATATCATCATTTATAATTTTTAATTTTTTCAATTATTTCATCATATTTTGGCTGAAAAAATTCTGCATCAACTCTTCAAAAAAGCTCTACTTCTTGACTATCTTTAATAGAAATATTTTGTTCAGTTGGTTTATAATCTTCAAGTCAAAGTTCAGACAACAAAAGCTTTTCAGCTTCTAAGTATAATTTTTTAGAAAGTTCTTTTTGTTTTAAACTTTCCAAAACTAAATCTCAAACTGCTTTTTGAAACTCTGAAGAAGAAATAGGAATTAAAAAATTTCTTAATCTATCTAAAGAAAGCTTAGGTTGATTAGTTCACACCCTTTCTCTATCAACTTGTAATTGTCATATTGAAGATATTAAAACAGCTAATAAATATTCTGGATTTATTAATTTAGTTCTTAATCTAGCACAATTTTCAGTAAAATTAAATTTATCTAAATTTAATTGATTATATCAAATTAATCATAAAGTTCATACAATAGAAACTAAAATATCTCTATTTTTAATTTGATATCTATTTAGTAAATTATGTAAATCATATGATATGTATTCTAAGCTATTTTCGTCAATAAAATTACTTTGAATATCAACTATTCTAACATAAGGGACTCAGTTTTTATCATCTATAAAAGTTTCTCATTTTGGTAATCTTTTTCATCAATTTACCTGAGTAATACTTTCAAGTCTACTAAACTCTTTACTTTTTATATTTTTTTCAAGATTAATAAATTTTAACTGAAAATATTCAGAATCAATTCTTGAGCTTCAAATAATTTCTTCAAAACTTATTATTGAAATATCAAGATTTTTTTGTTTTATATATTGTTGGAAAGTCATAGGTTTTAACTATTTATAGAGTATTTTTCATCAACGAAGATTTTGAAATCTTTTTGAATTAATTTTCTTGCATGACTAATATCTTCTCATTTTTTATATTCTCAAAGATGTTTTTCAAAATCATTTATTAATTCTTCTAAACTCTTTCTTAAATTTTTATCTAAGTATAGTATATAAAATATTTTTTGTTCTGTTGTAGTAAATCATAAATCAGTATACTTTTTTTGAATCTCAAAATATCTTTTAATATACTTTATTGAATCTTCAATAACTAAATTTCAACTTCAAAAAATATCATCATAATATTTATCAAATATACTTTTCTTTTGATTTGTAGCTTTATCTGGTTTTCATGATAATGAAAAAAGGATTTGTCAAAATCTTTCCATACTTATCTTATAATCATATTCTTTATTATTATCTCAAGTATCTCAAGATTTTCTTGTATATAATATTCTATTTTCTCATAAGTATTGTTCTAATTGTAATTGTTCACTTCTCAAAGATTTTAAATCTATATTTGATATAGTATTTTGACTATTAGTATATTCAGCAATTTTATTATTTAATTCTTGATTTGACGATACTTTAAATATTCTTAATGAAATTTGGGCATTTGAAAGATTATTTAAAATATTATTAGAATCTTTTTTATTATAATGATGAATTGTTCTTAAAGTTTGTCCTCAATTTAACACTTGTAATCACTCTAAATGTATTTTATACTTTTTACCGGCATTAACTTCATCAACATCAATAGTATTTACAGTTAAAGTAAGTCAATTATTATACATAAAAAAACGATTTGCTTCATTTTCTAGTGTATTTACTATATTATTATTAAATTTTGATTTTGTAATAAATCATCTTACATTATCGAATAAAACTGAAAAATCTAAATCAACACTACTGAGTTTAGATATATCCTCAATGTTATATTCTTTTCTTAAACTCTCATTATTACAAGTAATTCTAATAACTTCACTTAATGGTAGCCTAACAATATAAGATTTCGATGATGATATACTACTTTCCGAATAAGTCATTATTGCATCTTTATCTACAATTAAATCAGCATTTATTACTTCTGGTCTTAAAGATATAAATTCACTTATTTCATTTAATCAAACCTGTATAATTTCCATACCATACATTTCTTCTAACCTTTTTAAATCAACATTTTCTTCTATTTCAAAATTTTCATTACTAACTATGTATAATTTTAACTTCCAGATTTCTTTTCAATTTAATTTTTCTATTATATCTTTTGCGTAATCTTTTAGTTTATCATCTAATTCATTTGTATTTCAAGTAACGATTGAATTTATAAATTTAGTTGATAAAATAATATCTGAAATATGTTGTTTTGTTTCCTTAAAGTTTTCTCTATACTTAAAATTAAATAATTCAATTAAATTATCATCATCATCTATATTTACAGCATCAACTCAAAAATCTACTAAATTTTTATCAAATACTATTTTATTAAAGTCGGTATCTGTAATCATTTTAAGTTGTTCATTAAAATCTTTTTTATTTGTTATATATTCTAAAATAAACAAATAAAATCATAATCTCTCACAATCTTTTTCTTTTGGAAAAGTAGAAATTCATAACTCTTTTGATAATAATTCAAAATATTTGAAACTTTTTTGCGCAATTATTTTATAATCATTTATATTTGCCATTTACAAATTTTAAAAATTAAATTATTCACCTAAAAAATCAAAACCTTGCTCATTTCCCCAAATTTTAAAAGCTTCTGTTATATCATTTAAATCGTTTTGTAAAACTTTTTCTCAAACTTCATTATCTTTATATATATAATTTCAACTATTATCTTTAAAAGGAAGTTTTGAAGTTGCAAAGAAAATAGGATAATTTTTTATTTTTGGATTTCCTCCTGCATCAAGTTCATTTTCTTTCCACTTTTGTAAAAATAAAACTGATGTTTTTGTTCAAGTATGAGGTTTAAAAGCATTTCCATCAAGTCATACAACAGCTAAAATTCTAGCTTTTTTCATGATATATT
>JAQUZB010000010.1 GCA_028691535.1 Candidatus Altimarinota bacterium | reverse complement strand
TTTAACATATCTCAAGAAAATTTTAATGCATTTACTGGAGATATAGATCAATCTGTAACTATAGTCATTTCCAAAGGATCTAAGTTAATCATTTCTCAAAATCTAGCTTTTTCTATATCGTATTTAACATTCAATACAGGTGAAAAGTTAGTATCAAGTAGAATAACTTCTACATCTTCTTCTTTTTCTAATAATTCTTCTTGAGTTAAATATCAAACTCATTTTTCAACTCTAATTTCAATATCTAATTCTAAACCGTCTTGGTCAATTTCAGTTATATATAAATCTTTATTAATGATTTCAATTCAAGATGAAGATTTTATATCAGCTGCAGTTACTTTTCAAGATTTAGTTTTATTTAATTTTAACCATTCTACTCAGATATCACTTTTTGATAATACTAATCATTTTAGATTTAACATTATATCAATTATTGAATCTTTTACTCATGGAAGAGTTGAGTATTCATGATTAACTCATTTTACTTTTATTCAAGTTACTTTTGTTCAAGGAATTGAAGACAAAAGTATTCTTCTTAGCGAATTACCCAAAGTTACACCATACCCTTTTGGTAAAGGTCCTACTATGAAAGATGAAGTATTGTTTTCTAAATCTTTTTGAGTAATTTTAGGAACACCTATTGTATTATGAATAATGTGCATATTATTAAATTGATTACAAAAATAACATAAATTCCTATTTATTATTTTGAGTAAAACTCAACTATTTTTTGGATATCAATTATTTGATCAAAATCTTCTTTTTCTGGCATTGCTTTGATTGTAATTGTTAATTTTTTTGAATCAACATCAATCCATTTACAAGCAGTTACTTTACCTTTATTTGATTTAGAAAATTCTTCTAATTCTTCTAATAAAGTTTTGTATAAAGCAGATTCTTTTAATTTATCTCTTAATGCAATAACATCTCATACTTTTACAGCAATAGATGGAACATCAACTTTTACACCATTTAATGTAAAATGTGCATGATTTACGAATTGTCTAGATTGAATTCTTGTTCTAGCAAAATTTGCTCTGTAAACAACGTTATCTAGTCTTAATTCTAAAAATTGTAACATTTTATCTCAAGTAGTTCCTGTAGTAGTTGATTGTTGAGCTTTTTTAAAATAAGAAGCGAATTGTTTTTCTGATAATCAAAACATTCTTTTAGCCATTTGTTTTTTTCTCAGTTGAGTTCAGAACTCACTTGTTTTTCTACTTCTTAGAGGAGCTCTTTTTGAGTCAGTTAAATCATATTTTTCAGTACCGAATAGATTTACACCTTCTCTTCTACAAAGTTTTTTCTTTGGTCAAGTATACCTCATAATTAAATTTAAAATTAAAAAATTTAAAAAATTGTTTTTTTATTGTTTTAGTAAGAATTATAATTTTCTTACTTTCTTTTTTCTACACCCATTGTGTGGAACTGGAGTGATATCAAAAATTGCTTTTAAATCAACACCTCAAGAAATCAAACCTCTAATAGCTTGTTCTCTCCCGATACCTATTCCTTTTACATAAACATCAACTGATTCAATTGAATGAAGAGTTTTTGCTTTTGATATAGCTTGCTCAGCAATAACTTGAGCAGCATATGGAGTAGATTCTCTAGCACCTTTAAAACCAGCAGCTCAACCAGATGACCAAGTTAAAACACTACCTTTATCATCAGTAATACTAACGATAGTATTATTGAATGTAGCATTTATATGTGCTTGTCCATGAGGAATTATTTGTCTAGTTTTTTTACTTTTTTTAATAGTAGTTTTAGCCATAATATAAATTAATTTTTTAAATATTATACATAGTTAAAGAAATAATATTATTTCTTCTTACCAGCGATAGCTGTTGCTTTACCTTTTCTAGTCTTAGCATTAGTTTTTGTACTTTGACCTCTAACTGGAAGTCTTTTTCTATGTCTTTGACCTCTGTAACAATTAATTTCTTGTAATCTTTTAATATTACCAGCAACTAATCTTCTAAGATCTCATTCAACAACGTAAGATTCTTTTATTTCATCTCTGATTTTATCCAAATCAGCTTCAGAAATAGTTTCAATTTTAGTTGTTTTTTCAATTCAAACTTTTGTTAATATTTCGTTTGAAGCAGTTCTACCTATACCGTAAATATAAGTAAGTGCTATTTCAACGTGTTTACCATTTGGTAAATTTACTCAAGCAATTCTTGCCATATATTAGTTATATAATTAAATATAAAATAAATTGTTATAATGTTAGTTTATTATCATTGTCTTTGTTTGTGTTTTGGATCAACACTACATATTACTCTGACAACTCCATTTCTTCTAACAATTTTACATTTGTCGCAAATTGGTTTTACAGATGGTCTTACTTTCATAACCAGATAAGTAATCAATTAAAATATGCCCTGTTTTTAATTTTTTAAGAAAAACAGGTAAAAATTATTTTTGCCTAAAAACTATTCTTCATTTAGTTAAATCATAAGGTGATAATTCTACTAGAACTTTATCTCATTCGATAAGTTTAATAAAATTATTTCTCATTTTTCAACTAAGATATCATTGAATAATTCATCATCAAAACTCTTCTGGTAATTGAATATCAAATACCAGACCAGGTAGAGCCTTCAGTATAGTTCACTCTACCTCGATTTTATCTTCTTTGTTTGACATAGTAAGTCAATAAAATAACAAAAATGTGCACCTAATATATATAAAAAACAACCAAATGCAAATCTTTTTTTAATTTTTTGCATTTAGTTGTTTTTTGCTTGACTATTTCACTATTTCATAGTTGATTCAATTATTTTATTATCAATAATCCTATCATTTATTATATCTTTTATTTTTTCATATAAAAGTGGGTATTTTTTTGTAAGGTCTTTTATTGAAAAAGATAATATAGTTATAAGTTCACATTCTTCTATAGCAACCGCAGTTGCCATTCTTTTATTATCATCTCAAAATAATGCCATTTCTCAAAGAATTTCTTCAGCTTCAACATTTCATAAAACTACAATTTTTCAATCTATATCTTTTCTTATTTCTATTTTTCAAGTTTTCAAAATATACATAGCAATTGCTTCTTCTCATTCTTTAAAAATAATTTCTCATTTTTTAAGACTTTTTAATTGACAAAATAAACTAAGATTTTCTTTATCAGTTTTAGTTAATTCATCAAGCAACTTAATTCAATCTAATATACTCATAATAAATAAGTTAATAAATTATTTTTGTATCTCTGTTTTATAAATTTCTAATTCATCTCAATTTTCAATAATAATATTTGAAACAAATTTTATTCAACATTCAGTTGGACCTTCAACTTCTTTAACTTCAAGTAATCATTGTTTTAATGATTCAATCTTTCAAGTTCAAATCATCTTCTTTTTTCTGATAACTCTTGCCATTGTATTAGTTTCAACTTTATTTTCTGGTTGAACAATAAGTCAAAGTATCATAAATTTCTTATCTGTAAAAAATATTCCTCAAACTTTAGCTTTTCATAAAATAATTTCTACTTCTTTTGGATCAAGCATTCAAGTAACGATTTTTTCTATCTTATCAGTAATATGATAGATTATATCACTTGAAATATATTCAACTCAAGCTGATTCTAATGTAGATTTTGCAGTTGGCAAAACTCAAACACTAAATCAAACTAAGATTGCATCACTTCATTTTCACATAAGAATATCTCATTCTGTAATTGAACCTACTCAACTAAGAATTATAGAAACTGTTGTTTCTGGAGTTGATAATTTAATCAATGCATTTTTAATAGCTTCTAGAGATCAATTCGTATCAGCTTTTAAAATTATTTTTAATTGTTTTAAATTTCAAGATTTTATTTTTGACATAAGAAGTTCTAAACCTGAACTTCAAGCCTTCTTTTGTTTTTCAAGTAAAGTTTTATATTCTACTGCTTTAGATTTAGCTATATCTGGAGTATTTACAACTTGCAATATATCTCAACCATCTACAACCCTATCAAGTCAAACAATCAATACTGGTTCACCTGGTTTTGCAAATTTAACTTTTTGATTTTGATAATTTTTTAAAATCTTAACTTTTCAACATGAATCTTGACATACTATATTATCTCAAGAATTAATAGTTCAAGTATTTATTAATACAGTTGCAACTGGTCAAAGATTTCAATCAAGATGTGATTCAATAACTGTAGCAACTCAATTTCTATCTGGATTAGCTTTAAGCTCTCTCATTTCAGCAACAAGAAGAATAATTTCCAATAAATCATCTACTCAAAATCAAGTATGAGCAGAAACTGGAACCATAGGAATATCTCATCCCCAATCTTCAGCAACAAGTCAATGTTCAGCTAATTGTCATTTAACATGATCTGGATTCGCTCAAACCTTATCCATTTTATTTATAGCAACTATAACTGGAATATCAGCTTCACGAGCATGACTAATTGATTCAATAGTTTGTGGTTTTACTCATTCATCTGCAGCAACAACTAAAATAGCAATATCTGTAGATTTTGCTCATCTAGCTCTCATAACTGTAAAAGCTTCATGTCCTGGAGTATCAAGGAATGTAATATTTCATTGAGGTAATTCAACTTGATATGCTCAAATACTTTGAGTAATTCAACCTGCTTCTCAAGCTGCAATTTTTGCACTTCTTATATAATCAAGAAGTGATGTTTTACCATGATCAACGTGTCACATTATAGAAACAACTGGCGATCTAGGAATAAGTTTTGATGCATCATCTTCATTTAAAAAAGATGAAATATTTCATAAGACTAAATCTTCTACTGAAGCTCATAGAGCATTTTCTCTTTCTAATTTTATACCAAAAGCATCTCAAATTATTGATGCAGTTTCAAAATCAATTTTAGAATTTATTGTAACCATCATTCAATTCTTCATAAACTCAGCAATAAGTTTAGGAAGTACAACTCAGATTTTTTCTGATAATTCTTTTACAGATAAAAAATCTCATACCGTAACTATTTCTCAAACTCTTTCAACTAAATTTTGTTTAATATCCTCTGCTTTCTTTTCTTCTTTTTTTGATTTTTGTAATTTATTTGATCTAGTAAAAACTAAATCGTCCTCTCATGAGAATCTAACCTTACCTCTTGTTTTACCAAAAGTATTTAATTTTGGTTTTTTATTAGCCTCATCTTCTTTTACCTTTTGTTTTCACTTTACTGCTTGTTTATTATTTGAAAATGTTTTCTTAAATCAAGAATTATCATTTTGATTAGAATGTGAACCAGAACTAAAATCACTTTTTTGAGAAGTGTTATTTTGTCTAAAATCTGGTTTATTATTTCCTGAAAAAGTTCAAGTGCTTCAAGTATTATTAAGTTTTGGTGGCCTAGGTGCAAATCATCATCCTTGTGGATTGTGTACTCATTGATTTTGTGGTTTATTATATGGTGGTCTATTATTTACAGGTCTATTACTTGGAGTATTTTCTTTTCTATCTCATCTCTTGATTACTTCTATTTTTTGAACTATATTTTTTGCTTTATTTTGATTATTTCAAATGTTTTGTTTAGGATTGTTTTTAATATCATTTAATTTCTTCTCTTCTTTTATAGCCTCTTCTGCTTTAATTTCTGCAGCCTTTCTAACAACAATTTTTTTCTTTGTTGCTAATACTGGTTTTTTTACAGGATCTTTTTTAACTTCGCTATCATTTGGGTTGATTTGCGAGTAATAATCATCTACTATTATTTTGTCTGACATTTAATTATATTGGTTGAATAAATAAAGAAAATATTTGTTAGAAGATAAGTATTTTTTATGAAAAGTCAAAAAAATATAAAAACTTGCAACAAAGCTATTTTTAATTAATCTAATAAAAAATTTAAAATTAATTTTTTTATTATGTTAGAAAAAATTAAAGCATTAACTAGTACTTTTTTTAATAATTTTTGAATAGAAATTAATTCTATTGATGTTGTAAATGAAGAGCAAAACATATTTTTAATCAAGATCCAATCTCCTGATTCTTGACTTTTGATTTGACCAAATTGAAAAAATTTAGACAATATATCAAATATTTTGAAACTTATATTAAAAAATAATATAGAAGAAAAAATAAAAATCCATATTGAAATAAATGATTACATAAAAAGTAAAGATGACAGATTAAAAATTCAAATTATTTCAAAAATTAAATTTGTTGAAAAATCTTGAGATGATTTGATGTTACCTTTTTATTCTCCGTATGATAGAAAAAAAATTCATTCTATAGTTTGAGAGTACAATAATCCAAAAATATATACTAAAAGTGTTTGAGAATGAAATGCTAGAAGATTATATATTTGCAAAAAAAATGAAAAAATCACAATTGATTTAGACTGAACTGATATTTAATATTTGTATTATGCTTAAAAAAATTATTATTATAGTTTTTATAACTATCTGTTTATTTAGTTTTTTCAAAATAAATGAAAATAACTATTTAAGACATCTAGAAATAAAAGAAAATTTAGTTAATCACCCTGAAAATCTTCCTTCAAAAGATATAGCTAAAGCAACTGCTTTTTGATTTAAAAATGTGAGAGCAGACATATATTGGATGGAAACAATTCAATATATAGGATCTAACGTTTTTCATAGTGAATATAAAAAATATCTTTTTTCTATTTTAGATTTAGTAACTGAACTTAATCCATATTTTGAAAAGCCATATATAATATGACAATTATTACTTCCATCATATCAAAAAGAATATGAAATAATAGATGAGAAAGAGCAAAAATGACATACTGATGAAGCAATAAAAATATGATTGAAATGAGTTACAAACTTTTGTGATATTGAAAAAATAGAATTAATAGATAAAGAGAATGATTTATTAAAAATATGGAATGCTGATATCTATAAAAATCCATGTTTAAGCTATAAAGTGCCTTATTATTTAGCTTATATATATTTTTTTTACAAAAATGACCCTATAAATTCTGCAAAATATTATAAAATATCAAGTGCAAATAGTGATTCTGTTGAGTGAGCAAAAACAATGTCCGCAATAATGCAATGAAAATGATGAAATAGAGAAAAATCATTTTTTATGTTTCTAAATCTAGCTAAATTTATAGAACCTGAAAATGAAGTATGTAACCTTCTTTGAAACGAACTTGAATCAATTTGAGTTGATTGATTTCTAACTAAAAAATTAGAAATAGATGGTTCTTTATTAAAAAAAATTGAAAATATTAGAAAAGTTGCTTTTGCAAATGTAGAACAAAAAGAATTAACTGATGAATCAAAATGTACAAATTATATAAATAAAGCTATTCGTGAATTAAATCTTGATTATATAGAAAGAATTAATGATAATTTTTTAAAAGAAACTTGAAAAAATTCTTTTGATGCTATGGAATTATTTAACAAATGATATCTTGATTACCTACCAACTGATTTTCAACAATATGATGATATGTGAATAATTTACAAATTCAATCCTGATACAAATCACTACGATTATGATATGTGAAGATACTAAAAATAAGCCTTCGGCTTATTTTTTTATTAACTAAAATTGATATTTAATTAAAATTAGTTATAATTTTGCCCGTAAAAATTTATTTATTTATTGTAACGATTTTATGAAAATAACTAGAAACAATTTAGAAAAATCTATTGTTGAATTAATTGTAGAAGAAACTGTTGAAAATGTGGCTAAATCTAGAAGTAAAGCTATTGAACATTTACAAAAAAATGCAGAAGTAAAATGATTTAGAAAATGAGCAAAAATTCCTGCTGATGTTGTTGTTAGACAATTTTGAGATGAACATATAAATAGAATAGCAATTGATTTTTCAATTGATACTATGTATAAAGATGCATTAAGAAAAGAATGACTAATTCCTGTTGCTCAATGAGAAATAAAAGAAATAGTAAGTGAAAATCCTCTTACAATTAAAATACATATAGAAGTATTACCAATAATTGAAATTTGAAAAGATTATAAAAAAATATCTTTGAAAAAAACTCCATTAAGTGTTTCTGATGAAGAAGTAACAAATGCAATATCAGATATTGAAAAAAGATTTACAAAATTTGAAGAAGTAACAGAAGCTGATTATAAAGCTTTATTATGAGACAGAGTAAGTATTGATACTGAAGGATATGAAGATGGTAGCTTACTAGAAAATACTTCTATGAAGAACTATCCTCTAGTTTTAGGTTCAAATCTACTTGTTCCTGGATTTGAAGAAAAAATAGTTTGAGCTAAAATAAATGATGAACTTGAATTACCAATTGATTTTCCAAAAGATTATCATAATAGTGATTTTGCAAATAAAAAAACTAGCTTCAAAGTAAAAGTAAATAAAATTGAAAAAGCTGTTAAACCTGAATTAACTCCTGAATTTATAGAACAATTAAGAGGACAAAAATTAGATTTAGAATGATTTAAAAACTTAATTAAAGCTGAAATTTTAGATACAAAAGATTCAAATGCTAGAATTGATGAAGAATCAAAATTAATTGATGAATTATTAAAAATAACTACTATTGATATTTGAGAATCTCTATTAAAAAATCAAATTGAAAAAGTTTTTTCTGAAATAAAAGAAAACATGGCAAATGATCAAATTAAGATGTCAGATTATTTAGAAAGTTTAAAATTAGATGAAGAAGCATACAAAGAAAATCATGTAAAACCAGTTGCATTAAAAAGATTACAATGAGAATTAATTCTTCATAAATTATGAGAATTAGAAAAAATTGAAATAAGTGATGAAGAGATGAAAACTGAAATAGAAAAAGTATTAGCTAAATTTCAAAACCCAGAAGTTCTTGAAAAATTAAAAAATCTATACTTACCTAATTCAAAATATTATGCTGAATTAAAACAAAGAATGATATATAGAAAATTAATTGATTCATTTTTTAATAAATAATAAAAAAAGATTAGAATTTAAAAATTCTAATCTTTTTTTATTATAAAATCATCTACTTCATCAATATGTTCTTCTAATTCAATTTTTTTATCTTCAACTTTTATTTCTATTTTTTTTACTTCATCTTTTTTTAATTCTTCTTTAACAAATGAAGAATTTTCAATTACTTTTATTCAAATTTTATTTTCTAACTCTTTTTTTCTTTCTTCAACTATTTCATTAAATATATCTAAATTTTCTTCTATTTCCTCATAATATCTATCATATAAAGTTCTTCTTGGTCTAATTAATAAATATATAAATATTCATAATGGACTTAGTAAAAGTATAGTTAAAACTGCAAAAATTTGAAACAATAAACTATTACTTCTTATAGAAATATCTTTTATAACCCAAACAATTAATGCAATCCAAGTAACAAAAAAATACACAATAGCAATTTTAATTGCAAATTCAAAAGTAATTGCTTCCCACATTGCTTGCAAATATAAATCAATTTGTCCCATTATATGTTATGTTAAATTATTTAATTTCCACTCTTCTATTTTTTTATGATTACCGGAAAGTAAGATTTCAGGTACTTTTTTTCACATAAAAATCTCTGGCTTAGTATATACAGGATACTCTTTTTGTCTATTCAATTTTTTAGAAAAACTTTCTTCTTCTAAAGATAAATTATTTCACAAAACTCAAAAAATATTTCTAACTAGTGAATCTATAAAAACTTGCGCAGCAAGCTCTCAACTACTAAGAACAAATTCTCAAATACTAATACAATAATCAATATAAATATCAATAATTCTCTGATCAATTCACTCATAATGTCAGCAAATTATGATAAATTCATCATTTAATTTATCATAATAATTCTCAATTTTTTCTTGATTTAATAAATCTCAACTAGGAGTCATAAAAACAACTGGTATTTTTTTTCAGACTTTATCAAAAACAAATTCAATAGCTTTTGAAAGAGGTTCTGCTGATATAACTTGTCAGTGCATTCAATATGCTTTTGAATCAACTCTCTTAAAGTTATCATCACTAAAATCATTTAATTTATAATAATTTAATTCAAATAAATTATTATCTAATGCTTTTTTCATAATAGAACTTGAAAAGTATGATGAAAAACTCTCAGGAAATATAGTTATTATATGAATCTTCATAATTAATTTTTATTTATTTTATTACTTATAATTTTTTTCAATTCTAAAAGTGTATTTTCTGGTGTCAAACTTGCATCAATTATATGATCAGCAAGATAAGAAAGCTCCTTTTCTTTTATTGCTGATTCAATCCTATTTTCATAATCAGCTCAACTAGTATCATCTCATCTTAAAGCCATTCTTTCCTTTATTTTTTCAAGAGGAATATCAAGAAAAATATATGTAAAATCTTCTCTTGAAATCTTATTTTCTTCCAAAACTTTTGGCAAGATTAAGATATCCATTTCTTTTAAAATATAATTTCATAAATTTATTCAATCGTCAATTACATCTTTTATCCTTGTTCAATAATATGCCTGATTATGTATGAAATTATACTCTAAAAATTCAGAGTTTTTTATAGCAGTTTTAAATTCTTCAAGTGAAAGTTTTATGTAATCAACTCATGGAACTTCTCAAATCCTTGGTTCCCTTGTTTTACAAGATAATGATAATTTTAAGTCAAAATTATTTTCTTTTAACAATAACTTTATAACTGTTCATTTTCAAGCTCATGCAACTCAAGAAATAAAAAAAATATGCCCCTTTTTCATTCAATAAATTTATAAAAATAATAAAAATTATTTTAATAAAAAAATATCAAATTGCAATTTATAGTTTTATTTATAAAATTATTTTATAATAATACTTAAAACAAAAAAATGAAAGAACTACTAAAAAACTATCTTTCTAGTTCATTATTTATAATCTTATGATACATATTTTATACTCATAATTCATATTATAGCTGATTTCTTTTCTTTAATATCCAGATTATAGATTTTCATCTTAATACTATTGATATATTTAATTTTTTACTACTTTTATATCTTACATTATTGATTCCTTTTTATTTAATTGAAAATGAAAAATCAAAAGCAAGAATTGTTTTAAATAGTATCAAAAACAAATTAACAATCAAAGATTATAAGATAACATCAGAAGAAAAAAATAGTATTTTAGCGTGGATTGTAAAGTTATTTTTCATACCACTTATGATAATTTGGATTTCTCAAGATGCATCAATAATTATAAATAAGGTTTATTCTTGATGGGGTGAATTAAATTTATTTTCAAAAAATTTCTATTATTTTTACAATAATTATATATTTATAACTATTTTTAAATTAATTATATTTACTGATTTACTATTTTTTACACTTTGATATTTACTTGAAAGTAAGCATTTATGAAATAAAATAAAAAGTGTTGAACCAACAGTATTATGATGGCTTGTTGCTTTGATTTGTTATCCTCCTTTTAATTCTGTAATGGATAATTTCTTTAATTGGTATAGTAGTGACTCTCCCATTTTCAATAATTTATATATACATATTTTTTTCAATTCTCTACTTTTGATATTTTTTGCAATATATTCTCGGGCATCAATATCTCTTTGATTAAAAGCAAGTAATCTAACAAATAGATGAATCATAAGCAAATGACCTTACAAATACGTAAGACATCCAGCTTATATATCAAAAAATATATCTTGGTTTATATGAGCTCTACCTATAATTATAGTAAATATAAAAAATTTCAATATTTATAATTTATTTTTAATCTTTGCTTCAATTTCAGCTTGGTGATTTATGTATTATATGAGGGCAATTACAGAAGAAAGACACTTAGAAATGGACAAAGATTATGTTGAATACAAAAAGAAAGTAAAATACAAATTTATACCAAAAATTTTTTAATAAAAACACTCTTTTAAAAAGAGTGTTTTTATGACATTAAAATAAATTTGCATTTTGTCAAAATGACTTATAATTATATAAATAAATTAATAATTATATAAAAAATGCCTATTCCAAAATTATTACAATTTGAAGGAACTAGCGTCTCATTAAATCAAAAATTTATAAATTTTAATGAATTTATAAATTGGTCTCCTGAGAGACAAATTGAAGTCCTTTACAAATTAGTTATAGATTCTATTTATTGAAATAGTGATTTTTCTGAAGAAAAAATAGAGAAATCAATGCAAGCTTTTAATTGAGCATATTGACTTGCAAAATTAAAATTTCAAGATATAAAAAGAAATACAGGGTGAAGATACTTTGATCACCTAATAAATGTAATGCAATTTACTGTATTTAATTCTAAGAATCCAACAATTAAAAAGACTATTATTGCAATGTGTCATGATATGATTGAAGATACAGATATTAGTTTTTCTACATTAAAAGATATTTTTTGAACTCATATTGCATTATGAGTTTTACTTATAAGTAAGAGTCCAGTTAGAGAATATATAAATAATAAATGATCTAGAAATTTAAATAAAGATGAAAAAGAATTTGTAATTAATTCATGAATAATTTCATCTTGAAAATATCTATCAAAAAAATATTTAGAAAAAAAACATAATAAATCTAATAAAATTACTAATGAAGAGCTAGAAGCTGAAAGATTATTTTTAGAATCAAGAAATGATTTTGAATTGTTTGAAATAATTCAAAATACTGGAATATTAAATTCAAAATGACTTATTAGTGATGAATATTATCAAAAAGAAACTTATGAACCAGAAAAAATAACTCCAGAAGAAAAATGGGCAAAGGAAATTTATGAAAAAATTGATAAAAAATATAAAGATTTAAGAAACGCATATTATTTTTCCCATATGCTAAGTGAAGAATATATAGTTTGTGAAAATTGAAAAGAAAAAATAGATGAAAATGCTCCTTGCTTAAACAAATTTTATAATCACGCATTATCAATTACAATGTCTCCAAATCTAAGAATAAAACTTAACGATGACGAACTTAGACAAGTTTGTTTAGATTCAATAGAAGTAAAATTTTGGGATAGGATTGATAATCTAAAGAGTACTGAAATTTATAAAATTTATTCAGAAGAAAACATTGAAAAAGCAAAGAGAAAGATAGAAGAGACTAAAAAATATTTTTATAATATAGCAAAAGAATTTGATAATATAATGTGAACAAATTTTTATTTGCTTATAAGTAATGAAGTTGAAAAATTAGAAGAATTTATAAAAGAAATTGAAAGAGATAGTAATTTTCACGAGTTATATTTATCAATAAAAAATTGAGTTGAAAAAATAATAAAATAAAAAACTGATTTAAAATCAGTTTTTTATTTTATTATTTTGCAACTTTAGTTGCATCTAAATATTCATTAATAAATGTTGAAGTAAGTGGTGCTGGATCTCTAAATATAGAAGAACCAAAACTTACAATTGTTCAAACATCAAGTAATCAAGAAGTATTTTGTTTTATATAAGTTCTTTTGCTTATTAAGTCAGAAGAATTTCAATATAATGAACCTTTTACTGTTAATTGATTATTTGTAGTTCAATTTATTCATTTAATATCTCATCCTATACTTCCTGTCGGAATTGATATAAATGTTCAAGTAATACTTGTAACCGTTTTATCAATTTGAATATTACCTCATTTAACAACAAAAGATATGTTATCAGGATATGAAATATTACTATTTATAATTAAGTTTCAATTTTCAATTATATAAGTTCTAGGTCAAGTTAATCATAAAAATGTATTAACTCAAACTTCAAAACTAGTATTTTTTAATATATAAGCATTGTTTATTCAATTGTAGTTTTTAAAATCTGCAATATTAGTTGTTGATCATAAACTTAAACCGTTTATTGTAGTATTTTCATTAACTGCATTATTATAATTATCTCAATCTTTTGATATAGTATTTACTGATGTAGTATTAGTTACATCTGTAGAATAACTAGATATATCTCAAGTAGAAACTCATGCTCATACAAAGTTTTTATTTATATCTGAGTTTCAAGTAACTTGTGTTACATTTGAAACATTTGCAACATTTGAAGTATTATTAACAAAACTAGTACCTCATCATGTTGTTGTAATACTTGGTTTTGAAACTCTTACTTTTAATTCAGATGCAAAATATGCATTTGTATAAAGAGTTCATTTATTTTCTATAGTCGTAACTAAAACATTATCTCAATATGTTCCTGATGTTAATGTACTAGTATTTCATACAAAATTAGGATAATTAGCAAATGAATAACTCATTCAAGGATATAGTGTTTTTCAAATTGGTTCACAAGTTGTTCATCCAGAAATAGTTGTTCATGATTTTTTTACAACACATAGTGAATCAAAATATAAATCATAACCTGATTTATTTAAAATACTTGGTTTTCATAAAGAATATTCTGAATAAGGATTCATATTATTTCAAATAATAACATTATCACTAGGTCAAAATACTATTTCTCCATCATTTGGAAATGAAACTACTCAATTTATTTTACATGTAGCAGGTGAACACCAAGCGGGCCAAGTTCATGTACCAAAATCACATTCTTCTAATTCGAAATTATCATTTGGTCTTTGTACTACTCAATCTCAACAATAATCAGGAGAGCTTCAACCACTACTTGAGCTTCATCAGCTACTTGAGCTTCAACCACTACTTGAACTACCTCAACTACTTGAACTAGAACTAGGAGTTAAATTACAAGCAGGATTTGTTAACCAAGAATAAAATGAAGATTCAGTTACTACTTGATTGTATACACTACATGATGCACTTGTATCAGAACATGTAAATGTTGCTGAAGTAGTACTATTTGTTCAAACAACAGCTGGTAAAAATTGATAAGTTCAAGAACAATTTAATCTAAATGTTTGTACTAAATGATTTCATGTACATGTAATTTGATTACCTGACATAGAAACATCTCTACATTGATATGAACCTCATCATGAAGATGATGAACTTGAAGTTGTAGTAGTAGTAACACTAACAGATTTCTGACAAGATGCATTTGTAATTGTGCCATCAACATAACATGTTGGTGTATATGTTCATACTGTAGCGTAACTACAAACTCATGTACTTGCATTTATTGTTTGTCCATTTCAACAATTTATTGTATATGTTGTTGCATTTACTCATGTACAAACTACATTGCTTGTTAAAGAGTTAACTCATGTTGTTGGTGTTGCTGTTAAACTTGTACAACTTGGCGTTGTAGTAGTGTTAGTAACACTAATAGTTTGTTGACAAGATGGACTTGTAATCGTTCCATCAACATAACATGTTGGTGTATATGTTCATACTGTAGCGTAACTACAAACTCATGTACTTGCATTTATTGTTTGTCCATTTCAACAATTTATTGTATATGTTGTAGCATTTACTCATGTACAAGATACATTACTTGTCAATGAGTTTACTCATGTGGTTGGTGTTGCTGTTAAACTTGTACATGAAGTTACTGGAGTTGTTACATTAACTGTTTTTTGACAAGATGGACTTGTAATTGTTCCATCAACAAAACATGTTGGTGTATATGTTCAAGTTGAAGTATAATTACATGTTCATGTATTTGCATTTATTGTTTGTCCATTTCAACAATTTATTGTATATGTTGTAGCATTAGTTCAAGAACAAGAAACATTACTATTTAATGGACTTGCTCATGTTAGTGGATTAATACTTAAATTATTACATGCAGGTGGAGTAGGAATATTTATAGGTTGACATGTATTTACTTGACATCAACCATTTCCCCAACCAGTTTTACTTGCATCGTTTGGATCACAAGTTTCTCACTCATCAGTATCTAAAATACCATCACCACACCATGTAACCTCATAATATTTACATTCTGTATGATATTTTGGATTTATCATATCCCAAACTCAATTTACTTGTTCAAAATATTTTGCTTTATATTGAATTACAAAGTTATTATTATTTCTAGTATTAGGAACATAATTAATAGGATAAGTAGAATCAGCCTTAATAACTGTTCAACTATCTCAAGGATTTAATATATATCATTTTGATATCATCCAAGGAGTCCAAGAAAAAGATGGAAAAGAACTTGATCCATTATAATCTTGTTGTTCCACATAACTAACATCAACAGAATTTATTCATTTAGGTGTACCAGAGTTTGTAAAATCATCATAAAATGTATATTGATATCAATATCTCAATTTTCAATAAAAACTTTGATCACATTGGAATGCATAAGTATCAGTAATGAAAAAAAGTGAAACAATAAATAAAATTATTAACTTTTTCATTTGAAAAAATAATTAATTACTAAAACCTCATTTAACCTCTAAAGTAGAATTATCTCAAATATCTCAAACTCATAGTTCTTCTACTTTATTTTCTCTATCAATAATAACTCAATTATTTAAATTGTCAATATTATCATTATTTTCTTGTTTTGAACAAGAATAAAATGATAAAGTTATTAATGTAATTATTATAATTTTTTTTAACATGTTTATTTTAATTAATTATTAACCTCAAAATCCTCAAGTTACTGATCCTCATGGAATTTCTGTATTTCCTGTTCAAGGAGCAGCTGGAGTTGGCGTTGGATTTGCAGGTGGAGTGTTAGGTGTTCTATCTTGACCTGGTGTTGAATCTATTCAATCTCAACCTCATGATGGTTTATCATCTGTTTTTTCTCTTCTCTCTCATGTATATCAACCTACAACCTTAATTGTACTATGATCTGGTTGAAATACTTCTATAACTGGATTTTCAGGAGTTTCTACTGGTATACCTGGTTCATCACCTGGTATCGTTTTTTTAATAATTGGTAATATTCTATCATCAAATCATTCTGGATCTTTATAAAAATTTAATTCAACTGTTCAATTTTCAATTCATGTAATTAAACCTATTTTAACATCTTCTGAAATATTTTTTGATGATCTAACTTTTTCTTTAAAAGCGTCAATTTTAGCCTTATCTGTAATATGAATAAGTAATGGTTGTCAATTAACAGTTAAAATACTTAAGTTTGTATAAAGAGTATCCATTCATTTAACTACTTTATTTCATTCAACATTAATACTTGAAGTCGCATCAAATCAAACTCATATAATAGTAGTTTTATCTATTTTTCATTTTGATACTTGTAATTTTGAATAATACTCATTAGCTTCATTTTGTAAACTAAATCACATCATAGTATCAAATGATTTTCTTCTATCTTTATCTATTTTTATATATTTATCTGTATTTTCATTCCATGATTTAATATCTCAATTATTAAAATCTTTAGCTTTTTTCATATATTGAGAAATAGTTGATATTACTAACCATTTTTCATTATCTTTACTTACAGTTTTTAAAAATTTATTTAATCATACATCATTAAGTGTTTTTACTCATCTTGATAATTTTAATAATCATTCCCATCTAGTATTTAAATCATTTTCTGGCTTCATCAAAGCAAGGGCTCATTCGTTGTAACGAGTTGCAAAAGAAAATGCATTTTCAAATGAAGATAATTTTGAATTAATATCAGTCCCTTTTTCAAAATTTGATCTTAAATTTTCTTTAGTATGTTTTGGATGAATAATTTCTCATTTTTTTTCTTTTTCTCCAGATTCTTCTACTGCTCAAGCTGGTAAAACTCTTTTCCATTCTGTTCTATGATAATCTCATTGAACTAAAACTAATGGAACCGGTAAATAACCTGATAAAAATAATAATCAAACACTTACTCAAGAATAATTTAATCCATCAGCATTTTGATATAAAGCTCTTTCATAATTTTTTAAAGATCATTCTTTCAAATATTTTACTAATTCAGGATTTGAGCCATTTGATTTATATAATCAAGTAAGTCATTCATAAACTGCTTTATTAGAAGCCTCTTCTTTAAAACTTGATTGTTCAAAAGTTTTTCCAGATTTAATTTCATCAAATACTTTATCTAATACACCTGACATTTTTTCTTTTGCTTTTTCTATACCAAGTTTTGTTTTTTCACTTGCTTTAGAAAAATCTAACGTAACTGCTGATCATACTGCAGATACTGCTGCAGTTAATGTAACTTGAGTTTTAGAATCTATTTCTTTTGGAAATAATTTTTTAAATTCTTCATATTCTGCCTCTTTAATAACTCAAGATGCTGAAATCATAGGAATTAAATTTACTGCTCAAACATCTACCCTAAATCATCATTTTTTAGTTTTAAAAATATTTTTAGCAATTCAAATTCATGGAACTCAATTAATTATACCAATTTGTAATGAATCAATTATATCATTTGTAAGTCATGAGATGTCAAACGATGCACCTGCTCAAACAGCAGAACCAGCAACTAATCAAACTGCTTGCAACTTTATTGCATCTTTTGTTTCTTTTGGAAGATTTTTTGTTTTCTCATTTGTATTTAAAACATTTTCTAGTTCAACTTCTGCTTTTAATTTTGCTTCATTAAACTCTTGTAATGCTTTTGGGTTTTTAAGCATTTCAGATGGATTTATAACATCTTTTACACTTAATACATTTCCTAATCTATTTTTAAATTCAGATCTTGCTGCAAAATAATTATTTTCAAAAGATAGATTAAATTCTTCTTTTGACTGATATCCTAAGTTTTTTAATAAATTTTCAAATTGGTTTTCTGTTTTTATAGCATCAAAAAATTGCTTTTCTTTAGTATAAAAATGTACATCATCATCTAGTAATCAATCTTGATTATAATCAAATAAAACTGCTAATTTATCTGTAAAAACAGTACTTTTATTTAATTTTTCTTGTGTTTTATAAACATTATTAAATAATTCCATTAATGATGCCATTTCAATACCTCAAAATGCTCCATCCGCTTTATATCAAATTTTTGCAAAAGCATCTTTTAAATCTCCTATATTAAATGGAGTAAATGACAATCTTCATTCTGAATTTAAATTTTTACTTTTTGCAATTCAATTTATATTTAGAACAAAAGCTTTTAAATCTTCATATCCTAAATTTTTTACTATTTCTTTATATGAAGAATAATTAATATTTTCTCTTAATCATATAAAATCAGTTTTTCAAGTTCAAAAGTCAATTTTCATATCAGTACTTGTTTCTTCAACAGTTTTAACTGATTTTTGAGAAATATTATTATTAGCCGCTGTTTCAGTTTCAATTACTGGTTCTGTTTTAGTCATTGGTTCTGTTGCAACTATTGGTTCAACTTTAGCTACTTGTTCAGTCGTAACTACTGGTTCAACTTTAGAGACTGGTTCAGTTACAGTTACTGGTTTAGAAAGTTTATCTAACATATATTTTTTAAATATCTCAAAATCTTTTCATCATTGAGATTTTTCTAAATAAGATTTTAAATCTTTCTTTGTTTCTTCTTTAATTGTAGCTTTTCATAAAATATATTCGTCATATTTTAAACTAATTTTAATTCTTTCATCAGATGTAAGTTTTTTATCTTTTAATGCATCCTTAATAAAAGCATCAATACTATTATTATTTAAGTTTGATCAACTTCTATCTGGAGATTCAAAATTAGTCTCTAAAAAAGACAAAATTAATTTTTTATATTGTTTTATAATGTGTAACATAATAGATATTTTTAAATAATATAATTTATACCATTATATAATACCATAATTATAAAACAAAAAACAAAATAATCAGCTTGACTATAAATAAATTTAATGAATAAAAAAGATAAAGCATTTTTACTTTATCTTTTTTATAATTAATTATTTTATATTAATTAGTTTTAAATCTAACAATACCAAAACCTAAAATCATAGCAAGAATTAATAATAAGAAAAATTCTGCAGGACCAGTTTGAGGTAGAGTTTTTGGTGGAGTTACTTTTGGTACTTCACCAGCTGCTGATTTATACAATACACATTCATTATGAGGTGTATTACTCATACCTAATTCTCCATTAGCTAAAAGTGTATGACTTAAGATTGGATATATTAATAAACCTATATTTTCACCTTTTGCAGTTTCATTTTTATCTAATTGAAAAGCATATGATAATTTTGATTTTAACCAAGTTATTGATTTACCTGCACCTAATACATATCAATCTTGTTCAGTTGAAAACAAAGCTTCAAATTCTGGAGTATATTCCCAAAAATCTTTAGAATCAGGAGTTTGTGACCAAGATACTTTAGAAGTATTTAAGTTAACCATTTCAGGCATTTCTTGTTGTTCTTTATACAAAATCTTATCATTTTCTGAAGTATTTGACCATATATCAGTTAACAATCAAATGAAACCTCATTGTTCCTTTTCTCCACCATCAAAACATTGATTACAAGAATATTCAGCAAAAACTGAATCAGAAGAACATTGTACTTCAGTAGTCTCAGCAAATGTAGTGCTAAATGAAGCAAGAATTAAACTTACAGCTAAAATCTTTTTAAACATAATATAGATAATTATTATATAAACATAGTGACATATTAATAAAAAACTACTTAAGTGTCAAAATCATTAACACTTTTAACTTTACTTTTTTAAAATTTTATTTACAATAATTTGTTGTACTAACATAAATCAAGTAGAAATCCCCCAGTAAATACCTATTCAAGCGAAAAATGTATATGTAAATACTCATACCATTGCTGGCATACCATAAAGCATAAATTTATTTATCATTTCTGGATCTGGCATCATACTTGAATATTTATCATCTCAAGATTTTTTTTCTAAAACTACACCTGATTTTTTTGCATCAATTTCTTTTTGATTTAAAGATAACTTAATTTGAAAAAATTGAAGTGTTGCAACTATAACTGCTAACAATAATCAATGTAATCATCATTTTTGAAGTAAATCAAATCAATAAAATGAAAAACTAATATCAGTTAATAAAAACGACTTAGAATATCAATATAAATAATAAATATTAGATTGATCTTGAATTCATAGAATTATACGATAAATTACAAGAAGTATAGGCATCTGTATAAGTAAAAATCAACATGAACCTACTGGATTAACTTTTTCAGTTTTATATAGTTCCATCATTTTCATACCAATTGTTTGTTGATCTCATTTATGATCTTCTTGGATTTTCTTTATCTTTGGTTGAATTGCTTGTAATTTTTTTTGAGACAACATCATATTGTGTTGAGGCCATAACAATAATAATCTAATAATTATTGTAACACATACTATTGCCCAACCAAATGATCAACCAAATATTTCTATTAAAAATATAACTAGATTATAAATTGGTGCATAAATAATAGTTACAAATAACTTTTTAATTGTTCATTTATTTTCTAAATCAAATTGATCAAAATATTCTTTATCTCATAATCTTGAATTTAAAGTATATTTTCATACCTTAAGAAAACTTGAATAATCATTTGCATATGATATCAAATGTGATTCTCAAGAAGCTACTTGAACATCTTCACAATTATTTAATAGAGTTACTTTTTCACCTGATGATAATATATTAATATCATTACAAGGATTTATAACTATACCACTTGCAGTAAAATTTTTTACTATTACTCAAACTGATGCTGGAATTGTATAACTAGTTTTATCAAAAGATATATCAATAGTATTGTCTATTGTTTGTTTTTTATCACTTCAAAAATAACTAAATATCAAAATGGTAAGCATTAATACCAATATTAAATCCAAAAATTTTTTCATATTATATTTTATATTTATCTAGTAAAAAGTTTAAATCTTTTTCAAAAGTTATTATACTTGTTTCTTCTTTTTTTTCTAATTTAGTTTGCTTTTTTACAACAAAAACTAAATCATAAGATTGTCAATTATTATCTATATTTCAATTACATTTATCATAAAATTTTCTCCTAAAAAAGTTCCTATCTACATTTGTATTAACTGATTTTCCTCCAATTACAATAGAAAATCTATTATAATCAAGAGTGTTTTTCATTATATTTAATACTATTCAATAAGAAAAAAAAGGTTTTCACTTATGTAAAACCTTTTTTGTTTCTTTTTCAGTTAATCTATATTTTTTAGCAATCACTATAAAAATACTTAAAAACTAAAATATTATTTTCTTTTAACAAAATTTCCTTTACCATCAAAAGGTGATTTTCTAGCAGTACCTCATGCAATAATATGCATTTTAGCTTTACCATTAATTTCTTGAAATCTTTTTGGGTAAGAAACAGTAAGAACGTGTCTTCCTTTTCTTCTTCTAGCTTTCAAAACATTTTTACCATTATCAGTAGAACTTCTTTTTAAAAATCAGTGAGTTCTAAGTCTTTTTCTTTTTCTTAATTTAGCTAACATCTTTGATTTATTTATATATTAATTATGTTTTTTTATTAATCTTTAAAAAAGTGTATATAATTTTTAAAAATTGCTCGTGTATCATATTAAAAAATACTTATTTGTCAAAAGATTTTTAAGCACAAATTGTACTCCCTTCTTTTTCTCATAAAATAGCTTTTAATATAGCTCCCTTTTTTGATAAGTTTACAACTTTAATTACTTGATTTGATTCTTTTGCAAGTGATATTGCTGTATGATCCATTATTTTTAAATCATGTCAAATAACATCATCATATGTAACTTTTTCGTAAAATTTTGCATCCTTATGTTTCATAGGATCCTTACTATAGATTCAATCTACTTTAGTAGCTTTAATAATCATATTACACTCTAATTCAAGTGATCTAAGTACTCATCCTGTATCAGTAGTAAAATATGGATTTCAAGTTCATCAAGTACAAATAACTATATATCATTTTTTTAAATATTTTTTTGCAGTATTTTTATTGTATACTTCTACAAAATTTATTCAATTTGGATCCATAACAATTGATTTAATACAAGCTTTATCCAAGAAATTTTTAAGAACAACTCAATTAAAAACCGTAGATAACATACTTAAATTATGTGAATCTGTTGGATTAACTCATGAAGAAATTAAGTTTGAACCTCTATAAATATTTCAACCTCATACAACAATTGCTAATTCTATATTATTCTCTTTAATTTCTTTTACCTTCATTACAACATCTTCAACAAAACTAGGATCAATTCAAAAATCCTTTTCTCATTTCAACGCTTCTCAAGATATTTTTAAAAGTACTCTCATTTTTTTAAAATTATTTTAATAATTCTTTAAATAACATATCTGCAATAGTAACTGTTTGATATGTATCGTTTTTTAATTTTAACTCAGTATTTTTTTCACTTAAATTTGAGATATCTGCTCAAACTCATTTTTCTAATTGTAAAACTCAATAATATCAACTAGGTGAAAAATAATGTTTTTCATAGATATAATTATCTCAATCTAATCTAACAACAAAGAATGAAACTCATTCATTATCTTTAATTGGTCTTAATGAATTCCAGAAAAACCAACCATCAATTCTATCAGATAAAAAATTATTTACACTATCACTATCTAGAGTCACTCATGTACCTGAAAGTTTTTCAATTTGTAATCATTTAATATCACTATATGTAATTTTAGAATCTCATAATTCAACAGGATTCCCAAAATATTGGCTTGTTGGCAAACTAGAAGTATCTACTTTTTCAGATGCAACAGGTTCTTTTTCAGAACTTTTATCTGAATTAACTACTTCTTTATTAACATTTATTATAAGTTCAGTTTTAGATACTTTTTCTCAAGAAAAAGCTTCTATTAAATACACATTTCTTCAATAATCTAGAGTTTCATATTTTAAGAATGCTCTATACAAAAATGTTTTATCTCCTGGCTTAAATGTTTTTAAAGTATAATTATCTTCTTTAAAACTTGATCAAGTATTTGAAAAATTAACTATTATTTTATCAACATTTGTTGTAGTTTTTCAAGTGATTTCTACTTCTAAAGATAATAAATCTTTATTTTCTAAAGAATCAAGTTCAATAAATTGATCAGTAGTTAAAGTATTTATTACTATTTTTTCTTCTATATTTTCTTTTTGATCTTTTTCTAATTCATCATACTTAGTTATTTCTTCACTAGTATAATCTTCTTCAACAACTCAACTTCAATTAAGCAAATCTTGTTTTGCCTTATCTATATTTTCTGTTGATGAGAAACACGAACTTAAAAAAAACATCATAGAAATCAAAAGAAACACATTGATTTTATTTCTCATATTCTTATTTTTTTATAAAATAAAAGACAAAACTATAATAAGGAGTTTTTGTCTTTTGTAAAATATTTTTATACTTCTGTAAGCATTGGTATAATCATTGGTTCTCTATCTATTTTTTGTAAAAGAAATTTTTCTAAATCATCTCTAAGAATTTTTAGTAAATCTTTTTCTTCCATATCTGGAACATCTTTTACTGTATTTTCATAGATATCTCTAGCTTTTTTAATAATCATTCTATGAATAAATCTAACTTCTTCTAAATACACAAGACCTCTAGATTCTAATTTAATATGTCATAAAATAGCTTTTGTTTTTTTATCAGTTTTAAACATAATAACTAAAACTCAAGAATTCATCATCTTTTCTCTTGCTTTAATTACATGACTAGTAGCTAATCACATACCATGACCATCAATTATTATTTCTTGAATTGGTGCTTTTATTTTTGATTTAAATACATTTCAATTTTTAGGTGCAAAATCAACAATACTACCATTTTCAAGCATTAAAACATTGTCATCTTTGTATCATAGAGTCATCGCTGTGTTTTTATGAACAGTTCTGAAATATAAATCTCAAAATACTGGCATAAAATATTTAGGTTTAACTAAATTTATCATTATTTTTTGTTCTTCTTGAAATGCATGTCCTCATGTATGAACTTCTCAATCATCTTTTGTAACTACATTTGCTCATAATTTTATAAGCTTATTAATTATTCAAACAACTGATTTTTCATTACCAGGAACAACACTTGAAGAAAAAACTACAGTATCTCATTTTATAATTTCAACAGAATTATGTTTTCATTCACTCATTCTAGCAAGTGCAGAAAATTGTTCTCATTGACTTCAAGTTGTAATAATAATTTGTTTATGTGGAGGAATTCATTCTGTATTTTTTGGTGTCATTTTTTTAACAATACCTGGTTTTATATTTATATAACCGAGTTCTTTTGCTATAGCAACATTTTCAACCATACTTCTACCACTTAAAAATATAGTTTTTTCATGTTTTTCAGCAATATCTATAAGTTGTTGTACTCTTGAAATCCAAGAAGAAAATGTAGCAATTATAAGTCTACCTTTATGATGATTTGAAACTATTTTTTCAAGTTCTTCTCATACATTTTTTTCACTCATAGAAAAACCTTTTCTAGTTGATCATGTAGAATCAGACATCAAAACAGAAATTCATCTTTCTCAAATTTCACTTATCCTATCTAAATCAGCAGGAGTATCAATTGCTGGTGTAAAATCTATTTTAAAATCTCAAGTATGAACTATTTTAGTTCCACCTGGAGACTCAATATATAATCAAGCACAATCAGGAACACTATGATTTACTTTAAAATATTCTACATCAAATTGTCATACTTTAATTTTTTCTCTTTTTCAAGCATCAACTTCTATTAAAGTAGCATAAGGAATTAATCATGCTTCTTCTAATTGTTTTTTTACTAATCAAATTGTAAATTTTGTTCAATACAATGGAGGACATCCTAATGCAGGATATACATGTTTTAATGAACCAATATGATCTAAATGCGCATGAGTTATAAGAAAACCTTTAATATTTTTCTTATATTTAACTAAAAAAGAAACATCAGGAATTGAATAATTTACTCATAACATATCTGCATCAGCAAATTGTACTCAACAATCTATGATTATTATATCATCTCAATATTGAACCATTCACATATTTTTTGCTCATGTTTCATTATTTCATCCAACTGGAATAAATCTAGTATAACCTTCTCTTAAAGATGGTAGATAAAATTTAGTTTCAGGAAATTTTGAGATAAATTTACCTCTTATTTCATTTGATTCAGGTTTTGGTTTGTATTCTTGTTTTGGT
>JAQUZB010000001.1 GCA_028691535.1 Candidatus Altimarinota bacterium | reverse complement strand
TAATCTACAAAAAACTAAACCAAACAGAAACAAATGAAGTAGAAAAAATAACAAAGATAGTACAATTTAAATATGATAATCTAGATAGAAGAATACAAAAAATATTTAATAATGAATCATATATAAACTACTACTATTCAAACAAAGATATAATCCTAGAAGAAAATTATACAAAACCAAACAATAACTGAATATCTAAACTAAAAACAAGTAAATACTATACAAATTGAAACCAAATAGATGATGTAATCTCTATGGAAAAAGTAGATTACAAAACAAGGAAAATACAAGAAGAATATACAAATAACAAAGGTAAACTTAAAACAAGAACTATAAAAGAAGAATACTCTGAAACTAACACATACTATTATCATAAAAATAATCTAAACTCAATAGTTGCAATTACAGATGAATTTGGTAATATACTAGAAGAGTATGAGTATGATGTATTTGGAAAACCGTATAGCATAGACCAAGAAACTTGAAAAGTAACAAACTTAAAACAATCAAGTATTTGAAATACTAGATTGTTTACAGGAAGAGAATATGAAAGATGACTAAAACTATACTACAACAGAGCAAGATATTACAATCCAGAACTAGGTAGATTTATTTCAAGAGATCCGATAGATATATCTGATGATGTTAATTTGTATAGTTATGTTGGGAATAATGGGGTGAATTTTGTGGATCCAATGGGGATGAGTAAGGATGCAATATATTCTATATTTAATCAATCTAGAGAAGTAATGAAAAGTTATAGTAATTTATGAGTTATTGATAAATTTAATAAATGGAATCAATTAGAAAATTGAATATATGATTTAGTTTATACTTGAGATAAAGAGACTGCATTATGAAATTGGATTAATGAAACATGAGAAGATTTAATATCGGAAAATAATACTATAATTTTAAATTGAAATGAATATAGTTTATGAGAAGTGTCAAATATATTAGTTTGATATAATGCTTATTATATTTGATATAGTTTATTTACACTAAATACGTGAGCAATGGTTTATACTTTCTGAGATAGTGCTAATTGATGATGAATGTCAAATTGAATAGAATGAGAATTACAAGATAGAGATTTATATGAAGCAGGTTATAATTTAGCAAAAGAGGTTGAATTATGATGAAATTTTACAATGAATATGCTTTTAGATTCAATTAAAACTTGAACATATAATAGATCAGTTTATTCTGATAATGAGGTAAATGAATTATCTAAACTAAAATTATATTATTGATCATATGAACAAATGTATAATTTATGAGTAGAAATAAATGATATTATTGATAATGGACTAATCCCAAATACTTATTAATTTAAAATATATTATGAAAAAACTATTATTTAAAATATCTTTAATTGTACTAATATTTATAATATTTGTTCAAATATGAAGTTTTATATTTAATAAATATTTTATAAAAAATAATACAGTTAAAAATTATGAAATACCTAGTAAAGAAACATTTTTAAAAAATAAAGATAAATATAATGATATTATTAAATATATAAATATTAATAATATAACTGATATTTATTCAAATATTGATAAAATGATAATATGATTTGCGAGTGATGATTGAAAATATTCATATTGTACATGAAAGAAAGAGGAAATATTACAAAAACTTGAATTATACAAAAAAGAATATAGTGAAGTAAATCAAATTGATTGTACTAAATTATATGAAAGTATGTCTTATTTAAATATAGATAATATTAAAATTGACCACAATAATGAAAAATTTAATTCTATAAATAATAATAGTAATTATCTTATTAAAATATATTTAAAAAATGCTTATTATATTAGAAATAAACAAGATATATATATATATAATAAATCTTGATGGAATATATCTAATGAAAATAATGAAATTGTAATAGATAATTCTAATACTATAAAAAAAATCGATAATAATTGGGTGTTAGATAATGTCCTTATAAACAATATTGAATAAAATTAGATAAATTTAAAGGCTAAATTATAATAATTTAGAAGATTGTAATTCAGATAATTGTAAAATTTATATTACAGAAAAATGACTATTGAAAAAAAATGATATATATTCATGTGAATAACAAATATATAGTTAGTATTTTAAATATAATAACTGAACAACATATTATTTTTGTAAATAAATTAAAGGCTAGAGTTTTTCTAGCTTTTAATTTATTTAAATAACAAAAATCACAATAGATTACCAAATTTAACTTGAAGATATACTATAGAAGAAGAAATAGAACTAAACTGAAAATTGATATATGACAAAAACTGAAATATGATTTGAAATATGTTAAATGATAAAAGACAATATATTTACTCATATGACTATAAAAACAGATTAGTAAAAGTAGAAAAAATAATCTACAAAAAACTAAATCAAACAGAAACAAACGAAGTAGAACAAATAACAAAAATAATACAATTTAAATATGATAATCTAGATACAAGGTGAATTGCGAAGCAAGAGAGAGCACCCTGGGGTGGAAGAATACAAAAAATATTTAATAATGAATCATATATAAACTACTACTATTCAAACAAAGATATAATCCTAGAAGAAAATTATACAAAACCAAACAATAACTGAATATCTAAACTAAAAACAAGTAAATACTATACAAATTGAAACCAAATAGATGATGTAATCTCTATGGAAAAAGTAGATTACAAAACAAGGAAAATACAAGAAGAATATACAAATAACAAAGGTAAACTTAAAACAAGAACTATAAAAGAAGAATACTCTGAAACTAACACATACTATTATCATAAAAATAATCTAAACTCAATAGTTGCAATTACAGATGAATTTGGTAATATAGTTGAAGCTTATGAATATGATGTATTTTGAAAACCGTATAGTATAGACCAAGAAACTTGAAAAGTAACAAACTTAAAACAATCAAGTATTTGAAATACTAGATTATTTACAGGAAGAGAGTATGAGAGATGACTAAAACTATATTACAACAGAGCAAGATATTACAATCCAGAACTAGGTAGATTTATATCAAGAGATCCGATAGATATATCTGATGATGTGAATTTGTATAGTTATGTTGGGAATAATGGAGTGAATTTTGTTGATAGGAGTGGGTTATCGAAAGCATTATTGAAAATAGTTGATAAATTTAATTATTATTGAGTTTATTTTGAAAATTTATATTCATTTAAAACACAAGAAATTTTTTCTGATATTACATTAGATCCAAATAAAGCAAATATAAAATTAAATAAATGAATAAGAGAATTATGATTATTTATTGATGATAATTATATAACTGATACTTCTTGAAAGAAAATAATTATAGATTGAAAAGATATTTGGTTAGCTGATTTATGAAATATTTTATATTGATATAATTGACAAAAAGTTTGATATACAATAAATAATATAAAATTTTGAGGTTTAGTTGCAACATCTGCATGATTTGATAGATGATATAAGAAAGAGTGAATTTTAGAAAATGAAAAAGAGGATTGGATTTTTTATGAAGCTTGATATAAATTAGCGGAAGAAACAAAATCTTGAAAAATAACTGGAGATGATATATTGAATACATATTTTAGTATTTTTAAAAATTGAAGATAATTTATTTTTTAAACAGAATCTATGATAAATTTATTTATTTTAGCTATTTTAATAGTTTTCTATTTTTTGAAAAAGAAAATTAAATATACATTTATTTCAGTAATTATATTTATTATATTTTATTATTCATATTTTTCTTATTATTTATATTATAAAAAATATTCATGATCTGAAATTGCTGTAATAGGATTAGATTTTATAATTTATTTATTATTATATTTAATGATATTTTTTATATTAATTTATATTGATTTATTTTATAGAAAATGAATAAGAAAATAATATTAGCTGTTTGAATTATTATTATAATTTTTAGTGTTTATATGTGGTGAGAATTATATTTTGATTGGAAAAAAAGTAATTCACAAGAACTTCAAGAAATTTATATGAATTTATGAGATAATTATCAAATATGAAAATATAATAAAATCAATAAACTATGTAATAAAGATAAGAAAATTAGTTGTTTAAATTGAGAAATTAAATGATTTAAACAGGTAAATTGAGAAGTATATTTATATTTATATTTATACAGCAAAGAAAGTATTGGTACTTATTCAGATTGAAAAACTAAAGTATTAGACTATAGCTATAAATTATTTTTAAATGTAAATGATGAAAAAAGTGTAATTGTAAAATTGAAAGAAAATATCCCAAAATTCTGATATTTATCAAACAATGAACTTAAATTCTATTCAGAAAATGATTTAATAAATTTATCACATGAAAAACAAGATATTTTTAAAGAATTAGAAGAAAATCCAACAATAATTATTGATGGCGTAGATTATTCAAAGTAAAATATAAGCTAGATATATCTAGCTTATATTTTCTAATAAAAAGAACAGATCCAAACTGAACAATAGTTACAAATAACTATGATGAGTTAAATAGATTAACAAGTAGAAATATTCAAACTTGAACTGGAGTCCTATGAGCTACAAGTGAAACATATACATATGACGAACTAGGTAGATTAACAAGTTGAACAGATAATCTATGAAATGATGTAAGTTTTAATTATGATAGTTTAAATAGATTAACAAATGAAACTAATTCAAATGAATCTGTAAACTACACTTATGATGTAAATAATAATATCACAAGTATAAACAATACCAACTATGCTTATGATATAAATAACAGACTACAATCAGTAAAAAACTGAACACAAGGTATAGCTGACTATACTTACAACTCTTTAACTCAAACAAAACAAACTCTTTGAAATTGAGTTACTACAAATTATAGTTATGATGAATTACTTAGATTATCAAGTCTATCAAACTATGACTATACATACAATACAAAATGAAATATAACATCAGATTGATTTGATAACTATTCATACGACAAACTATGAAGACTTACTTGAGTAAATTATGATGAAGTAAATATTCCATGATACAAATGAGACAAGATAGAAAGATTTTTCTATGATAATCTATGAAACAGAACAAGCCAAGAAAACTATACATTAAAAGAAGTTAAAACAGAAACTTGTACTGATGAAAAAGTAGTAGAAGATGTTACACTAAAAAATGGTAAAACAAAAATAAGGTGAATTGCGAAGCAAGAGAGAATACCCTGGGGTACGGTAGAAAGAAAACAAAAAGTATGTGAAACAGCAATAACACAAGAAGAGAAAGAAAAAAATACTCTAAGATACGATTCAAACTCTCTAAACCAATATACAAAACTTCAAAATTTAAATAAAAATGGAAAAGTTAAAAAAGAGTTTACATATGTTTATGATAATAATGGTAATCTTTCAAAAGATGATATAAATGGATACTTTTATGACTACAAAAATAGATTAGTTAAAGTAGTACAAAATGAAGTAATTAAAATAGATGAAGATTGAAATATAACAAAAATAATACCAGAAGAAACAATTGTAGAATTTAACTATGATATACTAGGTAGAAGAATAGAAAAGAAAACAGAAGACAAAACTATAAACTATATCTATGCATGACAAAATGCAATTAAAGAAATAACTACAGATAACGAAACAAATCAAATAATAGAAACAAGAGAAAATATATTCTCAAATAATCTAGATGATATATTATCAACTATTATTACAGATGAAATTAATCAAACAGCAGAACAATATTTCTACGAAAAAAACCATCTAGGTTCTATAACAAAGATTACAGATACAAACTGAAATATAGTAGAACAATATGAATACGATGCATTTTGAGTAGCCTATGCAAGTGTGAATAATTTTGAAGCAGTAATGACACTGAATATAAAGAAATGAGAATGAAGTGAAGTAGAAGATGGAGAAGATGAAGAACATAGTGATGAAATTAAAATTGACAATATTATAGATAGTTTTAAAGTAAAAATACAAATAAAAAACTAATTTCTTTTAGAAATTAGTTTTTTATTTGTATAAGTTTTCTTCAAAGTATTCTTTTTGCTTTATAAAACCAGCAATAGCAACTGAAATTATTCAAATTGATTTTTTTTCTCATTCATCAAATAAACTATTTTTTCAAATAATTAAGTATCCGATTATTTTATTATTATTTTTTAATTCCTCTATTAAATTATATTTTGATAGATTTATTCACTCATTTTCAATTTTATCAATTTGTATCTTATTATTTTCTAATTCTATAATATTTTGTAACATTTTTCATTTTAATCTTGTATCATATTTAATTGTTCATACTTTTTCAACAAAACTATTTTTTTCTACATAAATGGTATAGTTTGAATTTATTGTTTTATCTAATTCATCAATAATATTGAACAAATTTTTATTATTAAATAGTGTAATTTCAGAAATATATTTATTTATTCTATAACTTAATGTTATTAAATAATTTGCTTCTAGAAGTCTTTTGTTTGATATATATATAATTGATGATAGTAAATCAATTCATTTTTTTGTATCTTTTTGTAAAAATTCTTCAAATTTATTTTTAGCTTCAATTTCAAGTAACAAAGTATCTTGATTAGCTTCAATACTTACTTGTTTTGGCTCTGAATTTCATAATGATCATTCTCAAAATACTTCTCATTCTCATATTTTTGCAATAATTTTAGTATCATTATTATTAACATTTACTCTTTTTTTTATAACTAAACTTCACTTTTTAATTATATATAAATTATTATCATAATCTCACTCATTAAACAATACCTCTCATTTTTTAAGTGGTCTAATTTTGAAATATCATGAATTTTCTAAAAAATTTATATCTATCATTTTAATTATTTATTTATTAATCTAACATCATTCAAATACTTTCTTTATCTCTTACATAACTCATAAGAGTATCTTTTGAAATAATTTTTTTATTAAATAGTGCTAATAAATATTTATCCATAAGTATCATTCATTTATTTTTTGATACTTCTAGAACGCTATATAATTGATGAGTTTTTCATGTAATAATTAGATTTCTTACTGCATCATCTGATAAAAGTATTTCTCTAGCAGCTACCCTTCAAGGTTTATCATCTCTAGGAATAAGTCTTTGACTAAGTACTCCTATTAAACTTTGACTTAACTGCATTCTAATTTGTGATTGTTGACTACCAGGAAATATATCCACTATTCTATCAATTGTTTGAACTGAATCATTTGTATGTAGAGTTGATATAACTAGATGACCTGTTTCCGCAAGAGTTATTGCTGTTTTAATTGTTTCTGGATCTCTCATTTCTCATACCATAATTACATCTGGGTCTTCTCTAAGACTTGATTTCATTGCATTTGCAAACCAAGTTGTATGATCTCAAATTTCTCTTTGATTTATAAGTGATTTATCAGATGTAAATGAAAACTCTATAGGATCTTCTATTGTTATAATATGTTTTTTAAAATTTTTATTAATATAATCAATCATTGCAGCCATATTTGTTGATTTTCATGAACCTGTAGGTCAAGTAATCAATATTAATCATTTTGATTTGTTACACATTTCTTTTATTTGATCTCATAATCACAATTCTTCTAGAGTTGGGATTTTATTTGGAATTATTCTAAATGCTATTGAATATCACATAGAATCAATATAACAATTTACTCTATACCTATCTCAATTTTCGATCATATATGAGCTATCAATTTCTTTACTAGATAAAAATCAAGTAAATCATTTTTCTCATATTAATAATTTAATTATTTCAATTACCTCATCTTTTGAAATATTTTCTACAATTTCTTCTCAAATTTTATCAATTACTTCAATTTCTCAGTTATGATTTCTAACTCTAATTGGAGAATTAGAGTTAATATGTACATCAGAATATTGTTGCTCTGATGCATAGTTTAATATAAAATCAATTTTTTCTTTTGAGTTCATTCTATAAAGTTATTGATTATTTATATTATTGTAGCATAAAATATTTTTAAAAACAAAAAAAAAGACTAAAAATTAGTCTTTTTTTATCAAGCTTACAATTGTTTCTATATGATGAGTATGTGGAAACATATCTTTTGGTTTAATTTTTTCTATTTCGTAATTACTATTTTTAAGTATATATTCTAAATCACGAGCAAGAGTTGCAGGATTACATGATACATAGATGATTTGTTTTGTATTAAAGCTTAATATATTTGGCAATGCACCTGGATGCATTCATGCTCTAGGCGGGTCAATTATTAGTAAATCTGCTTTTTCTCATGAAGAAATATATTCTGCTAAAAAATCTTCTACTTTTGCATTAACAAAATCTATATTATGTAATCAATTTAATTTTGCATTTTCTTTTCAATCTAGTGATGCTGAAGTTACCATTTCAACACTTTTTACATTTTTAGCTCAAGCTTTTGCAAAAATCATACCAATTGTTCAAGTTCAACCATATAAATCCAGAACTATTTGATTTTTTAAATCATCTTTTTTTGCAAAATCTAAAACCATTTCATATAGTTTTTCAGCTCAAGTACTGTTTGTTTGAAAAAATGAAGTAGGAGATATATTAAAATCTAATCCAAGTAATCTTTCTGTAATTGTTGGTTTACCATATATTAGTTCTAAATCTCAGATAAATGTATCACTTTTATTTACATTGTGAGAATAATATATTGATTTTATAATAGGATATTTTCAAGCTAATTTTACAAAAAAATCTTTAATTATAGATAATTTTTCTTCCTTGTTTAATCTTGTATTTTTTTCAAAATATTCTGGACTAAAACTAAGTAATATCATCATTTCATTAGTAAAATGAGTTTTTCTTATAAGTAAATGTCTAAAAAATCATTCAGCTCTCATTTGATCATAAACTGGTAATCAAATTGTTTTTGTAAATTTTTTAATCTCTAGAAAAACTTCGTTTTGAATATCATCAATTAAAGGTGCTCAATCATAATCTTCAACCTTTGAAAATTCTCATTGTTTATGGAAACCAAGATTAAAATGCTCTTGTATATTATCTTTATTTGATAGATATTTACCGAAACTAAATTCAACTTTATTTCTATATCAATCAATTATTGGAGAAGCTTCAATTGGTAAAAAATGTATATTTTCTTGAAGTTTTTCAATCAAATGCATACTTTCTCTAATTTGATTTTCTTTTATTTTTAATTGTTCTTCATAAGGAATATTTATCCATTTCCAACCTCAACTTTCTCAATAAATATTTGTAGGATGAGTTTTTTCAAGGGGTGATTTTTTTACTATATCTACTATTTGAGTTTCAAAATAAGCACTTCTTTTTTTAAGAATTCTTAAATTTACCACTGATCATGGAATAGCTCAGCCAGTTATAAATACAACTCTTCAATCTAAATCTGGGTTTTCATGTTTTAATCTTGCAAATCATTGTCACCCGAAAACTAGTTTTTCAACTTCTATATTTTCTATTATATCGTTTTTATTTAATCATTTTTGTTGCATCATTTATTTTTAGTTCTAAACAGGGAAGAGTATATGAAAAAAAGCTTGTAAATCAAGAAAAATAGATTTTTATTTTTCTATTTTTCTTTTTATTTTTTATCATTAAAATATTGATAATTATAATTTAATTATAAAAATATGTATAAAAAGGGGATTATTGCATTTTTATTTTTTTTAGTATTTACAAATACTACACTTGCGAATAATTATGTAGAAAAAATGCTAGATAATTATAAATTTAGATATATTAAATACGATTTAAAATCAGAAGATTATATATTTAAAATCTGAGTAAATCCAGATTTTTGAGCTACTGATTTAAGAACATTAATGGAAGATAATAATTGAATTTCAGCTATTAATTGAGTATTTTTTTGTCCTGAAAGTTATAGTGAATGTTGATGAAAAAATTTTACAAACAATGAAAGATATGTAACTTGATTTAAGATTTGAACAAGTGTTTCAACACAAGATAGAGTTGTTTTTGCTTTAGATAAAGACAATAATCCATTTTTATATCAAACTAACAAAATAAATTCAGATAAAGAGTGAGATATATATTATGGTTTTGCAAATTTTCCATTATTATTACAAGATTGAGTTAGTAAATATCAAGATTATATAGATTTATGATTGATTGATTATAAAATGGAAGCGAAAATGCAAAGAAATTTTATATGTAGTGATACTTCTTGAAAATATATTTTTTCTTGATATGTAAGTGCAATTTCTTTAAAAGATTTACCAGATTTACTTATAAAATTATGATGTAATAACGCATTAAACTTAGATGCTGGTTGATCAAGTGCTATGATATATAATTCTAGATATATTATTTGACCTGGTAGAGATATACTTGATTGAGTTATAATTGAGAGAAAATGACTAGATACAAAGAAATTAATAGAATTTTCAAGCAAAGTTAAAGTATTGTTAGAGAAAAAATTGGATAAGGTTACTTACAAAGATCAACTTGAGTTCTTAAATAATTTTTCTGATGTACTAAATAAAATAAGAAGTAGTATATATGATAAAAATAGTATAAATTTATTTGATTCTGAGACATGAAAAAAAACATGATATGAGATAAATATTAAAAGTCTAAAAAGTCTTGAAAATGTTTACTTGGTTAATTATTTAAACAAGATTGTATATGAATTAAAGCTAAAATATTCAGAAGATAATGATCAAAAAACAGATAATGAAGACTTATTGTTTTAATCTTGACATTAATAAATATTATTTATAATATATTATATATATTTATAAATAATATTATGTCAGAAAAATTGCAATTATGAAATGTAGAATTACCATTATTTAAAATACTTTTTAATAATGATTTATTTTCTAGTATTGAAGTATCTAAATTAGATGTTTTTTTAATTGAAATTTGATTAACTCAAGAAGATATTGCAACTTATAAGCAATTACAAAAAATGGATATACTAAATATTGATATTAAAAAAGTTAAATTATATAATGACCATGTTTTAGAATTATTTAGTACAATGAAAAGTTATATTTTATTTACTATATCAGAATCTGATGTATTTAAAGATTTACTAATTAATTTAAATAAAAAAATTATTGTTGATAAAAATAAAGTTTTAGAAATAATTTTTCAATATATCAAATTTTGATTATTAAGTCTTGTTACTAATTATGAGACTCAAAGAATTTCTAATTGAATATTTAATATAGTAAATAAAAAATAAAAAAGTAAAAACATATTGTTTTTACTTTTTTATTTTTTATTATTTAATATATTCAACTAATTCTCAATTAGTTATTTTTAAGTATTTTGATACTCAAACACTTGGTTGAGCTGTCATAGGTTCATTAACTTCTCTATCTCCATAGTTTATAACTAATTCTCAATTTACAAAATCACTTGATTGTGGAGCTATTCTATCTCATAACAATATTGCGTTTGTTCAAGCATATCAATTATTTGTTAATAATGCTGCTACTACATAATAAAAAGTTCAACTTCCACCACTATTTTGAGTAACAATAAATGCTACATCATCAGCTCAATCATTATTAAAATCTCATTCTATTGCATTTCAAAAATATCTAGTTGTTTTATTATTTTCAGTTGATAATCAATCTTTAAATGTAACATATTCTCAATTAATCATATATGTTGCATTTTTAAATTCAACCCTTTCTTTTGATTGGTAAATATTTTTTGTATTTATAGTTTCTGGAATAATATTTTTAACAAATCTATAAACAGTAATTCTAGTTTTTTGTTCTTTATTAGACATATTTGAAACTTTAGTAGCATCTATTATAGAATCCATTTTTCACATAAGATATGTTAAATCAACTACACTATAATGTGAAAGTTTTGATTTAAATGATAAAAAATAAAAATTCTCTAATTTTAAATATAAATTATTATCAACATAACTATCACATTCACCATTATATGCAACTTCATTATTTCATGCACTACATTGGTTTCAATAAGTATGTCAATTTACTCAACATACAGGTTCATATTGCATAGTACAAACAAGATTCTCAGAAGTTGCTAGAATAGTATTAGTGGTATTATCTGCAGAAACAGACAGAGATAAGAAACCAAAACTAATACATATTAATATTATAAAATTTTTCATAATAGTTAAATTAGGAAATAAGTAGTAACATAATGTATAACGATTGAGATATAATATTGTGACAAAGAAAAATAAAAAGAAAATAAAATTAAATATTTTATTTTCTTTTTATCATCACAAACACTTCTTTATTTCCATTTTCTCATTCTAGTTTTGATTTTTCAACTTTAAGTATTTGAAGTCATTTATCTCTGCATATTTGCAAGAAATCATTTAGTTTTTTTTCACTTATTTTTTCATCAATAACAACTCACTTTTTATTTATAAATTTTTTTCATACCTCGAACTGTGGCTTAAATAAAAGTATGGAAATAGTATTTTTATTCATTTGAAATATTATACTATCCAAAATCATTTCTAAACTTATAAAACTAACATCACAAGTTATTAAATCTAAATTTCATTCAATTTTCGGTAATTCTCTTATATCTGTATTTTCTATAGAAATAATCTTAGAATTATCTCTTAAAATTGAGTGCAATTGGCTTGTTCAAACATCAACTGCATAGATTTTTTTAACATTCTTTTCAAGTAATATTTGGCAAAATCATCCTGTACTACTTCATATATCAAGACAAATAAAATTTTCTATTTTAAAATTTTCAACATTTTCTAAAAATCATTTTAATTTTACTGCACTTCTAGCTACATATTTTGTTTCATCAAGTTCATTTATAATTACCTCCATTGATTCTTTTATTTCAAATCAGGTTTTTATTATTTTTTCTCAATTTATAAATACATTTCAAGCTTTTATTATTGCTTGTGATTTATTGCGAGTAATTTGTAATTTTTCTGTTATATATTGGTCTAATCTCATAATTTTATTATTATTTTTTTGGTTTATATCTATTTACAGCTTCTGATAAAGTATTTTTATTCATTACTCAACCTTTTCAATCTTTTGTTGCAATGAATGACCGGATTTCTATTTTTCAACTATTATCGAATTTTTTATAAACGTCTCTAATTCTAGACAAAAGTCAAGGTATTGCATTTATAAATCTAATTCTAATTTTATCTTTTCAAAGTGCTCAAATATAAATTATATTTTTTCAATTTTCATTAAATAAATTCATTTCTAATTGAGAAAAAATTGTGTTATCTAAATAAGTAGTTTGTACAAATAATACTTTTTGTCAGTCATCATTTTCTCAAGCATCTAATATTTTTGATTTAAATAATCCTGTTTTAAAAATATTTATTCAATCAATTATAAATTCTCAAATTGCTGTTGTTTTTCATCTTTTTACTTCATTTAATTCTATACTATCATCATGTTCCATAGTAAATCAAATAAACTCTTTTATTTCTTCCAAATCTTTTCTAGATTCATTTTTTTCTCAAAATCAAATTACATCCAAAAAATTTACTTTATTTTCTCTCACTATAAAAGTTGAAATTCATTTATATTTTGGATATGCAACATTATTATCTTTAATTCAGTATCTTATTGTAAAAATCTCTTCTCAAGATTGTAATTCACCTGTTTTAACAATAGAAACAAGCCTTCAAGTTGATAATTCTATAATTCTGGGTATTTTTGTGAAATTTCAAAGTATATATAAACTAATATCTCTTAATTTTAATGGTCAATTTTCATTTATTTTTTCTAAGTTATCTGGAAATTTACAAACTGGATTATCACATAAATCATTAAGTATTTTTCTAAATTCTTTTTTAGTTACATTTTCATCCAAGATACATTTAATAACTATTTTTTTAGTTTCTTCATCAAGTTTTTTATTGTTTAATTCACTTGTAAAAAAAAGGAAAAATTTCTTTGATTTTATTGGATCCATTTTAATAAAAGAAATAGCTGTATTATCTAATCAAATAGCATTATTTATAACTTGTTTCCAAGTATAAATTTTATCACAATCATTTGATTCTACTTTATCATTATTTCAGTCATATACTTTATTATCCTTATTATCAAAACAAAAATCAACACTTTTTTTTACATCTAATCAGTAAGCGCTTAAAATTTTATTTTTTTCTAAATTTTCTGGAATATGTTTAGTTTTGAAAATATCTGATGCCATATATTATAAAGTTTCATCTAAAATAATTCTTTTTTCAAATCATCATAATTTTGCTTTTTTATCTTGTCTTGATAATTCTACTTGATCTTCTGTAATTTTATTTAAAAGCATAATATCTAAAATAACGAGTATTCTTTTATTTATATCCTGATATATTTCTTTTTCTAATATCCATGGTTTTATTTGCAAAATTGATAAAATTACTTCCTTGAAATCTCATATTTCTTCTATTAATTTATCATTACTTGCATTAATCACTTCATTATATTCTTCATTAGCTTTTGTAATTAATTTTTCATAATATTCAGCATCATCAGCTATATGATGTATGGAAATTTCTCAATTTGCTATAATTTTATCGGGTACTTTATCACGTACCAATTTATTATATTTCATTTTTTAAAAATTAATTCAGCTTTTATATAAATTATTTATTGGCATCATAAGTGGTTCAGGAAAATTATTTCTATGAAACCATTCCCATTTTTCACATTTATGCGGTTCCATATTTTTAAAAACTCAACTTTTATAATCGCAAATCATAAATACTGTAACATAATGTTTTCAAGATTCTAAAAATATATCATTTGTTGCAGTTAAAAATTTGATATTTTCAATTTCTAAATTTGTTTCTTCAAGGGTTTCTCTTTTAGCGCACTCTTCAAAACTTTCCATAAATTCAAGATGTCATCAAGCAAATCACCAAGTTCAAGCTCAATGTGTTGATTTTCTAAGTCAAAGTAAGTACTTATTATCTTTTTTAATTATAACAGCAACTCATACTTTTGTTATATTTTCCATATTTAGAAATTATAAATTAATAAATTGTCATGTTATATTATCTTTTTTACAATTATCCCAATTATATATTCTACCATTCATAGCGATATAAACTCAATTTTTTATACAATTAATTGCTCAAATTGAGCATCAAACATTAAAAGATGCATCACTTCATTTAAATTTCTCCGGTTTAGAAGATCAAACTAATATAATTGTTTTGTTTGTTATTTTACTTAATTTTTTTGCAGTTTTAATTATTGTGTCTGTTCAATGAGATATAATTATTTTTTCATTTTTAATATCATCACAAACATCATAAATTAAATCTCTATCTTGTTCATCTATATCTAAACTATCTTTCTTAAGTATTGATATTACTTCAAATTCAAAATTTGGATTTATATCATTTAAAATTCTTATTATAGAAGGTTCTCATATTTCAAAATCATAAACTCATGATCAAGCTGCATAGTCTTTATCTATTGTTCAACCAGTTGTTAAAAATGTAATTTTCATATTTTTTATTTTAAATTTATATTATTTTATTATTTATAACTAAAAAAATCAAAATATCAAAAAACTTTTAACAAGAAAAAGAAATCTTGCTTGAAAAAGCATTTTTTTTTAGTAACTTAGATGTAATAATATTAAATATAAAAAATGCAATTAAACACTAAACAAGAAGAAGCAAAAAATAAAATAAATTGACCACTACTAATTATAGCTTGAGCATGAAGTTGAAAAACAGCAACACTTACTGCTAGAGTAGAATACATGATAAGAGAAAAAAATATACCTTCAAATAATATAATGATGGTAACATTTACCAATAAAGCTGCAACAGAAATGAGAGAAAGAGTTGCTCGTGTTTTATGAGTTGAAAAACCTAGAAGTATTTATGCTGCTTGAAATTTTCCTCTTATTTGAACATTTCACTCAATTTGAATTTTTATATTAAAAGAAGTATTACTTAAGTATTCTAGTGAAGAATTACAAATTTGATTGAGAAAAGATTTTATTATCTATGATGAACAAGATAAAATAAGTGTTTTAAAAAATATTTTAAAAAATAGATTAAATCTGGATGAGAAAGAGTTTCCAGCAAGAAAAATTGCTTTTTACATAAGTAATGCAAAAAATAATCTAATAACTGCTAAATGATACGAAAAAGAAATTGATAGTACAATAAAAGAAGTTGTTTATAAGGCATATTTAGAATATGAAAAAGATTTGATTTCAAATAATGCAATAGATTTTGATGATATACTTATCAAAACTTATGCGGTTTTAAGGATTTGAAAAATATTAGAATATTATCAAGAAAAATACAAGTATCTTATGGTTGATGAATATCAAGATACAAACTTAGTTCAATATGAAATTGTTAAACTTTTGGCTTCAAAATACTGAAATCTAGCTGTTGTATGAGATGATAGTCAATCAATTTATAGTTGGAGATGAGCTGATATGAGAAATATAATTAATTTTAAAAAGGATTATTCTGATGCTTTAGTTATAAAATTGGAACAAAATTATAGATCTACAAAAAAAATAATTGCTTGAGCAAATTCAGTAATTGCAAAAAATACAAGTGGGATTAAAAAAGAACTTTGGACTGAAAATGATGAATGAAGTCATATACAATACATAGAAGCTCCAGATGATAAGATAGAAGCTAGTATTATTACCCAAATAATAAAAGAAAAAGAAGGTGATTATAAAGATAACTTGGTACTTTATAGAACAAATGCTCAATCAAGAAAGATAGAAGAATCTCTTTTGATGGCAAATATTCCTTATAGAGTAATATGATGAATGAAATTTTACGATAGAGCTGAAATCAAGGATTTATTATGATATTTAAAGGTTATACATAATCCAAATGATACAGTTGCAATGAAAAGGATTATAAATACACCAACAAGAAAGATATGAGCTAAATCTATTGAAACAATGGATAACTACAGAGAAAATTTTTCTCTAACATATCCGCAAATTATGGAAAATATAGATGATATAGAAGAACTTAATAATTGAGCTAAAAATTCAATTAAAATTTTCAATCAACTTTTTGAAGATTTAGTTTTAAAATCACACAAAATTGTAGTTTCAGAATTAATAAGAGAAATAGTAAAAGTAACAAATTATGAAGAATATATAACTTCTTGATTAAGTGGTGAAGAAAAAGACTCTAAACTTGAAAATATAGATGAACTTGTAAATGTAGCAACAGAGTACAATGGTATGGAACCAAGAGAAAGTTTAGCTATATTTTTGGAGGAAGTTTCTCTTATAACAGATATGGATACAAAGGATGAAAGAAGCGATTATGTGACACTTATGACAATTCATACAAGTAAATGACTTGAACAAAAAAGAGTTTTTTTAACTTGATTAGAAGAGTGACTTTTTCCAAGTTTTAGAAGCATTTGAGATATTGCAGCATTGGAAGAAGAAAGAAGACTTATGTATGTAGCGATGACTAGAGCAAGAGAAGAACTTTATATAAGTAGAGCTAGTGAGAGATTTAATTTTTGAGATTATGTAAGAAATCCAGAAAGTAGATTTTTAAAAGAAATAAATAAAGAATACTTAGAGAATTATGATTTATGAAATTTTGTAAATAAATGAAATAGTTATTTTAGTAAAGGTCTTTCTGGAAATAGCGAATGATTTTCTGGATTTTGATCTAGTTTTTGATGAGAAATATTTTCAAAACCAAAGATTAAAGTTGCAGATAATGATATAAGTCAATTTTGATTATGAGACAGAGTTAGTCACCCAAAATTTTGAAATGGTATAATTACAAATCTAAGTTGAGAACTTGCAACTATTGCTTTTACTTGAAAATGAGCCGTAAAAATGAATATAAAAATCGCTCCAGTGAGGAAAGTATAGATTATTTTTTTATTTATTTACTAAAATTATAAATTTAATATAATTAAAATATTATTTTTAAAATAATTATATAAATATAATATTATGTTTAATAAAAAGGGGTTTACACTTGTTGAATTAATTGTTGTTATAACAATAATTTCTATTCTTTGAACTATTGCTTTTATAAATCTACAATGATATAATGTTTGAGCTAGAGATACTAAAAGAATATCTGATATAAATAGTATATTAAATAAGGTTGATCTTGAACAAATAAAATGAGAATCTGTTTCAGATATTATTGATAATAAAGTAACTAATACTTGAATTATTAATAATCAAATTACTACTATTGAACAATGAATAACTAACTTTACATTATTGAAAGAAGACTGAGTTAAATTTAGAGATCCAAAAACAAAATGAGATTATATTTTAGCTTATTCTGAATGATCTACTGATAAATTTGATTATAAATTTACTCAAATATCAACTGTAAGTGAAGAAACAAATCTTGCTATTGTAAGATGAAATTATACTAAAATTGATATTAATAATGATAGTCCTAGTATTGTCAAAAGTTCTAGTTGACTATTTATTGTAAATTGAGATATTATTTTGCCTTATGAAGTTGCTGATCCTATAATCAATATAGCACCAGTTATTATAGCACTTGATAAACCAGATTGACTTTTGTCAAATTTACAAACAGATACAGGTATAAGTTTTTCATGGAATTCATTAACTTGAGCAACTCAATATTGATTACATTTAAATTGAACATTACTTTGATATACTAGTTCAACTTGAGCAACAATAAATTGATTAACTGCAAATACAAACTATGATTTATCAATTACTTGAAAAAACAGTTGAACTGAATCAGTATTAAGTGATGTTTTAACTTCTAGAACCGCTCCTCCACCACCTACTATAGTTAATTGACTTTGATCAAATGAAAGTCAAATATGAATTTCTCGGCCATCTAGTTCAGAAGCAACATGATATGCAATATATAATAATTGAGTTCTATTATGAACACTTACATGATTATCGGCTACTCTTAATTTATTACCATCTAATACTATTCAAAATATTAGTGTATCATCTATTAGATGAACAACTGCAATTTCGGCCCCATCAACTATATTAGCATATTCTACTGCTCCAGGAATTCCTACAAACTTTAAAAAAACACATAATTCAAATAATTCAATTTCACTTTCATGGGATTCAATGTCTTGAGCTATATGATACGATTATTATATATATGCACCTTCTCCAATTTTTATATGAACTACACCTAATAATTTTGCACATTTTGAATGATTATCTGCAAATTCAACATATAAACACGTAGTTCGTTCAAGAATGTCTGCAAATCAATTATCAAATGTAACACCATTATTAACTGATAAAACTGCACCTACAACTCTTTGAAATATAACAAACTTAACAGTAACTTCTGTTTGAACATGAAGTGTTACAATGACTTGGGATATAATGCCAACTGCATCTAAATATTATGCATATATGTGATGAATGTTTATGTGAGAATCATTAAATAATACAGAAAATATTTTTACAAGTTCTTGATTATTACAAAATACAACATATCCATTTAGAATAGTATGAGTAACATGAAGTTGAAGTTTTTGAAATTTTTCTTGACCATTTTGATGAGTTACATGATTTTGAGTTAAAAATGCTAAAAATGTAACAACATTACCATAATTTAATTTATTATAATTATATATGAAAAAATACTTTTTTATTGTTTTAATTGTTTTTTTAGTGTTCAGTTGCTGAAATAACTCTATTAATATCGAAAATGAAAATATAGGTCAAAATGAAATTTTAAATATTGAAGCAAATGTTGAATGAGTTTGAATTGTTAAAGTTGAAAATATGGATGAAATTAAATTAGATGAGTTACAAAATATTATAACAAATAGTGGTTGAGAAAATAATAATCTTAGTCCAGAAACTACATTTGATATAATTGATACTAATTTAGAATTAAATAATACTTGAAATACTGAATCAGTTTCAATTAATAATGGTAATATAAATTTAATTACTGATTGAAATCAAGAATTTGATTCAGTTGATATATGAAAAACTATTGATCTAGAAAATGTAACTGTTAAGTGATCATTTTCTAATTAAAAAACAAATAAAGTCAGCTTAAATTTAAGCTGACTTTATTTGTTTTTTAATTAGAGTATTTATATATTTTCTTGCAATTAAAATAGTTTGAATACAATAAAATATATAATTTGTAATTTATTTTTTTATAATTTTTCTATGAAATACTTAATTATTATTTTAACAATATTATTCTTAAATAGTTGTGGTACAAACAATGATACAACTAATACTACAAATAGGGTAAAAGTTAATAATACTAGTAGTAAAGTTAATGTTGTTAAGTCAGACTTTAAACAAAATAACCTTGATAGTTGAAATAGTGAAAATATTGATATAAATTCATGAGAAAATATTGATAATCAAGATTTAACATTAAATAATTTAACAGATTCCAATACTATTAATCCAAATGATAATAATTGAAAATTTGAATTTTCAGATATTAAAACTTTTATTGTTGAAACTTATACTAATATTGCTGAATCAATAACTAAAACACCAGATGTAAAGAAGGCTGATGAAACTAAAGTTGTTGATAATAATACAAAAAATGAACCTGAAAATGATATAATCAAGGATAATATAAATAAAGATAATATAAATAAAGATAATAAAATAGAAAAGGAAAAAATATATATTGAATGAGATTTTGCAGATGATACAACTACTGATAATACTAAAATTAATACTAATATTAATATAATTCCTGAGCAAACTAATATAACTCCAGGAAATACTAATACATCCACTGATAATACTAATACTCTACCAGAGAACACTAATACATCCACTGATAATACTAATACTTGAACAATATATTCAGGTGAGATAATAGATACATCATTATGAAATGGTAATGCTAAAGAAGCATGAAAACCAGTAATTAAAAACTAAAATTACAAAATTATTTCAATTTTACAAAAAATTAGTTATATTCTATACATAATTAATTTTTTTATTTTTATGCAAAATAAAACAAAGTTAGAAGTTAAATACAAAGACTTTATTTATGATAACAATAGTGAAACTATTGTTATTTTGCATGGTTGGGGTTGAAATAGTAATAGTTGGATTTATGTTTGAGAATTACTTATGAAATCAGGTTTCAATGTTATAATTCCAGATCTACCTTGATTTTGAGAAACTAAGTTAAATTATGTTTTTGATTTAGATGAATATTCAAAAGTAGTAAGTAATTTTTTAAGAGAATTAAATCTAGATAATTTCATACTTTGGTGACATAGTAATGGCTGAGCAATTTCTATAAAAATAGTTAATTCTCATATTTTTAATATAAAAAAATTAATTTTAAATAATAGCGCTTGAATTAGAAATGATAAAAAAAGAAATGTAAAAAAAATCATCTTTAATATAATTTCTAAACCATTTAAATTAATTTTTAGATTTAAAATATTTAAAAAATTAAGAAAAAAAATATACTCTTTTATAGGATGAGCTGATTATATAAAAAGTGAAGAAACACCTTTTCTAAAGGAAACTTATCTAAATATAATAAATAATGACATAAGTGAAGAAATAAAAAAAATAGATTTAGATACACTATTGATTTGGTGAGAAAAAGATACCTATACTCCAATAAGTGATGCTTATTTTATGAGGAAAAATATAATAAGATCTAAACTTATAATTATGGAAGATGAAACTCACTCTATTCATCTAAAAAATCCAAACAAATTGGTAGATACTTTTTTAAAAAATATATAATTTATGAAAACAAATTTAACATTATTACTTATATTATCAATATTTCCATTATTAAATAAATACTTATTTTGGTTTTTTAGTATTCAATTAAAAGAGTATAGATTTGATAGATTTTTTGAATATATAACTACTGCTCAGTGAAAGAAAGCTATATTTAATTTTTGGTTTTATATTGAAATTCCAGTTTTAATACTTACATTTTGATATTTTATTAATCCATTAATTGAAACAGTTATTTTTAATGTTGTTTTATATTTACTTATTTTAGAAACTTTTTTTGTGATTTCAAAAATTGCAAAAAGAAAAATTATATTTCCAAAAGTAACTTCTAGACTTATTTTTACGATTTTTATTTTTCTAATATTAGAATCATTATTCTTATATTTTACAAAAAATATATATTTTTTCATATTATTTAACTTATCATTCCCGTTTCTTGTTATATTTTTATCTGTATTTTTTAGTTTACCATTAGTAAATAAATTGAAGAAAAAGATTTTTTTTGAAGCAAAAATGAAATCTAAAATTTGTACTAAACCAATTAAAATTTGAATAACTTGAAGTTATTGAAAATCTAGTGTAAAAGAATATTTAAGTCAAATATTAGAAAAAAACTCAAAAGTATTAATAACTCCAAAAAATATAAACACAGAGCTTTGAATCTCTGATTTAATAATAAAAAAATTAAAAGATAAATATGATTATTTTGTAGTTGAAATGTGAGCATACAAGATTTGAGAAATTGAAACTCTATGAGAAATAGTTGATCATAAATATGGATTTTTAACTGCAATTTGAAATCAACATTTAGCACTTTTTTGATGAATTAAAAATACAATTAAGGCAAAGAGTGAAATTGAACTTAAAGTAATTGAAAATAAATGAATTCTTTATGTGAATTGAGATGATAAAAATATTGTAAAAGCCAAATTTAACAAAAAAACAAACATTATTACCTATTGAATAAAAGAAAAATGTGATGCTAAATCTGAAATAATTGAAATAAAAAAAGCAATTACAAAGTTTAATTTTTACTATAAATGAAGTAAAACAATATATAAAACAAATTTACTTTGAACTCATAATATAGTTAATATAACATGAGTTTTAGCATTTTGTTATGATATTTGAATAGATAAGGAAATAATTAAAAATTCATTACTTGATTTGAAAATGCCAAGTAATACTTTGGATATAATTAAGTATAATGATAGTGTTCTACTAGATGATACTTATAATTTATCAGAATGATGACTTTATGCTTGATTAGAAGTTTTGAATAGTTTTGTAGAAAATTGATGAAAAAGTTTTTTAATAATGGATGATATACTGGAGTTATGAAAAAAATCAGCAGAAATTCACTTTGAAATTTGAAAAAAAATTGCAAAAAAGAAACTAGTAGATAAAGTATTTTATGTTTGAATTAATAATAAAAAAGATTTTATAAATTGATTAATATCGGGTTGATATAAGATTGAAAATATTATAGAAAATTTAAATAAAATTTGAAAAAATGATGTACTTTTATTTGAATGAAGAAAATCTCAACTACAACTTAAGAATTTAATATGAAAAAAATAATAATCACAGATTTCTTTACAACATTAAGTAAAAAACATTTTTTAAAATCTCTTGCTTTTCTTACTTATAAATTACATTTCATTAGAAAATGAAAATATAATGAAAAGATAGAAAAAAAATTACTAGATTATTTAAATCTAAGAGAATCAAGAATTATTTCATTTTACAATGCTAGAAGCGCATTATTTCATTGTTTAAAAATGATTTGAATTAAAAAAGATGATGAAATAATTATAAATTCATATAATTGCATTTCTGTTATAAATTCTATAATTCAAGCAAAATGAACTCCAATTTATGCCGAAATAGATAAAAAAACTCTGTCTTTTGATTTAGAATTACTTGAATCAAAAATAACAGATAAAACAAAAGTTATTATAATCCAACATACTTTTTGAAAATCAGCTCCAATTAACAAGATAAAAGAAATAATTGAAAAATACAATTTAATTGTAATTGAAGATTGTTCACACTCACTATGATCAAAATATGATGATTTAAAGCATGGTAGTTTTTTTGATTTTTCAATTTTTTCAACTTGAAGAGATAAGGTAATTTCATCAGTAAATTGATGATTTTTAGTTATAAATAATGAAGAATATTTTAAGAAAATACCAAATATCAAAAAAAATCTAGTTTTACCTCCTATATCACTTGTGTGTAAAAATTTAACTTACAACATAGTTTGAATGTTATCACTTAAAACTTATAGTTTTTTTGGATTATGAAAAGCAATAATATATTTTTCAAGAAAGATTTGAATTATCAATGAAATTTTGGAACAAAAAGAAAAAGATTGTAATAATGAAGATTTAAATTATATGTTACCAAACTCATTGGCCGCATTAGCATTGTACGATATGCATAGGATATTTTTCTATCAAAGAGATAGGGAAGAAATAGCAACATTTTATGATGAAAACATTGAAAATAATTATTTTAAACCAGTTTTTAAAGAATTAGTTATAGAAACATTAAATCATTTTAGATATCCAATCTTGTTTAAATCAGAAGAAATTATGGAAGATTTCTATAATTATATGAAAAGTAATAAAGTTTTATTATGAAGAACTTGGACTGGTTCAAATATTGTCCCACTTTGAAGTAATTTGGAAAATGCAATGTATAAATCTGATTGTTTAGTAGCTGAAGAAATAGCGAGTAAATTACTTTTTTTACCAAATAATAAAAATATCAACAAAAAAGATCAAAGAAGGATTATAAATTTAATAGATACTTATGTATATGTTAAACCAGAATAAATAATAATTTAATTTCAAAAATATAAATGTATAAAATTAAAGAAATAAAATCAAAAGAAATATGGAATAATTTTGTTATAAATAATAATTTTGAATTTTATAGTTTTTTATCCAGTTGGGAATGGACTGAGTTCCAAGAATTAGCATGAAAAATTGTATTTAAATTTTGAATTTATGATGAAAAAAATAATCTTGTATGAATTATTCCATTGATTAAAAATGTAGCAAAAAGATGAACATATTTATTTTGTCCACATACACCACTTATAATAAATAAGCTAGATTTTTTTGAAGTATTGCAAGCAATTTTACCAGAATTAAAGTCATTTGCAATAAATGAAAAATCTGATTTTATCAGATTTAATTCACCAGTTAAAAACACTATTTCAAATAAAAAATCATTTGAAAAATTAGGTTTTATAAATGCTCCGATGCATGAACATGCAGAAGATACACATTTATTAGATTTAAAACCAGATTTAGAAGTTTTATTTTCAAATATCAAAAAATCAGATAGATATTATATAAATAGAGCTGAAAAAGAATGAGTTAAAATTGTTATTTGAAATAATAGAGATCAAAAGGAAAAATTAATAGAAATGCATATTAATCATTCAAAAAAAGTCGGTTACCATTCATTTAGCCCGGAATTTATAGAAAATTTATATAATGTTTTTTGAGAAAATATAACTACAATAAGTACAAATTACAATTGAATTACAGAAAGTATTTTGATGACAATTAGATTTTGAAAAACTTGTGTTTATTATGTTGCAAGTAGTGAAATAGTAAATCATAAATTTTCACCTAATTATCTATGCCAATGGGAAGCAATAAAAAATGCAAAAGAAAATAATTGTGAAATATATAATTTTTGGTGAGTTTCTCCAGATGATAATCCAAAACATCCAATTGCCTGAGTTAGTAAATTTAAGAGAAAATTTGCATGATTTGATTATAGTTTACTCCATGCACAAGATTTACCAATATCAAAAAAATATTGGATAAATTATTTGGTAGAATCCATAAGAAGGATAAAAAGAGGTTATTATTATAAAAAACCTGAATAAAATATGAAAAAAAATGATTTAATTAATAAATTTAATAAAGATAAAGTTAAATTTATAGAAATAAATATAAACTTAGAAAAAATAATTTCAAAAAATGATATATTTAATATATTTTCTGAAAATTTATGATTTCCTAATTATTTTTGAAAAAATTGGGATTGATTCTGGGATATTTTATACAATAGAGATTTCATTAATAATGAAAATGAAATATTAATTAATTTAATTAATATTGAAAATCTTACTATTAGTGATAAAGATATTTTTAAAGAAATAATAAATGATTTAAATTCTGTTAATTGATTTTATATATTTTTATATTCATAAATAATTAATATGGTTAGAATAAATTATGTAACTTTTAGATATTTTATATATTTTTTGTTTTTTTTGTGATTCGCTTTTTTTTATTTTATAATAACTAATCCTATTTTTTGAAATATTGAAAAATCAAATCAAATTATAGATGCATCTAAAGACAATCTATATAAACATGTAAAATACTTAACTGATTTTGAAATACAAAGAACTTATTATGAAACAAAAGTACTAGATAAAGTTGCAGATTATATATATAAAAATTTTAAAGATAATTGATGTGATGAAGTTGAATTTCAGAAATATATAGTTAGAGATAAGGAATATAAAAATGTAATATGTAGATTTAAATGAGAATGAGATAAAATTATAATATGAGCACATTATGATGTTTATTGAGAATATGTTCAAATAGATAATAAAATGATTTTCTGAATATTTAAATGAGCAGATGATAATGCTTCATGAGTTGCATGATTAATTGAATTAACTAGATTAGTTGGAGTTAATAAACCTAATAAAAATTTAGAATTTGTTGCATATACATTAGAAGAACCTCCTTTTTTTGATAGCGTAAATATGTGAAGTTATGTTCATGCAAAAAGTTTATTAGATAAAGGTGAAAAAATAAATTTTATGATCAGTTTAGAAATGATTTGAGTTTTTTGAGATGATATAATTCAAAATTATCAAATAAGATTTCAAAACCGGTTTTATCCTAAAAAATGAAATTTTATTGCATTAGTATGAGAGTTATTTGATTTTAAAATAAGAGAATTGAAAAAGAGTATGATTTCAAATTCTACTATACCTGTTGAATCATTTAATGCACCTAAAATTATTAAATGAGTTGATTTTTCAGATCATAGAAGTTATTGGAATTTATGATATAAAGCATATATGATTACTGATACTTCATTTCTTAGAAATAAAAATTATCATAATGATTTTGATACAATTGATACATTAAATTTTGATAAAATGACAGAAGTAGTGAAAGCTATTTATTGAATTATAAGTGAAGCAAAATAAAAACTCCCTACGGGAGTTTTTATTTTGCAACTAATTTTAAAGTTTCTTCATAGATTCAATCTCAATCAATAGCTCTATAATTTTTTCAATCAATAGTAGTAAATTTAAAACCTAGTTTTCAAGTTAAAATATTTCAATCATTTAATCTAGTTAAATCAGTTATTTTTGATTTTACTAAAATTTCTAAAACTTTAATTACCCATGCTAATTCTTCATCTACATTTGATTTATCTAAATCAATTCTTTCTAATCAAGAATTATTAACGTTTATTACCATAAAATTTTTATAAATTACATAATTTCACTTCCAGAAACTAATTTAGAAGCTCTTCATTCTAAATCTTCATTTAAGTAGATTAATTTTGCATTTTCTTTTGATCCAATATTTCAAAGAGTTTCAATTCTAGATGAGTCTAAAAGGAATTGTAATACTTTTTCAGCATTTAGTGAATCATCAGTTTGTTTAATTAATTCAACAGATTCTTTAAATCACTCAGCAATTTTCATTCTTTGTCCAGCCATACCTTCTCAAAGAAGTATTTTTGACTCTTTTTCAGCTTCAGCTTCTTTTACTTGCATTATTTTTTTTGCTTCAGCTTCATTTAATGCAGCTTCTCTTAATTGTTGTGTTTCAATTACTTTATTCATTGCAGCCATAACTGATGATTCAAGTTTTACATCTCTTACTTGAATTGAATCTAATCTATAACCAAATGATGCTAATTTAACTCTTAATCTTTCTTCAATTGCCTCACCAATTTCTTCTCTTTTTTCAAAAATATTTTTATGAGTAAATGTAACCATCATAGCTCTTAATTGTTCATCAATAGTCGATCTCATCATTGTTTTTGGGTCATCTATATTATAGATTGATTTATAAATATTACCTTCCTCAGTATCATTTTTATCATCTTCAACGTAGTAGATTACATTTAAACCGATAAGTCATGTAACTTTATCTCAAGTTATTCATTCTACATCAATAGGGAAGTTTCTTCTAAACAATGTTTGACTTTTAGTCCATTCAAAAAATGGAATAATAAAATTTAAACCTGGTCTTAAAACTCTGTTATATTTACCTAAAAATTCAACTGTTTTAACAGTATTTGGAGTTACAACTCTAGTCGAAAGTGATATAAGTATTATATCAAATATAATTGACGGAACAATACCTGAAACTCAATAACTACCAATAGAAAATAAAGGTAATAAAACTAGTATTAGCGGAACAATAAATCTAAGCATATGTATTAATTTAATAATAAAATGTATTCAAATTATATTTTAAAATCGTATTTAATGCAAATATTTTTTAAATTTAAATTTTTAAGTATAATAATTTATATTAAATTATAATATTTAAAATATGACTATTGAAAATAATTGAATCAATCAAGATAGTAAGAATAAAAATAATAAATTATTAGATGATGAAAAAATTAAAGAAGAAGAAAAAAAACATTTGGAGTTCATTGCAACTAAAGAAAAAATAACAGTTGAAATAGAAACCGAAGAAAAAATTTGAAACTTAAAAGAATTAGTTGAATATTGAGTTATATCAAGCGAAACTGCAGATAAAATAATTTCAGGAATAAATATTTCAAATGAAGAAATTGCAAAGATTTTTGAAAAAATAAATGAAATTGAGGATGTAAAAGATGTAGATAGTTATTTACCAAAAGAATTAAGAATTACTCATGAACAATATATAAAAGCATTATCAGACGATGTTTACAGAGTTCAAACAATTACAAAACTAAATTCAGCATTAACTCTACTTGCAAATCAAATAAATCCAGATTCAATAACATGATTAAATCTTTTTTCTGGTTTTATTGCTATACTAGATAAAAATTTAATTAAGATTCAAGAAAATACAATTGATATAAAAAATGAGCTTATTGAAATTGATGAAAAAAAGTTTTGAAAGAAATTAGATACTAGATCATTTTTACAAAAAATAATTGATTTTATAAAAGAACTTTTTAATTAATATGAATATAATAATTTGAATATTTACATCGTTTATATCTGCATTAGCAGGTAGTTTCCGGAAAAAATCAATTGATAATACAACATTATCTAATCCATTATTTGTATTAATTGCACCTATATTAGGATTATTTTTTATTTACTCGCTTGTTTTTATAAATTGAATAAATTCAAATATTTTTAATGAAAAATATTTCATTTTTTTACTTATACTTTGATGACTATTTGATTGATTTTGATCATTAATTGAATCAAATATTATAAAAAAAGTGAAAATTTCAAAGATATTACCTTATTCAAATTTTGATAAATTATTTGTTATCATCCTTTGATTTATACTATTTTATTGAGAGACATGATATCAAAGTATAACTACACTTATAATTTCTATAATTACAGTTGTAATAATTATGCTTTTTAGTATGGATTTTAAAAATATATGATTAGATAGAGATATAAAATTATATTTACTAGTAAAATTTTTGTATGCATGTACAACTATAATTATGTGATATATTTTGCTTGAATACTCAACTTTAGATATATTTGCAGTTATTATATTTATATATTTAATATTTCATTTAGTAGTAAATTTATTTTTAAGAAGTGATTTCAAATCAATTTTTAAGCAAAATAAGCAATTTTATAAATATAGATTATTAACTTGAATTTTATGACGGCTTTGATTTATATTATCTATTTCTATAATAAAAAGTTCTTGAGTTTTAATTGCTTCACTTTTAAGTTTTATTACAATAGTTTTTTCTGTTTTTTCAATGAAATTTATACTTTGAGATAATCCAACAAAAAAACAAATATTATTAGCTTTTTTAGTAATATGTTTAATATGAATTTGATATTATTTTAAATAAAAATTATGTGATTTATACTTTGAATTTTACAATCTTTTTTAAATGCTACATGAATGGTACTTTGAAAAATAGTACTAGAAAATAAAAAAATATGAAATAATTTACAAACATTATTTAATAGATCATATCATTTTTTTATAATCATTATTTTGTTTTATATTTGAATATTTCATTTTGAATTAAATAAAATAGATTTTACATATAAAGAATACTTAATAATTATTATTGCAACTGCTTGATTATATATAACATATCCTCTTAGAAGAATAGCTTATGCAAGTGAAAAAGTATCTGTGTTGCAACCATTTGCAATGTTATTTCAAGTATTTCCAATTATTATTTGATTTATATTTATAGCATCTGAAAAAGCTAATTTTATTACATTTATCTCTGCTTTAGTTGCTTCATTTATAGTAATACTACCAAATATTAAAATAAATAGTTTAAAGATAAATAAATACTGTTTAATGGTATTAACTTCTTCTATAATTAAGTCGTTTCAAGTTTTTTCTACTATATATTTTTTAACTAAATTAAATTCTGCAAATTTTTATTTATTGGAATCAATTTTAGTTATTATTTTTTCAATTATTTTAATGTTATACAAAAGTGAATTTGGAGAATTTAAAAAATTGGAAAAAAGTTATGTTAAATTAATGATGTTTGTTAATTCAATTGTTATTGTATCTATACTATTGGCTTTAACAATGTATTCTACTCTATGAATAGTTACAACTAGTTTATTAAGTTTACTATATCTTATTTTTGTATATATAATTTGATTCTTTGTTTTAAAAGAAATTCCATCTAAAAAAGATATAGTTATTACAGTTTTAGTTTCATTATGTATTATGATTTGAATGTATTTTAAAAATTAAAATATTAATTATATAAATATAATTAATATTTTTTTAGTATTGTCTAGTAATAATTTTTTGAAAGATACATTATATAATTATAATAAAAAATAATATACTTTCTTTTTTATAAATATGAACTTATACAAAAATAAAATAAAAGCATTTACGTTAGTAGAATTAATAGTAGTAATAACTATATTAGCTATATTATGAACTATTGCTTTTATAAATCTTCAATGATATTCTGCCTGAGCAAGAGATAGTAAGAGACTAAGTGATGTAAATAATCTATATAAAAAAATATCAATAGAAAGATCAAAATGAATTAGTTCATCTACTTTTATAGTAAATTGAGTAGATATAAAATCATGATTAACAGTATGATGAGTAACTCCAACAGATGCTAAACAATGAAATATAAATTTTTTATCAATAAAAGAAGATAATAATATTTTTAAAGATCCAAAATGAAATAATTATGTATTTTCATATTGAGTATGATGAAGTTGAACATGAGCATATAAGTTTGTACAATTAGCAACAATAAATGAAGAAAATAATCAAGCAGTAATTGTATGAGATTACTATCAAATATTACCAACAGATAGTCCCAGTATTATACTATCTGATTCAAGTAATTTAAATTCTCCATTTATTGAAGACAATAAATCAATTTTACCATATAATATTGATTTATTAGTTACTTCATGAACAAATACAAATTGTTATAATCCTTCAAATATAGGTTCGGTATGACAAGCTTGATGGTTATGATGTGAATGATTATTAATAGTAGAGAATTGATCTTGAGTAAATTGAATAAAAACTGCAGTTAACACATGAATAGTAGTTTGATGAGTTACATATAATGCTACTAATATTTTTACAGGACAAGTAACTGATATGTCTAATATTTTTCCAATTTTTGGTCCAGGATTTAATCAAGATATAGGATATTGGGATACATCTAATGTTACTAATATGAATCATATGTTTTGGTGAGCAGGTACATTTAATCAAGATATATCAAATTGGGATGTTTCAAATGTTACAGATATGTGAGGTATGTTTTATTGATTAAATAATTTTAATCAAGATATATCAAATTGGGATACTTCAAAAGTTACAGATATGGATAGTTTATTTTTTAATAATTATTCATTTAATCAAGATTTATCAAGTTGGGATGTATCAAATGTTACAGATATGGATTATATGTTTGATAGTAATTATTTATTTAATCAAGATATATCAAGTTGGAATGTATCAAGTGTTACCAGTATGTTTTGGATGTTTTGATGAGCACAATCATTTAATCAAGATATATCAAATTGGAATGTATCAAATGTTTATGATATGAGTTATATGTTTTATAATGCAAGAGCATTTAATCAAGATATATCAAATTGGAATGTATCAAATGTTATATATATGAAAACAATGTTTAGAGAAGCACTTTTATTTAATCAAGATATATCAAATTGGAATACTTCAAAAGTTTATCACATGAATGAAATGTTTTATGGCGCAACATCTTTTAATCAAAATATTTCATGATGGTGTGTAACTCATGTATTATCAAAACCAACAAATTTTGATGCGACATCTTGATTTGCTTGAAATAATTGAATTCAACCTCAATGGTGAACTTGTCCTTAAATTAAATATAAAATTATTATAATATCTTGTAAAAAATTTAAAAACTCTATAATTAAAACATTAATTAATTATAGAGTTTTTAAATGCAAAAAAACGTAAAAGAAGAAAATAGTGTTTTTATAAGACCAAACTTTTGGTTTGATATAGAAAATAGTACACAAAAATATGCACATATTATAATGATTGCAACAAAACCGGATATTATAAAACAAGCACCATTATATAGTGAATTAAAATCTAGATGAGAATTAGTTATCCTTGTTCATACAGGACAACACTATGATTATAATTTGAGTATGTGAGTTCTTTGAGAATTCAATATGGAAGTTGATGTAAATTTAAATATTTTTTGACCAATTCATAAAAAGTTTTCTCTTGTAATTGATAGATTATGAGATTTTTTGGTAGAATTATCAGGTGTTTATAAAAAAATACCAGTTCCTTACGTACATTGAGATACTCTTACTGCTACAACTGCTGATAAAGCAGCCTTTTTAAATAAATTTGCAGTTGTTCATGTTGAAGCATGAATTAGAACTTTTACTCCAAGTAAAGAATTTTATCATGATTTATTTATAAATTATGAAAGTGGAAAATTTAATTGGGAAAAATACTATAAAAAACTTCAAGATTTTGATATATATGAAACTTGAAGTATAGAACCATATCCTGAACAATTTGATACAAGATGAATTGAGGCTTCAACTTGATTATTTGCTGTACCAGTTGAACTATATAGAAAAACTCTAAGAAAAGAATGATTTCCAAAAGAACATATTAAAGTTGTTTGAAATACAGTTGCTGATGCTATTGAAATTTCAAAACAAAAAGTTTGATTATCAAAAGCTTTTGAAATATATCCAAATATGAAATGAAAACCTTTTTTATTTATAACTATTCATAGAAGGGAAAATACAGAAAAAAAAGAAAGATTTTTAGTTATATATAATGCAATCAAAAAATTAATTCAAGATTGAGTCTATGTTTGTTTTTTATGACTTTATGCTAGTGAATTTGCAATTGATAATTATGGACTTAGAGAAGATATAGAGAATTTAAAAGAAAAATATAAAGATAATTTTGCATATTGACCAGCTTTAGCACATCACTGCGAAGTTATTGATATGATTAGTCAAGCTTGAGCTGTTGTTACGGATAGTTGAAGTATGCAAGAAGAAGCAAATATAGTATGAGTTCCTTGTGTAACTGTTAGATTTTGATCTGATAGAACTGAAACTATTTTAGCTGGAACTAATTTAATCGCTCCACCAATTAATTCAATGTTAATTGTTGATATAGTAAAGTGAGCAATTTGAAATAAATCAATGGTAAAAAAAGAACATCTTTATTGAAAAAATGTTTCTAAAAAAATTGTTGATGAAGTAATGGAAATGTTGAGAAAAGATTGAAAATTATTTAAATTTGACGATGAAAGATTAGATTTAGAACAATTTTTTAATCACAAAATATAACAAATAAAAAAGAACACTTCGTGTTCTTTTTTATTTGTATGAATTTTTAAAATCTTCTAATTTTTGTAATACTATATTGTATATTTCTATTTTTTTATCATTATTAACTTTAACGAAAGTAGAAATATTTTCTCAGATAGAATCTGTTTTCATAGTTTCAATAGTATTATTTATTTTTAATATAGTTTTTTCAAGAATTTTAATCTTGTCAGTATTATCTAATTCAAGAAAACTTTTATTATTTGATAGAATAGTTATTTTTTCATCCATTCTTCATTCAACCAATATTTTCAATGAATCTTCTAAATAACTTTTATGCTCTTTTATTTTTTCTTCAAGAATTGTAACTTTATTATTTATGATTTCTTGTTTTCTATAAATACTTGAATCAATTTCTTTTCTTTCTGAGTATATTGCAGTATCAGATTTTATAAAATCAAGATAATTTTGATATGATTCAACTTTTATAAATTGAGTCATATTTGTATATAATTCCTTTTTTTCTCAAAGTAATTTAATTCTTATATCAGTAACATCTAAAAGTTTTTTAGAACTATCCAATAATTCTGCTTCTAATAATGATTTATGATTAATATATTGTTCTATTATTAATTTTAAATTTTCTAAATCAGCCATTGTTAAATCATCTCTGAAAAATGTCTTTAACTTTTGATCAGGAGAAAAATCTTGTAATTTAGTATAAAGATCATTTCTTACTTTATCTAATCACTCAATACTCTCCTTTAATTCTCTTATAGTTTTTGTCTCGTCAGAAAGAACCAAATCTCACGCATAAGATTTAGTTCAGGAAATCGTCAAAAACAAAATTATAAATAGAAATAATTTTTTAAGCATTTTTTAAATTAATTAACAAAGAAAGGGGAGAAATAAAATTATTTAGGCTTTAACTTTATGGATTACCCCCATCTCGTAATTATATAATAATGATTTTTACAATATAACAAAATTTTTAATGTGAATATTGTGTGAAGATTTTATATATAGATTTTAAAACTAAATCATTTTCAAATATCTGACTTAATTTCATACTTCCAGCCATGACTTTCAATTATTTTTGTTACTATTGATAATCAAACTCATATTCATCTTGCATCAATATCTCAAGTTTTTTCAATATTTCATTGATAAAATTTTTCAGTTAGAAATGGAATTTCTGATGCTTTAATTCATTCACCATCATCACAAAAATCTATATATTTTCTAGTAACATTTACTTTTAAAAATGTTTTTTTACCAGCGTACTTTAAGAAATTTCAAATTAAATTATGAACTAATTGAATAAATAAATCCTTATCAGCTTTTATATTTACATCTATTTCTCAAGTTACTTTTATTCTTTGTTTATTTTCTCTTAATCTTTTTTTATGTGTTTCAACAAGGGAAATAATTAAATCATTAACTTGAAAATCTGATAAACTTAAATCTAATTTTTTTCTATCCAATTTTTCATATTCCATTATCTTGTTTACAAGAGTAATTAACCTTTTCATTTCATAAGTTATAGAATTTAGGTTTTTTTGATCTAGTTTTATAACTCAATCAGAAATTCATTCTAAATAACATTGTATTGATGTAATTGGAGTTTTTAATTCATGACTAATATCTGCTAGTAATCTTGTTCTAATCTCATCTTGCAAGTTTAATCTTTTATTTAAACTGTTAATCGCATCAACTAAAAGTCAAACTTCATCTTTTTTATTATAGTAAATTATTTCTTCAAATTGTTTTCAGTATTTCTTTTGCGCTTGAATATTTTTTATATTTTGAGTAATATTCTTAATTGGATAAATAGTTTTTCTAATAAATATTATTAAAAAAATAATTGAAATCGTAATTGAGATTATATTTGTAATAATAATTGAAAGTCTTAATTTATTTATAAATCTATATTCTGGACTTGCCTTGTCTCTCATAGCCTCTAAAACTTTTCAAAAGTTATCTGTTGGGATAATTTCTTCTATATACTTAGGAGCAATTCAACTTTTTACAAGGTAATTTATAACTATATCTACATTTTTTTCCTTACTAAGTGGAATTTTTCAATCATTATTTTCAAGCAATTCAAAAAATTCAATTTCAGTGTCAGTAAAAATACTATCAATATCATCAATAGTTTGTTTTTTAATTATATCGTTTATATATTCTATAGTTACCTTATCTCTAGATTCATTTTTTTCAACTAAATAAACCTTTAAATAAGTTGTATAAAAAACATAAAAAGCCAATATATTTATTGTTGTAATAAATAATATAGTTGTAATAATCGCTATTATAAATTTTCTAGATAATGACATTTTTTACATTTAAATATTAATCCTATATCATTCTCATCTAATAGTTAGAATCAAATCCTTTGCGTCCAGTTTTTTTCTCAGATTTTTTATATGAGTATCAATTGTTCTATCATATAAATAATTATCATATCATATGATTTCTTTCATAATATATTCTCTAGAAACAACTTTTCAATTTTCTTCAAATAGTTTTTTTAATATATCATATTCATTTCCAGTTAATGAAATTACATTATTTCATTTTTTTACAGTTTTCTTGTTTATATTTATTTCAATATTTTGAAGCTTTATTAATTCAGATTCATCAATAATTATAGTACTTTCTTTATTTTCTGGAATTCTTCTAATAATTGTATTTATCCTAGCTAATAATTCTCTTGGTGAAAAAGGTTTTGCTATATAATCATCTGCTCAAATTTCTAATCAATTAATTCTGTCTAACTCACCTGATCTTGCTGTTAGCATAATAATTGGAATATTTCACAAAAGTCTATATTCTCTAGTTATATCTATACCATTTTTTCATGGTAAATTGATATCAAGAATTATTAAGTCAGGATTTACATCAAGTATTACATCTATAGCTTTATATCATTCGTGATGAAGAAAAACATCAAAATTTGAATTTTCTAAATATAATTTTAGTGAACTTGATATTCATTTATCATCTTCAATTATTAAAATTTTTCTCATCAATTTATTAATTATACGATATATTCATTATAAATATACATTTATATATTTTTTTTTCAAATTAAATTTGCATTTTATGAAAAAATTTATAAAATCCACAAGTAATTTAAAAAAATTTATTAATTAATTTGTAAAAATGACAATCGGACCAAAAAAGAGACACTCTAAATCTGAGACTAAATCAAGAACTACAGCTTGGATTTTAAAAATGGCTAAAAAATTAAAAGATAGAGTTATGTTAAATAAAGAAGGTAACGGTTTATCACATATGGTTGACGAAAACGGTATGTATAATGGTAGACAAGTTATTGCTAAAAAAACTAACAAAAAAACTACTAGAATATAAAACCATTTTAAAAATAACATAGATATATGAAAGATTATCTATGTTATTTTTTATACTATATATATTTATGCTCTTTAAAATGATCTCTATAATTAATCGTAAAAAGACTAGAAAATTATTATATCAAGAATTGTATGCAAGTACATTTTGAGTAATTGATTTGACAGAATTTTATAATTCGTTTTTTGATGAAATCTTTACCTTTGAAAGGGATGAGGATTATTTAAAAGAAATGAATAAAATAATAAAATATCATGAATGATTTTTTATTTTTGTAATAAAAAAATATTCTCCAAAATTTGATTTTGAAAAAATGAACATTGTAAATATAATTCCAATTTATATTGCATTGGCTGAAATGTTTTTCATAGATGAAGAAATACCGTGAAAAGTATCTGTAAATGAAGCTATAGAGGTTGCTAAAGTATATTGAGATGATTCGGCAAAAAAGATTGTAAACTGAGTTTTAAACAAAGTTTTACACGATCATGCTGAATTAGAAAAATCTAAAGATAATTATGAAAACACATATAATTACTCTATATTTAAAAGATAAAAAAACACTATTTTAAAAAAATAAAATAGTGTTTTTTTATCTTTACTTTTTGCTTAAAAAAAGTAATCTTATAAAGGAAAATAAAAAGTTATGAAGTTAAAAAATATATTTTTTAATTTTAAATTTTTTAGTTTTTTATTATTTTTTAAAAAATTAAATATGGTAATAGCTAAAAAAGCTGTAGAAAACCCAATATATATAGAAAAAATATGATGATTATTGATGGAATTAGAGATAAATTACAATGATATTTCTAAATATATACTTGCATTTATTCATAGATCAATTGTAAATGAAAAACAAGATTTTGCACCTGAGCACAATGAAAGATTAGAATTTTTATGAGATGCGATTTTAGAGTTAGTAGTAACAGAAAATTTATACAAAGATTATCCTAAAAAAACAGAAGGTGAATTAACAGATATAAGAAGTGCAATTGTAAGATGAAGAAATCTATCAAATGTGGCTAGAAAATTAGAATTTTCTAAATATTTATTATTATGAAAATGAGAAGAAAAATCAGGTTGAAGAGAGAATGATTATCTACTTGCTAATGTTGTTGAAGCAGTAATTTGAGCTATATATTTAGATTTATGAATTGAAATTGCCCGCAATTTTATTAATAAATATGTTTATCCAATTGTAAATGATGTAGTTAAAAATAATTTAACAAAAGATTTTAAAACTTCTGTTCAAGAATTAGCACAAGCTGAATTTGATGTAACACCAACTTATGATGTTATCTCTGAAGAGGGACTTGATCATGATAAGATTTTTACAGTTTGAATTTATTTTAAAGAAGAATTAAAATGAACTTGAAAAGGTTCTAGTAAGAAAAAAGCTCAAGAAAAAGCCGCAGAAGATGCATATATTAAATTAATAAACAAATAAGAAATGAAAACTATTTTGGTAGCTATATTATTATTAGCAGACATAATTAAATATTTTGTAATATTTGATGTTATATTATCTTGGCTTGTTTTATTTTGACTTAGAATTAGACCAAAATTTGTATCAGATATAATTGATCCAATATATAAAAAAATAAGAGATATAATTCCTTCTAGTTTTTGACCACTTGATTTCACACCTATAATAGTTATATTTTTACTTTTATTTATTCAAGGATTGATATTTTCATTTGATCCAAGTATACAACAATATTATTTTGATATAACAAATTTTTAATGAAAAAAAACATAGATTATAAACTTTTTTTTAGTGTATTATCACTAGTTATATTTTGAATGATTATGGTATCATCAGTTTCAGTTTATTCTTCTTTTAGAGTAACTGATTTACAAGCGCAAAAATGATATATTGATGAAGCATATAATTATTTTTATGTAATTAGAAATATAACTCATGTTATTGTTTCTATGATTTTGCTATGAATCATGACAAAAGTTAATAATTCATTATTTGAAAAATACTCGAAGCATATTTTCTATTTTACCATTTTTTTACTTATAGTTGTTTTAACTATTTGAATGAGTTTAAAATGAGCAAAATGATGGATAGCAATTCCTTGAATTCCTTTTACAATACAACCAGCTGAGTTTTTAAAAGTATGATTAATTATTTTCCTAGCAGCGTTTTTTAAAAAATATTACTGATATTTAAAAGATTTTAAAAAATGATTTGTGCCATTTATGACAATTATGGCCTGAGTATTATTTTTGCTTTGAATGCAACCTGACTTTGGAACTATAATGGTTATATTACCAGTTTCCGTAATTATGTACTTTTATGCTTGAATGAATATTAAACATTTATTAATTACAATCTGATTATGAATATTTTTAGTATTGTCAGTTTACTCAATATGAGATTATGATAAAGTAACTTGAAAAAATAACAATACACTTTGATATATAACTCAAAGAATAGATAATTTCTTGGCTGATAATAAGGAAGCTATTAAAAATAAAACAATTAATTATCAAACAGAACAAGCATTAATTGCTATTTGAAGTGGTTGATTTTGATGAAAATGATTTGGTTGATCAATTCAAAAATTTTGATATTTACCAGAAGTACAATGAGATTTTATTTTTTCAGTTATAATTGAAGAATTGTGATTCCTATGATGAACTATTATGTTACTTCTATATATGTATATATGATATAGATGACTATATATAGCCAAAAGAGTTAAAGATAGATTTGCGAAATTTGCAGCTATATGATTTTCTTCACGGATTTTAATGCAAGCTTTTATAAATATTTGAGTAAACCTAAATATAGTTCCACTAACATGAATTACAATGCCATTTGTAAGTTATTGAGGTTCATCTTTGTTATCACTTATGCTTTGATTATGAATACTTTTATCAATTTCTAGGGATGTTGATGAAACAAATACATTTTCAAGAAGAGATAGATTTAAAATAATGTTTTAACTATAAAAAATGGAAAATTCAGATTTAACACCAGCAATGAGCCAATATTATGAATTAAAAGAACAAAATAGCGATGCTATTTTGTTCTTTAGGATGTGAGATTTTTACGAAATGTTTGATGATGATGCAATTATTGCAAACAAAGTTTTATGAATTGCGGTTACTTCTAGAAATAAAAATGCAACTAAACCTACTCCGCTTGCTTGATTTCCATTTCATGCAAAAGAAAAATACCTTCCACTACTTGTTGAAGCTTGATACAAGGTTGCAATTGCTGAACAGGTAAGTGACCCAAATTTAAAATGAATTGTAAGAAGAGAAATAATTAGAGTTGTTACACCTGCAACAATTTGATTAGAATGAGAAAATTATGAAACAAATAATTCAAATATAATTTCTATTTCTTGAACAAATAATACTTTTTGACTTAGTATATTAAATATTTGAGAAAATAAATGGAAAACTTGTGAATTTGAAAGTTTTGAATTATTACAATCTGAATTATTTAAATTGGCACCAAAAGAAGTAGTTTTAGAAAAAAAATTATTTACAAATATAGAAATAAAAGAAACTTTAGAGAGAAAATATTTATTAAATATTTATTTCTACGAGCCAAAAACTGAAGCTTATAAAAATCTAATAAGTCATTTTAAAACTATAAATTTAAATGCTTTTTGAATTGAACAATATAAAGAGGCAATTAGAGCTTCTAGCTTATTACTTGAATATTTAGAAAATAATCAAAAAAGTGATTTTGATTTCTTAAATAGTATTTCATATCTTGATTTATCAAAATATATGAAATTAGACGAATCTACGATTAGAAACCTAGATTTAGTTTACAATATAGCGACAAAGTCTACGAAAGAGTGAACTTTATTTTGAATTTTAAACAAAACAAAAACAAGTATGTGATGAAGTTTGATGTATGAATCAATACTTAAACCTCTAAATAATAAAGAAGAAATAGAAAAAAGACAAGAATTTGTAGAAGAATTTTTAAAAGATAAAATCCTTTTAGATAAAACAAGAACTGAGTTATCAAGTATTTCAAATATTAATGGGATTTTAAATAGAATTGCTTTAAATAGAACAACTCCTAGAGATTTAATAAATCTAAAAAATTCTTTAACTTCAATATTAAAGATTATAAATTTAATTAAAGATTCTCCTTCGAAAAAACTTAATGAAATAATAAAATTATAAAAATGATCTATTTATTCACATGAAATTCTGATTATTTAGTAATGGAAAATGTTTTAAACTGGAAAAATCAATTTATTGAAAAATATGGTGATTTCAATTTGATCCATCTAAAAAATATCAATGAAATGGAATTTGATACATATTCTCAACATATATTATCAAGTAGTTTTTTGTGAGAAAAAAAATTGGTAATCATTGATTTAAACAATGATTTACAAGAAGAAGTAGTTGAGTTTTTATACAAAATCTTAGATAAAATTCCTAATTCAAATATACTTCTTTTTAATTATCCAAGTCCAGATAAAAGACAAAAAATATATAAAGAATTAGAAAAAATAAGTGAAATAAAAGAGTACAATGCTACATCAGAAAATGAAGTTATAAATGTCATTAATAATAAATTTAGGAATAAAATTTCAACTTCTTGATTAAATTTGCTTATCAAATATAAATCTTGAAATCTAAATAAAATAATTAGTGAATTACAAAAATTACTTATTTTAAAGGATTATATAGATGAAAATGATGTAGTAAATAACATCATTCCTGAATTAGAAGAAAATATATTTTTACTAATTGATGATTTATTAAATAACAATATTATTTCTGCATTAAAAAAGATTGATATCATATTAAATGATACAAATATATATGCATTTTATAACAATTTACTTGCCAATCTTAGAACAAGTATTTACATAATAAAATTTAAACAAGAAAAAGTAAACAGCAATAATATAAGTCAAATATTATCACTTTGAAGTAGAGCTTTTCTTATAAATAAAAATTATAAGATTTCATACAATAGATTTAAACTTTTATATATAGATTTAATAAATCTTGATAAAAAAATGAAATCTTGAAAATTAATTTGAACAGAAGAAAAGGACTTTAGATTCGAATTAGAAAAGTGTTTATTAAAAACAGCAAGCTAAAGCTTTCTGTTTTTAATTTTTTAGAATAAAAAAAGGTGATATTAAAATCACCTTAAATCACGAGCCGTTGGAAAAATGGAAAAAACAATAGCAGGACATCTCATTGACGAACGCGAAGCAAACTACGTAATTTCTTAGCTTAACCCTTTGGATCAAGTCTTTCCTCGTGATATATGTATTATATAAAAATAACCTCTATTTGCAAATTATTATATTTAAGTTATAATATATAATATATTATAACAAAATAAATATTAATAATGAATATTGTAAATCAAATAGCTAGCTTTACATCTTATAAAACTCCGAATTGATTATATAAAACAAAAGGCAGTAATATTTGATGTGATGATGATACAAAAGAAAAAATAAAATTTTTATTATCCTGATGAGAAAAAGATTGGTATAGTACATTTCCTATTCCTAAAAAAAATTGATGAGTTAGAATTATAGAAACTCCAAAATGAAAAGATGCTTTTTTAGAATGATCAGATTCAACTATATCAGAATTACAAATAGTACAGAAAAAAATTGCCAACGTACTTTTACAAACTCCACTTCCTCATACTATATGTGCATATAGAAACATAGATTATCTTTACTCACTTAGAATTTTATTAAGTAAAATTGCTGCATGAAAAGCTAAATCAATAAATTCATATTTTAAACTTGATATAAAAAATTATTTTCCAAGTATAACACATGAGCAAGTTATATTGGCATTTGAGTATTTTTATAAAAATATAATTCATACTATACCATCAAAAGAAGTTTTAGAAACTTTAGCAAAATTAACATGTAATTGAGATCATTTACCTCAATGAGCACCAACTAGTCCAATGATTGCAAATATAGTAGCATATCTAACTTTTTTTTCAAAAATCGAATGAGTTATATATAAATATAGAAAAAATCTGAAAAATTTTGATTTTCGTATTTATGCAGATGATTTTTTTATATTATCAGAATCTGATATTACAGAAGAATTACAAAAAGAAATTATCCAATCAATTACATCTTCTTGATTTAATATTTCAGAAAAGAAAAGATGTCTTGAAACAAATAAAGAATGATATAAAGTATTATGAGTAAGTGTATTATCACAATTTCAAGAGAATCATAGGATTATAACTCCTCATTCAGCAAGTGCTATTTGACAATTTACATTTCAAATTACAAACTCTACAGATATAGCGCATGCAACTGAAATTAAAAAATTACTTTTATGAGATGAAGCAAATACAAATAAAGTTAAATGATTATTAAGATATAATCTACATGTATCAAAATTTTGATGATGATGAATTGCTACAAGTATATGATTTTTAAGTCCAAAAGTAGCTTTCTTAGTAAATAAAAATTCTAGATTTTTTATAGAATTATTAAAAAACTAAAAAAACAGCAAGCTAAAGCTTGCTGTTTTTTTAGTTTACTTCTCAAATCATTTTTGGTTTTAAAAATTCTTTATTATATAAGTAAAATAATATTCATCATATAACTCAAAATAGATGTCACATTAAGCTAATTCAAGGCATAAATCATATAAGTAAATTTAGAACTATTGCAGTTATTCATCACTTATATTCCATATTATTTCTTGATTTTAATTCAAGTACATAATAAGTTAATATTGCCATACAAAATCAACTTATTCATATAGTATTTGTATTACCTGAAGAAAAAATTGTAATTAAAATACCATTAAATAAAACTATAAAAATGAAAAAATATAAGTATTTTTTTCTTCCTAAAACCAATAATTCTAATGAAGTTCAAAACATATAAATAAATACTGAATTGAAAAAGAAATGGAAAAATCATCAATGCAAGAATACACTTAAAAACAATTGTATAAAAAATATAAGATAGTTTCACTCATTTAAAAAATATTTATTTAATCAAAATATATAAAAATCAGGATAAAAAAATCCTATCATTGTACAAATAAATGATATAAAAATAAATATAAATGATAATGGATAATTATTTTTCATTTCTAAATCTTATAAATAAAATCAATCATATAATAAACATCGGTAAACTAAGTATTTCTCACATAGTAAAGTATCAAAATATATATCATATTTGCACGTCTGGCTGTCTAAAAAATATTTCTGTAAATAATCTAAATATAGAGTATAAAATCAAAAATAGAGAAGCAATTTGTCATTTTTTTAATATTCATTTAATATACAATAAATTAAGTATAATAAATAAAACAATTCCTTCTAAAAATGATTCTAAAAGTGGTGAAGGGAAATATCAAACTCAGTCTTTATATACTGCAAACAATCAATTATAGTTTGAAAATCAAAGTAATTCTTTATTTAAATAGTTTCAAATTCTTCAAAGTCATAATCAAATAGGTAAAACCAGAGTTATTTGATCAGCAATAGTTAAAAATGAAATTTTCTTTTTCTTTGAAAATAAAAACATAGCTATTATAACTCATATAACTCAACCATGAAAACTCATTCATCATTCCCAAACTTTGAATATGTCAATTGGATTAGATATATAATTTGATAAATTGTAAAACAATATATATCAAAATCTACCTCATAAAACTACTCATAGAAATATATATAAAAAAATATCTTCCAGATATTTTTTTTCTATAACTTTTCTTTTTTCAAGTATAAAATATCAAATTAAAAAGGAAGTTGCATACATAAGTCCATAGTAAGTTGGAGCAATTTTTATACCAAATAGTGTAATTTCAAATATAGTCATAAACGATTTTTTAGATTAATTTTATTTATTATATATTAAAATTAAACCTAGTAAAATAATAATTGATCTAATTTAAATATAAACATAATTAAACAATATACATAAATATAATCAAGTAAATAAATAAAGATTAATTGATTAATACTCAATAAAACTTAAAATAAATTTATTTAATCATTCATAAAAAACTATGAAAAATCAAAAAGTAAAAGCATTTACATTAGTAGAGCTAATTGTTGTAATAACAATATTAGCTATTTTATGAACTATTGCGTTTATAAATCTTCAATGATATAGTACAGGAGCAAGAGATAGTAAAAGATTAAGTGATATAAATAATATACAAAAAAAGATATCAATAGAAACTTCAAAATGAACACCATTATCAAGTCTAATAAAACTAGTAAAAACAAATACTTGATTAAAAATAGATTGAAATAATACAGCCACATCAATTCAATGAATAGCAAATTTTCAAAACTTAAAAGAAAACTGAGAAAATTTCAAAGATCCTGTAACAAAATGAGATTATGTACTATCTTACTCTGTATGATGAGCATGAACATGAGCATATAAATTTGTACAAATCTCAACAATAAATGAAGAAGTAAATCAAGCAGTAGTAAAATGAAATTATTATATAATGCAAACTTGAGATAGTCCAAGTATAACAGTAAATAGTAGTGATTACTATGTAGTAGATCAATGAGTAGACTTACCATATGAGGTAACTAATAATATAGTTACTTTAAATACAAATAGATATCCATGATGTGATACAGATAATATAACTGTATGATCATATACAATATCAGCATGTAATATATGAGCAACAATTGCATGAACTTGATTAATAAGTTATTGAGAGTACTTTCAATGGTGAAGGAATAAAGGTTTTGCATATTTAGATACAAGTCAACAATCATCTCAAATAGATTGAAGTATATGATTAGATGCAAGTACAGATAATTATTGATTTTTGTGGCATCAAGATTTACTAAGCCCCTATACTTGGTCAACTACAGATATAAAAAATAATTGGTGAGATACAACTGATACACCATTATGAACTAATATATCAGCAAGACAATGACCATGTGCTAGTTGATATCATGTACCAAGTCAACAAGAATGGGATGGTATAATAACAGCATGATGATGGTTAGATTGAGCAACTCTTCAATCGTCTCTTAAATTACCTTATGCTGGTAATCGTAATTGGGATAATGGTGACTTTAATGATGTTGGTAATAATTGACATTATTGGACATCAACTCCAACAGATTCAGACGCTTTTTATGTATTATTTGCTTCAAGTTTCTACAATACAGGTAGAAAAGATTTTGCTAATGGATTAACTGTTAGATGTTTCAAAAACTAAAAAATAATTAAATTTGACTTTTTATTATATTATTGTATAAATATATTATACAATATAATTGACTTTTGTATTATTTAATTTTTAATTAATTTAAATAACTTTTCTCTAAGAATAGGGAAGAGTTATTTTTTTATTGTTAAATTATATTATAACATAAGTTCATTAATTGACAAGTATTATTAAATGTGTCATAATATTTTTGTGAAAGTAATTTAAGTATACAAATTATTAAATGTCAATACTTATATATAGATAATTAATCGTCTGCAAAATAATTATTTATCTGATTATATATAAATAGAAACATATAACAATTAAATTATTTCAAAAACAAAACTATTATGAAAACAAATATAATAAAAAGATATACTACAATATGGCTATTAGGTATGTTTTTAGTAAACACATTGAATCCGTTATCTGCATTAGCTGATTCAAGTTCTGATATAATATATCCACTAAAACAAATATCTAAATTAGATTGTAGATTTACAGATTTTGGAGAATTAGGTTCTGATTGTAAACAAGATTTACCAATTCTTAAAACTAGTGATTATACAAAATATGCAACTCAAAATTGAGGTTATAATGATTTCACAAGATTGTACACAGTTTTATGGGGATCAAGTTATACTTATGGTTGGGATGTATGAAATGGATGACATATGTGAGTTGATATTGCAACAGCAAAATGAACTCCAGTATATGCAATGGCTGAATGAACAATTGTTGTAGCAAAAGAAACATCAATGGAATGAAAAAATATATCAATAAAACATACAATAAATTGAAAAACTATAGTTTCAGACTATATGCATTTAAGCAAGATTGAAGTAAGTGTATGAGATAGCGTTTCAGCTTGAACAAAGATTTGAGAAGTAGGTTCAACTTGAAATTCAACTTGAAATCATCTACATTTTCAAATTGATATTGATACAAGTTCTTCACCTTCTTACTATAGTTATGCATCTTGTCCATATAGTTATTATAAAATAACTGAAGAATGAGTTTGTTTCAATGAATTAGAAAAAATAACTGTTGACCCATTAGCGTTTTTAGAAACAAAATGAGCAATATTAAACAATATTACAACAACAACTACAAAAATAAATTTATCAAATACAACTAGTAATACAACTACTTTTTCAAGTATTTTTGATAGAACAGTTTATGTATGATATTCAACTTCTGATATAAAAGAAGTTCAAGAAATATATAAATCACTGTGATACTATAATGGCGCTATAAGTTGAGATTATAATGATGTATTAGAATCAATTATAAATTATCAAATAGCAAAATGAGTTATAGAAAATAGAAATTCAAATTGAGCTTGACGGTTTGGTCCTTCAACAAGAGCGCAAACTAAAAAAGATTATACAGCATTAAATTGAACTTCTACAACAAATAATTCTTGATATGTGACTGTAAATGAAAATTCAAATGTAACTCAAAAAATAAGTAAAGAAAACTTAATGACAAGAGAAGAAATTGAAGCAAAAGAAGTTGCTGATTTCATAAAAGGTTACAATATAGATTTAAAATTTCAAAATGCTGCATCAAATGTAGCAATTTGAAAAACAGAAGTATTAAAATTAAGTATAACTGATTATAGATGAAGACCATTTGTAGGTAATATGCCTGGATGAATGACATTTGTATTAAATACTGAAACAGCTACTGTTTTTCCTACAAAATTATTTAACTTTACAGATTGAAAAAGAGATATACAAGTAACATGATTAAAAGAATGAATTACAAAAATGTATATAAAAATATGAACTGCTACAGTTAAAACATTTGATATAAATGTATATAACTCTAAAAAAACAATCTATCCTACTTCATGAGTAATAGTTTCACCGAAATCTATAACTCTATGAGATATACAAACTTCTATTTGAGTATTTAAGGATAAATCAAATAGTAATCTAATAAATGTTCCATATGGTTCTACATACAAATTAGTTGCAAGTGAATGAAATAAGGTATGTATAAAATCAGGTGACTTAAAAAATATTAAAAAAATATACACTACAAAATGTAGTGAAGACCAATTTAAAAGTGAAATAACTTTTACATATAATGACACAATTTCTTGATTATTAATCTATGATTTCAAAGCATTAAATAAAAATGCAAAATTTGATGTAATAAATACTTATGATAATTCAAATTTAGTAAGTAAAAGTATAACTGTAACTGAACCAAAATGATTAGCAAATAGTTACGAATATAAAAATGATATTTTAACTATGATTGAAAAATGAGTCGCAACATGAATAAATAAATGATACTTTTTAGAAAATAAAGATTTAACTGAATATGATGCATATTTATGGATAAAAAATTCATTAATTTCTCTAAATAGTCAAAGTGGTGGTACAAATACAAAAGATACTATAGATAAAAATTTACAAGAAATAAATACAAAATTAAATAGTGTTTCAAAATATAATTCTATTACTAGATGACAATTTCTAGCACTAAATTACAAATATTTAATTATAAATCCAAACAATGTTGAAGTAACTAAAACATATAGAGATTTAACAGAAACTGAAAACAAACTAGCAAGCTATGTTTTTAATAAAAGTTCTTGGAAAGATCAATTTGGTGATACTTACTTTCAACCTACAAAAAATATTACAAGATGAGAAGCAACATATATGATTTCTACAATCTTTAATAATTACTCTAATAAATACTTAACTTTAAAATAAAAAATATGAAAACAAATTTAGAAAGAAACATATTCGTTGATAAACATAACGAACAACAAATAACAAGTGAAATGGAGGAAAGATTTAATAGAATCATAAGTGAATTATCATTTAATGATAGAGCACAAGCAATACTTGGATAATATAATGATTTATAATTTAAATATAAAAATATGAAAACAATAGAAACAAAAACAAATATAGATTCATGAGTTGAATCACAAAAAAATATAGTAGATTCAACAAAAGGTGAATTTAAAAATAGCTTATTAAGTTTAATTGAACAATGAGAAGTTGTAAATAAAAAATGAATTGAAAAAACTGAAATTAAAAAACAAACTAAATTAGAATTGCTACCAGTTCAAAATGATACACATAGTTTAGTTGAAAGTGAATTAGCAAAAATGTTTTGACTTGATTGAATTCAATTATCAAAACTAAAAGAAGATTTTAGTGAACAACCTACTACTCTAGCATGAGTTATGGCATGAGCAGAAGACTTCTGGGAATCAGAGCAATTACTCGCAGCATAATATACAAATAAATAATTATAAGTATATTATTGCAGACCATACATATAATTATCATAATATTTTTTCATTTGAAATAATTAAAACCATTATTTAAAATAATGGTTTTTTTATTTTTTTGTTTTCTTGATTATTTTTTAAAAAAGCATATATTATACATAGAAATTATATATGTAAGCGAAGAAAAGTGCCTCCAAGAAAAACAAAAGTATTAAATCCTGAGACTAAAAGATACATTTATGTATCTTTATTTCTGTTTATTTGAATAGTTGCTTTTTTAGATGAAAAAAGCTCTACTCTATGATATTTTTTATCTATGTGACTAAATGAATTATTCTGATCATATTATAAATTTATATTTTCACCAGTATTATTGTTATTTTCAGCATTATTAATAAAAGACAAAAGTGTAGTTGTAAATACAACAAGGATTATATGATTATTTATATATTATATTTCTATAACTACATTAATTGGGTTTTTTATAGTAAATTATTATGCAACTTTTAATTTATATCCATTACTTGAAAGTTTATTATGAAGTATAGCAACAGCAATTGCATTTTTTCTATTATTCTTAACTTCACTTGTTATACTTTTTAGATTTTCACCTGTAAATTTTGCTAGAAAAGCATTTGATATACCTGAAAAAATCTCAGAAATAAAAGATACTTTTATATGAGAATGATTTAGTAAAAAAACTGAAAAAATAAGTAAATCAAAAAAAGATGATAGACTTGATAGAAAAAAACAAGAACTTGAAGAAATGATGCAAAAATTAAAGGAAGAAAAAGAAGCATTAGCAAAAGCAAAACAACCAAAACAATTAAATATAGATGATGCACATAGTAATCCAAAAAAGATAATTATAGAAAAAAAAGAAGCTTGAGTTATTTGATGATTATTTTGAAAAAAAGAAGAAGTTAAGGAGGAAAAAGAAGTTAGTATTATCAGAAATAATGAATTTAAAAATTGGGTATATCCTGAATTATCACTACTAGACAGCAAAAGAAATATAGTTTCAGTTGATAAAAATGAAATAAGAAAAAAAGAAATAGAAATAGAAGAAAAATTGTTACAATTTAAAATCGAAGTAACAATGGAGTGATACAAGATTTGACCAACTGTTATACAATATAGACTTAAACCAAAAGATTGAGTTAAATTACAAAAAATAGAAAATCTTAAAAAAGATTTAGCACTAGCTCTTCATGCAAAATCTATCAGAATACAAGCTCCAATACCAGGTTTAGGAGTTGTTTGAATAGAAGTACCAAATCCAAAAAGAGAATCTGTTTATTTAAAAGAAGTATTATCAAGTGCTGAATTTAATAATAAAAAATTAGAATTACCTATAGCAATTTGAAAAGATGTAAGTTGAAATATGGTAGTTTGAGATTTAGCTGATATGCCTCATTTACTTGTTGCATGACAAACTAAATCTTGAAAATCAGTTTGAATGAATGGTTTTATAGTTTCTATGCTTTATAAATTTTCTCCAAGTGAATTAAAGTTTATAATGATAGATCCAAAAAGAGTAGAATTATCTGTTTATAATTGAATTCCTCATCTTTTAACTCCAGTAATTACAAATCCAGATAAAGCACTAAATGCGCTAAAATGGAGCGTTGCAGAAATGCTTAGAAGATATGATTTAGCTACAAAGGTAAATGCAAAAAATCTAATAGAATACAACGCAAAAGTTAAAAGAGATGAAAAATTGCCATATATAGTGATAGTTGTTGATGAACTTGCTGATTTGATGATGAGTGGTAACAAAAAGGAAGTTGAAGCAAGTATTGCTCGTATAGCACAAATGGCTAGAGCTGTTTGAATACATCTGATTGTTGCAACTCAAAGACCTTCTGTTGATGTAATTACTTGATTAATCAAAGCAAATGTTCCAAGTCGTATAGCTTTTACTGTTGCAAGTCAAATTGATAGTAGAACTGTTATAGACAAAGCTGGAGCTGAAGATTTACTTGGTAAGTGAGATATGCTTTATGCACCAACTTGATCTATAGCACCAGAAAGAGTACAATGAGTACTTGTTGAAACTCATGAAGTTGAAGCTGTTGTAAATAAATTGAAATTGACTGTTGATCCAGATATGATTTCAAATTTACAAATAACAGAAATTACAGAATGAAAATCAAAACTAGAATGAAGTATAATGGAAAATTATAAATGAGATCAAGACGAAGATCCAGCTATAATTGAAAAAGCAATTCAAATAGTAAAAGATAGTAAAAAATGATCTACTTCGCTGATACAAAGAAAACTATGACTATGATATGCTCGTGCTGCAAAAGTACTTGATATATTGGAAGAATTATGAGTAGTTTGACCAAGTAATTGAAGTAAACCAAGAGATGTTTATGTGGATTAAAAAATAAGTTACTTAAAAGTAACTTATTTTTTTTGAAATAAAAATCTTATTTGTCTAGCTAAAATATATAGTGTTTAATGCGAATTTAATGTGCAATGAGTATAATGATAAATCGTATTTTATTTTTGGCTTAAAGTAGAGGAAAACCTAAAAAATAATTTGCAAAAATAAAAAAATAATTAATATTAAATTAATCTCCTATTATTTTAATATTTAAAACCTTAAATTATGGGAAAAATAAATAATATAAATTTATTAACCAAAATCTCTTTAAAAATAGTTATATTTTTGATGTGATTTTGGTCATTTTTATGATATGTTGATGCAGCAACTATACAATCAATATCAACTTGATGAAGTTGGTATGATACCAATTCATGGATTAATGGAATTATACCAAGTGAAAATGATGAAATAATAATTAATTGAAATATAACAGATGCAGTTAATATTAAATTTAGTGATTTAATAATTAATTCTTGATGATATTTAACTTGATATTCTTCTTGATGAGGAGATCATTCTTTTACTTGAAATATAATTATAAATAATTGATGAACACTTTCATATAATTTTTTATATTTAAATTGAACCATTATTAATAATGGTTCATTTACAAATAGTTATTATTTATATTTTAATTGAAATATAGAAAATAATTGAATTTTTGATGTAGATATAAATACATTAAAGGATTGAAGTATTAATATATATTGAACTTCAAGAATTAATTCAGTACTTAATATTAATCATAATATTGATTTACAAGGTAATATTTATGTAAATTATTTAAATGTAAATTATTCAAATATAAATTTTTTAAATAATACTAATATAAAAGTTAAAAATGGTATTCAGTTTTATTGAAATATTAATAATTGAAATAATTTAAATTTAGAATCAAATTGATGATATTTGTATTTTGATTTTACTTGAAAAATAAAAAAACTAATTACAAATAATAGTCAAAATGAAGAAATAGTATTTTATAAATTAAATTGAGAAATAGATGATTTAGAAATATATTCACAAACTAGATTGCAAAACTGATATTCTCAAGATAATTTTGTTTGAAATATAGATGTAAAATCTAATTGAAAATTTACTTTAAACACAAATTTATATTTAAATTGAAACTTAAGAAATTATTGAGAAGTTTCATGATATTTGTATATTAATGGTAAATTGGATAATAATTGAGTTTGGAGTTGAACAATTTATTCTATAGAAAATTGAGTTATTGAACTTTTGTGAAATAATGATTTCAATAATTTGTACTTATATTTACAATCAAATTCAAGTATTTATTGAAATTGAGTTGCTATAGATATGATATATTTAGAACAATCTAAAAATTTAACAATACTGCCAAATACAATACTTAAAACAAAATACCATTCTTGAATTTATTGAAATATAATAAATTGAGATAATTTAAATTTAGAAATATTATGATGATATGGTGATTTCGATTTTACTTGAAAAATAAAAAAATTGATTACAAATAATAGTCAAAATGAAGAAATAGTATTTTATAAATTAAATTGAGAAATAGATGATTTAGAAATATATTCTCAAACTAGACTACAAAACTGATATACTCAAGATAATTTCAATTGAAATATAGAAATAAAATCTTCTTGAAAATTTCAAGCAAGTTCAAGTTTATACTTAAGTTGAAACATATTAAACAACTGAGAAATTTCATGAAATATTTATATAAATTGAAAATTAGAAAATAATTGAATTTGGAATTGAATAATTTATTCTGTAGAAAATGGAACTATAGAACTTTTATGAACTAATTCTTTTTTGGTACATGTAGAAATATGAACTAATTCTAACTTTAAACCAAATAATTCAACAATAAATTCTATAAATTCATATCAAAATATAAATTTAACTATTCTATGAAAAAATAATTTAAAAGTTGAAAATAACATATATATATTTTCTAATATAGTAAATTGAGAAAATTTAAAAATCAAATTACTTGGATGAAATTGATATCTAAATTTCTCTTGAAATATAGGAGAATTTGAATTGGAAAATATAAATAATATACCTATAAATATCTATGATTTGAATTGAAATATAAATTTAACAAAAATAAATTCACAAGTTTTATTTTCAGGGTATTCATATAATTGATATAATTTAAATGGGGATTTAATTATAGATTCAAATTGAAATTTACAATGATATATAAATACATTTCTAAACTGAAATTTTAAAAATAAATGATTATTAAATTGATATCTATATGTAAATTGATGAATAGAGAATAATTGAAATATGAATTATATTTGAGTATATACAGATCAAAATGATTCTACATATACTATTACTGCACCATGAGAAAATGAAATAATATCATATGAAAATAAATATTTATTTTATCCACATGCTATCTCTGAAGAAGATCCAACTATAACTTTTGTATGAAATAATTCTTGATTTATAAATATATATGATGAAAATAATAATTTAATATCGGATAATTGTATAAATATATCATGATGTGTAAATATAATTGAAAAAGATTGGGATAATACTAACTTATCAAACTATTACACCTATGATCTGACTGATTGATATGTTTGTAATGCAAATCAAAATACAGCTCAAAATGCATCTTCATGACCTTTAATTTTTGATGTATCAAAATTAACTATTAAAACTAATGAAGCAGAAACAAAAGCAACTATTTCTGAAGATTCAAGTTTATGAGATCCAGTTATTTTAAATACTTGAGAGTTTGATTATGATAATACTCTTATTAGTTATGCTTGAAATAACCTACCTTTTGAGTTTAAAATAAAATACAAGAATAAAGCATTTTATAATTGACCAATATGAAATAACTTTGATTTTAATTACAATATATATTTAACACAAGATATTGATTGAAATATAAATCTTCATGACGGAAAATTATGAGTATATAATTTCTATAAAGATTGAACTAATTTTACTAGAAATGAGTATATAAAAGCAAATCTAGAGTTTATAAATAATAAATATCAAATAACTTTTGATGATAAATCAAAATATACTTTTTGAGAAAATTTTAAGATAGAAAAACTTGAAGATACTTATGGTAACTATTTAAGTTTTGAATATAACACAAATTCACAACTTATAAAAATCATAGATACTTTAAATAGAGAATATACTTTTTCATATTATGCAGATAGTAGAATATATAAAATAAATGATTTCTTATGAAAAGAAACTGAGTTTATATATTTTGCTGAAAATGAAACACTATGAAGTCAATTTGACTTAAAAACTATTAAAATGTATAGCTGAATAAGTGAAAAACAAATAGATTTTACATATACAATATGAACTGATTTTGAAAGTTCTCACAATATTGTAAAATTAATAGATTCAGCAAACAATACATATGTAGAAAATACATATGACTCATTTGATAGAGTATCTAGTCAAACATATGGTAATTGAACTATTTATTATAATTATACTGTTGATACAAATAACAAGATTACAAAAAATAGTGTTACAGATAGAGAATGAAATATAATAGAATATTACTATGATAGTTTCTGAAATACAATTAAAAAAATAATTAAAAAAGCAAGTGGTGATTTAGAATATAATTATCAATATGATACAAATAATAACCTAATAAAAGAAATTAAACCATTATGAAATTGAATTACATATAATTATGATATAAATAATAATGTAATTGAAAAAAGACTTGTAGAAAATACATCATCTACTTGAAGTACAAGCGATATAGTTTTAAATTATACTTATGATTTAAACACAAATAAACCAACTCAAATAATAGAACCAAATGGTTTAATTACAAATTTAACTTATGATGCAAACAATAATCTAGTATCAAAAGAAATAATTTGAGTAAAAGATTATGATTGAACTGATATAAATATAAATGAAAGTTTTACATATAATTGAAGTGGTCAATTAATCTGACAAACAAATGCTTTATGATTAGAAACTAGCTTTGAATATACAAACTGAAATTTAACAAAGATTACAAAATGAACTTGAAGTTTAGCTATAGAAAATAATTTTGTATATGATACAAGATGAAATATGGTAAAAATAATAGATTGAAGATCAAATGAAACAAATCTAAGTTACAGTGATTTCAATTTACTTATAAGCAAAACAACAAGTGAATGAATAGTAAATGAAATAGTTTACAACTCATTAAACAAGAAAACAAGTGAAAAAATAATCTTGTGAACAAGTGAAGAATTAAATATAAGTTATAATTATGATATACTTGATAATCTAACTAATTCAACTAATGAAATAGATTCTTGAATAAATTTAATATCAAATTATACTTATGATACAAACTCTAGAATAATAGAAACTAGTTCTTGAAGTGGTGCAACTGAAAGTTATAATTATGATGAAAATGGATTAATTCTTAGTAAAACAGTTAGTTATTGAAATAATAATGTAACTACAAGTTATAATTATGATTCAAATGAAAGATTAATTAAACAAACAAATCCAAATAATAGTGAAATAAATTTTGAATATGATTTATTTGATAGAATAATTAAAAAAGTAAATGTTGATAATAGTTATACTACATACACATACGATAAATCAAACAATATAACAAAACAAGAAATATATGATGAAAATGATAATTTGTTATCAAAACATGAATTTGTATATGATAAACAAAATAAAGTTATAGAAACTAAAAATCATATATTACCAAATGATATAATCACAACAAAAACAAAATATGATAGCCTATGAAATACTATAAAATCTATAGATTGAAAATGAAATGAAACAAACAATACATATGATATATTTGGCAGATTAATACAAGTGCAAGATGAGTTATGAAATAAAGTAATAAATATTTATGATAAAAATAATAACTTAACTCAAAAACAAATAATTAGTTCAAGCAATAAAACTATAACTACAAACTATACTTATGATTCTGATAATAGACTGATAAGTGAAACAAATAATTTAAACAAATCAAAAACTTACACTTACAATAAACTAAATCAAGTAATAAGTATAACAGATGAAGAGTGAAATATCACAAACTATACCTATACTTACACTTGAAAAGTTAAAACCGAGAATAGAGTTACAAACTCTTGAAACCTAACAACTAGTTATACATATGATAATATGTGAAATATGACTAGTGTGACAGATAGTGAATGAAATATTACAAACTATCAGTATGACCAATTAAATAGACTAGTTAAACAAATCTATGCTGATGAAAAAGAAGTAAATTATGTATATGATACAAACAATAATCTAGTACAAAAAACTGACAAGGTGAATTGCGAAGCAAGAGAGAGCACCCTGGGGTGTCCAAATGGTACAATCATAAACTATACTTATGATTCTCAAAACAGATTAATATCTAAAAATATAACAAACTGAAATGGAGTAGTTTGAATAACAAGTGAAACATATAGCTATGATTCTCTTGGTAGAATGATAGAAGCAAATGATAGTAATAATCATAAAATAGAATTCAGTTATGATAGTTTAGGTAGAATGATAACTGAAACTCAATCAGGTAGTTTAGTTAGTTATGGTTATGATAACAATAATAATCTAACAAGTATAAATGATGTAAATTATAGTTATGATAACTTAAATAGAATTACAAATATCTGATATGATTCAAATAATATAGCAGCTTACAATTATACATGACTTGAAAATACTAGTATAATCTATGATAATAATACAAGTATCATAAAATGATATGATAGTTTAAGTAGAACAAATAGTTTAAATAACTGAGTAAATACTTACAATTATACTTATGATGATGTAAATAATATAACAAGTGATAGTATAAAAAATTATTTGTATGATGATATTTACAGATTAAAAGAAGTACAAAATAATACAAATCAAGAAATTCTTGAAAGTTTTAATTATGACGATGTTTGAAATAGAATAAATAATTTTAATAGTAAAACTTGAAGTTGAGCTAGTTTTGATTATGAAACTAATATATTGAATCAATACACAAGTTTAAGTTGAAGTATATCAAGTTATGAATTACAAGAAATAATAGAAGAAATACAAACTTGAAGTTGAGAAACTCAAACTATAACTACATATACTTGAAGTCTTGTAACTACAAATGAAAATACAAGTTTTGTTTATGATAATAACTGAAACTTAAAAAATAACTGAACTTTTGAATTTAGTTATGACTACAAAAACAGACTTACAAAAGTAGAAACTTCTAGTTGAATAATAGCTCAATATAGTTATGATGTGTTAAATAGAAGATATTTGAAAGAAACAGAAAATGAAAGAGTAGAATATATTTACAGTAATGAAAATACACTACAAGAAATAACAACTGATGAAACTACAAATATTACAACAACAAAGAATTATATAAACTGAAGCTGATTAGATGATTTAATAGCTTATGAAGAAAATAATGATATTTACTATTTTCATAAAAATCACCTATGAAGTGTAGAGTGAATAAGTGATAGTTCTTGAAATATAGTTGTAAGTTATGAATACGATAGTTTTGGTAATTTTGAAATAACTAGTTGAACTGATAATTGAAATACTAGACTTTATACTGGTAGAGAATACGACTCTGAAATTTGATTATATTATTTTAGAGCAAGGTATTACTCTGCTGAAATTTGAAGGTTTATATCTAGAGACCCAATTGATATAGCTGATGATGTGAATCTTTATGCTTATGTGGGGAATAATAGTTTGAATTATGTGGATTTGATGGGAACGGAGGGGAAACCATTAATAGAAGATATGGTATGATCTAATCTTTTAAGCATTGTTACTAGAGATCCAATATCGGAAAAAAGAATTATGACTCTAAATCCATTGATAAGAGATGATGTAAGAGATTTTCTAGATATAGTTTATAAAGATTTAAAAATAAATTTAAGAGTAGCTCAATCTATGAGAACTATTGACGAACAAAATAATTTATATAATCAATGAAGAACTTCTCCATGAAATATTGTTACTTGGGTTAAATGAGGAGGAAGTTATCATAATTATTGATTAGCATTTGATATTGTTGAAATTGATAAAAATTGAAAAATTAACTATGATATTGATTGGAATAAAGTTAGTAAAATATGAAAAGATATTTGATTCGAATGGGGAGGAGATTGGAAAACATCAACGGATAAACCACATTTTCAAAAAACTTATGGATTTACAACTACTGAACTTAAAAAAATGATTGAAGATTGAAATATTGATAATGATTGATTCATTATTTTTAAAGGGTAATAATATTTATTAAACTATGTATGCTATGAAAAAAAATAAATTTATAATTATAATATTAATAATAATTTGAACTATTATAATTTTACAACTATATAATAATTTTGTTTTAAAAGAATTAAATAACAATAAAGATTTTTCTCAAGAAAACAAACAATATATAGAAAATGAAAATATTCCAATAACTAATAATGATGATATTCCTAATATTGAAAAAATAAGTATAGATACACTTGATTACACTTTTTCAAGTGAATCTGAACTTAAATTTAATGATTTAACTATAGATGAAGAAAATATAATGAAATGAATTAAAGAACCCATTTATAGCATATGAATGATAAGATATTGATTATACAATGAACTTAATTGATATATAAAAAAAACTATATTAATTCAAAATGAAAGAACAGATTTAGAGTACATATTTTTTATAAAGTGAAATGCATTATACGCAATTAGAAAAGTAAGATCCGATTTTAATCCACCTAAATGGGATGATTATTCAAAATTAGATTCAAAAAAATATACTGACTGTTATTTATCATTAAATAATTGTTCTGAAGAGGTTTTATTTTTATATAATTATATTAAGAACAATTAATATAATAGAAACTATAAAATACTTTAAATATTAATTAAATGAAAAATGTTAAATTTAATAATTATTTTTTTTAGAAGTAAATATTTTTATGTTAACTTAATAATAATAACATTAGTTACTTTAGCATATTCTTTATATGTTTATGAAATGAATAACATAAGCAACTTTTTAGATATTATTATGATATCATTATCATGATTATTTTTGTCTTTATTAGTATTATCAGATATATTTAATAATAAAATATATCTGATACCAATAATAAATATTTTATTATTTATATATATCCATTATTTTTTATATTCTAATAAAAAAATTGTGCTTTGATATATATATACTTTTATTTATATATTGTTAAATATTCTAGTATCATCATTATTTTTACATATAGCTTCTCAATAATTTTAGTACAACTATATTATATAGAGCTAGTGGTGAATATTAAAATATTTTAAATTCTATATTAGATTTTGACTCATTATTAGTAAATCCTGGTTTATTAGAATATTTTCTATCTTTATATACTTATGATTCACAAAACAGATTAATATCTAAAAATATAACAAACTGAAATGGAGTAGTATAAATGATGTGAATTATAGTTATGATAATTTAAACAGAATTACAAATATCTTATATGATTCAAATAATGTAGCAACTTACAATTATACATGACTTGAAAATACTAGTATAGTCTATGATAATAATACAAGTATCATAAAATGATTTGATAATTTAAGTAGAATAAATAGTTTAAATAATTGAGTAAATACTTACAACTATACTTATGATGATGTAAATAACATAACAAGTGATAGTATAAAAAATTATTTGTATGATGATATTTACAGATTAACAAGTGTTAATGAAACTAATTCTTGAACTCTTCTTAAAAGTTTTAATTATGATAATGTTTGAAACAGAATAAATAATTTTAATAGTAAAACTTGAAGTTGAGCTAATTATGATTATGAAACTAATATATTGAATCAATACACAAGTTTAAGTTGAAGTATATCAAGTTATGAATTACAAGAAATAATAGAAGAAATACAAACTTGAAGTTGAGAAATTCAAACTATAACTACATATACTTGAAGTATTGTAACTACAAATGAAAATACAAACTTTGTTTATGATAATAACTGAAACTTAAAAAATGATTGAGAAAAAACATTTAGTTATGACTACAAAAACAGACTTACAAAAGTAGAATCTTCTAGTTGAATAATTGTACAATATAGTTATGATGTAATGAATAGAAGATATTTGAAACAAACAGAAGATAAAACAACAAGATATATTTACAGTAATGAAAATATATTACAAGAAATAACAACAGATGAAACTACAACAACAACTAAAGATTATATAAACTGAATCTGAATAGATGATTTAATATCTTATGAAGAAAATAATAATACATATTATTTCCATAAGAATCACCTATGAAGTGTAGAATGAATAACAGATAGTTCTTGAAATTTAGTTGTTAGTTATGAATATGATAGTTTTGGTAATTTTGAAATAACTAGTTGAGCAAATAGTTGAAATACTAGACTTTATACTGGTAGAGAATATGATTCTGAAATATGATTATATTACAACAGAGCAAGATATTACAATCCAGAACTAGGTAGATTTATTTCAAGAGATCCGATTGATATATCTGACGATGTAAATCTTTATGCTTATACTAAAAACAATCCTGTTAATTTTACTGATAATCTTGGTTTGAATTCTAAGAAATTAATTACAGAAAAACTTATAGTATCTATATTCGACTCAGCAATGAAAGATACATGAGGATTTAGTTTATACCAAATATATGATTGAACAAGAAACTCATGACCATACGATATTAAAAGAAATGCTTTTATAGAAGCTCAAGCTCATCAAAATTGATGAGTAATAAGTTTCAATTGAGTAGATGTAGAACCTTCAAATTTGTGAAACTTACTTTTTTGAATGAATACATCTAATAATTATATTCCTTCTTTTGTTGCAAGAGATATATTAATGTCAGTTGAAATAGATAATGCAGAAATAGAATGATATTGAGTTTATTCAAAAGAAATAGCAAAACGGGATGAAAATAGTGATTCAATATGGTATGATAAATGAGAAGAAATATATTCTAGATATAGAAAAGCTACAACTATTGATGCAAAAATTGATATAATTACAAATGCTATAATTAATACAAATTGAGAATATAATAAAAGATCAAAATTAGAACAAGAAAAAAGAGAATATTATTTTAATTTATTAAATAAATAATTATGAAAAAATTATATATTTTTTTAATAAACCTAATTATAGGTGTAATAATATATTACATATTTTATAAATTTAGTTACTATATAATTCATAAATATATTTTCACATATAGATTTGAAGATGATTTAGATTCAGTAGTTAAAAGTATGTTATTGTCTTTTTTAATATCAATTATATTATCTATTTTTTCAACAATATTTCTAGGTAAATTATTTAAGAAAAATAAATAAAATTATAAAATAGCAGAATATAGTTATGATGTAATGAATAGAAGATATTTGAAACAAACAGAAGATGAAACTACAAGATATATTTACAGTAATGAAAATATATTACAAGAAATAACAACAGATGAAACTACAATAACAACTAAAGATTATATAAACTGAATCTGAGTAGATGATTTAATTGCATATGAAGAAAATAATAATACATATTATTTCCATAAAAATCACCTATGAAGTGTAGAATGAATAACAGATAGTTCTTGAAATATAGTTGTAAGTTATGAATATGACAGTTTTGGTAATTTTGAAATAACTAGTTGAGCGAATAGTTGAAATACTAGACTTTATACTGGTAGAGAATACAATTCTGAAATATGATTATATTATAACAGAGCAAGATATTACAATCCAGAATTAGGAAGATTTATATCAAGAGATCCGATTGGACAAATTGATGATGTGAATTTGTATGGGTATGTTGGGAATAATGGAGTGAATTTTGTGGATAGGAGTGGGTTAAGTAAAGTACTTATTTTTGTTGCAAAAGATAAAACATTTATGTGATTAACTTATTCAACATTAGAAACTTCTAAAAATATATTAGTAAATAATTATTTAGAAAAATGATTTAAAGAAGAAAATATTCATATAGTATTTTGAAACACATTAAAAGATTTTACAGATTCATTAATATTAAATGAATATAAAGAAATTTGATTAGTTGCACATTCTAATAGTGATTGAATAGATTTAGATGCTTCTATAGAAAATTCTTCCGCTATAATAGTTGACAATAATTTATCAAAATTACCTATACTGAATAACGATACAATATTAACTATAATTTGATGTCATGCATGAAATTGAAATAATTCCATTGCTCAAAAAATATCTAATCAAATGAGAATAGAAGTATTAGCTACAGAAAATTTTATAAATAATGACTGAGAAAAATTTATAAATTGATGATCCAGTTGATGGAATACTTTATATTATTGATTAAGACAATTTGATGCAGAATTTTTAACATTTAAACCTGAATAATATGAATTTTTATATAGTTTCATTATTACATTTTTTTATTATGTTATGATTAATATTTTTATTTAAGATTATTTTTAATAAATTTAATTTTAATGCAAGTAATAAATTCTTATTAGTTGATAGTATTATTCTTTCATTTAATTTTTTAATATTTAATTTAATTTTAAATTTATATATAAATATATCTTTTGATTCTAATTATTGATGATATGAGTTTCTATTGTATTTAATTTTTATATTTATAATACCATATATTTATACTATTTTTAAAAGAAAGAAAATATTAAAATTTAATAAAGATATATCTATATTTTATTATTGATATGAATTACTAATAATATTTATTTCGTTATTAGGTTCTGTTGCAATTTATGAAAACTTCTTAAAGTAAAAATATTATTAAAATTATATATGATAAATGGCTTAAATCAATATGATGGCAATTACCAAAATAATTTAATTTATAAAATGTTTATTTATGTTAGAAAAAGATTTTTTAGAAAAAATTGACTGTAAATTTCCATATAATGATATTAATAAAGGGAAAGAAATTATTGAGGAATCTTTATTAATATCAGATAATGCTGTTTTCTGTATAATAGATGAGCTAACAAGAATACCTAAGAGTAAGAAAAAGTTGGTTGATAGTAAAAATATATTAAATTTTCTATCATATATAGATTATAGATTTAAACATAAGTTTAAGTCTATAATATTGTTAGTATCTCACAAATTACTAAATAAAGAAAATATTTCTGTTTCTGATATTTTAGAATATATGGATAACTTAAAAAAAAATAAATGATTATATTGAGCATTAAATATATTGTATTTTTCAGTTGATGATATAAATTGAGAAATTCTTTTGAAGTGAGTTGAAGAAAATTTCGAAAATAAGTTTTTAAAAACAGATTTGAAAGCAGAACGGTATTTTAATAATTAATAATGTATTATGCTAAATATATATAGATTACAAATTCATTGTTGAGATAATAATATTGAGACAATATCAAACATATTAGAATTAAATAAATATAAAAATATAAAATGGGAACATAAGATAGAATTAGATAGAAGTGTATTCGAATTTGAAGTTGAAGAAAAAGAAAATGAAAAATATTTTAATTATATTGACTTTTTTTTAAATATTTTAGAAGATAAGTATGACTTATTAGAAAAAATATGAATAAATAGAAATGATATTACCATATGGAGATTATACAGATATAATAATCAATGTAATATGGAATGGAATCCAAAAGATTTAAAAAGATTATGAGATAGTTGAATTTCATTATGTGTTTCCTGTTGGGAAGAATAAAATTTAATTAATAAAAAAAATATGAAAATAGTTAATTTAAATTCAGAACTTCATATTGATAATGAAGCTGATGCAGCATATTTATACTTAAATAAAGAAAAAGAAAATAAAGTTAATTATACTAATTCTTTATTAGATGAAAATGGTTGAAATGTTAATATTGATTTTAATATACAATGAAAAATAGTTTGAATTGAATTTATTCCAGCATCAAAATTCTTCAAATAATCTATTTTTTTAACTCCTATTAAAGTTGAAATTAATATTAATGAAACAATAAATATATGAAACAATTAAAATCAATATTAAAAAAAATTATATTAATAATAATTATTATATTTTCTATTTCATACGCTATAACATATTTTTTTATAGAAGCGATGAAAATAAATATGAATTCTTAATTATAATACCTTAATTAATAAAGTTACATAAAATGAAATTCATAAAAATATCTGAATATGTTAAGAAAAAATTAATCCTAAGTTTTATATTTTTTATAATTTGAATAATAATAACTATAAATTTATATTGAAATAATAATATATTTCTATCATTTGTTTTAAATTCAATTTGAATAATGATTATTCCTTTTGTGACAATTACTATTTTATGAGCATGAGAAAGTATAACTAATGAATATATACTAGGTATAATATGTCTAATTTTTTCAATATTAAATTATTCATTATTCATTTACATATTAAGTTTCATTGAAAAATACAAAAAATATTTTTTATGAAGTATAATAATATTTTTATTTATATTTAGTAATTTACTAATTTGATTAATTTGTGGTATATGAATGAATAGTTAAAATTTCTTTTTGTCAACCTTAAATTTATATTAAAATTTGAAAAAGTATATAAAGTATATATTATCTATATACAAGTTATATACTAATCAAAGAATTATGACAAAACTAACAAAACACATAAACTGAAGCATATCATTGGAGAGAAACAATACTATTATAAATTTAGTATATAAAAATAAATCTATCTATCTAACAAAAAAAGATATCTGAGAATTATTTAATACTAAAAAATCAATAATTAAAGATATAATTGAAGATTTACAAATAGATAATAGCTTCGCTATTTTCAACAAATCTAAAAATAAAAATTCTAAATTATACAATCTAGAATCAGTACTTATAATCGGGTATAAACTTAAGAAGTTTAATGATACTAAGTTGCTAATTAAAACTAATAGAATAATCAAAAATTCATATTTAGACTGAGCTACTATTTTAGAAATAGTTAAAAATAAATACAGAGAAATTAAAACAAGATTCAGTTTATTAGAAATATAAAAAAAGACTTTTTCAAAGTCTTTTTTTATATTTCTTTTTTTATAATTAGCTCTTGAGTAGGGAAAGCCATATCAATCTTTGCCTTCAAAAAAAGTTTTTTAATTTCCAAATTTATATTTTCTTTTTGCTTCAAAAATAGTACATAATCATCATTTATAAGTGAAAAATAAGTAACTTGTATATTTAGTGAAAAAGCATCAAACATTTCAAAATTTACTCTATATGATTCAATTGTATTTTCTAATTTATAAGCTTCCAATATATCTTCTATAATTTTTACTCATTCTTGCATTTTTGCTAAACTTGTTCAATACACAACTCAAATTGAAAAATCAGCTCTTCTATTTGTTCTTATTGAAAAATTTTCTATATTTGTAGAAATAATTGATTCATTTGGAATCATAACTTGATGTCACATTCTATCAATTATAGTTATATATGACAATCATAAATCTTTTACAGTTCAATTAACTCAATTTATAGTAACATAATCTCAAATCTTAAATGGTTTATTTAAAAGAATTGTAAGTGCTCAAAATACATTGCTTATACTTTTTTGTGCAGCGAAAGCAATTGCTAAACCTCAAATTCAAGCTCAAGCAAGAAGCGCAGCTATATTGTAACCAAGATTATCAAAAATAGTTATAAAAGCAATTACCCATATAAAAATAACTATTATCTTATTTAAAAATGGTAGGAGAGTTTTACTATGAGTTTTTATCTTAGATTTCTTTTCTAAATTTTGTAAAAAAAATCAATTTATAAATTTAGTAACATAATAAACAAGTATTATAATAACAGCAATTGAATAAAACTTATTTAAATATATTTCAAAAAATCAAGGTAATATAGCAAAATATGAAAAAGTATACAATGCAAGAAAATACTTAGTTAAAGAGATAAATCAAAATAATAAATCTAAAAAAAATATATCATTTATACTTGTAAATTTTTTGTATGAAAAATATTTAGCAACATGTTTTAAAATTCATATAAATCAAAAAACAAGTATAAATCAAACAATTCAAGTTATATATGATAGTATAATTTCTCCAGATGAAAAATTAGATAAAAAATATGATTTAATATCTACACCATCAAAAAAATAATATAAATAAAAATATATAATTCATATAATTAAAAATATGATATTTCTGCTTATTTTCATAAAAAAAAATTATTAGATAACTAAAAGTAATCTAATAATTTTTTCTATTTTTTCAAGATTTATATATTTTTAATATCTTTTGATACTTTTTCTAAAACTTTTTCAAGTATTGAAAGTCATTTATCAAGTTGTTCGTAAGTTATAATTATTGGTGGTTCTATACGAGAAGTAACAGAACTATTTAGAGTTCAAGCGATAAGTAATCCATTTTTAAATAATTCAGAAGTTACTCTGTATCAAATATCAGCACTTTTAAAATGTTGTCCTATCAAAAGTCCTTTTCAAGTTATACTTTCATAGATTTCTGGATATTTTTCTACAAGAGGATTAAGTCTATCCATAAGATATTTTCATTTTGATTCTGCCATTCACGCATAATCATCACGAATTGCAACGTTTATTGCTGCAATTGCAGCGCTACAAGCAAGAGCTCAACCACCTGTTGTAGTTGTATGAATAAATGGGTTTGGACTCATCATACATTGCCAAATTTCTTCTGTTGACACAAATGCAGATATTGGCATAACTCAACCTCAAAGTGCTTTTGCCATAGTCATAATATCTGGAACTACATTCCAATGATCTACTCACCAAAATTTACCAGTTCTTCAAAGTCATGTTTGAACTTCATCAGCTATAAGTAAAACTCAGTGTTTTTTTGTAGCAGCACGGATTCTAGGCCAAAAATCATCTGGTGGAACGATTGCTCCAGCTTCTCATTGAACAGGCTCCATCATAACTGCAGCAATTCAAACTCAAACTGTTTCACAAATTTCTAGTTGTTTTTCTACTGCTGCTGCATCACCAAATGGTACGTGGTAAACTGGTCATCCGTATAATTGTCAAACAGGTTCACGATAATCTTTTTTTCAAATAAGTGAAAGTGATCACATAGTTTTACCATGAAATCATTTTACAGCAACTATAAATCAGCTTTTTTTAGTATACATTTTTGCTAATTTTATAGCTCATTCATTTGCCTCAGTTCAACTTCATGCAAAAAATGAATATTTCAAATCTCATGGAGTAATTTCAGCAATAATACGAGCTAAAACTCAACGAAGTGGATCAATTAATTCTTGAGAAGGCATTGGTGTATGCAAAAGTTGTGCTTGAACAGCAGCAACAACATCAGGATTTGACCATCAATGACTCATCATTCAGTATCAACCTAACCAATCAAGATATTCTCTTCAAAGAATATCTTGAAAAACTGCTCATTTTCATTTCCATTCAACTGCAACACATTCACCTGGAATAAGTCAGCAATAATCAGCTAAAGTAACAGATTTTCTATAATCAAGCCATCATGCATTAAAATGATTTTTGAAATTATTAACAGATTCTCTTATCATCCAATCTGCTTGATTGACATCTGGATTTTCATTATTCTTAATAATTTCTAACCATTTATTAGAATATTCTAATGCCGATGCTTTTTGCTTTTCCATATTTATGTTTGTTATTTAATATATAATATATAGTACTATATTTTTTTTATTAAATCAAAAAACTCACAAAAAAAAAGTTTAGATTTATCTAAACTTTTTTTTATTTTATATTTCTTTTCTTATTAAACTAAAATCTTCTGGTTTAGTTTCCATATTTATCCAAACTTCATATCAACCTCCGTGTGCAGTTTCTATGCTTTCCGCTCTTTCACTATCAAATTTATATTCATGTTCTATAAAAGTTGTTGTAGTTTTATGAACTCAGTGATTTAGATTTGTTTTGTAAATTTTTTCTATCTTCATAGTTGTAACTCAACTTGGACTTACAATTTCTATTTCATTTCATAATTCAAATCTATTTTTAACCTCAACTCTAACCATTTTATGTTCGCTATCATAATCTCTAAGTATTCATAAAAATGCTTTTGTACCATAACTACCATTTCTTTCATAGAATTGTGCATTTGCATTTGGATTTCAAGCTAAAAATCCTGGAATATAACCTCTATTTGCAATAGAAAATAATTCTTTTGCTAATTCTTGGCTATCGTATTTTTCACCTTTTTCAATTGCATCAACTGCAGCTCTATAAGCAAGTCAAACTGAAGCAATATAATTAACTGTTTTATTTCTACCTTCAACTTTGAAACTTATAATTCAAGCATCAGTTAATTCTTCCATATAATCAATTGCACAAAGATCTCTAGAATTCATAAGATATGTTCCATAAGAATCTTCGTCAATTTCCATTATATCACCTGGTCTTTCTTTTTCTTCTAGGTAAAAATTACCTGTTAATTCTTCATAATCTTCTGGTCTACCAGTCACAGTTTCTAATTCTGCTTCTGATTTCTCATCTTTAAATACTTTAAATTCCCATCTACAACTATGACTACAAGTACCTTGATTTGGATCTCTATTACTTAAATAATTTGAAATTAAACATCTACCACTATAAGCCATACAAATAGCTCAGTGAACAAATGCTTCAAGTTCCATACCAGGAACATGTTCATGAATTTCTTTCATTTCTTTTATAGAAATTTCTCTACTCAAAATTATTCTTTTTATTCACATAGTTGACCAAAACTCAGCTTGTGCCCAATTTGTATTATTTGCTTGAACTGAAAGATGAATTTCTACATCTGGAAATTCTTTTCTAACTAGATATATTAAACCAGGATCAGCCATAATAAAAGCATCTGGTTTCATTTCAACCATTTTTTTAAATTGTGCTAAAAATGGTTTTATTTTCATATTGTGTGCATAAATATTTGCTGTAAAATATATTTTTTTACCCAAATTATGTGCATAATCTGTTGCTTCTTTTAATGATTCCATTGTAAAAGCATTTGTTCTAGCTCTAAGAGAGAACATAGGAGCACCAACATAAGTTGCATCAGCTCAATAAGCATAAGCAAATTTAAGTTTTTCCATGTCTCAAGCTGGCATAAGCAACTCTAATTTTTTATTCATATTCTAAAAATATTTTATAAGATAAAATACTAATTATAAATTAAATAATCAGTATAAATAAAGCCAACAAACATTACTTTTATATAATAATTGTTATCTTATATTTAACTAGTTCCAAACTAGCCCTTTTTAGTTTTCTAAAAAGTTAGTCAATTATATGGAAATATTGATAATTTCAAGTAATAATAATAATTTTTTAAAATACATTTCCAATTTGATTTTTTTATATATAATATATTTCTATATTAAATTTATAAGTAAATAACTTTATGGAAACTCCTTCAGATTTAGAAATAGAAAAATGTAAAAATATAATTTTATCTTGGAATTCAGAAGAAGATACTGATAGGAAAATAATTCCTGAAAAAATAACAAATATATCAATAAAAGATTGAATGATTACTTACATGTATGATTGAGTTTTATGTGTATGTGAAAATATGACACAAAAAGAATCAAGTGATAGAGCATTATTTGCAAGAATAGAAGAAAACAAGTTAAATGTAAGAGAAAGAGTTTTATCTTTACAATAAAAAATACTCTAAATATAAACAAAAAAATTGACTATAAAATAAAAACCATATAATCTTTTTGTAATTTAATTTTTAAATAAAAAGGTATGCAAACTACTTTAATATTATTAAAACCAGATACAATTGAAAGAGGGTTAATTGGTGAAGTTATTTCTAGAATTGAAGCTAAAGGATTAAAAATCAGTGGATTAAAAATGATGCAATTAGATGAAGCTGTAATTGAAGAACATTATGATTTCTTAAAAGATAAACCATTTTTTCCTGGGATTAAAAAATATATGACTAGAACTCCTGTTGTTGCTATTGCTGCTACTTGAGTAAATGCTATTGCAACTGTTAGAATGTTAACTGGTGCAACTAACCCAGCTGAAGCTCTTCCAGGTTCAATCAGAGGTGATTTTGGTTTAACTATTGATGCAAATATCATCCATGCATCTGATACTCCAGAAAATGCTGCAATTGAATTAAATAGATTTTTTAAATGACAAGATGTATTTAACTATACAAGAGTTATTGACCAAGTAATTTCATAATTTTAAAAAAGACTAAAATATTTAGTCTTTTTTTGTTTTTTAAATATAATTTAAAAAATATTTTCTAAATCAAAATAATGGCAAGATTTTATGACACTATGTTAGCTGAATATATAAAAAATCCTTGAATAAGATGAATAGGTTTAGATAAGCTTTCTACAAAAGAATTTAATTATATGATGATAAGTTACGATAGTGTAACTGATAAATCAAAGATAAATTTTAAAGATGTAGATTTGAAAGTTGCATCAATATACAGTTGAGAAGATGTTTATATAACAAATAAACTCTATGAAAAACAAATTGGTGATTGAGATAGTTCAAACTTTGTTTTAAATAATATAGAACTTCCATTAATGCAAGTTCTGAAAAAAATGGAAATTAACTGAGTTAAAATTCACAGAGATAAATTAAAGGAAATATGAATCTTACTTGAAAATGAGATTTCAAGACTAGAAAAAAATATATACGTTTTAGCAGATACTAATTTCAATATAAATTCTCCAAAACAAGTTTGAGACATACTTTTTGAAAAATTAGCACTACCAAAATGAAAAAAAACTAAAACATGATATAGTGTAAATGCTGATGTTTTATGAGATTTAGCACATGAATTTGAAATTGCTCAAATGATTGTTGATTACAGACATTATTCGAAATTGCTTTCAACATATATAAATTGATTATCTGATTTACTAGATAATGATGATCTTTTACATACAAATTATAACCAAACTATTGCAGCAACTTGAAGATTATCAAGCACTAATCCAAACCTGCAAAATATACCAAATTCTAGTTGAATTGCTTGAACTATAAGAGAAGCTTTTATTTCAAGATTTGAAAACTGAAATATATTAACAATAGATTATTCTCAAGTTGAAGTGAGAATTCTTGCTATATTATCAGAAGATGAAAATTTATTAAGTGCTTTTAAAAATAAAGAGGATATTCACCATAAAACTGCACAATTCTTATTTCCAGACAAGGTAATAACAAGTAGTGAAAGAAAGATAGCAAAAGCTGTAAATTTCTGAGTTATATATGGAATAAGTTCATTTTGACTTTCAAAAATGATTGGTATACCTATGTGAGATAGTAAAACTTACATAAACAAATTTTTTGAATCATATCCAAAAGTTAGAATATACTTAGATAATATAATAAAAGATTGTGAAACTAATAAATATGTAGAAACATATTTTTGAAGAAAAAGATATATAAATGGTATAAATGATTTAAATAAAATCATAAAAAGTGCAGCAGAAAGGGAAGCAACAAATATGCCAATCCAATGAACAAGTGCAGATATAATCAAACTAGCAATGATTGAGACTCAAAGTTTCATAGAAAAAAATAATCTAAAAAGCTTGATGATTATGCAAGTACATGATGAACTTGTATTTGATATCTTTCCTTGAGAAGAAAAAATACTAGAAAAAGAAATTCCTACAATTATGGAAAATATATTAAAAGATAAAGCTATAAAATTAAAAGTTGATTTTGGTATCTGAAAAAATTGGAGAGAAGCAAAATAATAATTATTTAAAATATAAAATGGAAAATTTACAACTAACTCAAGAGGAAAAAATAGATTATATTTTTAAAACTCTACAAAAACAAGAAAAAAGAGAAACTCGTAAACTTATATGAAAAACTCTTTTTAGGATATTTATAGTAATATATCTTATTTATTTTTACATGTTTTGATTTTCAAAAATTTTAGATATGATAAATAAGCAAATAAAAGAAAACTTTAAAGTAGAGGTTGATAGTAAAGAAATATTAAATAATTTTAAAGACAAAGTAATTAGTAATTATTAAAATATGTATATACTTGTAAAAATTTTTTATTCTATTTTTTTTATATCTATATGATGAGGTATAATAAAATATAGAAAACAACTGCATTGATGGACATGAAATTTTGCTTGGGCGGAGCAATATGTATGAAGAGGTGGAACATATCTAATAATGATATTAATATGACTATCGTGTATATTTTATTGAGCTATATATCCATTCTGAGGCACAGAATTGTTATTTAGATAACAATTTTTAATATAATCAAGTAATTATTATTTAATTTTTTATAAATATATAAAAAATATATAAAATACACCCATTCTAATTTTAAAAATAACAATAAATAATGAAAAAAATAAACAAATTATTATCTATTTTAACTATATTATTAATCTCAACTAATATAGTTTCAGCTTGAATAAATACTCAAGAAATAAATCAAGAAGATATAAAAATAGAAACAACTAGTACACAAATTATAGTAGAAGACAAAAAAATTGAAGAATATATAAATAGAGAACAAATATTTAATTATTTTTGAAATTATTTTAATGAAGTTCCACTTTCTTATAAATATATAAATTTAAATTTTGTTGCGATAAATGAAAATACTGAAATTGAGAAATCATTAAAAAAATTAGTATATTTTAACAAAGTATGAAATTTAAAGAAAAATCTATACTTAAATAAAACTATGAGTGCTTATAGTTTTTATTCATTAGCAAAAGATATTTTATGATTAGATATAGTTATAGATAAAGAGATTCTAAGTAAAAGAAATGTAACTGCTGACGATTTAAAAACTGTAACAGATTTTTATAACTATGTAAAATCAGTTGAAACGCCTCAAAATACAAAAGAAAACATATTATGAGATAAAGAAGAAATTTTTAATGATGTATATAATACAATAATTACATGACATTATAATCATGCAAATATAGATAAAGAGGATTTATTATATTGAGCAATTTCTTGATTAGCAAAATGAACTAATGATATACATACTGTTTATTTTCCACCTATTGAAAGCAAGAGTTTTGAAGATAGTTTATCGTGAGAATATGAATGAATTTGATCATATGTTGATATGACAAATCCATGAGTTATGAAAATAACATCTCCAATTCCTGGTGGTCCAGCAGAAAAAGCAGGATTAAAAGGTTGAGATATAGTAATAAAAGTTGATTGAAAAGAAGTAACAAAAGATAATTCTTTAAATGAAGTTGTTTCATGGATTAAATGACCAGCATGAACTATAGTAGAGTTAACTATAAATAGAAATTGAAATGAGCTTAAAATAGAAGTTAAAAGAGAAAAAATTATAATTAAAAATTTAGAAACTAGTAAAATAGATTTAAATACTTACAAAATTCAAATTAAAACATTTGGTTCTTGAGTTGCAAATGAATTCAAAGAAACATTAGAAAAAATAAAAAAAGATACTAGTACTAAAAAAATAATAATTGACCTAAGAAATAATGGTGGATGATACTTAAATGAAGTAACAGATATGCTTTGATTTGTAGTACCACAATTAGAAAAAACTGCAGTTGTTAAATATATTGATTGAGATAATAATTTTTATTCAGCTTGACTAAATTTAATTAACTTAAATGATTATAAAGTAATAATTTTACAAAATTCAGGTACAGCTTCTGCATCTGAAATCATGATTTGAACACTTAAAGATTACTTTCCAAGTATAGTTACAATTTGAGAGAATACTTATTGAAAAGGATCAGTACAAACTATGAAAGAATACTCTGATTGATCTAGTTTTAAGTATACTATTGCAAAATGGTTTACATGAAAAACTCAAACATGAATTGATTGAGTTTGATTTAAACCAGATATAGAATTAGAATATGATTTTGATTTATTTAAAAATGAATGAAAAGATAATCAATTAGAAAAAGCTATTATTAATTAAATTGGTAAAAATGAAATTATTAAAGATATGAATATTTATAATTACTTTCTTTTTTAGTTTTCAAACTCACTGAGAATTTCAAGCATATTGAAATCATCAAGTGTTAGATGAAAGCACAAAGCAGTCTTATAATAAATTTTATTCTATAGTTAAATCAAAATATAAATATGATAATTGATTATCATATTTATATTTATTGGATAAGGCTTTAAATAGTCTACATAATTCTTCTAAACTAACTGAAAAGAATAGAGTTATAATTTATGATTTGCAAAAATTAAATAATGAAAAAATATTTAACTTAGAATTAGATAATAAAGAAAAAATAAATGAAATTATTTTAAAAAACATACCTATACTTAATAATTTTTCAAGATTCTATTATAACTCTGATGCAATTATAATGGAAAATTGAATACGGTATACTTATAATTTTTCAAAAAAATATTTTTTTGAAAAATTATCAGAAGTTGATGTATCAACTTTATCATATAACTGATTATATTGAAAAGATATCTTAGTATATTATGAAAATTGAAATGTAAATTTTGTTAAGGATTTTGAAAAAGTAAAATTGATAAGTGATGATATAATATATGGTTTTCCAAATAAATATGAATTATTAAAAACTATTAGAAATAATAAGCTTTTTGATGCAAAGAATGATGATGATGCAAATCTATTGAATTTAGAAAAAATATCACTTGAACTTACAAAATGATTAAAAAGTGATGATGCAAAAATTAAAATAATTTATGACTATATTCTAAAAAATGTAAGTTATTCAATAAATTTTTCAATGGATGATTATGAAATTTTTTCATGAATAGATACTTTTAAAAATAAGAATTGAGTTTGTGAATGATATGTTGAATTATTTAACTTAATGCTTTGATTTAATGGTATACAGTCAAAAATATTAATATGAGATGTTATAGATGCTGTAGATTTTCCTTTAATTTGACATGCTTGGGTACAAATTTGAGACAATTATTATGATATAACTTTTGATGACCCAGTTTGAGCAACTGAAACTAAAACTTTTAGTCAATATAGTTATTATAAACTCCCAAAAGACTTGTTTTATACAAATAGATTTGATAAATGACAAACTCCAGAATCTTTAAAAAATACAACAATAGATTATAGAAAAGCAATAATAAAGGTAAACCTATCAAAATTAGTTAATAAATATAAAGATAGTGATTATAATTTATTAAAATTATTTAAATTTAAAGAAAAATACAATATAGCATCAACTAGAAACATAAATACTGAAGATTTAATTAATATATTGTGAGTAACAAATATGGAAAATTTTTGAGTATATATTGATTGAAGACTTAAATATGTTAAAAATTTAAATTATATAGAATTAGAAGATAATATAATAGATACTTTTTTAGAACAAAATAATTATAATTTAAGTTGATACACTATACTTAGACGGATAAAAGATGATTGAAGTACTTCACTTATTATTTCAAAAGATATAACTTATAACAATTAAAAAAGACCTTAAAAGATCTTTTTTAATTGTTTTAAAATAATAAAACCTAGATTTTAACAAAAATTTAACAGGGAATTAGAACTTTAAATTGTTTTTGAAAAAATATAGATAATATAAGTTAGTTATTTTTCTACTAATGGGAGTATTTTTGAAATGGCTTACAAAAAACCAAGTTTTTTCACCCTAAAGAAAATGAGAAACCGAGGAAATAACGAACAAAATGGAGGATCTCAAGGGAATAAAATCCCTAACGAAAAGAAAAAATGAATTTCTTTTTCGAAAAAAAACGCGACGAAGTCGCGTTTTTTAAATCAAAAAATAAAATATAAATATAAATCTTGATTTTACAAAACTTACAATTAAAATGCAACAAGTTTTTAATTATAAATAAAAAAATGAAACAAGTAAACTTTTCAGCAATAAACTTAGGTTGTAATAAAAATATGGTAGATACAGAATTTACTATTTGAGAAATACTAAAACTAAATAGTGATGAAGTAGAGATAAATTTTTATCCAGATCCAGAAGACGAACTCGTTGAATATGTAATAATAAATACATGTTGATTTTTATCTAGTTCTCGTGACGAAGCCGAAGAAACTATTTGGTATTATGATAATATGTGAAAAAAAGTAATCTTAATCGGTTGTTATGTACCAGTAAAAGATGATGAATTTTTATCTAGTTTAAAAAATCTAGAAGCTGTAGTTCCATATGAAGAAGTTAAAAATACAAGTAGTATACTATTAAATAATACAAAATTAACTAAATTACAAACTGGTTTAGCTAATCTTAAAAAAGATAAATTAAAAGCATATTTATCAAGTATAGGTTGAGATCAAATTGGTACAAAAGCATATATTTATGGAACAGAATCAGTTAGAGCATTTCTTCATAGTTATAAATGATATGAATACCTAAAAATTGCAGAATGATGCAATAATAAATGTAGTTTTTGTATTATTCCAAATATCAGATGAAAACAAAGATCTAGAACAAAAGAAGACATAATCGAAGAAGTTAAAATCATGGTTAACTCTTGAATAAAAGAAATAGAAATTATTTCTCAAGATACAACTAGATATGGAGTTGATTTATATAACACACCTTATTTACTAGAATTATTAGAAGAAATTGATAAGGTAGAATGAGATTTCAAAATCAGATTATTTTATATGTATCCAGATATACTTAGCCTTATTCATATAGATAGATTAGCAAATCTGAAAAAATTACTTCCATATTTTGATTTTCCATTTCAACATATAAGTCCAAATGTTTTAAAAAATATGAATAGATTTTATGATGATAAACATATTTCAAAAATACTTGATTATATAAAACAAAAGTTTCCAAATAATTTTTTTCATACAAATTTCATCATAGGTTTTCCGTGAGAAACAGAGGAAGATTTCAATATGCTTTTAGATTTTGCAAAAAAATACGAATTTGATAGTGTTTCTGTTTTTGGTTATCATGATGAACCACTTGCTGATAGTAATAAATTAGAAAATAAAATAGATGCAAAAACTATAAAAATAAGAGTTAAAACTATTAAGGCAATTTTAAATGATATCTACGATAAAAAAGATATATTGAGAGTAGATACAAAACAATCTTGATATATAGAAGAATTATACGATGATTATGCAATAATTAGACCAGAAATAAAAGCGCCAGATATAGATGATTTAGATAAAGTAGCATTTGAAGATATAGAATGAGATTTTGACCTAGATTTAGGTATGTTTGTAGATTATGTTTATAAATGAGAACTGAAATAATTATTATTTTAATATTGACTATTTTTATATTTAGATTATAAATAAAATATTAAAACTAATCAATTATTTATGCGTAACTCAATAGAAGGCTATAATTTATTAAAAGACGTAATAAATCAATCTAAATCTCCTAATTTTGATAAACAATTAGTATATACAGAAGAATTTATAAATCTTAAAAATTCACTAGAAAATTTTATAAATTGAAGTTATGATGTAGTTGATTTTGATAAAACAGGATTACTCTTAATAATTGTAAATCATCCTTTTTGGGAAAATATAATGTTAGAATGAAATATATATCAAAAAGAATATTTAGATTATTTTCTAATTCTTGCATTTGATATAGCTAAGTTTATTGAAAAAAAATGATATTATATAACTAAAGGTATTAAAAATTTACAAGAATGGGTAGATTTTGTACATAAACCAAACTTAAGTAACTTATCAATAATAACAAGATTAGTATATAAACTTATATCAGAAAAAACTAAAAAAAGTGTTGAAGAAATTTTAAAAGATGAATAATAAATAAAAGAAGTAAAACTAAAAGTTTTACTTCTTTTTAAATGGTTTAACATTAGTTCAAGCTGCCCAAAATATTCAATTAACAGTTCATTTTACCATAGAAGATGCTAATCGAATAGCAACTCATCAAACAGTAGGTTTACTTTTATTAATTTTTTCTTGTTCTAAAGTTAAATTTAATCTTTCAAGCTCCAATTCATATTGAGCCTTATTTAATATTCAATTTGCATATCTATCAAACAAATCTTTTTTTAAATTAAGAACTCTTTGAGCTTCTCTTGATTCTTTCATTTGATCAAATAATCACATAAAATTTGTATTAATATATAATTAAGTATTAATATACATAATTTATTATAATAGTCAATATTCATATAATTCAAAATAATAGTATATATTTTGTATATAATTTTGACAATATAAAATAAAAATATAAAATAGATTTAGATTAATGACTAAATCCTTTTTTTATGAACGAAATAAATTTTGAAGTAGAATACAATAAATTAAATAAAGCACAAAAAGAAGCAGTTGATTCTATATATTGACCAGTTATGGTTGTAGCATGACCTGGTACAGGGAAAACTCAAATTATCTGACTTAGAACTGCAAATATTATACTAAAAGCTGGAATTAGACCAGAAAATATACTAATCACTACTTTTACTGAAGCTTGAGTTATAGCCATAAAAGAAAGATTAGTTAAATTTTTATGACAAGATTGATACAAGGTAAAAGTGTCAACTTTTCATGCTTTTTCATCTGAAGTTATATCAGATTTTCCAGAAAAATTTTTAGACCAAAGAGCTAAAAAAGTAATTGACGATATAGAATCATATGAGATACTTAGTGAAATCATAGACGATAACATAAAAAATTGAGAGATTAAAGAACTTTTTAATACAATGGATAGATTTGCTTACCTAAGAGATATAAAAGATAGGATAAGTAAATTAAAAACAGAATGATTAAATCCAGAATGATTTAGTATAGTAATTGAAAAACAAAGACAAGAATACGAAGAAAAATTGCTTGACCTAGAAAATAATAAAAGGATAAGAGATTTAGAAAAAAGAAGAGCAAAAGACAAAGAATGATATGATAAACATATAAATAAATTAAAAGAATTAAACCTAGTTTACAGAGAATACAACAATACAATTAGAGAAAAATGATTGTATGATTTTGCTGATATGATAAATTATGTAACTGAGAAATTTAGAACAGATGAAGAAATACTAGCATATTATGCTGAAAAATTTCAATTTATGATGATTGACGAATTTCAAGATACAAATAATAGTCAAAATGAAGTTATAAATCTGATTTTAAATTATTTTCCAGAAGAACAAAATATAATGGTTGTTTGAGATGATGATCAATCAATCTACCGTTTTCAAGGTGCAAATATAGAAAATATGCTTGATTTTGCAAGTAAATACACAGATACAAAACTTGTAGTTTTGGAACAAAATTATAGATCAAGTCAAGATATACTAGATTTATCACAAAACTTAATCAAAAACAATACTCAAAGAATCTCAAATAGATTAAAATGATTAAACAAAAACTTAACTGCCGCTTGAGTAAATAAAGACTTAAAAGAAAATAAGTTTATCATGCTTGAAAATGATATGGTAGAAAAAGAGTTTGTATATAGAGAGATAGTAAAAAATAATGATGAAAATACTAGTTTTGCAATTATAGTAAAAAGTAATAAGCAAATAGGTGAGTGGTCAGATTTTTTAACTGGAAAATGATTAAAAGTTAGCTCAAAAAAAAGTTCAAATATATTAAATAATCATATATGTAATTTTTTACTAGATTTTCTAAAATTTATAGAAAATCCATATTTTGATGATGTGAATTTACTTAATTTACTTAGAAGTGATTTAATAGATATAGAAAATATAGATGCTATTTATATGAGTAGAAACCTTTATCAAAGAAACTATTCTAGAGATAAATTTAAACTTTGATTATGGGATATAATAAAAGATGTAGAAGATGATGTTTTCGCAAGAGAAAATCTAAAAGACATAGAAAAAGTAGTGAAATTTAGAGATTTAGTATTAAAACTAAATTCTAGTATTTGAAATTCTTGAATAACTTCGCTTTTGAGAGATGTATTAGAAGAGTTAAAAATATTTGATTTTGTAGAAAAAAATTGAAGTTTTGATGATTTACAAGATATATTTTCACTTGTAAATAAGATAAAAACATTTATAGAAAATAACAAGGAAATCAAACTTGCAAATATACTAAATAAATTTGATTTATACAAGAAGTTTGGAGTTTCTATTTCAAGAGAAAACATAAAAGCAAATAACTCTAACATAGAAATATTAACAGCTCACGGCTCAAAATGACTTGAGTATGACTATGTATTTATTCCAGAAGTTTACGAGTGAAATTGGAACAAAAAAGCACTTCCAGATAAACTAAAACTTCCTATTTGAATTATATGAAATGGTTTACAATATAGCGATTTAGATGAAAAAGAGTTCAAAGAATTGGAAAAACAAATAAGTATAGAAGAAGAGAGAAGATTGTTCTTCGTAGCCATTACAAGAGCAAAAAAATCACTTATTTTTACATTTGCATGATCAAAAGAAAACAAAGTATTGATAAAATCTAGTTTTATAGAAGAGACAGAAATAGAAGTTGAAAAAGTAGATTTAGAAATAAATGAACTTGAATTAAAAGAGATTTTAATTTCGTCAATGTTAGATACTAATCTAATAAATACAAACGAAGATGAGATTAATTTTATAAGAAAATTTTTAGAAACTTATAAATTAAGTCCTACTGATTTAAATAAATTTTTAGAAGATCCAAAGAAATTTCTAAATGAAGTTATTTTCAAGTATCCATTTTTATCAAATGAAAATCTAGTTTTTTGAAGTGCATATCACAAAGTTTTGGAATTAATATCAATTGAAAGATCTAAAAAATGACTTTTGATGAGTTTAGATGAAATAAAAAAAATATTTATAGATGAAATCAAAAAATACGATTTAACACCTGAAGAATATGATAGATTATTAGAAAGATGAAATGAGTGATTAACATGATATTATGAAATATTTAAACAAAACAATAGGGAATTAGTGGCAACGGAGTATAACTTTAGATCAAAAAATATAATTTTTGAATGAGTTCCACTAACAGGAAAAATAGATAAAATAGAGATTTGTAATTCTAGTTCAAATATAGAAAATCAAAGTAAAGAGTGACAATGAGCTCTTTTTACAGAAAATGTAGCACTTGTTGATTACAAAACTTGAAGTGTAAAAGCAATTTGAATGATAAAATGAACAGATAGATACGGAGAAAAAAAGCCTTGAGAATGAGCTTATTTAAGACAATTATTATTTTATAAACTTATGTTTGAAAATAATTCTGAATTAAATTCAAAATACAACATGTGAGAACTAGCTCTTGATTTCGTAGAAGGAAAAAATAAACAATACAAATACACTGCAATTGATTATACTTTTGAAGAATATGAAGATTTTAAATCTGAGTTAAAAGATGCACGGGGAAAGATAGTTGATATAGAGTTTTGGAAAGAATTATTGACAAATTAAACAATAAAATTAATATATTTTTACTTAAATTAAGTAAAAAAACATAACTCCTAAAAATAATAGCTAAGAAATTAGTTAATATTTTTAGGAGTTTTTTAATAGGAAATTATATAGAAATATGGATGAAGAAATAGAATTATTTGATATCTGGAATACATATAAAAAACATTTAAATAAATCTAAAAAGAATTTTTATCCAAAAAATAGAGAGGTTTGGTATATATCAATTTGAAAAAATATTTGATTCGAATCAAATGGTAAGTGAGAAGATTTTAAAAGACCTGTCTTAATACTTAAAAGAATTTGAACTATGTTTTTAATTGTATCAATGACAACTAAATGAAAAGATAATGATTTTTATTTTGCTTTAAATAATAAATATTTTGAAAAAGATTCTTTTATAACACTTTCTCAAATTAAAACAGTTGATAAAAAAAGATTTATAGAAAAGATATGAAAAATAGATGTAGATGATTTTTTAGAAATAAAAAATAGGATTAAAAAGTTTTTTTAATCCTATAATTATTCTCCCACATAACAATGTGGGGAGGATCTAGATTTATCTAGACTTTGTATATGTATTATATAACTTTCACTAAAGTTTGTCAAAAGTTTTTACTGATATTAAAAAGAAAATTAAATACATAAAAAAAGAGATGTCCGGAAGCACTAACACTTTTAGGAATCTCTTTCGTCGTGAACAAATATATATTATACTATTTGTAAAATAATGCAAAACTTTTTTGTTATTTTATATTAACTATTTTTTAACATAAAAAAATATGTTTTATTGATTATTGTATTAAAAATATTATATTTAGAATATATATTATAATTGTACTTTTAAATAATGTCTACGCAAACAATTACATTTTTTGATATTCAGAGTTTAAAGTACTCAATAAAGTTTAATTTAAGCTATCAAGTTGTTAAATCTTGGTTTTATAATTAATTTTTAAGTTATTTAAAATATGTCAAAAATAGAAATTATATTAGCAATTTTTAATCTAATATTAATATGAGTAATTTGATATTTTCAAATTAAAATAAATAACAATTTACACAAATTGCAAAAATCTGTAGCCATAAATATAGAGCCAAATATTGATTCTTTAAAATTAGTTAATGTTTGAAAAATAAATTTATACATTCATAAATTTGAGACATACTGAAATAATCATAAATTTACTAAGCCTAGATTAATTGCTATAAAATCATTTTATTGGATACCAGCTCCAGATTTAAGTAATTTTAATGATAAAGAATCAGAAATTAAAGTTTATATAGAAGATGAATTTAATGAAAAATATATTCTTACTGGTTTTATAGTAAAAGACCTATGAAGTGTTTATACTACTAAATTAGAAAAAAGAAAATGGGAATATTAATTTTTAAAAAATTAATATAATATTTTTGTTTTTTATAAATTAATTTTATAATATTTTTATGAACCTAAACTTCCAAACATCACTAGCAAACTCATACACAAACAACTCTCAAAAAATAAGAGCAATGTCAGAACCTTGGACGGAACAAAATATTTTTTGTCCAAATTGTGGAAGTAAATTATCAGAACTTGAAAATAATAAAAAAGTTTCTGATTTTTTATGTGATAATTGTTTAGAAAATTATGAACAAAAAGCATCAAAAAATAAATTTAAAAATAAAGTTATTTCTTCAGAATATTATAGCTTAATATATAGACTAAAATCTGTTGATAAACCTAATTTTTTCTTTTTACATTATTTAGATGGTATTTTTTCAGTAAACGACTTTTTTGTAGTTCCGAAATACTTTTTTACTTCTGAAATAATAGAAAGAAGAAAACCTTTATCAATCACAGCAAAAAGAGCAGGGTGGACTGGTTCGAATATTTTATTTTCAAAAATACCAAATTCAGGGAAAATTTATTATATTGAAGATTGAAAAGAAATTTCAAAAAAAGAAATCTTAGAAAAATGGCAAAAGACAGCATTTTTAAAAGATATAAAAAAAGATAATTTGAAAGGTTGGATTTTAGATATTATGAATTGTATAGAATCATTAAATAAAAATGATTTCTCACTAAATGAAATATATGCTTTTGAAAAAGATTTAGAAATTTTACATCCAGAAAATAAAAATATTAAACCAAAAATTAGACAACAGTTACAATTTTTGAGAGATAAATGATATTTGGAGTTTTTAGAAAAAGGGAAATATAAAGTTTTATAAAATAATTTTAATAAATATGAAAATAATAATCCTAGATTTCACAGATTGAAAAGTAAAAATAATCAATAACATTAAAGAAGATTTACAATTAGAAGAAGCTGAAATTTTGATGTATGAGAAATATTGATTAAGTACCTCAAATATAGAATACATGATCGTTCCAGAATTAGAAATAGAAACTCTAAACTAATAAATTCCTTACTTCGTAAGGAATTTTTTGCGTGAAAAACCCCAGCCGTAGGCTGGGGTTTTGTTTGGTTCGAAGCTTTCGCTTAGTTGGGAGATTGATTAGTGTACCTAACCAAATTCCGATCCATTTCCGGCACAAAGTAGCCGTCGCGTTCTTGTCGAGGGAACGTAGTCGATCCAAAATAAATTGTTTTGTTTCTTTTGCTTATTTTTACCTAACTGAGGTTTAATAAACAAAACAAAAATATCTCTCCAAAGAAAATCTAGGAGAGCACGAATTGCAGGAACGTAGTTCCACATATTTGCCTCCTATTTCTTGTTGAAGTTTCATATTTATATATATAATAATATATAAGTCAAATTTATTTTGAAAAAAATAAAATAAATTTGTAATAATATTTAAAGATAATATAATCAAAAAGTAAAGTATCTCCTAACTTTAGAATTTATGTGAAAAATATTAGAATCTGATGAATTTCATCATGGTAAAATTAGAAATAGATGTAAATTAACTCCTTGAATAAATGATTGAAATGTAGTTAATATAGAGTCAATTAAAAAAGAATTAGTAATTAATGAAGAAAATAATGAAGTTGAATTATTTTCTAGTCAAATTAGAGAATTAGTAGTTGAAATAGTATCTGAAGTAACAAACGAATGGAAAAAAAGTAAATGATTATTTAAATACTTTCCAGAAGAATGATTAAAAAATATTGCTGCCTCAGTAGATATATTAAGTGATAAAATATTTATAAGTGGTTTACTTATGAATGAAGGACTTAGTAATACAAAAAGTAAAACCTATGTACCTTTTTCAGATAAAGAAAAATTATTACATATAAGATATCTTTTTATTTCTCAATTTAAAGATAAGATAGAGAGTATATTAAATTTAAATTCAAATTCTTACAATAATGCATTTATTATTAATTTTTTAAATAAATAAAATATGTGAAATCTAATTTGAAAAGGTAAATTTCCTGATAAAATAATATTAAATGATACAGAGATAGTGAGAACAGATTTTCCAAAAAATGTTTCATCAATCCCAACACAATTAAATATGGAAGATGCTGCAGAAAAAGAATTGATGGATTTTCAAGAAGCAATTATTAAAGTAATTGATGCTATAATTGATGAATGAATTGAAGATTATTTAAAAGTAAAATGAGATAAATTAGAAAATGAAGAGGAAACAGATATAGAAAAAAGAAACCTATTGCAAGAAACAACTGAAATATGGGATGAAATGTTTATAAAATCTCAAGCAATTGAAGATGCAATTGATTATGTATGAAATGATGAACAAGTATCAATTGAATTTAAGCCAGAATATATTCTTTGAGCAATAGAGTGATTATTAAATACTTATAGAAATAGAGTGTTTAAAAAGCTTATTAGAAATGAAAAAAGATTTAGAAATAATCATTAATAAACATGAAAATAGTAGTTATATGAGCATCAAATGATAGGGAAAAGTTTGGGAATAAAATAGTTAGAGATTTAGTAAAAAAATGACATACTGTTATTCCCGTAAATCCAAAAGAAAAAGAAATTGAGGGGATTAGAGCACACAATAGTATAAGTAATATAAAATTCGCTTATGATATAGTAAATTTTGTAGTGCAACCTGAAATAACTCTACAAATATTAGAAAAAAATATAGATATTTTAAAAAATAAAACTATTTGGTGTCAACCAGGATCTAGTAACGAAAAAGTAAAAATATTTCTTGAAAATAATTTTGCAAATTTTATTACTGATAGTTGTATAATGATAGAAGATATAACAAAAAAAGACTAATAAATTAGTCTTTTTTTGGTTTTAAATTATATTTATGATATAGTAAAAGTAATAATTATAAATATATTATATGGAAAATAATGATACATTAAAAATCGGAAAGGAAATTATTTTTTTTGCTGCAACTTACGAATATAATAAGAATAAAATCAATTTAAAAGAAGCATTAGAAAAAATTAAAAAATATAAATCTAAACTAAATAATGATGATAAATATTCAAAAACAGTTCTATGATTTTTAAATGACATAGAAGATGATATTGTTTCTGGTAGAAAAATAAATATAGATTTATCAAAAAGTGATGATTATTTAGAAAATTATTTTTTAACTAAAAATGAGATAAATATTTATAATAATTTAATACTCAAAGATAAATATAGAGAAATCTTTGATATACTACAAAGTAATAATATAGATTTTGAAAAAGTAAAAAAATGTATAATAAAAATAAATAATAAATTCTTAAATACAATTAATCAATTAGATAGTAAAATTATAGCTAAAAATCTACTTATTTTTACTTTATTTACTAGAAATCTACCTAGCGAAGCATTTGTTAGATTAGATACAATAATATCAAAATTTAGCGAATTAAAAGAAGAAAAGAAAAAACTATCTACTATGTCAAAAAAATACAATTTATTTTTAAAGCAAGTAGTTAGTGATTGAATAAATTTTTATAATTCTAAAACATATAATTATAATTTTTTGAATTATAAATTTGTATCTTGAGAATTAGAAATAAACAATAATTCATCTGATGCTTCAAAAGTATGATTTAGGAGTGGTAATCCAGATTATGAATATAAAAAATTACTTTTTAGTATAACAAAAAAACACTAGGCAAAGCCTAGTGTTTTTAAAAAATTGTTTTTATTCATGCAAAGACTCATGATTTTCAATTATTATCTTTTCATGTACCAACTTCACCTTTTATATTAAATCATGAAAGTTTAAATTGAGTTTCAAGAACAATATTATTTCTTCAAAATCAAAAATCACTTCATCAGTTACTTAATCATAATCTATAAGATTCAAAATTTATAGAGGCTTTTTTTATTATTTTTGCTCTAGCTTCAGAGATATTTTTTATATACTCACTGTCTAAATTACGACTAGTTTTTCATAAATCTAAAGAGTTAGCGGTTTGAATTTTTGTAACTTTAATATTTTCTAAAGTATCAGCTGAATAAGTAGTATCAGCTTGAGATACTTGATTAAAAAGCAAACTTCAAGCTAAGACTATACCTTTACCAAAATTTAGCATAAGTATATGATTATATAAGTAAAATAGTATTTTTAAGCATAAATATAATTTATCTTTTTATAAACTTGAAAACTATATTCTATATCATTTTCTTTTTCAAAATCAGTATAACTTTCTAAAACAAAACTACTAGGAATTCAATCAAAATGAATATCACAATCAAAATCTCATTTTATTTTTGTAATATAAATTTTTTCTAGTAAATCATTTTTTAACGCGTAATTATATAATTGTCATCATCAAATAATAAATATATTTTCTACATTATCTTTTCATTCAAGTTCACTTAAACAGTGTTCTAAACTATTAAAATGCAAAACAAAATTATCAATACTTGATCAAATATCTTCTTTTTTCAAATCACTACTTAGTATACAATTTATCCTATCTGGTAATGGTCTATATTTACTAGGAATAGATTTCCGAGTATTTTTTCACATAATTACAGCATTCATTTTAGCTAAATCTTGTGTTTCAGATGTTATCTTTTTAAAATATTTTAAATCACTTGGTAAGTGCCAAGCTAAGTTTCATGATTTTCAAATACCATTTTTTTCATCAACAGCAAGTATTAAATTAAATCTTATATTTTCCATAGTTTTTTTAAATTAAATACTAAACAGCTACAGGAGCAGTTATTCTTTCATGACTTTTATAATTTACAAGTTCAAAATCATCCCATTCTAAATTTTCAAGATCTTCCAAAGTTTTTATATCTTTTAGTATTTTTAATACTGGAAGAGCTAATGGTTCACGAGATAGTTGTAAATTAACTTGATCTATATGATTATTATAAATATGTGAATCTCACAAAGTATGAGTAAAAGTTCATGCTTTATAACCTGTAATTTTAGAAATAAGCAAAAGTAGAGTTGCATATGAAGCTATATTAAAAGGAACTCCTAAAAACATATCTGCACTTCTTTGATATAATTGAAGGTTTAATTCTTTGTTAGTTGTATCAACATTAAATTGAAAAAAAGCATGACAAGGTGGAAGTAACATCTCACTTAATTGAGCTGGATTCCAAGCTGAAACAATTATTCTTCTATTTGTAGGATTTGTTTTTATTTGTTCAATTGCAGTTTTGATTTGATCAACTCACTCACTATTGAAATTTCTCCATTGATGACCATAGACTGGTCATAAATCACCATATTTAATTACAAATTGATCAGTTTCAGGAAGTGATTTTATTTTTTCTATAAAACGAGTTTTTTCAGCAAACCAAACTTCACTATATTTTAGAAATTGTTCATTTAACTTATTTAAATCTATATAATTTTGAAATGGCCATTCATCCCAAATATGTACATCTCTATCAACTAAATATTTTATATTTGTTTCACCTCTAATAAGCCAAATAAGCTCAACAACAATACCTCTTAAAAATGTTTTTTTAGTTGTTACAAGTGGAAATCATTGTTTTAAATCATATTTTGCTTGCATACCAAAAAGACCTCTAACTCAAGTACCAGTTCTATCATCTTTTCAGATTCCGTTATCTCTTATATCTTTTAATAATTCTAAATATTGTTTCATAGGAAATTATAAATATATAATATAAACCAAATATACTAGTTTTTTTAAAAAAATAAAGACTTTCTTTTGCAAAAAGCTATATTTTAGATAGAATATTTCTCGCTTAGATTAATTAATTTAAAAAAATAATGAAAGAAAATAAAAACGAGAAAAAGCAAATTCCAAAGAATTTTTGAATAAAAAAACAACCTAACTTTAAACCATTTGCAATACTTATACTGGTAGTTCTTATATTATCACTTATATTACAAACACTAAATACAACTCAAAAATATAGTGATACAAACATTGCTTTAAATGAATTAGAACAAAACTTTTTAAGTTGAAGTTATAGTGAAATAGTTATAGATTGAAATAAAGCAATTGCTACATTATCATGAAAAACTGTTATAGAAAACTGATTTGAAAGAGTTTCAAGAGATATAGTTATCCTTCCAAAAAATGATTCTATAAATGATTTATGACTTAAAAATCCTGAAATTTTAACTAAAGTTTCAGTTAAAGATAAAACTAGTGAGGAATTTTGGAATGAAATGCTTCCTACAATACTTACTTTTGTATTATTTCTAGTAATATGAATCATATTACTAGGAAAAATGTGAGGTATGAGTAATAGTGCTATGAGCTTTGGTAAATCAAGAGCTAGATTATATGATAATAAAAAAGACAAAGTATTATTTAAAGATGTTGCTTGAGCCGAAGAAGAAAAAGAAGAACTAAAGGAAATAGTTCAATTTCTAAAAAATCCTAAAAAATTTAAAGAAATTTGAGCAAAAATACCTAGATGAACACTTCTTGTTTGACCTCCAGGTACCGGTAAAACTATGCTTGCAAGAGCAGTAGCAGGGGAAAGTGATGTTCCATTTTTAAGTATTTCAGGTTCAGAATTTGTAGAAATGTTTGTTTGAGTTTGAGCTTCTAGAGTTAGAGATTTATTCGCAAGCGCAAAAAAAATAGCTCCAGCAATTATTTTTATAGATGAAATAGATGCTATAGGTAAAAAAAGATGACCAGGAAATGGATGATGACATGATGAAAGAGAACAAACTCTGAATCAAATACTAACTGAAATGGACTGATTTGATAATGAAACAAATGTTATAGTTATGTGAGCTACAAATAGATCAGATGTACTTGATAAAGCATTACTTAGACCAGGTAGATTTGATAGAAAGATAACTGTTAATTTACCAAATTTAGCAGACAGAGAACAAATACTTAAGATACATGCTACTACTAGAAAAGTAGAAGACAATATAGATTATAAATCAATTGCATCAAAAACAGTATGATTTTCAGGTGCTGATTTAGGAAATCTAATAAATGAATCAGCTATAATTTCAGCTAGAAATGATGAAAAAACAGTAAGTGAAAAAAGAATAACTGAAGCTTTTGAAAGACTTGTAATGTGACTTAGAAAAAAATCTCAAGTTATGAATGCTTTTGAAAAAGAACTTACAGCTTATCATGAAGTATGACATGCAATTGTTTGAAAAATGTTACCAAATACTGATCCAGTTCACAAAGTTTCAATTGTTTCAAGATGATGAGCACTTTGAGTAACTTGGTTCTTACCAGAAAGAGATGCACTTCTTGTTTCAAAAGACAAATACTTAGATGAATTAGCTACACTTTATGGTGGTAGAGCAGCTGAAGAAATTTTTTATTGAAAAGATAAAATCACGACTTGAGCAAGTAACGATATAGAAAGAGCAACTAGTATAGCTAGAAAAATGGTTACTAGATACGGTATGTATCCTGAAATTTGAGCTGAAAATTTTGAATGAACAATCGATTCATACTCTGGCGCTTGAGAAAAACCATATATATCTGATGAAACTATTAAAAAAATAGATGAAAAAGTAAAACAAATACTTAAAGATGCATATGACAAGGCAATAGATATCATAACAAAAAACAAAGATTTACACGAAAAAATAACAAAAGCACTTCTTGAAAAAGAAGAATTAAGCAAAGAAGAATTTGATGCATATTTTGCATAATAAAAAGCTAGTTAAAAACTAGCTTTTTATTATTTTTTATATAAAATATAAAAAATAATAACTTAAATAAAAAAACAAAATATGCAAGAAATAATAGATATGATAGTACAAATTGTTTGAAATATGTGATATACTTGAATTTTTATAATGATGGTATTGGAATCTAGTTTTTTTCCATTTCCAAGTGAAGTTGCAATGATACCAGCTTGATATTTAGCAAGTACTTGAGTTATGAGTTTTCCAATTGCATTAATAGTATGAACTCTGTGAGCTCTAGTTTGAGCAAGTATAAACTATACCTTATGATATTATTTATGAGATAGCGTAATTAAAAAACTTATAAATAAATACTGAAAATACTTGTTCATAAAAATAGAACATTACGAAAAATCAGAAAGATATTTCAAAGAGCACTGAATTATAACTACTTTTTTAGCTAGATTTATAACTGTAGTTAGACAATTAATCAGTTTACCAGCTTGAGTTTTTAAAATCAATTTTCCTAAATTTCTATTATATACTTGATTATGAGCATGAGTATGGAATTTAATGCTTATGATAATATGATATATTGCATGACAAAATAGGGAATTAATATGAAAATATAGCAAAGAACTACTTATATCTGGCTTAGTTTTTGTTATACTAATTTGAGTAATTTACTACTACATTCACAAGAATAAAAAATGAAAATAAACAATTTAAATACATTTAAAAATAAAAAGATAGCAATTTTAGGTTATTGATTAGAAGGGAAGTCTACCCTATCTTTTTTGATGAAATTATGAGTTACTGATATAACTATATTTGATAAAAAAAATATAACAGAAAAAAATAAAGATATAAATTATATAACTTGAGATTTATATCTAGAAAATTTAGATCAATTTGATTTAATAATTAAAGCTCCTTGAATCTCTCCGTATACTAATAATTTATTAAAATATAGTGAAAAAATAACAACTCAAACTGAGATTTTTACAAACCTTTACAGTTGAAAAATTATATGAATTACAGGAACAAAGTGAAAATCTACAATATCAACTCTATTATATCTTTCACTACAAAACGCTTGATACAATGTAAAACTTGTATGAAATATATGAATTCCAGTATTAGATGAAATAGATATAATTAATAATGAAAAATATGATTATATAGTGTATGAAATGTCATCATATATGTTAGAATGAATAGAACCTAAATTATATATATGATTTATAAATAATATATATAATTGCCATTTAGATTGGCATAATTGAATGTGAAATTATAGTAATGCAAAGATAAATATAATTAAAAAATCAAAACATAAAGTAGTTAATATAGAAACAAAAGATTTTGTTAAAAATGTAGAAAATATAGAGTTTTTTTGAGACAGTACAAATTATTTATACAGTGATAAAAAGTTTTATATTGATTGAATAAAAGTATTGGATGATAAATGATTTTTACTTATATGAGATCATAATAAATTAAATATTGTCTGAATATTAGCTATTTTAAAGCAAATCAAAAAAGATAAATTTTGTTCACCTTGGGTTCTTTCAAGACTTATAAATTGACTTAAAACTAGTTTAGAAACATTTAAATGATTACCACATAGACTTGAAGAAGTCTGAATTTATAAAGATATATTATTTATAGATGACGCTATTGCTACAACACCTGAATCTACAATTGCAGCAATAAAAACATATGAATACAAAATTTGAACATTGTTTTTATGATGATTTGATTATGGATTCAATTTTGATAAATTAGTAGAAACTATAAAATATTATAATATAACTAATTTGGTTTTATTTCCAGAATCTGGTGAAAAAATACTTTGAGATTTAAGTAACTACAATTATGATAATGAATTTAAATTTAATCATAATTGATTTGAATTCAATTTATTAAAAACTAAATCTATGGAACAAGCAATTATTTTTGCATACAAAAATACTGAAGCTTGAAAAATATGTTTATTATCAAATGCATCTGCAAGTTATGGATTATGGTCTTGATATATAGAAAAATGAAACCAATTTCAAGAGTTTACTAAAAAGTATAGTTTAAAATAATATTTTCAGGTAATCTAAATAGTAAAATAGATTAGAATTGCTTAAAACGCAAAATTTCAATATTTATTCTATAAATGGCTTATATAAGCCATTTATTTTTTCGTATTTTAGGAAAATAATAATATATATTCAAAAACTACTATTTATTAATATTTTTCAATCCAAAAGGATATATTATGATTTACATTTTATTTTAAAAATATAAAAAACAGTAACATAATTATAAAAATAAATGTTACTGTAAATTAAATTAATATATTTTGAATTTTTAAAACAATTAGAGAAGTACTTTGCGAAATATTTATTAGGTCACATAATGTAACTTATGTGTATAAAATATATAGTATTTATTGGATTTCTATATAATAAGCTTTTCAATCTGTAAAGAATTTATCTCAAGAAAAATTCTTTCATTCAAATGCTTTTTCTAATTGTAATAAATCATAATTTTTTATATCATAATTATTGGTAAATGTAGAAAAAATATATTCTCTTTCTTTGTCAATATCTGGATCTATTTTATGAGTAATTCACCATTTTAGTCAATCATCATAAACTCAACATCAAACATATATATAATTTTCTCATATTTTGTAATTTGATTTCCAAATTCTTATATGATGCCTTATTTTTATAGTATTTTTATCTGTAAATTTTTCAAATCAAAAATTTTGAATTTCTTTATTCCAATAAAGTGGTGTTATTGGTGCATTGTTATATAATTCATTATTTAATAGAGCTTTTCATATATTTTTTAATGAGTATCTTCCTATTTTATCAGCTTCTTTCCATCCAGAATCATTGAATAATCTCAATAAATTGTCATCACTTTTAGATAAAAATATAAAATTGATTGTCTCTGTTTCCCTTCAAGTTATAGTTTCTGTAAATTTTAAATGATTATTAGTAAAAAACTGATTTATATTATCGACTGTTTTGTAATTTTCATTTTTATAATCAGTAAAAACTATATTATTATAATAAATTTTATAATAAAAAATTGAAAAAATAATTCAGAAAATGATAGTTATGTAAGTCAAATAAATAGAATATATTTTTGATAATTTTAGCTTATTAATTATGATTTTATGATCAATATATCATATAATAGTTATTCAAAATAAAAGTCATAGAGTTCATAAAAACCATCAAGAAATTACATCACTTAAGTAATGGACATTTAAATATAATCTAGAAAATCATATAAAAAATGCAATAATTATTCATAAAAAATAAATATTGACTTTAGTTTTCCATGATTTATATTTTTTAGCTAAGAAGTATATGATGTATCAATAAAGTGATACTGATATTGTAGCATGGAAACTAGGAAAACTATAATTATTTTCAATATATACAGCTAATTCTGGTCTATTTCTTTCTATTAATAATTTTGAAATTACAACTACAAATGTAGAAGTAAAAACAGATACTAATAATCAAATTATTTCTTGTTTTTTTCATCTGAAATATAGTATGGTTGTAGAAATAAATATTACAAGCAATACTATTATTTTACTTCATAAATATGAAATTAATAAAAAGAAATTTATAAGTCTTTGATCTCTAAAATAATAGAAAAATTCAGACAATCTAACATCAATTTGAGTTATCATTTTCCCATCTAAGACAGCATCAGTAAACAATAAATACTCTACCATTATATAAATAAATAATAATATAAGTATTGTTAATGGTAGTCATGTAAATATATTTTTCGATACTCTATTATTTAAAAATTTAACAATTCAAGGATTATTATTTATAATTTTTTTTACTATACTAATTGATAAAAAATTTTGTTTTAAATATAGCAATAAGTCTGACAATAAATTTAAAAATGTATTTCAATACTTTGTAAAAATAAATTTAATAAAAAATATACTTATAAATATGATTAATATAATTAGTAATATGAATCAAAATCTAGATATTCACATTTCAGCTATCGTTAAGCTTGATGAGAAAAAATAACCAATTCATACCAATATAATACTCCAAATAGATGCTCAAATTATATTATATAATATAAATTTAACTATATTTATATTTAAAACTCAAGATATAAATGGTATATTTTCTTTTAATCAAGGAATTGTTCTTCAAAATAAAATACTCTTCCCTCAATGTTTTTCAAAAAATAATTCAGCTTTTATAAAATATGATGGTTTTATAAATAAAAATCATTTTTCAAAAACTTTTACTCATACTTTTTTTCATAAATAGTAACTAATTATATTTCAAAATATATTACCGATAGCAGAAAAAAATATAACATCTCAAAGATGATAATACCCTCTTCAAGCCAACATTCAAAATATCAATATAATAGTCGCACCTGGTATAAAATATCAAAGTATTATAAAACTTTCAATAAGTGCAGCGAAAAATACGACAATATATCAAATTAATTTTAGATTTTCTAGTGTTGGTATTAAATTTTGTAAAAAATCATTCATAGAAAAAAGAAAGTAATAGTAAAATAGATTTTTAATTATTTTACTCAAAAATATGTATTTATCAATAAATAAAAAGAACCTTTTAAGGTTCTTTTTATTATATAAGTCATTTTTCTTTTAATTTTTCTATACTGGTTTTCATTGTATGCATTCAATCTGCCATACCAGTTTCTACTGATCCATCAATTTGATGCAAAACTCATTTTCTAATCATATTTGATATACTTGTGTTATTTACAAGTAATTCAGTAGCTAAAACCCTACCTTTACCATCTTTAGTTTTTAATAAATCTTGCCAAATAATTCATACTAATGAATCTGCTAATTGTGATCTAATATATTCTTTTTCTTCTCAAGGAAACATATCTACAATTCTTGCTACAGTTCTGGCAGCACCAGAAGTATGTAGAGTTGCAATAACTAAATTTCAAGTTTCAGCTGCTCTAAGTGCTAATCTAAAAGTTTCCAAATCTCTCATTTCTCAAATCATAATTACATCACTAGCCTGTCTTAATGCATATTTTAAACCATTTTCAAAGCTTTTTGTATTTAATCATACTTCCCTTTGCTCAATTAAAGATTTATTATTATTAAAAACATATTCTATAGGATCTTCAACTGTTATAATATGTTTTGACATATTGGCTGAAATAGTATCAATTAATGCTGACATAGTAGTAGATTTACCTGATCAAACAGATCAAGTAACTAATAATAATCAATTTTTTCTTTTTATTAATTCAAGTAATTTTTCTGGTAATCATAAATCTCTAAAACTTGGTAATTTAGTTTTTATTGGTCTAAATACAGCTCATGCTCAATTTTTAGCAAAAAAAACATTTACCCTAAATCTAGAATATCATTTTAAATCAATTGGGAAATCAAGTTCCAAATTTTCTTTAAAAGAAATCTTTTGTTTTTCAGTCATTATAGATATAATTTGATTGTTTAGTTCAGTTGCAGAAAAAATGTCATACTCATCTAAATAAACAACTTCTCAATAAATTTTTAAAGCTGGTTTAGCTCAAGAAGTAAGGATTATATCTGAAGCATCTCTTTCTAATGCATCTTTAAGTATTTGTACTATATTCATATAGTTAAATTTATTAAAAATAATATTGTAATAATAATAACATAATTATAATATTAAACAAAATAATTAAGTATTTTATAATAAAAATAATGAATAAAAAAGCATTTTCATTAATTGAAGTGATAGTTGCTACAAGTATATTGTCTATAGCAGTGTTTTGAGTATACAAAATGATTGGAGAAAATTCAAAAATAGTTATAAATTCTAATAATTATTTAAATGTAAGTTTATTATTTCCCATAATAGAAACTTGTATAGAAAGTAGTTGAATTACTATGAGTAAATATATAGATTTATGAAGTGATTATAAATCTTGCACTTATTCAGATAGTAGTGTTATAAACAAAATTGACAATATAGATTATATATTATTTGCTGATATGAAAAATATTTTAAGTAAAAGTATAGTTTGGGAAATAAGCATATCATCTGATTATACAAATACTAGTACGTGAATTTATATACAAAAAAAATAGAGAAGACTGCATTTCTTCCCTACTTTATATAATTTCAACTAATTCTTTTTGTTCAGAAGTTGTCATATAACCTACAAACTTCATAAAACTCATTTTTTCAGAATCAGTCATAACTTCTGATGATGAGATCTTATCTAAGATCTTTCAATCAATTTTTATATTTCTTCTTTTCATATTTTTTTATATTATATTAATAATACTTGTTATAAGGAGTTAGTTCTCCTCGTGAATATAAATTAAGTATACATATATATTATTCCATATATTATATTATCTGTCAAATATTCTATTTACTTTTTACTATTTTATTTTAAAATATGATTATACTTTGAATAGACCCTTGAACTACAACTATTGGTTTTGCTCTAATTAAAAAGGAAAACAATAAGATGGAATTACTAGATTATTGAGTATTTAAAACTACACCAAAAATTGATTTATCATTAAAAATACTTGAAATTTGAAATGATATAAGTCATATAATTAAAAAATATAATCCTGAAATACTTAGTGTTGAAAAATTATTTTTTCAAACAAATACAAAAACTGCAATAGATGTTGCACAAGCAAGATGAGTAATAGTTTATGAATGAATGAAAAATAAACTGAGAATTATGGATTATACTCCGCTACAAGTTAAAAAAGCTATAACTTGAAATTGAAAAGCCAATAAATTACAACTTCAAAATGCTATAAAAATCCTTTTTTGACTGCAAGAAATACCAAAACCTGATGATGCAGCTGATGCTATATGATTAGCATACATGTGAGCATTAAATTCAAAAAATATCATTTAAATTGATTTATTAAATATTTTATTATAATAAAACTACTTAAAATATTTAATTTAAGGACCTAGCTTAATTCGAAGAGTGCTCAGATTCCGACCCTGAGAGACGTTGGTGCAATTCCAACGGTCCTTGCCAATATAAGCTATAAAAGTATTAATATTAATTATTAATACTTTTTTTATTTGCATAAATTTTAAAAAATTTGACTTTTGAGTCATAAAATACAATATTATTATATATAATAAAAAAATAATAATATGAAGAATAATAAATTACTTTTCGCTATATCATCATTATGACTTGGTCATGCAACTAGAACATCAGTTATTATAAATTATTTTTTAAAAAAATGATTTGAGATTGATATTATTAGTTATTGAAATGCACTAAATTTTTTAAAATCAGAATTTAATGGTGAAAAAATAAATTTTATTGAATTTACAGATTATCCGCATTTAGAGAGATGAAAATGATGGAAATTTTATTATTACCTTGTTTTAGATTTAATTAAAACAAATATTATAATAAAAAAAGAAAATAAATTTGTAAAAAATATATGAGAAAAGTATGATTTTATATTTTCAGATTGAAGATATTGAGTTTATTCTAAAAATATTCCTAGTTTTTTACTTAGTCATCAATTAGCTTTTATAATGCCAAAATGACTTGATTTTTTTTCTTTTATAAGTAATTATTTCAATTATAATTCATTTAAAAAATTTGATCATATTTTTATACCAGATTATACAGATATAAATAATTCTCTTGCATGAAAATTATCTCATCCAAATTGGATTAAGAAATTAAATCATAGTTATATTTGAATACTTTCATCTTTTAATGAATCGAAACAAGAAAAAACTGAGATGATAGATTATCTTTTTACTATAAGTTGATATTTAGCAGAATACAAAGATAATTTCATAAATAAATTATTAGAACAAGCAAAAAAACTTGATTGAAGAAAAGTTTTTATACTTTGAGATACAAAAAATAATTACAAAAAAGAACTAGAAAATGATATAACTATTTATTCATTCGCGAGTTGAGATTTAAGAAAAAACCTATTTTTAAATGCTGAAATTATCATTTCTAGAGCTGGTTATACTACTATTATGGATTTGGTAGAACTATCAAAAAAAGCTGTACTTTTCCCTACTCCAAATCAAACTGAACAAGAATATTTAGTTGAATTTTTAAACAAAAATAATTTTTATGTTTTTTGATGAGAAAATGATAATTTAGTAGAATTAGTAAAAAAAGTAGATAATTCAAATATATATAATACAAATTATAAAACTACCGATTCATTAGAAAAAATAGAAAAAATAATATCTAAATACAAGTAAAATGCTTGATTATGCACTACATTTTTATAATAATTATACAGTAATATTTTACATATTGCTTATTATTACTGTAATACTTGAATGACCAATAACGATATTAACACTAAGTTTATTATCAACAACTTTTTGATTTTCATTTATTTTTGTTTATATTTTTGCTATTATTTGAGAATTATTTTGAGATATATTGCATTATATTTTATGAAGATTTTTTAAACAAAATATATTTAAAAATAAAAATTTTGAAATCTTAGAAAGAACAGAAGAAAAACTAAAAAATCATTCTCTTTTTGATAAATTAATTGTTATAAAATACACTCCACCAATAACAAGTATATGACTGATTTATCTATGATATAATAAAGTAGATTTCAAAAAATTTCTTAAAAATATAGTTATTTTTTCATTTTTAAATTGATTTTTAATTACTTTTATTTGATTTTATTTCTGAAAATATTTCGTTAATAAAGATGATTTTAAATATTTAATAATATGACTTCTATTCTCATTTTTATTATTATATTTTTTAATAAAAATAATTAGTTCTTATTTCATAAAAAAAGTTTTAAATGATAAATAATATACCAAAAACCATTCATTATTGCCGGTTTTGAAGATGAAAAAAATCTGATGATATGATAAAATGTATAAATTCCTGGAAAAAATATTGTCCAGATTACGAAATAATTGAGTGGAATGAAGATAACTTTGATGTAAATTCTCTTTATTATACAAAAACATTTTATAAGAAAAGAAAATGGGCTTTTGTTGCAGATTATGTTAGAATGTATGCTTTATACAATACTTGATGAGTATATTTTGATACTGATATTGAAGTTTTAAAAAATATAGATTCATTACTTGAAAATGATGCATTTACTGGTTATCAAGACATATTTAGTATTTGATGATCAATTATTTGAGCAAAAAAATGAAATACTATACTAAAAGAAATCCTTGATTTTTATAAAACTAAAAAAACAAGAATTATTTTACCAAATTTAATGAATAAAATATTTAAAAAATATAGCTCTATTAAATATACATGAAAAAATATCAAGATAAAAGATTTCACTATTTATACAAAAGATTATTTTTATCCTTTTGCATATTTTGAAAAATCAGAAGATATGATAATTACAGAAAATACTTATACAATTCATCATTATGATGCAACATGGTTACCAAAAATAATTACAAAGATATTTTTTCCTATTATATGATTTGTAGCAAAAAAAATTAAAAAATAAAAACACTGCTTCGCAGTGTTTTTATTTTTTAATGCATTGTCAATAAATCAGCTATATTTATAGTAGCAATTCAATATTCAGTAGTACAATCAACAAAATATCAAGAAAATTCACCATTATCAACTAGATGTTTTACTCACGATCTTACATGATTTATATAATTTAAAAGTTTTCCGTCAAAAGATACTAAAAAATCTCAAGAAGCCATTACAGTTCTTCATTCTAAACTAACTCTAGTTCATGCTAGTACTAAAAATTCATTTTGCATAAGTTATTTTAAATTAATTGTAAAAGAAACAAATTCTCATCATCAAGTTATAGATTCTATTATATCTCAAACTCTATTTTTAACATCATCAATTACTGGTTCTAGGTATTGTTTATTTTTTTCTAAACAAGAAACTAAAATAACCTTTCTGTCTATATAATTTCTTCTTAAATACAAAATAACAAAAGATAAAAAATTTGAAGCTTTTCATTTTATAAAATTTCAGTCATCATATCAGTTTTCATCATATAATTCCTTTAATTTTTGTGATAAATATATATATCCAGATCAAGATGTTACATCTATAATTCTTACATTATTTTTTTCACTATCTCATTCTAATATATGTATTTTAATATATCATAGAAGAGATCCTAATTTATTATTAAAAAAAAATTCAATTTTTTTAAAGGAATCTTTATTAGTAGTAGTTATATCAACTAAAAAATTATCAAAAAATTCAGTATCAGTAACTACATTATTTAAATTACCAGAATTATTCATTTTATTAATATAATAATTATAACTATTATTATAATGAAATATAATATATAATTATAAAATGTCAATACTATTAAGTAAAAATAAAAAAGAGCCAGGCTCTTTTTTATTTTTACTATTCAGCAGAGATGTCTAATCAAACACTACTATTTGATTCAATTTGTTCTTCCAATAGTTCTTTTAAGGCAATTATTTGTGCAATAATTTTATCTTTATTATATTGAGTTATTTTAGTATTATTTTCAATAATAGTAATAACACTATCAACTTTTGATAATACTTTTTCTATATTAGCTTCTTTTACTTTTGGTAAACCATTTCAAAGTTTAGTAGAAAGTTTATCTTTATAAGTAGTAACTTTATCATTTAATGCTCCTCTGTATTCAATTCTAGCATCAATATTTGAATCAATTAATTCAAAATTTTGTTTTAATAATTCTAATCTTTTAGTTAAAGTATTTTTAACTTCAGTATCAGTAACTAAACTAATAAGTTTTTCATTGTATGCAATTCTAATATTTTGTAATTCTAATCTTAATTCTTTAACTTTTACAATATCTCAAATATTTGTTTTAATTTTTTCTTCTAAAGCTTTAACATCATTTCTAAAAGTTTCATCTAATGTTTTAACTTCAGTAATTAATTCAGGAGTTAATCATTTTAAAACACTTTTTAATGAAAATTCAGTTTTAATTTCAGATCTATTATCTTTTAAATCTTGAAGATTAGTAGAGATAACTTCTTTTTTTTCGTTTCTAATTTCTTTTATATCATTTTTAAAAACTTTTATATCTTCTCTTATTCAAGACCCTGTTCTAACTTCTTTCATATCATCCATAATTCAAGAACCAGATTTAGATCTTTCTAATTCCATTTTTTCTTTTATCATAGAACCAGACATAGTAGGTCTATCTAATTCCATTTTTTCTTTTACTCAAATAGTAGTTCTAATCATAGGTTTAGCTTCTACAGAAACATCTGCTTTAACTTCTGTTGTTGTAGACATTGAGTCTTCTTCTTCGTTTGCATTTGATAATCAAAATGACAAAACTAGTAATAAAACAATTGCTAAGTAATTAGATTTTTTCATATTAAATATGTTTAAAAAATAAAATAATTACATATGCATTATAACTAGAAAAAAATAAATATAAAGATTTAATATCAAAACTAAATTGACATAATTACAACAAATTTTATAATAAAATCAGTTATTATTAATAAATAAAATATGTACAAAAAATTTATCTCTTTTGTTGTTATCCTATGTTTAATAGTTAATAATTTTATGTTTTTTAAATCATATGCAAGTGATACAAATTGATTAAATAATCCTTGGACTTATGAAAAAGCTAGCCATCTAGCTAGAAAAACTCTTTTTTGAGTTGATTGAGACAAGGTAAAAAAACTTCTAGAAACTTGAAGTGCTGAAGCCGCTGTAAATTCATTATTCCCTTCTGTACAATGACCAGATAGAACTGATTTTCAAAATAAACTAAACAGTATAATAAGCTGAACTGGTTTTAACATCACAAACTGAGATAATATGAAATCATATTATTTACAAAAAAATTGATATGATCCATATCAAGCAAAAGCAAAATTATTTACTTTGTTTGAAGATATATTTTCTGTATATGTAAATAGTACTCAAGACATAACATATATTGATATTGAAAATAATCATGATATGCTTTATAAATATACTTTATGAAGTTATAAAGATATGATTAAAAGAAATCTTTATAATAATTGAGAAGCTTGAGATTATGCTCTTTGAAAATTTCTTGATTTATTTAATCAAAAAACTCCAAATTCTCCAAATGAAAACTATGCTAGAGAAATAATGCAATTATTTTTAATGCTAGAATATATTCCTTGAAAATCAGCAGAAAATTGAGATAGTAGGAATTATAGTGAAGAAGATGTAAATGCACTAGCAAAGATATTGGTATGATTTGAAAGTGATGAAAATACACATAAAATCACATATAATAATGCAATAAATACAAATCAAAAAATAAAATTTTTAGATTGAAACTTAAAAGCTTGAGATAGTTTCCCTTTTTATGATGCTAATACTTGAGAAATAGATGTTCAATTGTTAAAAAATCCTATTTGATGAAATAATTGATTAGCTGACAATATAATTGATTACATATTTTCAAAAAGAGAATATGCAATATCTATGTTTTTAGCAAACAGATTGTATAAATTTTATGTTGATGAAAATCCTAGTAATTCTAATTTAACTTTGATTTCAAATAAATTACTTTGAAATAATTTTGATATTTATACAACTGTAAAATGGTTACTTGCAAGTGATATGATGTATAGTGAAAAATCTATGAATTCAATTATTTACAAAAATCCACTTGAATTAACACTTTGAACTGCAAATATTTTTTGAATAAATTTTGAAAACTTAAGAGTTTCAAGCGTTGTTAATTTATGATGGAATCCATATTATCCAGCTAGTATATTTGGTAGAGATTGATTTGATGATAATGGTGCTTTTTATACTGCATACACTGAAACTCAGTGGGTAAATGAAGCTAGTTATATCATAAATTCGCTAGATACTACAAAATTAATACCTGATAAAATTTATCTTACTCCTTATGCTTGAGATGATAAAGAATTTCAAAATATATTATATAGCAACAAAAGTGAATTATTAAATCTAAAAACTTGAACAGGAAGCTGATTAAGTTGAGTAGTAAATTTGATAAATTTTAATATTAAAGAAACAAACAATAATCCTATAATTATAAATACTTGAAGTGTTGATTTTAATGATTTTTCTATTTCTATAAGTAATAATGAAAAAATAGAAATAACTAACTGAAAACTTGATTATAAAAACTCAAAAATAAATATTATAAGTGGTACTTATATAAAAGATTGAATATCAAAAAATATTTATTGAACTGCAGAAATTGATTGATTTTATTTAATTCAAAAAGATTTTACAAACGAATGACTTGTAACATATTTAGAAGATAAATTATATTTAGATAGAAAATTACCTATTGATATAAAAAATAAACTTATAAAATTTATAAGTTTTGATGATAAATGAGTTCCTGTAACTATGAATTTAACAAATTATAATTATAAAAATTATTATATAAAATGATTGGTTAATTTAATGTTGGCACAACCAGAATATGTAATGCAAAGTTGATATGATTTAGCAGAAGATGTTAACAATACATTGAACACAAATTTTATAAACAATAATTCTAAATTAATTATAATAAAAGCATCTTGATGACTTGATTATTTACATGCAGTTATTCCAAAAGATGAATATAGCGAATATATGAATAATAGATGAACTTGAGCGTTAGTTTGAAATGAAATTTTAAGTTTAGATGATGATTATTATATAAATGCAAAATTAGAACCATTTAAACAATTGTATGATTCTTGAAATCTAAAATTAATAAATAGAGTTTGAACTCCTGATAATTCTAGATGACATGATACTGCTTCTCAAAAAATAACTTCAGTTGATAATTCTTCTGACATCTTAGATGATTGAATAATATGAAACTTCATTAAAGATGAAGATTATACAAAAACAATAGTTATGTGATGATATAATCCTTTGATATTTAGATGATGAAATTATTTAAATATTTGAACAAATGCATATTTTAATATGTATGATAGTACAAATGCAGCTTTTAGAATACATAAAAGAGATTTATTAAAAGATATTTTAGATAATAGAACTTATCCTTGAAATGCGAAAAATGTATTTAAAAACGCTGTTACTATAAGTAATGTAGCTTTAAATTCATATAATGCATGATGAAAACCAGGTTCATGATACAATATGACTGATAATTTCATATTTTTGGAATCAATTTTTGATTCAAATATTTCAAGTATTGCAAGAATGTGAGCTGATTGATGATATGATACTCATGGAAATCAAAAACAAGGATTAAGTGATAACTTAGAAAAAGTAGCTCAAAGAACAGCAGATTATTTTAATAGAGTTAAAGATAAACAAGATGTAACTATAGTTATATTTTCAGAATTTTGAAGAACACTAAAAATGACTGGTTCTATGTGAACTGACCACTGAAAATGAGGTTGAATGTTTATTATTTCTAATAACAAAGATGTACTTCAAAATCTAGATAAAAAAGTATATTGAAATCTATCATTTAAAAATTGATACGAAAATTGGTTATGAGTTTGAATAGATTACAGAGCTGTATATTATAGCTTAATGAAATATATTTATAAACAAGATATTAGTGCTAAATTATGAGCAGTATATGATATAAATAACTATATAGATACTACTTGACCAAAAGTTGAATTACTTAATAAAGAGTTTGAAAATATAAGTACTACTAGAACAAAAATTAGATTCAAATTTAAATTAGATGATACAAATTTTAAACCAGATCAAGCATCATATGTAAAAATACAATACTGAAAAGATGTAAATAATTTATACAATGAATCTCAATATAATATATCTAGGTATATGAGTATTTGAGAAAATGCTATAAATCTATACTTAAATAACATTGAGTCAAAAACTAATTATTTTTATAAAGTAACTATTTATGACAATCAATATAATACTACTGTTTTAGAATGAAGTTTTGTTTCTCCTGAAATTAAAAATAATACTGATATAGTCTCATTGAATACTGATACAAGATTAATGAAATATAACAATACAAATATTTGATTAAATTTTAATTTAGAAACAAATACTTCTAGTTGAATCTTATTATGAAGTACAACTCAAGATAGTGAAATAATGTGAGAAAATTGATTAATATTAAAAACAAATAGTTGAACATATGTAACAAATCTATCTTCAAGTTCAACTTGAACAATTTGGAATTGAGGTTTTACAGTTCCCTATGAAATTAACAAGGATTTTTTCATATCAAAAACAAGTAAATATAATTGAAATCTGTTATCAAACCTAAATATAGATAAGATAATAAAAGTTTGAGCTGATAAATTAGATATTGCAATGAATTTAAATCAAGATGCTATAATAAAAATACCTAATTTAGATACAAATAAAAAATACAGTGTTATATATTCTCAGGATTGAGAAAATTGGAATAAGGTTTCTGATACAAATGTAGTTAAAACATGAACTAATTTAGATTTAAAAGTAAATCATTTTACATATTTTGCTTTAGTTGAAGTTGATAATACTTGAAAAGTAATTGTAAATATACCTATTGACACATGAAATTCTTCTAGTTCTAGTTCATCTGGTTGAAGTTCAAGTTCTTCTACTAGTTCTAGTTCATCTGGTTGAAGTTCAAGCTCTTCTAGCTCAAGTTCTTGATGAAGTTCAACTAGTTCAAGTTCATCTAGCAGTTCTAGCTGAGGTTGATGATCAATATTAAGACAAGATGTTTGTAAATATTGAGATTTTTCTCCTAGTTATTATGACAATTCTTGTTGAGTTGATCCAGATGAAAAACTATCTAAAATGTGATTAGGTGAAACTGATGTTTATAGATTAGAACAAAATATAGAAAAAGAAAGAGAACTTACTGAACAAAAAGATATGTTATATAACAATATAATTAAAAGCTCTCCAGAAATACAAAATAAAGATAGTATAATATCTACACTTTTAGATAAAATTTCATATATACAATTAGGAAATTTTAAACTAACAAATATAAAATGATCATGAATAAATGAAAGTGTTAAAAAAATATGAGAATTTATTATTTCTCAAAATTTTAGTATAGCATCAACACAATTATTAATTGATAATTTAAATGATTTAGTAGTTTATGTTTCTATGTATAAGGTTTGAAATCTTGATGCTGATACAAAAGCACTTGTGCTTAAAAAAATAAATGAAACAGTTAGAGATTTCAGTACAAATTTTAAAAATTCTAGAAAAAAGATAAAAAAAGTTGTAAATAATGACAATAAAACTCCAAATAACAATATAGTAGTAAATACAAATAATACAAATACTATAAAAAATACAACAAAAGAAACTGCTGTTGTAGTACAAAGTGAAACAAAATTGAAAAGTCTACAATTTAGAGTAAATATTGAAAATATATATTTAAAAGCAGATCCATATTGGGTAAACAATGTTTGAATTCTTGAAAAGTGAGATATAGTTGAACAAATAACTCAAATACATGAAAAATGATTTTTTATGATAAAAGTTATAAAAGCAAAAAACTTAAAAGAATGAACTACTTGATATATTTTTAGTAAATATCTTTCAAAATAAAAAACTCTGGTAATCCAGAGTTTTTTATTTATAATCAAACTAATAAAAGTAATAAAAAAATAATGAAAAAAATATTAATTTCATTTATCATATTTTTATGAGCATTTAATACAACATTTGCTCATCCTCTTGATATTTCTGTTAGTACAGCAAATATAAAATGAAATATTGTATATATAAACACATATTTTCATAGTTTTGAGATAGAATATTTATTAAAAAATAATTGAATAAATCCAGATTGAGTAATAGATTATTTTGAAAATGAAGATATAATAAAAAAATACATAAAAGAAAATATAGCATTATCTAATAATGAAAAAAAATGTGAACTATGAGATATAACTATAAACAGAGATGAAACTTACAATATATTAACAAACTGATTATCAAGTGATTATAGTTTTACTTGTAGTGAAAATATATCAAAATTTAATTTGTTTTTCAATTATTTTTCAGAATTTAAACTACAAACAAACAGGATTACAATATATGATTTAACAAACTGAATAAGCAATTTAAGACCAATAATATACAAGGTTCTTACACCAAAAATAAAAGAATTAAATCTAGATTTAAAAAACTTAAATGTAGTTAGAATTGATAGTGATAATGATTGATTATCCGATGAAGAAGAAAAAGTTTATTTAACAAATCCAAAGGAAATAGATACTGATGGTGATAATTATACTGATAAAGAAGAAATAGATTTCTGATGGGATGCATTAAATAAAGAATTATCTCCATGACAAGAATATAGAGAAAAACTTGATGTTGAACTAAGTAATAAAAAAATTGATGAATTAGAAAATATAAATAAAACAATTTCTCAAAAAAATCTAAGTGATTATTGATCAAATAACTGATACTTAAAAAAAGTTATGAAATATATAAATGATTACTTTGAAAAATGAATTTGAAATATATTAATTATTTTTTGAATTGTTTATATACTATGAATCCTACATGCAGCATGACCTGGACATTCAAAATGACTTTTAATTGCTTACACATTAGAAAAAGAAAATTGATATAAAAAATGAATATTATTCTCAATTATTTTCACCATAACTCATATAATTGATATAATTATTTTGTTTATAATAACAAAAGTTATCATCACATTTGTGGATTTAAATGACTATTTATACTATATACAATTCCTTAGTGCTATAGTTTTATTCTTTTTAAGTATTTATTTAATAAAAAAAGCTGTCAAAAAAGAAAAAAATAAATATAATAAACCTAGTTTAGCAATTGCATTTCTTGCATGACTAGCACCCTGTAGTTTTGCTTGGAGTATATTTCTTTTACTTGCAGCATTGTGAAAAACAAATTATTTATTACCGATAATTTTAGCACTATGATTGTGAATATTTACTACTCTAGTTTTCATAGTAATACTAAGTGTTTATTTAAAAAATAAAGCATATGAAAAAATATGAAATTTATGAAAATACTCATCTATTTTTTCTTCTTTTATTATTTTAATAATAAGTATAATATTATTGTATAACTTAATATAAAAATCTATGGAGGAGATTATTATAAGAGACAAGAATCAAAAAATAAGGTTTGATAAACTATATAATGAAAATAAAAATTATATATCAAATGATTTAAAACTACTTATTAAAAATGTAATTATCATTTTTAAAAGACATTCAAGTAATGAAGAACTTATGGTTCTTGCTCTTATTTATTGATTATCATATTTTTCCATAATAGATAACAAAAATCCTATATTAACAAAAAAAGATTTAGAAAACTTAGAAATATTAAAAACTAGTTTTATACATGAAGTCGAATGAGATTATAAGAATTTTTTAGACTATGTAATAAAAATGGATAAAGAATTATTTTTATTAAAAATAGTAATAAAATACAATATATTATCTTTTGAAAAAAAATTTATATCTATAATTAAAAATCCAAGTAATTATTATAAATCAATTTGATATATTATTCCTTATTTAACATATATAGAATCATCTCTTTTATGATTTTTTCAAGATATATATTTCAAAAAAGTATATCCTAAAAAATTTGAAAAAATTAGAAAATACTATATAGATAAGATAAATAAAGTAGAGTTTCCATGAGAACATATGTTTTCGATTGTAAACAATATCTCTGATTTGATGAATGAAGCTAATGTTATATGAAAAACTAGTGTAAGAAGAAAAACTTATTTTAGTATTTATAATAAATTAAGTAGAAAAAAATGAGTTTGATTACTTGATACTATTTGAATGAGAATAATTTTTTTAGATATAAAAGATTTAGATAAATTTTCAGATTTTTTTGAAACAAAATATGTATTTTTAAATAAAAAAGACTATATAAATAATCCAAAAGATAACTGATATCAAAGCTTACACTATAAATATATAAGTCCGTATAGAGATACTCAGATCCTTGTAGAGTTACAATTAAGAACTCTAGAAATGGATAAAAAAATAAAAACTGAAGATTGAATAAGTCATTTTCAATACACTGTAAAACTAAATAAATGGTCAAAATTATTCAAAGAAGTCCATTGTTGATACAATTATATTATAAAAAATAATGAATTAATACAAGAAAGTGAAACACTTAAAAATAAAGATTAACAGTTTAGAATTTGATTGAGAAACTATATTGAAAGATATAGATTTTACACTAAATAAAACAGATAGGATTTCTATAGTATGAGCTAATTGAGCTTGAAAGACTACTCTTTTAAAGATATTGACTTGAGAAATCAAAAACTATGATTGAAGTATAGACAATGTATGAAATCTAACTCTTTGATATCTAAAACAAATTCATTCATCAAACGAAAATAAACTAGTAAGAGAAGAGCTAAAAGATGCTTTTACTGAGATAATTGAAACTGAAAAAAAACTAGATTTAGTTGAGAAAGAAATGATTGAAAAACCTGATAATTTGGAAGTTATAGAAAACTATACTTCCCTTTTAGAAGTATTTAATAATCTATGATGAAATGATTATAATAATAAAATACACAATGTAACTTCTTGAATATGAATTCTTGATTTACTTGATAGAAAACTATGTGAAGTAAGTTGATGACAAAGAACAAAGATAGCACTTGCAAAAGTACTTCTTGAATCACCAGATATACTTTTTCTTGATGAACCTACAAATTTCATAGATATGTGAAGTGTTGAGTGGCTTGAAAGTTTTCTACAAAATAAATGGAAAAGTGGTTATGTGATTATTTCCCACGATAGAGAATTTCTAGATAAAACTTGCGAAAAAACTTATGAAGTACAACCAAAAAGAGGTATAACATATTATCATACAAACTATACTTGATATTTAGAAGAAAGAGAAAGAACAGAAAAGAAAAAATTAGAAGTATTTAAAAGAGAACAAGAATTTATAGAAAAAGAAGAAAAACTTATAAATAGATTTAGAGCTTGAAGTCGTGCTTGATGGGCAAAATCAAGAGAAAAAGCACTTGATAGAAGAGAAGAAATAACTCCACCATTTATACCTCAAAAACCAAAATTTTTCTTCAACTTCACTTGAGAATTACCTGAAAAAGTACTAAGTTTTAAAGAGTGTTTTATAGGTAGAGATGAACCTTTATTTTACATAAATGAAGTAAATTTATACAAGAAACAAAGGATTTGAATAGTTTGAGAAAATGGAGTTTGAAAATCTACATTTTTAAAAACTATAATGAAAGAAATTGATATACTTGATGGTCAATTTTTGAGATGAAAATGAATTAAGATTTGATATTATTCTCAACTTCACGAAGAGCTTAAAAAAGACAAAACTGTAAGAGAAAATTTTGAACTTGCTGGGATAAATTATCCTGAACAAAACTTGATTTGATTGATTAAGCATTATCTTTTTGAAAGAGAAGATTTAGATAAAAAAGTAAGTGATTTATCAGGATGACAAACATCTAAACTGCTTTTTGCTATTTTATGACAACAAGAATACAATCTACTCATACTTGATGAGCCTACAAATCACCTAGATTATGATACTAGAGAGAGTTTAGAACAATCATTAAAAGAGTTTGAATGATCTATACTTTTTATATCTCATGATAGATATTTTGTAAATAAATTGGCTACAAATATATGGTTTATAACGAACAACGAATTATCAGTTTCATACTGAAATTATGAAGATTATAGATACAAATTAGAGTTCAATCTAGATATGGATATGAGTTTATTTGATGAAGAAGCTCAATTAAATCTAGTACTTGAAGAAAAATTGTGAGAAAGAGAGTTTAAGAGATTGAAAGAAAAATTTAGTGGGAAGAAACATAGGAGAAAATAAAAAACAAATCAAATTAATTTGATTTGTTTTTTTTTATTTTAATTAGAAATCATCATCTAAATCTAGAGTTATTGTAATAGCATTTTTAACTTCTTTGTAATATATTTTTTCTAATTCTCAAATTTTTTCTACTATAAAATCTTTATCAATAGTTATAATTTGAGTTCAAAGAAATCTAGAATCTTCTTTTAATCAATTTTCTTTACTGGATTTAATTATAAATTCAGAAGGAAAAGGCTTTTTAAGATTTGAAGTCAATAGAATAACTACTAAAGTAGCTGATTTAGAATTAAATAAATTATTTTGAATAACTATACAAGGTCTAATTCATGCTTGTGTATGTCATTTTTTGGGATTTAAATTTACATAAACCAAATCATATTTTTGAAACATATTATATCTTTATAGAATTAAGTTGTACTTCTGAAAAATCTTTATTTATAGCTTTAAATTCTCAATATCTTTCATCAAGTCAAGATTCTATTTGAGCTTTTAATTGATTTTTTTGATATAACTTTAATGCTTCTTCTATAATATATTTTTTAGGTTTTTTTAATACTTTTGATTGTTCATCTAAAAAAGTATAAATTGAGTGTTCCATTGTTGTTGTTATAGTATGATTCATATTTATATAATTATTTATAATATCATTTATATTATATAAATATTTTTATAAATATCAAAAATAAAATTTTTACTATTTCCCACTCTTTACTCTATTACAATTACTGAAATTATATTTTACATTCTTTAAATCCAGATTATCCTGATTTAGAAGTAAAAAAATGAGAAGATTTTGAAATTATTTGAATTGTAAAAGATAGAGTAGATTTTTAAAAATAAAAATTTGTTTAAATAATATATATGATATATTTCTTAACTATTATTTTATGACTTATACATTTGAAGACTACAAAAAAGAAGTTTTTGAGAGAAATCCAAAAACAAAAGAATTATACGAACAATATTGGCTTAACTATGTAATAGCTGAGAGATTAAAAAAAGCTAGAGAACAAAAGTGATTATCTCAACTAGAACTTGCAAAATTAGCAAACACAACTCAATCAGTTATAGCTAGAATAGAAGCCTGAAATCAAAATCTTTCTATTACAACATTGTCAAAATTTTTAAAAATCCTAGATTTAGAATTAAAAATTAGTGAAGTTAAAAATTAAAAGAAAATTAAAAAAAACATATTACAATTAATACAATGATTATGGAAAAAAGACTAAAAAATGAACTACAAAGAATAGTAGCAAAATGATTACAATGATCTTTAAAACTACAAGATGAAGTTTTTAATTCATCTCGTAAAAATAGAAAATTATTTGAAAAAGCTAAATCTTTGGCTAATTTTTAAAAACAAACAAATCCTAGCAAGCTAGGATTTGTTTGTTTTTAGTAAAATTCCCTTGATTTTCCCTTTTTTTCTATAAAAATTTGTAATTTTAATTATTTATATAATTAGTATATATATATATATATATAAATAATTTTTTAAATTTATAAAAAATGTAAAATAATATCATAATATATAAATCTCCTGAGTGACAAATAAAAGTTTTGATTCAAAATGAAAATATATGGATGAATCAAGAACAGATTTGAGAATTATTTTGAAAGTCAAGAAATACAATAACTGAACATATAAATAATATTTATAGTGATTGAGAGCTTAAAGATAGCTTAACAATGCAAAAAATAAGTAAAGTCAGCAATTCCGACAATAGCTTTGTAAAGCCAAGTAATTATTATAATTTAGATTTCAAAACTCCCCTTGAATTTTAACTTTTTTTCTACAAAAAAAATCTCCAAAAAATTGACTAAGTAAGATAAAAGTATATAATTATACTACTTAAATTATAAAAATATCACTATGATATCAGCAACAAAAGAAAAAAGCATAAAATCATCTTTTACTATAAAAGAAAATCTATTTAATAGATTGTCTTCTAATCCAAATAAATCAAAAATAGTAAACGAAGCATTATCTATTTATTTTGAAAGAAATGATTATCTACAAAAAGCAGAAGATGAGTTTTGGAATGAAAAAATTAGAGCATGACTTCGTGATATAGAAAATTGAGATACGACTTCTATAAATCCAAATGGTGAAAAAATTACTAAAGAATTATTAAAAAAAGCATTATGGTCGTAAATCCAAAAATTATAAAATATTTTGAATTAACAAAAAATTTCAAAAAAGAAGTAAGAGATTTTGTTCAAAATAATTCTTCTTTGGAAGATAAAATATATGATTGTATCCTAGATTTTGAAAAAAATCTATATTTATCAAAATATTATAGAAAACCTTTAAAAAATGGAGAATTTAAGAAATTTAATCTTCATGAACTTCAAATTGGATGAGATTTTAGAATTATTATTCAAATAAAAATTTCTATCAATAAAGATTGAAGTTATACTTGTTATTTTATAAACTTTTGAACTCATTCAAGTTTAAATTTAGTTTGAAATAAAAAATTAAAAATTAATCCTATAAGGTAAGATTTATTTTTCACAAAACTCCTCTTGAATTTTCCCTTTTTTTCTATAAAATGTTCAAAATATATTAAACTTAATAAGATAAAAACATGATAGAAATAAAAGTTGTATGACATAAAATTCCTGACACTGATTGTACTTTGGCTGCAATAATCTTTGCTGATTTTTTGAATAGAAAAAAAATCTATTCGGCAACTCCATACATTCAATGAAAATTAAATAAGGAAACAGAGTATTTACTTAAATTGCTTGATATAGCAACTCCAGAAATAAAAAACAGCTTCCCTGCGAATACAAAAGTAGCTTTGGTTGACCATAATGAAGATTTCCAAACTCTAGAAAACATAAAAGAATTAGAAGTAGAATACATAATCGACCACCACAAAATAGATTTTGCAAGCTCTGCTCCACTAAATATCAGAATGGAACCTATTTGTTCTACTTGTTCTATTTTGTACAAGATGTATAAAGAAGCTTGATTTGAAATAGACAAAAAAATCGGAACTATGATGTTAGCTTGAATCTTATCAGATAGTTTACTTTTTAAATCTGCAACTACTACAAAAGTAGATGTAGAAATAGCTGAAAAATTAAAAGAAATAACTGGTATAACTGACTTAGAAGCATTTGCACTACCTATGTTTGATGCAAAATCAGACCTATGAGATATGGATCCTATAGATTTGATAAAATATGATTATAAAGAATTTGATTTCAGCTGAAAAAAAGCATGAGTTTGAACACTAGAAACTACAAATCCGAACTATGCACTTGGTAGAAAAGATGAAATACTTAAAGCTATGCAAACTATAAAAGATAGTGATAAACTAGATTTTATATTTTTATCAATTGTAGATATTATCTGAGAAAAAAATATCTCAATTGTTTTAGATTGAGATGATTCAAAAGTTGCAAGTGAAGTATTTGGTGCAGAAGTAAAAGATAATTTGATAGATTTAAAAAGAAGATTATCAAGAAAAAAACAAGTTGTTCCAGATTTAACTGAATATTTTTTAAAAAATAATTAATAAAAATAAGCCTACGGCTTATTTTTTTATAAAAAAATTTGCTATATGAAATAAATTGATATAATAACAAGGTAGAAATAAATTTTTCGCTTTTGATGTTTGTCTCCTGATACATTTAATGAATGATTTATTTTTGTTTTTTATTATTATTACCTTGTGTTTATGGAAACTAAAAAATTATTCATTGGTGGGTTATCTTGGGGATTAGATTGGCAAGAAGTTAAAGATGTATTCAAAGAATACGGAGAAGTAACTTTTGTTAAAGTTATCAAAGATAGAGAAACTGGAAAATCAAAAGGTTTTGGATTTGTAGAATTTGAAAACTTAGAAGATGCAGTTAAAGCTAAAGAAGCTATGGACGGTGCAGAAGTTAACGGTAGAACAATCAAAGTTGATTTCGCTGTTGAAAAAGCTCAAGCATAATTTCAAAAAAAAAGAGTGTAAACTCTTTTTTTTAATGTTTAAATTTGAAAAAAAAATATTATTACTATAATAAGTAAAGTATTATTAATAAAAAAATTATGAATAACGAAAAAGTACTTTGTCCTTTCATAGATTTTATGTCATTTTTAACTAAAAAATGGATTTTAGTTATTATAAAATCTATAAGTGAATGATGTAAAAGTTATACAGATATAGAAAGAAGTTTAACTTGAGTTAATCCAAGGATTTTATCTAGTAGACTAAAAGAACTTCAAGAAAAAGGTTTTGTAGAGAAAAAAATCTTATCAGAAGTTCCACTTAGAGCAATTTATTGCTTAACAGAAAAATGAGAATGACTTTCTCATCATATAGAATCACTTGCAAAATGGGTAAATAAAAACTTAGATTAAATAATCTAAGTTTTTTTATATGAAATCGTCTAGTTCATAATCATTTATAAATATAATTACAAGTCAAATAACAATAGTCAGTAAATTTGATAATATAAAATAATCTTTTAGAAAATAAAAATCTAAAAAATTCCATACTCATCTCCATATCATGATTACTGCTATAATAAGAAGAAAAACCCTCAAATTATATAGAAATTCATTTCTTGCTTTTTTTGACTTAAAGAACATAAATAAGTTTTACTATATATTTACTATATTGTAACATATATTTCAGTAAATCGTCAAATAAATAACTAAAATTTTATACTAAATTCACTACCCTCTCAAACTTTACTATTAACACTCATATTCCATCAATAAATATCTCAGATTTTCTTTACAAGAGAAAGTCAAATACCAAATCATTCTGAGTTTCTTGAATTATCAGATTTAAAAAATCTATCCCAGATTTTTGATAAATCTGATTTTTTTATTCAAACTCAAGTATCTTTTATGATTAATGTATTATTTTTATAATTTATATCTACTATTCACATAATTTTGTTGTATTTTATTGAATTTCAAATTATGTTTGATAAAAATATATATAAATAATTTTTATTTGAACTAACTGTGATTTTTTTATTTATTTTAATATTTACAGTTATTTTTTTATTATCAATCTTTGATTTAAAATCATTTATTATTTCATTTACTGCATCATATAGATTTATATCTTCTACATCTCTAAATACATCTATATTGCTTAATTTAACCAAAGAATCAATCAAAGAATTAAGTTTTTTAACTTCACCTTTTAACTCTAACATCATAGTTTCATCATAAGTTTTTAACTCATTTATTAACTGAATATTTGAATCAATTACAGAGATTGGAGTTTTTAACTCATGTCAGGCATTGTCTATAAAATTACTCATATCTTTTATATTTTCCTCAACAGGAACAAAAACCTTATTTACAAAAATAATTCAAATATAGTAAATAAGTATAGAAAAAAGCAACGATATAATTGTAAATGTAAATATATCTTCTAAATATTCATAAAATCAATATCTAAGTTTTTTAAAAACTATAAGTAATCAATCATCATTAAAATCCGTTTTATTAACCAAGAATCATGAATCCTGTTTTATATTGTAAAAAGATTTATTGTTTATAATATTTAAAATAAAATCTTCTGTTACATTGTCTTTAACATTGCTAGAAACTAGACTTCATGAACCATCAAATAATACATAATTCATAAATTCTCTAGGTCAAAGATCTGGATTTTTTATATCAAATTTAATTATCTTATTAATATTGTTAAAACTATCAAATTTTGGTCAAAAATTTAACATATTTTCAATTGTTATTTTTTTTGATTCAATTAGATTTATAAAATAACTAAAATCTGTTTTTTCAGTACTTATTGCATTGTAATATTTAGTTGAGAAAAAAATTAATCATAATAAAAAAACCACCACAAAAACTATTGTTGCAAAAACAATAGCTAATTTACTCTTAGTTTTATTTATATTTAAAGACATATTTATTTAATTAAAAATCAAAATCATTTTTTCGTTTCTATTAAATCTTTTCAAAGTTTTTTTCTAAGATATCAAATATACACATCAATTGTTTTACTAAACATAAAATCTCAATCATATTCTCCCCAAACTTTTTCATATATATCATTTCTAGAAAGTGCTACTCACTTATTTTGTGCCAAATATTTAAATAAATCATATTCTAATTTTGATAGCGAAATTATTTCTCCGTCTTTTTTTACTTCAATTTGTTGTAGATTTAATTCTATATCTCAAATAGTAATCATTGTATTACTTTTATTCATATTTTTTCTTCTAACTATTGCATTCATTCTTGCAAGTAGCTCACTATATTCAAAAGGTTTAACTAGATAATCATCAGCTCAAGTATCAAGTCAAGTAACTATATCTTCATTTGTTCATTTTGATGTAAGCATAATTATTGAAACATCTTTTTCTTTTTCTCTAAGAGATTTACAAATATCTATTCAATTCATAGAAGGCAGATTTAAATCTAGAATTATCACATCATAAAACTTAGTAGAAGCTTTATATAGTCACTCTTTTCAATCAAGAGCAGCTTCTGTAAATATATCTCTAGCAGAAAAATATCTAACTAAATTTCTAGATAAAATTTCATTGTCCTCTATTACTAATACTCTCATATTTTTTTGTTAATAATTACTATTACATTATATTAATTTTATTATATAAATAAAGATTAAGAGCTAATTAAGAAAAAACTCACCAAAGGTGAGTTTTTTCTTAGAAAATAAGATTTTTCGTCTTATTTATGAAGTTTATATTATTATATTTATTATTACTTATTATTTTATTATGAAATTTGTTATTTAATTATGTTTATTATTATTATATTTATTATTACTTATCATGTTTAATATACAATTTTATAGCCTTATTATTTTGTATATTATTTATTATCATTCAACATTTCAGCTTTTCTATCAGCTCTTTCTTTAATTATTTCAGCTCTTACAACTTCTTCGTCCGCAGTTAGAGTTTGTCAAGCAAGCAATTTATCAATTACACCTTCTCTTGCATCTCTTTTTGCAATTTGTTCAGCTTTTTTAGCTTCAAAAAATGCCTTTTTTTCTTCAGTAGTCATAGATTGTAAAGCAGTTTTTTCTTCAGTAGTTAAATTATTCATAAAACCTCATTTTTCTCCTCTTTCACCTCTTTCTCATGATTTCATTCATTCTCCTCTTTTCATTCATTCTCACATTGATCAAAAGTTTGGTTTTGTTGCTTCAAAAGCATCAAGTTTAGCTTGTTCATCTGTAGTCAAAGTCTCTCATGCTCTCTTTTTTTCCATAATTAATTTCATAGCATCCATTTCAGCTTTTTGTTCTGTTGTTAATGCTTGTCTTTCAACTTTTTTATTTAAATTTAGTGTTCAAGTTGAAGAACTATCTGCAAATGAAACTCAAATTGAAGCTGCAGTCATAGCAGTAATTAAAGCTCAAGCAAGTATTTTTACATTTCTTTTCATAAATATGTAATTAAAAAATTAAAATAATTACTTTTTACAAGTTGCTAAAATATCTTTAGTATCATTATTTAGTTATATAAACTTTACATTTAATAATAAAAGAATATATTTAAGCTTGCAAAGGTAACTTTGTGTCGTGGTGTAATCTTTATTGATTACACCTTTATTATATCTAAAGTTTTTAAGAAGTATTTAAGAGTAATTAATTAAATATATCATTTAATATATCATCCTCTTCAGTATCATAATCAACTCAATCAATTTCAGATCTAGTTTTTTCGATTATATAATCAAAAAGTGAGTTGTAAGTTGCTTTCTTCGCATCAGTATAAGCGCTAGAGTTATTTAATTTTGTTTGTGCTGCTTCTACTTTTGAAACGAAATATTCTAATTTTTCTTTTTTAATATCATTACTATAAGAATCAAGAGTAGTAGAAATTGATTCTATTTTTTTATCAATTGATGTTTTATATTTAGCTGAAATTTTTGATTTAGAAGTTGTATTTTCTAAATTTCATTTATTTAATTGTCAACTTCCATTTTGTAGGTTATTTCATGTATCAGCATTATTACCCATTTGTGGTTTATTTCCAATTGTTTGTCAGCTTCCCATTTGTGGTTTATTTGCTTCAAAATCATCAAGTAATGTTTGCTCAGCTGAAGTAATAGTTTCACCTGCTTCTTTTTTATCTAAAATTAATTTTATGGCATCCATTTTTAACTTTTGTTCTTCAGTCATTTCTGGTTTTTCCATTCTATTATTCATTTGTGCTGTAGAACTAGTTGTGTTATATGCGGCAAATGAAGATCAAACTCAAGAAATAATTAAAGTAGTAATTAAAGCTCAAGCCAATATTTTTTTGTTTTTCATAAAAGTATTATTATAAAATAAAGAAATATACATTATAATTATAAATTTAGAAGGATTGATTTTTAAATGTATCATTTATTATAATCAATATCTATTTTTAAAACTATAATTTAGTATTAAGATAAACAAATGTAATATTTTTTATTACTTAATAAGTATACTTAACTCGATTAAGAAATATTTAAGTATCAATTAAGAATTAAGTAATAAAAAAGTATTAAGATTCTTTATCTTAATACCTATTATATATTACTTAATTAAGAAAACATTAAGTGAATAATTATTGTTTTAATAACTATTTATTAATTCTATAATTTAAAATTTTTAAAAATCTAGTAACAATTCCATCACTATTTGTAACAACACTAGAATTTAGGTTTGAATTTGCAAATGTATTTCAATCAAGAGTTGTATTAGAACTAACTCAATTATATAAGATAGCAGATAATTTTAAATCTCTCAAACTATAATTATCATAAGTTATAGTTATGTTTTCATCTCAAAATCTAGTTTTATAATTATGATAAGAATTATTATTAAAATAATTCCACTTCCCTTTTGTAAAATCTATGTATTTTTGTACTGCAACTCAAAAATCTTCTAGTGTTATATCTCAAGGAACATAATATGCACTTGTTATTTGAAAAGGTCACCAAGTATTTGATGGATTTGATAAATTACAATTAGTTTCTTTACTCCAAGTTGCTATAACTAATTCTGTTGGAAAATCGTTTTTCTTTGCAATTTCATCAATAAAATCGAAGTATTTAGTACATTTTTCACTTATTTCTAAACCTGTAGTTATATTTTTTCAATATAGATCAAAAAATAATTTAGCTTTTTCATTGTAATCTTTTGTATTTTTTAAATCTTCTTGTTTTTTCAATTCTACTTGTTCTAATTCAATTTTTAATTTTTCTTCATTTTTTTCTTGGATTTTAGTTAAGTTATCATTCATATCTGATAATACATAATTTAATATGTAAATCTTTCTTTCATCATTAATACTATTTAAAGCATTTGTAAATAAATAAGTTTGTCTTTTTATCCATAACTCTCATTTTAAATTTGCTTGTTTTTCTATCAATTTTGTAAGTAAATCCAATGTTTTAACTTCTGAATTTGTAGGTTCATAAGCATTTACAAAAGAAAAACTTAGCAATAATAAAAGTAATATTAAAATTGATTTTTTCATGATTTATAAATTTATAGAATAAAATTATCTGTAAATACTATTCATTAAAATAAAAATGTAAAATATATAGCTATTTACAAAAAATAAAAAACATCACTAATAAAAGTAATGTTTTTTATTTTATTTCTTATTTATAAGTTTTAATATTTCTCATTCTAATTTTTTTGGTTCATCAGTTCATATTCTGTAAATTTTACCATTTTTCATAGTTAATTCAACTGCATCAAAACCTGATACGTTATAAATCCACATATATTTTGGCCAAAACCATCATCTAATTCACCAACCAAAATACCATTTATTTTTTACTGATTTAACAGAATCAACATCTCATAAAGAAAACTCTTTTTTCAATAGTTTACAAGTAAATCTTATAATAATATTTTCAGAATAAAGAGAAACAGTAAGTGATGAAAATGAAAAAATAATAAATAAGATAAATATCATAAATAAACCTAATATAGGATCAAATCAAGATTGAAAGAATATAAATGAAAATAATATTATTGTAGCAAATAATACAATTATCATCAATTTTCATTTTTGTTTATGTTCGTAAATCATAATTTTTTATTAATAAATAATATTTAAATTAATTAACCTCTTTTCAAATACACTTTTACAAAATTTGTTTTTAATTCTTGTGCTTTATCTGATAATTTATCTAATTCTCAATTATCTGCCAAACTTTTAACTTCTTCTAAACTATTTCTTATAGCTTTTATTTCTTCATCATTCGCTTCAACTTCAACTGCTTTAAGTTTTTCATCGGCTTCTAAATAAGCAGTATTTAATAAAGTGATATCTTTTGTATCGGATGCATCTATAACTTTTTCCATCACATCATGAAAATCAACAAGAGAAACTGCTAACATAGAAAAATTATTTCTTTTCAATAATTCTTGAAAAATTGGACGAATTGTTTCTAAAGATAGATGACTTTTTTGTAAATCTCAAGTATAAACTTCATCTTTTAATTCTTTTATTTTTAAATCAATAGTAATTAAATCTGACTCAAATAAACTATCACATTTTACAACATATGGTTTATAATTTGAATATTTATTATAAAAATTATTATAATTAATTACCAATAAATCATAATTTGCTATTGATTCATTTCTATTATCTTTTCAAGTGTTAAACAATGTTTGTTTATAATAGTTATTCATTACATTATAATCTTCTAAAAATATCTTTTTAGAAAAGAAAACACTATAATAAGAACCTGCTGATAACAATGAAATAATAAGTATGATTAAAAAAACAGTTATAGTTTTAGAAAGTTTATTATTTTTTTTAAAAGTATTAAATTTAAATGGAATATAAAGAGGACAAAATCAAATAACTGCAGTAAATAAAGCAATAAAACTTAATACTAAAAATATGATTTCAAGTATTCATCAAACCCAAAAATATCAAACAATAAACAATATTTCTGAAATAATTATTCTTAATAATCTATCTAAAATAGACAAATTTTTTATATCTTTCATAATTATAAAATTAATAATTAAATACAATTAAACTATATAGTTTTTATATAAAATAACAATTTTAAAACAAATTATTGATTATGTTTTTTCCTAAATAATCTTTTTAATATTTGATATAAAATAAATATCAATAGTAAACCTATTCAAAAATTTGAAAATATATTAAAAATATCACCAAATGTTTCCTTAAATAAATATCATAAAATTAATAATTCTAGTGAATATAAAATTTCTCAAAGAACTACATAAAATATAAATTTTTTATAATTAAATAAATGAAATCAAACTACATAATTTAAAGCTGGTCAAACTCATGTAATTAAAAATCTTGATAAGAATATAGAAACTCATCAATTCTTATGAAAAAATTTTTCAGTTCTAATATAAATATTATTTATAATTTTTTTCTGTAATAAATTCTTAAAAAAATCAAAATTATAGAGTTTCCTACCAATAAAATAAGAAGTTAAATCTCATAAAAATGTAGAAAAAAAAGAAATGAAAAATAATATAACTAATTCATTGAAGTTAGTTGCAAGTGATCAAGCATAAAGTATAAAAAACATTGCACCAATTGGTATTCATAATTGACTTATGAATGGTACAACCAAAAGAAATACATATATATTTGATTCAAAAAATGTTAATATACTACTTATTTCCATCTTTATTTTTTTGAAGTAATATAATTAATTCATCACAATTTAATTTATTTTTTTCACAATAATCTTTTAATGTATTTTTAGAATCAAGCAAATTAATTTTTCTTCACAAAATAGTTCATAAATCTATTCAAAAATTTTTGTTCAAATAATTTAAAGTCATCCATTCTTGGATTTTTTGATCATTAATTGGCATCTTGATATATGATCTATGTTCATTAAAATTTGATAAATTATTATAAAATCTAAAACTAATAAAAAGAAATAATATTGAAGTAATTATAAAAGAAGTTATAAGTATTTTTTTTCTCATAATTTTTTATTATAAAATATTTTTATTTATCTTACTTATTTTTTAGAATAATATTTCATTTCTAAATTCGTATTTTTTATTTCCACATAACTTTTCATCAGATTTCTTTCATAAAATCTATAAAAGTTTTTACTTTTTCATCACTATTTTCTGGAATAATTATATCAGTTATTTCTTCCATTCTTTTTATAGCATCAACAAGTAGATTTTTTCAACCTGGTGCTAATAAAACAAAACTAACTCTAGCATCTGAAACATTTGTTTCCTTTGATACAAGTCAAATTTTTTCCATAGGAAGTAATAATCTTGTTATTCAAGAAGCTGTTAATCAAACCTTATCTGCTAAATCTATCCTACGAAGTTTATTCCCTTCAGCACTGTTTAAATGATATAAAACTATAAAATCATTTAATCATAATCCACCTAGTTTTCAATCAAAATCCTTTGATAAAACCATATTTAATTTTGAAATACTTAATATAAAATCTATATTTAATTTGCTCATATTTTTATATATTATTAATTAATACTTGACTAAACAAGTATATTTTAATTATATTATTTGTCAAAATATATTTTTAAAAATAGTTTATAATTTTTTTAATCTATAATTATATCAAAATTATTTAATAATCATATACAATTTTCTCTTGAAAATCTTGTTTTATTTAATTTATTGTTATTTGGATCAATAGAAAAATTGTAGCTTCAAATAAAATTTGTTTTTTTCAAATTACAATTAACAAATAAGCTTTTTTCTAGGTTACAATAATTAAAATTTGCATTTTCTAAATCAGAATTATTGAAATCAGATTCTTTAATTTCGCAATCATCAAAATTGGTATTTTTTAAATTAACTCCATAAAATGGAGTTAAACTAATATTACAATCCTTGAAATTAAAATTAGAAAGATGTTGATTTATATCAACAAATTTAAGTCACATAATCTTTGAATTAGTAAATTCAATATTATTAAATGTAGTATTTTTCAAGTCTATATTGGATAAATTACATTTTTCAAATATGCAATCTGTAAAGATTTTTCATGTAAATTTTAATCAAGAAAAATTGACTTGAAAAAAATAAATATTTGATATTTCATTTAATTCTATTACTTCTAATAAAGAATCGTTTAAGATTTTTTTCATAATTGTAATTAAACATATATATATAAATTTTATAATACTTATATCACAAAAAAAGTAAAATAACTATTATGATTATTTTACTTTTTAAAATTTAAATAAAGATTCTATTTTTGACTTAGCATAAATAATAAAAATAAATAAAAATCTCCAGAATTAATTCTGGAGATTTTTATTTATTTTTAAACCACTTTTCAGCACTAGGTCTTCTATGTGGACAACCAGGCCAGCAACATGGGCGATGCTTGCCTTTCAGTAAGTCTTCACATAATCTAACTAAATGTTCTTTTCTAGTTTCTTCTTTTTTTACTATAGTTACCCAACATATCCACTCATTACGAGCTAATGGAGTTAAATTATTCCATATTTTAAGAATATCTGGTTTTGAATCCAAAATATCTTTTATATCTTTTGGCATTTCATGAAGAAAATCTGTTATATCTGTAATATTATTCATATATAATAAATTATATTTTAAAGAAAAATAATTCCCAAATATGACCGTTTAAATCACGGAAACTTTTTAAATGCATAAATTTATCTGTTTCATCATTAGTTTTAGTTATATCAGTCGCTCAAGCATTAATTGCTTTATTAAATAAAACATCAACTTCTTCAATATTATCAAACTGCAATGAAATAATTTTATTATTACAAATTGGATTAGGAAATTCTCATGTAAAAGTTTGAAATTTTTCATCTTCCAACAACATTACATAAGTATTTTCATTAATTTGAAAATTAGTAGTATCAATACTACTATATTGTTCATTTTTATTAAATCATAATTTATTGAAAAAGCTATCAGTATCTACTACATTTCTGATAGCAAGATTTATATAAACTTTTTTCATATTTATTAAATTAGTATTTAAGTATTATAAATAATACAAAAAAACTAAAATAATCAAAATGATTATTTTAGTTTTTTAGATAAATTTTGGTGAAGTTTATAAGTGAGAATTTAAACAATTTAGTAGAGTAAAAAAAAATTAAACTAATTTAAAGTCTACTAATTCAAGAATTTTTATTTTTCACACAACTGAACCATTTAAAGAATTTTTTAATTCAATGTGTTGCTCATTGCCAATTTTATAGATTCTTTTAACTGTAAAAAATCATTTTGGAACTCATAATGCTTTCTGATTTCAGTAAATTTTAATTTTAATTCAGACTTTTATTTCAACTCATTTTATTTCAATATTATCCATATTAATAAATTTAATAATAAATTTTTAAAATATATTTGATATTATATAAAATACTATAAAAAAACAAATTTTTAAAAAAGCACAATAATCAAAATAATTATTATGCTTTTTTATTTTCTTGATTTTTGGTGGATCCTTCGGGGCTTGAACCCGAGACCTTCGCCTTAAGAGGGCGCTGCTCTACCAACTGAGCTAAGAATCCTTAAATTTGCTTGCTTATTTTATGATTTTTGATTTAAAAAGCAAGAAAAGTTTTAAAAAACTAGGATTTCAAAATCCTAGCTTTTTAATAATTAAAAACTCATCTAAATAAAATATTCATTTCATAATTCCCTGCTGCTTGCTCTTCTCAAACAATAGATTTTATTTTAAACTTATGAATATAAGTATTTAAATCTCAATTTGTATTTAAATTTAATGCTCATGATCATACAACTGGATAATTTACTATACTTTTTTTAACTCATGTATATGGGTCAAAATCATATCAAACTCAAGTTGCTCAATCCCAATCTATAATTAAATTTCAATTTCAATCACTAAAGTTATCTTTTGAAATTTGTAACTCGTATGGTACTCATACTGTTTTAACTGTAACAGTTATTTCTTGAGCTCAATATATTAATCATATATTTGATAAATAATCAGCTGTATTTATTTCAAAACTAGGCTCATCTATATAAAATACACTTTCTCTAAAATCTCAATTTCAAGCACTATCTTCTATATAAAAATACATTTTATATTTTCAATATCATAATTTTGATATATTATACGTAGATAAACTTGTAGTAGAATTATTTGATAATATATATGATCAAGATATGTCTGTTCACCAAGATGTTCAATTCCATTTTCTTATGTCATAAACTATACTTCAAGTATTTATATTTGATAATAAATCATTGTAACTTATATTTACATTTAAATTTCAATTTGGATATATTATTCAATCATTTGGGAAATTTATTGTTATATTTGGAGGTAGAGTATCTGAATTATTTATATTAAATACACTATTTGAAATAGATATATTTCAAATATTATCTTCTATACTAAATTGTACTTTATATTGTCAGAGTCAAGGTGTAGTAACTTGATAAGTTGCATTTGAGGCTCAAACTAATGCTCATCAAAAATTTACATAAGTTCAAGATATATCTGCTCAATAACTAGTTCAATTCCATTTATATAATGATAATATTATACTTGAAGTGTTTACACCAGTTTGACTATCAAAATAATCTACATTTATTGAAAAATCATTATTTGAAATTGTACTTAAATCAACAGGAGAATTTATGGTTATATTAATTCAAGTTGTATCAATTGTAAAATTTGTTATTGGTAAAATTATACTCTCAATTGGACTTGATAATACTTGTATTGTACAATCAGTATATATTCAATCTGCCAATGAATTTAATGTAATAGTATTATTTCATACAACAGCAGTAGTTGTTGAACTTGAACACGATCATGAATAACTTATGGCTCATGCAACTGGTGAGTAAAAAGTATAATCTGGAGTATTATCATTTGTTGGAGTTGCAACTGGAGTAATTTCAGACAATATTGGCGGTTCAGTAGTTACAGTTACATAATCTATCCAAGCTTTATCAGATCAAGTGTTTACTGAACCATCTTTTGTATAACACCATCATAAAGTATATGTTCAAGAACTTAAATTATAAGATTTTTTTGTCCAATTTATTTCTCATGACCAATTATTTTGTTCTACTCAATTTATATAAAAACGTAAAAAATCATAATTTAGTTCACTAGAAACTTTATAAAAAAATGAAATTCAATTTTCTGTAGGACTTATAGTTTGTGTCCTTTCAAAACAAGCTGTCTGATTATTTCAGCTTATTTGACTTTCAATAGAATAAGATCATTCATACATTTGAGATGTGACTCTAGTCCAATCAGTATTTGTTCCTGTAACGTTTGTTGTAACTGTATAACCTCATGCTACTTCAAAATCTAGAATTGATATTTCAGGAATTATTATTGTAGGTTTTTCTTTTAGTTCAATATAATCAACCCATGCCTTATCAGATCATGAGTTTACAGAACCATCTTTTGAATAACACCAACTAAAATTGTGTACTCAATTTCATACATTAAATGTTTCAAGAGACCAAGCAACAGTTCAAGACCATTTATTTTGTTCTACTCAATCAATATAAAAATGAAGAAAATCATAGTTTAATTCACTAGAAACTTTTTTGTAAAAACTTATTTCATAATCATTGTAAAGAGTTCTACTAACATCAAAACAAGATGTAGAATTATTTGCAGTATTTCAGCTTTCTATTGAATAAGATCATTCATATTTATCAGTTGTTACTCTTGAAAATACTCATGACGAAACAGTATATCATCATGGAGATTCAAAATCAATTATTTCATTTCATCAACCAGAAGTATAATCTACTTTAAGACTATCTATTTCTACTTGTTGAGATCAATTTGAGTTAAAAAATGCTTTTATTTTAAATTCTCAAGTTCATCAAGCCAATCAATTAAATGTTTGAATTTCAGAATTTATTTCAGCTTCTGTATTTGAATTTGATATTCAAGAAGTAGTACTTATCCGATTAATTCAATTTAAATAATACCAAGTAACTCAATTATCTTTTGATATTTGATATTTTACATTTCAAGCATTATTTGCTCAATATGTAGTTGTTACTTTATCTATACTTCAAGAATAAACTATATTACTATTTGGAATAATATATGGTCAAGTACTATCATAAGACCATTTCATAATTTCTAGAGAATCTCAATTATACCCTGAAACATAAAAATAATCTCATACATTATATATTCAATATGCTCAATTTAAAAGTGGATTTGCAGCGTTATGTATAACTTTTGTTACATATACTGGTGCTGTTGGATTTGTTATATCTGCTACATTTACTGCACTATTTCAAAACGATGTTATAAATAATTTATTATCATATGATAATAAATCTCTAGGACTTGTTAAACTATAACTTCATCATGATATATTTGAAAGTGCTACCGGCGCAGTTGGTGTTGTTATATCTATTATTCTAACTGAATTATTTAAATATGATGATACATATGCATAATTTCATACTATTTCTAGTCACCATGCTCAGTTTAGATTTGTTCTATCACGTACTTCAGTTATAAAAGTTGGACTAGCTGGATTTGATATATCTAAAATAGATAATGCATCTCTATTGTATGAAGTAACATATGCATAATTTCATACTATTTTTACATCTCTTGCTCAATTAAGTGTTGTTGTGTTTCTTATTGTTCATGTTATAGCTGGTGCTGCTGGATTTGTTACATTTATTACTTGTAATGCATCATATGTATCACATGCAAGATAAACATAATTTCATACTTTTGCGATTCATCTAGCTCCATTTAGAGTTGTGGTATTTCTTAATTGTCATGCTGCTGTTGGAACAAGTGGATTTGTTACATTTATTATTTGAAGTGCATCACTAACTTGTGATGCTATATATAAATAATTTCAATCTTTTACTATTCATGCTGCTCAACTCAATCTTAGTGTTCAGTTATTATTTACTAATTCTGTTACTAGTGTTGGTGATGCAGGATTACTTATATCAAGAATTGATACACTATTTCTTAAATTATTTGTCATATATGCATAATTTCACTCTACAACAACATCATATGCTCAATTATATGTTGTTGCATTTGTTATTGATCATTTATGAATAAATGTATTTTTAACTAAAGTTGCAATTGAACCTGTGAAGTTAAAACTACTTGCATTTGATGCAGTATAATCAATTGCATTATCAAATTGCCAAGTATTTGATGATCAAAAAACTATGTTTGTATTTAGTAAGAAAAAAATAAAAATTATTCTTAATATATATATGTATTTTTTACTCATTTTTATTTATTATTTCAATTATTAATTAACTAAATCATATAGAAAATTAGAGAAAAATAAAGAATTTTTATAATTTTGTCTTTACTTAAAAATATAGAGATTTATAAATAAAAAAATAGAAGAAAAAGTGTTACTTTTTCTTCTATAAATTATCCAAAAAATAATTTAAATATATGACCTTTACACCAAGTGAATTTGCTTTTTCAAGCTTACTTCAAGCTTTTTCTCAAGCAAGCAAGAAATCAGTATTTTTACTAACTGAAGTTATAAATTTTCATCAAACTTCTTCCAATTTTTTAGCTAATTCATCACGAGAAAATCACTCAAAACTTCAAGTTATACATACACTTTTTGTATTAAAAATACTATTTCAAATTATAGTTTTTTCTACAAAATAAGTTAATACAACATAATTAAGTAATTCTTCTAATATTCTTTTATGTGCTTCATTATTAAAATAATCAATTATATTTTGTCAGATTTCTGGTCCTATATCATCAAGTTCTTGCAATTCTTCCAAACTATATGAAAAATCTAGTAAGTCTTCTTTACTTTTAAATAAACAAGAAATAGTTTTTGCAGTTTTTTTACCTACTCATGGAATAGTTAATCACATGATAAATCTAGTGATATCAATATATTTTGCTGATTCTACTCAAGCAATTAGATTTGAAACTGATTTTTCTTTAAATCATTCTAAAAGTAATATTTCTTCCCTTTTTTCAGCTATTTTGAAAATATCAGCTAGATTATGTATAATTCATTCGGTTAAAAATAATTCTACTTGTTTTTCTCAAAATCAATCTATATCAAATCAATTTTTTCATACAGAAAATACAAGTTTTTCTATATGCTGAGCTGGACAATCTATAGTATTAGGACAATAAAATCTAACCTTATTTTCATCTTTTACGATTTTAGTTTCACAACTTGGGCAAAATTCTGGTACTACTATTTTTTCTAAATTATTCCTATCTTGAGTATTTACAACAGAAATTATTTTTGGTATAACTTCTCATGCTCTTTTTATAAAAACACTATCACCTATTCTTACATCCAGATTTTCAACTTCTTCGTAATTATGCAAAGTTGCTCTTCTAACTATAACTCAACTTATATTTATAGGTTCTAAATTTGCAACTGGTGTAATAGTTCAAGTTTTACCAACTTGATGATCAACACTGATTATCTTTGTAGTCAAAATTTCAGCTGGAAATTTATAAGCAATTGCATATCTTGGGTGATGTTCTGTCCAACCAACTACTTCCCAAAGACTTATATCATTTACTTTTATAACTAATCAATCTATATCAAAATCTATTGTTTTTTTAACATCTCAAAAATTATTTATTGCTGAAATAATTTCTTCTATTCAATTTAGTTTTTTAAAATAACTAGAAATTTCAAATCATAGATTAGCTAAACTATATATAACATCTCCATACTTTGATAATCACATATTATCAGTATATTCGTCAAAATTTGCTAGATCATAAGCAAAAAATTTAAGTTTTCTCTTTTTTGTAACAGAAGAATCTTTCATTCTAAGACTTCAACTTGCAGCATTTCTCGGATTACTAAATACCTTGCTTCCTTCTATCTTTGCATTTACATTTAATTCTTCAAAAACACTATTTGGCATAACAACCTCCCCTCTCACTTCTAAATGTTCTTTATATGAAATAGTTTTTGGAATATTATCTATTTGCATAACATTTACTGTTACATCTTCTCATTCAATTCAATTTCATCTAGTTATTGCCTGAACTAGTTTTCAGTTCTTGTAAATAAGTTCAATTCCTAAACCATCAAATTTAAATTCAAGACAGTATTCTATCTTCCTATCTGTATTTCATATATCTTTTTCTCCAATAGAGAAAGAATATGTAGCTACTTCTCTCCCTTTGGGAGAGATTGAGTGAGGGATATTTTTAATAACTCTCTCATCAAAATCTCTTAAATCTTCTTCATTATAGGTATTATCTAAACTTATCATCGGTCTAGAATGTTTTACTTTTTCAAAAGTTGATTCTATGATATCAGCTCAAACAAGAGAAGTTTGTTTATTTTTAACTCAAAATTTTTTTTCTAAATATTCTAATTTTTTAAATAGAGAGTCATATTCACTATCTGAAATAATTGGTTCATCTTTGTTATAATACAAATCAGAGTGATATGAAATCAAATCTTGTAGTTTTTTTAAATCTTGCTCTTTTAGCTCTTCAAAACTCATTTTTAAGTACTTTTTTGATAGTTCTAACACAGTATTTTTGTTAAAAAGTAATTATTTAATTTATAAGATTATATATAAATTAAATTTAAATAATAGCTATTTTTAGTCAAAAGTTAGTATGATTTTACTAGTTTTTAACATTTTTATAATACACTATTTTTTGTATACAAAAATGATACAAAAGAGCTTATTAGTGCTATTATTTTTATGTATTAATGTATACTTTTTTTATACAAAAACACAAGTTTTTTATTAAAAATTATTTTTTAAAATACCTAAGTTTATCTCTTAAATAAGCCAATATTATAATTTTATTAAAGATTTAAAAAAAAAATGTATTATTTATTTTGAGTTAAATTTTAAAAACTGATATAATAGATATGTAAGTTAGTTCCAAGGGACTACATCTTACGTTCCTTAAAATTAATTTTTACTCTGCTAGAATGGTACTTGCAAAAATCCAGCAACCTACCTCACACTTTGATTTAGTTTACTAAATCACAAAAATAAAAACAAAAACGGTAGATAGTTATATTCATTTAGAAATTAAGAAAATCTTAATTGCTGGATGAATATAACTAACACCAAAAAAACCGCAAAATAATTTGCAAAAATAAAAACCAAAGAGAATGGTGAATATCTCTATAATAATTACCCAAACAGAGTTTAAATTAGATGCTAGAACCATCAAGATAAAACAAGGATTAGTTTTACAAAAACCGATCTTTATTCCCCTAGATTAGACTACAAAAATTTTTTTTTATCATCTAGGAAGTGAATTTAGACACTTAATAACTTGAGCCACTATTACCCAATATGCTTAAGTTTTTTTATGTCTAAAATTTAGAGAAAAAGAAAAACCCTAGCCAAAGCTAGGGTTTTTTAAATTGCTCCGAAGAGCTAAGCAATCATGTAGGTAATTCCCATTCCTAATGCATACACAGTGAAAACCACAGGAGTGTATTTCAGATATGCACCAAAAGTGAGTCCTTTCACCTTGCTCATCGCCACAACACCTGCGGCAGAACCAATCACGAGTATTGATCCGCCGATTCCAACTGCATAAGTCATAAGCATCCAACCCACTTCATCGAGCGGTAGATCGGCCTTAAGCATAGCAGCAGTAATTGGGATATTGTCAACCACAGCTGACAGGATACCAATAAAGAATGTTGCAAGTATTGGGTTCATTACTTCATACAACATGGCAAGTTTTCCAAGCAACTCAACCTCTTTGAGTGCACCCACGAGAAGCAGGACACCAAGGAAGAAGAAAAGCGCATCAAACTCAACATGTTGCACATATTCAAGGACTTTCACCTCATTTTTTGTTTTTATTTTGTCATGAGCAATCACCAAGAACATCACCGACAAACCAGTCAAGAAGACAAGCATCGGAGGGAGGTGAAAAGCCACATGACCCGCCAAAATTGAAGCAATCGTCATGATGAAAATTACAGCAATTTTGGTATCCAAAGAATTGAGTGATGCTCCTTCCTTTTGGATTGTGATTTTTCCGGACAAACCACGTGCAAGGTATGCATAAAGCACAAAACTCGTAATCAGTGCAGGAATATACAGACGAAGTAACTCGACCATATGGATTTTCCCTGCAACAAAAATCATGAGAGTTGTCACATCACCCGTGATGAGCGGAAGACCACCTGCATTCGCTGCAAAGATGATCATCACTGCGAACCGAATCAGAGTATCTACATTGGCGCCTTTCATCACCACAAGAACGATACTCAAAGCAACCAAAGTTGCCGTGAGATTATCAGCAACCCCACTAAAGATAAATGTAAATACACCCATGATGAACAAGAACTTCTTTTCTGTCATCTGTGCAGGCAGTGTTTTCATTACCGCCCTTTCAATCCACTTGCGCTTATCGAGATAAGCAACAAATGTCATAGCACAAATTAAGAAGAGCCAAAGCATCGCAATTTCAAGAACATACTCATGAAAAGCATGTTCCATTTTTGTAAATGCTTCTTTTCCATTGAAGTGTCCATCAATGAGCAACAAAATCCAGGCAGAAAGACCAAAAAACATACTGGTCTTGTATTTCTCAAACCCGAGCTTTTCCTCAAAGATGATAGCTGCAAACGCTACCAAGAAGAGGATTAGAACTATGAACTGCAAAATATTTTCCACGGTATTCTCCTTTTAAAGCCAAAAATTTTTTAGCGCCTATATTTATAATAATTTTTATAAAAAAGTCAAATACAATTCTATACTTTACTTTTTATATAAAATATATAATATGAAAATGATTTAAAAATAACAAAAAACAATGAAAGAAAACATAAAAAAACTAGCAAAATTGATAAAAAAAGCTGACAAGATACTACTTATAAACCATATAAGAATGGATCCAGATGCTTTTTGATGACTTGCTAGTTTTTATTATATATTAAAAAAAATAGGTAAAAATGTAAAGGCAGTAAATGATATGTTACCACCTGAGAATTTTGATTTTTTAGAATCAAGTGAAATAATAGAAATTGATTTAGATATAAAAAAATATAATCCCGATTTAATTATAAGTTTTGATGCAGCTAGTTTATGACAACTAGGAGAAACTTATATAAAAAATGAAGATATTTTTAAAGAAAAAGATTTCGTAGTTATAGATCATCATATGACAAATCATTGATTTTGAAGTATAAACATAGTAAATGATAAATACTCTTCTACTTGCGAACTTACATTTCATATAATTGAAAAAATCTGATTTACTAAATATATAACTCCAAAAATTGCTACACTTTTAACAGCTTGAATTCACACTGATACAAATATTTTTTATAATCAAAATACTAGTAGTTCAACTCTGGTAACTGCAGCTAAACTTATGGATTTATGAGCAGATTTCAGAGCTCCAATGTATAACTTCTTCCAAAAAGCTACATACAATAAAACAAAACTTGTTTGAATAGTATTTGATAAACTTCAAAAAAATGAAGATTGAAAAATAATTTGGGCAAGTATAACTAAAAAAGATTTTGAGAAAACTTGAACTGGAGATGAAGATACTTCTGGAATAATAAATAGACTCATAAATATAGAATGATGTGAAGTAGCATTCTTACTTCATGAATTATGAGATGAAGTAAAAGCTAGTTTTAGGTCAAAAGAATACAGTGTATGAGATTTATGTGCTACTTTTTGATGATGAGGACATAAACTTGCAGCAGGTTTTAGAACAAATAAAAAACTAAAAACTATTGAAAAAGAAATAATTGACAAACTTAATTCTTTGTTATATATTTAATATATACTAAGTATATTTATTAATTTAAATAAATGAAATATTTACGTAATTCATTAAGAAGTCATATATCATCTTCTACACATACAGAAACTAGTAATATAATTATTATTGAAGATTTAGTATGATTAACTTGATTAGCAGTTTCAGAGATTGTATGATTGAATGATAAAATATCAAAAATGAAAAGAAAACCAAATGTAGTACTAAATGTACTAGATTTTGACGACACTCTTTACTCAAGAATTAATCAATTACAATTACCATTATTACAAGATAATAGATGAATAAGATGAAATGAAGTAATTAATAATGAAATATGACTTAATAATTTTATAGAAACTCAATATAGTGAAACTGAAGTTGTAGAAAAATTAAGACAGATAATTGAAAATCAAAATGCTGTACATAAATCAATAATATTGACTGCATGAGAAAAAATTTTACAACTTGCTAAATGTGAAAAAGTATGAATATGATGAGATAAATCTAGAGTAATAGTAGTAGATAATGCAAAGTCGAAACCTATGAAACTAGTTAGAGAAATAATTAAACTATGATATATTCCTGGAAAAATAATAGTTTATGAAGATAGACCTGAACATTTTTTATGAAATAATTGAGTTTCTTTAGCAAAATTATTATGAATTGAAATCGTAGTTAATCATATATTTCTAGATGAAATACAAACAAATAAAATAAAAGAAATAAAACAAAATACATTTGCTATAAATTAAAAAAATGAAGATTTTAAAAATCTTCATTTTTTTAATTTTTGACTAAAGTATAATTTTTATTATATTTAACCAGTTTTAATATATAATTTTTCTACATGAAAAAAACTAAAATAATCACTACCCTATGACCAGCAACTGCTACAAAAGAAAAAATAGAAGCATTATACAAAGCTTGAGCAAATGTTGTTAGATTAAATTATTCTCACACTGATTATAATTATTTTACATGAATAATAAATAATGTAATTGAATTAAATAAAGAATGAAAAACTAATTTATGAATATTAACTGATACAAAAGGTCCTGAAATTAGAACAAAAAAAATAGATGAAAAAATAATTTTAGATAAAGATGAAATATTTTTATTATCAACTTTATCAAAAGAAATAAATATAAAAAATACTAATAAAAAAATTATATCATGTGATTATGATTATATAATTTCAGATTTAGATATATGACATATAATTGATATAGATACTTGATTATTAAAGGCAGAAGTTATAAGTAAAGATTCAAATTTTCTTACTTGTAAAGCATTAAATAGTCATATAGTTTGATCAAAAAGACATCTTAATTTACCTTGAATAAAAATAAAATTACCTTGAATTACAGATAGCGATAAAGAAGATATAAAATTTGCAGTTTGATTATGAACAGATTTTATAGCTATGTCATTTGTAAGAAATAGAGAAAATATACTTGAATTAAAAAATTATTTAAAAGAAATAAATGCACCTAAATATATTCAAATAATTTCAAAAATAGAAAATAAAGAATCGTTAGATAATATAGATGAAATTATAGCTGAAAGTCATGGTATAATGATTGCAAGATGAGATTTATGAGCAGAAATACCTTATGAAACACTTCCTATTGTTCAAAGAATGATAGCAACAAAATGTAAAAATGAATGAAAATTTTTTATAGTTGCAACTCAAATGCTTGAAACTATGATAACAAATCCTATTCCAACTAGAGCTGAAGTTACAGATATATTTAATGCTGCAATGCAAAAAGCTGATTGTACTATGTTATCTTGAGAATCTGCGGCTTGAAATTATCCAATTGAAGCAGTTAAAACTATGTCAGATATTTTAGAATATACTGAAAGTCAAATTACATATAAACATGATTATTTCTCAAGAAATCTTGGAAATGATGAAGAAAAAAAACAATTAATAAAAAATGTAGTTTATACTGCTGAAAATATAAATGCAAAAAATATAATAGTTTTCACAAATACTTGATTTATGGCTAAAACTATTGCCGCATTTAGACCAAATATGCATGTATTTGCATTTACCTATACTGATTTTATAAGAAAAAAACTTACTATATTGTTCTGATTAAAAACTTTTTTACTTGAAAAAAAATCAAATTCTGAAAATTTAGAAAATGCGATTGCAGAATTAAAAAGACAAAAATTAATAGAAATTTGAGATAAAATAGTAACTATTTATGATATAGAAAAAGATAATATAAATATACCTAGTATTCAAATTATTGAGATAAGATAAAACAAACAAAAAAAGAAGATTAATCTTCTTTTTTTGTTTGTTTTCAATCAAGAAACCAACTATAATAAAGTGATGGGATAACAAAAAGTGTCATTGCAGACCCTGCAGCTAAACCAAAAACAATAGTAAATCATAATCATGCCCAAAACTCATCTTGTAGAGCAAGTGGTAAAACTCAAAAAACTGTAGTTAATGTAGTTACAATAATTGGTTGTAATCTTGTCTTCCCTGCTGAAGCAACGCTATGAAGAGAATCAATTCATATTTCAAGATTTCTATTTATCCTATCAATCAAGATAATTGCATCATTTACTACTACTCAAGTAAGAGCTATAAATCATATCATAAATGGCATACTATAAGGATTTCAAGTAACAAATAATCAAATATTTACTCAAAGTAATGCAAGTACAACAGAATACAATATAATAATTGGTTGTCTAAAACTATTAAATTGAAATACAAGTATTGAAAAAATTAAGAATATTGCAATAAATAGAGATTTAAATGTAGAAATAATTAAATCAGAATTTGCTTGGTTTTCTCATCATTTTTCATAAAATACTCAATCTGGGTATAAATAATTTGCTGCAAATTCATCAACTTTTGGTTGAATTTCGCTAGGAAGAGTACCACTATTTATATCAGCTTCAATTGTTATAGAAACTCTACCATCTTCTCTAGTAATAGAAGAAATAGATTTAGCAAATTCAGTAGTTATAAAATCTCAAACTCTTATTTTTCAAATTGGAGTATTTACTATCAAATTATCTATATCATCTGGACTTAAATTATCCTCAAATTGTGCTATTTTTAAAACTATATCATTGTCTTCATATGCAGATTTTATACTTCAAGCTTTTATTCAATTTGTATAAAAATACACTTCATTTAATATATCACTTGGTATTAATCCTACATTTGCAAGTTTATCTCTATCAAATTTAAAAATAAATTGTCATGGAGAATCACTACTAGTTGTAGTTACATTTTTTAATCAATCTATAGTTTTTAAATGATCTTTAAATATAGTTGCAGTATTTTTTAATTCATCAACTTTTGATGAACTATTTGCTACCAATTTCACTCATACAGCCTTTCATGTTGGAGGTCAATTACTTTGAGTTTCTATTGAAACATTAAGTCACTCTGATTCTAAATCTTTTAAACTATTAGAAATCTTATCTTCCATTTCATAAACATTCATAAGTCATTTTTCTTTTCTTATGTTTTTATTTAAAAGTTCTATATAAATACTTATTTTATTATTAGAAATAGTCATATTATAAACTTTTAACTCTTCATATTTATATATTGATTCATCAATCTTATCTACATATTTCAAAAGTTGTTCTTTGTTTGTTCATTCTTTTGTTTCTACTGAAATATTTATAACTCAATTATCAGTTTTTGGGAAAAGTATAAATCAAATATTTGGAGCAAGAAAAACAAAAGTTAAAATCAGTATTAAAATTGGACTTAAAATAAATGTTCTTCTAGATGATTTAGATAATAAAACCTTTTTTAGTAAATTATAATACACAAGAGACATTTTATTTAAAATTCTATCTCTATATGATATTTTATCATCATTTTTTTCTACTTTTCAAATTCTTTCATATTCCAAAAAATCTTTTTGATCTTGAGACATAGTTGCTTCAAGTTTTTCATCTTTATGAAAAGTTTTACTATCTTTTACAAATTTTACAAACAATGTAGAACTAACTGTTAACGCCAATATCAATGCAGCAACTAAAGTTGAAAAAACAGTTATTGGAATATATGCTAAAAATTTTCACATAACTCCTGGTAAAAACATCAATGGCAAAAAAGCTACTAAAGTTGTTAGAGTTCAAGATATAAGTGGAGCTTTATATTCAGTAACTGCAAGTAAAACTGCATTTTTCTTATTGTATCAAAGTTTCATTTTTTCACTCGAAGCTTCAATAATAACTATAACAGTATCTATAGCTATTCAAAGAGTTAATACAAGAGAAAAATTAGTCAAAAAATTAAGTGAATAACCAAGAGTATCTAAAACTATAAAAGTTATCAGAAATGAAAGTGGTATCAGTATAGAAGCAATAAGTGATTCTCTAAGTCAAACAAAAACTAATATAGTTAAAAAAACTAAAATAAATGTTTGAATTGCAGTTCATGATAGAGTTGAATAATCTTCTAAGATTAATTCTGACATATCATTTACATAAAAAATACCTACTCATTTTAAATCAGGATTTACTTTTACAAAATTATTCAATGTTTCTTTTGCAAGAACTGATACATCAAAAACATTTAATCAAGCATTTTTATTAAATGATAGAGAAATATAATTTAATCATTTATTATCTTTAAATCACAATTTTTTTATTGAATCATCTCTATATTTAGTTTCAATAGTTGCTATATCTGAAAGTAAAATATTTGATCATTTTGTAGATCTAATAACTACATTTTTTAATGCTTGTATATCTTTTAATTCTCCGTCAAATCTAAAATCATAATTTAAATCTCAAATAGAATAATTCCCTATCGGAGTATTTTTATTATAACTTTTTAATATATTTGATATTTGAATAAGTGAAAGATTTAATTGCTCAATCTTTGATTTATCTAATAATACATTTATTTCATAATCAGATGAATTATCTCAAACTCACATTTTAGTATTTGCTCAAACTAAATCAATTGATGATAATCAAGAAACTTGAGATTCAAGATTATTTTTAATTAATTGTCATTTTTGAGTTAGATCAAATTTACTAAATTTTTCACTATCTCAATATAGTAATACTTCAAACATCAAATCACTACTAGTCGATATTTCAACTACAGATGGTGTATTTGCATCTTCAGGTAATATAGTTTTATCTACTTGATCTTTGATATCTGTCATAGCATTTCTAGTATCTACACCATTATCTAATTCAATTGTTATAGATGAAATTCAAACAGATGAAGTTGAAGTGATTTTTTTAATTCAATCAACATTTTTAATTTTTTTCTCCAATTTATCAGTTATAAGAGAATCCATATCTCATGGATTAACTCATGGATAAACTGTAGTCACTCAAATAATACCAAATTTTATATCTGGACTAGATTCTTTAGGAATACTAAAAAGAGAAAAAATTCAAGCAACTATAAGTAAGAAAATAACTAGATATGAAACTCTAAATCTTCTAACCCAAAATCAAAAAAATCATTTTTCTAAATCTTCATTTATTTTTTTTACAACACTATTCATATTATTCTTTAATTTTTAAAGTAAATTTTTCACTATCATAATTATCAACATAATTTAAAATAACATTTAAATCATCATCTAATTTAGAAATAATTTCAATTTGATCAGAATAAACTTTTCATACTTCTACATCCATTTGTTCAATTGTAGAACCTGTTGAAAAATAATTTATAGTTCATAATCATAAACTATTTATTTTTACTGCATTTATTGGTAATAATTTATTATTTACTTCTACTGGAATACTTAAATTTAAAATATTTCAGATAGTAGAAGTATCAGAAGGCATAGTAACTTTTGCTATATATTTCAAATTTGCATCTGCATTTTTAGAAATAGAATAAATTTTTCATGTAAATGTATTTGCTCAATCTACATAATATGCATTCATATTTTCAGTTACTAAATCAAGTTCTTCTTTATTAAACGAAATTGTAACTTCTTTTTGTCATTCACTTAATATATTAAAAACAGGAGTTCAATTAGAAATTTCTTGTCATTTATCAATTAATATATCTCAAATAATTCATTTAATTGGTGATTTAATTGATAATTTTGCAACTTCATTTGCTGCTTTACTATAGCCTATTTCAGCATCTCTAACTTTTATTTGTGCATCAGTAATTCTGATTTCAGTATCTCTAATTGCAGAATTTGCATCATTTATAACTAAATCTAAGTTTCTTAGCGTTAAATCTCTATTTGAAATAGCTTCATCTAAAGTAGCTTGTGAACTTTCTTTATTTAAATCAAGAGATTTTAAATATATATCTTTATCTTTTTTAAGATTTTCAATTTGTGTTAAAACTGAAGCTTGACTATTTTTATATGTTTCTAAAAATGAATAAATAGAATTTGATAATCAAATAAATCCTCAATTATAAGCATTATAAGTTGTTTTAAATCAACCAATAACAGTTTTATAACCTGAAATTTGTGTATCACTAAGTACTCAATAACTTGAAACTGTATTTGAAATTGTAGTATCAAATGAATTTAAAAATTTAATTATTTTTGAATATGAACTATTTATTATATCAATTTTTGCTTTATATTATTCAGTAGTTGATAATTCTCAAATTTCAAAAGTATCTAAAACTGATTTTTTGTATTCAATTAAATCTCATAAAAGATTTTCAGATTCTATTTTTTGAGAATTATCTTTTGCTCATAGATATATTTCATATGCATTGTTTTTATTTTTATTTGCCTCTGTTACTCATAAGATATCATCAGAAAAATAAATAATATCAGTAACAAAATTTTTTAAAACAATTGATTCTTTATCAAGAGATCTAACAAATCAAGATAGAGTTTCATTATTTGATGATTGAAGATTTTTATAATCTGCTTCTAATTTATTTATAGAATTATTTAATTTATCAATTTCTATTGATGTACTTGTTGTGTCATCACTTAATTGTAAATTTCAAAGATTTCTTTGTATATCAGAAACTGCTTTATCCAATTTAATTTTAGTAGATTCATAATTCAATTTAGCCTTTTCTAAATTATTTTTTGAAGACTCTAAACTATTTTTAACTACTTCTAAATTATTTTTAGCAGCAGCTAAATTATTTTCAGAAGATGCAAGTGTTAGATTATAATTTGATAAATTATCATCTAAAACAGCTAAAACTTGTCATTCTGAAACATTGTCTCAACTTTTTACCAAGATAGATTTAACTCTACCATTTGCACTAGAACTTAGTGAAATATTTTGAGTTGAATCAAGTTTTCAAGTCTTATTTAAATATGCAATATTATTAAAATCTCAGATTTTTTTAACATCTATAAAAAAATCTTTTTTCCCTTCATTAACAGCTACATCAACTCAATTACTACCGCAAGATGTAAAAATATATGCTGATAACAAAACTACACTAATTATTTTTTTCATACTATAAAATTAAATTAAATATTATTTTTTTCATTTTCCATTTGTTTTATAAATTCCATAAGTTCCATCAAATCATTATTTCTGATTAAACCTATAAATTTATCTCATTTTAACAAAACACTTAAACTATCACCTGTTTTTAGATCAAGTCTATCCCTAATTTCTTTAGGAATTACGATTTGTCATTTTGGTCAAATATTAGTAGTTCAATAGAGTTTCATATCACAACTATGTTTTTTCATTTTATATTTTTGTAAGAAAAGTAAGAAAAGTTATACTTAAATTATATGAATAATTTTTAGAAATCAAATTTTTATTATATAATTAACTAAAATATTGACTATTTTCATTTATTAGTTATTATCAATAAACAAATTATTAATAATTAATAAAAAATATGAAATTAGGAAACGCATTATTTCTAAGTAGTGCATTATTATTATGACAAGCAAATGCAGCTATAGATCAAGAAAAAACTGCTGTTGCAAATAACTCTGAAACTACAAGAGTTCAAGTTACATTAGTTAAATCTAATATTGATACAATATTAAATGAATTAGAAAAAATAAAAAAAGAATGTATTTTAACTTGAAAAACTGAATCAAAAAAAACATGAGGGAAAGAATATAATGAAATCTTTAAATGTGATAAATATAATTGAGTAATAAAAACTGAAATAACTAATTCAAGATGAAAAGTAAATATAAGATGAGCTAATTACACTTGTTCTGATTTGAAAACAAGTTTAAAAATTAATCAATTAATTACATTATGAAATAAAATTAGTATAATTGATTGAAATTGAGCAGTTCTTGAAAATTCAAAATGAAGCTTATTGATGTCTGAATCATGTAGTGATATTATTTCATATAATAAATAAAATATGTCTTTCAGTAAAAAAATACTTTGAATTTGATTAGGTATTTGAATTGGTATTTGAGCAATAAATCTATTATCAGAAAAAACAGTTATAGCTAGAGAAAATGTAATTGTAAGTATGAGTAAAATACTAGAAAGTAAAAAACAATTAGACTGAATGCTAGAAAAATGATTATGTGAATTAGTTGAGTATAAAGAAAAAAGAAGTGATTGAGTTGTAAGTGTTATATGATATAGATGCAATACTGATTTGGAATGAAATAATAATAAATCAGATTATATAATAACTATTTCAGAATATGATTCTAAATACATAATAGATAAAAAAACTTTTTGTATAAATACTGAAGTAACTTATTGAAAAGTTAATGATAACGGCTATATTTATAACTGAAATCAAGCAATAATTAATTGAGAATGATTTAGTAAAAAAATAGATGATGCTACTTGTTCAAAAATGTTATGATTAAAAATGATTTAAAAAAAGTACTAAAAAAGTACTTTTTTTTGTTAATTTTAAGTTTATTAATATAATAAAAAAATATATAAATTTAATGAAAAATAATGGTAATAATAGAAATTATAGATGAAATATTAAAAGCAGGATTAGCTGAAACTAAAATAAAGTTGTGAGACTTTACAAAAGATGATTTTCATAAAATAAAAAATAAGATTTATTCTATATATAAGATTAAAAAACCTTATTCAAGTATAGAATTAATAGAAAGATATAATGAATTAATTGCAAGCTCTGAAATAGAGGAAAACTTATTTTTTCAAAAGATACTTAGAAAAAAATGAGTTAGAAGTCAATCTTGAGTTACTGTAATTTCCCTACTTACAAAATTTTGGTGATGTCCTGGACAATGTGTTTATTGTCCTAGTTTTGAAGGACTTCCAAAAAGTTATATACCAAATGAACCGGCAGTACAAAGAGCTGAATTAAATAAATTTGATCCAATTAAACAAATACACAATAGACTTAGAGCGCTTGAAATAACTGGTCATAAAATAGAAAAAAATGATATAAGAATCATAGGTTGAACTTGGTCAGTTTATCCATTAAAATACCAACAAGATTTTATAAAATGAGTTTATGATGCTTTTAATACTTATGATGAAATGAAAGTTTTTATAGAAAAAACTGAGTTATCATGAGATAAATTTGCTAGTTTTAAGATAAATGAAACTTATAAAGCAAAGATTTCTTCTTCAATTGAGGAAGCAAAAAAATTAAATGAAACTTCAAGATGTAGAGTTATATGAGTTGCAATCGAAACTAGACCAGATTGGATAAATCCAGAAGAAATAAAAAGACTTAGAAGTTATTGAGTAACTAGAGTAGAAATCTGATATCAAACTACTTTTGATGAAATAAATGAACTAAATAAAAGATGACACGGAAATGTTGAAAGTATAAAAGCAACTAAGATGTTAAAAGATGCTTGATTCAAAGTTGTTGCTCATATGATGCCAAATCTACTTGGTTCTAATCCAGAAATGGACATACAATCTCTTGCTAGAATTTTTGATGACCAAGCTTTTAAACCTGATGAATTAAAAATCTATCCTATGATGGTTACTGATAAATCTGAGCTTACTGAGATATGGAAAGCCGGATGATTTAAAGCTTATGATGATCAAACTCTTATAAATCTTACTGCAACTCTTGAGTCTATGATTCCAGAATATGTAAGACTTAATAGAACATATAGAGATATACCTGCAAGTGAGATACTTGAGTGAAGTCACCTAGCTAATCTGAGACAAATCGTAGAAGAAAAACTAAAAGCAGAATGAATAAAAATGGTAGATATAAGACATAGAGAAATAAAATTTGCAAAGAATGATCCTAAGAAAGCAGTATTAAATGATTTTAAATACGAAGCTTCTGATTGAGTTGAGCATTTTTTAACTTTTGAAGATCCAGAAGATAGAACTATTTTTTCACTTTTAAGACTTAGATTACCAAGTATAAATAATGAAATTTTAGAAGTATTACCTGAATTAAAAAATGCAGCATTAATCAGAGAAATTCACACATTTTGAGATCAATTAAGTATTTGAGAAGCTTGAAGTACTTTTGGACAACATATAGGTTTTGGTAAAAGACTTATAGAAAGATCAGAATTACTTTCAAAAGAAGCGTGATACACAAAAATAGCTGTTATTGCATGAGTTTGAGTAAGATGATATTATGAAAAAAGATGATATGTTTTAGAGTGAGAATATATGGTTAAATATTTATAAATAACTTTAAAAAATGAAACAAGTAACAAGAACATTTTTAAAAAATGATGAGTGAAAATATTTACTCGTTAGACATAATCAAAAAGATTATTGGACTCTTCCATGATGACATGTTGAAGAATGAGAAAATATTTATAAAGCTATAAAAAGAGAAATAAAAGAAGAACTCAATCTAGAAATAAAGATTCTTTGAAATAAATTAGGTTTAAAAATAGAAAATATAAAGGAAAAACCTTCTCCAATTTGTACTTATAAGATAGAATTTATAAATTGTGAATGAAAAAAAATAAGTAAATTAGAATATATTTTTTTGAGCACAATAAAATCTGGAGAAATTATGCTTCAAGACGAAGAAATAGAAGAATACAGATTCTTTACAAAAGATGAAATTTTAAATTTGGAAAATACATTTTTACAAATTAAAGAAATATTAAAAAAAATATAAAAGAGAGATTTAAAAATCTCTCTTTTAATTTGTAAAAAAATAAATATATAAATTTATAAGTAATAATATAAAAAATAATAATAAAATAGAAGAAAAATAATACAAATACGAAATACTAAAATAACTTATAAAGTAAAATATTACAAACAATATAATACTTCCAGATATAATTGTAAATATTAGTCAGATAAATATAAGATAAAAATACTCTATTTTTAATCCAATAAAAAGTTTTTTTATATTTCATCAAAGTAAATTTAACAATTTTATCTTATAATCTTTGAAACTTTTTAAAAATAAAATAGAAACTAAAAAGCTTAGAAATGAAAATATAAATATATAAATAAGTGAGAAATAAACTACTTTTAAGATTTTATTTGATATATTAACAACTATATCAATTATATCTTTTGTATTTATAAATGTTAAGTTAGATTTTATCTCATTTGATAGAGTTTTTTCTAAATTAATTGGTTTTTCTGATTGCTTATATGATAAAATATAAGTTTTAGGAAAATTAATAAAATCATCACTATTAAGCATAAAATAGAAAAATGGATTTGTTCAATTTCTAACAGCTTCCCTGAAATTTATAACTTGCAATTCTTTATCTAATCATGCAACAGTAAAACCAATCTTATCTCATATTTTTAATCATAATCTACCTGCAAACTCGATATCTACTGAAACTCATCATTTAATAAGTTCTTTTCAATTTATTATTTTATTATCCAATTTATTTGTAGTTGAGAAAAATTCTCTAGAAAATTCCCTACTAACTTTTGGAGTATTTAAATATTCGCTTAATGGTTTATTGTTAATTGTATTTATTCTAAGAGAAACAATTTCAAAAATTTCATCTTTATTAAAGTATTTTTCTATAGTTTTAATATCAGATTCTTGTGAATTTAAAACAAACATATCATTACTATCATTTGATACAGTAGTTAAATATGAAAGAAAACTTCAAGAAAATACAAAAAATATAAAAATACTCAAAAATGATACGATGCTCGAAAATATAATCAAAAATGATATATTTCAAGGTTTTATCGTAGAACGAATAGAATCAAAAATATAGAAATTTTTTATTTTCTTAGATAAATAATTAAATAATAAAATTAAAATAAATTTAATAATTAAGTAAAAAAATATAACTAATAATAGTGCTATAATAGTATATAAAAAACTATAATAAAAACCTATACCTGAAACTATATTTATAGAGAAAAATCAAAAAAATATAAGTGATAAATAAACTATATAATCTTTAATAGAAAAATTTGAAAAATCACTTGTATCTTTAAGTAAGTTATTTATCTCACTCTTTTTAATCTTATATAATGGAGAAAATAATCAAACAATAAGAAGTATAAAAAGTATAAATAATCATTTAATAAATGAATCAATATAAAAAATGAAAAATGGAAATTGTGATTGTAATAGATTAAGAACAAAAATATTTAATAAAATAGCTAACAAAAATGAAGCTATAAAAATAAAAAATATTCATATAAAAGAATAAAAAAATATCTTTATTTTTGTTAATCAAAATATATTTAATAATCAAAATTTGGACTTATTTTTCTTGAAAAAACTCTCTAGCGAAAGTATAATAATAAAGAAAGTAAGTATAAAAATAACTAAATTAAATGCATCTATAAAAAGATAAAATCTATCTGTTATTTCTCAAATACTATCTTGTCTATCATTTATAGTTTTAATACTAATATTTTCATTTTTTGCTTGTTCTTTTATATTTGAAACTATATTTTCATCATAGTTTCATAAAAAATTTAAATAAATATTATATTTAAGCCTAGAGTTATTTTCATTTATATCTTTATTTAAATACTCTAAAGGTAAATAAATTTTATTATCATTTGTATAAAGCGATATTTCTCCTAATGGTTTTTTAGTTATTATTCATTTTACCTTTAATTCTGTATCAAATATTTTTATATTATCTCAAAAAGTATCATAAGTTGATTTATCTACAACTAAAACTCAATCAGGATTTACAATATCGTATGAATATGCGTCGTAAAAAGGATAATTATCTTTGTGATAAACAAATTGATACAAAATAGGTTTATTATTTTTATCAAAAAGTGTAGAATCAATTTCTACAGTTTCAGTTTCTTTAAATAATTGAGAATATGGCTCTAAAAAAGATGGTTTCACAATTTTATCACTTGATAAAACTATATCTCCTCAAACTAAAGGTTTTATTTCCTCTTTTAAATAATCTTTAACTCATAAAATGACATTATTTCATAAAATATATGAAAAAAGACTTAAAAAAACAGCTAAAAAAACAAAAAGAAAATACTTTTTCTCTTTTAAAAAAATTATTTTTACAAATTTATTAAACATATTTTTTATTGTTTTATCAAAGATAAATCATCCATTTTATATATAAAATCTGAAATTTTTGCTACTTCATCATCATGTGTTATCATAATAACTGTATTTTTTATTTTTTTATGCAATAGATTTATTAAATCTATAATTTTTTCTTTATTTTTTTGATCAAGAGATCATGTTGGTTCATCTGCTAATAAAAGTTTAGTTTTTCAAACAAATGCACGTGCGATTGCTACTCTTTGGCTTTCTCATCAACTTAAATTAAAAACGTAGTTTTCACTTTTATTTTTTAATCAAACTATTTGAAGTATTTCATCTGTTGTAAAATTTCTTTCAAGATTGTTTAATTCTATAACTAAATCTATATTTTCTCTGATTGTTAAATTATCAATTAGTTTAAAGTTTTGAAATATATATGAAATATTTTTTCATCTAAATAAAGTTACATCATCTTCACTCATTTTTTTATAATCACTTCAAAATAAAAGTATTTCTCAAATATAATCTCTATCAATTCAAGAAATCATGTTTAAAAAAGTAGACTTTCAGCTACCACTTGGTCAAACTACTGAAATAAAATCTCAGTCATTTATTTTTAAATTTAAATTAGCAAATATATCTACTTTTTGATCTCATTTTCAAAAAAATTTACTCAGTTTTTTTATTTCTATCATCTTTTTTTATTACTTTTCTAAAATTTTATTTTTTTCTAAAAAATCATATAAATTTCAAACAATTATATCATATCAAAGTGAATTTGGATGAATTCTATCTGAAATATTTAACTTATAATCTCACATTACTCAATCCAAAAAAGATTTTAAAAAAAATATATTTTTATTTTCTTTAGAAATCTCTTCATAAACTTTTTTAAAATCACTTCTATATTTTAAACCTAAATTAATTGGGATATCAATTCATCATAATACTATTTTTGTATCTTTAGGAAAAGCATCAATAATATCTTTAATATTTTCTTTTAAATCTATGGTAGATAATCATCTAAGTCAATCATTTCATCAAATAACAAGTATAACAATCTCAGGATTTTTATCTAAATAAAGAGAAACTCTTGATTTCAAAGAACTAGAAGTGTCTCAGCTAACTCATGCATTTATAACTTTATAATTATATCATAAATCTGTTAGTTTTTTTTCCAATTTACTAGGATAATTATCAGCTATATCTACTCAATATCATGCTGTTAAACTATCTCAAAGTGATAATATAATTTTCTCTTTTTTTACTATTTCATCTGGTATTTTGGTATCAGAAACAATTTGATTATTAGTACAAGATATAATAAAAAATAAGTAAAAGAAAATTAAAACAATTTTTTTCATAAAAATATTTTTACTATATAAAAGTATAGTAAATTATACTAACTTTATCAAAATATAAAAATCTTTTTATAAAAAGATTTTTTAAATATAATAATTAAAATTTATATTCTAAAATAATATAAAAATGAAACATTTACTAAAAATTTGAACAATTAATTGGGTTCACTTTCAAAATCCAACTAAAGAAGAACTTATTGATATAGGTGAAGAATACGATTTACATGAAATAATTATTGATGACATAGTTGATTTTACAACTCAAGATAAAATAGATACATATGATAATCATATTTTTATGGTTCTTCATTTTCCAAAATATGATTATGCAAATAAAAGATATAAATCTAATGAATTTTCGTTTATTTTATGAAAAAATTTCATAATAAGTATAACTTCTCTTCCAAGTAATAATATAGAAAAAATAAAAGAAGAATATTTGAACGAAACAACAGATTTAGAAGATCCTGAAAAATATAAGATTTCTCCTTATTATATATTGTATAAGATAATTGATGCAATGTATGATAAAACACTTGATATACTAACAAAATCAAATAAGGATATTATGGCTTTGGAAGAATGAATATTTGATCAAAATTGAGTAAATAAAAAACTTCTTGAAGAAATAATGGTAAAAAAAAGAAACTTAGTTTTTTTAAAACATAACTTTATTTTTCAATGAGAATTATTGACAGAGCTACAAAAAACTATTGAAAAATTTTATGATTGACAACTTGATTTGTACTTTGAAGATATTATTTATAAGATTGATAAAATAGATAACAACATAACTATATTATCAAAAAATGTGACTTCATTAACTGAAGTTTATAATTCACTTATGAGTATAAAAATAAACTCTATATTAGCTAGACTTACTGTTTTTACTCTTATAATTTGAACTCTTACATTTATAGTTTGAATTTATTGAATGAATGTAAAACTACCAATGCAAGAATGGAATAGTGCATTTTATATAATAGTAATACTTATGATATTTTTATCATTTTCTCTATGATTTGCATTTAAAAAAAGATGATGGTTTGAATAAAAAAATTCTGTAAATTACAGAATTTTTTTATTTTTTTAAATAATTTGATATAAAACAAACAAATATTAAAATAGACACAATATAAAACAATTTTATGAAAACAAAATTATTAATAATTTACATAACAATTTTTTTCTTTTTTTTAAGTTTAATCAATTCAAAAATTCTAAATAATTTTTGAGTTGATTTATGATTATATGTAAAATGAAATTTTGAGTTCACAAAAGCTATGTTTTTCAATATATTTTCATCAATTTTTATCATATTTTATTTTATAATAAACTATAAACAAAAAATAATCATACCTAAAATAGCTTATTATATTTTATGATTATTTTTTGTTTCTCTTATTTCATCTAGTTTTTTACTTACAAATATATTTTGAAATGAAGTAAAATGACATTGACTATTGCTATTTATAAACTTATTAGGATTATTTATAATACTCATTAATCAAGAAAAAAATGTTAAAATAAATATACTTAAAACAATTATATTTTTAAGTATTTTTCCAATTTTGTTGGCTATAAAAGAGTATTATTTGCCTACTTTTGAATATAGTGAAATACAAAATAGAGCATTTTGAACTTTTTGACACCCAAATTTATTGGCACTTTTTTTACTAATTTTACTACCATTTCTACTTGATAAGATAAAAAATAATAGCTATTTTTTTATATTTGTTATATCAAGTTTTGCTATTTTTTTAAGCAAATCATTTATATGAATAATTATTTATATAGCTTATGTTTTATGGTTTTTAGTAAAAAAATTAAAACTAGAAAAAAAATACACAATTACTTTTTTGATTTTAATAAGTTTTTGATTAATAATTTTGATTTATAATTTTGGTATTATAACAAAACTAAATTCTTTTATTTCTAGATTTTTCATAATAGAAACTAGTTTAAAATTATTATTTTCAGATGTAAAATATATTTTTTTCTGAATATGAAATGATAGTTTACAATATTTGTTTGATAATTTTAAATCACCATATTTATACATATTTGAAAATAGCTGATTTACCGCAGATAGACCTCATAATATAATCATATTAAGTCTTATAAATTACTGAATTTTTTGATTATTTGTTATGTGATATGTGTTATATTATTTTTGAAAATCTTATAAAAATAATATTTATTTTCACTCAATCTTATTGTTTTTAATATTTAATTTATTTAATTTTTCATCAATAGTTCATTACCTTTTTATAATTTTAATAATTTCTATAATTTATAAAAAAAGTGATAATTTTAAAAATAATTATTTACTAAAAATATTTTTTCTAATCATATCAATTTTTTCAATAATTAGTTCAAGTATTTATTATAATGAAGAAAATAAAACATTTATAAATCAAAAATACAAGTCAAAAAATCAAATATTTCAAGATTTAAAAGATGAAAATATAGAAAATAAGATCTTGAAATCAGATTCAAGTTATGAAGAAATATGTAAAAATCTAACAAAAACTATAAATTCTGCTGAAAATAACTTATTTTGTTGAGATTTATTTTATAATATTGATAATAAAATATCAATCAATTATTATAAGAATTGATTAGAAAAATTACCTGATATGCGGAATGAAAATTCTAAATATTATAACAATATTTTTGTAAAAAAACTATACAATGAAAATAGATTTTTTTCAAATAAATTTAGTAATTTAAAAGTTATTTTAGAAAAAGTAAAATAAAAGCCGATTATTTGATTTATGTATTTTTATATGATAAAATAATACTTAATATTTATAATAAAAAGTATATGGTTTTAATATTTTCAAATAAAAATAATGCATATGAAGAAACTGAAAAAGCAGATATAAATCAACTTTTTTCAACTTCAAAAGCTCCTGCTGCAATTTGACCTTATAATAAAGCATTTTTTGCATGAGATATATTATTTTGTTCAGGGCAAGTAGCACTTGATGTAAATACTATGCAATTGATAAAATGAGATATTGAATTACAAACTAGACAAGTTTGTAGAAATATATCATATTTATTAGAAGAATATGGATTAAGTCTAAAAAATGTAGTAAAAACTACTATTTATTTAAGAGATTTAACTGATTCAAAAAAAGTAAATGATGTGTATAAAAATTATTTTGTATTGAAACCAGCAAGAACAATTATAGAAGTTTCAAAATTACAAAAAAATGCATTAATTGAAATAGAAGTAATTGCAAAAAGATAATAAACTATAAAAATTTAATATAGTTTTAATTGACTTTTAGGAAAAAATACCAATAATATGAGAATATTATTGTTTTTTTTATTAAAAAATATGAATTTCCCAAAATATGATTGAAATATAGTATTGACATGAATGCCTTGATCAGGTAAAACAACTATTTGAAAAAGATTAAAAGAAAGATTATGATATGATTTTTGTGATTTCGATGATGATATACTTGAAAAAATCACACTTGAAACTGCTGAAGAAGTTATATGAGTATTAAATCTAAGAAATAATTGAATTACTCCAGAAAAATTGGCAAATCAAGAAGTAGAATATCTACTTTGACTATTATGAGATGATAAATTTTTAGAATTAGAAGGATTTTTATGAAAAAAACTTAAATTTGAAACTCCAACAGTTTTATCAACTTCTTGAAGTTTACCATTAAGTTTAAATACTATGGATAATCTTAGAAAAAATTGAAAAGTAATTTATATAAATACACCGCTTGAGGTTATTATGACAAGGCTAAAAGAAATGAAAAGAAACAGAATTGTTGGTATGTGAAAAATGACACTAGAAAAGATATTAGAATATAGAGATAATTATTATAATATAACTAAAGATTTTGATTTTAAAGTTCCAATTTTTGAGTTAAGAGAATGAAAAACAAAAGAAGAAAGAGATAATGAAAAAAATATTATATTTTGAAAATTTATGGAATTTTACAATAACGAAGTATTATGAATAAAATAATATTTACAAATATAGAAAAAAGTCTATAGTATAAATATTATACTATTAGACTTTTTTTATGAAAATAGCAATTTGAACTACTAGAACTCCAAAAGTTGAGTGAATAAAAAAATGAGTAAATGAATGTCCATTTTTTAATTGAATAGAAGTTGAATATATTTTAGAATCAGTATCTTCAGATATTTCAGATATGCCTTTAAGTATTGATGAAACTATGCTTTGAGCTAAAAATAGAGCTAGAAATTTAAAAAAATCATGAATTATCGCAGATTTCTATATTTGAATTGAATGATGAACAACAAGTATTTGAGAAAAAAAATATATCTGATGAATAGTTTATATAGAAGATAATAATGGAAAATGACATTATTGATTTTCACCTATGATGGAAGTTCCAAAAATAGTTGAAAAGAAACTATATATTGACTGATTAGAATTATGACCAGTTATGTGAGAATTATCATGAAAAACAGATATAAGAAGTGAAAATGGTAGTATGTGAGCATGGAGTAACGATATGCTTACAAGAGTAGCTGAGTTTACAAGTGCATTTCAAGCAGCAATTTCCCCTTTTTTCAATGATTATTATAAAATGTAATTTTTGCATTATGAAAAAAATAATTATATCAATATTTTCAAGTTTAGTTTTATTGTTATCTATACAAAATACTTACGCCTATGATTTAAGTAGAAATGATATAGTAACAATAAATAAAATAGTTAGCAAGATAGAAAAAAATGCTAATATTTTATGAATTTATTATAGAGATATAGTTATAGCAGAATATGAAGTTTCACTAAGAAAACTAGCAAATGATAGTAATAGTTATTTTATAATGAAGCAATTAATTATAAAATTAAAACAAATTAAGTTTTTTGATTTAGCAAAAAAAGAAGCAATTAACAATAAAGTAAATCTTGAAAAATTAAAAGAAAATTGGTTAAATTGGCACAATGATGCAAGATACAATTCTAAATTAAAAACATATTATTCTTATGATGAAAGATTAGATAATACTGCTTTTCAATGGTCTATTAACAACAAAGAAAAATGAATTATGGATCATAAAAGATTTGAAAATAGTAGTTTTTATGATTCTTCTCAAATTGAAAATTGGCTTCTTGATAGATGAGTAAAATGCAAGGCTATAAATGGTATAACTAGTTCTGAAAGTCTTTGATATCATTCATATTATTGTAAAAAAAATCAAGCTGATTGTAGTGATGAAGCTATAAAAGCAGCAAAAGAAATCTTTGAAATGTTTATGTCTGAAAAATGATTAAAATATCCTCTTGATGCACATTATAGAGCAATAGTTCATAAAAATCTAAATTATATAGGATTTGGACTGGCTATAAAAAAAGAGGAAAATAATTTAGATTATAAAGATTATGATTACTATAAAATTTATATAACAACACATTACTGTAGCGAATTTATAAAATAACTTTACAAAAGTTAAAAAATAATTAAATTTACTATGTAATAAAGGCATTTGAGTGGCTATCAACCACAAGCTGGAGAAAGAAAAGTACAAGTACTAAGTAGAATCTCCCGAGTAGTGAAATCTCTCGTAAAAAAAATAAAATTAAGTACAACTTTAGGTGGTAACTTTCTTCATAGTGAAGAACCGAAAGTATAAAAAATATGCATTTCAATAAAATTGAAATACACATTTTTTATACTTTTTTAATGATATTAAATATTATTTTATAAATTACTATTATATTATGAAAGAAAAAGAATTATATGATAATTATTTATCTAAACTTGAAGAAGCTTTAGTTCAAGAAAATATGGAAAATATAGATTTCATAATTGAAACTCTATACACTTGTTGAATAAGTGATGCAGATATGGATAAAATTGATGATATATTACATGAAGCTACATTATTTTTAGAGTTTAATGAAGATGATTACAAGGAAACTGCACTAGAGTTAATTAGTGATTTTAAAAACTAAAAAAAGTAAGATGTATATTGAAATGGAAAAAAAATATTCATATAATCAAGATGATTATGAAAAAATAGTCAAAAATTGTAAATTTGAATGAATCAAAGATATAAAAGACTATTATTTAGATATGCCTGATTATAGATTATTCAAAAATAAATTTTATTTGAGGATGAGAAATGGAATTTATGAACTTAAAATCACAACCATAAATGATGAAACTAATTTAATCACTTCAAAAGAAATAATTTGAGATGATGAAATAGATGATATATTAAAAAATGAATTTGATATATCAATAGATGAAACTTCATGAGTGCTTTTTATAGATACTTCTAGAGAAAAATACTCTTATGTTTTATGATGAGAAACTATAATTATAGATTTCGATAGTTTTCAATACTGAAAAAGATATGAAATAGAAGTAGTTTCAGAAAGTAAAACTTCTACAGAAGTAGATGTACTTATAGAAGAATTTAGAAAAATTTTATGATTAGAATCATTTTATGACTGAGAGCAATCAGCAAAAGCAACTGTTTGTGCTAGAAATCAAAATTTAGAAATATATGAAATTCTTAAAATTTAATAAAAGAAAAATGATTCCATATTTACAAAATTTATTAAATAATCCTAGCGAAAAAAATTTAGATGAAGTTCATAGAGAAATAATTAGAATATCCGAGATATTATTAGATTATCACAATGTACTAATTAATATTTTATCAAAATGAAATTCAAATATAAAATCTGAAGAAATAGAAAGGATAAAAAGAAGTATAAAATATGAAGAAGATAGTATTTCTGAATATAAAATAGCTGAAAAAATAATAAGTGATATTTTAAGAGGGAAAGAGAATAAATAATCTTGTGTCTGAAATGACATATAAACTAAAGAATAATTTTCTTACTTTTGTGACCAAAAGAGACCATTCCTACTTTTGTAACCAAAAGGTAGTAAAAATAATTAGCTGAAAAGATTTTAACCTTCTTCTTACTTTTGTGACCAAAAGTAGCAAAAGTCTTTAAGGCTTATGCAGCCTTAAAAATCCGCAATGAGCACAAAACAGATGTAAATTCGCATTGAGTGTTATATTGCAAAATATTACCTTAGAGTTTTTAAAAATAAAAATAAATAAATAAAACTTAAAAAATAAACAAATAAAAACTTTTTCGATATGTATCAATGGGATTCTTAAGGGTGAGATTTCGCCGTGATACGGGAGATAAAACTTAGTAAACTATGTGCGAAAGTTCGAACTCTTAAGCACTTTTGATACTTTTGGTGACAAAAGTATGAAGAAAAAAGCTCTCCTAAAAATTATTTTAATAAATAAAAAATTATGAATTTATTATATAAATATCGTATTGATACATATATAATTGCCTTTAGTATTTGATTATATATTGCTTCAAAAGATTTAAAATTAACAATTACATATTTAATATGATATTTAATTTATAGATTTTGAAATTTCATAGAAAAAAAAGTTATGGATAATCTAAATCTTTTAATCTTTTTGTTAATATATTTTTTATTTATATATAAAAATGAAATAAATGAAAATATTACATTATTGTCTCTAATTTGATGAATAATAGCTTTTTGGTATTGATATAAAAAATATGAAAGAGATAAAGAATTAGAAATAATTGAAAAATATGCTAATAAATATAATGAAATTAATATAGAATTAGATAATTTAAAACAAGATATTGAAAATAATAAATTTAAAATAAAAAGAAAATATGAAGATTTATTTAATTTATTTTATGAAGAATTTTATTTAAAATCAAAATGATATATATCAGAAGAATTATGGAATGAGTGGGAAAACTGGATAGAAATAGATATTTATAATTTTATAGATTTAACAATAAATAAATTATTTAAAATATGAGATTATGATATATTTATTTGATATATATATTGAAATTATTTACAACAATATTCTAATAAAAATATAAAAAATGAATGATTAACTTTTTTAGATTTTATAGATAAAAAATTAATTAAAATTAAAAATGATTGGGATAAAGAAATAAAAGAAAAAAATATGTGATACGATGATGATATATATAATGAAAAGAAAGAAATTGTTGGATGGCTTGATATTATAATAAAAAATAATTTAAAATGGAAAAACAACTTAAAAAATAATTAATAAATAAAAAACTATGAACTTCGAAAACGTAAACCAAAAACAATCTTTCCCAAAGATGGAAGAAAGCCTTATGAAATTTTGGAAAGAACAAAAAATCTTTGAAAAAAGTATAGAGATAAGAGAAAATTCTCCTGAATTTAACTTCTATGATGGCCCTCCATTTGCAACTTGAACTCCGCATTATGGTCATATCTTGGCGGGTACGATAAAAGATGTGATTCCTAGATACCAAACTATGAAAGGGTTTAGAGTTGATAGAAAATTTGGTTGGGATTGTCACGGATTACCTATAGAAAATATCGTTGAGAAAAAACTTTGAATATCTGGAAAAGATGATATAGAATGAAAAATCTGAGTTCATAACTTCAATGAAGAATGTAGAGCTAATGTTTTCTGATATGTTGATGAATGGAAAAAAACTGTTGAGAGAATGTGAAGATGGGTAGATATGGAAAATGATTATAAAACTATGGATACTGATTTTATGGAATCAGTTTGGTGGGTTTATAAAACTATCTATGATAAAGGTTTAATCTATGAATGAAATAGAGTTGTTCCTTATTGTCCAAGATGCTCTACTCCCCTTTCAAATTTTGAAGTAAATCAATGATATAAAGATAAACAAGATAGAGCTGTTACTGTAAAATTTAAAGTAGTTTGAAGTTCAAATAAATATTTACTTGCTTGGACAACTACTCCTTGGACAGTTGTTGCAAATCTAGGTTTAGCAGTTGGTACTGACTTAGATTATGTAGAATTACTTGATAAAACAAATGGTGATACTTATGTATTAGCAAAAGATAGAGTTGCTTCTTATTATAAAAACGAAGAAGATTATACAATTGTTAGAGAATACAAATGATCTTGTTTAATTGGTATAAAATATGAACCAATACTTGATGATTTCTGGATTTTAAATGAAGCTAATTCTCTGCCTCTTGGTATGGAATTTGGTAAAAACGTATTTTCTGTAGTTTCTGGTCATCATGTAACTACTGAATCTGGTACTTGAATTGTTCATATGGCACCTGCTTATTGAGAAGATGATAATTTAATAGCCAAAGAACAAAATCTAGGTTATATAGCTCATATTGCTGATAATGGTAATACAGAAAACTTGCTAGAAAATAACTGAGTTCAAGTATTTGAATACAATATTTTAGCACTAGAAAGATTAAAAGAAAGTAAAAAAGTTTTTCAAATAAATACAATAGACCACTCTTATCCACATTGTTGGAGATGTGAAAGTCCACTTATATATAGAGCAATTTCTGCTTGGTATGTAGCTGTTGAAAAAATCAGAGACAAAATGGTTGCAAACAATATGAAAATAAATTGGGTCCCAGAAATAATTAAAACTGGTAGATTTGGTAAATGGGTTGAGTGAGCAAAAGATTGGAATATTTCTAGAAATAGATATTGGGGGTCAGCTATTCCCGTTTGGCAAAATGCTGATAAATCAAGCGAAGTTTGTGTTGGTTCTATAAAAGAATTATACGAACTAAACAAAGAATACGGTCAAATAGAATTTAAAGATGGAAAATATTTTTATACAGATACAAATAGTGAAGTAGATATACATAAACATTTTGTTGATAAGATATTTGTGAAAGATAATAGTAAATTTGAAGCTAAGAATATACTATTAATTCATTGAAGATGAAGCGATATATGAGAAAAAAGAATACTGGATATTAAAAATACTTTTTCAAAAGATTGAATAAATTTAGACTTATATCAATTTGATAAATCAGATGATCCTACTTATGAATCATGGAAAGAAACATTTGAAAAAATAGATTTTTCAAAATATGATACAGTTTATACAAGATCAATGTGATGAGCAATGACATTAAGTTATATAAAAGAAAAAAATATAAAAATAAAAAGACTTGTATGTGTTGCACCTTGAAAATCAATTAATTATTGAAATGAAGAAAAGAAAAATTCATCTAAAATGTATAATGATTTATATGAAAATAAATATGAATTTTCAGAATTAATAAATGAATTTACTGTAATTCATAGTAAAGATGACGAAATTGTAAGACTTGAAAATTGAAAAGAATTTGCAAAGAAATTTTGAGCAGATTTTATTGAGATTGAAAAATGATGACATTGATTAGATGAACTTAATTATTTAATTACTTGAATAGTTAAATTTTGAACTCCTCTACAAAGAATTCCAGAAGTACTTGATTGTTGGTTTGAAAGTGGTTCTATGCCTTATGCAAGCAAACACTACCCTTTCCTATGAACTGATAGTTTCAAATTTCCTGCTGATTTTATCGCTGAAGGTTTAGATCAAACTAGAGGTTGGTTTTATACTTTACTTATTCTTGGAACTGCACTTTTTGATGAAGCTCCTATGAAAAATGTAATCGTAAATGGTACAGTTCTAGCAGAAGATGGTTTTAAGATGTCTAAATCAAAGAAAAACTATCCAGATCCACAATTAATTTTTGATAAATATGGTGCTGATGCAATGAGATTTTATCTTATGAATTCTCCAGTAGTAGAAGCACAAGATTTCAGATTTGCAGAAGCTTGAGTTGAAGAAGTAGTTAAAAAAGTTATCTTGCCTTTATGGAATACATATTCATTTTTTACAACTTATGCAAATATAGATAATTTTGAAGCAAAATGAATTACAAAACTAAATAATAATCTAGATAAATGGCTTATTTCTGAACTAAATGAATTAGCAAAAGAAGTAGGAAAAGGTTTTGATGAATACAAACTTAACGAAGCTGCAAAGCCAATAGTTAAATTTATGGATAACTTAACAAATTGGTATATCAGAAGAAGTAGAAAAAGATTTTGGAAAACTGAAAATGATACAGATAAACTAGAAGCATATGAAACTCTTTATTATACACTTGTCGAAGTAAGTAAGATAATTGCTCCATTTATGCCTTATGTAAGTGAACATATTTATAAAAACTTAACTTGAGAATTATCAGTTCATCTAACTGACTTCCCTAAATATGATTCAAAATTAATAGATTTAGAATTAAATGCTGACACTGAGAAAGTACAAAAAGTTATAACTCTATGACTTGCTTGGAGAGCAAATAACAAGATAAGAGTAAGACAACCTTTGAAATCTATAACTATAACATTTGAACTTGATGATTATTACAAAGAAATAATTAAAGAAGAATTAAATGTAAAAGAAGTTTTAGTTGTAGAATGAACTACTCTAGCTAAAAAAATCTGTAAACCAAATGGTAGAACTATTGGTCCTAAATTTGGAAGCAATGTAAAATCTATAATGGAAATGGCTAAATCTGGTAATTTTGAAGAGTTAGAAGATTGAAATGTTAAAGTTTGAGAATTTGTTCTTGAAACTTGAGATTTTGAACTTGTTTACGAAGCCTGAGATAATGCAAATGCAATTGAAGCAGGTTTTGGTATGGTAATTTCTATGGACTCTAATATAACTCCAGAATTAAAAATAGAGTGATATTACAGAGATATAGTTAGACATATTCAAGAATCTAGAAAAGAAGCTGATTACAAGGTAGATGATAGAATAAAAATATCACTTTCATGATGTGATGAAGTTATCTCAGAATGGAAAGAAAACATACAAAATGAAACACTTTCTACTTTGGTTGAAAACTTAGAAACATTTGAAATAAACAAAGATTTAGAAATAGAAGATTTAAAAATAAATCTAAGATTGAAAAAATAAAATAAAAATCACCAAAAATTTTGGTGATTTTTTATTTGAAAAATCTGATTTTAAAAGTATATTAAGAATATATTAGGTTTTAAAATAAACAAAATGCTTGATTTAACTAAACAATTAAAAGAATTAGAAAAATTAAAAAATAACTTAGAAAAAAGAGATGAGATATTGATTATTTCTGATTTTGATGATACTCTATTTTGTAGAAAAGAACAATTGGAAATATCAAGTTTACTTAGAGAAAATAGATGAAAAAAATGAAATGAAGTTATTATGAATGTTATTTGATTAGAAAATTTTATAAATGAGCATTATATTTGAAAAAAAATTCCAAAAAATATAATAAACTCTATGAAAATTTGAAAAGATTTGATTTTAACTGCTTGACTACAAGAGCTTCAAGATGCAAAACTTAAAGCAATAAATCTTCATATTTATAACTATATAGTAGTTGATGAAGCTGAAAAAAAGATATATGAAACAATTAGATATGTAGTTAAAAATATTTGATTTATACCTAAAAAAATAGTGATTTATGAAGATAAACCAGAATATTTTATAGAAAATAAAAAATTAATAGAAGATTTTTTATGAACAGAACTTGAAATTATATTAGTAGAAATGATAGATAATCAAACTGAGCCAAATCTAAAAAAAATCGCCTAAGGCGATTTTTTTTAGATTTTAATTTCAACAGTATCTCATAAATTTGGTACTAAAATATCTATACTTTTTCTTGTCTTAAATATTTCTTTTTTTATTTTTCAAGATAATACTAAACGAGATTCAGTTCAATGAGTAAGAGAAACTGTAGCTCATCTATTTATACTTGTTTTAGATATTAATTGTAATAATTCTGCTTCATCTATATGTCATGAAAATCATTTTATATCAATTACATTACATAAAACTTTATATGTATCTAATTCTATAACTACATCTTCTTTTGCTTTTATCTTTCATCATCTACTATTTGGTGGAGTATATCAAACAAAAACAACTGTTGACTTTGGATTTTCAAGATTATATTCTAAATGAGAAACAACAGCTCATCATTCACACATACCTGAAGAAGAAATGATTATTTCTTTTCTATAAGCTCTTTTTCATTTATATAATTCATTTTGTTCTTTCTTATTTCTAATATAAGTTATAACTTCTCTTCAAAATAATTTTTCTTGAACTTCTGGATTAAGTAAATCATACTTATCACCTAGATTATTTAAATATATATTTGTAATTTTTTCACTAAGTGGAGAATCTAAAACTATATTAAAAAAGAAACTAGATTTTTTAACTGATTTTATATCATATTTTAATATTTCAATAGTTCTAAATAATTGCTTAGCTTTTACAGAATCTTTATTTTCAATTAGATCATATTCATCACTAAATTCTTTTAATTCTAATTTTAATTTTTCTAATTCATCTTTATCTCATCTATGATTATACATATCTTCAAGTAGTAACATAAGCACTTCTTGAGTTCTTTGCATAGAAAAAGTTGGAATCAAAACTTTTCTTTCAGCTTTTGATAATTCATCTAGAAATTCTCTTTCTGTCTCTGCTCTATCTGGATGTAGTCTTCATGCATAAGTAGTTTCATATTGAGCATAATCAAGTTTTAGCTCTGAAATATCTGGTTTTCATGATAAATTTGGATCATTTATTCTTCATAAATCTCATGAAAAAAGAAGATTTGTATGTTTTTTTGTTTTTTTATCAAATCAATTTGATTTCTTTTTATTTTTTAATGCAGTATTTACATTTTCAGTAACAACCGTAATAAGAGCTTGTACACTTCACTCTATATGACCAGCATCAATAAAATTTAATTTTATACTATCAATTATTTTTTTATTTTTTTCATCATTTGTTTTTACTCTAACCTTAAGTAATTTTGAAACTTTTTGTAATAGTTCTATATTATATTTTACTTTATATGGTTTTTCAAGTGCATCATCTATATCAGAATAAACTTCAACTTTATGTTTTTTCAAAAATTTAGAATGCTCTTTATATAATTCTTCTGATTGATCCTCATCAACATGAGTAATAAAAGTTAATGATTCATCAAGTCTTTCAGCTAATTCATCATTTTCATTCTTAATTCTTTGATTTTCTTTTAATATTTCTTTTGTTTTTGATATTCTATCAGATATTTCTTCTTTTATTTTATTAAATACTTTATTATCAATATATATTTCTTCATTATATCATTTTAAAACTTTATCTAAAATATAATCTAGTGTTTTTTTATTATATGTATCGATATAGAAAAAATCGTTTAATACTTCTTCCTCTCAAATATCAATTAAATGAACAAGAGATAACATATTGTAAACATCCATATCATCATATAGAAGTACTGGAACTTCTGTTAATTTTTTGCTTATATCTTCATTAGAAGATATTTTATTATCATCACAGAATTTTTTTGCCTTTTTAAAAGCCTCATCTAATGAAGTTTCATTTCAGATTTTTTTAGCAAGAATTGAATTAATTTTAATCCTATCTTCTTTAGATAGTTTTCATTTTAATCTATTATAAGCATCAACTATAAATAAGTTATATTTCATTAATACTTCTTGTTTTTCATTTTGGTCAGTTATTTCTTCTATTTTTCTTTTAGCAACTTTAACTGCATCTAGAAGAATTTGTTCTGCTTGTAATGAAGTCAATTTAGTCATATAAATAGGATTTGAAAAACCATTTTTAACCAAAAGTGGTATTCTACCACAATGATCTAAATGAGCATGTGTCAAAACTAAAAAATCTGCTTTTAAAGCTTCTTCATCTATTTTTTCATTATATTTTTCATCACCTTTTCATCATTGAAACATTCAATAATCAATCAAAACAGATATATTTTTTAAATCTGATTCAAATTTAACAAGTGTTGAACTTCAAGTTAAAGTAACATATTCTGGACTAGAAAAATCTCCAGATTCAATTCATCCTAAATATTTAATAGAAGCATTTACCATATTTTTATAAAAAAGATAATAAAATTATTAAATATAATATAAAATAATAATTAATATTGTCAATCTTAAATTTAAATTAAATACAAAAACAAAAAGATATAGTTAATGCTATATCTTTTTATTTTGGGTTTTGGCTTTTTATTAAGGTTTTTGAAAAATCGATTATTTTACTGTAGGAGCAGTAGTCATATCACTTTTCATCTTTTCTAGAGATTTTCTATTTTTTACAATTGCTTGTTTTTCTGAATTCAATTTTGATACTTCTTCATTTTCTGAAGTAACTTTTCATTCTAATTCAGCAATTTCAGCTTTTAAAGATAATACATGTTCTTCTCTTGATTTTATATCATTTCAAATCATTTCTTCCCTTTTTGAAAATTTAGCAATTGTATCATCAAGTATATCTGTCATAGTTCAAATACTAGTTGTTTTAACCTCCTCAGAATTAGTAGTTCAAAATACAAATGTATCTTCTGCTACTTCTTCTTTTTTTTCAGATTCCAATACAATATCATTATTAGTTTCAGATTCTTCATCAATTCAAAACGAAAGATTATCATCATTATTTGAATTATTTAGAGGTAAATCTTGAACTACTTCTTCTTCAATAATTGGTAATACTGTTTCAGAAACATTTGAATCAGATAAATCTAGAGAAAATCAATCTGTAGAATTAATATTTTCAACTTCTTCAACTTTTATTTCACTATTTCAAAAATTTGATAAATCAGTATCAAATGAAATTAAATCTTCTGAATTTGATGAGCTTTCATTATCAGTAATAATAGTATCATCTAAAACAAAATCAGTTCAAGAATCAGTATCATCTGATAAAATTAATAAATCATCATCATTTGTTGTTCAAGCCATTTTTAAATTGTTAATTTTAATATATAAAAATAATATCATAAATAAAAAATAATTGCAAAAATTTGATAATTTAATTTTTATTTATATAATCCTGATGCAAATTTAAATCTTAAAATTAAAAAAATGGACTTTTCAAAAGCATGAGAATTAATGAAACTTCAACAAGAAGCGATGAAAATTAAAAAAGAATTAGAAAATACTTATATTGAATCTGAAGTTGAAGGATTAGTTATAACTGTAAATGGTGAAATGAAAGTTGAAAAAACTGAATTTGAAAGTGATAAATTGATTCCAGGATTATCTCCAGAACAAAAAAAAGCACTTGAAAAAGCTATTAGCGATGCTGTAAATAAATGAATAAAAAAATCACAAGAAGTTGCTGCTGAAAAAATGCAATGAGTTATGTGAAAAATGTGAATGTGAGATATGCTTGGATGATTACCAGGTGCAAAATAAAAAAGGCTATTTATAGCCTTTTTTATTATATGTAAATAATAATAAAAAGTATTGAAATAAATATTTTTTTAAATAAAATATAACAAATATTTAGAGATATAAAAGTAAGTAATGAATTTTAAAAAAACAAGTATAATTAAAAAAAATAATAACATATTAAATATAATTTGAATAGTATCAATCTGAATCATATTTATAGTTGCATTAGTTATGGTTAAAAACATCAATTTTATAAAAATAAAAATTGATGAACAAAATATCATAAAAGAAAATGTTGCAAAACAAGAAAATGAGAGATCTATGATAGAAAAATTATTGTGATTAAACAAAGATATTCCTACAGAAGTTGAAAGTAACAATGATGTAACGATATTACTTGTTTGAAGATGAGGATGAAATCATGATGCTCCAGACTTAACTGATACAATGATAGTTATAAAAATAAACTCAAAAAATAAGATAATAAGCATGTTATCTGTCCCTAGAGATTTATATGTAAAATATCCTTGAGATGATAACTATTATGGTAGAATAAATTGAATATACTCTAGATATATGTATCAAAAAAATGATGCAACATATTGAATGCAAATGCTTGAAACTAAAATCGCTGAAATTACTTGAGCAAAAATAGATTATTTTGTAAATGTAGATTTTTCATGATTTAAAAAAATAATTGATACAATTTGATGAATAAATATAGATGTTCCAGAAAATTTTGTTGATTATCAATACCCAGATTGAAACTGATGATATACAACTTTAGTTTTCAAAAAATGAACATGGTTATTTGATGGAGAAAATGCTTTAAAATATACGAGAAGTAGACATTCTACAAGTGATTTTGATAGATCTTTAAGGCAACAACAAATAATAAGTGCAATAAAAGAAAAACTAACTTGAAGTTATTTTTTAACTTCTCCTCTTAAAATAAAAGAATTATATCAAGTATTTATTGATAATGTAAAAACTGATTTATCATTAACTAAAATGATTAAAATTGCTTATTCTATCTGAACAAAAGAAGAATACAAAATAGCATCTTCAAATATGAATGATTCTTGTTTTTATGGAAGTGCTAATTGTGAAAAATGATGAGTATTATATACTCCAGATAGAGAGCTTTTTGGATGAATGGCAGTATTACTTATGAATTGAACTGGACTTTGAAATCTTTCAAATTATGAAGAATCTGTAAAATATTCTAATATTATTTTAAATTATTCTTGAATAGAAAAAGAAAATGCTAAAATAAATATTTTTAATTCTATAAAAGTATGAAGTTTAGCCTCTGAATTATGAAATAATATTAAAAAGTACGGTTTTATAATTCCAGAACAAAAATCAATTTGAAATACAACAGATATTTATGAAAAAACAGTTATTTATTACAATAATATTTCAGAAAATTCAGATACTATAAGAGCATTAAAAACATTTTTTAATTGAGAATTTATAAAAATAGAAGTACCAAAATACTCAACTGAAAATGCAAATATAGAAATAATTATTTGAAAAGACTACACTTGAAAAGAAAAAGTCTTTAATTTTTAAAATTAAAAAATGAATTTAAATAAACCAATAAGAAGAAAACTTAAAACAAATTATACAAAGAAATTTTCTTATTCTAAAAAAATAGGTGAAAAAAGTATAGGAAAAATAATTATATATATTATTTGATTTTTTATAGCACTTGGATTTTTAATTTGATTAGTTTTATATGCAAAATATATAAAAGATCTACCAAAAATTTCAGAACTTGAAAATATGGAAATTGCTGAATCATCTGTTATTTATGATAAAGATTGAAATGTATTATATAAAATATTTAAAGAAAAAAGAACTTATGTAGGTTTTGATGAAATATCTAAAAATATGGTAAATGCAATTGTTGCATGAGAAGATAAAAGATACTGGGAAAATCCTTGAGTAGATATTATATGATTGGCTAGAGCATGAGTGTATTTCATATTATGAAAAAGTGATGGTTGAGTTAAATGAACTTCAACTCTGACTCAACAATTAATTAGAAATACAATCCTTACAAATGAAAGAAGTTTAGAAAGAAAAGTTAAAGAAATTTACTTAGCATATAAACTTACTGCTTGAGTATCAAAAGAAAAAATACTTGAGTTATACTTAAATAAAATATCTTTTGGTAACAATGCTTTTGGTATCGAAGAAGCTGCAAAAACATACTTTTCTAAATCTGCAAAAGATTTAAATGTACTTGAATCTTCAATTTTAGCTTCAATTCCTAAATGACCAACTTACTATTCACCATATAATCATCCTGATAGATTACTTGGTTACCCTTATGTTTATAAAGAAGATAATACAGAAGATATAACTGAAATTTTAACTCAAAAAGATGTTGAAACAAACAAAGAATATGTGGATGTTTTTAAAAATTTCATAGATAATTTAAAATGAAATGGTATTGCTGAAAGTGATAAAATAGTGATATGTTGAGTATCTAAGGATCAATTTAAAGTAAATTATGATATAGATAATGAATGATGTTTAGTATTAAAATATAGTGATTTACTAAATTTATTAAATAACATAAAAATAAAAAGTGATGATACTTTTATAGAATATCAAACTTGAAGAAAAGACTTTATTTTGTGAAGAATGCTTGAAGATTGATATATAAATTTTGACGATTATAAAAGTGCTATTTCTGGTTCTTTATGATATGTATTTAACCAAGATAAAGAAAATATTACAGCTCCACATTTTGTATTTTATATAAAAGAATATTTAGAAGAAAAATATTGAAAAGAAATTGTTTCTGCTGGTTGACTTCAAATTTATACAACTATAGATTCAGATTTACAAAAGAAAGCAGAAGAAATAGTTGAAAAACAAGTAGAAAAAAATACTACTAAATTTGCTGCAACGAACTGAGCACTTATAAGTATAGATAATGAAAATTGAGGTATTCTTGCCATGGTTTGATGAGTTGATTATTTTGATACAGAAAATAAATGAAATGTAAATATTATTACATCTAAATTACAACCTGGTTCTTCATTTAAGCCATTTGTTTATGCATTATGAATGTTTAATAAAGAAATAGGTTCAAAAACACCTATTTATGATGTTGAAACAACTTTTCCAGGAAATTATTCACCAAAAAACTTTGATTGAAAATTTATGTGAAAAATGAATATTTCAACTGCGCTAAACTATTCTAGAAATATTCCAGCAATAAAGATGTATTATATGGCTTGATGAGAAGCAAATATAGTAAATTTTATGCAAAAATTATGAGTAACTTCTCTAAATTCAAATTGAAATTATTGAGCACCATTAGCTCTTTGAACATGAGAAATGACACCTTTAGAATTAGCTTCAGCTTATACTGTATTTGCTAATTTGTGAGATAAAGTTGAAGTTAGTCCAATATTGAAAATAGTTGATTCAAAATGAAATATAATAGAAGAAAAAAAGGATACAAAAAAAGTAAATGTAATTAGTGCTGAGCAAAGTTATCTTATAACATCAATTATTAGTGATACAACTACTCGTCCAAGTAACCGGAATAGTTTCCTAAGTTTAAAAAATAGACCTGTTGCTGCAAAAACTTGAACCTCTACAAAACAGTATGGTAAAAAAGAAATATATCCATCAAACTTATGGACTATATGATATACTCCTCAAATTACAACTGTAGTTTGGGCATGAAATACTGATGGAACAAAATTAAATTATAGTTGAAATGGGCTAGAGTGAGCGGCACCTATATGGAGAGATTTTATGGAATACGCTCATAGAAATTTACCAGTAAAATCCTGGTCCAAGCCCAAATGACTATATGAAATAAATATATCTGAAATAACAGGATTATTACCTAATCCTGAAAATGCTCAAGCAAATCTACTTGTAAAATCATTATTTATTAATAAACCTACAAAATACGATAATAGTTTCAATACAACTCAAATAGATATTTTATGTAATTGAACTGTTACTGAAAATACTCCACCAGCAGCTATAAAAAATGCTACACTTATAGAGTTTCATTCTCTTCAACCTGAAAATTCAAGTTGGGAATTACCAGTTCAAATATGGGCTAGGTCAGCTGCTGCTAAAGAAAAATATTGATCAGTTGAAAATTTAGTTACAAGTACAAATAACGAAGTTTGTGAAAGAAATTGATCAAGTTGAAATACAATAGTAAAATCAAATATTGTAAATAATTGAAATTATTTTATATGAGAAAATTATGTTGAAATTGCTTATAGAAGCGATAATATAATAAAAACTCTAGAAATACTTATAAATTGAATTGTTGTTCAAACAATAGATACTGAATGAAAAAAAGAATGAGTTTATGCGTGAAATATATTCTTACCTTGAATGTATAAAAATCAAACAGTAAGTTTAGAAATAAGAGCTGTTGACTCAAGTTATTATTCTAAATCTGAAATAAATAGTATAAATATATGAAATAAAGATGATGCTTTACCTGTTATATCAATGGAAAATCCAATTGACAGTAGAATAAAACTATATGATACTGATTTTTTTAATCTAAAAGCTAATATATCCGATAATTCTAAACTAACTGTAATAATATATATAGATTGAATAGAATATAAAAACCTATGAGATATTAGAAAAATAGATCTTCCTATAAATTGAGAAAAAAGTATATCTTTATGAAATCATACAATAAAAATTGAAGCTACAGATGCCTCTTGAAATAAAGTTTCAAATGATGTAAATGTAGAAATACTTAAAAAATAATATTAAGTCAAATTAAAATGAGAATAATTCTTATTTTAATTTGACTTTTGTTTTAACTTGAATATTCTTAATTTATGAGATAAAAAATCTCAAAATTAATTTCTAACAATATAGAAAAATGGAAAATTGCGATTTACCAAGTTTTGTAAAAATAGATAATATAGCTCCTAGCTTTGAATTACCTGCTTACAATCCAAAAACTGACGAAGAAGAAAAAATTTCTCTAACAGATTTAAAATGAAAATGGGTAGTTTTATTTTATTATCCAGCAGATTTTACTTTTGTCTGTCCTACTGAATTAAAAGATATGGCAGATCAAGAAGCTAAATTTAAAGAGTTATGAGTTGAAATCTTATCAGCATCAACAGATACAGTTTTTTCACATAGAGCATGGGTAAAACACGAATGATTAATGAAAAATTTCCCATATAGAATGCTTGCTGATCACTCAACAGAAGTTTCATATATGTATAACTTACTTGATGAAGAATCATGAATAGCTTGAAGAGGTACTTTTATAATTGATCCAGATGGAATAGTTAGAGGTATTGAAGTTACAAGTGGTCCACTTGGAAGAAATAGTGATGAATTAATTAGAAAAATTGAAGCATTACAATTTATGAGAAGTCATCCAGGTACAGCTTGTCCTGCTAAATGGGCAGTTTGAAGTAAAACTCTTACTCCAAGTATAAAAATTGCTTGAGAAGTTGAAGAAGCATTAAATAGTTAATTAAAAAAATAAAAAAATAGAGATAAATCTCTATTTTTTTATTTTTTTAATTTCTTTTTTTAATTCATCATAAGTTGAAAGAAGTTTACTTTTTAATTCTTCCACTTTTTCTGGAGCCATTCATTTCAAAGATTCAATCTCAGAAACTTTTTCATTATAAAGTTTTTCTAATTTTTCAGAAACTACAACCAAATAATCTTTACCATTTTCTTTTAATTCTTTAAGTAAAAGATTACCTTTTTCTTTATATGAATCAATTATTTTTAAAACTTCATCTTTATGTTCATTGAAAAGTTTTATATTTTTTTCACTTAAAACTTCTTTTTTTAAATCTTCAATCAAATTTGCTTGAGTATTTATAAAAGTATCTAGAAGTATTTTAAAACTTCCCTCTCATGCTTCTTTAGCTTTTGATAATTCTTTTTTTAATTCTTCTGGCTTCTTTTTATTGTAAATTGAAGCTATAATTCAACCTGCAACATATCAAGCAGCTAGTAAAAATATATTTTTTTTAGACATAATTGTTTTGGTTAAAAATTAACTAAAAAACGTTATAACAAAAAGTCTAATAGTTTTTAACATAAAATAAACTACAAAACTTTGTGCTAACTTTTTTTATGATATAATAATTATATAAAATATAAATATTTTTGCAATAAATTAATTATTAACAAAACAAAAAAATGTCTTATAACAATTTTTCTGATTGATACAAAAAAGCACTTATAAATGCTGAAAATAATGTAAAAGAAATTTGAATAAAGGAATTAACAATAGAAGATATTTTTATTGAAATTGTTAAAACTGCAAATGGCTGAGTTAAAGAAATTTTTAATTTATATTGAATAAATGAAAAATTAACAATTGAAATAATAAACAAATGAATTTTTAATGAAAAATTAGAAAAAAGAAGAGGTGTTTATTCTGGGATGAGTCCAAGATTAAAAAATGCTATTTTATGAAGTGTAAAAATTGCAGCTTCTTTTTCTAAACAAAAAGCAAGTATAGAAGATTTTTTATTATCAATTCTTAGAAATGATTCATGGATAAATAGTTTCTTGGATTATATAGGAATAACTCCAAAAGACATAGAAAAAAATATCATAGATTTAAGTAATCTATGAACTATTGATTGAGTAAAAACTGGTATAGATTTAGAATGAGATCTCTCTGAATTTGAAATAAAAGACGAAGAATCAATAAATAAAATTCTTTGAGCAATTTCACAAAATTTAATGAATCAAAATCAAGATTCTACACCTTTTGATATGAATAAAGAACAAAAAAATAACAAAGCAATAGAGTCAACAACTCCTGCTTTAGATTTCTTTTCAAATGATTTAACAAAAGATGCTATTGATTGAAAAATAGACAAGATTATAGGTAGAGATACTGAAGTTGAAAGACTTATTTCTATACTTAATAGAAAAACAAAAAATAATCCTGTTTTAATTTGAGAACCTTGAGTTGGTAAAACTGCAATTGCAGAATGATTAGCACTTAGAATTGCCGCTTGAGAAGTACCATTTTCTATGAAAGATAAAAGAGTATTATCACTTGATATGTCTTCCCTAGTCGCTTGAACTAAATATAGATGAGAATTTGAATCTAGAATAAAACAAGTAATTGATGAAGCTTCTAAAGTTGAAAATGAAATTATTTTATTTATAGATGAAATCCATACTATAATTTGAGCTTGATCTGGAGAAGGATCTCTTGATGCTTCAAATATCTTAAAACCAGCAATGGGTAGATGAAAAATAAGAGTTATTTGAGCTACAACTTACAATGAATATAAAAAATACATAGAAAAAGATTCTGCTTTAGAGAGAAGATTTCAACCAATTACAGTTTGAGAACCAGATAGAAAAACTGCAAAATTGATTTTAAGTTGATTAAAAGAATCTTTTGAAAATTATCATAATTTAAACATAAGTGATGAAGCTATTGAAGAAGCTGTTGAATTATCTACTAGATATATAACAGATAGATATTTGCCAGATAAAGCTATAGATTTGATTGATGAAGCTTGTAGTTTAAAATCAATGAAATACAATTTTGACGAAAGTGAAACTAAAAAATTGAGAGAAAGAATAGCAAAAAACAACAAAATGATTGAAGATGCAGTTGTTTCTCAACAATATAAAAAAGCCTATAAATTAAAAGAAACTCAATTAGAATTAGAACAAAAAATTTCAGAACTTAAACAAAAATTTCAAGTTCCAAAAGAAAAAAGAATGAATGTTGATAGTAGTGATGTTCAAAAAATACTTAGTATTGCAACTTGAATTCCTATTTCTAGTTTGAGTAAAAATGAAATTCAAAAATTAAAAGATTTAAGTAAAAATATTAAAAACGATATAGTTTGACAAGAAGATGCTGTAACTTCAGTTATAAAATCAATTATGAGAAGTAAGGCAGGAATTTGAAATCCAAATAGACCACTTTGAAGTTTCTTATTTCTAGGGCCAACTTGAGTTTGAAAAACTGAACTTGTAAAAGTTTTAGCAAAATATTATTATGATGATAAAGATGCACTTATCAAGATAGATATGAGTGAATTTTCAGATAAAACTTCTGTAAATAAACTTATAGGTTCAAACGCTTGATATGTATGATATGAAGAAGGTTGAATGCTAACTGAAAAAGTAAGAAAAAAACCATATAGTGTTATACTTTTTGATGAAATTGAAAAATGAGATTTTGAAGTTTACAACTTACTTTTACAAATATTAGAAGAATGAGTTTTAACAGATAATAGAGGTAAAAAAGTAAATTTTAAAAATACAATTATAGTTATGACTAGTAATATTGGTCAAGAAGAATTTACAAAAAAAGCCGCAACTATTTGATTTGATATAAAAGAAAGTGACGAAGTTAAAGTTATAGCTGATTATAAGAAAGCTGCTGAAAATATAAAAGCTAATTTAACTGATTATTTTTCTCCAGAATTTATAAATAGAATTGATAAAATAATTGTTTTTAATCCTCTTGATAAAAATCAAATTAAAAAAATAGTTACTATTTGATTAAAAGATTTAGAAACTAGATTAGCAAAGAAAAATTTTTCAATTAAATATGATTTAAAAGTAGTTAATTTTATAACAAAAACTGTGTATAATCCTGACTTCTGAGCTAGAGAAGTAAGAAGATATATAATTGATAATATAGAAGATTTGATTGCTGAAAAAATAATTAATTCTAATCATTCTAATATTTTTGAATTAGTAATAGAAAAAGATAAATTAAATATAAAATAAAAATCCAAAAAAGCTTGCTTAAAAACAAGCTTTTTTGTTGATAAAAAATATTTTTTATATATAATTTTTTTGAATAACTATTTACAACCTATTTTGATGAAAAAAATAATTTTTATATTATTTTTGATTATAAGTTTCCTTCTAAACTCAAAAACAATTTTTGCTTTTTGAGTTGATTTAAATTGAAAAGGTTTTTATAGTAGCATAGCCGATTCAATGGATAAGATGGAAACAGATTTATATAAAATTGATTTAGTTTGAAAAGAGTGAACAAGAGATAAGATAAACAAAATAATCTGAAATAATTGTTTAAAAGATAACCTATCAGTTTGAGAAATAAATTATATTACTCAAAATTGAAATATATGATTAATAATCAAAAAAATTGATTCGTCATGCATGGAAAATTGATCATTAAATAATAATACATTAACTTCTATAATTGATGCAGTTAGAAAAATAGATGAAGAATATAAAAATAAAGCAGCTGAAAAAACAAGTCAAATCTTTAATTTATGAAGTACTTGAATTTATTCTGATTGAGTAGAGTGAAATGCTCCATTTGATTTAATAAAAGACCTAAAAGATATAGATTCTATAATCTTTATGGAAGATTCAACTGTATATGAATGAAATACTGATATGAATTTAGATGCAGAAGTATTAAATCTACTTTGAGAATCAGATAAAAATAATAAAACAGAAATTAGTTACTACAATACAGTAAATCTAAAAAATAACTCAAATAATGAATTTAATAATTTAAAAACTTACACAAGTATAAATTCAAATAGTGTTTATAGTGAATACCTTTGTAGTGTGGATAATAGTAATTCATGATTAAATGAAAATAGTTTAAATTTTTTGAATTCTGATGTTAAATTAAATAATACAAATTTAAATATTACCCCTTCAAACACAGGGTCTTTATCAAATTCATGAACAAATAATAAAGCTATATTAGCAGCAAATGCTATAAATGACCCAAAAAGTGATTATGAAAAAGTAACTGATAATAATGTGCTTCCTTGCCAAAGTTTTTTTTGTATAGATATACAATTTATAACATATAATCATAATCTACTTTGATGATGATTCCAAGATATAACTATAGAATATCTAATAAATAGATCAAATGAACATCTGAAAAAGTTTACAAATACTTCTCTTGTTTGATCTAAAATGACAGTAAATAATTTTGAATTATGATTAAAAGATTTAAATTTAGCTGACATATTTCATATTTGAATACAAGTAACAAAAAAACCAGTACCTATCTTAAATATAGAAAAAAAAGATAAAAAAGATGATTGAATTTATGCTACTGAAAATCAATTAAAATTTTATTATGAATCATATTGATTAGAATATAAAAGAAGAAATGATTTATCATTATTTAAAAAAGTTGATATAGATAAACAAATTGCTTTAAACTCTGGATTAATGCCTACTCAATTATTTTTAGAAAGAATTCCTGATTACAATCAATATAGTTCTCAAAAAATAGAACAACAATGAGTAATGAACAAATTAATTGAAAATGAAACAAAAGTTTGAATAATGGATAACTTTGAAACTCAATTTAAGGAAATTGAATGATTTAATTGATGAATAAAAGATTATATTATAAATCTTGATAAAATAGTTAAAAATATGTTAAAGATTCCTAACAGTACTAACAATTAAATGAAAAAAATCATAATTACATTTTTTGTATTTATAACTATTATAAATAATACCTATGCTGCAGGCTGTGTGATAAAAGATAAATCATCTCCTGCTTTATTAGAGTATATTGAAAATAATAGAAAAATAATTAAAACTATTTCTAGTCAATTAAGTGAAGATACTACAAAAGAAAGTTTATCAAAAAATATAGATGATGAATACAATAAGACTAAGAGTAGTTGACTAAAAATATACAATCAAATATTCAATTTTGATTCTTATTATTCATATTTTAGCTATTTTGCAACTTTTCCTATATCAAATGAAGTTCCAAAAGAAGTTAAAAGAGATTATAAATTAATTGAAAGTGAATGAAAATGAATAAAATATTATCTTGATCAAATAGTAAAAAATTGAAAATCTGAACTAGTTATAAAAAATATTTGTAAAGATATAACAGTAAATTGTGACTTTACTGAAGAAATGACAGCTGCTGAAATTATATGAAAACTTACAGCAAACAATGAAGCTATTATGGATTTATTTAGAAATGCTGTAATTTGAGAAATATATAAAAATCCAACTAAACTAACTCTAATAAATAATAATTTCGAAGCAGAAATACAAACAAATTATGGTATAGTAGCATATAGTAAATGTAGTGAAGAAAAATGATGATTTTTTGATACAATATCAACAAAAATACAAGAAATATGAGAATTAAATAAAGAATGAAAAGATTGAATTCAAAAATGGAAAGATGCTATTGATTTAATGTTATGAAATGATACTACAAATGAAAAATATAGTGATACTGAAAAAAGAGTATTAAAAAATGAACTCTCTAAACAATGAATAAGTTGAGATTCTCAATCAAATATGCTTAATTCGCTTGAAAAATACAATAGTGAATGACTTTCTAAAGATAATAATTTTATTAAAAATACATTTAATAATACAAGAGTAAAATTAGAAAAAAAATTAAGAGCCTTTAAAAATGAGGTTATATGAGATTTTTTTAAGAAAAAAACATGAGATTCAATTAGTATAGAATCTACAATTAGTGCTCAAAAAAATTCTACAGATACAAATAAAATAAAAGAAGATATAGATAAACAATATTTAGAATTATTAAATTTAAGTGCAGATTCTGAAACAAATACTGCTAATTTAAGAAGTAGAATTTTAAATGTACATTTTGACTTATCAAATTCTATAAACACACTTGAGTGAATATGTCCTAATTCAGTTAATGTATGTAAACAACAAGATTCTTGAAAATGAGATTGTTGAAAATGTAATTAATAACTAATAAAAAAAATGTTAAATAAAGATGAATTAAATATAATGAGACAAAATGCAAAAGTGCACAAAAAAGTCTTTGATGAGATAAGAAAAATAGTAAAAGATTGAACTACTGCTATAGAAATAAATGACTTATGCTCAAAAATTGCAAAGGACCACAATGTACTTTGTTGATTTAAATGAGTTTATGATTTTCCAGATAATATATGTATAAGTATAAATAATGTAGTTGTTCATTGAAGAGCTAGAAAGTGAGTAGTTTTCAAAGATGGAGATTTAGTAACTTTTGATTTTTGAATAAAAGATAAGCAATTTGGTATAAATACTGATGCCGCATTTTCTGTTATAATAGGTTGAGATGAAAAAAATACTATTTGAGCTAAACTTATAGAAGCAAATAAAGCAGCTCTTTATGCTTGAATAAAAGCTGCAAGAGTATGAAATACTACTTGAGATATATGATTTGCAATACAAAATGAAATAGAAAAAGCAGGATTTAAAGTTGTAAAAGATTTAACTGGTCATGCTATTTGAAAAAAACTTCATGAAAAACCATATATATATAATTATTGAAATCCTTGATCATGAGTTAAATTAAAAGCTGGTATGACTCTTGCTATTGAACCAATTGTTTGAGAAACTAGCTGAGAAATAGAAGATGATGGTGATTGGGAAATATATATCAAAGATGGCAGTTTAGGTTGTCAATATGAACACACTATCCTTATTACAGAATGAGAACCTGAAATAATAATTTAAAAAAAATAGATTTTAAAATCTATTTTTTTGTTCTCTTTCTTTTTTTAATATTGCTTCTACTTCTGCCACAGTATGTCATAATCTCCATCATGTTTGTTTTTCTCAATTATTTGGCCTATTTTCTTTTAGTTTATCATCTAAATTAGTAGGAATATAGCTTTTATATAGTCATCATCACCCAGGTTTTTCACTCATTTATATATAATTAAAAATTAATAATATTATATCTTATTAATTTTATATAATAATTCAAACTTTATTTGAAAAAAAATATTTTAGATGTATAATACTTAACATAATATTTATTATTTTATACATATATGTTATTAAAAGAAGCACATTTAAAATTTCTTAATTATTTAGAAGTTATAAAAAATAAATCTCCTAAAACAGTAGAACAATATGATAGACATCTAAGAAAATTTAGTGAATATATTGATGAAAAATTTAAAAATTTAGATACTTTTGAAATTGAAGACATAAACTTAGATAATACAGAGTGATTTAGAAGCTATTTATATGAAAAAAGAAGAACTATTTCTATAAAAACTGCTAATGCATATATGATAACTATAAGAAGTTTTTTGAAATTTCTAGAAAAAAAATGATTTAAAAGTTTAAGTGCAACTGCAATTGATTTAATAAAAGCTGAAGACAGACATGTAGAATTTTTAAATCCAGAAGAATTGGAAAGACTTTTTAGTTCACCTAACATAAGTACTATAATTTGAACTAGAGATTTAGCAATAATGGAGTGTATTTATTCAACAGGGCTGAGAATTTCTGAACTTACGAATCTAAATATATCTGACATAAATTTAAATAGAAGAGAATTTGCAGTAAGATGAAAATGAAGAAAAGTAAGAGTAGTTTATCTTACAAAAAATGCTGCAAAATTAATTTGAAATTATTTAGAAAAAAGAACTGATTCACTATCTCCTCTTTTTATAAGACACAATACTAAAAAAGATGATATAAGTAGTTTAGATAATGAAAGTGTTAGATTAACTAGGTTTTTTATTACAAATATGGTTAAAAAATATGCTCTAAAAGCTTATATTTTAAAAGATATATCAGCACATACTCTAAGACATAGTTTTGCAACTACTCTACTTAGTAATTGAGCTGATTTAAGAGCAATTCAAGAAATGCTATGACATGCAAGTATAACAACAACTCAAGTTTACACTCATGTTACAAATAAAAAATTAAAAGATGTTCATTCTAAATTTTTTAAATAAAAAAAAGAAGATATTAAATAAAATTAATATCTTCTTTTTTTATACTGAAAATCAAATCTTTTCTTTCTATTAATAACATATAATCTATTGAATCTATTTTAAAATTTTCGAAATTATCAACTACTTTTTTTTCTGGATTAACAAAATAAAATTTATTTCCATTATCTAAAGCATAACTTATTCAAAAATCACTAGAAGTATCTCACATTCATCAAATAGTTTGATTTATAATCTTTTTTTCACGAAGTATGTTTATAAATGTTTTTTTATGATCTCTTCACCACAATGGAGTATAATCATTACAATCCATAAAAACATTACTTCAAAATCAAAATACATTGTTTGCATAAGAATCACCTATATTTTTAGAAACATATTCTTTTAATAAATCTAAATATATATCAAAAATGAAATTTGGAGCACCAGAAACAAATAAAAAATTTCAACCAGACAATAAAACTTCTTTCATTTTTGAAAAACTAAATCTAAAAGGATTTATTTTTTCCTTAACTTTAAAACTATATCTCATGAAATTTAAGTATCAATTCCAATCAACTAAATTTTTATGTTTTAAAAGTAAATAAATTCATGCATTTAAATATTCAAAAAATTCTATTTCTTTATTGTATGCTTTTTTCTCTAATTTATTAAAGAATTCCAAATCTTTTAAAAAAGAATAATAATCATCTATATTTAGATCTAAATAATTATGTTTTTTAACAAACTTAACAAAAACTGTAAATGCTTCCTTTTGTAAAACTCATCTAAAAAATGTACCATCTAAATCTGAAATAAAATAATTTCATATATGCATAGAGTGCATTTTATTCTTATAATAATCTTGATTATCATAATCTGTTCTAAATTTAATTCACAAATGTTCTAAAATATCTTTTTTATTATCTTTTTGTTTTAATAAATCTAATACTTTTTCTAGTCTCATAACTATGTAATTAATTCTAACAATTTTATTATAAAAAATAAAAGCTACTTTAAAAGTTTATTTTTATTTTTTTTTAATTATAATTTAAAAAATTTAGAAAATAATTATTCATATGAAACTAATAATCTGACTTTGAAACCCTTGAAATGCATATAATATTACAAAACACAACGTTTGATTTATGTTTTTAGACTACTTTAAAAAAATAAACAAATTTAGTGATTTTAGTTTTGAATCTAAATTTAAAGCTGAAATAAGTACATGATTATATAAGTGAGAAAAAACTCTACTTATAAAACCACAAACTTTTATGAATCTAAGTTGAGAAAGTTTAGTATTAATTTGCAATTTTTATAAAGTAGATATAAATGATTTTTTAGTTATATATGATGATTTAAGTATGGATTTTTCTAAGATAAGATTTAGAGAAACTTGAAGTGCTTGATGACATAATTGAATAAAAAGTATAATATCTCATTTTTGAGATAAGTTTAAAAGAATCAAAATTTGAATTGGTTTTGATAGTAGATTTGAAGTAAGTGATTGGGTTTTATCTAAATTCAATGAAGAAGAATTAATTGATTTAGAAAATGAAGTTTTTAAAAATACAAATAATTTATTAATAGAAAGGTTTTAATATGAAAAAAATATACTTAATTTGAATATGATGAATATGAATATCAGCAATAGCTAGATATTACAATGAACTTTGATACAAGGTTTTTTGAAGTGATAAATACGATAGTGAATTAATTCATAAATTAATAAGTGAATGAATTGATATAATTATCTGAGAAAGACCAGATTTTATAGATAATAGTTTTGAAAAAATAATATATACAGAAGCAATTCCAGAAAATCAAAGTGAACTAAAAAAAGCAAAAACTACTAATGCAGAAATTTTAACTTATCCAGAATCTCTGGCAAATATAGCAAATAGTAAAAAATTAATTACTATTTCTTGAACACATTGAAAATCTACAACAACTTCCCTTGCTTCTATAATTTTTAAAAATAGTGATAAAAATATAACTAGTGTAGTTTGAACTTTATTAAAAGAATTTGATGGTAAAAATTTCTTTCATAGAAATAATAATAAAAATAGTGATGAATATTTTATAATTGAAGCTTGTGAATATAAAAGAAGTTTTTTAAAATATAAACCAGATATTGCAATTATTACAAATATAGAAATTGATCATCTTGATTATTATAAAGATTTAAAAGATTATATCTTAGCATATAGACAGTTAATAGACAATGTAAAAACTGGTGGTTATGTAATAATTGATTGACAAGAAAAAAATAGTTTGACATTAGTTTGACTTAGACAAGATATAAAATATATACTTGTCTATAAAGATTATTATTCACAAGATTGACAAGAGATATTTTTCCCAGAAATAGAATTAAAAATACCATGACAACATATTGTCTATGATGCTAAACTTACATATATACTATGAAAATTATGTAATATAAGCGAAAATATAATAATAGGCACTTATAAAAATTATAATTGAGTATGGAGAAGGATGGAAAATTTATGAAAGACAATTAATTGAAATACTGTAATAAGTGATTATTGACATCATCCAACAGAGATAAAATTGACACTTGAGGCAATAAAGACAAAGTATTATAATAGACAAGTAATGACAGTTTTTCAACCACATCAATATAATAGAACTCTTGAATTATTGGACTGATTTGTAGACAGTTTTTCAAATACAGATTATCTTGTTATACCAAACATATATGAATCTAGAGATAGTGAAGAAGATAAGAAAAAAATAAATTCTGAAGTATTGGTTTCAAAAATAAATCACAAAAATAAAGTCGATTGAAAATGATTTGATAATACTTTAAAACTTATAGAAGAATTTGATAGTAAAAATAAAGATGCTATTATAATTCTTATGTGAGCATGAGATGTTGATAATCTTAGATATAAAATAAAAACTACTTAAATATAATTAGTTATTTTCCATAAATTTAAAATTGTGATTATTTTTAGAAACTTTATAAATTTAAATATGTTTAAAGAAATAATATTTCCACCTAAATGAAAAGATGAATATTCATTTATAAGAGTCATTTTTTGGGTTTTTCTTATATATTATTCATTAAGATTTTTTTCATTTGGAATAAATAAAGATGTAATGAATCATTATATTCATTCTTCAAATCTTGTAATTCATGAATTATGACATTTACTATTTTATCCATTTGGTAAATTCATTACAATTCTTGGTTGAAGTATATTACAATGCTTAGTTCCTATAATTATAATATTATATTTTTTATTCAAAGAATATAATCCATTTGGAGCAAGTATTTGACTATGGTGGTTATGACAAAATTTAACAGATATAGCACTTTATATTTCTGATGCTTCTGAACGTTCACTTCCACTTATTTGATGACTTGGTAAAGAAGCACACGATTGGTGAAATCTTTTAACAATGATGGGGCTTCTTGATTATGATTTTTTATTTGGTATTATAATTCATTATATATGAATGTTACTAATGATAATTGCAATATTATGGTGATTTTATATACATAAAAATGCTTATACAAAAAAAATACCTTATCTTAATAAATAAGGTATTTTTTTATTTTTATTGATTTATAACAAGAGATTTACCAATATTATCACATATTTTTTGTATTCTTTCTTTTTCTTCTTCTTTAACTGTACATGCAATACCATACATATTTGTTCAATCATTTAACCATATGTCTTTATGATACTTTCATATTTTTCAATACTTATTAGTAAATTCTACAAATGCTCATTTTTTTCAATCTATAATAAATTCTCATGATCAATCTAGAGTAGAATTCTCACTATAAAATTTTATAATTTCGTCATCAGTTTTATTTTCTGCAATAAATGTCTTGTTTATTACAATTATTGCATTAGTTCATTTTTCTAAAAGAGCGATTCAATCTGATGTATCTTCACCTGTAGAAAAACTTGATGGATAAGTTATAGAAAAACCTTGTGTAGACTCAAGTGTTTTAGTTCAATTAACTCAACAACCAGTAATTATAAAAAAACAAATTAATATAAATGTAAAAATAGATTTCATAAATATATAAATTAAAATTAAACTATAATAATAGTAAAAAAAATAATACAATTGTCAAAAATAAAAATTATTGATAAATTATATAAAATTAGTAAAATTATAAATATAAAATATGTATAAATTATTTTTAATAAAAATGTATAAAAAAATAAAAAAACTAATATTATCAAATATACAAATAAATCAAACTGTAATACTTGTAATGATAATTATAATTTGAGTTCAATTTTATTGATTAAATTTAAGTTATTTAAAATTACTTATTATATTTTCAACGACTATAATTACAGATATCATATTTATAAGAATTAAAACTTGAAAATTCCACTTTCCATTTTCGTGATTAAATTCATGATTTTGAATAAGTACATTTTTAAGAAGTGATTTATTAATAATATATTTATTTGCAGGATTAATATCTATTCTCTGAAAGAATTTAATAAGAATAAATTGAAGACATTTTTTCAATCCATCGAATATGTGAGTTTTTGTAACTCTAATTTTATTTCAAAATTATACATGGACTGAGTGACTACACTGGTGAAATTATATATGAGAATTAAATTATAAATATATATTAATAATATCTATAATATGATTTCTTTGAGTTTTCATAAATTATAGAGTTTATGAATTTTTTAAATTTAAGTATTTTATTGACTATTTAGCACCATTTTTCTTTTTACATCTTATATTATTTTTAATTATACCTAATTATGTAAATGTAAGTACTGCTATGGAATACTTCAGTGTAACGTTTTTTATATTTATGTTTTATATGATAAGTGATCCTAAAACAGTCCCTTGAAAATCATTATCTAGATTTTTTTATGCAATAAACTTAGTACTAATTTTTTATATATTAACATTTTTTATAAATTATATTTATGCATTATTATGATCATTATTTATAAGTACTATGCAGCTTCCACTTATATGGTATTTAGAAAGTAATATAATAAAGATAAAAAATAAATATAATTTATTAAATTTATATTTTTATATAATTACTATCTTATTAATTATATGATTATCAACTTTACTTTACATAAATTGAAAACCAGATTTTATAATAAATAATATATGTAATAATTTAATATGTAAATAAAAAATAAAAACCGCTAAAGCGGTTTTTATTTTTTAAATCAGATAAAAGTATTTTTATTTTTTATAGTAATTGAATTTAAAAGTAAAAATACTTTTGAAATCCACATAACAGTAAAAAGTGAAACCAATATTCAAAGTCATAACATTAATCAAAATCATTTAATTAAATTAACTCAAAATATAAATAATATAAATGAAACAATAAGTCATGTAAAATTTGAATCCCATATAGCTGACCAAGTTTTTCTAAATCATGTATCAGTTGATATCATAATATCATTTCATTTTCTTAATTCTTCTTTTATTCTTTCAAATATAAGAATATTTGAATCTATAGCGATTCATATAGATAATATAAGACCTGCGATTGAAGCTAGAGTTAGTACTATTCAAAATACTTTTACTATTGCTAATACAATAAGCACATATAATAATAAAGATACTGATGCCATCAAACCTGATAATCTATATGTAAATACTAAGAATAAAAATATTAATAAGAATCACATATATCAAGCAACAACTAACTTTTCAAGTGAACTTGCTCAAATCTTTGAATCAATAGTTTTTTCACTAGTTAAATAAATTGGTGCTGGTACTACTCATGTATTTATATCGTTTGATAATTTTTTTGCCTCATCAGGAGTATAATTTCAAGTTATAACAGCTTTTCAACCATATATTGCTTCATTTATCACAGGTGCAGTTAACATCTCTCATCAAACAAATATTGCCATTTGTTGACCAATTAATCTTTTAGATAATTCTCAGAAAATTTCTGCTCATTCATTATTAAAAACTAATTCAATCATTGGTTGAAATGCATCATTAAATTGAACTGATGATTGTGAAAAATATTTATCATCTAAAACTCTTCATTGAGAATCAACCGCAGCAGTCCATTCTGATGGAGTTTTTGATACAAATATATAATTTATTTTTGCATCTTTAATATAATTTTCAACTAATAAATATCAAACATTTCAATCTAATAATTCAACTTCATTTAATTGATTATTTTTTATTTCTTTATCAGTTTTTATAAACTCTTCTAAACTAGAAACAGTTCAAGAAATAATATTTTCATGATTTAAAGATGTTTTTGCAGCAACAACTGAAAATTTTTCTCATGCAGAAACTTCATTTAAAGCAGATTGTGCTATATTAGTTCTAGCATCAAAATCTTCTTGTGTAAAACTTGTTTTTCTCTCTTTAAATTGAATTTTAACTACTTTTCAAATTGCTTCTTTAGCTTTTTCTATATTTAAACTATTTTCTAAGCTATCATTTCATTTTAGAGGAATTTGAACTATTATATGATTTTCTCATGCATAAGATGCATCATTTATTTCAGAATCATTTATATTTAATGTTTCAACTCTTTTATCAATTATTGACTTTAATCATTCTACAATTTCTTTTTCTTTTTTACTATTATAATCTGAAGCTTTAGAAACTTCTGATAAATCAATTTTGTAATCCAATTCAATTCATCATTGTAAATCAAGTCATAATCTATAATCTCCTCCTGAAAAAGGTACATTTATATTGTAGTTATGCCATGGAAAAACATATGACAATAATAAAATACCTGAAATTGAAATTAAAAAAATTCTAAAAATTAAATGTCTCATAATATTGTAAGTATAATAATAAGTTCAACTAATTATATGTTTTTTGAAAAAAAGTAAAAAAATAATAACAAAAGCCATTATTTTTGCTTTGACAAAATATTTTTTTATGTTATTAGCAAATAAAAAAGAAACTACGAAGTAGTTTCTTTTTTATTTGCTAATTGCCCGCAAGCGGCATTTATATCATCTCACATTGTAGCTCTAATAGTAGATACTACACCATAATGTTGTAATATAGTTTGAAATTTTTCAATTACAAATCTAGGAGTGGCAGTATAAGTTCATCAAGTTCCTTCTCACGCATTATATGGAATAAAATTTACATGAGCTAATTTTCATTCTAGAAGTTTTCATAATTCATGAGCAAGTTTTATGTTATCATTTACTCAATTTATCATTATATATTCATAAAATATTCTTTTATTTGTTTTTTCAACATATTCATCTAGTGTTTTCATTAATTCATCTAGAGAATAAGTATGATCAACTGGCATTATTTGTTTTCTGATTTCATCATTTGGCGCATGAAGACTTATAGCTAAACTAGTTTGTGGAAAATCATTAGTAAATTTTTTAATACCAGGTACAATTCAGCAAGTTGAAACTGTAACTCTCCTATTTGCTAGATCAAATTTTTTTTGGTTGTTTGCTATATTTATAGTTTCTTTTACTACTTCATAATTAAGCATTGGTTCTCACATACCCATATAAACTATATTTCTAAGTTTATCACCTTCATCATTTAAAAGTTTTGCAGCATAATATATTTGCTCAATAACTTCATAAGTAGTTAAATTTTTTAAAAGTCATAATTTTCAAGTTGCACAAAAAGTACATCACATAGGACAACCTGCTTGACATGAGATACAAAGAGTTACTCTTCAAGTAAGATGTCTCATTATTACAGCTTCAATAAATTCTCAAGTCTCAGTTTTAAACAAAATCTTTGTAGTTTGTCAATTTGTACTTGTTTTTTGTTCATCTACAACTAAAGAATTAAAAAAACAATTTTCTTTTAATAATTCTCTTATTTTAATTGAAAGAGTATTCATTTCATCGAAATTTGTAACAAAATTTTTATATATAGCATTTTCAATTTGACTATATCTAAAAGCTTTTTCTCAGTTTGCTTCAAGTAGTTCTTTTACTTTTTTTTCATCATGTATAGAAAATTTTTGCATTTATTTTTTTAATTATTATATTTAAAGTAATTTTAGTTATAATTTACTTTATTTTTCTCTTTTGTAAAATGAAAAAATCAAAAATAGCAACTACAATTGCTGAAGCTATGATAGTAACACTAGTTATAGTAATATGATTAACTTGAGTTTATAGTATATATTCTGCATCTACAAAAGTAATATATAGTTTAGAAACAAAGATACAAGCTATTCAAATTGCAAAAGAATGAATTGAAGCAATAACAAATATAAGAGATACAAATTGGTTGCTTTTTTCTTCTGACAAAAAAAATTGTTGGAAAACATTTAATTATAATTCTGGATGTATTTGAAATACAGCACCAAACAACATAGAAGATCTTTGAAATTATAAAATATATAGAGATGTAGATAATAGATGGATTTTAGAAAAAGCATGAATATTCCCTGATAATTATGCAAATTCTTCATATAGAAATTTTTATGGAATATGATTAGATACAAATTGATTATATACTCAAAGTTGAGTTGTTAGTGTTTTAAATAATAATTTCACTAGACAAATAAAAACAACATATTTTACACCAAATGGTTGATCTATAAATGATTGATTAGAAATAAGAAGTATTGTTAGATGGGTAGATTCTTGAAGAACTTGATATTATGAAGTAGAACTAAAAACTATACTTACAAATTATAAATAAAAAAACCTTTTAAAAGGTTTTTTTATTTATATATTATTTATAGCATCTTTAACACCAAAAATAGTTTCGTCAAATTTACTAGATCATGATTGTTGTTTTCAATTTAATAAAATATCTACATATTCGTTAACTAATCATTCTGCCTTCAAATCTAAAACATCAGAATATGAATATCTCATAATTTTTGTTAAATCAATTCACCATTCTTTTGATTTAGAATAAACAGTTGAAGAGTTTGATGAAACAAGAGATCTAAGAGCCATAGAGTTTGTACCATGAGCTTCTAATAATCATCATATAAATCATCTAATTATATTTTTTAAATCTTTTTCTTTTCAAAATTGTCAATAAATTCCATAATCTCTTTTTATTACTGAATCTATTTCATTACTTATTTCATCCCACATAGCAGGTCAAGCACTTGCCAATCTATATGTTCATCATTGAACTTGTTGTAATAATTCTTTTGTAGCTTTATGTATATTTATTCAACTAGTTCATTTTCATGAAAAAGCATCTCAATATAAATCATCATTTCAAAATACAAATTCTCAAGTATATGCATGCAATGAATCAAAGTATCTTTTAAATATAACATTTCACGATTTACTAGTACCATCAGCATCTACTCTATCATCTTTTTCTATAAGTATCATTTTGCTTAGATATGAATTTTTAGACTCTTCTCAAGTATTTAACATATAAAGTATATCAGTTATTACTTTTCAATGATTTTTATAAAAAATTTCTGTTTTTTCAATTTTATCTCTTTCACTTATAGAATTTGATTTTTGATTTGAAAAAATTTTTAAAGCATCTTTATAAACTTCTTTTTCTCACTTAATTTCACTATATCTCTTACAAACTTCTAATATAGTTTCATTAATTAAATCAATATCGTTACTATATGATAAAAATCTAAGAATAGGTACCATTCTACTATTTGCAGGAAAATTTTTAAGTTTATCTAATTCATTTTGTTCAAAATTATATGAAATTCATGAAAAAGCCATTACAAATGGAACTTTATTCATTTCTTCCATGCTTCATCATTTATTTATAGCTTCTTCAAGCCATCATCTAGCATTTGCATATGTACCTCATTTTAATTCTCACATTGCTCATCATACTCTAGATCATATTGTTCTTTCATCTTTAGCATCATTTTGTCATGTTTGAAATTCATCTTCTTTTCAGACATTTCTATGTTTTTTAAATTCTTTATGTAATCTAGATCTTCTTCTTATTCAATTAAATCATTTTTCTCTACATTGCTCTTTTAAAAGTTCATAAACAAGTTGTTCTTCTGTAAAATTTTGATGTGTTTTTGCTGCATTTGATTTAACTTTTTCAAATAATTCATCTCATATTTTTCATCAAAATGACTCATAAAATAAAAATTTTCATTTATATGCATATAAATCTTTTGCATATAATACTCCATATTTTTGAAGCATAAATAAAGCTCCTGCTTCTTTTAAATATTGTGGTGCATCTTTATTTTTTAACCAATCAATTATCATACTTGTTGCTTTCCATGAGTCAACATTTCAAAGTTTACTAATATATTCTTCTGATCTTTTCTTTTGACTATCTTCAACTCTTGTCATTAAATCATCCCTAAGTGCCTCAGGTAAAATTTTACCAAACATTCATTGAGCAGCTCTTGCTGCTTTTTCATCAGTTCATTCTTTTAAATATGATTCAATAGAATCAATACCTATTTTAAATCAACTAATTATATCATGAATTGACAATCTATTTAAATACCTAGATAGAAAACTTCATTTTATTTTCTCTCATTTTATATCAGTTTTTTCTACATCTTTATTTTCGTCAATAGATGAAGGATTTGCTGTTTGAGATTTAATCCATGACTCTAACCAAGAAATTGATACTAATCTATTTGATCAAGAAAACATAGTTATACTTTGTTTTCTAATTTTATCTCATTTTTTATCTTTCTTTATTTCTCATTTATTATTTCTCTCATAATCATCATACTCTCAAAAGCTAACTAATGCCTTATCTCAAGAAATATTTTCGATTTTTAATAATTCATTTGATTCTGTTGATTTTAAATAATCATATTCTACATTTTTAGTTGATCATTTTTTATGAATTCAATTATTTTTTACTTCAAATCCTGACCATGAATCAATCATATCAGATTTAAGTGATGTATCAGTACAAATGTTACTTACTAAATCATTAAATTTCAAAGATGAAGATAATCTTTTTGATTTTATTTTTTTAAATTCTTGAAAAAAATCTTTAAATTGGATTTCATTGCTTATTCATCATATTCAATTAACATCTATTGTATTATTATTTCTATCTATTTTAGTAATTGTAAAAATTCACTTAGTAGAATTAAATGATAATCACTCCGATAAACCATATTTTTTACCTTCTATATCAAATTCATCTAAATTTTTAAGTAATTTATCATATGAATAAATATTTTCTAAATTAAATATATTTACTTCAACTTCATTTAATTTATCTTTTATATCTAAGAAATCTTGAGATAAATTTGAATCGTCAGATTCAAATAATTCATTTATCATTTTTTCTTTTTTAGTCAAAACTTCTTCTAATTTAGATAAAAGTTCTAATTTTTTTTCTTCACTAATAAAAGTACTTGATATCTCTAAATTAATTTCAGAGATTTTTTTATCAAGTTCTTTAATTTCATCTAATTCAGATACTTTTTTATATTTTTCACTCTCAAGTATTTCTTTTTCTTCTTTTAATTTTGATAAATTATATTCATCATCTAATTCAATTTTAGTTTTATCATCTAAAGTTAATTCAATTAATCATTTATTTATATTTTCATCTAGTGATTTTTTTGATAAAAAATTACATTTTGATATTATAAATCTTTCAGAATTTATTTTTAATCACTTAGATAAAAGAGTTATAAAATTTTTATAACTTATATCTTTAGAATCATTTGACATAAAATCAATACTTGAAAATCATGAGTCGATTAATGATAATCAAAATTCTCAATTATCTAATTTTTTAATTTTAAAAAATTGTTTAGATATGTCTTTATCTGGTTTTTCATCAGTTTCAAGGTATAAATCTAATACTATATAATTTCATTCTTTAAAATTATCTAATCAATTAACATTATTTAATTCTAATAATTGTTTTTTAAATGACTCAAATCATTCTTTAAATTCAGAGTTAGATTCATGAGTATATGCTTCTTCTAATTTTTTATTATATAGATTCACAAAATCATTGAAATCATTGGTTTCAATTAATTCATCCAATTTATCAATACTAAGATTATCAGAATATAATAATTCTAAACTAGGTATTTTAATATTATCTTCATTTATTAAAGATAAAATAGATTCCTTAAAATCTTGATTTTCAGTATCAAAGTTTATATCATTTTCATTTAAAAATGAATCAATAATTGATTCTTTAAAATTATTTAATGATTTATCTGTATTAGCTCAATATAATTTTAATCTTCTAATATCAGCTAGAGAAATACTAGGTATAAAATAAGATACTATTTCTTTTTTTTGTTCTAAATTAAAAATTCATGCTTCAAATAATTCATCTAGAATTCTTATATCTATCTTTCTTAAAGTACCATCATTATTAAATATTTTCATTATAGCATCTTTTTTTTCTTGAGAAAAATCAGTATATCAAGTTAATATATCAAATTTTAAAAAGAAATCTTTAATAATATCTTGTTTTTTTATTAAAGTTGTAAATATTGTATTTAGAAAATTTGATCTCAAATTTTCTTTTTTCAGTAAATTATCAATTTTAAAATCACTTAAAGATCATATTTTAGTATCAATAGTAACAATTTGATTTTTAGGAATATCATAATCACTCAAAATTTTATCTTTTAAATTTTGTCTTTTATTTTGTAATTCTAGATATTTTGATAGTAATTTTTTTCTAAAATCAAAAACATTTAATTTTTTTAAATCTAAACGAGTTATTCAAGAAGAAAATTCATCACTTTTCAAAGCTAAAAATAATTCTAATTCTTTTTTTAAATCTGAACTTAAATTTTTTGATTTAAAAATTGAATCTAATCTAGAGTTTTTTTCATCTCAAGAAAAATATGAATTTGAAAAATCTGTTATAAATTTATTAAACAAAGTTTCTTGTTTTTGTCCACTTAATTCTACAGATTTATCATTATTTGATATATTATTTAAATCAGACATAAATAATTATTAAAAAATATTTTATTTATTATAGCATAAAAGCTCATATTTGCAAAAAATATAAGCAAATAAAGATTTTACTTTTCCATTTTATTAACTAATATTTTTACATTAGATTTTCATAAACATAAAAATGATAATAATTTGAATAATTGTATCCATAATAATTTTTTCAATTGTAGTATTAATTCACGAATTGTGACATTTCACTGCTGCTAGAAAATTTTGAGTAAAAGTTGAAGAATTTTGACTTTGAATACCTCCTCGTGCCAAAAAGCTTTTCATAGATAAAAAATGAACTCTTTTTAGTTTAAATTGGCTTCCTTTAGGTTGATTTGTAAAACTTACTTGAGAAACTCCAAATACTTTTTTAGTATATGATAAAAATAAAAAACTCTACAATAATCTAGATTTAGAAAATGATCTTAAAAAAAATAAAGATATATTTTATAAATCTTGAGAAAAAATTTGAAAACAAGAAAAAGAGGAAATACTTAAATTACTTGAAGAAAATAATTCATCATATAATCTTGCAAATAAGCCAAGTTGGCAACAAGCAATCATAATGCTTGCTTGAATTTTTATGAACTTTGTATTAGCATTTTTTATATTTTTTATACTTTTTTTAGTTTGAATAAAACCAATTTGAATAAATGATAAGATAGAAATATCTCTTGATTTAAAAATAATTCCAACAAAAGAGCAAGCAATTGAGTCATGATTATTGATAAAAAAAACTTGAGTAATCTTATATCCGATTTCCTGAAGTATTGCAGAAAATTCTTGATTAAAAGAATGAGATATATTAAATCAAGTATATACTTGTAATTCAAAAATGATTGATTATGCAGATTGTGAATGATGAGAAAAAGCAAATATTTTAGATATAAATATTCCTCAAGAATTAACTAAAATAATAATAGCAAATGTCTGAAAAGATATAGCATTTTATATAAATGCTTGAAAAATAGGAATGGATTGAGAAAAGTGATATGTATGATGAAGTTTTATAAAAATAAGTATTCCTAATGAGTGAAAAATATGAACTTATATTTGAGAAAATATAAAAATAAATGATAACTATATATTAAAATATAACATAGTTGATTCGTGAAAATATGCTTTTTTGGAAACAAAAAATCAAATTCTTTTAACATTTAAATGAATATGAATCCTTGTTAAAAAAATCTTTAATCCTGAAACTCCTGTAGAAAGACAAGAAGCAATACAAAGCCTAAGCTGACCAATTTGAATAGTTGATTTTATAAATAATTCACTTAGCGCCTGATTTATTTTTCTAATAATTATTTGAGCAATAATTTCAATAAATTTATGAGTATTTAATTTACTTCCAATTCCAGCACTTGATTGATGAAGATTTATATTTATACTCATAAATTCAACTATTAAAAAAATATTTTGAAAAAAAGCTATAAACGAAAAAATAGAAAATATAATTCATTTTTCTTTTTTCGTTCTATTAATTGCATTAAGTTTAATAATAGCATATAATGATATAAATAAAATATTTAATAATTAGTAAAATAATGAATGAAAATATTATACAGAATGCTAAAAAATATGTAAATAAACTACTTTATCCTCTTGAAAATCATTATTATCATAGTTATTGACATGCTATTGATGTAATGACTAGAGCTATTTATTTAGCTGAAAAAGAATGATTAAATAAATCAGATATTGAAATATTAGCATTAGCATGATTATTTCATGATACTTGATTTGTAATACAATATGATCATAATGAAATTTTTTGAGCAAGAATTGCAAAAAATTATTTAAAAAGTGTTTTTTATCCAACAGAAAAAATAAACTTAATTGAAAAAATAATTTTAGCAACTGATCCAGCATATAAAAATCCTCAAAATTATTATGAAGAAATAATAAAAGATGCTGATATGGATAATCTTTGAAGAGATGATTTTTTACAAAAGAATAATGATATAAAAAGAGAAATAGAAATTGTAAAAAATATAAAGATAAATGATCCAGAATGGAAACATGCATCTGTTGAATTATTAAAAGAGTTTAAATATAAAACAAATTCTCAAAAATATGAAAGAGATAAAAAGAAAGTTGAAAATCTAAAAAAAATGTTACATGAATTGGAAGAAGAAGGATTTTAATCCTTCTTCTTTTTATTTGCTTTTTTACAAAAAAAACCTAATATTTTGCCAAATTTTTAAAAATAATACAAAAAAATGTTTGATTTTAAGTTTAATTTAGAAAATACTGACTCTTTTGCAAGAGCATGAGAATTTTTTACAGAACATGGTAGTTTTAAAACTCCAGTTTTTATGCCTGTTTGAACTAAAACAAGTGTAAAATGAATCCATAGAGAAGAACTTGATGAAATGTGAGCTGAGATAATTTTAAACAATACTTATCACCTTTTTCTAAGACCAGGAGATTTAACTCTAAAAGAATTTGGTTGAGCTCATAAATTTCAAAATTATAATAAACCAATACTTACTGATTCAGGTTGATTTCAAGTGTTTTCGCTTTGAAATTTAAGACCTACTACTGAATTAAAACATTGAGAAAAAAAAGAATCTCTAGTAAAAATAACTGAAGAATGAGTTCATTTTAGAAGTTTTATTGATGGATCAAAACACTATTTTGATGCTGAAAGTGTTATGGATATTCAAAGTAATATTTGAGCAGATATAATAATGGCATTTGATGAATGTGCACCTTGAAAATCAAATAAAGAATATGCAAGAAAAGCTATGGAAAGAACACATAGATGGGCAGAAAGATGTGTAAAAAAATGGAAAGAAAACAATGAAAAAAGAAGAAATGAATGAACTTATGAACAAGCACTATTCCCTATTGTTCAATGAGTAAATTATGCAGATTTAAGAACTGAAAGTGCACTTTTTATATGAAATTTAGATACTCCTTGAGTTGCAATTTGATGATTATCAGTTTGAGAACCAAAACTTGATATGTATAAAACTCTTGATGTAATCAAAGATAAATTACCTAAAAATAAACCAAGATATCTTATGTGAGTTTGAACTCCTGAAGATTTAGTTGAATGAATTTATAGATGAATTGATATGTTTGATTGTGTTTTACCTACAAGACTTGGTAGGCATTGAGTAGCTTTTACCTACACTTGAAACTTAAAAATTACAAACTTAAAATTTAGACTTGATAAAACACCTCTAGATCCAGAATGTGAATGTAAAGTTTGTAAAAATTATAGTAAATGATACTTAAGACATTTGATTCAAGAAGATGAAATGCTTGGTATGCAATTACTTAGTTATCATAACTTACATTTTCTTATACACATAGCAAAAAAAGCAAGAGTAGCAATACTTGAAAATAGATACGAAGAATTTAGAAATAAATTTTGGGAAAAATATCCTAAAGATGTATTAAAAAAATAAATAAAAGCTTTGCTTTTATTTATTTTTTTTCTATAATAACTATAATTTATATAGTAATTAAAATAATATGTTTTCTTGAATAATAGAAAATAAAGCTCGTATTTTAAATATAAATAATTGAACTTATACAGTTGAAAATATATTTAAAAAATCTCTAAAAAAAGGTATAAGTATAGCTCATGATTGAGCCTGTATGACAATTATAGAAAGTGATAATGAAAAATATAGTTTTTTTGTAATGGAAGAATCTATTAAAAAAACAAACTTTAAAACAAAGCATATTTGAGATTATTTCAATGTTGAATGAAGTCTAAAACTTAGTGATACTATGGATTGACACTTTGTTTCTGGTCATGTTGATACTACTTGAATAGTAGAAAAAATAATAGAAAACGCTGATAATTCTAAATACTATTTTATAAAATATGATAATAAGTATAATAATTTAGTAATTGAAAAATGAAGTATAACTATAAATTGAGTTAGTTTGACAGTTGTAGAAGATTGAAAAGATTACCTAAGTGTATCAATTATTCCACATACTCAATCTATAACTAATATATGAATTTTAAAAGTTTGAGATACAGTGAATTTAGAATTTGATATTCTATGAAAATATATAAATAAATTACAATCTAACAAATAAAAATATGTCTAATTATAAAATGCAAAATTGAGATTATTCAAAACTTGATAAAAATATGAAAGTTGTTTTCGTTACTGCTGAATTTAATAGAGATTTTACAAAAGCACTAGAAGATATAAATGAAGAATTATTGAGAGTTAATTGATTTAATAATGTAGAAAAATTTCTTGTTCCTGGAGCATTTGAAATACCTGCATTTGTAAAACTTGTAAAACAAAAATTAAACCCTGATTTAATTATATGTTTTTGAGTTGTAATTAGATGAGAAACTACTCATTACGAAATGGTAGCATGAGAATCAGCAAGAGGAATCATGAATATAAGTATAGAAGATAAAAATTCTACAGCATATATTAATTGAATATTAACTTGTGAAAATGAAGAACAAGTAAAAGCTAGAATAAGCCCAATATATGCTCTTTCTGGATTAAATTTATTGGCTGAAAGAAAAAAAGTAAAAAATTCAAAAAAATAATAAAAGATTTAAACTTTATTAAAAAATAATGATTAAAGAAATAAAATGAGTTATCATTAAATGAAATCAATTATGAAGAACTATATGATTTCCTACTGCAAATATAAGATTGGAAAAAGATACAATAGAGGATGGAACATATAAAATAAATATTATCATTGATACCAAAATATATCACTGAGCATGAAGTGCAAATAATGATAAATGATTATTTGAAAGTTTTATATTTGATTTTAATGAAAGTATTTATGATAAAGAAATTGAAGTTATAATACTTGAAAAAATAAGAAATAATTATAAATTTAATAATCTTGAAGAATTAAAAAATCAAATTCAAGAAGATTTAAAAATAATAAAGGAAAAGAATAACTACATTCTTACTTTTTGAAGTTTTGACTTAGTTCATGAATGACATAAATATTTTTTATCTGAAGCAAAAAAATATTGAGATATACTTGTAACTGTACTAGCAACTGATAAAAATATAAAAAAATTTAAAGGTAGTGATCCATTGTATAATATAGAAGAAAGAGTAAACCATGTGAAAGATTTATCTATTTCAAATATAATTATATCTTGAGATGAAGAAAATCCGTTAAAATGGATAGATATGTATATGCCTAAAATTATATGTCTTGGTTATGATCAAATGTGATTTTCAAAAGAACTTGAAGCATATATCAAAAAAAATAAATTAGATATTGAAGTAATTAGAATAAAACCATATAAAGAAGATATTTTTAAATCAAGTTTATTAAAAGAAAAAAAATAGTAATTTTAAAAATTACTATTTTTTATTTTACTAAAATTGTCCACATTATAAAAAATATTCATCCCGAAAGAAACATAGTAACTGGTAGAGTTAAAACCCATGCAAGTAATATATTTCTTACAGTTCAAGATCTAACTCAAGCACTTTTAGGTCATACACTCATAGTTCAAGCAACACTTGAAGAAAGTATATGTGTAGTACTAACTGGTAGGTGAAATTTTGATGCAATTGTAATAGTTATTGCAGTAATAAAAGCTGAAGTTGTAGCTTGAGCATAATTCATATCAGTTTTTCAAATTTTTTCTCAAATTGTAATAACTATTCTTTTCCGTCAAATCATTGTTCAAAGTCAAAGAGAAATTGATATAAACAAAACTACCCAAATAGGTGCATAATCAATTATTTTAAGAATTCAAGAAATATTATCATTTAGTGTTAAATCTGATTTATTTAAATTTTTTTCTATAATATTATCACTATTTACTACAGAAACTATATATAAATTACTTGCTAGTGTATTATTAGAAAAAATTAAATCTAATTTTTTAATATTATTACTAAATGATAAAACACTTTTCCTAAGTTCTTTTTTATCATAACTTCAAGTAGAGTTAATTTTTTCTCTAATTGAATTTAAATCAATATGAGTATTATAAATATTATTTAATTCAGTTTCATTTAATAAATTTAAATTAATAGAATTTAAATTATTTTGTATTCAAATTATATTTTTATTTAAATCATCTATTTTTATTTCAGGATTTATTGCAAAAATATTTGGTGCTAAAATAACTAATATAAGCATAGCTAATCAAACTCATTTTTGTCAATCATTACTTCAATGTGCAAAACTAACCCAAGCTGAAGTAACAATAAGAATACTACGAAGTCATCTTGTAGGTGCTGAATTATGTTTTTTTGAAGGTGTTGAAAAATAATATTTATTCTTAATATATTTTAATGAAAATAACATTATTATTGAAGCAAATAAAAATCAAATAAATGGAGAAAAAAGCAACGATTCAATTACTTCTAATGCTTTTTGCCAATTTGGAACAACTTCAACATTTCAATTAATTGGTAAAAACATCATTACTATTGTAACTCAAAGAATTGCTCAAATCAAAGAATGTGAACTTGATGCTGGTAAACCAAAATACCAAGTTGAAAAATTCCAAATTATTGCTGATAATAAAAGTGATATAACTACAGAAATTCAAAAAACTTCAGATTGAAAACTTATTGCATCAAGTGGTAAAAGATGGATAATTGCCATTGCTACTCATATACCTCAAAAAACTACTCATAAGAAATTCATAATTCACGCTATTAAAACTGCCTTTTTAGCTTTTAATGATTTAGTATATATAACTGGTGCAACTGCATTTGCAGTATCATGAAATCAATTTATAAACTCAAAAATACCTACTAAAAGTAAGCATAAAATCATAAATATAAAAACTCATATATCTAATCAAAAAATCATAATATATTTAATTTAATTATTATTATATATATTAAAACACACTTATGATTTTTTGTAAAAAAAATAAAGAAAAAACCTATATAAATATAGGTTTTTTCTTTATTTTTTATTTTATTTTAAATATTGCCTTATATGCCATACCAATCATATTATTAACTTGATCAATAGTCATAGGAGTATTATCATTTTGAGCTTTATATTTCATTAAATAAGAATAATTAGTTTCATTTATTAGATTTCAATCCAATAATTTAATTATTTGTTCAGAACAATAAGCTCTTTTTGTTTGTCTAAATACTTTATTTCAACTTTTATCATATCAATCATAATTAACCCCTGCTAATTTAAAGTATTCATCAAAGTCTCAATTTGATTTATAATTATCTAAAGCAAGTTGTAAACAAACACTATCAGTCTCTAATAATTCAAAATTTGGATTAATAAAAGTACTCAAAAGTTTTTCATATCTTTTTGTTAAATCATGTGTATCTGATTGATCAATTGTAGCTGCATTTAAATCAACAAGCAAATAATTTAATCAAAGTTTTTTAAATCTATCAATTAATAGATTTTCATCATCAGTATAAATATAATCATCAAATGAAAACAATAAACTATCATCAAAAAGTCTATTATTATTTTCAGAAATATAATACTTTAAAAATGTACCAATTCTATAAATCTTTCATTTATTTTTAAATTCATCACTTGGATTTTGTATATTTTCATATAAATTCTCAAGTGATTTTGTTGCTGCAATTTTAAAATTAGGATCAGTTTTTAATTTATTTAATATATCAAATACTGTATTTATATCTTTTTTCTCTATTTTTTCAACTGCAGAAAATATATCTTTTGTTATATTAGCAAGTAAAAATTGTTCTTTTTTATTTTCATCAATATTTAGACTAAAAAGTGCTTTTTTATAATCATCATGATATAAAAATATAGCTGATGCTTGAGAAAACTTTCAAGTTTTAAATTCTTCATATGAAGATCATTTCAAATTATTAAAAGTATATGGGACTAAAGAATTTATAAAATAAATAGCCAAAATACTTATAAAAACTACTGAACCTAATAATTTAAAAAGGTATGTATTTTCAGAATCATTATCTTTATAATTTGATATAAAAAATGCTCCTATTCAAATCATAAGTAAAAATGAAAAGTACATAGTTATACCATACCAAACAATTCAAAATGCAGATATTAACCATAAAAATGTATAAAGCGAAGCAAAAACTAGATTTAATTTAAATATATAAACAAGTTTTCATTCTTTTAATGTAAGAAGTAAATATATAGTTGGTACAAAAAATCATAAAAATATAAATATATATCAAACAGGTAGATTTGTTTTTGCGAAAAAATCAACCATCACTCAATTTATACTTCTATTATTTTTCCATATATTGTTAATATTTTCTATATCTTCTTTAGATGAATTATTTTTAATTAATATTTCATTTAAAGTAACTATATCTCAAACTGAAAATATATAATTTGAATAATATAAATTATTTAATTTTTTAATATAAGTAAAATCAGTATCATCTAAAGTTAATCAAACAAAAGTAAATCAATTTCATATAGATAAATCTTTAACTTTCAATTTTAATTCTTCATAAAATGCTTTTATTACTTGCTCTTGTAAAGTTTTAAATTCTTTTTCATAAACTATATCATAAAAAGTTTTATAATTATCTATGTATCTTTTACTATTTTCTTGAAATAATTTTGAATATTCTTCTTGTGTTTGTATTTTTACAGAACTAAATTGATTTGTTGTTTCTTCATTTATTAAATTTGTTATATATTGTTTAGTTTTAGTATCTATTTCTTCTTTTACAAGTCAAGAAGTAATAACTTCTCAATCTATATATTTTGAAACATCTACATCATAAACATCATCATTATTTTTTTTATCTTTAAAAACATAATTATCATTTGATACAACTCAAACTAAACTTCATGTAGAAATATTGTTAAAATCACTTATTTTAATAACTTTTGAATTTAATTGACTATATGAAATAAACTGAACAATTGAAATAAGTAAAAATAGTGCGAAATAATACTTTTTTCTATATGGTAAGAATATAAAAATAAGAGGTAATAAAGCTAAAAATATAAATCATATATTTGTATATTCTCATCATTGATTTTTTTGCATTGACAAATTCCAAGGCATATAAACAAAATCAAGAATTCAATTTTCATATCAGAAATATCTAAGTAAATCTTCATTTGTAGTTATAGAATTTTCTTTTTTTCTAATATTATTTTTTTCTTCTGATATAGCATTATATTCTTTTTCTGAATATAAAGTTTTAAAATCTACTGTAAAATCATCTGACTTTCATCAAATAATCGTTCCTATACTTAAATTTGGATATCATTCATTTATATTTTTTCAAATCCAAGGGATAAGTACTACAATTAGTCAAACTAAAAATAATGCTAATTCTTTTGAGTATGAAATAAAAGATTTTTTATCTTTTAAAAAACTATATCATAATAACAATATTCATAAAACAATAGTTATAGAACCAAATATTTTTTCAAATCAAACAATACCATTTGGATTTACAACTACATTCATCATCTTCCATAGATTTCAAATTGTGAAGATTCAAAAGAAAAGAGATAAATATCATAAAAATCATACTATTCAAAGTCTAGCAAATGATAAAACTCAGATTATAGAAACTATAAGTAAAAGTGATGTAAATTTTACAGAAAATGCAAATCAAACAATTATTCATATTAAAAATAAATAAATAATTGATATATTTTTCTTTTCTCTAAGTAATAAAAAATATTTATATAGAAAAAATAAAGAAATAACTGTTATAAAAAATAATCATTCATCTAATTTCAAATCTTTTGTAGATTGAAATCACACCATTGGAAGTGCAATAAAAATACTTGATAATATAACAGGTAAACTAAAAAATGATTTTTTTAATGGATCAATTGATTTTATAAGATTCGAAAGAACTACAACTAGGGTAATAAAACTTAAAAATAAACCTGAAATATTCAAGAAAAAAGCTGGAACTGGGCTACCAAACATATATCAAATACCAGTAAAAGTTTGCCAAGAATACATCATTGAAAGTGAAAGTAAACTACCTGCTTCAGCCATCAAATGAGGAAAATTCATATAAACTCATAAATCATCCCATCAAATTGGGAAAGGTCTAACTACAGACATCAATCAAGTTGATAAAACTATAAATGCAAAAATAGTAAACAATTCTGCTGAAAAAAGTTTCATATAGTAACCTTCTTTTATATCAAAAGTATAAGTAGTTTTTATAAAATTATTATATATATTAACAAACTCTTTATATGAAAAAATTGAAAATATTATAAGGATTCAAAAAACTATATATAGATTATAAAATCAAAATATTCAAAAAATAACTACTAAAGTTATAAATGAAATAAATCAAATAATCATTTCTAAAAGCCAAAATACTCAAACTCAAAACTCGTCTTTATTTGGTAATTTTGAAAGTAATTTTTTACCAAAAGATAAACATATAGTAAAAATTGAAACAGGTAGAAGAGAAAAGAAAATTATCTTGAAAAATAATTCAAATCAAAAAGAAATAGAGTTTCATGACAATGAAAAAAAGTAAAAACAAACTACAAATAAAGTTAAGAAAAAATAACTAACTATTGATTTAAGAGATATGATTGCTTTTTCCTTTGAAATATTTAATTGAAAATATTTATAAATAGCATAAATAATTGATATAACTATAAAAAGTGACATATATCAATCAAAATTTTCACTATGATTAGGGAAAACAAAATAATAATTAAATAAGATAAAAAATGAAAACAAAAGTAGAGAAAAAATCTTCAATAGGTATAAAAGCATCTTAAATAAATTAAATAATATTTTAAATTAATTAGATTTTATATTTTAAAAAAAATAAAACAAGAAAAAGTTTTGATTTTATGTTAAAAAATATTATCATATATATAATTACTATATAAAGTATAGTGAAAAATATAATTTAAATAAAAAAATATGGATTATTTTAAAAAAAGTTTAGAACTACATGAAATATTAAAATGAAAAATTGATTTCAATTCAAAAGTAAAAATTGATAGTAGAGAACTTCTTTCTACTGCATATAGCCCTTGAGTTGCAGAACCTTGCAGAGAAATCGCAAAAGACCCTGAAAATGCTTACAAATATACTATAAAATGAAATACTGTTGCTGTTATAAGTGATTGAAGTGCAGTTTTATGATTATGAAATATTTGAGGACTTGCATGACTTCCAGTTATGGAATGAAAATGTGTATTATTTAAAGAATTTGCTTGAGTAAATGCATTTCCTATAGTTCTTGATACTCAAGATACTGAAGAAATAATTGCAACAATTAGACATATTTCCCCTACTGTTTGAGGTATAAATTTAGAAGACATAAGTGCTCCTAGATGTTTTGAAATAGAAGAAAGATTAAAAGCAGAATTAAATATCCCTGTTTTTCACGATGATCAACACTGAACTGCAATAGTAGCTTTAGCTTGACTTATAAACTCTTTAAAAGTAGTAGGAAAAAATAAGGATGAAATAAAAATAGTAGTAAACTGACTTTGAGCTGCAGGAACTGCAATCATAAAATTATTTAGATTATATTGAGTTTGAGATATAGTTGTTTGCGATAGCAAATGAATAATTTCAAAAAATAGATCTGATTTAAACAAAGAAAAAATAGAGATTCTAAATATAACAAATAAAAATGATATATCTGGAACTCTAAAAGATGCTATGATTTGAGCTGATGTTTTTGTTTGAGTTTCAGCACCACTTGTTGTTTCAAAAGAAATGGTATCTTCTATGAAAAAAGATTCTATTATCTTTGCTATGGCAAATCCAACTCCAGAAATAATGCCAGAAGATGCTATAGAAGCCTGAGCAAAAATAGTTGCAACTGGTAGAAGTGATTATCCAAATCAATTAAACAATGTACTTGTTTTCCCTGGACTTTTTAAGTGAGCACTAGAAAATAGAGTGATAAAAATAACTGATGAACACAAGATACAAGCAGCACTTGCATTATCTAGTTATGTAAAAAATCCTACTTTTGATGAAATAATTCCAAGTCCACTTGATAAAAATATAGCAAATATAATTGCAAGTGTTATAAAATAAAAATTATAATTGTGTTTATATTATTTTTTTTTAAAATATATAAAAATTTAATAAAAAATAAATATGATAGAAGAACACGGAAGTTTAAGTGAAAAATTTGTAAAAAAAGGTATATGGTTATATATATTTTCATTTATAATAGGTCCAATTTGATATATTACAAAGATAATTATAGCATGAGAGTTGAATGTAAGCGATGTATGAATTCTTTATTGAGTTGTAAGTTTAATAACTCTTGCATCTGCATATAATGATTTATGATTAACAGATAGTTTAAATTATTTTGTACCAAGATATATAACAGAAAAAAGATATGATAAAGTAAAATCTATACTTACTTATGCTTTAATTGCTCAAATGACAACTTGAATTACAATTGCATTTTTCTTTTTTTTCTGAGCAGATTATCTAGCTAATAATTATTTTAATTCAATAGAAGCCAAAAATGTACTTAAGATATTTGCATTTTTCTTCTTGTGAATAAATATTTTTCAAATTATTTCAACTTTTTTCATGGTTGTACAAAATACTTTTCTAAATAAAATAATTGATTTTTTTAGGATGTCATTTATATTAATTTTTGTACTTTGAGTATTTATGTTTGATCTATCAAATATAATAAATTTCTCATATGCTTGGCTTTTTTGATTGTATATTTGAATTATTATTTCTTTATTTTTATTTTTTAAAAAGTATTATATTCCCTATCTTAAAGATGAAAAAATACTATGGGATAAAAAACTTTTTAACGAAATATTTAAATATTCATTAACTATATATATCTGAGTTCAAGCATGAACACTTTTATCTCAAATGGATATGCAGATGATAATATATATAAAATGAAGTATTTCAGCATGATATTATACAACTTATTTAAGTATTATTTGAATACCATTTTTACTTATATGACCAATTTTTGGTCTACTATACCCTATGTTTTCACAAATGCACAGTATGTGAGAACTAGGGAAAATAAAACTTGTAAAATCTATATTTCAAAAAAATTTTTTAGTACTATCTATAGCTTTTAGTATACTTTTCTTTGTATTTGCTGATAGTCTTACAAATATACTTTTTTGATCTAAATTTATACCATCTTGAATTATATTACAATTTTCTATTTTATTCCTTGCTTTCAATTTTTTACTTCAAATGAATTGAATCATACTTGCTAGTATCTGAAAAGTAAAAGAAAGATTAAAAATAGTTTTTATAGCAATAGTATTTAATTTTTTTACAAATATTATATTTATAAATATATTTTGAGCTCCTTGAGCTGCATTAGCTACTTGAATATGATGGATTTTAATTTGGTGATTATGAGAATATCATTTATGAAAAGATTATAATGTACATTTTGATTACAAATACATATTTAAAAATATAATTGTATTATGAATTATTTGATACTTTCTATATACTTATTTAAATCCAATATTTTTAAATTTAAGTAGAGTTTATTGATTACTATTATTTTGCTTTGTTTCTGCAATTTATTTCTCTATATTTGCAATATTAAATTATACTGATTTTAGATTTTTTGTTCTTGAAATAAAAAGACTAAGAAAATAAAAATATATATTTTTATTTTCTCAAAATAAACCATACTTTTTTTAAAAAAAAGTATGGTTTATTTTGATTTTATCAGGAAAATAATATATTATATGACTATATCTAATTTTTTAGTCATTATTATTTGATTTTAATAAAATAAAAAATAATATATGACTATATTTTACTTTTTAGTCATTTTAAATGAAAACAAAGAAAGAATTAATTATTGAAGCATGAATTAATCTATTTTGAAAATTTGGTCCTAAAAAGGTATCAATTGATCAAATTGTTAAAAAAGCAAAAATAGCAAAAGGTACTTTTTATCTTTATTTTTCAAATAAAGAAGAACTTTATGAAACAATTATTGATGACATTTTCATATATTGAGAATCAAAAAAAGATGAATTTATAAAAAAATATCCAATTATAAAAGAAAGGATATTAATTAAAATTATGTATTCATTAAAAATGTTTGAACAAAATAATATTATTAGAAATATAATTTTTTGAAATGAAAATTATTATTTCTGAAAAGTGACAAAAGAATATATAGAGTCTCTACATTTAAAACTTTTAAAACCATTACTTTGAAATGATGAATCTATGGATTATAATTTAATATCAAAAATTTCTTTTTTTTATGTAAATATATTAAATGTAAAATCTCAATTTAAAAATGATGATGAATTTTATTATTTTGCACAGAAATTTGCATGAATATTAGTAAATTGATTATTTACAGATTATGAAAGTATATCAAAAACAATTGATTATAAAAATATAAAAATATAAAAACTAGCTTTATTAAATAATTTAAAAAAATGAATTCTAATTTAAAAATCAAAAAAATCCTTATTTTTTCTATGTTTCTTTTAATATTAAACTCTTGTACTAAACAAGAAATAAAAGAAGTTACTAACGACATAAATCCTATAACTTATGAAACTTTTGTTGTTTGATGAAATAATTTACAATCAAAAGTTTTAGAATGAAACATATTATCAAATAATTCTATAAAAAAATCATCTAGTATACTTTGAAAAGTTAGTGAATTAAATTGTGAACCTTGAAAAGAAGTAAATTCTGAAACTCTAATTGCAACAATTACTCCTGATTTTACTGATCCTAATATTAAATCATTATTAAATACAAAAAGTTCTTTAGAATTACAACTTTGAAATTTAGAATGAATCAAATTATCAACTATTAATAATTTAGACATACAAATTTCTACACTAAACTCTAATATATCTTCTTCAAATGAACAATTAGAGCTTAGTAAATCAAATTATGATTTACTTGTTAAACAAAAATGATTAACTAGTTCTGATTTATCTACTCAAATTGAAACTCTAGTTGAACAAGAAAAAAATTTACAAAAACAAAAAGCTATATTAGAAAAATCAAAAATAGAAGATTTATCAAAAGTTGAATCATCACTTGAAAATATAAAAACTACTTCATATAGCACGATAGATAATATACTTTTATATATAAATGAACTTTATTGAATAACTGAAGAATATAAAAATAATACAATAAATTACGATACTTATTTATCTGCAAAAGATTCAAGTATAAAAACAAATGTAAAAACTGATTTTTTCAAATTATATAATCTAGATTATAAAACTTTATCTTGAGAAGAATTAAGTAATTTTGAAAATGATTTAAATGATTTGATTAAATTAGCTAATAATTGAATTAAAAAATCGGTTGCTGTTGCAAATGTATTTACTGAAACAAGTATAAACACATATTATAATACACTATTATGATATTCAAATTGATTATTAGTTTTAAAAACAAATTTAGATAATGCATTAAAAAGTAATGATAGTATAACAAATACTTATGATACTCAAATTGCTTGAATAGTTACTTCAATTGATAGTTTAAATTGAAATATAGATAATTTTAAAAACAATAAAAGTGAATCTACACTTTTATCAATTGATGTGAATTTAACTAATATGAAATCTCAAATTAGTTCTTTAGAAAGCTGAATTAATTCACAAGAAAATAACTTAAAATCACTAAGCCAAAATAAAGAAATAACTACAAAACAATTAGATAATCAATTATTATCATTAAGACAAAATATAGATAACTTAGTTATAAACTTATCTCCACAAAATATTTATGCATGAATTGATTGAACTATAAGCAATAATTACACATATTTAAATACAAATGTTTCTCCAAATTCTCCAATTTGTGAAATACAATCAAATTGAAAAAATAGTTTAAAATTAAAAGTTTCATCTGCAAATAAATTATCTGATGGATATATTTATTCAGTTGAAAAAGATAACAATATTATATTTACAGGTTCAGAGTTAACTCTATTACCTCAAATAGATACTATGACTCAAAATTATTCATATGAAACTATATTGCCAGAAGAAATTGAATTCAAAGTTTGAGATAAATTAAAAGTACTTATTGATTATCCAAACAAAGATATAAGTAATGTTGATTTAAACAATGAAATAATAGAAGTTCCTATCGAATATGTTACTCCAAGATTAAATTGATATTTCATAAAATCACAAACTTGAAGTTGAGAAATAATTGAAAAACAAGTAAAAATTTGAGAAGTAAATCTTCCTAATATTCAAGTATTAGAATGATTACAATTATGAGATACATTAATTAAATAAGATAAAAAAATGTCAGAAATAATAAAACATGAAGAAGAACCTTTTTTCAAAAAATATCAATCAATATTGTTGATTATAATGATTTTTTCATTTATTTTATGAATCATATCATTTATAACTCTACCAAAAGAATCCTCTCCTGAAATTGATTTACCAAATTATGTAGTTACTGCTGTTTATCCAGGTGGTGATCCAAAAACTATTGAAGCACAAATAGTTGATAGATTAGAAAAAGAATTTGCTTCTATTTCTTGATTAAAAGAAATGAAATGAACTTCTGCATATAATCTATGAGTTGTTTCACTTGAATTTTATACTAGTAAATCAAAACAAGATGCAACTAGTGATATAAAAGCTGCAGTTGATAAGGTAAAGTCTAGTTTTCCCGAATGAGTAGAAGATCCAATAGTAAAAAAAGTAAACTTAGATGATTCTCCTATCATCACTTTTTCTATTGCTTGATGATATATGGCAAATATACTTTATGACAAAGTAAAATACATAGAAGATGATCTTAAAAAAATACAATGAGTTTCAGATATAGTTGTAGTTTGAAAAGTTAATCCACAAATAAAAATACTTGCAGATTATGATAGATTAAATCATTTTAATATTGATTATGGATATTTTATAAATGAAATAAAATCTTTACTTGTAAAATTACCTGCAGATAAGAAAAATGTAGATTGAAATCTATTTTCTTTTGAAGTTTCTTCATATGACACAGACGTAAACAATGTAGTTGAACAAATCAGAAACTATAATTTAGTTGATTCTAGTTGAAAAATAATAAAAGTTTCAGATGTAAGTGATGTATATTTATGAGTTGAAAAAGAAGATAAAAAAAGTTTTGTTTATGATAATGATAATTCAACTTATTGAGCAATTTCATTTCAAGTTAAAAAAGTTGCATGAGGCGATATTTTAACAATAATATCTCAAATAAATGCTTATCTTGATATACAAAAAGAAAAACTTAAATCAGAAGATATAAGATTTTACGAAGTTTTATCACAAAAAGAAAAAATAGATAATACATATAATACTTTTATTTGAAATTTTCGGCAAACAAGTATTTTTATATTTTTAATTATCATATATTTTATTGGTTTTAGAGAATCTCTTGCTATTACTATAGCCTTCCCTTTAGTTTATCTTGCAACATTTATAATATTGCAAATGATATGATATTCATTTAATATGATTGTATCATTTTCACTTATTCTGACACTATGAATAATGGTAGATTCATTGATAGTTATAACGGAATGATATGATGATTGAATTAAAAAATGATTATCAAAAAATGATGCAATTGCATATTCTATTAACACTTACAGACAACCATTAATAAGTTGAACATTAACAACTATTGTTATGTTTTTACCATTGTATTTTATGTTATCAGGTTTGATGTGAGCATTTATGAAATCTATGCCTGTGACTATATGAATAAATCTTATTATTTCTATAATTATTTCACTTGTATTTTTACCAGTAATTATAAATTTATTTGATAAAAAAAATAAGAATATTTTACCAATTGATTCAAAACAAAAAAAAGTTGAAGTTCATTGGAATATCTCAAAATATATTTTTCCATTTTTAAAAAATAAAAAAAGAGCAATTTTAACAGTAATTAGTTTTTGGTTATTATTCGCATTTACTATAGCACTTGTAGTTTTGAAAGTTATAAAAGTTGATTTTATGTCTTCAGTTGATTCAAATAATATAACCATAAACTTAAACTATACTCCTTGAATTGATTTAGAAAAAAATAGAGAATTAACATATGATATAACAAATAAGATAAACAATTATTTAAATGAAAATTATCCAGAAATTTCAGAATACATATGAGTTGATTTATGAATAAAATCAGGTTGAGATCCACTGAAAAATGCTATGTATTGAACAAGTTGAAGTGATAATTATTCAACATTAACAATAAAACTTGCAGATAAAGATAATAAAAGAAAAGTTGATTGAAATTTATATAAATCATATACAATAAAAGAAAACATACAGCATTTTGTTGATATAAACATAAAAAGTAAATATATAAAAGATATATTAGTTACAACAGAGAAAGCTGGACCATGAGCATGAAAACCAATTGCGTTTAATCTAATTTGAGATAATCTTGGAGATATAGTTGAATATATGAATCTAATTTTTCCAAAATTAAAAGAACTTGATTGAGCATATAATTGGTGAAATTCAGTAGAATATACAAATTGAAAAGTAAAAATAGTTTGGGATTACAATAAACTAAAACAATACAACGTAACTGCTGATAGATTAAGTTTACTACTTATGTGAATGAAAAATACAACTAATTATATACCAAATGGGATTACTATAAAAAAATTGTATGATTTATCAGATGAAGAATTACAAGTTAAAACATTTTTAGATTTTGATTGAAATATAGAAGATTTAAAAATAAATTGAGTTTATTTATCAAATTTTATAAAAGAAATAAATTTCTTACCAGAATTAAAAACTATAGATCACCTAGATTGAAGTTTAGTTGTTTCAATAGATGCTGACCAAGTAAATGGGATACCATTATCAGTAGTTACAGAATGAATTGATAAGATTATCAAAGATAATCCAAGTGATAAAGTAACTTTCGCATATGGATCTGATATAAGAGAACAACAAAATTCTTCAAAAGATATGTGATTATCATTTTTAGTTTGAATATTTTTAATGTTTTGAGTTTTAGTTTACCAATTTAATAATTTTAAATATCCATTTATAATACTTTCATCATTGCCTCTTTTACTTGTTTGAGCATTTTGATTATTATGAATCTTATGACAAACATTTTCATTTGCTGCACAATTATGAATTTTTTGATTAATATGAGTTTGAGTAAATACTTCTATATTACTTATAGAATCATACATTGATAAACTTGACAGAGATAAGATTTTTAGTTTAGATTTATTACTTGAAACAGTAAATTCTAGAGTTAAACCTATATTTTTAACTACACTTACAACAACTGCTTGACTTGTTACTCTTGCATTAAAAGATGAAATGTGGGCTTGATTAGCAATTGCATTTATGTGAGGTTTAATATTTTGAACACTTATGATAATACTTTATATTCCAGCATTACTTAGAATCTGAAACAAATAAAAAATGACTCTTACGAGTCATTTTTTATTTGTTTCAGATTATTTTTTCAATACAGAATCTACTGATTTTTTTATACCATCTCAAGTAGTATTCATAGGATGAGGTTCTCATAGAATTTGTTTTATGATTTTCTTTTTATCTAAATCTTCTGTATTTTGATAAAATCAAAGTATAGCAAATTTTTCTACTTTAAATGCATTAAAAAATAATTCATTACTCTCATCTTCATTAAATTTTAAAAGAAGTCTATATAATAATAAATGTTGTATTTCATCAGTAGAAAAGTTTTTTATTTCTTTTAAATCTAAACCAAGATATGATATAAAATCAGTTAAAGAAATTTTTTTATTAAATAATCATAATAATAAATCTTCTCTAGTATATCTTTTTTCTTCTTCTCAAATTTTAACAAATATTCATCATTGAGCAAAATCCATTTCAAGATTAAAATCATGGAAAAAGCTATTTTCTATTTGAGATAAAAATTCAAAAAAAGATTTATTTGAATTTTTAGAATTTACATCTAACTTATTTTTCATATTTTTGTAAATTAAATAAATATTTTTATATTTTAAATCAATCTTTCAATGATTCTGGTTTTATTGGTATTGTTTTTAGTTTTCAAACTTCTCAAGTTCAATCAATTCTTAAATATTCTATTTTATATAAATCTATATTTGAGAAACCTTTTGTTAAATCAGCTATTTTTGGTATAAATTTAAATAAATCATTCATATTAAATGTACTAGAATTTTTAGCCATTGATCATAAATAAAATACTAAATCTTTTCATTCTTGGTATACATTTATTTCAAATTGTGATAATCATTTTCAATTTACATCTTTAACATTTACAAGAAAAACATCTTGTCATTTATTATTTATTCATGCTTTTAATATTTCTAAATCTCATATACTTTTTGTTTCTTCTATCTTAGTTCAAACATTTCATGAAGATACTTTTTCTAGAGGATTTTCATCAACTATAGATTTATTTCATCATATTTTATCAAGCAAAGTTTTTTGTATAGATTCATAATCATTATTTTCTAAACGAGTTTTAGGACTTATAATTGAAATTTTATTTTTATCAACTATAAATGTAGAAACTCACTCAAAAGGAGGAAATTTTGAAGTTGAATTTTTTATTCAATACCTAACTGTAAAAACACTTTTTCAATCTGCAGTAACACTTGTTTTTACAACAGATACATATTTTCATTCAGAAATTTCTATAATTCTAGGAATTGAATCAAATTTTTCCAATACTTCTAAATTTAATTCATCTAATTTTAATGCTCAATTTTTATTTATATTATCAATTGAATCAATTGTAGCATTAGCACTTTTACTTTCTATTTTCACACTTTCTCAAACAGAACTTTTACTCTTAATAATAGCACTAATTTCTTCTATTTTTTTAGTATCATTCATTTTTGTATAAACTTCCAATAATTTTTTATAATAATCTAGTTTATCCGGTTCTCTCTTAATTGCTGATTCTAAAAATGATATAGCTCAATCATATCTACCATATGAAAGCCAAACATCAGCTTCACTAACTGCATCAATATCAATTATATCACTTGAATTATTTCAAGCTTGTTCAGCTGATTTAGTTGGTTTATCCCATAATACTTCATTATCACTTCAACTTCAAAAATCAAAATCATCTCAACTTTCACTATGATTTATATCAGGTTCATTTTTAATACTAAGTCATCTATAATTTTTTTCATTAATTTTAACAAAATTAATAATAGTCCATGGTTCATTATCAGGATTTTTTAATGCAGAGATAATATCTCATAAAGCTTTATGTTTTATTTCTCATAAATGAATAAGATATCTTAAATATTCTGGATCTTGAGCCAATTTATTATGTATTTCTTTTGGGAAATTTCATATATTTTTTTGCCAAAAATCTAGCTCTTTTAATACATCTTCTGGTGATTTAGATATTCATTCTTTTTCAAACCATTTTTTTAATGGATGATTTGAAAAGTGAGGTTCTAAATCTTTACTCGGTGTTTTTGAGAACTCAACTATTTCATCAGCAAGTTTTTTAAATTCTAAAGTTGATGCACCTTTAGTTTTTAATCACATAAATAATGCGCTAAAAGTTTTAGCTCAAGCTATTCATATAACAGTTTCAGCAGGTCAATTTAAAAATACTTCAATTGCATATGATATATTTTTTATCTTACTTGCTGTATTAAAAAACTCTGCTAATTTCATAGCACGGTTACTTCATGAAGCTCATTTTACTGAAAGTTTTTCTAGTAATCTAGATATTCTTCATATTTTTCCAGTCATTTCTCAAACTTTTCAAGAAGCAGCAACAGCTCATTTTATAACTAATAATAATGAAATTACTTTTCAGCTTAATTTTCAAATAGCTTCAGCTTGCTCATTTTTTGGTAATTTAGCTATATTATCCATTTCTTTTCAGATTGCGTTGTATACTTCATCTGACAATCATGAAAACCCTTCTTTTTGCATAAAATCCCATATTTTTGAAGCTTGATTATTTACTTCTGTTTTATATTTACTATCAATTCAAACTAAACTTCAACTATATTTTAAAATAAATACAGTTATATCAAAAACTCAAGTTATCATGTTTTTAGTTCATTCTATAACTCACTCTCAAGTTCAAACTGCTCAATAATATGCACTTTCTAAACTTTCTGGCGTACTTTTTATAGATGCAATAATACTATTTAATACTCAAACATCTCCTATTTTCATTTCTTTAATTTCCTTTATTGAAACCAAAATTTCATTATATCTCAATTTTTCTTCTGGTGAAAGAGTATTAAAATCTACTTTTAATATTTCTTTTTCTATTTGAAAAATTCTTGATTTTACTTGATCAAAAGATTGTTGATATATTTGTTTTCAAGTTTCAACAGTTGACCCACTTATATTATTTATAAGATGAACTCCATCATCAATTAAAGCATTAACAAATCAAGTATTTTCATCACGATTTGCAATTATATCTTCTAAATTTTTTAAAACTGATATAACTTGTCATTTATAATTAGAAAGTATTTTTGCATTATCTTTTTTTTCTACTAATTTTTCTTGTTTTTCAGGTGATATTTTTCAAATATCAGAAGTTTTTTTAGTTACTTGTCTTTGCTTTGGATTAGATTCTACTTCTCTTTGTAATTCACTTCTTTTATTTTTAGAATTAATTGAACTTTCTACAAATTCTTTTATTGTAGAAATTACATAAACATTTCATTCTTCTTTATTTATATAATCTATAATAAAAATAAGAGAATTAAAATGTTTTTTATAAATTGTATTTTCTAATCTATTTTCATACTCTTTTTTTAGATTATTTAGCTCATTTTGTCATTTTTCTTGAGCAGATAAAATATCTCATACATCTTGTATGAAATTTTTATTTTTTGAAAACCAGTTAAATGTTTCAGAAAGTGATTGTTTTTTTTGATTATTTGATTCCTGAGAATCTTTATTTTCTAATTCAGGCATAAATAAAAAGATATGTGAAATAATATATATTATCACATATCTTTAATAAAAAAGCAAGAAATTGACTATATTTGATTAATATCTAGTACTTAATTCTTTTTGAATTAAATTTTTAATAAAAACCAATTGAGTAGTTCTTCTTTCTAAAGCCCATTTAGCCATTTTCAACAAAGGAGTTTGTTCTATCATTTTATTTGTTAATTCTAGCATTTTTTCCAATTTTTGAGTAGAAATATTTACTAATTTTTTCAGTAATACATCTTCATACTTTTGATATCTTTTATATGTAGCAGAATTATCTGAATTAATACATTCTCATTGGTATATAACCTTGTTATCACCTGCACCACAAGCATTTCAAAATGTTTGATTTACAGGAAAACATGGAGCTTTTATACATTGAACTTGAACTTCAGCACAAACTGGATTGTAATCCATAGTACAAATTCTTGCTTCTTCTTTTTGTTCCCATGGTCTAACACATTGATTAGAATTTTCATCCCAAGTATATCATGCTGAACCAATACAACCATGTTCATCTCTATCATTTCAAACCATCATAGTAGTAATACCACTTCAAGTGCTAGGTTCTTGTCACTCTATATATTGAGCAAAAGAAGTCATAGTAAAAGATAGAAATAAGATAACAGCTAATAATTTTTTCATAAATAAATAATTAATAATATAAAATAAATGTTTTTCACAAATAGTATAACGATTATATAAAAAAAAGTGACATAAAAAAAATTTTTAGATTGAGTTTTTTGTTTTTTAGTTTTTAACATACTTTTTTAAATAAGTTTGAATTTTGGTTGTTTTTTCATATAAATTTAATAATAGTTAATAAATAAAATATATGACTCAAAAGATAATTATAACTGGTTGAGCTTGATTTATCGGTTCAAATTTTTTAAATAAATATGTTTTACTAAATAAAGAAATTGATTTTATAAATATAGATGCTCTTACTTATGCATGAAAATTAGAAAATATTTCAAATGAAGTAACAAATGCCCCAAATTACTTTTTTGAAAAAGTAGATATTAGAGACAAAGAAGCTTTAAGAGAAATTTATAAAAAATATAATCCTACTGATATCATACACTTTGCAGCTGAAAGTCATGTAGATAATAGTATAAAAAATCCTATTATTTTTACTGAGACAAATGTAATAGGAACTCAAAATTTGCTTGATTGTCATAAAGAATTTTCTTTAAATAGATTTCATCATATTTCAACTGACGAAGTATATTGAGACCTACCAAATGGTTGATTTTTTACAGAAATTACACCTATAAATGCTTCTAGCCCATATAGTGCATCAAAAGCAAGTTCAGACTTAATAGTTAAAGCTTATGGTAGAACTTTTTGAATTAATTATGTAATCACTAGATGTTCAAATAATTATTGACCTAATCAAGACAATGAAAAACTTATACCTCATTTTATTGATTTATTAAAAAATAATAAACCAGTTACAGTTTATGGTGATTGATCAAACATAAGAGATTGGCTTTATGTAGAAGACCATTGTGATGCAATTTGGGAAGTATTTACAAAAGCAGAAAATAAATCAATTTATAATATAGGTTGAAATAACGAATATACAAACCTAGAAATAACAAAACTTATATTAAAAGAAATGTGAAAAAATGAAAGTTATATAACTTTTGTTGAAGATAGAAAATGACATGATGTAAGATATGCAATTGATGCAACTAAAATAAAAAATGAGTTAAATTGGGAACCAAAGATAAAATTTGAAAATTGAATAATAAGTACGATAAAATATTATTTAAAAAAATAATTATGAAATGAATCATTCTTGCAGGTGGAAGTTGAACTAGACTATACCCTATTACAATGTGAATATCTAAACAATTGATGCCAATCTATGACAAACCGATGATATATTATCCATTATCAGTTTTAATGCTCTCTGGAATAAAAGATATTTTAATAATAACTACTCCTGAAGATCAAGCATGATTTATAAGGTTATTATGAGATTGAAAAAGATTGTGAATAAATCTAACTTATGAGGTACAACCAAGTCCAGATTGATTAGCCCAAGCATTTATAATATGAGAAAAATTTATTTGAAAAGATGATGCTTGTTTGATTCTTTGAGACAATCTTTTTCATGGTCAATGATTAAGTAATTTATTACAAAATGCTGTAAAAAAAGTAGAAGAAGAAAGAAAATCTGTTGTATTTTGATATGAAGTTACAGATCCAGAAAGATATTGAGTAGTTGAATTTGATAATAATAAAAAGGCTATTTCTATAGAAGAAAAACCTAAAAATCCTAAATCAAATTTCGCAGTAGTATGATTGTATTTTTATACAAATGATGTAATAAATATAGCAAAAACTATTAAACCAAGTGAAAGATGAGAATTGGAAATAACTACAGTTAATGAACAATATTTAAATAATTGAAATTTAAGTGTTGAAATAATGAATAGATGATTTGCATGGCTAGATACTTGAACTCATGAAAGTATGCTTGATGCTGCAAACTTTATACAAATTATTGAAGCAAGACAAGGATTAAAAATAGGATGTATTGAAGAAATATCTTATGCAAATAATTGGATTTCAAAAGACCAATTGAGCGAACTGGCAAAACCACTTATGAAAAGTAATTATTGAAAATATTTATTAAAATTATTAAAATAATGTTTAATTTTATAGCAACTTCAATTGACTGACTTACTATAATAGAGCCTCAAGTATTCTGAGATGAAAGAGGTTTTTTTATGGAAACATACAATGAAAAAGAATTCAAAAATGCTTGAATAAATGTTAATTTCATTCAAGATAATCATAGTAAATCAAAAGCTTGAGTTTTAAGATGATTACATTTTCAAACTATAAATACTCAAAGTAAACTTGTTAGAGTAATTTCAGGTAGTGTGTATGATGTTGCTGTAGATTTAAGAAAAAATTCATCTACTTATTGAAAATGGTATTGAGTAGTATTATCTAATGAAAACAAAAAACAATTTTTTATACCAAAAGGTTTTGCTCACTGATTTTTAACACTAGAAGATGATACTGAATTTGTATATAAATGTGATGATTTTTACAATCCAGTTTGAGATTGAGGGATTAAATATGATGACCCTGATTTAAATATAGATTGGTGAAAATATTTTGATATAAATAAGCTAATAATTTCTGAAAAAGATAAAAAACAAATAACACTAAAAGATTTTTGAAAAAATAATCTATTTTAATTTGTATTTTTTAGACTTTTCAATATACTGAAAATATAATTTTTATATTGCTAAATTTTCAACATAATGAAAATATATAATAAAAGACCTATATATATCAAAAAAATCATTCCATTTATAAATAAAGACATTATAAAAGTACTTATATGACAAAGAAGAGTATGAAAAAGTTATATATTATTTCAAATAATTGATGAATTAAAAAATAATTTCTGAGTAGATGAAAAAGATATAATTTATATAAATAAAGAATTAAATGAGTTTGATTTCATAAAAGATTACAATGATTTACTTATTTATATAAAAAAATGATTAGAAAAAAATAAGAAAAAATATATATTTATTGATGAAATACAAGATATATCAAATTTTGAAAAAGCTCTAAGAGATTTACAAGCATTATGAAATTATGATATTTATATATCTTGAAGCAATGCAAATATGTTATCAAGTGAAATTGCTACATTTTTAACATGAAGATATATAGAATTTGAAATTTACCCACTAAATTATTGAGAATTTTTAGATTTTCATAATTTAGAGAAATGAAAAGAAAGTTTTTTGAGTTATATGAAATTTTGATGACTTCCATATTTAAAAAATCTGATATTAGATGAAGAAATTGTATATGATTATATAAAAAATGTTTATAATACTATATTACTAAAAGACATAGTTAAAAGATACAATGTAAGAAATATTGATTTCTTAGATAAGCTTATATATTATTTATCTGATAATATTTGAAGTTTGTTTACTGCGAATAATATTTCAAAATATCTTAAATCTCAAAAAATTGATATAGGTACAAATATGGTTTTAGAATACATAAATCATATTACAAATGTATATTTGTTAAATAAAGTAAAAAGAAAAGAAATTATTTGAAAAAAAATTTTTGAAATCAATGATAAATTTTATTTTTCTGATATATGAATAAGAAATTCAATTATTTGATGATATAAACAAGTTGATATATGAAAAATAATGGAAAATATTGTTTTTTTACATTTTAAATCACTTTGATATAAAATAAATATTTGAAAAAATAATACAAAAGAAATAGATTTTACTGTTGAAAAGTGAAGTGATATAAAATATATACAAGTTTGTTATCTTATTGAATCAGAAGAAACAAAAAAAAGAGAATTTTGAAATCTTCTTGAAATAAAAGATAATTACGAAAAAATAGTTTTAAGTCTAGATGATTTTATTGATTGAGATTATATGTGAATAAAACAATATAATCTCATAGACTATATATATAATAATAGTAAATAATCCATTAAATATGAAAACTATTTTATTAACATGATCAAATTGAATGCTTGCAACTGATTTTGTAAAGTATTGCTGAAATGACTTCAAAATACATGCATTTGATAAACATAATCTTGATATAACAAATATTGAAGAAATTGAAAAAATTATCTCCGAGATAAAACCAGATATAGTATTGAATTGTGCTGCATATACTGCAGTTGATGATGCTGAAGATATATGAAAATTAAAAAATTATGAGATAAATACCATTTGAGTTTATAATCTAGCAAAAATAACAAATAGATATAATATGTATTTTATAACTATATCTACTGATTATGTTTTTGATTGAGAAAATAAAAATTGATATAGTGAAAATGCTAATTGTAATCCTATAAATGAGTATTGAATGAGTAAATATTTAGCTGAAAAATTGGCATTAAGTGAAAATATAAATACAATCATAATAAGAACTAGTTGGCTTTATTGATGATGAAAACAATTTAAAAATTTTGTAAATACTATGTTAAAACTTAGTGAAACAAGAAACGAGTTAAAAGTTGTAAATGATCAATTTTGAATTCCAACATACACAAAAGATTTAAGTTTTGCTATAAAAGAAACAATTGAAAAAATAAATAATTTGAAATGAACAATATTACATTTTTCAAATTCATCTGATAAACCTATAACTTGGTTTGATTTTGCAAGTGAAGTTTTTAAACTCTCTGGAAAAAATATAAGTTTAATTCCCTGCATTAGTAGTGAGTTTATTACAAAGGCTAAGAGACCAAATTTTAGTAGTTTAATAAATAATAGTGATATTAAATTGAGAAACTGGAAAGAGTGAATTAGTGATTATATAGATAATTTATAGGAAAATATAAATATAATATATAAAGTATATAAATTGATTTATTTTTAAATAATATATGTTATTTAAAAACTTAAATAAATATTAATTAATGATTTAGAAAAAATGATAATTTGTTTAACTTGAACTATTTTACCACCAAAAAATATTAAAAATTTAAAAATAATTAATGAAAATGTAAGATTAAAAGACTATTTAGAAAATATCTTATTTTTAATAACAAAAACAAATATTAAAAAAATTGTTTTTTGCGAAAATTCTAATTATAATTCTGATATATTATTATTTATTGAAAAATTAGCACAAATTTATTGAAAAAAATTTGAATATATAACTTTTTTATGAAATTCTAAAAAAGTTGTAACAAATTGAAGATGATATTGAGAACAAGAAATTTTAAATTATTTTATAGATAACTCTAAACTTTTGGATTGAGAAAATGATTTTTATAAATTAACTTGAAGATATAAAGTAAAAAATATAAATGAAATTGTTAGTTTAGAAGCTAATAATAAAAATATTTTTGTTAAAATGTCTCCTCTAGATAATAGGTGTTCTACTGCATTTTTTAAATCAAATATAGAATTTTTTAAAAAAAATTTTTATGGTATTTGAGAAAAAATTAATGATGAACTTTGAGAAAATAACCAAATAGAATGAGTATATAGAAATATATTATTGTTAAATAAATGAGAATTCAGTAATTTTAAAAAACTTCCTATATTTGAAGCTAATACTGGTAGTTGATATAAATTAAAAGAAAATTTTTTAAAAGATAGTATAAAAAATATTCTAAATATATTATGACTTTATAAAATATAAATATGATCCATTATTTGATTTTAACACATAAAAATCCTGAACAACTTGAAATACTAATAAATAAATTATCTTCTACTAAAAGTAAAGTATATGTACATATTGATTGAAACTCTAATATTGATGAATTTAACTATTTGAAAAATAAAGCTATATTTATTAAAAAAAGAGTAAAAATTAGACGGTGATGATACAGTATGGTAGATTGAACTTTAGGTGCTTTTGAAGAAATATTAAAAAATATGTCTGAAAAAGATCATTTAGTTATAATGAGTTGACAAGATTTACCAATAAAATCTCAAGATTTTATAAATAAATTTTTAAATAATTACATATGAAAAAGTTTTTTAGAATATAGAATACAACCAAATAATGAATGGAATATATTAAACAGAATAATTAAATACCATTTTCATGATTTAATTATACCTAATTATATTGATAATTTCATTAAAAAAATTGTTTGATTATTTTTTGATACTTCTTGACTAAGAAATCAAGTATTTTGTTTTATTTTTCAAAGATTTGTTAACTTTTTTATGCCAGTAAAAAAATACCTATATAATAATTATAAATTATACTGGTGATCTTCTTGGATGATAATAAGTAAGAATCATATAGATCTAATAATAAATTTTTGCAATACAAAAAAATGAAAAAAATTTGTTAAGGGATTTAAAACCGTAGCTTGACCAGATGAGATTTTTTTTCAAACTTTACTTTTAAATACTGAAGAAAAAAATAATATTATAAATGATGTTCTTTGGTATATAGATTGGAAAAAATGACCTTGATTACCTAGAATTTTAGATGTAACAGATTTAGAGGAAATTAAAAAGTCTGATAAATTGTTTGCAAGAAAATTTGATTTACAAGTTGATAAAGAAATATTTTATAAAATAATTAATTAATTTTTATGTTTACTTATATAAAGAAAAACTTAAGTTATTTAAAATTTATTTTTAAATACAGTAAAATGCTATTTATTTTATTTTTTATACAGAAAATTATAAATTTTTTTTTATTTATATTAATAAAACTAAGAATTAAATCTAATTATCAAAATAGTTTTAATATAATAGATTTTGATTATATTATAAAAAATGAAATTTGATATTTTCATATAAGAAACAATACTGATGATGAATATATAGTGAGTAGTTTATTTGAAAATGATTTAGATAGTTATTTTAAATTAGATAATTGAATATTTTTAGATATATGAACACATATATGAAAATATTCAATTAAAATAGCAAAACAAAATAATAATAATTTTGTATATTCTTTTGAAGCAAATAAAACAACTTATAAGTCATTATTAATAAATATAATTAAAAATGACTTAAGTAATATTAAAGCTATAAATAAATGAATTTCTGATAAAAAATGAACAATTTCATTTTTAGAAAGTAAAAAAGATACTTGAATATCTAGAATAGTTTCCACAAATAAAGATGATATAAAATGAGATATTACAATAATAGAAACTATTAGTATAGATGAATTTATTTTAGAAAATAGTATAGATTTAAATTTAATTAAATTAATAAAAATAGATGTTGAATGACATGAATTAAATGTTTTAAATTGAATGAAAAATTTGTTATTAGAAAACAAAGTATTAAAAATAATTTGTGAAATTACAAATAACGAAAAAGAAATTTTAGAGTATATGGGGGGTGTATATTATCATTGAGAAAAAATAAAAGAATGATATTACTTATTTCAATACAAAAATTAATATGAAAAATTATAAAGATATTCCATTATTGTTATTAGTCTTTAATCGTCCTGATACAACAAAAATATTAGTTAATAAACTAAGGAAAATTAAACCTAAAAATATTTTTATTTCTCAAGATTGACCTAGAAATATTGAAGATCTAAAGCAAATATTGGAAGTTAGAAAAATTTTTAATTTAATAGATTGGGATTGTAAAATAAAATATTTATATAGAGATAAAAATTTATGATGTTATAATGCAGTGGTTTGATGAATTGATTGGTTCTTTGAAAATATTGATTTTTGAATAATTTTAGAAGATGATTGTATTCCTAATAATTCTGTATTTGAATTTTGTTATAAAATTAATGACATTTATAAAGATAATTCAAAAATTTGATTAATATCTTTATCTAATTATTTAACAGAAAGTAAAATAAAAGAAGATTTTTTATTTACAAAACATAATCCTTTGCTTTGGTGATGGGCAACTTGGAAAGATAGATGGATTTTTTTTAAACAAAACAATGATATAAGAAAAAAATTAAAGTCTTGAAACTTAAAAATAGATGAAAAATGATTTTTTAAAAAAAAATCTATTATTACATATATGAATTGATGATTTTGGGATAGTGATTTGTATATGGTTTGTTATTTTAACAATTTAAAAACAATAGTTCCAAAATATAATTTAATAAGCAATATATGATATATTTGAGAACATAACTCTAGACCTTGAAAATATCATAATTTAAAATCTATTGAAATTAATTTTGATAATATCAAAAAAATAGATATTATTCAAAATAATGATTATAATAATGAAATGATAAATTTTATAAGAAAAATGTATATTTATTGAGAAGTTGAAAAATTTCTTATAAAAATATGAATATATAAAATAGTAAAATATATAATAATAAAAATTAGTAAAATAATTTATAAAAAGAAAATAAATGTTATATAAAATATGGAACTTATTACCTGAAATTATAAAAAATTTAATTAAATTTATGTTAACTAAATGAAAAATAAAATTTTGAATTTTATCAAATTTTAGTTTAAATCAATTAATTAACAAAGATATTTCTTTATGAAAAGGTATCAGAATAAGACAATGATGTACTTTTTCTGGAAAAATAAATATTTGAAATTATTCTTATATTGAATGAAACTGTTCTTTAAATTGATCTTATAAAAACCCTATAAATATTTGATCTTTTTGTTCTATTGCTAATTGAGTATCTATATTAGCATTTAATGATCATAATTATAATAAGTTAACTTCCTATACTCCTGAATATTGAAATATATTTATATCAAAAACTGAAGATATTTGAAAATGAATATTTATATGAAATGATGTATGGATATGAAAAAATGTAATCATATTACCTTGAGTAAATGTTTGAAATTGAGCTGTAATATGAGCATGAAGTATTGTAACTAAAAATGTCCCAGATTATGCAATTGTTTGATGAAATCCAGCTAAAATTATTAAATATAGATTTTCAGACGAAATAATAAAAAAATTAATTAATTCTAAATGGTGGGATTGGGAAATAAATAAAATAAGAAAAAATTATAATTTAGAATTTTTAAATAACAAATAATAAAAATTTATGAATAAATACCCATTACTTTTAACTGCAACAATTATACCTCAAACAAATTATGAATTAAAACTTACTGATACTAAAAAAAGATATTTTCAATATATTAATAACTTAGTTAATTTAATATCAAATTCTAATTTTACCGAATTTATATTTTGTGAAAATTCTTTAGAAGATATTAAAGATAAAGATATGCTTTATAAATTATGTGATTTTTACTGAAAAAAAATAGAATTTTTATCATTTAAATGAAATGAAAAATTGATTCAAAAATATACTAGAGCTTATTGAGATCAAGAAATTATAGAATATGCTTTAGATAATTCTGAAATATTAAAAAGAAGTAAATGATTTTATAAAATTACATGAAGATACTGAGTAAAGAATATAAATAATATAATTAAATCTTGGGAAAATATGGAAAATGTATTTATTAAATGATGAATTTGAATGGAAACAGTTCATACTTGTTTTTTTAAGGTTTCAAAAGAGTATTTTAAAATACATTTTTATTGAAAATATAAACAATTAGAGAATTATCCAAACAATAGTTTAGAATACTTATATTATGATAAAATAAAACAATCTTGAGTAAATATGAATATAAATAATTTACATCCTATATTTTCATGAGAATATTGAGCTTGATGAATTATGGATGAATCTAAATTAATGAGACTAAAAACTCTTATATTTTCAAGATTAGGAGTATATAATATTAAAACTACAAAAAATATTTAAACTAAAAGTTTAGATATTTTTTAATACATTATTCCATTTATTTACATTTTCATCAATAGAAAAAAAATTTCTGATTTCTAAAAAATTATAACTAATGTTTTGTTTTAAGTAATATTCCTCCATAGCTGAAAATAAATTTTCAACTGTATTAGTTCCTAATCAAACTAAATATCAATATTTAGTTTTTTTTATTTTTTCAATATTAAAAAAATCATTGTCTAAATTTAATAATTCTTTAGGTCAAGTTTTGCAATCTGTTGAAATAATTGGTATTCATAGACTAATTGTCTCAATTAAAACTATAGGAAAACCTTCAAAATTGCTACTTAAAACAAAACAATCTGACTTTGATAAGTAACTATAGACATTTTTTTTATTACCTAGAAGATGAATATTATTTCATGATTTTAATGATAATATTAAATTATTATATTTCTCCTTTAATTCTCAATCTCATAAAATAATTAATTGAGAATTATTGTATTTTTGATTAAATTTATCAAATGCTTTTATAAGATTATCTTGTCATTTTTGATAAGTAAGCCTTCCTATATTTATAAATGTAAACTTATTGAAATTTATATCTTCAACTTTTTCATCTTTTAATCTATCTATTTTTAAAATATCTATTGAATTATAAATTATTTCTAATTTACTTTTATCAAATTTATATTCATTTAAAAAAGTATGATATTCTTCTTTTGAAATCAGAATTATTTTATCATGCAATTTTAAAAAAAATCTAAGTAATAAATTTATTTGCTTAGGCCAAATTCAAATAGTAGTATGAACTACTGCAATTGTTTTTCATGAAAATCATAATAATTTTACCAATCAAGAGAGCATAAAAAAATAGTCTCCTTGTCATATTAAAACTTCTATTTTCTCTTTTTTACAAATTTGAGTTATTTTAAAAGCGTTTACAAAAAGTGATAGTATTTTTTTAAATCAAAATCAAAGTATAAATGGGCTATTTAAAGAAATAATTTTTCATTTATAATCATTTTTTGTTCATATATCTTCACTTAAAATATGATAAAAATCATATCATAAATCTGTTAATCAAATACTTAAATTAGCTTGAACTTTTTCAACTCATCATCATACTTTTAATGATGCAAATAAAGAAGCTATTTTTTTATTTTTCATTATTTAATAAAATTATATAAATTTAAAATACTCTCTTCCCGTTTAAATCTTTTTTCTATTTCATTTTTACTTATTCATTTCAAGTCATTGTAATTTTCAAGAACTTGTAATATTTTTTTTCATAATTCATCTTTATTTCATGCTTCAAATAAGATTAGATCTGATTTATCTGATATTTCTGAAGTTCATCAAACATTGCTTGCTATTGTAGGACATCACATTATTAATGATTCAATTACGCTTGTTGGTAATCATTCCATATAACTAGCATTGATACAAATACAATTATTTTTTCATAAAAAATCCAATATAAATTCTTTATCTTTAAATCATAAAAAATTTATATTATATCAAAAAGACAATTTCTCTAAATTTTTTCTTTCATCTCAATCTCAAATTATTATTAATTCATTTTTTATATTTAATTCTTTATAAACTTCAATTAAATCTAATACTCATTTCAACAAAACTAATCTTCAAATAAATACAAATTTTATATCTCACTTTTTATCTAAATCAATTTTTCATAAATCTATTCATCTATAAAACACTTCTAAATCTCTATCTATAAACTCATTATTTATAAATCTTTTACAAGCTTCACTTATAGCTAAAACTATATCTGCTTTTTTAAAAATCCATTTTCAAAATAATTTATCGTAAATAATTGATAAATTTGTTTTTAACTTACTAGATAATTTAACATAATCACTACCATGTTCTATATGTATCCATTTTAATTTGTGTTTTCTTGCAAAAATTCATCCAAATAAACTTGGTAAAAAAAATCTAGTATGAGTTATAACTCTAATAGAATCTACATCAAATTTTTCTATAAAATTTTCTTTTAAATGTGCAAAAATAAGTTTAGTTTTTTTATCCCAAAACTTATACATAGGAAAATTATTGATTATTTCAAAACTTGGTATAACTAGATGAGTTATATTATTTTTTATATATCAAATTACTTCGTCTTTATATATTATTTTTTCATTATTTTCAATCTCTTTTTCTTGATCAAATGAAGTAATAATATTTACAAAAAATCATAGATTATTTTTTTGCCAATTAATTCATATCTCTTCTCAAACAGTTTCCAATCATCATTTATGAGGTGGAAAATATGGCATAAACTGAATTATATTTATTTTATTCATAATTTTATATAAATTAATTTATATAATTATAACAAAAAAAACATTATTTAATAATATAAATAATGTTTTTTGTTAAAAAGTAAAAACTTGATTTATTTAAGAAATAGTATATACTGGAAGTAATATAATATAATTACTTCCAGTATATGAATATAATATTGCAACTATCTCAATCAAAAAGCACAGTATTTACTTTTGATGAACTTAAGCATATTTTTTGAAAAACAAATAATCAAGTTTTTAAAAATAAACTTAGTTATTATGTTAAATCATGAATTTTAGAAAGAATAACAAGATGAATCTACAATTTAAAATGAAAGGAAATAAATAAATTTGAATTGGCAAACAAAATATATAGTCCTAGCTATATTTCATTTTTTACAGCTTTATATCATCACTCTATTATATTTCAATATGAAGATGATATATATTTAGCATACAAAAAATCTGATACAAAAAAAATACTTGATTTCAATATAAGATTAAAAAATCTTAAGAAAAGCATCTTATTAAATCCTAGTTGAATTATAAATAATTGATTTTATTCTATAGCGAGTGCGGAAAGAGCTTTTTTAGATACTGTTTATTTATATTGAGATATTTATTTTGATAATTTAGAAAGATTAGATTATACAAAAATATTGGAATTACTAGAAATATATAAATCTAAAAGTTTAGAAAAAAAAATAAAATCTTATTTTAATAAAAAATAATTATGACAGCAGTTATATCAAGACTTGATAAGCAAAAACACAAGTTAATTCTTATGTCTATATTATTAGATATATCAAAAGATGAATTATTAAAAAATAAACTGATTTTTAAATGATGAACTAGTCTATTCTTACTTTATTCATTGGATAGATTTTCTACTGATCTAGATTTTGATTTAGAATGAGATGATAAAAAAGAAGAAATACTAAAAAAAATAGAAAATATATGAAAAAAATATTGAGAAATAAGAGATAGTTTTATCAAAAGAAATACGATATTTTTATTGATATCATATTGAGATATAGATCACAATATAAAAATAGAAATTTCTACAAGATGAGTAAGTTGAAAATATAGTGTAAAAAATTTTATGTGAATAAATATAAAAGTACTAGACATAGATTATATTTGTGCCAATAAATTTATAGCCTTAACAAATAGATCAAAATTGGCAAATAGAGATATTTATGATATTCACTTTATTTTAAAAAATAATTTAGAAATAAACAAAAAATATATAGAAGATAAAACTTGAAAATCATTTAATGATTTTATAAGATATACTATAAATTTTTTAGAAAATTTATGAAATAATTATAATATTCTTGATTGACTTTGAACTACCTTAGATGAAAAACAAAAAAACTTTGTTAAAAATAACCTTGTAAATGAAACTATATTTTTATTACATAGTTTAATTTAAAATAAAAAAACATTATTTAATAATATAAATAATGTTTTTTGTTAAAAAGTTAACTATTATAAAACTTCCAACTATTTTTTAAACTATCTTCTAGCGAAGTTTTTGCAGTCCAATCAAGTATATGCTTAGCTTTACTAGGATTACAATATACACTTGCCAAATCTCCGGCCCTTCTTGGAGCTATCTTAAAAGTTATATCTTTTCAAGTAGCTTTTCTTGATGCTTCAATCATTTCAAAAACACTTATTCACTTACCTACTCATAAATTAAAAGTATCTATAAATCCTGAAAAATCTAGGTTTTCAAGTAAATCATATGCTTTTAAATGTCAATCAATTAAATCAACTACATCTATATAATCTCTAACTCAACTACCATCAATAGTTTCATAATCATCTCAATAAACATTTAAATATGGTAATTCTCAAGTTGCAACTTTCATAATAAAAGGCAATAAATTATTTGGAATTCAATCAGGATTTTCTCAAATAAGACCTGAATTATGTGCTCATACAGGATTAAAATATCTTAGATTTATAACATTGAATCAAGAAAATTTAGATAAATCAGTAAGAATAGTTTCAAGTAAAAATTTAGTTGTTCAATATGGGTTTGAAGTATTTCAAGTTTGATCAGTTTCTAAAGCTCATGAAAAAGTTTCATTTTCATAAATAATTCAATCATAAACAGTTGCACTACTAGAAAATATAATATTTTTTACACCATAATCTTGCATAAGTTCAAATAATCTCAAACTTCAAACTATATTATTATCAAAATAATGTAAAGGTTTTTCACAAGATTCTCAAACTGCTTTTAATCATGCAAAATGCAGTACTCAATCAAACTTATATTTTTTAAAAACATCTTCTAATTTATCTTTATCCCTTAAATCTATTTCATAGAAATCAGGTTTATATCATAAAATATTTCCAATATTTTTATATGTTGATAGACAAGAATTGTCTAAGTTGTCTACAATCACTGTTTTATATCAAGCTTGTTCAAATGCTACGACTGCATGACTTCATATATATCAGATTCCTCAAGTTATTAAAATTGTTTTTTGTTTCATAATTGTAATTATTATTAATCTTTATTATTTTAGCCATAAATATTATTTTTTCAAAATATAAATTTTAAAAAGCCTTTTTTTATAATCTTGTAATAAGTATTTAAAAGTGTATAATACAATACTATTGCAAAGTAAATTTTGAGTAAGTAGTATTTTACAAACTCTTTAGAAACATAACCTGAAAATAATGATAGCAAAGACCAAAAATATAAGTGGAATAAAAGATGAAAACCTTAATAAAGAAATAACTATTGCATATCTTATACTTGTGCATCGCCTTCCAAAACAATTTAAAAGATTATTTAAATCAATATACAATCCAAATAATTATTATTTAATTCATATAGATAAAAAAGCTAGTAAAGATTTACATAAGGAAATAACAAATTTTATAAATGATTTTGAAAATACTTATATTTTAGAAAGTGAAAGTATAGTTTGGTGATGATATAGTATGGTAAATGTAGAATTAAATTGAATTAAAAAACTACTTGGATTATGATTAAATTGGGATTTTTTTATAAATCTAAGTGGTCAAGATTATCCTGTAAAATCTCAAAATGATATAAATATTTTTCTAAAAGAAAATAGAGAAAATAATTATATAAAAGTATCAAATCAAATAACAGAAAGACCAGATACAATGAACAGAATTGAAAATTATTTTATAGATAATTGAAATTATATAAATGAAATAAAAAATGAAAAAAGAGATTTTTTAGAAGATACTATTCCATATATTTGATGACAATGGATGATATTAAATAGAAAATGTTGTGAATTTATATGTAACTCTTTAGAAACAAAAAAATATGAAGATTATTATATAAATACTCTAATTCCTGATGAATCATATTTTCAAACACTTTTAATGAATTCATCATTTGATTGAAACATAATAAATGATGATAAAAGATCTATAATTTGGGTAAATGATTGAGATATAAAGCTTAGACCTAAGACATTTACAAAAGAAGATATAAATTTTCTATCTTTAGAAAATAATCTATTTGCTCGTAAATTTGATGACAATGAAGATTCTGAAATAATTGATTTTATAAAAGAAAATTTTAACAAAAAAATAATCGCCTAGCGATTATTTTTTTTATATTATCTTATATCTAAGCATCAATATATAAGCTCAAATAGAAAAAATCAGTGTAAAAAATCATATAATAAATTTATTTTTTGAACTCTTATTTTCCTCATTTACAAGAGAATTATCGTTTTCTAAATAAGTTTCTGGTATTTCTTCACTATTTAAATCTTCATTATTTAATGATATTTCTACTTTCTTTGTAGAAGCTGTTTCAAACTTATTTAATTTTTCTATAAAATTTATAAAAAATTGTTTTTCATATATATTTCAATCACTATCTTCTGCTGAAAACAAAACTATATAACTTCAAAACTTTTCGTATTTTATATATCATGGATTATTTCAAATATATGTTTCTCCATTTCAAAAATCCCAAAAATACGATTTAAAATTTCAAATACTCTTACTTCAATCTAAATTTATACTGCAGGTTTTTATACATGTTAATTTATCTGCATTTAAGATCTTATTTTCTCAGAGTTTTCACTGCAAATCAATTTTTAAAGAATGTAATTCTTGCTCTTTTACAGATGATAAAGATTTTTCTCCTCCTAAATCTATATTATCTTCCTCTAAATTTTGAATAGAACTACCTTTTCATCTTACTTCTACTTCTAAAAAATCTTCACTCAAATCTCAATCTTCATCAGTTATTTCCAAAATAATAATATAACTTCACTTTTTAAATACTTTTGATAAAGGATTTTTTGATTCTGAAAAATCTCAATCTCAAAAATCCCAGAAAAAACTTATATCTTCTCATTTAGAATTTCATCAATCTAAATTTATACTACAAGTGTCAACATCATAACAAATTATTTTTTTTCATTCTAAAACCTTATTTTTTGTTATCTTTCATTGTAGTGATATAATTGCTTCTAATTTAGTCTTTTTATAAATATTTTCAAAAGAAAAATTAGATTTTTTACAATTATCTTCATAATTTACATCACAAATTTTTAAAGATATATTTTGAATTCCTGGTCAAAAATAAACAGTGTTTGGATTACATTTTTTTTCATTTCATGAATTATATGAACCACTTCAAAAATCCCACTCACAAGTTACATTTTTTGGGATATTTTCAGAATCAAAATTTATAGAACACTCTTTTTTATCACAAATATTTTTATCATCTAAACCTGATTGAACTTTAATAATTGGCTCATTTAAAACTAATTTTTGAGTGTCAATAATTGATGAAGCTGAAGAAGTAGAAACATAATTTGTAACTGTTTGAGTTTGTGTTTGAATTAATTTTCAATCATTTATAATCCTAAAATTTAGTTCTCAAAAATAATTTACATCAAGTTTATTTATAATTTTAATCTTTATTTCATAACTTCAAACGGGAAAAATAATAGTATTTGGATTACATTTATTTTCTTCTCAAGTTATTCAAGATAATCAAAAATTTATACTACAATTGAAATCACTTTCCTTTATTTCTCAAGTAAATGTAGATCTTAAATCTAAATTTATCCTACAATCATCTTTTGTTCTGTCACAATTATAAACTAAATTATTCCTTAATTCTATATCTTTTTCGTTTAAATATGTTGGACTTTGAAAAGTATTTTTAATAAATAAATTCTTAGTTATTTGCTCAGTTTCTACAGAAGAATTTATATTATTTTCATCTAAACTTCATGAAGAAGTAATTTCATCTTCAATTGTACTTCAAGTATTTTCAATCAATTCATCCTCTATTACAGATCAAGTATTTTCTAAATTTTCATCAATATTTATCTCTTCAACTATAATTCAAGTTCAAGTATCTTCATCTGATATAGGATTTTCAGTTTCTTCAATAATATTTCAAGTACTTGTTATTTCGTCTATAACTCAAGTTCATGTAGTTTCATCTATTAAAGGTATTTCTTCATCAATTATTGTTCATGAATTTGTTTCTGTATCTATAATTTCCTCTACTGGATTAGAATCATCAACAATAATTTCTTCATCTTTTGTATAAACAACTCAATTTTCAGTTGTAGTATATGAAAAAGTATCAACTAAAACTCAAAAATTATCTTTTAAATACAAGGTTTCATTTGTATCATTTAAAAGTATTTTTGTAGTTGGTCTATAGTATTTTTTTATTTCTCAATTTGTAAAAAAATCATCTCCAAAAGTATAAATTTTTCAAGATAGATCACTAAGAGTATATCCTGAAAGTGAATTATTTCATTGTCAATCATACTTAATTCAAACATATTCTTCAACAGTATCATCATCAGTATTTGGTAAAACTTCTTTTATAGAGAAATTTCAAAAAACTCTTTGAAATAAAATAATTGATACAATAAATATAATAATATAGTATTTATTTTTCATAATAGTATAATAAATTTGGGAGCTTTTTTATTATACTCATAGCACATTAAATTTGCATTAAATTAAATCTTTATTAAAAAAACCAAGCCTTAAAAGGCTTGGTTTTATCTGAAAAATTTACTCCAAATTATTCTTAAAACTATATTTATAGCATTTGTAGATCTTTGTCATTTTGCTAAACTGTAAGTAGTATATGTTATATTTACTGGAACTTCTTTAAATCTTATTTTTTTATTATGTACTTCATCTATAAGTTCTGAAGCATAAGCCATAGTATCAATAGTTAAATGAATATTTTTTACCACATCTAATCTAAGTGCTCTATATCAATTATGTGCATCAGTTAGATTAATTCAACTTATAAAATAGGTAAATATTTTTCAAAGAAATAAAGTAATTTTTCTAAGAAAAGGCACATTTGAAGTAGTTTTTTCCATAAATCTTGAACCAAAAATAACTCATAAATCAGGTTCTTTTTCAAATAGATCTATAAATTTTACTGCATCAAGTATATCATGTTGTCAATCAGCATCAAAAGTAATTACATATTTTACATCTCCATATCTTCTCAAATACTCAAATCAAGTTTCAAGTGCTGCACCAGCTCATATATTTATACTATGATTTACTATATATATCTTATCCGCAAAATTTTTAAGTATTTCTTTTGTATTATCTTTTGAACCATCATTTATTAGAAGTATATTTTTATATCAAGCATTATAAATATTCTCTAAAACTCACTTAATGACACTTGCTTCATTGTAAGCTCTAACTAAAAAAACTTCATTTCAAGTTATAATTTTTTTATCACTATTATCAATCGCAATTTCTCTTATAAGTTTAGTAATACTTTCTTTATTTTCTACATGTTTAGTTAATAATAACAAAACAAAATAAAGTAAAAATATAATTGCTCCATAAACCAAAACATCAGCTCATCTAGTAACTCAAAATATATTTCAAAGAGTATTTAAAATATTTGGAAATAAAGCAAATAATAATAAACCTCATCATACTCAAATAAATACTACAAAATGCAGAGCATTAAATTTCTGTTTACGAGCAATATCAAAAGCAATAATCAAAATGATTATTCAAGAAATTATGAAAAAAAACTCAAGTAGTGTCATTTGTTTTTTTGTTAAATAAAAAAAAGATAAACTTATTATATTTATTTATCTTTTTTTTCAAATAATTCAGTTATATCTTCCCTTATTTGACTTATTAATTCTAAATCAGTAAGACTTGCTACCTTTAAATCAGGCACTCAACTTTGTCTAACTCCATAAACTTCTCATGGTCATCTAAGCTCTAAATCTATCTCAGCAAGTTCAAATCAGTTATTTGTTTTTTCCATAGCTCTAAGTCTATCTGTACTATTTCAAGTAGTTGGAAAAAGATAACAATATGATTGCACACTTCATCTACCAACTCTTCATCTAAATTGATGTAATTGTGATAATCAAAATCTTTCAGCTCACTCAATACACATAATTGTAGAATTTGGAACATTTACTCAAACTTCGACAACACTTGTACTTGATAATATTTGTATTTCATTGTTTGCAAAAGCTTTCATTATTTCATCTTTTTCTTTTGGCCTCATCTTACCATGAAGAAGTCAAACCTTAAATGGATGAAATATTGCTTGCAGATTTTCATAAGTATTAACAGCATTTGCTAGATCTATCTTTTCAGATTCTTCTACAAGTGGAGAAATCCAAAAAACTTGTCTTCACTTTTCAAGTTCACTTCTAACAAAAAGTATTATTTGTTGTCTTTCTTCTTCATTTTTTGCAACCTTTGTAAATATATCTTTTCTTCCTTTTGGATATTCATTTATAACACTTAAATCTTGGTCTCAATAAAGTGTCAAAGCCAAAGTTCTAGGAATTGGTGTTGCAGTCATATTTAGATTATGTGGAACAAGTCATGATTTATTTCAAAATCATTTTTCTAAAACCTCTCTTTGTTTTACTCAAAATCTATGTTGTTCATCTACAACTACAAATCATAGATTATTAAAAACTACATCTTCTTGAACAAGTGCATGAGTTCAAATAACTAGATCTATATTTCCTGATTTAATATCAGCTTTAACTGCTGATTTTTGTTTAGCTGTCAAACTTCAAACAAGTAAATGTGAACTTATACCAAATTTCATCAAAAAATCCTGCATTCACTCAAAATGTTGACGAGCAAGTATTTCAGTAGGAGTCATAATTGCAACTTGGATACGATTTCAAATTTTATCACTCTCAATTATGGCATGAACTCCAGCAACAAAAGCAACTGCAGTTTTTCAAGTTCATACATCTCACTCAAGCAATCTTTGCATAGAGTGTGGTTTTTCCATATCTTTTAAGATTTGAAAAAGTACAATTTTTTGATGATTTGTAAACTCAAATGGGAAAAAAGATAACAATTCTTTTACTAAATCTGGATTCATTTTTATTGCCAAACTTCTACCTTCACTTTCTTTAAAAGCTTGCATTTTTGAGCCAATTGCCTTGTAATTTATGTCAAATAATTCTCCATATGCAAGCCTATATTTTGATTGTTCTATATCCAATTTATTTTTTGGGAAATGTACTCTATAAATAGCATCTCTCTTGCTTATAAAATTGTATTTTTGGATTATATCTTCTGGTAAATCTTCTGGAATTTCTTTTATAAATTGTTTTAAAATTTCTATTTTTCACTCAATCCATTTACTTGGAATATAATTTAATTCTGCATAAATTGGAACTATTTCTCAGGCCAATTTATCAAGATCAGTTTCTACATCTGGAGACTGAAATGTTACTTTTCAAAAAGCATATTTTACACTTCAAGAAAATATAACTTTTTTTCATTCAAAAGCTTTTAATTGACTTGCTAAATATTTTCTATTAAACCAAACTGCTTCACTCATAAAACCATTTTTGTCTTCTATAACCGCCTTTGTGAGCAATTTATTTCAGGCAGTTTTTTGACTATTTATACTGAGTAATTTGACTATGATTGTATTTTTTTCCTTGATATTTATAAGTGAAAAAGAGTCTAGTACATTGGTTCTATCTTCATAATCTCTTGGGAAATGATTAAGTAAATCATTCACAGTTAAAATACTAGCTTTTTCCAAAGCTTTTATGTAATTATCTGTTGTTCTAAGTATCGTTTTATTTAATTTTTCTCCAAGCATTATAGAAAAAATAATAATATATATACTAATTATATAAATTGTAGTAGAAAATCAAACTTTTCCTTGTTTTTTAAAATATAAAAGATAAAATATGCTCGATTTAAAAATAATAAAACCAAATGCAAGAATTATTTAAAAAGTACAATGTAGAACTAGAACCACATGAACTTGTGAAATTTGAAAAATTTCTAGAAATATTTAAAGAAAAAAATGCGGTGATAAATCTAAGTGCTATCAGAGACGACGCTTGAATCATAGAAAAACATTTTATAGATTCAGTTATGTTAAATGTCTTTGTTGAGTTAGAATGAAAGGTTGCAGATATGTGAACGGGTTGAGGTTTTCCTCTTATTCCTCTTGCAATTGTAAATCCAGAAGTTCAGTTTGTATGAATTGATAGTGTATGAAAAAAATTAAAAGCAATTGAAGAATTTTGTGAAAAACTAGAAATAAAAAACGTAAAAACTCTAAATGGTAGAGCTGAAGCAATATGACAAAACCTAGATTATAGAGAAAGTTTTGATTTTGTAACTAGTAGAGCAACTGCATTTTTTCCTACTTTGCTTGAATATGTAGTCCCTCTTTTAAAAGTTGGTTGAGTATTTTGTGCTTATAAACTTGACGATAAAGAAGAGTTAAAATCCACAAAAAAAGCATTAAGTAGACTTAGCGCAAAGATATTAAAAGTAAAAAATTATAACATCTGATGACAAGATAGAACAATAGTTTTGATTGAAAAACTAGAAAAAACAAATCCAAAATTCCCTAGAAAAGATGGAATTCCATTACTTAATCCTATAAAATAATTATGATATACATATTACCAACTGACACTTGTTTTTGAATAGCTTGCGGTTTAGACGATATAAAAAGCTATGAAAGAATCTATAAGATAAAAAAAAGAAGTTTAGATAAACCTCTTGCTATATTGGTTCCAGATTTTAACTGGCTAGAAAAAAATACTGAACTGACAAAAGAACAAGTAAATTTTTTAAAAACATACAATAAACCATTTACTATTTTGACTGAAAGTCCTCATGTAAGTGTTTGGATAAACTTCGTAAATGATGAAAATGGTGAAGAATTTTTAAATAGATGAGTTTATGAAAAATTTGCTTTTAGAGTAGCAAATAATAAGACTCAAGATAGATTGTTAAAAGAAAATGGACCTATGTTTATGACAAGTGCAAATATATCAAATGAACCAGAAATATACACAAGTAGAGAAATAAAAGAAAAATTTGCAGAAGCACTAGAAAAATGACATATAAAATTTGTTTGAGAAAATACTTGAGTGATTCCAAAAAATCCACCAAGTGAAATATTTGAATTTGTATGAGAAACTCTAGAACAAAAATTTATAAGAAAATAAAAACTAACATTTTAAAATGTTAGTTTTTTTATATTCATGAAACTATATTTAATGCATTTCTATAACCCATATTTTCGCTATTAAGAGCTTTTGATACACGAGCTATAGTTGTAGAACTCATACTAGTTTTTTTCTCAATTCTAGCATAAGAAATACCATCTTCAAGCATCTTTGCAACTTCAAATCTACGAGAAAATTCAAGTATTTCTTTTTCTGTAAGTAGATCAAGCATAAATTCAAAGATTCTTTCTTTGCTATCCATCTTTGATAAAGCTATTAGAATTCAATCAAATTCATAAGCTAATTCGTTCTTTTTCATAATGTTAAAAAATGTTAAAAACTATTATAAAATCACTTTAGTTTATTAAAGAATATTGTCATAAATCACTTTACTTATTTAAAGTAAAAAGTCAAAACAATATTAAAAAGATTTGTTAAAAAGTGATTTATTGGCTTTATATAGAGATAAAGTCTATGTTAAAAACTTTTTATATATTTTGGAAAATAGTAATATATGTACTTTTGTAGTTAAAAGAGAACATATATGCTTTTGTGACCAAAAGAAAACAAAAATAATTAACTGAAAAGATTTTTATCTTTTATCTTATTTTTGTGACCAAAAGAGAATACTTCCTACTTTTGTAAAAAAGTATATGTACTTTTGTGACCAAAAGGTACCAAAAGTCTTTAAGGCTTATGCAGCCTTAAAAATCCGCAATGATCACAAAACAGATGACAATTCGCATTGAGTGTTATATTGCAATATTTTATTTTAATGTAAATAAATCAAAAAAAACTTTTAGAAATCTTTCGATATGTATCAATGGGATTCTTAAGGGTGAGATTTCGCCGTGATACGAGAAATAAAAATTAAATCAACTCTCTGCGAAAGTTCGAACTCTTAAGCACTTTTAGTACTTTTGGTGACAAAAGGACATTATATATTTTCTACATATATTTTCTATATAAAAAAGACAGTTTCCTAGAAACTGTCTTTTTTATAATCATACTATTTTCATCATCTCATTATATTTTTTATTCGCCATATCATTGGCTTCTTTATTTCCTGCTTCTAATTTTTTTTCTATATAACTCATATCATTTTCAAAACTTGCAAATCTAGTTCTTGCCTCTTTAAAATATTCTAAAATCAAATCAAGAAGTTCTAGTTTAGCATGACCATAACCATAATTCCCTGCCTTGTATTTAGCTGCAATTATGTTTTGCTCATCATTTGTAGCAAAAAGTTTTATAAGTGCAAATACATTACAATTTTCTGGATTTTTAGGTTCTTCCAAAGTTTCACTTCAAGTAACTATAGACATCACTTTTTTCTTTAGTGTTTTTTCGTCATCAAATATACCTATAAAATTATCATAACTCTTACTCATCTTTTGCCCGTCAGTTCCTGGAATAGTTGCAAGTTCTTTTTCTATATGTGCAAGTGGTAATTTAAATAACTCAGTTTTATAAGTTTTATTGAAATTTTCCGCTATATCACGAGCAAATTCAAGATGTTGAGTTTGGTCTTTTCAAACAGGAACCAAATCAGTATCATAAGTCAAAATATCAGCAGCCATCAAAATAGGATAATTAAAAACAGCCATATTTATATCACTATTTTTATTTTGCGAATCCTTAAAACTATGAGCTCTAAGCATCAAACTATATGGAGTAACACTAGATAAAATCCATGTTATATCATTTATATGTTTTATTTTTGATTGTTCATAAACAACTATTTCACTATCACTTGGCAAAAGTGCAAAGTATTCTTTTAATAGTCTAAGTTTATTTCTTTCCATAATTTCTTTGTCATGAACAGAAGTTAGACTATGATAATCTGCTATAAAAATATAAGCTTTTTTTCATTTTGCTAAATCTAAAAATGGCTTAAATGCTCAAAAATAGTTTCAAATATGCATACCATTTCAAGTTGGTTTAATTCATGTTAATACTTTTTTCATTTTTGGTTTTTAAAAATTTAATAATTTACAATCTAAATCATTTTTATATCAATCTAATTTTATTATATCTTTTAATTTTAATAGTCTAGTATTTGTCATTGGATGATCTGATAAAAAAGTAGAAATATTATCCGAAATCAAATTATTTTTTTCAAAAAAATATAATGAACAAGATACATTTCATTTTAAATTATTCAAAAATTCTATTCAATAAATATCTGCATTTGATTCTATACTTTTTGAATATATTCACTCAGTTCAGTTAGCAAGTGATGACAAATCTATATCTCAACTAATTCAAATCAAAACAAATATAACTTTAAGTGGAAATTCAGAAACTACAGATTTTAAAACATCTCTGTTTTTTATATGTCATATTTCATGTCATAATATGAAAAGTAAACTATTTTCATATTTAATTTCACTAAGTAAACTATCACTCACAATTATAGTTCATCATGGCAATGTATAAGCATTTACTTCGGAATTTTTTATTACAAATATTTCATATTCAAAATCATTTCAAAGAATATTTTTTAACTTATCAGTTTTTTCTTGATCTATAGTAAAATCATCTTTATAATCTAAAAATAATTTTTTTTCAGCATCTAAACTAACAAAATTAACAATTATATTTCATAACAATAAAAAAAATACAAAAATAGACAAAGTTAGTCAAACTAAAATCGATATCCATTTTAAAAATATATCTCAGTCTGATTCTTTTGAGATATTATAATTTTCAATTATTTCTTTTTTTTCTATTTTCATTAAATAAAATCATCCTAATAATTAGAATGATTTTATTTAAAAAAAAGATTATTTCAATTAATTTGTTATTTTTACAGCAGTTGCATAAGATAAAATCTCAACACTACCTATTTGTCATTTTTGTCATTTTGATATACTTGAAGTTTCTATTTTCAAATTAGCAATAGCATTGCATCAAGCATCTTTTGCTTGTTGTTTAACTTTTACTAAAGTATCTCTTCTAGCTCTATCAAGCAAGGATTCATAAGCATTTATTCTTCATCAAAAGATTTTTACAAAAGAAGAAATAAATTTTTTAAAATAATCAATAGATACCACAATAGTTCAATAAACAATTTCTCAAGTTTCAGCATTTAGATTTTTGACATCAGTTTTTGTTAAAACAACTATATCAATAAGTTCTTTTTCTTTTTCAATTATTCTTTTATAATGATTTTTTTCAGCTCTATGACCAAAGAAATATCATAATCAAAGTAATATAATTAGAATTATTAAATCTAACATTTTTTATAAATAATTAAATAAATTATGCTACTTTAGATAATTTTACAGCAGTTCAATAAGTGTAAATTTCTGCAGCTCAAGCAGTAATTGAAGAAGTTGAAAATCTAATATTTAAGATTGCATTAGCACCTAATTCAACTGCTTGTGCTTTCATTCTTTCAATTGCTTCTTTTCTTGATTCTTCTAATAATTCTGTATAACCTTTTAATTCTCAACCAAAAATATTTTTAAATCAAGCCATAATATCTCTTCAAACATTTTTAGATCTAACAGTACTTCAATTAACTATTCAATAATGAATATCAACTTTTGTTCAAGGAATAAATTCTAAATTAGATAAAATCATAATTTATATAATAATAAAATAAAAGTAATATGATTATAGCATTTAACTATATAAATACAAAATTATTGCGAGTTTTTATTTATGTTTTCACTAGCAACATAAGCACTACTCCAAGCCCACTGCAAGTTAAATCAACCTGTTTTTCAAGTTACATCAACCACTTCTCAAATAAAATAAAGTCATGGGTATTTTTTTGATTGCATATGATTATCAAGTTCATCAGTATCTATTCAACCTCATGTTGCTTTTGCTTCTTTCCAGCTTCTCCAATTTTGAAGTTCTAAATTTACTTCTATATTATCTTCTTTTAATTCAAAAAACTTAACTAATCTTTTTGGAGTTTTTTCTAAATCAAAAGTTAGATTTAAACTCAAATTATCTATGATATATTTTTCAAAATCTACTTCTTCAAGTTTTAAATTATTTAAATATTCTCAAATTGCATTTGATAAATTATGAACTATTGGTCAACTAATTCCAAAATGAGTAAAAAGCATAGGTCAAGCTTCACTATAAATTGGTTTTGTATTATTTTTATCAACCAAAATCATACTCAAATCAGTACTTACTCATGAAACTTCACTCATATCTTTTTTTGTACTCATTCAGCAAAGTGTCCTATATGGAACAACTAATTTTAATCATAGTTTTTGTGCTATATTATACCCTTCTCAAGTTGTTCAAATATGAGAAAAACTCTTTCAACCACTTGAAATAATTACATTTTTAGCAAAATATTTTTCTCCTGATTCTATAATTATTTCATAATTTCAATTTTCTAGTTTATTTATATCTTTTACATCTTGATTTACTTTTAATTCACATTTATTTTTGTTTATTTCATCAAGTAAACAATTTAAAAGCTCCTTACTGTCTCAACTTTCAAGTATCAATCTATGTCTATCTTCTTCTACTATATTTATTCATTTTAGAGCAAAAAAACTCATTATATCCCATTGATTATAACGAGAAAAAATGCTTAGTAAAAATTTCTTATTTTGTGTAAAATAATCTCTTGTTGGTTCTATATCAGAATTTGAAACATTTGCTCTTTCTCAACCAGACAACAAAACTTTCATACCTGGTTTAGCAGTTTTTTCAAGTATCAATTTTTTGTATTTTTTATCTAAATTAATTCAAGCAAAAAGACCTGCGGCACCTGCTCAAACTATAACAACATCATAAATCATAATTTTTTATTTAAAAAAGTTAGCCTTATTATATATAAAGCTAACTTTTTAACAAAATAAAAGACACATTTTGTGTCTTTTATTTTGATCTATAACTATAAGTTTCAGGAACAAAAATTAAATTTTCTTTAAATCAATCTAATTCTACTTGATCTTTTTTATCTAATTCTCTAAAATGAAAATGATCTTTCATAGTTTTTATATCTCATATTTTTCTCATCCTAGTTAATTCTTGCTTTGCAGTTCTAACAACAGATTTATCTGGAACTAAATTTAATTTTCTTCAAACAATTTTAGATACTTCTTCATTTGTATTTATAATTGATTTAATAATTTCAACTGCAGATAACCATTTTTCATTTGAGTCTAAAACTGTCCAAGGAGCTATATTACTATCAGTTAATTCTAATATTTTAGCTTTTGCTAGAGTATAATAACTCCATTTTTCTTGTGCTTTTTGATCAATAGGAGAAATTTTATTTCTCTTTCTTATTCTTAGTTTTCTTAAATCTAATCTTTCTTTTTGAGTATCTTTTGTAACTGATAAATATATTTTTACAAATTTAATTCATTGTTCGATTATTTGTTCTTTTTCAAAACTTGCAACATTTTGCATAAACCAATCATATTCTTCTTGTGTACAAAATCACATTGCTGCTTCAACTCAAGCTCTATTATACCATGACCTATCAAAAAAAGTTATTCAACCATCTTTTAATGGAAAATGTGACATATATTTTATAAAATGATTATGTTCAAATTTTTCAAATGATGTTGGTTTAGGAAATGCTTTTACTGTAAATCTAGCATTTGGTAAATCATAAGTAACTCTTTTTATATTACTTCATTTTCATGCTGTATCTCTTCAGTCAAGAGTTACTATAACCTTATCTTTTGTATCTCTAGTTGCTTCTTCCCACAAAGCTAATCAATCTCTATATTCATTTAGAATTTTCATTGTATCATCTTCTCTAGATAATACTACTAATTCTTCCAAAGTTCTACCAGTTGCTTGCATTAATAACTTATTTATTTTTGGATCTGAAACTATTTTATTTAATGGCTTATTCATATTTTTTTATGTTTATTAATAGTTAATTAACATTTTAGAAATATAATATAAATATATTTTCTTATTTGTCAATACTTTTAATATAAAAAAGTATTTTGTCAATTAAATGTAATAAACTTCATTTATTTTAAGCCAAAATAAAAAACTCCCTGCGGGAGTTTTTTTAAATATTACTCAAAACTAAGTATCAAATATATGCAATATACATAATAATCATACATATACCTTGCCATTTTTCTATAATAGATTTTTTTCAAATAAACATAATTAAAAACAATATAAGTGTAGCAAATATAGACATAAAAACATCTATATTTGAAGTACTATTAAATGGAAGCGGTGAAATTGTAGCAGTTAATCAAAGTATCCAAAATACGTTAAATATATTACTTCAAACTACATTTCATATAGCTATATCTGTTTGTTTTTTCATAGCAGCTACTACTGAAGTAGCAAGTTCTGGAAGACTAGTTCAAATTGCAACAACTGTTAGACCAATTACAGATTCACTCATACCAAATTTAGTAGCTATTTCAACAGCTCAATCTACTATCCATTTTCAACCAAGAGTAAGACCAATAAGTCAAACAATAATAAATATAATTGATTTTCAAAGTGCTATTTCTTTTATATCCTCATCTCAATCTGAGGAGTGTGGAGTGTTTTTTGCTATACCAAAAGTATAAAATAAAAAAATTAAAAAATACCCTAAGTATACAAATCCATCCGTTCTAGAAACTATATTTGAAGAACCTCAATCAAGCATTACATCATTTGCCATAACAAACAATATAATTAATCATAAAAGTGCAAAAGGTATTTCTTTAAAAATTGTAGATTTTTGAGCTTTAAGAGGATAAATAATTGCAGATATTCACAAAATCAAAAGTATGTTTGCAATATTACTTCAAAGTATATTTCAAATTGCTAAATCTGTTTTTCCATCAATTGCTGAAAACATATTTACAGCTAATTCAGGTGTACTAGTACCAAATGCAACTATTGTTAAACCTACAACAATTGCAGGAATTTTAAATTTCAAAGCTATTGAACTTGCTCAAGAAACAAGTAAATCAGCTCATTTTATAAGTATAACAAATCAAATTAAAAACAATATATAAACCATAAATAAATATTATAAATAATAAACTAACCACTAGTTTACTTTTTTTTTCAGATTATCAATAAAAAACAAAAAAAATAAGTCAAAATGACTTATTTTTTTTACAAACTTCTAGTTTTAAATTCAGTAATTATTCTAGTTTTAAATTCTTCTAAAGACTCAACACTTTGTTCTTTTGTTCTATAATTTCTAACAGAAACAGTTTTATTTTGAACTTCTTGTTCTCAAATAACAAGTATGTAATTATTGTGCATTTTTTCAGCATTTCTAACTTTTTTATTTAATCAGTCTGTTGAAAAATCAGCACTTGCTCTTATTCAAGCATCTTTTAGAGTTTTTAAAACTTCACTTGCATAATCATCAAACATTGGTAAAACTGGTACAATTATAACTTGCCTTGGAGATAACCAAAGTGGAAATACTCAAGCAAAATGCTCAATTAATACTCACATACCTCTCTCAAGACTTCATGAAATTGCTCTATGAATTACAACTGGTCTTTCTTGTTCGTTATTTTCATTTGTAAAACTTAGATTAAATCTATTTGGTAAGTTGAAATCACATTGAATTGTTGCTAATTGCCATTCTCTTCCAATAGCATCTTTAAACATAAAATCAAGTTTTGGACCATAAAATGCAGCTTCTCATTCTACCCTTTTATATGGAAGTTTTTGCTCAATTGCTGCTGATTCTAAAGATTTTTCAGCTAATTCCCAAACATCATCTCAACCAATATATTTTGATTTATCATCTCATCTAACAGAAAGACTAACCCAATAATCTGAAGTCATTCATAGAGTTGTATAAAACTCTTTTATAATATTAGTTATTGATTTAACTTCGTCTTTTATTTGAGAAACTCTACAAAATAGATGTCCATCATCTTGAGTAATTGCTCTTACCCTAGTAAGCCCTGATAATTGACCAGATTTTTCATCTCTATAAACAGTTGCAGGTTCAAAATATCTAACTGGCATATCTCTGTAAGAAAATTGATTATCAGCAAAAAGTTGCATATGATGAGGACAGTTCATAGGTTTCAAGAAAAAAGTTTCTTTACTTGTTCAACCAAAAACCTTGAACATATCTTCTAAATAATGCCCTGCATGACCTGATGTTTCATAAAGAGCTTCTTTTGCTAAATGTGGAGTCCAAACTCTATCATAACCTTTAGTTTTGTGAAGTTCCCAAAGATAATTTTCTATTTCTTGTCTGATAATCATCCCAGCTGGTTGCATAAGAGGAAGACCTGGACCAATTAAATCTGAAATTGTAAAAAGTTTTAATTTTGCTCATATAATCCTATGATCTCTTTTTTTAGCTTCTTCTATCATATGTAGATGAGCGTCAAGTTCTTCTTTATTGTTAAATGCAAAAGCATAAATCCTAGTTAATTGTGCATTTTCAGCATTTCCTAACCAATAAGCTCCAGCAACTCTAACAAGTTTAAAACTATTTGCGTCAAGTTCTCTAGTATTTGCTACATGAGGACCAGTACACATATCTATAAATTTAAGATTTTTTACTTGATCTCAATCAAGTTCAGAAAATTTTTCTAAATTATTTTCATTTAAAAAATTTGATAAAGTTTCATAATAAGGACTTGGTTTTCATTTTGAAACATTGAAATAAAAGCTGATTTTATCACTTAACTTTTCTTTGTTTTTAAAATCTCAGCTTTCAAATCTATCTATAAGTTCAGATTTAAATTCTTCGTTCATAGAAAATAAAACTTTTCTAGCTGTATCATAATCTACTTCAAATCTTTTAAAATCTTGGTTTTGAGTAATTATTTGTTTCATTTTTTTCTCAACTTCTTTTAAGTTTGTTTCACTAAACTCAGTAGATCAGAAATCAAAATCATAATAAAAACCATCTTCAGTATCTGGACCAGTTGCTATTTTTACTTCAGGATAAAGGCTCTTTACGGCTTGTGCCATGATGTGTGACAACGAGTGTCTTTTTGTAGATAAATCAATCATAATATTAAATTAGTTAATAAAATATTTTTATAATTCTTATTTTTTAAAAAGTATATGTACTTTTGTGACCAAAAGGTACCAAAAGTCTTTAAGGCTAATGCCGCCTTAAAAATCCGCAATGAGCACAAAACAGATGAGAATTCTCATTAAATGTTATATTGCAACATTTTATTTTAATATTTTTAAAAAAAATAATAATAAAGAACTTCTAGAAATATCCAGGGGTCTTAGGGGTTGAGATAGTGATTACTTGCCGTAAGAAATAAATCTTAGCTAGCTAGTTCGAAAACCCCTAAAACTTTTGCTACCTTTTGGTTACAAAAGTAGGAATGGTCTATTTTGGTGACAAAAGTATTAAGATATTTCACAAAAGTACATACTGGTTTCTTTTGGTTACAAAAGTAGGAAGTGTATTATTTGGTACAAAAGTACATTTTTTCCAAAATAAAAAAACTCTTATTTAAAATAAGAGTTTTTGTTTTTATCAAAGTTATATTTCTTTTTAGTACAACAAAAATCATCCTATTTTATAGAATTATTAAGAGTTGTAATGGTTCCAAGTTGTGCTAGGTTCACGTTGCCTTGTTAAGAAATATTAAAATAAATATAATGAAGTTTATTTTTTTGTCAAAAAATATTTTTTAAATAAAAAATATAGTATCTTTTTGTCAAAGCATTTTTTAAAAATAAATAACTATTAATTTTCTTTTAAATATAATGAATATACATATAAAATTTGTTTTCTAAAATATGCAAAAAATGAATAAAAAAGCCTTTTCATTTATAGAAATAATTATAAGTATTTCTATAATAATTATATTGTGAATTGTGGCTACATCTACAAGTAATAATTTGAAAAATAACTCAAATAATGCAAAAGTTATCGCAGATCTAAATACTATCAGTAATGCTTTAACTGCATATAAAAATGAAAATAAAATAATAGTAATGCCAGGTGGTAACAACAATAATTTTAAAATTGATTGAAGTTATAATCACTCATATGAAGATAGTGAGACTTATTGAGTTTATGGTAGTTTTACACAAGATACACTTGAAAAAAGATATCTTGATATAACTCCTATTGATCCTAGAAGTAATTCATATTATTCTTACTGAATAACAAAAAATACTAATTTCTTTGAAATAGCTTGAGTAATATGAGAAAAAGATAATTATGTAGCTAAAGTAATTTGAGATTATAGTGCTGAAAAATGAGTATATTCACTAATTAGAGAATATAATTGAGCAAATTATGTAATAGATAAACATGAAAATCTTCCTTACAATCCAGAAGAAAAAAAATTAATCGCAACTACTTATGATTGAACTATATATAAAGAATGAGATACTATTACAAATAATTCATGAGCAGACTTAGAGATATTTTTCTCAGATGGGTCTACTTCAATTGTAGCAAGTGGCTCAATATTAACACTTGAAAAATTAGATTTTCCAAAAGAAAATAATCTAGTATCAAGTGTAAAATTATTTTTACAAGCATGAAGTATATGGACAAATGCAACAAAATTATGAACAGAATCTAGTTTTGATGTATATACAAGTGATATGACTGCATCTGTTAGATGAACTATTTTTAAAGTTACAAAACAACCTTATAATACAAAAGTAATAGTTGTAGAATGAAGTGTATTAATTAAAAATTGAAATCCAATCACTAATTTATTAATAAATGTTGTTAAGTGAGTTGAAGTAAAAACAATAGAGGCATATAACACTCCTATTTTAACTCCTTCTAATATAGTAGCTGAACCAACTATTAATATAATTCAACCTATATTTTCCACTACAAATACACAAACAAATAATCTAGAAGAAGTTATAAGTAATGTGATTGAAAATAATATATATGATGAAGTTTTAGTAGCAGAAACAAATAAAAGTTGTTTTTTAGAATGAATAGAAATAAAAGATTGAGATAGCGTTCAAGCATATGATAAAAAATATGTAGATTTTTGAAATACATGTAATTCTCCAAAAACAAAAACTTGTTCAAATTGAGTATTAAGTTGATTAAGTCAATATAAATATAGTTCTTGTGTTGTAAAATTACCTAATCAATGTCCTCCATTTAATTATAATTGATTCATATGAGTAAATGTAAAAAATGAATGAGAATTAGATATTGTAACAAAAAATGAATCAATAAAATTATGATGATTTGATGTTTGAACAAAAATTCTATCAAAATCAGTTCAATGTAATCAATATTGAGCATGATATTCAGTATTAAACGATTATATTAACATAACATGTAATTCTTTAAGTTGATTTGTTGATGATTGAATTTGAGGATGTAAATGTGCAACTTGAAAAAGTTTTTATACTTGAAATTGATTATGTTATGATAATCCATTTGGAGTTGATTATGATTTAATAAAAGTTGTTCCAATATGGGCTAGTGATTACTTATTAAATACAACAAATTTATGATGAACAGATTTATGAGATAAGTTCTGATTAGTTTTTACAACAAATTGAGTAAGTCAAACTTGAGATGAAAATGATTATTTATCTGATGGTATAAGTAATAAAAATATAGTTTACTCTATAAATCAAAAATTAAAATTATCAAATAATTGAGAATGACCTACTAATGTAATTAAATATTCTAGTAATTTAGGAAATACTACTAAAACATTAAAATTAAAATTTGAATGAACAAATTGGGATGATCTAAGTTTATTAATAAATAGTAATAATTGAGTTATACCAATTGCATTAGAATGAAAAAATTTAAAAGTAAAAAATGCTACTGATTTAAGAGTATTTAAAAAAAGTAGTGTTTGAGGTGGTGGTAGTAGTTCTTCTTCAAGTAGTAGTTCTTCTTCAAGTTCATCAAGTTGAGGATGATCATATACTTCATGAAATTGATGTTATTGTAATTGATTAGGTCATACAGAAAGCTGAGATAATAGATATTGTAAAAATATATATATAAATAATGATTGATCTGGTTGAAATGTTAAATGTCAAAAATATAAACGGTTTTTTTCTTTTTCATGGAGGAATCAAGCTCGGGCTTGATATTATTTACCATAAAAAAATAACCCCTAGGGGTTATTTTTTTATGGATTAATACCATGAAACTGTTATAGTTTTTGTTCAAACAATATTTCAATTATGTAAAATATTTACAGTTTGACTTTCACTTTGAGGAAATGGTAATGGATTAAATGATAAACTTGAAGATGATAATGTATATGGTGAATTTACACTTAATGCAACTATTGCTGGACCTCCTGGTCAATTTGGTGCAGATATATTTTCAGTACTACCAACTGAAACAGCTCAAACCATTGCAGAAATAGAAACAACTTGTGCAGGAAGTGGAACTTCTGGAGTTGTAACAACTACTGGTACTTTTTTAACTTTTACCATTCATTTATCAAAACTACTATCAGCAACAAATCTAGCCATACTTGATTGACCTAAGTTAGCAGCTGAAACTTTGTTTTTTCCACCAATTGGGAAACTTAAAGTTGCCATAACTCTATTATCTACTTCATTTATAGTAGATGAAACTCTAAGAGTATAATCTGGAGTCATATATGCAATTCATAAATTACCTTCTACTCTAGATTCTCTATCATATGTATCAGCACTTACTGTTTTATATGAAACTCATGCTTCTGCAAATAATCATGGAGCAACTTCATATGCTCACATAACTTTAGCTTTTACAGAATTTGAATCTGCGTATATACCTTTTGCATTAAATTCAGTATATTTTAATCAAGCTCAAACATATGAACTATCAAAGTTTTTTACAAAACCAGCTCAAACTCAAGTTTGTAAACCTACATTTTCTTTTCCAGCAACACTTCATCATGCAACTAATCAAGATTCATCTTTATATGCAAGTCAAGCTCAAAGTTCATCATCAAAATTTGAAGTAACTTCTCAATATACATTTTTAGTATCTAAACCTAATCAAAAAGTTTTTCAATTTACAATTAAATCTATATTTTTAGGTGCTTCAGCAAGTTCAATTTTTGAATTTTTTTCTTCTTTTTTAATTTCTCATAATCTTTTACAAGCATCTGGATTTTCAGCACACCAAGTAGAGTATAAAACTCATGACTTTTTATCTGCAACAACTTCTGCAATATTTAAAGATGTTTTATCAGTATAAATTGTAACAGTTTCATTTGATAAATTTCATTCTAAGATAGGTGGTTTAGAATTATCAGCAGAAACATTTGAAGATGCCAATGCTCATGCAAGAATAACAGAAGCAGTAGTCATTTTAGAATTATTCATAAAAAAATTACTTATAAAATAAAAATTTTGTGTTTGTAATATAATATAAAAATATAGTTTGTCAAATGTTTTATATTAATTCATTGTGTAATAAATTAATTGCTAAATTCAATTCATTTGAATTTATTCAAAAAACAATTGACCTTTCCATAATTCATTGTGATACCATTTCTATATTTATTCATCATTTTGAAAGTGCCGATGATGCTTTTCAAAGTGTTCATTTGCTATGATATAAATTTTGTCATACACAAAAAACAAGTGCTTTATTTTTTTCATATTTTACAAAATTTTCATATCAATCTTCTTCGATTTCTAATGATTTTCTAATTTTTGAAGTCATTTCATCAAGTTTTTTTTGTGATAGTCATCCATCAATAGTAAAACTAAGTTCAGTTTCACTTGTAGAAATTATATCAACTGATGCATAATCTTTTACTATTGAAAAAACTTGAGATAATATCCCCTCTCATGCCATTTTTCAAGAACTAATAGAGAAAAATGTTATTCAAGATCTACCTCATATAAATTCAACTCAACTTGAATCAGGATTTTTTAATTTACTTATAAGTGTACCTCTACTATTTGAAAATGGATCAAAAAGTCTTACTTTTATTCATGCTTCTTGAAGCTCTTTTCTAAGTACTTGATTGTGTAAAAGTTTAGCTTGTGCTCATCTTATACCTGTTATTTCTTTTGCAGTTAAATAATCAATTTGTTCAATTAATTTTCTTTTCTTTCATTTAACAACTCTAGGATCACTACTAAGCATACCTAAAACTGATTTTTGAATTTCAAGTGTTACATCATATGACAATCTAGATAATCATACAGAAGTCATTGCAGCAGTTGCATCACTATAACCTCTTCAAATTGCATTTTCTATACCATTTGCAAATCCTGGAATATAACCTGGTATAACTGGTATTTTATTATCTTTCAAAATTACATCAACTCTTAATGCGATTTCAGAAGATAAAACATCAAAAAGTTCTCATTCTTTAAGTTCATCACTATTTTCTGGTATAACTCATTTTAGATCTACAAATTTAGCAGTTATTCAGTTTAAAGTTATTATTTGCTCATGAACATAAGCTGATAATTCTTCTCAAAATCAAACAATAGATACAAGTCATTTTTCCGTACTTATACTATAATCATTTTCTTTTGTAGGCGTTAATTTATCTTGATTTTGATATCAATAAAAAATAGTATAAAGTAATTCTTGAAATACATTATTAATATAGTCTTTTAATCCACTTGTATCTCAAGAAAGTTTTTCATCAATTATAGAAAAATGAAAATTTCTTATTTCCATAAGTTTAATTTTTGTTTCTCAAAAACTAGCTCTTTTTCTAACTAATTCTCAAATTTCTATAAGTTTATCTGTCGTATTAAAATCACTTGATCTAATAGCTGATACTACAATTGCTTGTTTTATTCAATTAATATGATCTATAAATACATTATGAGGACTTTTAATAAGCTCTGCAGCATTTTCTCATCACCATTTTTTTAAACTTAAACTTTCAGACATATAAAATAAATAATATAAAATATAAAATTAAATATATTAATAATGAAAAATATATATTTGTCAAAAATACAATAAAAAAACAATCAAATAGATTGTTTTTTTATATTGAAATAATTTGAGTTTCATCACTTATTCTTGATTTTAATTCATATCAACCAGCTTCCAAAGTTTTATCTGAAACAACAACTCTATAAGGAATACCTAGTAAATCAGCATCACTTGCTTTTTGTCAAAATCAAACTTTTTCTCTATCATCTATGATAACTTCTTTTCATTCTGATTCTAGTTTTTTCGCTAATTCTTTAGCTTTTTCTAAATTATCTCACATAACTACCATATAATGAGTTACTGGAGCTATATTTTCTGGCCAAATAAGTCATTTTGAGTCCATAAAATATTCTGCAATTACTCACATAAGTCTTGAAATACCTATACCATAACATCACATATAAACCTCTTTTACTTTTCAATCTGAATCTGTATATTTCATATCAAAAGCATCAGTAAATTTAGTCATAAGTGGAAATATATTTCATACTTCACAGGCTTTTTCTATTTTGTGGTTTTTACTATTACATTTACTACAAGAAAATCAATTAACTAAATCAACTACTTCTTTATTATGAGAAGTTTTACACTCATCACAAATATAAATTTCATCCTCTCAAATACCTAAAACAGTTTGATATTCATGAGAATTTAGAGTTGTAAAATCACCACCAGAAGCCAGAGTTTCATAAGTATCAGCTCATAATCATAATCTATCAAATACTTTTTTGTATGCTTTTTTCATTTCATTGTAATAAGCCAAAAGAGTCTCTTCACTTTTATGAAAACTATATAAATCTTTCATCAAAAATTCTCTACCTCTTAAAAGTCATGATTTTGCTCTTTTTTCATTTCTAAACTTATTTTGAATTTGATAAACTCAAAATTCTAAATCCTTATATGATTGTACAAATTCACTCATAAGTGGAGTTACTAAGTCTTCATGTGTTGGATTTAATGCATATTCTTTATTATCACTAGCTGGTAAGTGAAAAAGTACATCTATACTATTCCATCTACCTGTTTGTTCCCAGTGATCTTTGCTTCATAAAGCTGGCATAAGTATTTCTTGTGCTCAAGTTGCATTCATCTCTTCCCTAACAATATTTTCAATCTTTCTTAAAACTTTTAGTCAAAATGGTAGATAATTGTAAACTCAAGCCATTTCTTGTCTAATAAATCAAGCTTGTAATAAAAAAGAAGTTGATTTATTATCACTAACTTTTGGACTAGATTTAAGTGTTTTTACTGGAAATTTAGATAATTGTAACATATTTTTAAAATTAATAATATTAAATATTTTTAATAATAGCTAAGTTTGGTTTAAATTCAAGAATAAGTGAAAAAATTAGTTTTATTGACTTTAAATTTAAAATATTTAATATAAATAAGAATAATTCTCACAATTTATATTTATAAATATATAAAAATGGAAATTGAAGAATTTGAGAAATCATCCAATAAAATAGAAAAAGAAATATGAGATTTTGAAAGAGCTCTTAGAACTTCTTTTAATAAAGAAAATCCAAGAAATTATATAGTAATTCAAAGTGTAAATATTCAATGCCAAGAATTAAAAAGAAAAGTTGAAAATTTACTAAGAGTAAGTCCTTTAAGAAGAAAATGAAAAGCAGAAGCATTATTTTGAACTGCTATGTTTTACATAAATAAGTATGAAGAAGCAATAAATAGAGCCATTGATTTAGACTGAGATATTTTATATAAATTATGAAGTATAACAAAATAATAAAAACGCGACTAAGTCGCGTTTTTATTTCGATTTTATAAACTCAATTCTTTATAAAGTTTTAAAAATCAATTATCTTTATATATAACTTTTCAAGTTTCTTCATCTACATTTAATTCTTTTTTTCCTTCTAAAATAATTAAAAAATCTTCTGGAAGTACTTCACAGATTCAAAATCAATCTTTATCTCTAAACTCAATATAAATTTTATTTCAAAAATTATGCATTTTTAATTTTGATTTTTCAAAAATTTTTTTTCAAGTTTTTATATTAGTTAATCAATCTCATCTAATATCTATAAATTTTATATACAAAACACCTCCTATTTCTATAACTTCACAATAAGATATAAATGAATATGCAATTTCTTCAGCCTTATCTAAATCATAAAGCATAAATTCATTATCCACTTTGTAATGAAAAAATCAATATTTATCTATATGAAATTCTTCTATATTTCTCTTAATACATTTTTTTCTTTTTATATCAAATAAAGCAAGTCAATCATTTTTATCTTCTAAAATTAGAAATCTATCACTAATTACCTCGCTGATTTTTAAATCATAATATGCATTTGAATATAAAAATAATTCATCATTATGTGTTATATCATAAATAACATTATTTCAATCAAAGATATAATTTACAAGCAATCTATTTCAAATATTTGTATATGATAATATTTTATCAAACAAAATAACTACTTCTCATTTTTCTAAATCAAATAAAGTATTTGTTTTTCATCATTTTAATCTTGCAAATTTATTTTCTCAAACAAAATCAAATTCTATATCTTTATATCAATCAACTAATTTTTCATATCAAGTTCAAACTTTTTTAAACAATCATGAAGTTCAATTTTCTATATTAATCAGTATAAAATATCCTTCTATATTTTCTTTAATTTTAAAATCTTCATTATTTATTTTTACAAATGTTTCTCAATCTAAAGATGCAAATTCTGATTTATTGTTCAATGAATCATTTAATCTTGATTTAATAATAAATGTATTCAATTTAGCTTCCAAATCTCAAAGCTTAAATAAAGGATTATTTTTTCTAGAAATTTTATCTCAATCTAATACTGTAAAGTTTAAGTTTTCTGTTTTATAAGATAAATTTGTTACTATTTCAATATATGAATCTAAAAAAGTTCTTGATTTTATAAGTGAAATAAAATCATTTGCTTCTAATTCTGAAATACTTCAAGAACTTAATAAAATTTGCTCAAAGATAAATAAAAAATATGATTTTTTACATTTTAATGTTGAAGTTTCTTCAACTTTCATATTATCAAAAATAGCTTCAAATAAATCTAAATTTACAGTTAGTTCATCAACCTTCATTATTGAATCAAGTGAATTAACTTTCATTATTTCATTACTCATTTTATTATTTTTAAAAATTATTTTTTTATAATATATATAAAAAAATAAAATAGTCAATTTTTGTATAATAATAAAAAACGCGACGAAGTCGCGTTTTTTATTATTTAATTCTTTTTCTTATAAATTCATTTAACTCTGAAATTTCAACAAGTTCTTGTTCCATACTATCTCTAAATCTAACTGTAACTTTTCCAGCTTCGAAATTAGTAGAATCAATAGTTACACAAAATGGTGTACCAATTTCATCCATCCTAGCATATCTTTTTCAAATTGTTCAAACTTCATCATATTCACAAACAAAATCTTCAGCTAATTGTGCATAAACTTGTTTTGCTAAATCACCTATTTTTTTAACAACTGGTAGAACTCATACCTTTATTGGAGCAACTTTTGGATCAAGTTTTAAATAATTTCTAGCTTCTTCACCTTCTCAATCAACTGTATAACTATCAGCTAAACAAGTTAGGAATAATCTATTTAAACCAACACTTGGTTCAATTACATAAGGTATATATTTTTTGTTATTTACTGGATCAAAATAACTCATATCAGCTTTTGATTCTGACATATGTGCTTTTAAATCATAATCAGTTCTATCTGCAATTCCCCATAATTCTCACCAACCAAATGGAAAGCGGTATTCTATATCTGTTGTTGCATTACTGTAAAAACTAAGTTCATCAGCATCATGATCTCTAAATCTAAGATTTTCAGGATTTAGAGAAAGAGTATTTTGTAAGAAATTCATACAATCTTGTTTCCATTTTGCATGTAATTCTAAATCTGTTCCTGGTTCACAGAAATATTCTATTTCCATTTGTTCAAATTCTCTAGTTCTAAATATAAAATTACCTGGAGTAATTTCATTTCTAAAAGCTTTACCAACTTGAGCAACTCCGAAAGGAATTTTTTTTCTACTTGTTCTAGCTACATTTGCAAAATCTACAAATATACCTTGAGCAGTTTCTGGTCTCAAATAAATAACTGAACTAGAATCTTGAGTTACTCATTGTGAAGTTTGAAACATAAGATTGAATTTTTTTGCTTCTGTCCAATCACCAACTTCTCAAGTATTTGGATTTTTAACATTTTCACCTCTCATAACTTCAGTTTGTTTTTCTAAATCCCATGATTCTGGAATTAAGTTATTTACAGAATATTTAGCTTGTAATGAACTAGCATTTTCGCACATTTCTTCAATCAAAGCTTCAAGTAATTTATCAGCTCTAAATCTTTCTTTTGTATTTTTATCATCAATTAAAGGATCACTAAAACCTCATACATGTCAGCTTGCAACCCAAACTTTTGGATTAAGTAAGATAGAACTATCAAGTAACATCATCTCATCTTTTTTTTGTACAAATTCTTTGATCCATAAGTTTTTTATATTTTCTTTCAAAAGTGAACCATAAGGACCATAATCCCAAGAATTAGCAAGTCATCCGTAAATCTCACTTCAAGCATAGACAAAACCTCTAGCTTGAGATAGATTTACTATATCTTTCATTGTAACATTAGTCATATGACAATAAATTATAAAAATAAAAAAAATATTTAGAAAAAGAAAAAAGACCTTAAAGATATTTTTTTCTTTTCGAAAATATATCTCTAGGGTCCTTTTTTAAAATTTAATTTAGGACGGTTCCACCCAGAATTTTTACTTTTGTAAATAAATATTTTAAATGGGTTCCAAGCCATCTTTTTGGAAAAATATTTTTTACTTAAGATTATTATAATAAGAGTTTTATTTTTTTCAAGATTTTTTAAATTTATTGTAATAAGATTGATTTTTACTCTTTTTTTAATATATTTACAATAATATACAAAATTTATATAGTAAAAATTAAGATATGGATTACTCTAGAGAGTCGATTGATAGACAAGAAAAAATACAAAACCTAAAAGATGCTGGGGTTATTTGTTATGCAAATAATTATAGAGGAAAACAA
>JAQUZB010000005.1 GCA_028691535.1 Candidatus Altimarinota bacterium | reverse complement strand
TATATTTTCAGAGTATTTATTTCTCTTTTTGCACTATCAACCATATAGTTTGTTTTGCAATTTGGACATGATAAATAATATTCATAATAATAATTTTGAGTTTTTGTTTTAGATGTATGTTTTGGTAATTTTTTTACTACTTTTTCACCACATTTACGACAAGAATCTCAAGCTTTTGTGATTTTTATACTTTTGTCACTTGATTTTTTATCTTGAGAATTATTTTTTTGTAAAAAATTAGTAGTCATATTTTTTAACTCTTCTTCATTTGGTATGTAATTAATATCGTCAAGCAAATTGTCCATATTCATAGCTTCTGTAGCTAATTCATCACATCTTTCATTTTCTATATGTCCATTATGTCATTTAACCCAGTTAAATTTTACCTCGTGTTTTAATACTAAATCAAGCAATTTTTCCCACAAATCATAATTAACTGCTTTTTCTGTTTTAGTTCTAAACCAATCATTTTGTTTCCATTTCAATGCCCAACCTTTTTCTATACCATTTATAGTATATTGAGAATCTGTATAAATATTTACTTTTGATTTTTTTGTTAGTTTTTCAAGTCAAGTAATAGCTCAAGTTAACTCCATTCTATTATTTGTTGTCAGTTTATAACCTGCACTAAACTCTTTTTTAATTCATTTATAACAAAGTATAACTCAATAACCTCATTTTCAAGGATTTGGATTTGAACCTCAATCTGAATATATATCTACTTCTGGAAGCATTTTATTTTTATTTAAATAATATCTTTATAAAAATATAGTTAAAATACAATTTAATACAAATAAAAAGACTTATAATATAAGTCTTTTTTGTTATTTTAAATTATCATTCACAAAATCCCAATTTACTAAATTCCAAAAATTTTCTAAGTATTTTGGTCTAGCATTTCTTGTATCTATGTAATATGCATGTTCCCATACATCTACAACTAAAAGTGCTTTATTATCTGTAGTTACAGTAGTAGCAGCATTTGAAGTGTTAACAATTTCAAGTTTTCAAGCAGGATTTAATACAAGCCAAGTCCAACCAGAACCAAAATTTCAAATTGCACTCAGAGTAAATTTTTCCTTAAATTCACTAAAACTTCAAAAATCTCTATTTATAAGTTCTCCAACTTTACCATTTGCTTCTCATCATGCATTTGGTGCTAAACAATTCCAATAAAAAGTATGATTCCAAACTTGAGCAGCATTATTAAAAATTCAAGCACTTGAATTTTTAATAACATCTTCCAAATTCATAGCTTCAAAATCAGTTCAAGCTGTTAAATTATTTAAGTTTGTAACATAAGCTTGGTGATGTTTCCCATAATGATATTCTAGAGTTTCTGCTGAAATATATGGCTCTAAAGCATTTTTTTCATACGGTAATTTTGGTAATTCAAACATAATTTTATAATTATCAAATAAAATATTACTAAAATAGTAATCATTCTCATTTTAAAATCAAGAAAAAAAGATAAGAAACTCTTATCTTTTAATTTTTCTAAGTATTTGCAACAAATTATACTTAAATTTATTGTTTATAAATATATAAGATTCACTTACTTTTATTATATTTGAAGTAAATTTAGATTTAAAATCAGTTACTCATTGTAAACTGCTTTTTTTATCTCATGGACTTGCAACTCATAAAAAATCATATATTTCACAATTTAACTCCTTTCACTTACAAATAGCTGTCCATTGCAATAAATATGGAGCCATTAGATTTCTGTAATTAACATCACTAGTTGATGCTCAATAATAGTAAATTGCTACATTTCAAACATAAGTAAAAATACCTGATGAAATAGCTATATCTTGATAATATGATATAAATAATTTTGATTCTTTAACTCCATTTAAAAATGAAATATAATAATCTAAACTATTTCAGTTAAAATTATCTCTAGAAGTAGTTTCAAGCATCAAATTATAAAAAATCTCTACATTTTCTTTTGTTTTTTCTACTTCATGAACGACAACTCATTTTTTTTCTGCTAACTTTATATTGTATCTTCATTTTGGTTTCATCAGAGATAATATGTCATCTAAACCTAAATTTAAGTCAATAATTGCAGTATATGGAGTTATAAATTTTTTATAATATCAAACTTTAAAATCTGGTATTATAGAAATTCATTTATCTTCATAATTTATAGTTTCAAACTGAACGAATAAACAATTTTCATCCTTACAAAGTTTTTTTAACTTAGTTAAAAAAACTTCATTTAATATTTCTTCATTTATTCATAAAATAAATAATCAAAATTGTCATAATCAAATACTTCTTTTTTCAATAAAAACTCAATCAAATTCAAAAAAATTTTGAATTTGATTTGAGTTTTTAAGCATTTCTTGCCAAGATTTAGTTTGCCAAATAGACATTATTTATTGTATATTAATTCTATATAAGATTTCTTAATTCACGTTCTAGCATCTATTTCAAGATGTTCTAAAACATCAGTTATTATTTTTTTTCAATTTTTTTCATCAAATTTAAAAGTTAGATAAGATTCTCAATTTTCTAATTCATCTAAACATATTAAAACTCAAGAAATAAAGAATGTTCTTCTTAACTTTGATATCTCAATTACATCATTTGGGAAAAGAGATTTAAAATCAAGTAAAGCATCATAATCTATAAAAAATTTCATAGTATATCTGTCTTCATAGATTTTTTTATCATTTAATGGTCAAAAATAAGTAAAAAAATATCTATTAAATCATAATTTTGAAATTTTTAATATTTCTCATGTTTTTTTAAAGTTTCAATTATTAGGATTAAAGAAATAATCTATTTGTTCAGTTTTTCAAACATATGTTCCTCATAATTTATATATAATTTCATCTAAAACTTCTTTTATACCTTTTTGAGTTACTTTAAATCTAACATTAGCATTTTTAATTTTTGCATTTTGTGATTCTAATTTTGGTATATAATCATTAATCAAAATAACATTAGCATTTTTTATTGTTGGTTCTACATATTTTTTATGCATAGGAGAAACTACATCTAAAAAATACTTTAATATATCTTTTGGCTTATCTCAAGTTCTTTCAACATCTCTAAATAATCTTCTAAGTATTTGACTATGAGCTCATAGATCAACAAAAATTTTATAATCTCATAATTTTGAAATTTTATCAGTTAGAGCAAAAAGTCATTCTACAATTATAATTTTACTTGATTTAATTTTTATAGCATCCATTTTTGGATCATTTTTAAAATCAAATGAAGGAATCATAACATCATTTCACTTTTTTAAATCTTTTAAATGTTTAAAAAATAAATCTAAGTTTAAAACTTCTGGTTGGTCAAAATTATAATCAGGATGTTCCGCCATAAAACTTGGTCATCTATAATAATTATCCATCGACAATATTTGAGAATCAGGGAAAAAATCATTTATTTTTTTAGCAACTGCCGAAGTTTTTCAACTAGCAGTTCATCAAGCAATCAAAATTACAAAAACTCATTTAGTTTTTGTAATTTTTTTAATAATTTGTTCTTTAACAATTTCAACTCATTCAACAAGATTAAATTTTTCTATATTTTTTTTAAAAATCATAATTATTTTTTTAAATGATTAATAGCATCAAATGTAATTTTTCTACCTCTTGGTGTTCTTTCTATAAAACCAATTTGTAAAAGATACGGTTCAACGACATCTTCAAGAGTTGATTCTTCTTCTCAAATCGCACTAGAAAGTGTATTTAATCAAACCGGTCAACAAGCAAATTTGTCCATAATTGTATTTAAATATTTTCTATCTAAATAATCAAGTCATAAATCATCAATTCAAATATCAGTAAATATTTCATCAATAATTTCTTCCTTAAGTAAATCTTTTCAAATGGTATGATAATCTCTTATGATTTTTAGTAATCTATTTGAGATTCTTGGGGTTCATCTAGATTTTTTAGATATTGATTCAAGAGCATAATTAGAAAGGCTTAAATCTAATTTAAATGAGTTATTGTGAATTATTTTTGCTAATTCTTCACTTGTATAAAAATCTAGTTTTAAAATATTTCAAAATCTATCTCTAAGTGGATTTGAAAGTGCTGATAATCTAGTTGTTGCTCAAATAAGAGAAAATCTTTTCAATGGTAACTTTACACTTTGTGCTCAAGTTCAACTTCAAACCATAATATCTATTTCAAAATCTTCCATTGCAGTATAAAGTATTTCTTCAACTTGTGGCTTAAGTCTATGAATTTCATCTATAAAAAGTATATCTCATTCTTCAAGATTTGATAAAATACTTACTAAATCTGATTGTTTATCAATTGCTGGTCAACTTGTAGATTTAAGAGCTGATTGCATTTCGTGAGCTATAATATTTGAAATAGTTGTTTTTCAAAGTCCTGGTGGTCAATAAAAAAGTATATGATCCAAAGCTTCTCATCTAATTTTTGATGAAGAAATAGAAACTGATAAATGCTTCTTTATACTATCTTGTCAAACATAATCTTCCAATTTCAAAGGTCTTAAAATATTTGAAAAATATGTTTTATCATTTATATTTTCAGTTGGTGTTACTACTCTAGAATTTGTTTGTTTTTTACTTGACTCTATCATAATTTAATTATGTCTTATATATATTTTGTATATATTTTATAGATATAAGTAATTTTGTAAAGTGAAAATTTAAACAAGCTTCATTTGCAAAATTAAATATTTAGGCTATAATGAGAACAATTATTATTTACGATTAAAAAATGTTAAAAATAGAAACTTGAAACAAAAATCCTATACTTAGATGAATTGCTGAAAAAATAACTGATAAAAATTTCAAAGATGCAGTAAAACTTGGTCGTGAAATGTTAAAATACATTAAAAATCCTGAAAATGCATGAGTTTGATTAGCTGCACCTCAAGTATGACACTCTATTAGACTTATAATAGTTAGTCTACTAAAAGATCGGGATGATGAAAATTTCAAAACTGTTATTATGATAAATCCAGAAATAACTGAACACTCAAAAATTACTGAAATTGATAGTGAATGATGTTTATCTGTACCTTGAGAAAAATGAGATGTTGAGAGATTTAAAACTATAAAACTCAATTATACAGATGAGAAAAAAACTCAAAGAACATTGATTTTAGAATGATTAACAGCTAGAATTGTACAACATGAAGTTGATCATTTAGATGGAAAATTATTTATAGACTATTTAAACAAATAAAAAAACACTTTTTAATAAAGTGTTTTTTTTATTAATTATATTTTGAATAATCATACATTTTTAATTCAGCATCTACTTTTCTAACTACATCTAGAATTACAGAAACTATAATTATTAATCATGAAGCAGATATAATAAAATCAACTGATTGACCTCACATAAATTTTCAAACTACATAAGGTAGAACAGCAATTAAAGCTAAAAATCAACCTCAAAATAAATTTAAATGTCCTGAAACTTTAGTTAAATAATTAGAAGTTTCAACTCCAGGTCTGATACCAGGAATATATCCACCTCTTTTTTGGATACTTTCAGCTATATTTTCAGTATTAAATGTAATTGATACGTAGAAAAATGAAAATCAAACTACAAGTAAAAAGTATAAAGCTATAAATGCCCAAGAAGGATTTGACATACTAAAATTTGCAACTAAGAAATTTCAAATACTTAATACTTTATCATTTGCAGATGAAACCATTAATTGTCCAACAATAGAAGGAAATGTAATTAATGAAACAGCAAATATTATAGGAATCATTCAAGCTTGATTAATTCTTATTGGAAAATAAGATTTTTCTTCTCTTCAAGTTCTAGTATAAATAACTGGTATTCTTCTATTACCTTCAGTAAACTTGATTATAACATATATTATAGCTAATGTAGCTACTAAAATTCATGAAAGTAATCCATAAGTTCAAGCACTAACATGAGACATAATATTTGTAGGAACTCAAGCTAAAACTCAAGCAGTAATGATAACAGATATACCATTACCAATTCAAACTTCAGTCATAACTTCTCATAACCACATCAAAAATATAGTACCAGCAGTTACAATAGTCATTGCCATTAATACAGTTTTAGTATCTGACAAATCAATTATAGTACCTCAAGCTAGAGTATTTAATAAAACAATCATTCAATAAGATTGAACAAATGCTAAAGGCAATGCTAACCATCTAGTCATTTTAGTAATCTTTTTTTGTCATTGTTCTCATTCTTTTTGTAAATCACCTATTTTTGGAACTATAACTCAAAGTAATTGAATAATAATTAAGGCATTAATATATGGAGATAATCACATTAATATTATTGAAAAATGTGACAATCATCCTCACATTAAAGCACTAAAAAAAGACAATCATTTATTAGCTTCAATAATAGTTGATAGTTTAGTAGTATCTACTCAGTAAACTGGGATAATAGATAAAACTTTATAAACTAAAACTAACAAAAGAGTAGCAACTATTTTTTTTCTGATATTTTTATTTCCAAATACAGATTTTATACTCTTAATCATAAGATAAAATTATTTATAAATTAATACAATCTTAATTATACATAAAAAAACAAAAAACCCAAACTAAAAGCTTAGGTTTTTTTATTTTGTTTCAATTTTTCCTCAAGCTTTTTCAACAGCTTCTTTTGCTGAAACAGATGCGTAATCTACATTAACAGTTAATTTAGCTTTTAATTCACCTTTAGCTAATAATTTTACTTCTAAGTTTTTATCTCTAATAACTCTGTTTAAAAGTAAAACTTCTTTAGTAATTTCAGTGATTCATTTAGAAGCAAGAACTTCTAAATCAGATAAATTAACAATATTAAAATCTTTTTTAAACATTGCATTTGAAAAACCTTTTAATTTTGGCATTCTTCTAAATAGAGGAGTTTGTCAACCTTCAAACCATGGAGCAGTTCCTCCACCTGATCTAGAATTTTGACCATTCATACCTCTACCACAGAAAGTTCATTTACCAGAACCATTACCTCTACCAAATCTTTTAGAAGTTGTTCTTGATCATGAAGTAGATTTAACGTTATTTAATGATAACATAATGTAATATCGTTAATAAGTATTTTTATTTAAAAGATGTTAAAGCTTTTATAGTAGCTTTAGCATTATTTATTAAATTTGTAGAACCATATCTTTTAGCTAAAACATCAGTATAACCAGATGCAGCTAAAACTTTTCTAACAGCTCCTCAAGCAATTATTCATGTACCTACTGAAGCAGGATGAACCATAATTTTAGCAGCTTTAAATTTAGCTTCAACATTATATGGAACAGTACCATTTTCAATTTTAACAGTAACTAATCTTTTTTTTGCATCTGCTACAGCTTTTGCTATTGCATCTACAACTTCCCAAGATTTACCAGTTCCTAAAGCAACATTACCTTTACCGTCACCGATAACCATAACAGCTCTGAATCTAAGTTGTCTACCTCAAGAGTTAACTCTAGTTACTCTATCAATAGCAAGTAATTCTTCTTTGAATTCTTTTCTTGGTTTTTGAAATTTTTTATTTCATTTATCTTTTCCAGAAAAAGCCATACTTTTTTAGTATTAAATAATTAAAATTTAAGTCCACCTTCTCTTAAAGCATCAGCTAATGCTTGAACTCTACCGTGGTATGCGAATCAACCTCTATCAAAAACTACATCTGTTATATTTAAGTCAAGAACTTTTTTAGCCATAGCAAGTCATACTGCTTTAGCCATTTCAGTTTTTGTACCTTCTTTTTTGATTCTTAAATCAGAAGAAGAAGCAAGAGTTTTTCATGCAGTATCATCTATAAGTTGAACAGAAATGTATAAATTACTTCTGAAAACAGAAAGTCTAGGTCTAGCAGTAGTACCGCTAATCTTAGATCTTATTCTATTTTTTCTACTTAATCTTTTTAATGTTTTTTGTAACATCTTCTAATATTTTATGATTTAAAGTTAAATTTTCTATTTAGAACCAGTTTTACCAGCTTTTCTTCTGATATGTTCACCAACGTATTTAATTCATTTACCTTTGTATGGTTCAGGTTTTTTCTTAGCTCTAACTTTAGAAGCAAATTCTCATACTAATTGTTTATCAACTCATGATATATGTAATAAGTTTTTAGCTTTTTCATCAAGTGTAACAGTAAGTCCTTTTGGAACTTCCATATTAACTTTATGAGAATAACCTATACTTAAAACAAGAGTCGCTCATTGTACTTCAAATTTGTAACCAACTCAAATTATTTCTAAACTTTTTTTATAACCTTCAGTAACACCTATAACCATATTATTTAATATAGCTCTAGTTGTCCCCCATAAAGCTTTAGCCTCTTCTCCCAAAGGGTTTACAATTAAATTGTTTTCTTCTTTAATTACTTCTACTACTTCTGAAACTGTAAAAGCTAATTCTCAAAGAGGTCCTTTAACTTTAATATCTCTACCAACTAAAGTAACTTCTACTTTATCTGATAAGACAACAGGTAATTTACCAATTCTAGACATTTTTTAATTAATTATAATATAAATCGGATCAATGATTTCTCATTTCTCTTTTATATGAAATAGTGATTAGTATACTTCGCAAAGTAATTCACCACCTACATTTAAACTTCTAGCTTCGTAACCAGTAACAACACCTTTTGGAGTTGAAACTATAAAAATACCGTGACCATCTCTAGATTTTTTAATATCTTTTGACCCAACATATATTCTTTGTCCTGGTTTACTTATTCTTTTCAAAGTTGGAACGTATTTAGTAGTTCTAACATCGTTAAGAGTAAGCATAATAGATTTTTTATTATTTTCTTCTTCAATAACTTCAAAATCTGCTATGTATTTATTTTTCTTAAGAATTTTAGAAATATCTGCTTTAATTGCTGAATAAGGAAGTCTAACTTCGATAATTCTAGCCATGTAAGCATTTCTAATTCTTGTTAATAAATCTCCAATAGGATCTATTATCATAACAATAAAATTAATAACTAAATTTATTTTTTTAACTAACTATTACCAACTTGATTTTCTAACACCTGGTAATTCTCAAGCATTAGCTTTTTCTCTAAAACATATTCTACAAATATCAAAAGCTCAAAGATAACCTCTAGTTCTTCAACATGCACCACAACAGTTAAAAACTTTTGTAGCCTCTTTTGGTTTTCTTCAATCTAGGATAGCTTGTAAAAAGCTTTTTTTAAGCTTGTTAGCTTTAGCGATTTTTGCTTTTCTAGCCATTTGTGTATATTTTTAATAAAGTAAACTTTTATTTAGAAAAAGGAAATCACATCATTGTTAATAATTCCTTTCAAGCTTCTTTGTTTTTTGCAGTAGTTTTTACAGTAATTTGAATACCGTGATTTTTAACTACATCATCATGAGGAACTTCTAGAAATATAGAATGTTCTTTGATTCAGAAATTGTAATTTCCTTGTGTATCAAAACCATTTTTATTTATACCTCTAAAATCTCTCACTCTTGGTAAAACAGCATGTACTAATTTATCAAGAAAATCATACATTCTATCACCTCTTAAAGTAACACTAAGTCAAACTGGCATTCAAGCTCTTAATTTAAAGTTTGAAATTGCTTTTTTAGCATATCTAACTGTACAAGCTTGTCCAGCAATAAGAGTTAAGTGTTCTTGTAAAGAAGAAAAATCTTTATTTCCAGTTCTTACATATGTTCAAATTCACATATTTAAAACAACTTTTTCAATTTTAGGAATTTCCATAACATTTGAAATTTGTAGTTTTTCTTTAAGAGCAGGAGATATTTCTTTTAAATATTTATCCTTAAGCATTTGTCTCAAGTTTTACAAAATAAACTTTTTAACTATTTAATAATATATTTTTTAGCTTCTCATCCTTTTTCAGATAAAGCTTTTTTAGAAAATCTGAATTTTTTTGAAACTCATTTTTCTTCAATTTTTACGAATCCAACTCTAGTTGGTTTTTCAGTAAAAGGACAAATTAGCATAACGTTTGAAGCGTCTATAGCTTTTTCCATTTTAACAATTTGTCATGGATTAGTACCTTGTCTTTTTAAATGTCTAGTTACAACATTGATATCTTTTACGATAATTTTGTTTGTATCTGGAAATACTTTTAAAACAGTAGAAACTTGTCCTCTATCTTTTTCTTTCCCTGACATAACTTGTACTTTATCTCAAGTTCTTATTTTCATAATTTGTTTCTTATAATAATTATAAAACTTCTGGAGCTAAACTCACTATTTTTTGATGCCCTAATGCTCTTAATTCTCTTGCAACAGGTCCGAAAATACGAGTTCCTCTTGGATTATTATTATCATCAACAATAACGCAAGCATTATCATCAAATCTTACATAAGATCCATCTTTTCTTCTAACTTCTTTAGATGTTCTAACGATTATAGCTTTTACTACTTTTTTCTTTTTTACTGTTCCATCTGGAGCAGCTTTTTTAACAGCGCAAACTATAACATCACCAATAGATGCATATCTTCTGTGAGAACCTCAAAGTACTTTAATACATAATACTTCTTTAGCTCAAGAATTGTCAGCAACAACTAATCTTGATTCTGTTTGTATCATACAATACGATTCTTAAAAGTTAAACTAATTTTTCTCTACAACCTCCCATCTTTTTAATTTAGATGTTGGTCTAGTTTCTTTAATAGTTACAATATCTCACTCAATACATGAATTTGATTCATCATGAGCATAGAATTTACTTGTAACTCTAAATCTTTTCTTATATTTTACGTCATTTTTATAAGCGTGAACAGAAACTACAATAGTTTTATCCATCTTATTACTCGTAACTACACCTTTTTTTGTTCTCATAAATTTTAATATTTATTTAAAAATAATTAACCTATATTTAAACCTTTTGAATTTGCAACAGTTTTAATTTGTGCAACATATCTTCTTAAAGATTTAATCAAATGAGTTTGTTTTAATTCACCTAATTCTTTTTTCATACTAAGTACGTAAAGAGTTTTAGAAGAAGTAGATAATTCAGATTTTAAACCTTTTTCATCCAACTCATTTAATTTTTTAAGTTCTTTTAAGTTTAAGTCTTTAATTTCTTTCATTTTAAAAATGATTAATCAACTATTATTTTAGTTTTTACAGGTAACTTGTATGAAGCAAGTCTAAAAGCTTCCCTAGCAATTTCTGGTGTTACTCATGTTATTTCAAATAACATTCTACCAGGTTTTACAGGGGCTCTATACATTTCAACAGATCATTTACCTCAACCCATTGGCACTTCTAATGGTTTAGTAGTGAATGGTCTATCTGGAAAAATTCTAATCCAGATTTTACCTCATCTTTTAACGAATCTAACCATAGCTCTTCTAGCAGATTCAATTTGTCTAGAAGTAATAAAACCTCTAGTCACAGCTTTGATTCAGTAATCACCGAATGCTAAACTTGAACCTCTAACAGCAACTCATTTTAGTCTTCATCTATGGGCTTTTCTATATTTTGTTCTTTTTGGTTGTAACATTTTCTAGTACAATTAGTATATAAAAAAACATGAATTGTCAAGTTTTTATTTTTTATAGATATCTCATTTGTATATCCATACTTTTAAACCAATAGTCCCATAAACTGTTTCAGCTCTACAAGCAACATAATCTATGTCAGATCTAATAGTTTGAAGTGGAATAGCTCATTCTTTAAAAGTTTCTTTTCTAGCAATTTCAGCTCAATTTAATCTTCAACCTACTTTTACTTTGATTCATTTACCACCTTTTTCCATTGTTTTTGCAATGGCTTGTTTAATAGCTCTTTTGTAAGGCATTCTTTTTTCGATTTGATTCGCAATCATAAACCCTACAATTTTTGCATTTAAGTCTGGATTTTTAATATCTCTTACTTCAAGAGTTACTTTACCTCAAACTTTTTTACTTAATAAAGCAACTAAGTTATCTTTATTTTCTCAAGTTTTTCCTAAGATAAGTGCTGATTTAGCTGTATAAACAACTACTTCTATAACATCTTGATCTTTAGAGACTAATATGTCTCCTAATGGAATACCTTTTAATTCTTTATCTAAAAGTTGTCTAACTTTTATATCTAAACTTAAAGAGTTACTATAAGTTTTTTTATCTTCAAACCAAGTAGATTTCCAAGATTTAATATAAGGAATTCTAAATGCTATCGGATTAACTTTGTGTCCCATAATATAAATTATTTAATAATTATAATGAATAACTCTACTCTCAATGGAGCGGATATTATTTTACCTGTAATTCTAATTTTATATTAGATGTTCTTTTAAGAATTGGATGCATTCTACCTCTTGAAACAGGATTTCATCTTTTATATACTATTCCTTTCGAAATAATAAGAGAACTAATTTTCAAGTTTTCAAGTTTTTGAGAATCGTTATTTACAGCGTTTGAAACAGCTGAAGCTAAAACTTTGTATAGTAAATCTGCTCATTTTTTTGGAGCAAATTTTAAAAATTTTAAAGCTTCTTCTGCATCATTACCTCTAACAATTTCAGCAACAACTCTTAGTTTTTTCGGAGAAATTCTTATATTTTTTCCGTATGCTTTCATAGCTATTGTTGGCTAAATAAGTAAATTATTATACCCGTCTTTCAGGGATGGTTAGAATAAATCTAACTCGTGGGCCTTTCTATTTTTTATTTCATGCATGACCTCTGAATGTTCTAGTCATTGAAAATTCTCATAATTTGTGTCATACCATATCTTCAGTAACGAATACTGGAGAATGAACTTTACCGTTATGAACACCAAAAGTATGTCATACAAATTCTGGAGCAACAGTACAAGCTCTTGACCAAGTTTTAATTACACCTTTTTTTCATGATGCATTCATAGCAACTACTTTTTTCATTACTCTATCATCTATATAAGGTCATTTTTTTAAACTTCTTGTCATAAGTTGTTTTTATAAAAATTTAAATTATACCATTAATTTACCTTTTCTTGTTCTTAATATCCATTTAGATGTAGTATTTTTTCTACTTCTAGTTTTACCTCATAGAGCAATTTTACCCCATGGAGTTTTTGGTCATTTCATACCAATTGGATTATGACCTTCTCAACCTCCATGTGGATGGTCAACAGGGTTCATAGATTTACCAAGAACAGTAGGTCTTTTTCACATCCATCTTGATCTACCAGCTTTACCAATTACAACTTGGTTGTGGTCAGGATTAGAAACTTGTCAAATAGTAGCATAACATTTTTTGTGTACTAATCTGATTTCACCTGAAGGCATTTTTACTTGTGAGTATTCTCCTTCTTGTGAATAAATTGTACCAAATGAACCTGCTGATCTAATTGAAGAAGCTCAACTTCAAACAATTAATTCTAGATTGTAGATTTGAACTCCTGTAGGGATATTTCAAACTTCCATTCTATTACCATTATCAAGTGATGTTTTTGTGTCAGCAACGATAATATTACCTACTTTCATATCTTTATGAGCGATAACATATCTTCTTTCACCATCTTTATAACAAACTAATGCGATAAATGCTGATCTGTATGGATCGTATTCTATAGTTTCAACTTTAGCTTCGATTCATTTTTTATCAACTCAGTAAAAATCTACTAGTCTATATCTTTGTGCATGACCACCTCATTGGTGTCTCACTGTAATTGTTCAAGTATTATTTCTACCTGAATGTTTTTTTAATTTAACTGTAAGTGCTTTATAAGGAGAAGAAGTTGTAATTTCTTCATAAGTATTAACAGTCATTCATCTTCTACCTGGAGTAGTAGGTTTAAATTTTTTAATTCCCACTTTCTTATTTTTAAGAACTAAATTATTTTATAATTGAATAATCTATCTTAGCTTTTGCATCTTTTAAAGTAACATAAGCTTTTTTACTAGATCTTTTTCTTAATTGTACTCATTTTTTTGCATACTTGAATTTTTCTCTAGTATGTAAAACATTAACACTATCAACATCTACTCAATAGATTTCTTTAACCGCTTTCTTAATATCTATTTTAGTAGCATCTGATGCAACTTCGAATACATAAGTATTTTTTATTAAACTTAAGTTAGAAGTTTTTTCAGTTGTTATAGGTTTTTTTAATATTCTAAATAATCTCATATTTATAATTGTTTAGATTAAAATTATTTTGCTAAATTATCTAAGTTAGATAAAGAATCTTTTAATAAAACTAATGTTTTATATTTCAATAAATCTTTAACATTTAAATAATCAACTAGTATACTTTTAACATAAGGTAAATTTGAAGCTGATTTTTCAATCATTTCATTTTTTTCTGATAAAGCTAGTAAAACATTTTTTTCATAAGGTAAAGCTTTTAAAACTTTTTCCATATTTTTAGTTTTTACATCACTAAATTCAATTTTATCAATAATAATTAGTTCTTTATTAGCTAATTTTGAAGATAAAACAACAAATAAAGCTTTTCTTCTTTCTTTTCTATTCATAGAAAGTTCGAAGTTTACAGTATTTCTTGGACCAAATGCAACTCAACCTTTCTTTCTGATTGGTGATCTATTTGAACCCATTCTTGCTCTACCTGTACCTTTTTGTTTATATATTTTTCTTGTAGAACCTCTTCTATCTCATCTAGTTTTAGTATGAGCAACTACCATTCTATTATTAGCTAGTTGATATACTAATGCTCTATGAACAAGACCTTCATTTAGTTCTAATCAAAACACTGAAGAATTTAATTCGATTTCTCAAATTGATTTTCATGCTTGATCAAATAAATTAGTTTTCATTCGATTTTAACATTAATAACTAAAAAATAATATTTACGTATGAATTTCTTCATCCTGGAACTCATCCTCTTACACCAATAACACCAATTTCTTTATTAACTAATTCAACTGGTATGTTTTTGATTGTAAATTGTGTATCACCTAAATGACCGTGCATTTTTTTACCTTTATGAGTTCTCGTAGGTTTTCTATTACCAATAGAACCAAGAGCTCTATGGAATTTAGAACCATGAGTTGCAGGTCCTCAATGAAAGTTATGCTTTTTCATAGCTCATGTAAATCATTTTCATTTTGAAAATCATTCAACACTTACTTTAACATCACCTTCTAATACATCTAATGAAACAGTATCTCAAACATTGTATCTTCCTTTTTCAGCTTCTGAAACTGGAAATTCTTTTATTTTTGAAAAAGCACTTTTATTCAATGTAACTTTTCCTTCAGCTAATTCTGCATTAGCTCCATTTCTTAAAACTCAAATGATTATAGCTTCATAACCATCTTTTTCTAGAGTTTTAAATCATATTACTCTAAGTTCTGGAACTTGTAATAAAGTTATTGGGACGAATCTTTCACCCTTAACAACTCTAGTCATTTCTAACTTAGTAGTTATAATTCAAGCCATATAAAATACAGTTTACAAATATAAAGTTAGAGGTTAAACGATCCCCGCAAGCGAGTAGTTTAACTTAACCTCTTTTAAAAAACTTTTCGTGATATTTCTAAAAAGCTACGTGATTATATAAAAAAGTCAAAAATTGTCAAAAGTAATTTTAAAGTTTTTTAATTGTTATAATATATATAGGTAAAAGGTCTAGGGAAAAAATTATTTTTTCATATTTATTCTTTATTTTGACTAAATTTTTATTTACTTATAATTTAGTTATATAAATGTTAAATTAATATAATGAAGATATCTAAAAATTTTACTTCAAATGATTATCTAGACTTAAAATTAAATATTAATGAAGAAAAATGATGGGATAAAGCAATATTAATATTAAAAGATAGGATAGAAAGTAGGTTTTTTGAACCAATTGATTTATTAATTAAATTTGAAGAAAATAATAAACCAAAAGATAATTATTTTTGATTTACAATATTGGCAATATCTTGTTTATTAATAGAAACTATACAATGATTTAAGGAATGAATTTATAACCATAAAAATGAATCTGAGCAATTGATAAAAAAATTTTGTTCTGAATTGTGATTAAATAATGAAGAGCAAGATTTATTTTATAAAAAAATAAGATGTTGAATATTGCATAAATGAGAAGTAGAATGAGTTCTAATATATAGTCACAAAAATAATGAAGAAATAATAACAACATATTCAAAAGATGAAACCGTTTTAGAAAGAAATATTTTATATATGGAAATTAAGAAAAATTTTTATAAATATTTATCAAAAATAAAAGATAATGAAAATCTCAAAAATAATTATATAAAAGTTATGGATTGAATATGTAATAAAGTGAAAATAAATACTAAACTAAAATTATGATAAAAAAACTTATAAGAATTGAAGAAATAACTCTACTGTTAGATGAAGATGAAAAACTCTTAGAATGAAAAATACTAAAAATTTTAAATATACAAAAAACAGATTTATTAAAATTTGAAATAGTAAAAAAGGCTGTGGATTCTAGAGATAAAAGTAAGATACTTTTTGTTTATTCTCTAAATATAGATACTAAAGACAATGAAAAAATAATTAATTATAAGAATCCTATTTTTCAAAAAAATGTAAAAAAGCACAAGATTAGATTAATTGAACCATTTATTTATACAATTGATAAGGTTGATATTTCCAAAGTTAAAAATCGTCCTGTGATAATTTGAAGTGGTCCTTCTTGATTACTTGCGTGAACTATCCTTGCTGAAGCTTGATTAAATCCTATAATTCTGGAAAGATGAAGTGAAGTTAAACAAAGAGTTATTGATGTTCACAATTTATTTACAAAAAGAGAATTCAAAAAAAATAGCAATGTTCAATTTTGAGAATGATGAGCTGGGACTTTTTCAGATGGTAAATTATATACACTTGTAAATGACCCTAGAAGTAAATATATATTTGAAGAATTCGTAAAAGCTTGAGCTCCTGAGGAAATCATATACAGCGCTAGACCTCATATTGGTACAGATAGACTTAGATCAGTTGTTAGAAATATGAGAAAAAAAATTATTTCTCTTGGTTGAGAAGTGAGATTTGATACTCTTGTTACAGATTTAGAAATTGAAAATAATAAAATAAAAAATGTTATATTAGAAAATTGAGAAAAAATAAGAACTGATGATTTAATAATTGCAATATGACATTCTGCTCGTGACACATATGAAATGTTATATAATAAATGAATGGAAATCAAACAAAAACCATTTGCAGTTTGACTTAGAATAGAACATCCTAGAGAACTTATAAATAAATCACAATATTGAGAATCTTGCACACATATAAAACTTTGAGCTGCAAGTTACAAATTGGTAAGTCATGATGAATCTGAAAGGTCAGTTTATAGTTTTTGTATGTGTCCAGGTTGACATGTAGTACTTGCTGCAAGTGAAGAATGAATGTTAACAGTAAACTGAATGAGTGAATATAATCAAAATTCAGAAAATTCAAATAGTGCATTACTTGTAAATGTAAATCCAAGTGATTTTTGAAGTGATCATCCACTTGCTTGAGTTGAATTTCAAAGAAAATGGGAAAAAGCAACATATGAATTATGAGGTTCAAATTTCAATGCACCAGCACAACTTGTATGAGATTTTTTAAATAGAAAAGCTTCTACAAAATTATGAAAGATTTGAACAACTTATAAACCAGAAATAACTCTTACTTCTCTTGATTCTTGTTTACCAGAATTTGTAATAGAAGCAATAAGAAAAGCTATTCCTATGCTAGATAAAAAAATTGCATGATTTGCTAATCCTGATGCACTTTTAATCTGAATAGAAGCTAGAACTTCTTCAGTTATCCGTATGTTTAGAGATGAAAATTGCGAATCAAATATATCTTGAATTTATCCAGCTTGAGAATGAGCTTGATATGCTTGATGAATTACTTCTTCTGCAATTGACTGACTTGTTGTTTGAGAAAAAATTATAAATAAATACAAATAAAAAATCCACTTTAAAGTGGATTTTTTATAAAATAATTTGTTTCAAACTTTTTTTTCTAAAAAAGATAATAGTTGCTAAAAATAAATTTAAAAAACATGTTACTACTATAAATCAAATTGTAAGAAAACTAATATTTGTCATAGAAAATATAGATATAAGATATCAAGCTCATGCTAAAAAATATGCATTTTCATTTTCATGAAATGGATTTTTAATACTTTTTAATATAGTTGGAATAAATCAAAATATATCTACTATAATTAGAAGTATAACTGATAAAACTGGATTACTTGTAAATATCCATAATATAATTGATAAAATTCAAAAAATTAAAGAAAATGAATCTGTTTTAGATATTTTTCTACTTCATTTTTTAAAAGAAATAAAAGAAATTAATAAGCATAAAAATGCTACAAATCATATATTAAATGCTCAAATTCAAGCATTATCATATATTTGAATAATAAAAATTATAAGAGATATAAGTCACCATATAAACCAAGATACAACGTGAGGTTTTGATTCTCATTTTATTATACTTCTAAAGTAAATAAAATAAGAAAAAAAAGTGAAAATAGCAGAAAAAATTAAAAATAAATATTTAATATCAAAAGTCATATAGTGCTTAAAATAAATAAAAAATCCCTGTAATAAGAAGTTGATTTTCTTAATTCGCAGGGATTTTAACTAAAATAATCAAAATGTCAATATTAATCTAGAACTATAGAATTTGGGACATTGATAATAACTTTTAAATTTACTTTTGGTTTGTCTATAAACTCTATATTTATATCATAAATATTTTCTCAATTATCATAGAAATTCATAAGTTTACTCGCATGAAATGAAAAATTATCATATCAATCAGTATTTTTAAGTATATTATATTTTTTAGTTGGGAATTTAGAGTCTTTATTAGAAAAAATAACATACATATTCTTTATTCAAGCTGTTCTTCATTGTCATGTAATTTCAATTGTTTTTTTTCTCAAATCAATCTGAGATAGATAATTGATTCAAATTATTTCTGGTATAGGATTCTCTAATATCATTTCAATTTTATCTCCTATAATATTTTTATCAATATTAATAAACTTATTGTCTTCTTGAAAGATTTGTTTTTCATTTACATTTGAAGTAGCAATTACAGCTATATTTGAATTATCAGTATTACTATTTATTTCATTATTTCATAATAATGAGCAAGATGAAATAAATAGTAAAGTTAAAATAACATAAATAAATTTCATATCAAATATATTAATTTTTAAAGCAGCGAACACTTAATCAATCAAAATTATTAGATCCTTTTCACCATGAATTAGGAACTAATGTATCATCACCAATTGTTAAATTATAATTTGGACTATCACTCGACCAATAACAACCATGAACTCAAACCATCATTAAACTTCAATCATAACCCGATCTTCATCAAACATAAGGTAATTTTAATAAATTAGCCATTTCGAGTCAATTATCTGACATTCAGTCTAATGAACTTACCCATCATCAATTATATGCAACTTTAGACCATTCTACAGAATCTGGCACATGATATCAATCAGCACAAGGTCATTGTTGATTAGTAAAAACAGTGGGTGCTTGGTAACTTCCTTCCCAAGTATATCAATGATGTCATCACCAATTACTACTTATATCATCATCTGACCAACTCCAAGGAAGTGTATCAGACCAAACAAAATCATAAAAATCTGTAGTAGCATCTAAACCAGTAACTCAAGGAATAGCAGTACTTCTTTGAGAATTATCATTAGTAGCAAACATTTTATTTCTTCCCCATTGAAAAAATCAACCATATGAACTTACTCAAGTTCAAGACGTATTAGTTCATACATTACATGATGAAATAATTGTATCTCAAAGATATATATCTGGTAAATCACATCAAGGATAAGTAGTTGTTGGTATAATATGATTCATAGAACAACTAACTGAAGTTCATCAATCAAGAGAATTACAATCCCAATTATAAGTTGACCCTGGTCAATTATCTATAAAATTAGCAAGGTTTCCTTTTTTACATGCTCATCACTGAGTAAATATTGATGCATTTTTTCAACTATTAAATCAACACAAACCATTGGAATCAAAAGTTACATAATCAAAATAAATACTTCAAGTTTCTCAAGATCACTTATATAAGCAATATTCAATTTCATAATTTCAAGGATTTAATCATTCATATAAATATTTTGTCCATCAATTTGAATAATAAGTTTCTCTTGGATATACATTTATTTGAATACCATTATTTTTAATTAAAGATTGTCAGTAAATATATCATGATGAAATATTACTATCTTCTGCGATTTTAACAGCAAATTCCATACTTGATATTGAATTTATTGTTTTTGAAACTTTTAAACATGAATTATCAACTCAACTATTTAATGAATAATCTCAATGAAATTTATCAGTATTAGTATAATTCCAAGTTCAACTTATAGTCGAATATCAAGTATCTGTTTCAAAATCTATTATATTATTTGGTAATCATATATGATTTGCACTACAATTTTGTGTAGTTCCTCAAAGTGTTCATTGACATGACCAAGTAAATTTTTGTCATATTCATTGATCAATAATATTAGTTGAAACTCATTGATTACACATATATGCTATATCATTTATATCATAGAAACTAGAATCATTTTCATCACTACAAGATCAATCTAAAGTATAATCAAATGATATATCATCTAAAAATAACCTATCATTTTGGTTATCAGAATTATAACATATATTAAAATCATAAGTTCATGGTTCCATTATATTTGTTTTATAGTTCTTCCAATTTGACGTAGGATTAAATCATGATAAATAATACTCATCTAAATTTGTATCTAGATAATTAACTTGTATATATCATCAATTATTTGATTTAGCAAATAAATTAACTGAAAAAATATAATCTAATTTTTGATTAATTGTAATACATGACTTGTAAGATTCTCCATTATAAATTCAATCTGTAAGCTCTAATGAATAACTTCAATTATATTTTTCAGTTGTTATTCTAGTTCATGTTCAACTATTAACAGAATATCATGAATCACTTTCAAAAGTTATTAAATTACTAATTCAATAATTATTATTAATACTTTGCTGATTTTTTAATCATCAAACATTATTTGATATATAAGCATTTATTAAATTTATTGCTTCATCTGGTTTTACCAAAGGATTTAAATCAACTATATCTTTGTATATTTGATTATCTTGTAAGATTGTATCAATAAAAAAATTTTTTAAATTTTCTGCAAAAGTTAATTTTCAAATTCAAGTTGCTAATTCTGCTTCATTTCATTCAAATAAAACTGGAGTATTAGTTCAAGTATCAAAATTAAATCATCCAGTAAGTGTTAAATTCGTATTATTATATGTATGAGGAATATTATTATATCAATCATATACAAAACTTTTTCAGCTATAAATATTTTGTAAATCAACACTAAGTATATCAGATGTTAATATACTTGGTACTCATAAAATAAAAACAGTACTTCAAGTTGAAACTTTTACAAATTTTCAATTATAATTTCATCTTACATAAGCTGTTCATAACTCTTTTCATGGAGCAGCAGTTCATCATCAAAAAATATTAGAAAATCAAACACTTTCATGGTTTTCTAAGATAGAAGCAAATTGTACTTCTTTTTTATTATTTGTAACAGAATATGCATAATTTGACCCAGTTAATGGATCAACAGGAACTTTTGATAATTTCTGAGTTTTTCTTAATAAATCTTCTCAAAAATATCATTGAGTCCAAGCAATAGATCAACTGTAAGATATAAAATGTGGTCCATCAGGTTCAGGAAAAAATCAATGTTCAATATTAAAAATATTTAACGATTTATTGATATTTTCAATATCTGAAATTCTAACACTATCTCTAGCATTTGAAGTATATAATCAATATGATACAAACGCTATAGTACCTAATATTGATAAAATAGTTATAACAACTATCAATTCAACTAGAGTAAATGCTCTTTTAAAATATTTCATTTTTAAAATTATTATTAAAATATTATTTTTTTAAAATTATTATTAAAATATTATTTTTTTAAAATTATTATTAAAATATTATTTTTTTAATAAATCTCTAATTTCTTCAAGCAATAAAATATCATCTGCTTTTTTAGGAGCTTCAACTTTAACTTCTTCTTTTTTTATTACTTTTTGAGAAGCTTTTGTTAAAATAGTAACAAAAGTAAATATTGCGAAAGCAATAATCATAAAATCAAATATTGATTGTAAAAAATTACCATATGTAATTGTACTCTCTCAATAAACAAATTGTAATTTAGTAAAATCAACACCACCTAAAACTATTCATATAATTGGAGTAATTATATCAGCAACAAGTGAAGAAACAATTTTACCAAAAGCAGTTCAAATAACAACAGCAACAGCTAAATCTATAACATTTCATTTTAAAGCAAATTTTTTAAAATCTCAAATAAGGTTTTTACACATCATAATAAATTATTTAAACAATAAAGTAAAGTTATTATATTTAAAAAAAGGTTTTGTAAAAACATTTTTTTGATTTATTAAGTATTTTTTTTATAATTTAAAAAATAATATTTTACAGAAGAAAAAATGAAAGAAAAATTAAATAATTTAAAAATAGAATTTATAGAAAGATTGGCAATAATTTCTAATCAAGATGATTTAGAAATTTTAAATAAAGATTATCTTGGTAAAGCTTGAAAATTACAAGAAATTTTAAAATGAATTAAGGATTTAAGTAATGATGATAAAAAAATTATCTGACCTGAAGCAAATAAATTAAGAGACTTTATTTCTGAAGAAATAGAAAAAAAAGGTTTAGAAATAGAAGAACAAAGATATGCAAATATTGAAGAATTAGAAAAAATAGATGTTAGTTGAGAATATACTAATATTCCTTTATGACACAAACACCCTATAAGTATAACTTCAAATCTACTTGAAGAGATATTTATTTCTATGTGATTTAAGGTTGAAGATGGTCCACAAGTTGAAAATGAAAGACTTAATTTTGATATGTTAAATATTCCTGATAATCATCCTGCAAGAGATGTTTGGGATACTTTTTGGATAAGTGATGAAATAAACAAAGACAAAGCTCCATGAGAAAAAGTTTTACTTAGAACTCACACAAGTCCTGTTCAAGTTAGAGAAATGTTAAAATGAAAACTTCCAATAAAGATAATCGTTCCAGGTAGAGTTTTTAGATATGAGCAAGAAGATGCAAGACACACTTGTAATTTTTATCAACTAGAATGACTAGTTATTTGAGAAAAAGTTACATTTTGAGATTTAAAATGAACTCTTGAAACTGCTATGAAAAAATTACTTTGAGAAAAAACTAATCTTAGATTTAGACCAAGTATATTTCCATTTACTGAACCTAGTGCTGAAATCGATGTAAGCTGTCAAATATGTGCTTGAACTTGAGAAAAAAATGGAAAAAATTGTAGTATGTGTTCTGGAAGCTGATTTGTAGAATTACTTTGAGCTTGAATGGTTCATCCAAAAGTACTTTCTTGAGCTGGAATTGATCCAGAAATATATAGTGGTTTTGCATTTGGTATGTGAATAGATAGGATTGCTGCTCAAAGATTTTGAGTAAATTCTAGTCGTATGTTTTACCAAAGTAAATTGAAATTAAATGAACAATTTTAAAAAAAGAAGTTTTTGCTTCTTTTTTTCTTGCTAAAAAAAAAGTATAAATTATATTATATGTATTAAATCTTAAACTATTGATATGCTTATAAATGAATTGAAAAATTTTTCAAAATGAAATTGGTGGATCTATGTTTTGTTAATTATAGCTTTAATAATAGTTTATATAACTGGTAAATGAAACCTACTTGAAATAATTATACTTTTTCTTGCTAATTTCTTATGAAATCTTTTTATTATGGTTATGCAAGCTAATTACACTGCTAAAAATAATAAGATAGGAGCTATATATCAAATATCATCTGTAACAGTTTTTACAATATTATCAGTTTATTCTGCTATAAAACTGGATCAATCTCAGTATATAATTTGGCAACTTTGTTATATTTTAGCAGCATTAAAAGCTTTTAGTTTTTACAATTTTTGAAAAGAAATAAAATTTTTAAATTCCTGAAGTTTATGAGTTTTAAATGCAATTTTGATTTCAATTTTCATATTTTTTGCATGAAAACAGATAAATCTATGATTATTTAATCTAAATTTCAATGTTGAACTTTGAAGTATACTTATGGCACTTTGATTTTCATTTGTAACTTCTTGACTTGTTAGTATAAATGATAAATTAAGATATTGGTTAAATATAATCTGAGTTATTTGAATTGTGGCTTGATCATGATTACTGCTTGTATTATCATATATAAATTGAAATATAGATTGAATTTCTCTATGATATTTCATACTTACTTCTACTGTTCTTGTATATTACACTAAATTACTTCCAAAATATTTAAAATGTCGCAATACGTAATTATATTTTTTTCAGCATTTTTATTGTCATTATCACTTATAACTATATTTAAAAAATTATTTTATAAATATAAGATACTTGATAATCCTGTAAAATACAAACTAAAAAGAAATCCTATTCCATATAGTATGTGAGTAGTTTTTTTCATTAGTTTTTTTATTTTAAGCTATTTTTTTGTAGATTATAATTATAAATTATGACTTATTTGGGTTTTTTGATTTTTTATAACATCAATTAGTTTTGTTGATGATATGCTAAATGTAAGTCCAAAAATAAGACTTGTAATTCAAATAATTATCTGAGCAGTTATTTGAATAACTTCAATTAAAATAGGTTATATAAGCAATATTTTTTGATGAGTTTTAGATTTAGAAACTTATCATTTTGAAATATTTAATTACACGATATATATAATTCCTCTGTTTTTTACCATAGTTTGGTATGTTTTTATATTTAATGCACTAAATTGGTCAGATTGAATCCAATGAAATACTTCATGATTATCACTTATTTCATTTTTGATACTATTTTTATTATGAGCAATACTTTTTGAAAATGATAATTATGTTTGATGAGTAATAAATGCAGTTTTTATAATGAAAATAAGCTTGATCTTAGTTTGAATTATCTTGCCGTTTTGGCGGTTTGATTTCAATGAAAAAATACTTATGTGAGATAGTTGAACCATGTTTCTTGGCTTTATGTTAGCAACTCTCGCTATAATTGCATGAGGGAAAATAGCAACAGTTTTGGTTGTTTTTTGAATATATAGTGTTGATGCAATCTATGTAATTATAAGAAGAATTATAAATAAGAAATCTCCATTATCTTGAGATTTTACGCACTTACATCATAGATTACTTGATATTTGACTTACAAAAAAACAAGTACTGATATCACTTTATACTCTTTCATTTTTCTTTTGATTAACTGCTCTTTTTTTAGATAAAACTTGAAAAATAATTGTTTTTTGAATTATAGTTGTAGTTGTTATATTTATAAATAAAATAATGGAAACCTTAATTATAAAAAAATGAAAAAGAAAATCTTAGCATTTACGATGATTGAATTATTGGTTGTTGTTTCAATTATTTCCATAATTTCAATAACATCTATTAATTGATTTTTTAATTTTTTACAAGACAAAGAATTAAAAACTAAAACAATTACTATCTTAAATTATATTTGAGAATTAGATAAAAAAATTAAGAACAACTCAATATATGATTATGATATAAAATTTTCTAGCTCAATAAATGATGCATATCTAATTTATGAAAATATATATGATAATGACCAATATGTTAAGCTATTTTATAATAACAATTTATGAAGTTTAATTTTAAGCTGATTAAATTGAGAAATGTGGAACTTGCTTATATATAAATGAAATAAATTAAAAATTAAAGAAGACTTAATTATAAATAGTTATAATAATATAATTATTGAAGACGAATATGATTATAAATTTTTATCTGTATTATCCTGAAGTACGAACAATACTAATCTAAACTCTATTGATTTAATAAAATTTGACAAAGAATCAAATAAATTAAAATTACTTAAAATCAGTAACTCTATATGATGAACTGATATTTGAAATTTAGAGATAAAAAATATATGATGAAAAAAAGAGTTCTATAATTCTTGAAGTATATTAAATCAAAACGAAGTATACTTATATTTTGAAAATACTTGATTAGAAAATTATCTAAAAATAACTAAATAATAATGAAAATCGCATTTTTTTGAACATGACACTTTTCTAAAAATATATTAAATAATATATTAGAAAATAAAGATTTTGAAGTTTTATTAGCTGTTAGTCAGCCAGATAAAGCAGTTTGAAGGAAACAAGAAATAGAACAAACTGAAGTAAAAAAACTATCTCTTGAAAAAAATATAAAAATCCTTCAACCTGAAAAACTTAGAAATAATGAAGAGTTTTTTTTGGAATTAAGAAAATTAGAGCTTGATTTTATAGTTGTAGTTGCATATTGAAAAATAGTTCCAAATGAAGTTTTGACTGCAGCAAAATACTGAGCTATAAATATTCATGGTTCACTTTTACCAAAATATAGATGAGCAAGTCCAATCCAAGAATCAATCAAAAATTGAGATTTAGTAACATGATTGACAATAATGTATATGAGTCAATGAATGGATGAGTGAGATATATTAGCCATAAAAGAAGTTAAAATAGACATTTTAGACAAGACAGAAAATATATTTAAAAAATTTGAAGAAATCTGAACAGAATTACTTACAAATACACTAAAAAAAGTAATTTCATGAGAATTAAAATGAATGAAACAAGATGATAATTTAGCAACTTATTGTTCTAAGATAGAAAAAAAAGACTGAGAAATAAACTTCAATGAAAAAACAGCAAAACAAATATATGATACTTTTAGAGCATATAGTGAATGGCCTTGAATATATAGTTATTATAATTGAAAAAAAATATCTTTTGAAGATTGTTTTTATTATGACATAGATTTAGATGAAGATGATGAGCTAAAAATATGAGATATTATAGAAATAGAAGATGAACATAATAACAAAAACAAGGAAATTTGAGTTATTTGTAAAAAATGAATTTTTATAATTAAACAAATAAAACTTGAATGAAAGAAAACTATGGATATAAATACATTTATAAACTGAAATAAAAATTTCATTAATTATACATTTAATTAAAAAATATGATAAATATAGCAATAAATACATTTAAAGAAATAATTAGAAATAAATACATGTATATGATTGTATTTTTCTGATTTATTTTTATAGCATTTTCTATTATTTTATGAAAATTAACTATTTGAGAAGATTCAAAAATAATAGTTGATTTCTGATTGGCAATGATTGAAATTTTCTGATTACTTGGTGTTTTATTTGTATGAAGTCAATTACTTTTTAGAGAAATTGATTGAAAAACAATTTTTTTAATACTTAGTAAACCAATTAAAAGATATGAATTTATTATTTGAAAAATTATGTGATTTTCAATGACAATTCTTCTTATAACTCTTTTTCAATCAATTTTATTTATAATTGTCTTATTTATTAAAGACATTAATATAGATTATTTAATAATTTGGTCACTTGTAAACATATTTTTAAAGCTAGAAATAATGCTTGTAATAGTATTTTTCTTGTCTACATTTATGTCTAACATGCTTATAATAGCTTCATCATTAATGATATATTTTGCATCTCATTCTTTTTCTACTATTTTAGATTTAGTAAATAAAATGTGAAATAATATTGCTATAAATTGAGTAAAATTATTACAATTACTTTTTCCTCCATTTGAAGCTTTAAATACAAAAGATATAATCTGAAATTTCTCAGATTTTTCAAATTCATATTTTATGTTAAATTTTGTGTATTCAGTATGATATTTCTTTATAGTTTTATATTTTACAGTTGTAATTTTTTCTAGAAAAAAATTTGAAAATTAAAAATTAAAGATGGATAAAAAAGAATTAAAAAAAATCTCTACTGAGATATGAGTTAATTCAAAGCTACTTGATATATTGATTCTAAAAGAATTAAATATAAGCAAAAGTAGCTTATTTTTAATTGAAGAAATAGATGATAAATATATAGAAAATATAACTAAAAATTTAGAAAGATTAAAAAAATGAGAGCCTATTGAATATATAACAAATAATGCAGAATTTTATAACCTAGATTTTTATGTAGACAATAGAGTTTTAATACCAAGAAATGATACTGAAATAATGGTTGATAAAGCAATTGATGCTATATTTGACCACGAATTAAACACCCTTATAGATATATGAACGTGAAGTAGTTGTATAGCTATTTCCATAATAAAAAATACAAATAGTATAAATAATTGTTATGTTATTGATATATCGACTAAAGCACTTGAAGTAAGTAAGAAAAATATAAATAAACATAATTTAGAAAAAAAAATCAAACAAATATGTTGAAATTTATTAACTGATTTTTTAGCAAATAGTAGATATGAATTATCAAAAAATATTATAATTACAGCAAATTTGCCTTACATTAAAAATGGTGATTTTATAAATATGGATAGTGAAACTATTTGGTATGAACCTGAGTTAGCTCTATATTGATGAAAAAATACTTGATTTGAATTATATGAACAATTAATTAGAGAATGTATTCAATTTAAAAATTTGTATTCAATTAACAATCTTGTTGTTTTTATAGAAATATGATTTGATCAATATGAATATTCTCTTAATTATTTAAAAAATCTAGATTTAGTATTTGAATATTTTAAAGATAATAATTGAATAAATAGATGTATTAAAATTGTATTTTAAAGAAAAATATGATAAAATAAATATATATTATATTAATAAAAATATATGTGATTAGAAGATTTTAGTCCAGAAATAGATTCATCTGAATGATTATGAAAATCAAACGAAAGTGTAGAAAAAGTTTCTGAAAAGATAAAAGAGTCTACAAAAAAAGCTTCTGCTTGAATTCAAAGAACAAAAAAAGATGAACAAAAAGCCAAAAAATATGATTTTTTATTGGCTTGATTTTTGGTGAAAATAATTGTTGATAAAAAATATGATTTTATTCTTCAAGAATTATTTAAAGTTATGAATCTTTGATACACTTCAAATTTTGTACTTGGTATTCTATCTTTGATAAATGTTGATATTTCTAATAAGATAAGAGAACACAATGCAAAATTACCTATTGTCTTTGATTACAAAAAATGAGAAAAAGTAGTATTTGATGACAATAATACAGATATAGAAATAAAAAATAGGATAAATTATTGGATTGAAGATATAATTGATAGTGTAACTATTGATTATTCTCATATTCAAACTAAAAAAATAGTAGAACTTCTTGAATGAGACAATAACATAATACAAAATTATATAAGTAATGTATTGTGATTTTTCTTGTTTCAATTAAATATATCAATCAGTAAAAATACATCATTAAATATATCAATCTTTATAATAAATGAAGTATTAAAATCAATTAAAAAACTAAATTTAGAAGAAGTCTAAATATCATCAAAATCAAGCTAAATAAAATTTGACTTTATAGAAGTATTAAGTAAAATCCCGGCACAAAATAAGAAATTGTCCATTAGTATTTTTTATATTAATGGAAGATTTCTTATTTCTAATTATATTTTTAAATTTTAATATTTTTATAATGGCAAAAGTTACTCCATTAAACAAGATTAGAAATATAGGTATTATTGCTCATATCGATGCAGGTAAAACTACTTGTACTGAGAGAATCCTATATTATACTGGTAAAATACACAAAATTGGTGAAACTCACGATGGTGAAGGTACAATGGATTGGATGGAACAAGAAAAAGAAAGAGGTATTACAATTACTTCTGCTGCTACTACTACATTCTGGAAAGATCATCAAATAAACATTATCGATACTCCAGGTCACGTTGACTTTACAATTGAAGTTGAAAGATCTCTTAGAGTTCTTGATGGTTGAGTTGCTGTTTTTGATGGTTCTCAATGAGTTGAACCTCAATCAGAAACTGTTTGGAAACAAGCAGATAAATATCATGTACCTAGAATCGCATTTGTAAACAAAATGGATAAAATGGGTGGTGATTTTGAAATGTCAGTTGATACAATTAAAAAAAGATTAGCTTGAGATAAAGTAGTTGCTATTCAATATCCTATTGGACAAGCTGAAACTTTTGAAGGTATAGTTGATTTAATTGAAATGAAAGCTTATCATTTTGAATGAAATTCAGGTGATAAAATTAATGAAATTGCTATTCCTGCATCAGTATTAGAAAGATGTAATGAATTAAGAGAAGAAATGATTGAAAAAGTTGCTTCACAAGAAGATTCATTAATGGAAAAATTCTTTGAAGAAGGAACTTTAAGTGTTGCTGAAATTAAAAAATGATTAAGAAAAGCTGTAATTAAAAATGAATTATACCCTGTAGTTTGTGGATCTGCTCTACAAAATATTTGAGTACAAATGGTTATTGATGCTGCTGTTGAATTTTTACCAAGTCCAGTTGATGTAAATGATGCACAAATTGATTGTAAAGATTTAGATACAAAAGAAACTTTTAAACAAATTGCTGTTTCAAATGATTCATCACTTGCTGCAATTGCATTTAAAATAATGACTGATCCATTCGTAGGTAAATTAGTATTTACAAGAGTTTATACTGGTACCTTAAAATCAGGTTCATATGTTTACAACTCAACTACTTGAGAAAAAGAAAGAGTTTGAAGATTATTACAAATGCATGCTAATAACAGAGTTGAAATTGAAGAAATTACAGCTTGAAATATTGGTGCAATCGTTGGTTTAAAAGATACTAAAACTTGAGATACTCTTTGTGATTTAAACGATAAATTCTTAGTTGAATCTATTGAATTCCCAGAACCAGTTATTTCTATTTCTGTTGAACCAAAATCAAAAGCAGACCAAGAAAAAATGGGTATGGCATTAAACAAATTAGCTGAAGAAGATCCTTCTTTTAGAGTTAAAACTGATGAAGAAACATCTCAAACAATCATTTCTGGTATGGGTGAATTACACTTAGATATCATTGTTGATAGAATGAGAAGAGAATTTAAAGTTGAATGTAATGTTGGTGCTCCACAAGTATCTTATAGAGAAACAATTAAAAATGTTGCTAAAGATGTTGAACATAAATATAGTAAACAAACTTGAGGTAGAGGTCAATATGGTCATGTTGTTATAACATTTGAACCATATAGAGAAATGGATGAAGATGATAAAAAACAAGAATTAAAAGAAAAACCTACAAATAAATTCTTAAATAAAGTTATTGGTTGAACAATTCCTAAAGAATATATTCCAGGTGTACAAAAAGGTTTAAATGAAGCATATAATAGAGGTTTTATTGCTGGTTATCCAATGGTTGATATAAAAGCAACTCTAACATTTGGTTCTTACCATGATGTAGATTCAAGTGAATTGTCATTTAAATTAGCTGCATCTAAAGCTTTTCAAGAAGCATGTAGAAAAGCTCAAGCTGTTTTACTTGAACCTATAATGAAAGTTGAAGTTAATACTCCTGAAGAATATATGGGTGATGTTATCTGACAATTAAACAGTAAAAGAGGTAGAATTGAAGAAATGGGAAACAGAGGTATGGCAAAAATAATTACTGCTTACGTTCCTTTATCTGAAATGTTTGGTTATATGACTGACTTAAGATCTGCATCTCAATGAAGAGCTACTTACGGTATGGAATTTGATCATTATGAAGATGTTCCAACTAATGTTGCTACAAAAATTAGAGAAGAAAGATGATTTAAAATTGCTGATGACGAATAATAATTAAAACTATACTTAAAAGTATAGTTTTTTTATTGCTTTATTTTAAAAATATGTAAACTATAAATGCTTGTATTATTTATAAGCAACTAAATTGAAATAAAAAAAAATTAAATATAGTTTCCAAAAGTATATCTTTAAAGAAATTTCTCCTAATTCAACATACTAAATATGTAAAATAATATAATTTTACATATTTTTAAAGATAACTAAATAAATATAAAATAATATATTATTAACTGATAGATAATGCAATTAGATATAATAATTTCAGTCATTTTTTGAATGGCTATAAGTGTTGTAATGTTTTTCATATGGGAAAATAGAAAAACAAATAAAGCAATGGATAATGCATCTAGAATAATTAAAGATGCTGAAGAAAAAGCAAATAATATGATTGATACTTCTAAAAAAGAAAGTTTAGATATAATATCAAAAGCTGAAAAAATAGAAGAAAGAATTCTTGAAAAAGAAGAAAAAATAGAATCTAAATTAGAAATGATTGAAGAAAAACAAGAAAAAATACAACAAAAAGAAGATTTCTTAAGAGAAAAAGAAGAAAAAATAGAAGATTTAAAAACTGAATTAGAATGAAAATTAGCAGAAATAGCTAAGCTTTCAGAAGATGAAGCTCGTGAGATATTTTTGAAAAAAATATCAGAAAAATATGAAGAAGATTGAAAATCTCTTATAATCAAACATAAAAAGAAAATTGAAGATAATAAAAAAGAAATTTCTCGTGATATAATATTAAAGTCAATCCAACAATATGCTTGAGATGTTACAAGTGAAGTAACTACAACAATTATACCAATACCTAGTGACGATATAAAATGAAAATTAATTTGAAAAGAAGGTAGAAATATAACTACTTTTGAAAGAGCTGCATGAGTATCTCTTATAATTGATGATACTCCAGATAGTGTGTTTATATCAGGTTTTGATTTATATAGAAGATATATAGCTAAAAAATCTTTAGAAAAACTTATTGAGGATGGTAGAATACAACCTGCAAGAATTGAGGAAGTTGTTGCAAAAACAGAAGAAGAAGCAGATATACTATTAAAAGAACTATGAAATAAGGTTATTGATGAATTGGGTATAACAAATCTACCTGACGAAATTATACCTATAATTTGAAAATTAAGATTTAGAACAAGTTATGGTCAAAACATAATAAAACATTCTAAAGAAGTTGCTATTATTGCTGAAGCACTTGCAATAGAATTATGAGCAGATCCTATGCTTTGTAAGATTGGATGATTATTACATGATATAGGTAAAGCACTAGATCAAGAATATGAAGGAACACATCCAGAAATTGGGGCTATTTTATGAAGAAAATACAAATTAAGTCCAAAAATTGTTGATATGATTGAAAATCATCATTGAGAACAATTTAGTATAAGTTTAGAAGCAGCTATTGTACAAGTAGCTGATGCGATAAGTTCTGTTAGACCTTGAGCTAGAAGAGAAATAATTGAAGATTATTTGAAAAGAGTACAAGAAATGGAAGCATTGGTTACAAGTTTTTCTTGAGTAAATAAGGCATATGCTCTTTCTGCTGGTAGAGAAATAAGAGTTTTTGTTGATGCAAATACTGTTTCAGACATAAATGCACAAGAAATGGCTCGTGAAATAGCTGATAGTATACAAGAAAAATTATCTTATCCTGGTGAAGTTAGAGTTAACTTAATCAGAGAAATGAGAGTTATAGAAATTGCTAAATAAAATAATAAGTTAAAAATTATAAATGGAAAGAACACTAGTAATATTAAAGCCATCTATTCCAGATGAAGAATTTTGAAACAATATAATAATATCTAGAGATCATTTTAATAAAATATTTGAAAGAATAATAAGAATGAAATGATTTAAAGTTGTAGAAAGAAAAGATGAAAAAATAAGTATCGAAATTGCAAGAGAGCATTATGATGAAAAAAAAGAACATCCCTTATTTAATTCTGTTATTGAATACATAACATCAAATATATCTGAAATATTGTCTATAAGTTGATATAATTCAATAGTTGAAGTAAGAAAAATATCTCTTAGAATGAGAGATAAATATATATGAAATAAATCAAAATTATACAATATGATTCATGCTTCTGACTCAATACATGAATCAGAAAGAGAACATAAAATACATTTTAATAAATAAAAAAATGCAAAGGAAAAAATCCTTTGCATTTTTTTATTTTAAATATAAAATAGTTCATATTTTATAAATATAAACTATAGAAACAGTGTATCCATTTATAGAAACTTATTATTGAATTTTAATTTACTCATTTTGAGTAACTATTACTATATGTTTTTTTATGTTCATATGGATGTTAAGAAAACTCGCAATTAGATTTTCATTTGATTTTCTTATATTCAAAAAAAATTTATTATGGTTCTTTTTATCCGTATTTTTTTTCTCAAGATTATTTTATGTTATATCTAGATGGAATGATTTAAAACATATAGAAAGCCCTATAGAATTTTTTATAATGAATGATTATAATTTTTCATTAATGTGAGCTATATTCTGATTTTTCTTAGTATTTTTTATATTATTAAGAATAAGAAAAGAAAAACTAGATAATTTTATAAACTGAATAGTATTATCATTTCTATTTGTATTACCAATTTGATTTTTCTGATCGCTTCTTGGTTGACAAGTATATTGAAAAGAAACTTTTTATTGAATTGAGATAATGTATAACCACCCATTTACTCCAGTTCCATTCAAAGTTCCTGTATTCCCATTACCTATAATATATTCTATATTATTTTTTCTATTATTTTCAGCGCTTTACATCCTTTCAATGTATGTAAAATTCAAAAATATTCTTTGATATCTATGATTAATGATTTTTTCATGTATTATATTTATATTTGAATTTTTTAGTTGAAAATACTGAATATTTAAAGATACAATAAATTTAAATCTTTCTCAAATTTGTGCTATTGCTATATTTATATTCTGCTTTTTTAATCTAAAAAGAATATATAAGGAAGATTCTAAAAGTAAGGCTATAATAAATTAAAATGAATAAAAAATATAATCTGATTTTTCCATGAATATTTTATTTATTAGGAATATTCATAAATAATCTCGGTTTTTGAATAACTACATCTCTCCTAGTACTACTATTTATAGTGGTGCTTTTTTTGTTGTTATTTTTTAAAAATAAAAAATACATAATTATAAGTTTATTTATGATTATATGATTTTCTCTATGAATATGTGTATCACAATATAACAAATGAAATATAGAGGCAAATAAATTAATTGTAAATGAAATTACAAACAAAAACAAGATAGAATCTGAAATAACAAAGATATCAAAAATAGATGAAAAATACACAGTTTATCTATGAAAATTAATTAAGATTGATGATAAGATAATAAATAAAAACATATATTTTGAAATATATCTAAATTGAAACTATAAGCTAGAAAACAAAAGTTTAATAGAATTTAACTCAAAAATATTTTTATATGAGAGCTTTAATTGATTTGATTATAATAAATACATGTTAAGTAAGGATACATATTTTAAAACCTATCCTTACACATATGAAAAAATATGAATAAACAAGGAAAATATTATCATAAAATGAATTGAAAATTTAAGAAATAATATGCTTAAGATAATAAATACAATTTATACTAAAGATGAAGCTGTTTTTTTATGATGAATTTTATTATGAGCACGTGAAAGTATGCCAAAAGAATTAAGTACAAATTTTAATAATTCTTGATTAACTCACTTGATTGCAGTTTCCTGATTTAATATAACAATTATAATTATATTTTTTGGATATATAATAAAACCATTTCCAAACTATTTAAAAGTTGTTTTAATGAGCTTAATAATAGTTCTATTTACAATTTTGGTATGATACTGAGCAGCAGTTATTAGAGCCTCTATAATGTGAATTATTTGATATATTGTAATATCATCTTGAAGACAGTGAAATATATTGTCTATAATTGTATTAACATTGGTTTTAATGGTTAGTTTTTCACCTTTAAGCATAAATTATGACATATCACTACATTTAAGTTTTTTAGCAGTATTATGAATAATTTATAGTCAAAAATACATTGAATCTATATTTAGTTTTCTACCAAACATATTTGAAATAAAAACAGCTTTTTGTTTAACTATTTCTGCTATGATATTTACACTACCAATAATGCTTTTTAATTTTGGACAAGTGTCTATAATCTCTCCACTTAGTAATTTACTAGTTATTTGGACAATTCCTATTGCTATGCTATTTTGATTCTTGTCTATAATACTCTATTATATAACTCCTATTTTATGAATAATAATTGGTTATATTGCTTGGATCTTATTAAAGTGGGATATACTAATCGTAAATTATTTTTGAAGTTCAATTTACTCAACTATTAAATATGATTTCTGAGAATACAGATGATATTATGAATTAATATACTTTTTTATACTGACTTTTATAATTTTATGGTTTAAAAAAACTAAAACAGATTAATCTGTTTTAGTTTTTGATTCAACTTCTTCACTTCATTTATCTATTTTTCATCCTGACAATTCTTCTACTTCAGCTTCAAAATTATCTATTCATTTTCATTCATTAATTATAACTTGTTTTTCATCATTTAATTTTTTCAATGTTTTTTCTTTTTCTCATTTATCTGAAATTTTTTCTGCTTCTTTAATTTTAGTTGTTATATTTTTTGCTTCTTCAATAAGACTAGTTTTTTTTCTAGTTATTTCATCTTTTGATTTTTTTCATCAAAAAGTAGCATCTCTTTTTAAGTCTTCTATATATAAATCTTTTAATAAGCTATATTTTTTTTCTAAATTTTTTTCTTGTTTTATTTCAGTAACAAGTGGTCAATTTTGTTTTATAAAATCTGTAGAACTATTCCTCAAAATAGTATTCATTGTTGTATCCATTGAACTAGAAAGATCTCTTTGTTTATTTTCTGATCAATCTTTATTATTTATAGAAATATAATTATCTGCAAGCATTATTTCCAATCATCCAATTCATTTATCTAAATCAATATTTAAAGCTTTTGAATCTTTAAAAAACTCTGTTTTATTAAAATTTTTTTCAGTAGTTGCTTCTTTTTTATCAAATGACTTTAATATATCATTTTTAACTTTATTATCTGATAAATTAGTAACTATTTTTAATAATTCTGTTAATTCCTCTCATTCTTCAATTTTATTGAACTTTTCTGTAGTCTTTTTAAATAAATCTTCATCTATATGTCATGATTCAAAAAGATTTTTAAGAATAGGAAAATATGGGGAATCAGATTCCGGTTTTTCTTTTTGCTCTTCTACTTCTTTTTTTGGTTCAATTCAATATAAATCTTTCATTAATGAAGCTTTTTGTTCTTGTAATGGTATATTTAAAGGAGAATTATATTCTGCATTTTCTTTTTCAAGTTTTTCATGATCTCATAATTGAGGCTCATTTGGCATATTTTTAAATTGACTTAAATCTGACATATTTTTATATAAAAAAATAACTACTTATATTTTATCACATAAGTAGTTATTTTTGCAAATATTTTAATTATCAAATCATGGTGCTATTTTTTCAGCAAATTTTGTAGCTTGTTCATAAACATATGCTATTTCAAAAAGTCTTTCTTCTTTCAGTCTAGGTGTCAATATATGTAATCAAACTGGTAACATTTCTTTTTCTTCGTCTTCACTTTCTGCAAATCAAGCAGGAACACTAATACCTGGTAATCAAGCAAGTGAAGCTGGAATTGTATAAGCGTCACTTAAATACATCTTAACTGGATCATTTATTTTTTCTCAAGCTTTCCAAGCGACATTTGGAGAAACAGGACTAACTATAGCATCTACTTCTTCAAAAGCTTTATTAAAATCATCAATAATTAATGTTCTAATTTGAGTAGCTTTTTTAAAATATGCATCGTAAAATCATGCAGATAATACATAACTTCATAAAACTATCCTTCTTTTAGCTTCATCTCAAAATCATTCATATCTATTGTTTATAAATAATTCATCCATTGAATTATAATCCTCAGTTGAATTATGTCAGAATCTTAATCCATCATATCTAGATAGGTTTGTAGAAACTTCAGCAGGCATTATAATATAATATGTTGCTATAGCATATTTTGTCATTGGTAAACTTACTTCTTTTATTTCAGCTCATAATTCTTGAAGTTTCATTATTGCTTCTTCAATTCTATTTCTAACTCATTCATCTAAACCTTCTTCAAAATATTCTTTTGGAACTCAAATCTTATATCATTTTAAATCTTTTTTATTCCAAATTTCAGGGTTTATTAAATCTTTTCAAGGTAGAGAAGTATTTTCTTTTGGGTCATATCAATTCATAACATCATATAATAATGCAGAATCTTTTACTGTTTTAGTTAAAGTTCATGGGCAATCTAAACTAGATGCCATAGCCATAACTCAAAATCTACTATTTCTTCAATAACTTGGTTTAAATCAAACTATATTACACATACTTGCAGGTTGTCTAATACTTCAACCAGTATCAGTTCAAAGTGCCGCAGGAGCTAATCAAGAAGCAACAGCAGTAGCAGATCAACCACTAGATCCACCTGGAATTCTATTATTTCACCATGGATTAAATGGTTTTTTAAATGCTGAAGATTCTGTTGTAGATCACATAGCAAATTCATCCATTGCAACTTTTCATAATGAACTAGCTCACTCTTTTAGTAAATTTTCAATTACAGTTGCATTATATGGGGGTTTAAAGTCAGTTAATATTTTAGATGAAGATGTAGTAGGAACTCATATTTCACAAAAAATATCTTTTATAGCCAAAGGTATTCAAGAAAGAATTCAATCTTTTTTATTTAATCATTCATAATTAACAAAATTAAATGCTTGTAATTTAGAATCATATTTATCTATTCTCTTAATAAAATATTCAAAAACTTCTTCTCTAGTAGTTTCTTTTGAGTTAATTTTTTTTATTATTTCCTCTAAACTCAAATCTTTAAAATTCATATTTATAACTTAAAAATTAATTTATTTTAGTATAATGATTTTTTATTATTTTTAAAATAAAAAATTTGCATTTTTTATTTATTTTATTATTTTTATCACCTATTTTAAAAGGAGGTAGCATGTTTTGCGATGATGATATAGATCATTTCTGTATTCCAAGCAATAACTAGAAAGAAAAAGGAACAACTATTGTTGTTCCTTTTAAATTATCTAACTTCTTTAAGTCTAGCAGCTTTACCAGTAAGATCTCTAATAAATTTAATAGATTTTCTTCTAACTTTAAATTGTCTTAAAATTTCTATTTTTTCAATACCTGGAGAGTGTATAGCAAATATTTTTTCAACTCCAAATGCACCAATTTTTCTTCTAACTGTAATAGTTTTTTCTAATTCTGATTTACCTGCAGACTTAATAACCAATCATTTAAATCTTTGAACTCTTTCTTTATTACCTTCTTTAATTAATTGATATACTTCAACTTCCATACCAGTTCTAATTTCTGGTCTTCCTTCTTGTACAAATGAAGATTGAATTTGTTTAATTAATGCTGAATTTGTCATAATATAATTTTTAAAAAATATAAAATTCCTACCTGAAATTTCGCATATCATATATAAAAATAATTAAAAAGCAAATTTATTTATAGAAAATGCAAATATTTTACAAATAAATATATATATGTTATCATAATTTAAACTTATTAATTAATAAAAACAAAAATGGATTTCCAAACAATTAAAAACAAACTTATAGAAACTAAAAATAAAGCTATTGATTATTCTGCTGAGAAATTAAGTAATTCTATGTTTACAATACAAAATAAAAAAGAATTAGATAAAATAATTTTAAAATCAAAAACAACAAGCTTTACAAATATAGAAACTTGAATTACTAAAGAATATTTAAAAAAAGTTTATATATTATTTTGAGATGATAAATCAGATTTTTTTAAAGAAGCATTAATTATGTTTCCAATTCTTGCAACTAAAGCATTTTCTCAAAATATTACAATGAAATTAGCTAATAGTAATATGCCTGATTTAAATCTTGAAGAATATAATATTAAAACAATCCCTAGTTTATTAATTTTTGAAGATGAAAAAGTTATAAACACAATTGAAGGTAGAGAAAATATTTTAAAACTTGTAAAATCACTTAAATTGGATATAAATAGTGATATAGAAAAGTTTAAAAAATAAGATAAAAATTATGACTCTTACTATTTTAGAAGTATTATATTTAGTACTTATCGTTTTTTCATCAATAATTGGCACACTACTTGTACTTGTACTTATAAGAGTATTAAAAATACTTGGACCAGTTATGGAATTACTTGAAATTTATAATAAAATTAAAAGTATTTTTTCAGCATATGCTTCAATTCCTGACAAAATCAAGGATTTTGCAAAAGATTATATAAACAAAAAAAATCAGTAAAACTGATTTTTTTTGTTTATATTTTTATATTTTTAGTTATAATTAATTATAATAAAACTTAATTTAAATAAAGTGTCAAAAATAATTCTCCTAGATAAAAAATTATCAAATCAAATTGCTGCATGAGAAGTGGTTGAAAGGCCAGTTTCTGTGATAAAAGAAGTGCTTGAAAATTCTATTGATGCTGGTGCAAAAAACATAAAGATAGAAATCACAGAGTGATGAACAAAAAAAATAATTATAAGTGATGATGGAATCTGAATAGAAAGAGATGATTTACTAATTATTTGAGAAAAACACTCTACTTCTAAAATTAAAAATTTAGATGATTTGTACAATGTAATGACTTTTTGATTTAGATGAGAAGCAATTGCATCTATTTCATCTGTATCAAACATGCAAATTATAAGTAAGAGTGTTGTAGAAAACTTTTGAAATACTATAAAAATACTTGATTGAATTAAAACTGATATAGAAAAAATTGCCTATGAAAATTGAACTAAAATAATAGTTGAAGACTTATTTTTCAATACTCCAGCAAGATTAAACTATATTAAGAAGCCAAGAACTGAATACGCACATATACTAAATTATTTATATGAAATATCACTTTCATATCCAAAAATTGGTTTTGAGTTTATATCTGACGAAAAACAAATATTTTATTTTAAATCTGACGAAAACTTAAAAACAAGAATTTACAATATATATTGAGAAGAATTTTCAAATAATCTTATAGAAATAAATTTTGAAATGCAATGAATGCAAATAAATTGATATATTTCAGATCCAAAAGTTAGTTTTCCAAATAAAAATAAACAAAATATATTTGTAAATAATAGACCAATTAAATCATATATTATTGCTAAAGCAATTAATGATGCTTACAATAGATTTATTCCTCATTCTATGAATCCTGCTTATGTTTTAAATTTATCGATTGATCCAACTCTTGTTGATGTAAATGTTCATCCAAGAAAATTGGAAGTAAGATTTGCTTGAGAACAAAACATATTTAGAGCTTTTTATCATAGTGTAGAAGAAAAATTAAACTCTGTTAGTTTAATTAATCCATATAGTGAAGAAAATGCAATTTTGACTAATCAGACTTATACAAAAATACAAAATAATGAAGTAGAAAGTGAAAAAATAACTAATTATTATACTTGATCTGGTACTAAATTTAAGTCATATTCACCATATAAAGATACTTCAACAAATCCAAATCAAACAAATATAAATAGTGCTATTAATTTTTCTAAATCAATATTAAGCTCAAATTTAAGCCAAAAGAATGAGATAGAAAATGAAAATATTAATGATTTGCACTATACAAAACTATGAAAAATAATATGACAAGCTCATAATTCTTACATAATTGTTGAAACAAAAAATTGAATTAAGTTTCTAGATCAACATGCATTAGCTGAAAGAATTATTTATGAGAAGTTAGTCAACAGAGACAATAAAAGTCTTACTCAATGATTACTTATATCAGAAAGTATCAATTTAATGCCAAAAGAAGTAAATATTTTAAAAGACAATATAGACACTTTTGAAAATATGTGATTTGATTTTGAGATTATGTGAGGAAATATTGTTATATTAAATTGAATTCCTGATTTTATAAAAAAAGAAAATCTACAAAATATATTTTCTTGAATCCTTGAAGATATTTGATCTCAAAATTTTAATAAATCAAATACTCTTCTTGAAGTAAAAAATAAAATTTATGCATATACTGCTTGTAGATCAGCAATAAAATTTTGAAATAAACTAAATTTATTTGAAATGAATAAATTACTAAACGACTCAGTAGACGATTATTCTGCAACTTGTCCTCATTGAAGACCCGTTGTCTTTGATATAAATTTAGAAGAATTAAAAAATAAATATGAAAGATAAAAACACTCTTAAAAGAGTGTTTTTATTGTTTTTTTATGGTATCCCCAACTGGAATCGAACCAGTATCTAGCCCTTAGGAGGGGCTTATTCTATCCATTGAACTATGAGGACAAAAAAAGTGCTTATTTAAAATAAGCACTTTTCATCTTTTTTCAACTATTTTTATATTTTTATCATAAATATTGTTCCAGCAATTGCAAATAAAACAATTAGTGAAATTAATAATATTAAATTGTTTGTTTTTTGATATTTTAGTTCAGTTGTTACTGTTTCTTTTTCAGCTTGTAAATCAATAATTGATTGATTTAAGTTTGATTTAGATTCTTCAAGTAAAAATTGTGACTTTTTAAAATCTATCAAAGAAACAGAATTTTTAGCAATTTCTTCTGATCTTCAAACTCTAATAGATAATTCTCTTATAATTAAATCTTTTTCTTTTATTTCATTTCTTAGATCATCATAAACTTCATCTAATAAATTTTTGTTATTAGATGGAAAATCTACTTCTTTTGAAGATGAAAAATATTGTTCATTGTTTGTAGCTTGTTTTTTTTCAACTATTATTTCTTGTTTAACGGTACCTCATGATATCAAATTTTCTAAATCTGATAAATTTATATAAACTACTTTTCAATCTTTTTTTGATCTTAATCTTCATGCTTTTACATATCTATCTATACTTCTAGTAGATATTCAAAGCATATCTGCAGCTTCTTGTCTAGTGTGTTTGTACATGGACATATTTTTATAAAATAACTGTCTATAATGTATATTTTTTCTCTAAATAATCAAGTTTTTTTGATTGACAGTATTATTTTTTTTGTCTAAAATAAAGAAGTAAGATAAATCTTACTTCTTATATATTGGAAAATTTTTACATAGATTTAATATTTCTGTTTTTAATTCATTTAATTTTTCTTCATTATCTTTATTAATTATTGCTTCTTTAAAAACTTTTGCAATAATCTTCATTTCTGATTCTTTCATTCATCTAGTTGTAACTGCTGGAGTTCAAATTCTAATTCAACTTGGATCAAGAGCTTTTCTTGTATCATAAGGAACCATATTTTTATTTGTTGATAATCATACTTTTTCAAGAGCTAATTCAGCTTCTTTTCAAGTTACTCAAAAACTAGAAAATACATCTATAAGTATTAAATGATTATCTGTTCCATCAGATATAACTCTAAATTTATGATTAATTAACTCTTCTGCTAATATTTTTGCGTTTTTTACAACTTGTTCAGCATAAGTTTTAAATTCTGGCTTTAAAGCTTCTAAAAATGCAACTGCTTTAGCTGCAATAAGATGTTCGTGTGGTCATCATTGAACTCAAGGGAATACTGCTCTTGCTATAGCTGGACCAAATTTTTCCTTACTCATAATTATAGCTCATCTTGGTCATCTAAGAGTTTTATGAGTTGTTGAAGTAACTATATCACAATATGGAACTGGATTTTCTAAAACTCCTCCAGCAACTAATCATGCAATATGTGCAATATCTGCCATTAAAACCGCTCAAACCTTGTCAGCAATTTCTCTAAATCTTTTCCAATCAAGATTTCTAGGATAAGCAGAAAATCCTGCAATTATCATCTTTGGTTTATTTTCAATTGCTAGTCTTTCAACTTCATCCATGTCAATTAACATAGTTTCTTTATCAAGAGTATATGGAATAATATCATAAAGTAGTCCTGAAAAGTTTAAAGGATGTCCATGACTCAGATGTCAACCTTGATCTAAACTTAATCATAAAACCTTATCTCCTGGGTTTAAAACAGCAATATAAACAGCTAAATTAGCTGGACTTCAACTTAAAGGTTGAACGTTTACATATTCTGCTCAAAAAAGCTCCTTACATCTAGAAATTGCTAAATTTTCAATTTGATCTATATATTCTTGTCCTGCATAATATCTTTTTCAAGGGTATCACTCACTATATTTGTTTGTAAGTATACTTCAAGCTGCCTCCATAACATCCAAACTTGTATAATTTTCTGATGCTATAAGTTCAATTTCAGTTTCTTGTCTATTTGATTCTTTTTGTATAAGTTCAAAAAGAACTTTATCATTTTTTTCTAACATTTTTTTATTATTAAATAAGTAAAATTTATACTATTTATTTTATAAAAACAATTAATTTTAATGTAAATTTATAATTCATAATATTAAAATTAAGAATAATGATTAATTTATAATAAAAAAAATAAAAAAAGCTATATTTTATAGCTTTTTTATGTTAAAAAATTATTTATTTTGTTCTTTATAATTATCAATAGTTAAATTAAAGGCTTTAGTTTCAATAAAAGTATCTAAAATTTTTTTAGCCTCTTCTTTTTGTCTATCGTACAAATTTTTATAATCTTCTTCTGTAAAATTTACTTCAACATCTGGAATTATTCAATCTGAATCAATATTAACTCATTTTGGAGTAAACCATTTTGCAACAGTTAATTTAAGCATACTTCAATCATTTAATTCAAAAGGCTTTTGAACTGATCATTTTCAATAAGATTTTTTTCAAACAATAATTGCTTTATTATAATCCCTTAAGGCTCAGGCTGTAATTTCTGAAGCACTAGCTGAATTTTCATTTATTAAAACAACTATTTTTCATTCATAAATATTTCAATCATTTATACTATTGTAAACCTCATCTATGTTTTCATCTTTATATTTTGTAACAACTACTATATTTCAATTTTCTATTAGATTACTAAGTATTTCAACTGCACTAATTAAGTATCATCCTCAATTATCTCTTAAATCTATAATTATTCAAGACGTATCTTTTAATTCATTTAATGCATTTTTAAAATCTCTTGATGTTTCTTCTCAAAACATATTTATAGAAATATATCCTGTATTATTATCAAATTTTTCAAAATCAACAGAAGGAATTTTAATCTTCTCTCTTACAACTTCTTTTTTTACTAAACTTTCTTCTCATTCTCTTAATATATCTAATTTAACAATTGTTCAAGCTGGTCATTTTATATTATTAACAGCTTCTACTAAATTCATTCATTGTAAACTAATATCATTTGCTGAAATTATTATATCTCCTGATCTTAGATCAAACTTTTTAGCTGGAGATCATTTAATAATTCTATCAATTGCTACTCAAAGTGGATTAACTTCAACAACAGCTCAAATTCCTTCAAAATCTCAAGATAGTGTTTCATTAAAACTTTTATTTTCATCCTTATTAAAATAAGTAGAATGTTTATCTCATAATCAATTTACAAGTCAAGTAATAGATGATTCTAATAGTTTATCATTATTAATAGTATTTTCGTCAAAATATTCTTTTTTAATTATATCATAAATTGCCCAATATTTAGTTAAATTTAAATCATTTCAAGATGAGTATATACTAGTAAAATTGTTACTTTTTAACATTACATTATTCCGAATTTTGGCTCATTCAAGAGAAAATATAATTCAGAGAGTGAAACTTGTTAAAAAAATTATAAAAAATAGTCAGTAACTTCTTTTATTTTTATTTTCATTCATAAATATTTTAATATTAGTGTTAAATTATTTTATGTATCAATAATAATTTTTATCTATAAAAAGACAAGTCAATAATTATTTTTATTCATTGTTAAAAAAATGTTATAAAAGAAAAATTGGCTTCTATTCTTATTCAAATTATTGTTTTAAAATTATAATTTGAATAAATTTAAAAATAAATGGCTTAATAGAGGTCTTTTAACATTTTAACATTAGCTATTAATATTAATAATATATTATATTAAATATAAAAAAGAATATATAAAGATAAAGTATTTCACATTTTTGATTTTAAAATAAATATATGGTAATATTATTATAATATATTATTAATATAATTAAATATGATTTTTGAATATTTAAAAAAACAAAGTAAATTAAAAGAAAAAATAAAATTAACAAAAATTATGATTTTTAATTTACAAATTCCAGAAGAGCAAAAAAGCCTTTATATTCAAGCTTTAGATATTTTAGATGAAAGTGGAATTGATAGAATATATAATAATTTGGTTATTTTTATTAAAGATATAGAAATAAAAGAATTAGATCAAATTCAGAAAAATAATTTTACAGTTATAGCATGAATGAGAAAAAAAGAAGCAGAAGAAAGAAAAAAAGAAATAAATTCATTTTCATTTTTAATTAATAACATATAAATATATGAATAATATAGATATACATGAAAAAATACCTGAAATTAAAAATCCAGAATTAATTGAAACAAAATCAATGCAAATTTCAAGATTAGAATGATTATGTAATAATGCAGAAAAAAAAGATATAGAAGACCAATGTTCTAGTTTAAATAATATTTTAAATCAAGAATTAGAAAAAAAATGATTTAATTTTAAATGAGCTTTTTCTAAATTAGAAAATCCAGTTTGAACATGTTAATTAGTTTTAAATAATATTTTATATGGCAAATTACAAAATATCAGTAAGTAAAGACGGTAAAAAATATAATATCGTTTTTAAAGCAGAAAATGAATCTGCTGCTAGAGAAAGAGTTCACAAAGAGTGATACTCTATTTTGAGTTTGCAAGAAATTTTTGATAAAAATGAAATTTGAAATACTTTTATTTTTGAATGATTTAAATGAGAAGAGTATAAACATGGTAAAATAGTTTGAAATGATATATTTAAATCTTATGTTAAACTTAGAAAAGATTTAGAATACGATGTAAAATATATTTATTCAGAAGAAGATAATATTTTAAATATAGATCAAAAAAATAAAATAATTGAGGAATTAAGAGAAGAATATAATTTATATTATAATTCATGAAAAAAAGACAAAATAGATGAATTAAAAGAGAAAATTAAAAATGAAAAATCTAATAATGTAAAAACAAGAAGTAATAATATAGATAATTTTTATCTTAAAAAAGAATTAGATGATGTTAATTTTTTATTAGAAAAAGTAATTTTTAAATTAGAAGAAATGATATCTTCTAATTTAATACAAATAGATTCATGAAAAAAAGAAAAGTTAAAAATTATTTATAATGAAATAATAAAATTAAAAAAATCAACAAATATATCAAAACTTAGAGAAATTTGAGAATTAGCACTTTTAAAAATATGAAAAATTGAATTAGAAGAAGTAGAAAAAAATAAAAATAAAGAAAATAGAGAACTTTTAAAAGAAACTAACAAATTATTAAAAAAAATATGAAGTAAGGATCAATTTATAGAAAAAGATAAAGATTTTCAATATCAAATTAAATTAATTACAAATAAAATAAAAGAGTTTTTTGAAAGTGTTAAGAAAGTAAAAAAAGAAGGATGAGTAGATAAAGAATCACACTCATATATAAAAAATCTATTATATTTATCAAAATATAAAGACTTATATAGAGAAAATACAAAATTAATTTTAAAAAATTTTTTAAAATTAATTTATAATAAAGAATTAAAAGATGATTTATTTTTAAGTAGAAGCGTAATTAAACAAAATATTATTTTATTAAAAGCAAAAGAAAAGTGATTAAGTATATCATATACTTATATAAAAAAATGATTTGGTAAAATAGTTGAAAATATATTATTATTTTTTCAAGGTATTAATAAATTAATATTTGTAGTAATAGTATTCTATTCAATATCATTTATTTTATATATAAACTTAAATAGTTTTTTAAGTATTAATAATTATGGTTTTAATTGAATTTTTTATTTTATTATATTTTTATTAATATATATAATAATTTCAATTTCAAAAAATATTATAATTCTAATAACAAACTTTGTTTTTTTATTTTTTATTATTATATTTGGAGTAATTAATTTTTAATTTAATAATTAAAATGAGATTACTTCTTTTTTTTGTTTCATTCATTTTTTCATTTATATTTTATAGTTTTTATCTATTAACAAAATGAAAAAATTTTTTGTGAGATGAAACTTTTTATAATCTAAAAATAGAAAGTTTGTCATCAAATTTATTGATAGAATCAGTATTTTTTCTAGTAATTTGATTTATATTTATTATATATTTTACATCATATAAAGAAAATAAGATGCAAAATTTTTATAATAAAATTTTGTATATATTATATTATTTTTTGCTTATAACTCCTTTTTATTTAGGTTTTTTAAATCCAAATTTTATAATATTTATATTTATAATAATATTTATATTTTGAGATTTAATTTTTAATTATATATCAAATTTAAAGTATTTTATACATGAAAAAGTAAAACTTAGGTATTTTTGATTAATACTTAATTATCTAGTATTTATTTCATCATTATTATATCTTTTTATAGTAGAATTTTCATATTATATTATATTAATAATAATTTATAGTATTGTTTTTAATTATTTCATTCATAAAAAATATTCAAATTATATATCACTATTTTTATCTATTTTATGATGTTTAATGCTTATTTATTTTTTATTTTTGAAAATAAAAGAATTTTATATAGTATTATTTTAATTATTTTTTAAATATTTATATGCTTGAATTAAAGTACAATTTTACAGATATAAAAGATTCTAATCTAGTATTTTTTATTGAGAATATTACAGATTTAAAACTTTTAAAAACACTTAAATTAAATAAAAAAATAGTTGAAAAAATAAAGGAAACTATTGAAAAAAAAGAAAATAAAGTACTTGAATTTTATCTTTGAGAAGAAAATTTTGAAAAAATATTTATTATTTATTTTACTGAAGAGAGTAAAAAGGATATAAATTATTTTTTATGAGCAGAATTTCCAAAATTACCATCTAACTTAACAATTTTAACAAATAGTGATAAAAACGTTAATACTTTGTTAAATAATTGTTTATTATCAAGATATAAATATCAAGAATATAAAACAGAAAAAGAAAAAGATAAGATTGTATTTTTAGTTGATCAAAAAAACAAAGAATTATTTTCTCAAAGAATTTCTGTAATTAAAAATATAATTTTAGCTCGTGATTTGTGATTTAAGCCATCAAATGAACTTTATCCTGAAACATTTGCAAAAATTATAAAGGAAACTAAATTTAAAAACACAAAAGTTAAAATTTTTGATTTTAAAGCTATACAAAAAAAATGACTAGGATTATTAGAGTGAGTTGGTAAATGAAGTTCTAAGAAGCCATATATGGTTATATTAGAGAGGATTATAGACAAATCATTACCAACAATTTGACTAGTTTGAAAAGGTATAACTTTTGATACTGGTTGAATTCAAGTTAAGCCAGGCGATCATATGTATGAAATGAAATGAGATATGTGTTGAGCTGCAGCAACATTTGCTACAATGAAACAACTAGATGAGACAGATTTAAAAGTAAACATAGTTGCTTGTATCGTTTTAGCTGAAAATCATATATCAGGAGAATCATATAAACCAAGTGATATTTTAACTTCATATTGTTGAAAAACAGTTGATATTGTTCATACAGATGCAGAATGAAGACTAGTTTTAGCAGATTGAGTTAGTTATATTAGTAAGAATTATAAACTAAATAATATAATAACAATAGCTACATTAACTTGAGCTTGTATGGTTGCTCTAGGTTATAGATATGCATGAATTATGTGAAATGATGAAGAAATGATTTCTAAATTTTTAGATTATTCTAAAAATAATTTCGAAAAATATAATAGACTTCCATTTGATGAATATTTTATTGAAAAGACAAAATCAAAAATTGCAGACTTAGAAAATTTAAATAGATGAGTTTATGCATGATCTACAATGTGAGCTGCTTTTTTGTCTAACTTTGTCTTGAATTGAGAAAAATATACTCACCTAGATATTGCAGGAACTGCTTTAAATTCACTAGAACCATATGGTTATGCAAATCTATGAATGACTTGATTTTGAGTAGACAGTTTGTCTACAATATTTAAAGAATTAAAGTAAAGTCTCTCCTAGATTTACTTATATTTGAGATAAAAAATATGAAGATATTTAAATTTTTTTTAGATTTAATTGCTCCTAAAAAGTGTTACTCTTGTAAAAAAGAGTGACACTTTATTTGTCAAAATTGTTATAATTATGAGGTTGAATTTAATACTGTTTGTTATGTATGTAAATGAAAAACTAAGAATTTTGAAGTTCATGATTGATGCAAAAAAGATGTATATTATGACAAGGTAATTATTTTAAAACATTATAAATCAAAAATTATTTCCAAGCTTGTAAAAGATGCTAAATTTTATAATAAAAAAGAAATTTTTGAAGAATTTTCAGATCTTGTATATGATAAATTTTTATTAAATAATAAGATTATAAATTTAAATGATTTTGTAGTTATATCAATTCCAAGTTATTTTACTAGAAAAATATTTAGATGATATAATTCATCAGATATATTTGCCAGATTTTTTTCATGAAAATCAAAAATAATTTATTTAAAAAATGTAGTTAAAAAGATAAGATATACTAAACAACAGTCAAAACTTAGTAAAAAAGAAAGAATAATAAATTTAAAAGATTCTTTTGTAATAAATCAAAAATTTATAGAAAAAATAAAAAATAAAAATGTAATTATCTTAGATGATGTAATATCTACCTGAACTACATTAAATGAAATATCAAAATTACTTAAAAATAATTGAGTTAAATATGTGATTTGATTAATAGTTGCATCAGATTAAATCATATGATAAAATATAGTTAATAAAAATAATTATATTTTATGGTTGAAAAAGTTAAATCATACGTAAATAAAAGAACAGACGAAACTTTAGATTTTACCAATGAAACTAAAGGTTTTGTTGAAGATATATTAGAAATAGAACCTTGTCCAAATTGTGGATGAGATTTATTAAATTGAAAATGTGAAAATTATAAATCATGTTGATATTGACATTGAGATGATTATTTAAGAAATAAAGAAGAACAAAGATTACAAAAATCTATAAATATGATGTGAAATTGAGAAAAGCATATATTGAAAACATTTTGATGAGAAGAACTTTATTATTTTGATTATTTTTGAAGAATAAAAGAAAATGAAGCTATTTTAGAGTTTGAATTAGATGGAGAAGTTTATAAAGTAGAGGTAGAATATGATATAAAAGAAAATAATTTTGCAAAAACTATTGAAAATATTAGATTTAAATCAAGTATTAAAAAACAAATAAAACTAAAAAATAATAAGATTAGACGGAATAAAGTATTTATTGATTATAAAAAATTAAAAAAATATGTATTTTTAATTTTAACAGATATTAAGTTTAATAATTTTATTATTTCTAAATAACATTAAAAAACTTGCTTAATAAAAAAAACAATTAAAATGAAAGGTTAGTATATTCTAACTTTTTTTTAATGTCTAAATATTTAGAGGTTATATGAGCAAAAACTCATAATTTGAAAAACATAAATGTGTCAATACCAAAAAATAAGATGACAGTTATAACTTGAGTTTCATGAAGTTGAAAATCATCATTGGCTTTCAATACTATTTATAGTGTTTGACAACAAAAATATCTTGAGAGTTTAAGTAGTTATGCTCGTATGTTTATTTGAGGAATGACAGAAGAAGCTGATGTAAGTGAGATTAATTGATTATCTCCAACTATTTCTATAGATCAAAAAACAACTAGTAAAAATCCTAGATCAACAGTTTGAACTATCACTGAAATCTATGATTATTATAAATTACTTTTTTTAAATGTTTGAGAAAGAAAGTGTGTAAAATGCGGTAATATTGTAAAGAAAGACACAATTGAAAGCATAATTACTTATATAAACTTTTTTGAAGAAGCAAAAAAGTTTTTAATAAAAGCTCCAATTAAATGAAAATTTAATGATTTTGATGAAATAAAAAAAGAAGTACTTGATTTATGATTTATAAGATTCGCTATTTGAAAGGATATTTATACTATAAATGACAATATAGAATTAAATAATATAGACAATTTATCAATAGTTGTTGATAGACTTGTAAAAAAAGACTTCACAGATGATAATTCAAACGATGTAAAAAGACTTAAAGATTCTATAAATCTTGCATATAAGATTTGAAAATGACAATTAATAATTGATTCTATAGATGAAGAAAAAGGATTTTCTCAAATATTTGTTTGTTCTAATTGTTGACATATTCCAAGTGAATTAAATATATCTAGTTTCTCTTTTAATAGCCATCATTGAGCTTGTCCAGAGTGTCATTGACTATGAGTTAAAAAAGTATTTTTAGAAGACAGAGTTATAAATTATAATCTTACATTACTTGAATGAGCAGTTATTGCTCCATGATTTTGATGAGAGTATTTTTTTGCATTGTTAAAAGAACTTTCAAAAAAAACTAAGCTAGAAATCAATAAAAACTATTCACTTTTAACACAAAAAGAAAAAGATATAGTTTTATATGGTACATGAGATACTCAATATAAAGTTACATATGTAAATGAATATGGTGTTCAAAATACTTATAATACTAGATTTGAGTGAATTATAAATGCGCTTACTAGAAGATATTATGACGGATGAAGTGAAAAATGACATTATGACGATTTTGTAGTTGATATGGATTGTCATGTTTGTAATTGATATAGACTAAATGAAGAAAGTTTATCAACTTTTGTTTGATGATTAAATATATGACAAGTTTCAGATTTTTCAGTAAATAAAGCGATTGATTTTTTAAAGTCATTAAAATTATCAAAATCTGAAATTCATATAACTAAAAAAGTTATGAAAAATGCAGTTGAAAGACTAGAATTTTTATCATGAGTTTGACTTGATTATATGACTATTTCTAGAAGAGCTAGCACTCTTTCAGGTTGAGAAGCTCAAAGAATAAGATTAGCAACTCAATTATGAACTAGATTAGAATGAATTATTTATGTTTTAGATGAACCATCAATTTGACTTCATCCAAGAGATAATGATATGTTAATAGACAATCTTAAAAAGTTAAGAGACATATGAAATACCCTTATTGTAGTTGAACATGATGAGGATATTATGAGAGAATGTGATCATATTATAGACATATGACCATGAGCGTGAATTCACGGATGACAAGTTATTGCAACATGAAATATAGATGATATAATAAATAATCCAGATTCTGTTACTTGACCATATCTAAGTCATAAAAGAGATGTTATTGTAAAAAGATGATTTAGACCAAGTTTTTCTGATTTGAAAAAAAATAAGAAAATACTTGAAATAATTTGAGCAAGACAACATAATTTAAAAAATATAAACGTATCAATTCCTTTATCTAATTTTATAGTTGTTACTTGAGTTTCTTGAAGTTGAAAATCAAGTTTAGTTAATGATATATTGGCTAATTATCTAGCAAATGAATTAAATAGAGCAAAAAGAGATGTTTGAGAATTTAGTGAAATTAAATGATTAGAAAATTTAGATAAAACTGTAATTATTGATCAATCACCTATTTGAAAAACTCCTCGTAGTAATCCTGCAACTTATACTCAGGTTTTTACACCAATCAGAGATGTTTTCTCTATGACACAAGAATCACAAATTAGATGATTTTGACCAGGTAGATTTAGTTTTAATACAAAGGAATGAAGATGTGAGGCTTGTGATTGAGATTGAGTTAAAAAAATAGAAATGCATTTTTTACCACCAGTTTATGTAGAATGTGAAACTTGTTATTGAAAAAGATATAACAACGATACATTAACTATAAAATACAAATGAAAAACTATTTCAGATGTTTTAGAAATGACAGTTGAAGAAGCAAAAGATTTTTTCTCTAGTCATCCAAAAATAACTAAGATACTAGATGTATTATTTGAAGTTTGATTATGATATATTAAGCTTTGACAATCAAGTACTACTCTTTCAGGTTGAGAGAGCCAAAGAGTAAAACTTTCAACTGAACTTTCAAAAAGATCAACAAGTAAGACTTTTTATATATTAGATGAACCAACAACTTGATTACATTTTCAAGATGTTGATAAATTATTAAATATATTGCATTCACTAGTTGATAAATGAAATACTGTTATGGTAATTGAACACAATATGGATGTGATAATGAATGCTGATCATATAATTGATATTTGACCAGTTTGATGAGACAAATGATGATATTTGATTGCTGAATGAAGTGTTGAAGACATAGCAAATGAAACTAAAAGTTTTACTTGAGAAGCAATTATTAAATATAGAAACAAATTATTAGAAAATAAATAAAATTAAATTATGACTTTGGATTATTTAGAAAAAAATATTGAAATTACAAATCTTTCGAATTTTAAAACAAAAGCATTTACTAAGTATTATTTTGAAATAAATAATACTAGTGATATTTTAAAGTTAAAAGATATAAATTTATTTTGTAAAAAAAATAATATCTCCTTGTTATATATTTGATGAGGTACAAACTTATTGTTTGCATTTAATACATATGAATGAGTAATTGTAAAAAATAATCTAAAATGATGGAGTTATGATGAAAAAACAATGATTTTAAACTCTTTTTCTGATGAATCTATAACTGATATAGCAAAAGAGTTAGAAATGACATATAATCAAAAATTATGGCATAGATTTATATGACTTCCAGGAAGTATTGGATGAGCAGTTTATTGAAATGCATGATGTTTTTGATTAGAAACGGAAAATAATTTTTTAGAAGCTGAAATATATGATATTGAAACTTGACAAATGATGATTTTTAATAAAGATGAAATGAAGTTTAATTATAGATCTTCAATAATAAAAGAATTTAATAATAAATATTTTATAATAAGTGCTAAGTTTGATCTATCTTGTTTGATAGAAAAATATCATAGTGATGTTGATAATATAGATTTCAGAGAAAATAAACAACCAAAATGAAATACTTGTTGAAGTTTTTTTAAAAACCCTAGCAAAGAACAATCAGCTTGATTTTTAATTGAACAAGTATGATTAAAATGATATAAATTATGAGGAGCTTTTTTTTCTCCATTACATGCAAATTTCTTGATGAATGATTGAACTGCAACTTATAAAGACTTACTTGATTTGATTGATTTGGCTCAAAATAAAGTAAAAAAAGATTTTAAAATAGACTTAGTTCCTGAAGTAAGAATAATTGCTAATTAATTTTTTTATGAAAAAATATTTTGAAATTTTTCTTGTTGTATTTGTATTAGTTGCAATTTCTTATACACTATTATATATTTTTTATTTTGATACTCTCTGTAATAAATTTTCTTGAGTAAATGAAAAAGATTATAAAATAGTATTAGACAAACTCTCAACTTGTAAAGATTCAATCGTTTGTTCTATTGTTGATATAGAAAGAAATAATAAAACTCAAGTTGAAACTTGGAACTGTATAAAAAAAGACATAAAAAATTATAATAAAATGAATATAAATTTATTTACTAAATAAGTCATAATTAATTAATGGAAACTATATTAAGATTACAAAAATATTTAAGTCAGGCTTGAATATGTTCTAGAAGAAAAGCAGAAGAATATATTTCAGCTTGATTGATAAAAGTAAATTGACAAACAGCAACAATTTGAATGTCTATAAACCCAGAGATAGATAAGGTTGAAATGCTTGATAAAGCCATAAAAGAGCAAAATGAGCTTGTCTACTATAAACTTAATAAGCCAAGATGAATTGTTACTACTTGTGCACAACATGATGAAAAAAATATAGTTGATATAATGGATGTGCCAGAGAGAGTTTTTCCTATCTGAAGATTAGATAAAGATACTACTGGTCTTATAATTATGACAAATGATGGTAGATTAGCTAATTACTTAATGCATCCAAAATATAATCACGAAAAAGAATATATAGTAGAAACATTTTGAAGTATTGATGATAAACAGTTAGATTATATGAGAAATTGATTATTTATATTGTGAAGTTATACTAAAAAAGCACTTATAAATAGAATTTCATCAGGAAGATTTTCTATAGTTATTACTGAATGAAGAAATAGGCAAATCAGAAGAATGGTTGAAAAAGTATGATCAAGAGTAAAAAAATTAAAGAGGATTAGGATAGAAAATATAGAGTTATGAAAATTGGATGATGGACAATATAGACATTTAACTAATATTGAATTAAAGGGATTATTTGATAAATTATGAATAAAAAAAGACAGTTAGTTAACTGTCTTTTTTTATATGCTTTTCTTTAATATTAGAATTTGTTTTCTTATATCTTTTAATATAAGTATAAATTCATCTTGTATTTGTTTTTGAGTTTCAAAATCTTTGTATGAAAAATATTTTAAATCTTTAGATAAACTACTTATTTCTATAAGAGCATTTTTTGTCATAGTCTCTTTTTCGTTTAAATAGTTATTTTCAAATAAATTTTTATCGTAGATAACATTGTAAATTTCTTCTATTTTAAAAGATAATTTATATCATAGATTACTATAAAAATCTTTTTTTGCTTTTAAATTAGATTCAAAAGTATCTTTTTTCTTTTGTAGAGTAGTTTTTAAAGAATCATTTACTTTTTTAATTTCACTTAATATAGTTGATATAAGTAGATTTTCTTTATCTTCTCATAAATTATTATTTTGAATCTTATTAAGTGATTCAATTAAATAATTTATTTTGTCAATATTGTTTTTTATCTCAATATCGTTTTCAACATCATATTTCATAGAAAAATTTACTATTTTTTCTTTGTGTCATTGTAGATATTTTTCTATAAGTATGGTTTTCTCTATATTACTTTTTCAAACATACGGATCTTCTTCTACATATGCAGCAGAAGTTATATTTAATACTCAGTATAATATCACTAATAATTTAACAAAAGTTTTCATTTAAGTTTCTCTTATTTACTATTTTTGTTATTATATACTTATATATATTTTATTCAAGAAATTTTTATAATATGATTGTTTGTTTTGATTTAGAGACTACTGGTTTAGATAAGTATAATGATAAGATTATAGAAATTGCTATGATTAAGTTTGATGAACATACCTTTAAAGTAATTGATACTTATTCTAGTTTTGTTGATCCAGAGATGCCAATCCCTGAAATTATATCAAATATTACAAATATATTTGATGATGATTTGCTTTGAGCGCCTAAGATAGATGATTTAAAAATAGAAATCTTAGATTTTATATGAGATAGTACTCTTTTAGGTCATAATGTTGATTTTGACATAGAGTTTTTTGTTAATAATGGTATAAATGTCTCTAATAATTACAAGATTGATACTTTCTTTTTTGCTAATTTTTTATCTTTTAATACTGCTTCCCTAAATTTAGAGATGCTTTGTAAACACTATAAAATACCATTTACTTGAGCACATAGAGCTATAAATGATGTAAAAGCTACAGTTGAATTATTTAAAAAACAATTAGAAGAATTTAATAAATTAAAAAAAGATAAGAAAAAGATTATTTTTTATTTGTTTAGTTTATCACAAGATAGAAACATAAAAAATATAGAAAGATTACTTTTTAGTGAATATTGAGAAAAGATAAATTTAGAAGAATTTGAGAAAATAATATTAAAGAAAGTTTGAAAAGATGACTATTTAGAACAATTTTATTCAGATGAAAATTTAGAATGTGAAGATATTGTGAAGTTTTTTAATTTTTCAGATAAGATTGAAGAAAGAGAAAATCAAATAAATATGACAAAAAATGTTTTTGATACTCTAAATAATTGAAAAAAAACACTTATTGAAGCTCCTACCTGACTTTGAAAGAGTTTTGCATACCTAATTCCCTCTATTATCTTTTCAGTTAAAAACAATCAAAAAGTTTATATTACAACTAAAACAAAAAACCTTCAAGACCAACTTTATTTAAAAGATTTAAGTTTTTTGCATGAAAAATTAGGAGTTAATTTTTCTTATACAAAACTAAAATGAAAGAGAAATTATGCAAGTCTTAAGTGATTTTTTGAATATGTTTTTTTAGCAAATCTTACTTATTATGAAATTACTTTTTTATTAAAAGTTAGTTTTTGGCTTTTGGAAACCAAATACTGAGAACTTGACGAACTAAATTTTTATCCTGATGAATATTGATATTTAAGAGACCTAAATAGTGAAGGTATTTATTTATCATCAGATAAAAATCCATATAGAGAATATGAATTTTTAACAAAAGCAAGAAAATCGCTTGAAAAAGCCAATATAGTTATAATAAATCATAGTTTATTATTTTCTGATTTAGAATCAGAAAATTCTATACTTTATGATTTAAAAAATCTAGTAATTGATGAGGCGCACAACATAGAAGATTCAGTTACAGAATCACTTAGAGAATCATATAATTTAAAGTATTTTAAAGAACATTTTGATAAGTGTGAAAAGATTTTTACAGTTAAAAATATAAAAAAAATAGATTTTTTAAATAAAAAAGAATCACTTTTATCAAATTTAGAAGTTTTAGATGATTATGCATTTTCACATATAAACAAAAAAATTCCAGATGATAGTCAATATAAAAATATATTGATAAAAGATGATTTTTTTACTGAACTTGATTTCACTATTTTGTTGTCAAAAATCAATCTTGATTTAATTGACATAGTTGACAAATTAAAGGTAATAAATGAATATGATTTTTCAAAAGAGATTAGTTATTTCGATAAAATAGCCAAAAATATCAATGTGTTTTTTGACAAAAATAATTTTAATAAGTATATAAAGATACTTACTTATATAGATAGAAGTGGTATAAATTTTGACTTTACTCTTTTAAATCCATGAGAACATCTATATAAAAATCTTTGGAAAGATTTAAATAGTTGTTTACTTACTTCTGCAACTTTGAGTATTTGATGAAGTTTTGATTATGTAAAAAACATATTAAAATTGGATGATTTTTGATTTTACTCTTATGAAAGTGATTTTGATTATAGTAAACAAGCAACATTATTTATACCAACAGATATTTGAAGTGTAAAGAATAATTCAGATGAAATGGTTGTTTTTCTAAAAGATTTTTTCCTTTTAGTTAGATGAAAAGTGCTTACTTTACTTACAAGTTTTCATGTTATAAAAAAGATCTATACTTTTTGTAACCTAGATTTAAAAAAAGAGTGAATTAATTTGTATGCACAATCAATTTGATGAAGTAAAAATAAACTTTTATCAAACTTCACACAATCTCCAGATAACTCTATATTATTAGGAACAGATAGTTTTTGGGAATGAGTAGATATTCCTTGAGATGATTTAAAATATTTAGTTATCCATAAGTTCCCTTTTTCTGTACCAAATGATCCTATATTTCAAGCTAGGAGTGTATTTTTCAAAGATAGCTTTAAAGATTATTCTCTACCAAAAGCAATTATTAAACTTAAACAATGATTTTGAAGATTAATAAGAACAAAAAATGATAAATGAATTGTTATATTACTTGATGATAGAATTAATACTAAATGGTGAGAGCTCTTCTATGAGGCATTTCCTAAGGATATAAATATTAAAAAATGAACTAAAAAGCAATTTTTAGATATCTTAGAAAAGAAACAATAAAACACTTTACTTAATTGTAAAGTCTTTTTTTTGTTATTAAATATTATTTATGATATTATTGTAATAGTTATTATTTTATTAAAACTTTTATATGTTAGAAAAAGATATAAAACCAAATGTATCTACTGATGATAAATCAACAAATATTTTTGATGAATTCTCTACAGATTCGTCATTAGTTGATGAAGTTGAAAAACTTAAAGATGAGGCTAATAAAGATTTATTTTATTATCTTTCTATTTTGTGAAAAGTATTTCAAAAACTATTTATACTATTTATAATATGATTTATAGTTTCATATTCTTATATTTATATTCAAAAAAGTGAAACATTTAGTGATAATTCATTAATTGATCCAATTTGTTCTATTTTTGTTGATACAAGCATATGAAAACCAGATTGAACAACGTATTGTTCCTCAATAACATTTACAAAAGTTTTTTATGAAGACTTATTAAATAAGACTAAGCTAGAGCAAACAAAAAAAATATTTTGAAATATAATTCAAATTTATGAAGAAAATAATTTTACAAAAACAAAAGAGCTAGTATTTTTATTGGATAAAACAGAGTATAGATTAAGTATACTAAATGTAATAGAGAAATTTGATTTATTAAAAAATGATTTTTGAGGAATTGATAAAAGTAAAATACAATGTGATGGCTTAAAGATTCATACAGATACTAATATATTGGAAATGAACTGTACTGCCTATTCAAAATGATATGAAAATTGAATTATCTGATTTTCTTGAAGAAAAAATGAAACTGAAGAAACATGATGAACATCAATTTCAATAGCAAACAGTTTTTTAAATTATATTGAGAAAAATTCAAAAGATTTTGTTTTAATTGATAAACAAAAAGTATTTAATATAAGCAGTATTTCTAGTGAAACAAATTGATATACAAATAAAACATCTTTTGGTGTAAAATTAAAAATTAATTTTTAGAAAATGAAAAGAACAAAAAGAGAAGAAAATGCCTTGATTATAGTAAATGTAATCTATTGAGCATTAATAATTATAATATTATATTTTTTTATATCTTATATAGTACCATCTATTAAAGATATTTCATTGTTAAAATCATCTGTTTCTGCTACATATTTAGATATAAATAGAATAAAAAAAGAAGGTGTAAATTATAGTGAATTTAATGAAAATATAAATACAATTATTCAACAAACAAAGGTTGATAAAAAAGAAGATAATTTATATTTATCTGAAATACTTAAAAGTATAGATGAAAAATTTTATAATGAAAATATTAAAAATTCAACTGAAGATGATTTTAATACTTTTATAGATGCATTAAGTAAAAAATATTCTGATAATTCTACTTTTGATAATAAAGTAGATACTATATCAAAAATTTTACCTGTTTATTCAGAAGAAGTTAGTGATTTATGAGAAAATGCTTTAAATGACTTTAAATTTATTAATTATATTGAGTCAATTGCTGAAACTTTTAATGTTAATTTTACTAATTCAATATGAATTTCTGAATTAAAATTATTAGATGATTATTCTGTATGAGTTTGAGATAATAACTTAGACACAAATATATTCTATATTCCACTTACACTAGATTTAAATTGAACTAAATCTTCAATATTAGATTTTTTATATTTTGTTGATAATATTTGAAAGATAGAATTAGATAAAGATCAAAATATTAATATTAAAAATGATATAAATAAAGACTTTTTAGATTTCAAAAATAAGGTATTAAAATGACAAATTAAAGATGAATGATACAATATATTTAATAATCAAGTTTTTGATATTGAAAGTGTAGAGTTTGATAATTATCTTGATTCATCTTTTGACTTAACTGACCCTAAAGTATCATTTATATCAAATATTAAAAATACTCAATGAAGAGAGTTAATTAAGGCGAATGTAAGTCTTAGATTTTATATAAAATGAATTCCTATTTTTAAAATAGAAAATTTTATAAGAGATTTTATTGTAGATTTTACAAAAATGAAATCAGATGTTGAATGATATATTGCAAAATTATGACAAGATTCTACTAAATCAAAAAAATTAACTGAAATAAATACTGTATTAGATCAAATTCAAATAAATGTAATTAATTGAATACAAAAAAACCTTTCAACAAAAGTTGGTTTAGATGAAGCATTTAAACAAGTAAATATTTATAAAAATATACTTGATAATTATAAAAAAGATTTAGAACAATTTAAAAATTAAAATATGAAATATATTGATGTAGTTGAAGAATTAAAAAATATGGTCTATAAGTGAGATAACATACAAAAAGTATGTGATTATATTATACTTGCAGCTGTACTTTGAGATTCATCAGATATACATTTAGAGCCATTGTCTTCATATGTAAGACTTAGGTATAGACTAGATTGAGAATTGAGAGAAATTTTGGAGTACCAAAATTTCCTTCATTCTTGAATTGTTGCTAGGTTTAAAATAATGTCTGATTTAAAAATAGATGAATCAAGAGTTCCTCAGGATGGTAGAATAAGTACCACAATTGAATGAAAAAGCCTTGATTTAAGAGTTTCAACTCTTCCTACAGTACATGGTGAAAAAGTTGTAATGAGAATTGTTGATAAGTCAAAAACAATACCAAAATTAACAGAATTATGAATAGATGGTAAAAATCTTGAGTTGATAAAAAAGGCAATTTGATTACCAAACTGAGTAATTCTTACTTCCGGTCCTACATGATCTGGTAAATCTACTACACTTTATTCTGCACTTACTGATTTAAATAAGATAGATGTAAATATAATGACACTTGAGGATCCAGTAGAAAATCAGGTAGATTGAATAAATCAATCACAAGTTAAACCAGATATAGGTTATACTTTCGCATATTGATTAAGAACAGCTCTTAGACAAGATCCAGATATAATAATGGTATGAGAAATGAGAGATAAAGAAACAGTTGATATTGCTATTGAAGCATCTCTTACTTGACATTTGGTTCTTTCGACAATACATACCAATAATTCTGCAGAAACAATTACAAGAATTCTTAATATGTGAGTTCAACCATTTTTGATACCTGCATCTGTAAATATAATTATTGCTCAAAGACTTATTAAAAAATTATGTCCACACTGTAAAAAACCAATAGATTTAAAAAGTTTATGAAAAAATACTATTGATAATATAAAAAATGCTATTAATATAACTGATAAAAATGAACTTTTAACTAGAGTATGAGCTGAAAAATTAAAATCACCAGTTTTTTATTGACCAGTTGGTTGTGAAAAATGTGACAATATGTGATATAAGTGAAGAGTTTGAATATATGAAGTCTTAGAAATAACACCATGAGTTAAAGAAATGATACTTGCTTGAGCTTCTGCATTTAATATAAATATTCAAGCAATTAAAGATTGAATGATATCTTTAGAACAAGACTGAATAATAAAAGCACTAAATTGAATAACGTCATTGGAAGAAGTTTATAGAGCTTCAAAAACACAAAATTGATAATATTTTTTTAATAATATAATATGGCAGATTTTTTAATCTTAGATGATGATAAAAAATCAGAATCTGACAACATTGTCTCAAATACAAATTCAGATCAAAAACAAGAGACTTTTATGGATAAACTAAACAATATAGTAATGTCCTTACAAAAGATAAAAACATCTGAAAAGGTAGTTTTTTATCGTCTTTTGTCTACAATGACGAATGCCTGAATGTGAATCATGAAATCTGTTTCTATTATGGAAAAACAAGAAAAAAATCCTGTTTTTAAAAAAATAATGTGAAGATTTTGTGAAGAATTAAAAGAATGAAAATCTCTATCAGATTGTATGCATATGTATCCAACTAATTTTGATGAAGCAGAAATTTGAATTATCAGATCTTGAGAAAAAACATGACAATTAAATAGGGCATTATCTGACTTAGCTGATCAAGTTGAGAAAGTTGAGGCTATTAGTTGAAAAATTAAAGGTGCTATGATGTATCCTATGTTTATAGTAGTAGTAGTTATTTGAGTAGTTGCTGTTATGATGATAATGGTAGTACCTAAACTTCTTGAAATATTTGATAACAAAGATGATTTACCTTGAACTACAAGAGCTCTTATATTCATTTCTGATACATTTGTAAATTATTGGATAATTATGCTTATTGTTATTATAATTTCATATATATGATTACAAATATGGAAAAAAACACCAACATGAGTATATATGTATGATTGATTTAAACTTAAAATACCTGTTTTTTGACAAATTAACAAGAAATTAATTCTCTCAAAGTTTTCTAGAGTTTTTGCTTGATTAGTTGGTTCTTGAGTTTCAATTGTAGAATCTCTTAGAATAACATCTGATGCGGTTTGAAATGAAGTATATAAACAAAGAATATTACTTTTAAGTGAAGATATATCTTCAGGTATCAAGATGTGGGAATCTTTAGATTGAGATAAATTGTTTCCTGATATGATGGTTCAAATGATACAAGTATGAGAACAAACTGCTAAACTAGACCAAATAATATTGAAAGTAGCAGACTTCTATGATGAACAAGTTAATAATACAATATGAGTATTAAATAAGCTTTTAGAGCCTTTTATACTTGTTACACTTGCAATTATAGTATGATTTATCGCCGTTTCAATAATGCAACCAATCATGTGATTATCTGATACTATAAGTAACTCTTAATAATTATATTGATTTAAAAACAATTCATTTTATGGATTGTTTTTTTATTTTGTGTGAAGAAAATTTAATGAATGTGAAGATTGTGTGAAATTAGTAGGTGCTTGTTTGACTTTAAAGGATAAAATGATTATTATATTACTCGTATTAATTTGGGGGATCTTTAAAATAAACCGAACACAAAATTTTAAAGACTTTTTAGCTTTACTAAAGAGTTGTTTTTATGACTTTGGGAAATAGTTATCAATCCTTATTGATGATTGTTTCCCAGGGTTGTACACAACTTTTGGGTTAAGGCTTTAACCTTGTATTTTACTATTGCCTAATAATATGATTCCAAAAAATAAGATTATAAGTGTGCTCCATCCTAATGTTAACAATAAGTGATGAGCAATAAATATGATGATTTATTTATCAAATTTACTTAAAAAAGAAAATATTGTAGAGTTTTATACTTTTTCTTATAATGAAGAGATATTTTCAAAAGATATTACATTTAAGATAAATTGTTTTAACAAAATTAAAACAGCTTATTCTATAAGAAATAGTGACTATATAATAATTTGAAATTCACCCATGCAATTTGTATGAGTGTTATCTAAAATACTTTTCTTTTCTAAGGCTAAACTTATTTGGTGGCATCATCATTATCCTTGGTATTATGGTAAAAATACAAACGTTTTTATATTGATTAAAAGATTATTGGAAAAAGTTTCTATATGATATATAGATACACTAGTTTCTAATAGTTATTATTTAAAAAGTTCTTTGAAAGATATTTACAATGTAGACTCAAAAGTTCTTTATCCTATATTGGATAAAGATTTTACAAATCATACTATATGAAACATAGATATTACTTCAAAAACCATATTTACTTATGGTAGACGGGTAAAATGAAAAAACATAGAACAAGTTTTTCAAACATATGAAAGCCTTAAAAATCAAGTTACTTGACTTAAGCTTAATATATGATGAATTTGAGAAGAGCTTCATTTTTACAAAGATAAATATAAAGATGATATTAATGTATCATTTTTATGATTGTTAGACAAGTTGTCTATAATCAATTATCTTAAAAAGTCGCTTGTTTGTCTTTTTACTTCTAAGATAGATTCATTTTGAATGACTATAATAGAAGCTATGTCTATTTGAGTTCCTGTTGTTGCTTTTGATATACATTGAGCAAAAGAAATAATTAAAGATTGACAAAACTGATTTTTAGTAAAAACAGATTCTGATTTTACTCTAAAAGTTTTAGAAATACTTAATGATTCTAATTTGCAAAAAACACTTTCAAAAAATGCTTTAAAAATAACTACTGATTTTGGTGAATCAAATTTCATTAAAAACTTAGAAGATATTTTTTAAGAAATATATATTTTATTTATTATAATAATTTCACTCATGAATTTATTTAAAAAAACTACTGCTGCTATTGCATTAGTTACTCTTGTTTCAGGGATTTTCTCTACTGGAGTATCTGCATACAGCACTTCTGAAGTTGAAGCTGCAAACGCTTTAGCTGAAGCTAATATAATTGTAAACCACTCATCAAACAGTGCTGCTTACAATTTAGATCAAAATGTATTAAGACAAGAAATCGCTGCAGTTGCTAGAGGTATTGCTGGTCTTGATAAAGAAACTACTTATGCTCCTGTATTTTCAGATGTTACTGAAACTACTCCTAATACTTGGGCTTGGTCATCTGTTAACGCTCTAGCTAACGCTGGTTTAGTTGCAAAAAATGCTGAATTTAGACCTGAAGCAAACATCTCAAAAGCTGAAGCTGTTGGTATGGTTGTTAAAGCTGCATTCGGTTCAGAATACGCTTTTGATGCTACTTTAGGTACATCTTGGCAAGAACAAGTAGTTGCATTCGCAGTTGCTAATGGTGTTGTTTCATCATTTACAAACTATGATACTGCTGCTACTAGAGGTTTTGTATTTGAAGCTGGTTCTAATGCTATGGCATCAGGACAAGATGATATGGGTAATATCCTAGATGAACTACTTGGTGGTTTAACTGGTGATGATACTACTACTACTGATACTACTAATACTGGAACTACTACTGATACTACTGTTAAAGCAGGTGATGTTGAAGTTTCATTAAATCCAATGAGTGCTGCTAACGGAACTCAAATCCCAGGTACTGGATCAATTTTATTCGCTAAAGTTGACTTTACTGCTGGTTCTGCTGATGTTTCTGTTGATACTGTTGAACTTAATTCATTAGGTTTAGCTGCAGTACCTACTGGAACTAAAGTTTGGTTTGAAAAAAATGGTAAAAGATTATCAGGAAAAGCTTCTTTCTCTTCTGAAAGATTAGCTGTTACTTCTTTTGCTCCTGCTTTAGTTGTTAAAGCTGGTTCTACTGAAACTCTTGATTTATATGTTGAATTAGCTACTGTTTCTGGTAATGATTTCCAATTTTCTGGAAAAATTACTGCAAGTTCAGCTAACAATAATAATGGATCATTTGTAACTTCTACTTTAAGAACTGCTAATTATGCTGTTGCTTGAACTGATTTTACTGCTAATTCATCTGCTACTACTTCTGTTAATCAATCAGCTAATTCATTAGAATTAGGTAGATTTAAATTAATTAACCAAGATGCAAGTCCAGAAACTAGAGATTTAAAATTTCAAACTGTTACTTTTAGACAATTAGGAAATGGTGATTTATTTGACCTTTCTAATATAGTTCTTGAAAGAAATGGTGTAGTTGTTTCTAGTGAAGTTGCTGTTTCTGGTAAAGATTTAACTTTTGTAGTTAATGATATTATTAAAGATGGTACAACTGCTGATTACTATGTAAAAGCTGTTGTTGAAACTGTTCAAAATAATGGTGGTGATTCTTACCAATTATCATTAAGAAATACAACTGACATAAGTGTTGTTGAAGTATTAAATGGTTTCAGATCTACAGTTAATAATACTGGAGCTGCATTTTCTACTTACACTATTACTGGTGCTGATGTAACTTTCGCTAGAGATTCTTCTGTTGAATTATCTAAAACTTATGCAAAAGGGTCATCTGATGTAGTATTTATGCAAGGTACAATTACTGCTAAACAAGCAATTACTCTTGAAGATCCTACTTTAACTTTCAATGGTACAGGTAGTGATTTATTCTCAACTTTATATTTACAAATTGGTTCATCTACTATGACTTGGTCAGCTACTGCTACTGGTACTGCTCAATTCTCTGGTTTAGCTACTGTTAATGGTTCTACTACTGTTAAATTATATGCTAAATTAAAAGATACTGCTAATGCTGTTGATGTTAAATTTGATGATTTAAGATTAACTAGTTTTACTTCTAATGGTAAAGCTGAATATGTTTCTAATCAAAATGAAGTAAAATCTTCAGTTGGTTCTATATCTGGTGTTAATGTTACTGTTGGTAATACTAACTTAAGTGTTACTAGAATTGATAACATGGGTGCAACTAAAGTTGCTGTTGGTTCTAAAGCTGTTTTAGCTAATGAAGTATCAGCTGTTGTTACTCAAGGTAATGATGTAAATATTTCTAATGTTACATATGCTATTACTGCTTCAGGAACATACTCTAATAATGTATTTGCTACATTATTTATTGATGGTACTGCTGTTGATACTAAAACATTAAGTGGAGCTACTGTTACATTTAATAATTCTAGTAAAGTTATTTCTAAAACTGCTACTAAATTAGCTGTTAAATTAGACTTATCAGATGCATATGATGCAGGTGATTTTTCTATGAAATTAACTGCTTTAAATGCTGTTGATAATTCTACTTCAGTTACTGCTGAACCTAGTTCTTTCCCAACTTCAGCTACTTTAACTATTGCTGCTGCTAAAGGAACATTATCAACTAGTGATTCTAATCCAAAAGCTTCATTATTATTAGCTGGTGATAGAGATCAAAAAGTTTTAGCTTTTAGAGTTAAAGCTTCAAATGATACTATTAAATTAAGAGATTTAGTATTTACTGGTACTAGCTTAGATAATCTATCTAACTTTAGAGTTGTTTCTTCTTCTAATGAAGTTGTTGCTTCTTCTACAACTAGTAATTCAGGAAGTGTTACTTTTACATCTATTGATACTACAAATACTATAGCTATGGATGTAACTAATACTTACTACTTAGTTGCTGATGTTAATACTAATGTTTCAGGTGCTACATTCTCTGTTAATTTAGATGGTGCTCAATCAAAAGTTAAATCTACTAATGGTACTGTAGTTAATATGGATACAACTGTTACTGCTTCTGTTGCTTCAAATGTACATGCAATTGAAGAAAACAAAGCTGTAGTTGCTAAAGCTAGTAACTCTTCTAAAGATTTATCTACTTCTGCATTAAGATTTACTGTTACTGCTTCTGGTAAAGATTCAGTTACTTTAAATTCTGCAACATTTGATAATGTATTATCAGGTTATACTGGTGCTACTACTTTAACTGTTTATAAAGATACAGTTTCTGTTTCTAACATAGTTGGTACAGGTTCTGTTACTGGTCCTGTTACATTTACAGGTAATAAAACAGTTGATGCTGGTTCTACTAATACATATATCGTTGTAATTGATGGTACAATAGATGCTAATGCTAATACTCCTTCTTGGACAGTTAGATTAACTAATGTATTAGTTGGTTCAATTAATGCTAACGCATATACTAACATGGGTGAATTCCCAATTACTGAAACTAAATAATTGTTATTTAGAATTAGTTATTTAAAAATTATTTAATTAATTTTTAAAAGAACTCTTCGTTTACGAAGGGTTCTTTTTTTGTGCCTATAAACTTAATTAGAAAATATCTTTGATAAATAATCAAGGTATTTTTTTGTTTATCCTTTACTTTTTATAGTTAGCTATTAAAATATAAAAGTTATTTATTTTTTAAACATTTTTATTTATATGTGGTTTTGTAAAAAAGAAAAAGAAGAAGTTGTTGAAAAAAGTGTATTAAATACTACTAATAATAACTTATTAGTTTGAATTATAGTTGTATTAGCTGTAGTTATTGCAGTTATGTGATTTTTCTTATGAAAGATGACAAATGGTGGTAGTGTGTGAATTAATTGAGCTACTAATGTAAAATATGATAAATTGACAGTAAAGGTAATCAAAGATTCTAGAGATTCAACTCTTAATGCAGATGCTATTGTTACCGAAATGAAAAAAATTCCTTCAATTGCTGCTGCAAAAATAGAAGTTTTAGATTTTGCTGATAAAGGTATAAGTGATTATTTAAAAGAAAATAATATAAAAGCTCTACCTGCATTTATATTTTCTACTAAAAATTTTGATGTTTCAGCTGATACAATTCAAGTATGACAAGATTGAAATCCTATGCCTAAGATAAATACTTATCTTCAAGCACTTCCAAATGGAGAATTTTTTCTAGAAGTTGGTTCAACTTTTGATCCATTTGCTGAAAGAAGTGAAAGAGGGTTTAGAGTAATTGATAAAGCTCAATTAGAAGCAATTAAAAGAGATTCTTATATAAAAGGTAATGTTAATGCAAAAATTACTTGGTTAGAATATAGTGATTTAGAATGTCCTTATTGTGCTAAATTACATGCTACTGATAAAACTCCAGCAACTATTTCTGCAAAGTATGGAGATGATTTAAATATAGTATTTAATCATTTCCCATTATATTTTCATAATAATGCTCAAACTGGTGCTGAAATATTAGAATGTTTAGCTGCTCAAAAAGGAAGTGAAGCATTTTATGAATTGATAACTATATCTTATGAAACAAAGGATTCTTCAAAAGAAACTTTAATAAAAGAAGCAGTTAAATTATGAGCTGATGAAACTAAATTGAATAAATGTTTGGAAGAAAAAACATTTACTAAAAAGGTTACTGATCAAATGCAAGCTGGTACAGATTTATTTGGTGTAACTTGAACTCCAGGTAATGTACTTATAAATAACGAAACATGAGAATATGAAGTTATTTCAGGTGCTTATCCTGCTGACGCGTTTTCTGCTATAATAGATAAATTAAAATAATAAAAAAAGACTGATTAATTCAGTCTTTTTTTAGTTTAAAATTTGTTTTACTAGATGTTCATTTTTTCTCCAGTTCTTATGAGATTTTGCTCTAAGTGCTAAGAATACTTTTTTTTCAAAGATTTGTTCTAATTCTATTCTAGCTTCTTTTCATATTTGAGAAATCATAGCTCATCATTTTCATACAATTATATATTTTTGACTTTCTGTATCAGTATATATATAAGCTACTATTTTTAATAATTCATCAGTTTCTTCAATTTCTTCTACTTTTATATAGATAGAGTGGGGAAGTTCTTCTTTTGTATGTAAAAATGCTTTTTCTCTTATTATTTCACTTATTCTAAAATATATATCTTGTTTAGTATAATATTCTTCAGGAAATAACAATGGTCACATTTGTAGATTATTCTTTACTTTTTTAAGTAATTCTTCAAATCAATCTTTTGTAATTGAAGATATTTTTACTATATCATTTGTATCTGGAATATTTATTTTTGCTTCTAAATCTATTTTTGTATAAATTTTAATAATTGGTTTATTTACCATTTCTAAAATACTTCTTATATAATTTTCTTCTTCTCATCATTCTCTAGAAGAATCTATAAAATATAGAATCATTTCACAATCTTTAAATGAGTTTATTGCAACATCATTTATTTTTTTATTGAAGTCTTTTTCAGATTTATGAATTCAAGGTGTATCAAAAAATATGATCTGACTATCATCATCATTATATATAGCTAAAACTCTTCTTCTAGTGGTTTGAGGTATGTTTGTGGTAATTGATATCTTTTCGCCAATTAAAGAGTTTATAAACGTAGATTTTCACGCATTTGGTCTACCTATGATTGCTACATATCAAACTTTTTTCTCTTTACTAAAATCACTAGTATTTTCAAGTATCTCTTTTAGATTTAATTCTTTCATTTTTATGTTTTTTATTAGTTATATGAATAGAAACAATAATTACTTATATTAATTCGAAAAACTCAACCAATTTACAATGTAAATTGGGATTCAAACAGTTTCTCATTTATATAAGTAATTATTGTTTCTATTTTTTAATTATTTATCTTCAGTTTTAATATGATGACTATCTCTATAATCATCTACAACATTAAGTATTTTTCTAGCAGCTTGTATAGAATCAGGACAAAAATACATTTGAAGAGTTGTTTTATTTCAAGCTGTTTGAATTGATAAAGTTCAGTAATTTAATATATTTGCAAATAATCAACTAGTTTTTGAGTTTACTTCTTGAACTTGTCATAAATTACATTCTGATACAGCTCTATTTAAAAATGCTATTTGTTCTATTCATATAACTCTATTATTTGTTACTACATACATATCAAGCTCATGATTTAGCCATTCTATGTAAAGAAATAATGAAAATATAAGCCATATAATTATATTTGCCAGGTGAGTTATAGAATTAACTCATAAAAGTGAATATACAGTTACTGTTATAATTATAGTTAATAAAAGATAAATTCATAATATTATATATACTATCCAATGTCTTTTTACAAGCATTACAACTTTTTCTCAAGGTCTAAGATTTTCTAGATTTATCATAGATTATAATTAACAAATATTTGGTTTTTTTATATAAAGAGGATCAATTTTTTTAATATTTTCAAGTTTTATTTTTTGTATTATACTTAAATAATCTATATTTTCAATTATTTCCACATTTTCTATATCTGCTTCTCAATAAATTTCTCTTATATTTTTTTCTTTTAAATATTTTTCTATATCTTCATTTAAAATCATTTCTACCTTACTATCAGTATTTTCCTTGAAAAAACAATCTCTTTTTGAACTTGATTTTACAATAGGATAATTCTTAAATAATTCAAAATATGAAATAGGAGTTAAATTATTATTTGTTATATAGTTTATACTATTTATAGCCAAAACTACAGTTCTAACTCATGTAAAACTTCCAGGTCAGTTTACTAAAACTATGTTTTTAATTTCATTATATTTAAGTTCTTTTTTCTTCAAAAACTCATCTATTGTTGGTATAAGTCGACTAGATTCATTTCATTTTATTTCAAACGATATTTGCTCTAGGATTTCTCTATTATCATTAAATAATATTATAATAGAATTTTTTGATACTGTATTTATAAATAGGTTCATTTTTTTATTGTAAAATATAATTTTTCTTATTTTAATTTTTTTATATAATTTGTAAACATTAGTTAATTTAATATAAAAATAGTGATTGATTTAAAAACAACAATAGAGAGAAATAAGATTTATACTGAATCGTGAAATATACTTTCAAAGTTAATTTTTTCAAAAAGTCTTTTAGAAGAAGAGACTTCTTTTTTGATTGTTGTCGAAAATGAAAAATATATACTTAATTATCTTAAAATAGCTAAATTTCTAGGTATAAACTTAGACATAATGGACAATATTTCAGACTTTGTAAATCTCACATATAACTGATTTTGAAAGTATATAGTAACAAAGGATTTCTTTTCTCTTGATTTAAATACAACTAATCAATTTGAATACAATAGTATTTTTTCACTAGGGAAATGACAAATTATTTCTATATCTGATTTAACTAAAAAATTAAATTCACTAGAAATTGTTTTTAATGAATATCAAAATCCAAATACTTTTTTTATTTCATGAGATACTTTTAATTATACTGATAAAACTTGACAATTAATAAAAATTACGTTTTGGGACAATGAAGTTGATGAAATATTTATATGAACAAAACTAGTTGAAAAATATGTTTTTTGACTAAATAAAGCTATAAGTTCATTTGAAACAAGTAGAAATACTTCAAAAACTATATTGGAAATATACAAAAATAAACCAATCTTCACAATTCTTGACAATATAGATTTTTATTCTACTTTTGATGATATTTTTGAATCTTTAGAAAATTATGTTGTTTTTTCATCACTATGAAATTTTGATACTAGTTTTAGTTTATGATTTAGTGAATTAGTTGTTCATAATGTAGATGAATTTAAAGATATTTTGGAAAATAAAAACATAGCAAAATATGTATTTACAAAAAATAAAAAAACTATAAATAATTTCTTAAATTTAAATAATTTAGATGATGTTGTTGTTTTTGAAACTGAATTAAACAATATAAAGAGTCTTAAAAATGATAAATTAATCATAGTTTCTGATGACAATATTTCTAGAATCTTTATAAAAAAGAGGATAAAGAGAACATTAAGTGAAAATATGGATTTAATTATGCAAATTAAACCTGGTGATTATATAGTTCATATAGATCATTGAGTTTGAGTCTTTCGAGAGATAGTTGAAAAAGAATTGTGAAGAATAAAAAAAGAATACATAACTCTAGAATATAAAAATGAAGATAAGCTTTTTGTACCAATAACAGAAGTAAATCGTGTATCAAAATATGTTTGAGTTGAAAATCCAAAATTGACAGCCTTGTCAACAAAAGAATGGGAAAAGAAACTTAAAAAAGTTTGAGAAGATGTTGAGCAAATTGCTTGAGAATTACTTGAAATCTATGCAAAAAGAAAACTACAAGTTTGACATAGTTTTAAGTCAGATAAATATGAAGAAGCTAAATTTTTTAATAGTTTTGAATACGAATATACTCCAGATCAATACAATGTAATAAATGAAATTTATAAGAGTATGGAAAGTGAAAATCCTATGGATAGATTACTTTCTTGAGATGTTTGATTTGGTAAAACAGAAGTTGCTTTTGCAGCAATTTTTAAAGCTATTATAAATCATAAACAAGCTGCACTTATTTCTCCACTTGTAGTTCTTGCTTATGAACATTTTGAAAAAGCCATTGAGAGATTTGCTTGATTTCCAATCAATATAGAAGTAATTACCAGATTTGAAAAACCAAGTGTTATAGAAACTGTACTTGAAAAACTTAAAAATTGAAAAGTAGATTTGATTATTTGAACACATAGATTACTTAGTGAAGATGTTGTATTTAAAGATTTATGACTTTTAGTTATAGATGAAGAACATAAATTTTGAGTAAAAGATAAGGAAAAAATCAAGAGTTTTAAGTGAAATATTGATATACTTTCTATGTCTGCAACACCTATTCCTAGAAGTCTAAATATGGCTTTAAATTGAATAAAAGAAGTGTCAATGTTGACAACTCCACCTGTCTGAAAACAATCAATTCATACTATAGTTTCTTCTTTTGAAGATGATATAATTTTTGAAGCTTGTAAAAGAGAATTTGATAGAGGAGGACAAGTTTTTTTTATACATAATAGAGTTGAAACAATAACTTGAATGCAATCATATTTAGAAAAATTATTACCAGGAAAAAGCATAGTAGTAGCTCACGGACAACTTCCAGGAGATACTCTTGAAAAAAGAATCATAGAGTTTAAAAGAAAACAATATGATATATTACTTGCTACAACTGTTGTAGAAAATGGTATAGATTTTTCAAATGTAAATACTATTTTTATAAACGAAGCCAATAATTTTTGAATAAGTCAAATTCATCAACTAAGATGAAGAGTGTGAAGAGGTGCTAATAAATGATATTGTTATCTATTATTTAGAAAGGATACTATCAAGGAAGATGCTGCAAAAAGACTCAAAACAATAGTTGATTATAGTCATCTTTGAGCATGATTTGAGTTGGCAATCAAGGATCTTGAAATAAGGTGATGATGAGATATTTTAGGTATTAGACAAAGTTGAAGTAGTGTAGAGATTTGAGTTAGTTTATTTCTTGAAATGCTTGAAGACAAGATTGAAGAATTAAAAATAAATAGAAATATAATTAGTGAAGATGAAACAAGTTTAAAAAGAATTGATACAACAATTGATTTGAATATAGAAGCTTACATAACTGATAAATATTTTTCAAGTGAACTTGATAAGATAAATTTTTACAGGGAAATAGAAAGTATTAGAGATTTAGAAGATTTAGATAATCTTATTTCTGATTTCAAAGAAATAAATTGAGATTTTGAAAAACAAACACAAAATTTATTTGATATTATAAGACTTAAGATTCTTTCTAGTAAATATAAGATAAAATCAATTAGAAAGGTAGGTATAAATTATCAAATTGATTTTGATGAAAATACTACTTTAGATGAATGGAAAAGATTTTTAATACTTGATACTAATCTAAATTTTTCATTTGTGATTAAGAATAGATTAAGAAGTCTTGTAAAAAATTTTGCAAATGAAGAAAAACTATTAGAATACCTTTTGTTTATTTTTGACAATAAGCAAAACAAAAAAAGAATTATCATAAAGAAAAAATAATTTATAAATTATAAAGATATGAAAACATTTAAAAGTATACTATTACTTATTATTTTAACATTAACACTAAATAGTTGTATGACAATTGATAAAAAAACTGAACAAACTAAAACTTCTACTTGAGCAACTTATAATGAGTGAGATATTGTTGCTGTTATGAAAACTACAAATGGTACTATAAATTTAGTTTTAGAAACTAAGGATGCTCCATTTACAACTAATAATTTTATAGGTTTAGCTAAAAAAGGATATTACAATGGAATTATTTTTCATAGAGTTATAAAAGATTTTATGATCCAATGAGGTGATCCAACTGGAACTGGTATGTGATGAGAAAGTATTTACTGAGAAAAATTTAACGATGAATTTAGTCCTAATTTAAAAAATAATAAATATACTATTTCAATGGCAAATGCATGAAAAAATACTAATGGTAGCCAATTTTTCATAAATGTTGCAGATAACAATTTCCTAGATAATAAACATAGTGTTTTTGGTAGAGTTGTAGAATGATTTGATAATGTAGATAAGATATCAAAAGTTAAAACTGATTCTAATGATAAACCAGAAAAAGAAGTAAAAATTATAAGTATTGATATAAAACAATATAAATGATGAAGTTTAAAAGATTATAGTTTTGATGAGGAAGCTGCTAAAAAACTTTATACTGAAAGAAATACAGTTAATTTAGAAGCTAAAAAAGATATGGTTGTTTGATCATGAAGTGTAGTTTCTGTTGATTATACTGGTACTTATGAAAATGGTGAAAAATTTGATTCAAGTTTAGATAGATGAGAACCACTTGAATTTACAGTTTGAGCAGGTATGATGATTCCAGGTTTTGATAAAGCAGTTTTAGGTATGAAGATTTGAGATAAAAAATCAATTACTCTACAACCAATTGATGCTTATTGAGAAAGAGATGAGAAAAATATTCAAAAAATACCAAAAGAAAATCTAGCTGATTTTGAAAAAGCAGGTTATAAACTTGAAAAATGAACTGTTCTTCCAACTCAAATTTGAAATATAGAAATAATTGATAGTGATGAAACAACTATTACAGTTGATTGAAATCATCCAATGGCATGAAAAGTTTTGAATTTTGATATAGAAATAAAAGATATAAATTAATAAAAAAAAGCACTTAAGTGCTTTTTTTATATCATATTTTTTTTATAAGGACAAACTTTATCTTCAAGTCAAATGTTTCAACATGTTATTCTTGAATCTCTAGAAACATCACATTTTACTTTTCATTCAATTCAAATGTTTATTATATTTCATGAAATTGGACATATGCATTCATATACTCCTTCACTTGTAGTTCTTATATATATTTCAATTAATAATGGAAGTGGTTTTGGATCTAATTCTTTAAATCTTTCATCAGTTTCTTTATATTTTATTATAGGCATTTTATATTGTTATTATATAATTTCATTTTCAATATATTGAACTCTATTTCTTCAATCGTTTTTTGCTAAATATAATCAATTATCAGCTCTATTAACAACAGTCTTTATATTGTCATTAAGTTCTAAAGATGATATTCATATACTAAGAGTTATTTTTATACCAGAATCAATTTCGTCTTCACAACAACAATCATTAGTTTTAGAGTTGTATAAACTTCAATCTTTACATTTACATCAATAAGATTTAATTTTTTTATTTACTAATTTAACAAGTGTTTCTTCTATTTTAACTCTAAGAGAATTTAACTTTTTAATATACGATTGTTTATTTCATCATTTCATTAAAATTAAAAATTCTTCTCATCACCATCTACATATTTTATCTTCTTCTCTAAAAAATTCTTTAAAACTTAAAGCTAATTCTTCTAAAACAACATCTCAAGTGTTATGTCAGTAAGTATCATTAATTATTTTAAAAAAATCTATATCTATAATAATTACTCAATAGTTTTCTCAATTTCTTTTTTTATTACTTATGGCATCTTCAAGATATAATTCCATTGATCTCCTATTTAATAATCATGTAAGATGATCTCTACTACTATCATTTCTTAATTCAACATTTTGTTTGTGCTTATTTAATCTTTCATATCTTAAATGAATTGTATTTACTTGATATGAAATTTTTTGTATAAAAGTTCAAATTATGAAATTTTCAATTGAATTACTTTCTATTAATTTTTCTCAAATTTTCATAGTAATAGGTAAAAGTGGTTTTTCTTTTATTTCTATAGGGTCATATCAAAGTATCTCTACAGTTTTTTCTAATATATATCTAGCTAATATAATAGTATCAGAATTTGATATCTTATTTTTAGTAATTCATTCTACTTCTTCTCATTTTGCTATACTTAATAATTGTCATACTTTTTTTATACGAGCAAAGCATAGTATATTATGAGGATTTATACTTAGTATATCATTACTTGATATTAGCTTTTCTAAATAATTTTTTTTATCCATAAATTTATATAAATAACTTTAATTTTATTTTAATATGACGATATTTATATATTAAATTAATTAAATGTCAAGTATTTTTTATTTTTTTATAAATAATGCATCTCAAAATGAAAAAAATCTAAATTTATTTTTTATTGCATAACTATATGCTTTCATTATATTTTCAGTTCATCATAAACTGGAAACAAGCATTAAAAGAGTAGATTTTGGAAGATGAAAATTTGTTATTAAACTATTTACAAATCTCCATTTGTATCATGGATATATAAAAATATTTGTTTCTTTATTTCAATAATTTAAAATTCAATTTTCATCACTAAAACTCTCTAGAACTCTTACACAAGTAGTTCAAACTGCAACTATATTTTTTCACTCTTTCTTGTATTTATTAAGTCTTTCTGCAACTTCCTTTTTTATTTCTATGTATTCACTATGCATATAATGTTTTGTTAAATCTTCTGTTTCAACTGGTTTAAATGTACCAACTCAAACATGAAGTAATACTTTTTCTATTTTTACTCATAAATTTTCTAATTTTTCTAAAAGTTCTTTAGTAAAATGAAGTCATGCAGTAGGTGCTGCTGCACTTCAATGGTCTTTTGAAAAAACTGTTTGGTATCTTTCAGAGTTTTCTAATTTTTCAGTTATATATGGAGGAAGTGGTAATTCTCAAAAATTATCTATTGTTTCTAAAAAATCTAATCAACTTTTATCAAACTTTATAAATCTTCACATTTCACTTACTTTTTCAATTAATCAGTTTAATATTAAGCTTCATTTATTATCATAAATTCTAATATTTCTTCATACTTTTAGGTTTTTTCCTGGGTAACCAAGACACTCCCAAGTATCAAGATTTATTTGTTTATGAAGAAAGATCTCTACTTGTTTTTCTTCTTTTTTTCATCTTGGAAATATGTCTATAACTCATCTTAATCTAGCGTTTATTACACGAGTTTCGTTTAATACTAATACATCATTTTCTCATAAATAATCTACTATATTAAAAAATCTTTTTTCTTCTAGATTTCAATTACTTTTATCAAAAATTAAAAGCCTAGAATTGTCTCTAGGTTCGATTGGAGTTTGAGCAATTAGCTCTTCTGGTAATATGTAGTCAAAATCTGAAAGATTCATATTTTATTTTTATAATTTATTTTGTGTATTATATGATTTTTGGATGAGAGTCAAAAAAACCTGCATTTTATGCAGGTTTTTTTTCATAAGAAAATTCTACTTTATGATTTAATCAAAGAGTTTGTTTTATATCATCATCTATAAACCAATCTCATTGGATATTTTCATTTTGAGATTTTACATATAATGTATTATTTTTTATTTTAAAATCTACATCTTTTAGAAAATTTTCTGACTGACTTTCTGATAGTATGTATTTAATACAAACTAATTTTTCTTCATCTGATAAATTTGGTAATTCATCTTTTAATTTTTCTCTATCTAATTTTCAATCTTTACCAAAAACTTCTTTTAATGAATTATCTTCAAAAGCCATACTATATCATGCATATCAAAGTAATCATATAATTGCAATAGCTCTTAATTTTGTATTTTTTATACTTTTAGATTTAATTACAGATTCTTTAAATATTGATGATAATGTTTTACCGCTTGATATCGCTTTTGATATACTATATATTCATTCAGCAGATCATCTTCATATACTATAAATATCTTTTATAGGTTTAAATAAATATCAAATACCTCATTTAAGTCAAGATTTAGACATTTCTTTAATTAAAAAAACTGTATCTACCGCAAGTAAAGCTCATCATATTCAAGCATCTAATCAATTTGTTATTTTTGGCATTCCGTCTTCCCAATTTAATCAACTATCTCAAATTAGCCATATAGGTCATATTATTGGAAATATATATTTCATTTCTTTTCTAAACTCTTCAAAAAATGGTTTATCTGAGTTTGCTGCAATTCATGCTACTGCAATAATAGGTAATTTATCAAGACATCATTTTACAATTTCTGGGAATTTATTAGCAAGTATATTCCATTTACTTATTCATTTTAATGCAGCATCTTTTGATTCAAAATGTAATACCATTCTATCTCATAGTCTTGAGATTTCTCATATTTCTGATAATTCTCTAAGTTTTGCAATTCATTTAGTTAAAAAATTTCAGTTTAATAATCTTCTTTGAGCTTGAGTTACTTTTTGTATTTTATTTTCTAAATCAAATAAATCAGCACTTGCTCAAAATCATAATTTTGAAGTAATACTTCATTTACTTAATCATTCAAAAGTATATTCCATTGCAGGTTTAAATCATTCAACAAATTTATTAAAATCACTAGTATTTATTCAAGATGGTATTTTAATCTTTGCATCAGTTAATAATTTAGTTGCAGTTTCTATATTTCATTCAGATTTTTGAAATATATCAATTATTTTATAGTTTTCTTCTAATTTTCATAATGCAGCAGTTGATTTTTTTAATATATCTTCTGCATCTTTATATATTTCAGGAGAGATATTTTTTGCTATTTTAGCAAAATTTTCAGCTTGTTTACCATAATTTCAAGTTAATGAAGCTCATATTGTTTCATATCATTTAACAGAAGTATTAGTTAAAAATGCTATTCATAGTCTTGATACTGATTCTGAAATACTTCAAACCATATTTAAAAATAATCCTCATTTTCTGTATAATAATCATATTAAAATAGCTTTTTCTGATTCATTCATTCATTCAATGCTTTTATTAAAATTATCTATACTTATACTACTTCATACTCACAATGCATCAATTGAAAAGCGAATCATATCTGTTCATGCTTTTGCAAAATCCATTCAAAATGCTGAAATAGGAATAATTCAATTTATTAATAATCAAATCATTAATGAACTAGTATTTATTCAAGCTTCTAATCATGGACCAAAGAAATCTTTTATTTTAAATTCTTTTTTTTCTCATATTTCATAAAATAATCAAATTGTATCTTTACTAATCGTTGTATTTTTTTCAACTAATTCTCTTAGTTTTAATAATTTATTTTGGTCTAGTTCTATATTATATTTTTCTTTTATTTCTTTTTTTAATGCATTAATAAGTGATTCTTGAACATCTTTTTTAGTTTTTTCTATTTGTTCAGGATTAATTACATCTTTTAATAAATTTGGTACTATTTTTAAAATTTCAGAATAATTTAATTCTCATTTTTTAAGTTTTGTATATAGAGAACTTAATTCTTCAGAAGATAAGTTATTTATCGCTGATTCTAATTTAGCTTGATTCTCTGGAGTTAATGTTTTACCTAATTTTCAGATTATTAATTTTTTAGTTTCTTCTTTAGTTTTTGTTATTTCTTCTGGTTTTAATTTTTCTATTGCTCATTTTACTTTTTCAGCAGCATCACCAAGTTTACTTTTGTATCATAAAAGTCTAGCAATTCAAAGAAATATTCAAACAAGAAATCAAATTATTCAACCTTCTTTTTCTATTTTTTCTAGCCAAACCATCAATCCTTCTTCTCAAACTTTTTCTTTTATTTCAGAAGCCTTGTCTTTTAATTCTCAAGCTTTTTCTTCAGCTTTTTTAACTATAGTTGAATCTCATAATTTTTTTCATAATTGTTCTGCTTCTTTTCCTGCTTCTATTGCTTCTTTTTTACCTGCTTCTAGAGCTTCATTTAGTTTTTCAGGAGAATAATTTTCTCTAGTTTTTTTAAATTGTTCTAAATGAAGTCTTGTTAATTCTTCAACAGTTAGTCTTCATTGTTTTAATCTATCTGCTTGTTCCATACTTAAGATAACATCTTTGTATTTTTCTTTTTGTTCTTCACTTAAAACAGCATCTTTTATTTCAGATACTTTTTTAGTTACTATTTCTGCTGCTTTTCAAGGATTTTCACTTAAACTTGGGTTCATAGATAATTTATTATTTTATAATTTATATTATTTTATCATAATTTCCTTTTAAAAACAAAAAACCACTGATTTATCAGTGGTTTTTTACTGTTCTAATATAGTGTTATTATTAAAATATTCTATTATCATTGAATTAATTACTCATAAATACATATTTGATATTCAATCTTGAGCAATTGCAATTGCTGCATCTGACATAGTGCCAGCTCACCATTCATATCACTCAACAGTATTAAATTTGTATATTTCTTCTATAGTAAAAGGAATTGTAAAATAAGCTCATATTTTCATAATTCATCATTTCCAAGTTATATCATTTGATGAAAATAATACATTTTTAATTGCTTGTTTATATTGTCATTCTGATAAATTTTTTGGTAAATCCTTAATTAAAATTTTTGGAGTTATTAGACTATTTCATATCTCTCTTGGTATATATCTAAAATTATTTCAATTATGAATAAACCATTTTGGAAATGTATAAGCTTTATCTAAGTAGAAAGGTAGACTTGATAATTTTTTATCAATTACACTTCAAAAAAATTCTGGTATTAATTTTAATTTTTTTTCTATACTTTCAATTTTTTCATTATATTTTTTTAACCTTTCACTTTTAGATTCTTTTTTATTTCCTTTACTAGTATCATTTTCAACTTTTACCTCTACTTTTCACTCTTTATTTTTTCTTAGAGTAACTTTTCAAGCCATTTTCAGTGCTCATACCATTACAATTGCTTGTAAATATTCTTCCCAAGTCCAATCTGCTTCTCATTCAAATGCGTATTCTAATCATACTGAAGTACTTGTTAGTAATCAAGCTTCAGCTAAAACAGCAGTTATTGATGTATTTTTAAACATTAAAGCAGGTACTTTTTCTGAAAGATTTCATATTGCAGCTAATGCATTTCATGTTTTTCATAAATCTACTCATTTAGCTCACATTTGTCATATTTCAATACTATCTTTTTTTATAGCATTTGCTAGTTTAGCTTCTTCCATAACTTTGCTTGCTCACCTTAAAACTCACATAAAAGCAATAGATTTAAATATCTCTTTTGCATTTCAAGTTTCACTATTCCAAGCAGTATTTCAATATATTAAATTGTTTGTAATTGTAGTACCTTCATAAAAGGCAACTCATTCAATACTAGCTGTTGCTCAAAATTTTGCTAATCATCATGTTCTTCATAATCAATTGACTCATTCTGCTAATGTTGTTACTCTTGCTCACCATGTTGCAGCAGCTAAAGCTCATCTTGCAGCTAAAGCTCAAACTCACATACTTACAATTGATAATGCAACTGTTGATGAAACATCAATTGCTGTATCAATATTGTCGTCTGAGATTGTGAATACTTTATCACTAAAAAAACCTTTATCTTTTCATAATCAAGTCAAATTCGCATAAATTCATTTATAGCTTTCATCTTCACTTCACCTTTTATCTTCTTTAGCTATTTTTTCTTCTAATAAAGTATGAGTTAATATATTTTGAATAGACAGATCAACATTTAATTTAATAAAATCATCAAGTTTTATTTCTTTTTCTCAAGATTTTTTTCTTTCTTCATTAATAGATTCTAATTGTTTAGCATATTCATCTCTATGTTTTTCTTGTTTGCTTTTTATTTTACTATATGTTTCTAGTATAGTATTTGTCATTTCTTTTCATATAAGTTTTTCCAGCTCTGTTTTATTATTGTTCGAAATATAATCAAGTAATTTAGGATTTTTAAGTATATCATTTTCTTTTTTAAATTCTGGAGAATTTAATAAATGATTTACTACTTTTTCTTTTACTCTTTCACTATTTCATGATAATCAACCATATCTCATTTGATTATATATTTTTATAAGTTTTTGATCTTTTGTATCTGTATCATCCATTAAAAATCATTTTACCTTTTCCATATCACTTCAACCAATTATACTTTCTTCGTTTTCAGCAATAGTTATATAATTCCAAATTTCATTTATATCTTCTACACTTATATTCTTTCAATTTTGAACGTCTTGAAAAATATATGAAAATTTATCTTGAATTTTATTAATTTGTTCTAAGATTATTTCATCATCATTTCTAGAATCTTTCCACATTAATCAATTAGCGACTTTAGTTGCTTTATCTTTCCATATATCAAGTATTTCGCTTAATATAGATACCTTTTCATACTTTTTTAATAACTCTTTGTTTTCTTTTGTTAATTCATTTGTTTGTAGTATTTTTTCTCAGTCTTTTCAAATTAAATAAGTATTTCATTTTTCAAATAAGTATGTTTGAGTAAAAATAGATTTATCTAATTTATCAGCAGGAATATCAACTCAACTTAAATATTCTCATTCACTTTCCGTAACAGGAACTTTTACAACTGGAATTTTTTGCTTACTTTCAGTAGAATCTTTAACTTTTTCACCTGTTTTTATTTCAAGAGTTTCTGTATTATCAGGAACTATTGCAACTTCTTTATTTTTTAAATATCATAATGCAACATATCATTTTTTATCTCATACTTTAACTTCAACAAAAGTATTTCATTCAATTTCTTTATGAGTTCAAGTATAAATTACTTCAGTTCATTGCTTGATTCTATCTATTATTCTTTGATTATCATCTCTTAATCTTAATTTTGAATTACTATCTTTTATATTTACGATTAAAGTATTATTTGCCTCTAATCAATCTAATGTTTTTAAATTATCTGATAAGTTTGAAATTGTTGAAAAGTTATAATTTTCAATCTCACTGTTTTTCTTTTCTTTTTTTCCAGCAGATTTATTTTTTTCCACATCTAAATCATCAGATACTTTTTTAACTCCTTTAGTTGTATCTGATTCTATTTTTTCATATTCTGCTAAAAATTTTTCAAGTTCACTTTTAAAATCAGAATCTATCCATCTAGATTCTGCCTCATCTTTTTTTATTCTAGTAAGATTATCTTTTGCATACTGAACCATTTCTTTCATCATTCCAGGTTGATTTTTGAAATATTCTTTATTTCTTCAATAATTGTCATCATTAAATGATTGTATATCATTTTTATTAACCATAACTATAATATTATATTTTAAATTCCTTATTATTTTATCATATTTATTTAGCATAAGACAAAAAATACAACTTGACGAATTGATTTTTTGTTTCATCAGACTCAAAATATTTTCTAAATTTGCAAAAAAAACCTAATTGTATATTCTTTTAAAAAGTTAATTAATAAATGATTTATAATATGTTTTTTCGTATATTTAAATATTCCGTAAAAAATACTCTTAGAAATAAGTTTTTGAGCATCTCTTCTGTTTTAGTGCTTACTTTACTTATGGTTTTTATAAATATATTGGTATTACTTGACGATGTTAGTTCAAAATTAATTGATTGAATAAATTCAAAATTAACTATATCATTATATGTAGATGAAAAATACACTAAAACATCTCTAGAAGTTACTGATTTTATAGATGATATAAAAAAACAAAATTCTGATGTATTGGTAGAATACAAAACAAAAGATGATATAATAAATGAAATTAGATTAAAAGAACCAAATTTAGTAAAAATATTAGAGAGAAATAATCCATTACCAGACACAATAGTTTTATCAAATATATGAATTTCAGAATATAAAAATATAAATGCATTAGTTGAATCTAGACTTTATTTATTGGTAAATGACGAAAATCAAAAAGATTATTTTGCAAATTACACTACTCAATATAAAAAAATAGAAGATGTAACATCAGTTTTAGATGTATTACAATTTTGATTAAATATTATTATACTTATATTTGTGGTTTCAATTGCAATTATTATATATAGTATTATATGAAATTTTATATATTATTACAGAGATGAAATATATATAACTAAATTAGTTTGAGGATCAAATGTATTTATCTATTGACCATTTGTATTACAATGAATAATTTATTCATTTTCAGCATTTTTATCAAATATAATTCTATTTGTATTATTGTTAAGTAATTTAAACTGAATTTTCTGAACTATATATACATTTACTTTTTCAAATTATATTTTATTATGAGAAATGATAATGTTTACATTTGTATGAGGGATGAGTTGATTTTTCTCTTCAAAAAAATATTTAAGATAATTATTGTACAAATTTTTTATAATACAAAAATGGCATTATTTAAATAAAATAAAACATTTTTGTATTTTTGTACAAAAAAAATTTGCATTAATAATTTTTTTTTATATAATCCACGAGCATTAAATAAATGGTCTTGTAGCTCAGCTGGTTAGAGCGCCGCACTGTCACTGCGGAGGTCGCGGGTTCGAATCCCGTCGAGACCGCCATTAATGTAGCACAATGTTGCTAAACAGATAGAGAGTTTAAAATGATATTTTTATATCAACTTTGTATCGATAATAATTATATGTTTAAAATTTGCTTATACTCTGGGGTCTTAGCTCAGTTGGCTAGAGCGCCTGCCTTGCACGCAGGAGGTCAAGGGTTCGACTCCCTTAGGCTCCACCATTTTTTAGAAATGACTACAATTAAGCTTTACGAGTTACTGTTTTCGGTGATTCGGTTTTGAGTTATAATTAACTTATATTATTAACATAGTAAAAAAATGCCTTCAAATAAAAGACCTAGAAGATTAAACTATGCAGTTAACAAAAAATGACCTAAAACAGGATGAAAAGTTGGTAATGCTGTAGCTCATTATACTAAACTGCAAGAAAGAATCAAATTTGAATGAGAGACTAAATGGCTATTAAATGCTGTTAAAATTGTTACAGTTAAATTAAAAAAATACCAAATAAATCTTAACAAAATATAATATGTCAAGACTTACATGATACGCTCATAGAAAATTAAGAAGAGCTTTAATGATAATCGAAAAAAAAGTTAAAAAAAATAAGAGATAAAATTTGATTTTATTGAATAAATTATTAAATTACTTAAGTTGTTAATACAAACATTTATTTTATTATATTAAAAATAATACTATGGCTTTTGATAGATCTAAACCACATATGAACATTGGTACTATTGGTCACGTTGATCACGGTAAAACTACTACTACTGCAGGTATATCTGCTGTTTTATTCCACAAATATGGTTGAGGAGAAGGTTTAAGAGACTTTGCTTCAATTGATAATGCTCCAGAAGAAAGAGCAAGAGGTATTACAATTAATACTTCACACGTTGAATATGAAACTGCTACTAGACATTACGCTCACGTAGATTGTCCATGACATGCTGATTATGTTAAAAACATGATTACTGGTGCTGCTCAAATGGATGCTGCTATATTAATAGTTGCTGCTACTGACGGTCCTATGGCTCAAACTAGAGAACATATTTTATTATCAAGACAAGTTGGTGTTCCTTACATCGTTGTTTTCATGAATAAATGTGATATGGTTGATGATGAAGAAATGTTAGAATTAGTTGAAATGGAAATTAGAGATTTATTATCTAAATATGATTTCCCTGGTGATGATACTCCAATTATTAGAGGTTCATGACTAGTTGCTTTAGAAAATCCTACTGATTATGAAAAAGCATATGGTGCTAAAACTATTCTTGAATTATTTGATGCAATTGAAACTTTTGTTCCAGTTCCACAAAGAGATTTAGATAAAGCATTCTTAATGCCAGTTGAAGATGTATTTTCTATTAAAGGTAGAGGTACTGTAGTTACTGGTAAAATAGAACAATGAGTTATTAAAGTTGGTGAAACTATTGAAATAGTAGGTATCAGAGATACTCAAACTTCAACTGTTACTTGAGTTGAAATGTTCCATAAATTATTGGATCAAGGTCAAGCTTGAGATAATGCAGGTTTATTATTAAGAGGTATTCAAAGAGAAGACGTTGAAAGAGGTCAAGTTCTTGCTAAACCAGGTTCAATTAAACCACATACTAAATTTGATTCAGAAGTATACGTACTTTCAAAAGATGAAGGTGGTAGACATACTCCATTCTTTAAATGATACAAACCTCAATTTTACTTCAGAACTACTGATGTAACTTGAGATATTGAATTACCAGCAGGTGTAGAAATGGTTATGCCTGATGATAATGTTAAAATGACTGTTACTTTACAATCTCCAATCGCTATGACTGAAGGTTTAAGATTTGCAATCAGAGAAGGTGGTAGAACTGTTGGTTCATGAGTTGTTGCTAAAATTATAGCATAATTAATGTAATCTGATAAATCCAACATTATTGATTATTCAATAGTGTTGGGCAATTAGAACTACATTAAAACTAGTTTATTAATTATAAAAAAAAATATATGGCAAAAAAAGCTGCAAATAAAATTAGAATTAGCGTTAAAGCATTTGAACATAAATTATTAGATGAAGCTGTTAAAAAAATAGTTAGTATAGCTAATGATTCTGGTGCAAAAGTTGTTTGACCAATTCCATTACCAACTAGAATTGAAAAAATTACTGTTAATAGATCTACATTTGTTAACAAAGATGCTAGAGAACAATTTGAAATCAGAAGACATAAAAGATTAATTGATATTTTAGACCCTTCTGCTCAAACTATGGAAATGCTTCAAAGTTTAAGTATTCCAAATGGTGTTTGAATTGAAATTAAAGCATAATTATTATTACTTATTAAATATTAGACAATGTCAAGAGTTTGTGAGGTTACATGAAAAAGAACTGCAACAGGTAATAATAGATCTCATTCTTTGAGAGCTACTAAAAGAAAATTTTACCCAAATCTTTTTTACAAAAATATAAAAGATCCTGAAACAGGGATTGTTTATAAAATTAGAGTTTCTGCTAAAGGTTTAAAAACTTTAAGAAAAAACTGATTAGTATAATATAGTTTACTTCCTCGCGAAAGCGAGGAATGTAATACTTAAGCTGTTGTTAATAATTTGCCCAGGTGGTGGAATTGGTAGACACGCGGGACTTAAAATCCCGTTACTTCGGTAGTGCGGGTTCGATTCCCGCCCTGGGCACCATACCTATAAAAAAACTAATAATTAAACTATTGATAAATTGATAGTTATTGAGCTAAAAAAACTATTTTTTGGTTTTAAACTCTCAATTTTAAAAAATCCTTACTAATTTATAATTTATACTTGATTTATGTTAAAAATAAGACTATCTAGAGCTTGAAAAAGAAATATGCCTTTCTTTAGAGTTGTTGTAACTGAACATACAGCTGCTGCTAAACATGGTTACAAAGAAATTTTAGGATTTTATAATCCGATTTCTAAAGAATTTAAAATAAAAGATTTAGATAAAGTTAGAACTTATGTTTCTCACTGAGTTCAATTTTCTCCTAGAGTTGAAAAATTAATGAAATTAAATAACGTTTCTTTATAATTTTTAAAATCCTTCAATAATTTTTTATTTGAAGGATATTATTTTTTTATACAAAAATTTATGGATGAAGTTAAATTTTTAAGTTTTATTATTGAAAATATAGTTTCAAAAAAAGACTTGGTTAAAATTGAAAAAGTTGAAGATGAACTTTGAACACTTTTAACATTATCGGTTGACAAAGAAGATATGTGAAGTATTATTGGTAAAGGTTGAAATAATATTAACTCTATTAGATCTATACTTAGATTATTTTGAGTAAAATCTAATAAGAGAATCAATTTAAAAGTTTTAGATTAATTACTAATTTAAATAAGATATGATAATAGAAACTGCATATGCTATAGAAACTTGAGCATCTATACTTTCAGATAATATGGAATTTTGAGATTTTGTATTACTTGCTATTTCTATATTTGTTTTGTCTGCTTGAATATTTTCAATATTATTTATTTTATGGTGAGGATTACTTTTAATCCTTTCAGGAGGTAAAGATGATAAAATAAAACCAGCTATAAATACTATTAGATATGCTGTTATTGGTATTATCGTTACAGTATTCACTATATTCGTTTTTCCTATTTTAGGTAGATTACTTTGACTTGATGTTGAAAAATATGCTGAGCCTAAAAAAATCTTTCAAAAAATAGAAGAATTATGAACTCAGATTTTTTGAAACTCTAGTAGTTATAATTGAGACAATATTCAAAATCCAGATGCTTTACCATCAGATTTTTCAGATTTATAAAAAAAGAAGCCGTAGGCTTCTTTTTTTATAAACTAATATCTTTTTTAAATAAAAAATAAATCCATTTTTCATATATACTCATTTCTTTAGTATCATGATTAATATTTTCTTCATTATTTATAGTAGTATTTATTTCATTTGTATATTCTTCAATATCTTTTGTAAATTTATTATATCTATCTTCACTAGTTAAATAGATAACTTTTTCTCATTTATTTTTAAATCATTGTTGGTCTTTTAAAATTTTATTTTTATAAGCACTAGATGTTTTATATCCAATTAATTGGTTTGCAATTGTTATTTTTGAAGTTATTTCTTTATTAAGACTAGTTATGTAATCTATGTGAGAGTTTATCTTATATTCTTTATATTTAAATGTTCAAATTAAGTATAAAATGTATAAAGTAATAACAATCATCACAAGAAAAATATATTGTTTTTTCATATTTTTTGAATTTTAACATTTTTTATATAATATATATGTGTTTATATATATTATAATACTTATAATGCAAAAAATAGAAAATAAATTTATATATTTTATATTGATTTTAATCATTTTTATAATCTGATTTTCAGTATATATTTCAGTATTTAAAAAATGAGTTGATAGAAACTCATATGTTGTGCTAGTTGAATGAGAAGCATATTTAAATAATGATTCTTTATCAACTGATAAAAAAGAAAAATTATCGTTAAATGATGTAATTAAAACTACAAAGGAAAACTCATTAGCAATAATAGAATGGTGAGATTGAAGTGTAACAAGACTTTGATGAAATACATCAATAGTTATAAATGAATTGTTTGTTTCAACAAATGTAGAAAAATTGAATATTTCATTTGAATTGTTATCATGAAAAACATGGTCAAATGTTATTAGTTTTATACCTGAAGAATCGTATTTTAAAGAAACATTTGCAGATACTGAAGCTGCAATTAGATGAACTATTTTTAATCTTGATTTAGATAAAGATTATTTGTATGTTATTGATCATAATGTTACATTAACAAAAGATAGTTGAGAAACAATTAAGGTTCCAGAAAAAGAGCCTATAGTATTATCTAGCTTTACTTTTATAAGCTTAGATGAATTTATTAAAAATATTAGAGATAATGCTTTTGATGAAATAAATAGGAAATTCGATTTAGAACTTTTTAATAAACTAAAAATCCAATTAGAGGAAAAATTACAATCTTTGATAAAGATAAGTTGAACTAAATTAGATAATCTTTCATTAACGGATAAAGAGAAATTATACAATGATTTATTATCATCTTACCAAAACTTAAATTTTATATCAAGTAGTGATAATGCAGATTTATTTAATTTAAAAATTAGTATTAAGGAAAAACTTTTGGAAATTGCTCCAGATAGTGAAAAAGAAAATATATTAAATAGTTTCTTATATGATTTTAAAGATTCGATCAAGAATAAAAGTTATGATACACTTGATAAAATAGTATGAATATTTTCAAAAAATAGTACATCTATACAGATAAAAGAAGAAGTACTATCATATTTAAATACTATATCTTTTGGTTCAAATATTAAAGAATCAATTATTAATAATATTTCTACTTTAAAAAATAATTTTTCATGAGATGTTTTAAATAAAGAGACAATTATTGATAAAACAATAGAGTTAAAAACTAATACTGAAAACATTGTTAAAGAAAAGTTAGATAATTTAATAAATAACTAATTAATTTTGAATAATAAATTATTACATAATAGAGTATTTTTAACTGTTTCAATATCTCTTTTCATATTTTTACTTTTATTAGTATTAAGTAGCCCATTTTATGTAATAAATGAGAAAATAAAATCATTTATTATTAAAACAAAAAATGAGATTTATCTTCTTGATACTACTAAAGTTAATAAATTAATTAATAATGATATAGTTGTTATTAATTTTGATGAAAAAACTCTAGATAAGTTATGATTTCCCATATCTAGGAGAGATTATAAACCTATAATAGAAAATTTAAATAATGCATGAGCTGAAATAATCGCTTTTGATATCATTTTTGCTAATAATAACAACTTAGATATAGAATGAGATGATATATTCGCAAAATCTATAAAAGATGCTTGAAATGTAATATTATGATGAGCTATAATATCTAAAACTTTTAGTGGTCAAACTATTTGAGTAATCGAAAAACCACTTGATAAATTTTTAACTTGAGCATTGGCTTTTTGATATTATCAACCAAATGTTGATATGAAATCAAACGTTGTTACAAGTTTTAGACCTAGTGCAAAAATATATGATGTAAATAAAAATCTTTCAACATATAATCATTTTGGTATTTCTATATTAAAGGCATATTATTCAAAAATATATGAAAAAAATTATTTAAATTATGAAAATTCAGATAAAGATTTTTATTATTTAAGATCTGACTACAGAGTTCCATTTCTATTATCAAATTCAAATGATATATTGATAAATTTTGTTCCATTACCAGTTTGAGCTGAAAATAAATATTCTAAATTTATTTCTTATTCATTTTTAGATGTATATGAAAATAAGATTGATCCAAATGCATTTGATTGAAAAATAGTTTTAGTCTGAGCAACTGCTAAATGAATTAAAGATATATTTACAACTCCAAATTGAATAGAATACTGAGTTTATGTTTTATCAAACATAGTAAATACTATGTTAACAAAAAATTATTTATTATATTTAGATAAAAATTTAGAATTATTTTTAATTTTTTCATTGATTTTACTGTCTGTTTATTTTAACCTATCTCGTTCTTGATATGTGCTAGTTTTTAGTAATATATCAATTTCTATTATATTTTTAGTTATTTTTCCTATATCAGTTCTTATTTTTACTTCATATTTATTAAATCATTTATTTGAATTATTTTTTGCACTTATATTGTCACTAACCATTTCAAATATGGTTAAATATATAACAGAAAATAAAAATAAAAATAAGCTAAATAAAGCACTTTCTGAATATGTTTCAAAAGCAATTGCGGATGAAATATTATCAAATTCATGAAAAATCAACTTAGACTGAGAAAGAAAAAAATTAGCAATTTATTTTTCTGATATTGAGTGATTTACTACAATTTCTGAAAAATTTGAACCAGAATTTTTAGTTTGATTTCTTAGGGATTATTTATCTGAAATGTCAGATATAATAATGGATTCAAACTGATTTATTAATAAATATGAAGGAGATGCAATAATGGCATTATGGTGAGCTTTTACTCCATATGATAATTCTAGTTATTATTCTTGTTTATCAGCATTAAAACAACAAAAAAGGCTTTCAGAATTAAATGAAATATGGTGAAAAAAATGATTTTCAACTATAAAAGTTAGAATTGGTTTACATGTATGAGAAGCAATTGTATGAAATATATGATCAACTTGAAGAAAAATGGAATTTACTGCACTTTGAGATAGTGTAAATCTAGCATCTCGTTTAGAGTGAGTTAATAAATTTTATGGAACATATATTTGTGTTAGTGAATCTATATATGAAGAAGTAAAAGATTTATTTGAATTTAGGTATCTTGATAAAATAAGAGTTAAATGAAAAAATAAACCTGTAAAAATATATGAATTATTATGATTAAAAAATGAGGTTTCAGATGAAAGATTAGAAATTAAAAATCAATTTGAAAAAGCTGTTAAATTATACTTAAAAAGAGATTTTTTATGAGCTAAGAAGATTTTCGAAAAACTTATAAAACAATGAGATAATGCTCCTCAAATATATCTAGATATGTGCGAAATTTATATGAAAACTCCACCATCTGATGATTGGGATTGAGTATCAACTATGTCATGAAAATAAAATAAAAAAAAATAGTCAAAAAAAGTTTGACTATTTTTTTTTATAAATATAATAAAGCTCGCAATAAGAAATAAGCGGCTATCGTCTAGTGGTTAGGACATCGGGTTTTCATCCCGGTAACCGGAGTTCGATTCTCCGTAGCCGTACCATACTTATTGCTATTTTTTTATCGCGGAGTGGAGAAGTGGTATCTCGTCGGGCTCATAACCCGAAGATCATAGGTTCAATTCCTATCTCCGCAACCAATTAAATACTAAGAAAGAAAGTGAAAAATAAATTCACTTTCTTTTTTTGATGATAGGAATTGAAAGGAGAGCAAGAATCAGAATGGTTTTTAGAAAGACACGTTTGTGTCTTTCTGCTCGGATGTCCGAGTTGCGACAGTTCTATATCAATGCAACCAATTAAATAAAAAAAAGCATTGTTATATAAAAATAACTATGCTTTTTTTTAAAATTATACGAAAATCCATGGAGCTATTAATTTTAATATTGGCCCGCTTAATAATAGTAAGATTAATCAAATAAGTGTTCATATTATTCTTTTTTTTGCATCATCTTTTAATGAGGGATCTGCTCATCACATACTATATAGTATACCATTATATACTATAAATAGTACTCAAACAAGAGAAGCTATATATGTAAAATATTTTATTATATTACCAAGCATCTTTACTATCTGAGTAGCTCATTTTTCTACTTCACAATCATATAGAGCAGGTGCTCAATCTTCTGCTTTAATTATATCTCAATTTTTATCAGTTACTTCCTTACAAGTTACTCAAGGAATTTTTTCAGTTACTCTAACTTTTACACTATCTCAACTTGCTGCAAATGAATTATCTATTTGAAATAGAAAACTAGATATTAAAAATAGTATTATAAATATTTTTCTCATATTAAAAGTTCATTAAATCATATAAAAACACATAAGATACTAGTAATATAGCAGTTGCTAGAACTGTATTTAATACTATACTTTTTCATTTTTTAGCTCTTTCTTCATCTCAAGCAGATGTTATATAATAATATCCAGCAAGAGTTAAGAAAAATATTGCAATTGGTCATGCTAGAAATAATGCTAGATTTGCAAGTGTTTTAAAAATATCAGATCAATCTGCAATTTTTCAAGCATATGCAAATTTTTGCCATGCTTCTATAAATCCAATAAATATTAATCATATTACAGACCAAATAATTTTATTTTTTGCTTCTGTAATTTGTTCTTCTCTTCACCTAGAAGTTATTATTTTAAGTCATGCTATTATTATAATCATTATAGATATTCAAACAAGGATTATTTCTAGAAATTTAATTACAGTATTATTTAGAGTTATTGAAAATACATCAGTATTTATAAATAGATTAGTTGTTGAACTTCATATTTCATTACTCCAAGAGTTTCATATTCATCAGTTTACAGTTGTTTTATCTCATTTTACTGCATTATATATTGTTCAAGGCATATTTATAAAAAATAAACCTATTGCAGCATACCGTAGAGATTTTTTTGCACTTGATAATCTATCATCATCTGTTCACATTGACATAATCATTTGTGCTCCTGCATATACTAAATATATAAGCAAAATTCATGAAAATACATATTTTATTTTAGTTAAAATATTTAATGTAACATTATTTATAGTATCTGATATATCAGTACTTGTTCAATTTATAGAAATTGATTTTTTATTATCTATTCAATCCAATCATTCAATAGCAGCATAAGTATTATTAACAATAAAAATACTAAATATTGATATGAGAATCAGGATTATTTTTTGTGTAATTTTCATATTTATTATTTTTAAATAATAGTTTCAGGTTTAATCAAGAAACTTAATATAAAGTAATTCAAAATTAATATAGCAATTCATATAACTATGTAAACAATTGAACTTTTCGCTTTTCATAGCTTATCTTCATCTCAAACTGAGAATAATACTTGAACTCAAGCATAAATTATCATTATTATGACAATTATTCAAACGAATCAATTCATCCAATTTATTATTTTTATAATTATATCTGATATTCATACAATTTGACTACTAGCATTACAATTATTTCAATTTATTGTAAATATTCATAGTATAGTTGTCTCATTACAATCAACTTTTCAGTAACTAGCATTTACAATTTCTTTTGCAATTTTTACAACTATAAATCAAATTAATCAGTAGAAAATACTCATTTTACCTGTTTTTACTTTTTCTTCATCTCCATTTGCAGTTATAATTGAATAAAATGCAAATATAGCAATTAAAACAAAGAAAAATGATGCTGCAGTTTCAAGTATTTTAATTATTGGACTTATTAAATTTTTTGTTAAATTATTTGCTAATGTTCATCCTACATCCCTTGCATATAATGTATTTATGGCATAAAAGGATATTTGCATAACCATTATTCATATAGTTATCCATATCAATCATTTTTTGAAATTAGAAATTTCTTCATCAGTATTTTCTGAAAAAATTAATTTAATTACTAAAATTAAAAAATATAAACCAGATAATATATAAAAAATAGTTTTTAAATCTTTTGCAATTGAGTAAACTAGGTAATATACTGATTTTTCTCATTCAGATCCTGCTTTTATATCTCAATTTCCTCATAATTTATCTAAATATGAATTAGTTATACCATTTCAACCGCTTGTATTTCATATTTGTACATTATTTGCAGAAGGAAGAGTATTTATGGTTGCAGAGTAAGCATTGTTCAGGTTTATAAATAAGTAACTTGAAAATACTAGTATAGTTATGATTAATTTTTTCATGAATATTTATTAAAAATTATTATCTCTATTATATTATCATAAATATTTTTAAAATACAAAAAACAGATAGTTTTATCTATCTGTTTTCTTATTCTGGCATTATTCAAAGTCTAGCTTCAATTTCCATATCAACATATTTCTTTTTTCTACCATATTTTTTTCTACTATATTCTCTAATAATTTCTGCAATTTTTGCATTTTTATAATTATTATCCCGTATTGTTTTTATATCAAATGGTCTTGTTGTAGCATTGTCTATATTTAATTTACAATATGCAGTAAAGTTTGCTATACCAATAATATCTTGTTGAGATAATAGTGGAGCATATTCTTTTTCCATATATTCAGCATCATCAGCACCAACCTTGAAACTCATAATTGTTCAGGCATTACCAAAAACTGCATCTTTTATACTAGGTTTATCTCATTTTTGTCAAGAATTACCTCATATTTGAGCAATAAATTGGTGAGCCATTATTAGAGCAAGATGATATTTTCTGGCTTCTGAAAGTATTTCTCAAAATGTATCAGTTGCAAAGTTTTGAAACTCATCAACATACATATAAAAATCTTTCCTTTCTGTTTCAGGTATATCTGCTCTAGACATCGCAGCCATATTTACTTTAGATACAAATATTAAACCAAGTAATTGTGCATTTAATGCTCAAATCTTACCTTTTGAAAGATTTACTAAAAGTATCTTTCTATTATCCATCATCTCTCTTATATTGAAAGCTGATTTAGGTTGTCCAATTATATTTCTTATTGTCGTGTTTGTAATAAACGGACCAAATTTACTTGAAAAGTAAGGTATCATTTCTTGTTTTTCTCTTTCTCAAGTATTTGCATATTCATGTTCCCAAAAAGATTTAACGACAGGATTTTTTACTTTTGACACCTTGTATTTCATAAAGGCATCGTCTACAAAGAGCCTAGGAACGTCTATAAGTGTTCATCAATCTTCGACATCTTCCATAAGTGTCAAACATCCATTTCTAAAATAATGTTGTATTCTAGGACCGAAAACTTCATCTCAAAATATCTTTATAAATATTTCAGTTGCATCCATTGCGGCTCTGTCCATTTCTCTTTTTCTAATTTCAGGATCTGATGAAATAACTTCAAGCATATTTAAACCCATTGGTCTATCATCATCACTTGGATCAAATAATACTACATCTTTTGCTCTTTCTTTTGGAGTAAAAGCAAGTACATCTTCGACAAGATCACCATGCGGATCAATTACACAAACTCAGTCTCCATTCCGGACATCTTGTCTAGCAAGATAACCTATAAAAACAGATTTTCAACCTCATGATTTTCATATAATATAATGATGTCTACCTCTGTCTTTTCTAGAAAAATATACAGGTATTTTTTTATTTCTATATTCGTTCCATCATAATAAAACTCAATCTTTAAAAACTGGAAATCATCATAATTTTCTTTGAACTTGAATAGCATTTCAATTTTCGTCTTTTTCTTCTAGAATTGTAGACTCAGTAGGAAATTTTACATTATGCGGAAGAGGTAGTTTTTTATAATCAAGCCAATTTATAATTGGTGATTTATTATAAACTATATCAGGCATATGATAAAGTGTTGAAACTTCATCAGCAGAAAACCAAGATACATTTTGAAATAGTCATACTAATTTATGTTTAAATCAAAAATATCTAACAGGAGTAAAAAACCAAGGTAGCGCATCTTCAAGTATTTGTGGATTATCAAGTGCATTATTATATTCATCAGTAAACATAGAAGCAGCAGCAACAATTGCATGTACTCAATCTTCAGAACTTTGTTTATTTTTACTTGATACTATAACTCTAATTGATGATTTAAACATAGGTTGAGCAGCAGTTTCTCACATTGTTTTTTGTGCTTCTGTTTCTGCTTGGTTAAATATCTTATAAGCATCTCATTCACTTGCTCAAGGAGCATTATTTCAAGCAACCATACTATCTGGTCATTGAATAATTGCAACAATTGGATTCCATAGGAAACTCAAAAATCAAAACAAGTGTTTCTTATCTTTTTTGTATTTTCATTTTGCAACTAATCAAGCTGCTCTTATAGCTTTTTTATTGTAACTTGAAGGTTCTGGCTTTATAACTAATTGAAAAATTGCCTTATCATCTTTTGCTAATCATCAAAAAACATTTGTAAAATTGTTTAGTGGATCATCTTCTAAATATTTAAATATTTTTATAGGATAAACATCATCATTTTCTTTTCATAAAGATGCTCATCTCATATGATATCATTCTTCAGTTAAATCTACATAACCTCATTCTTTTGGATCTACAATTAATATTTCAGCATCATTGTATGTAGAAGTCAGATGTTGACTTATTAGATTTACATAATTTTTAAATGTAACTATATAAAAATTCACTTCACCTTTATCATATACTAACTCTAGTGATATTTTTGAGTGACCGAAAATTCAATTTATAAATGTATCTTTTAATCAAGCTTCACTTAATTTATGAATAGCTTTATAAAACATACTCATTGATCAGATTTTTTCTTTGAAATCTTTTTTAGTTTCTTTTTCTTTATCAAGTTTTGAGTCTGCTCTAGGAAGTGTAATTTTCAAATACCTAAGATTTTTTGCATAATAAATTTCAAATGTTAATTGAAGAGTTTTCTTAATTATCATTAATAGAAAAAATCCTAATATTATTAAAATTCCCCAAGTAGCTAAGTCAGTTAATAATCAACCATCAGTTATATTAAACCAACCTCAATTTGCAATATTTGTAGTTTGTTGAGTTTTACTAGGTAAGTTATTTGAGTTGTTTGTTCATAAAACTGCAGCAAAAGTTTGGCTTAAGTTTATAAACAATCAGGCAATTATAAATATTAATTTTTTCATCTATATATTTTAATAAATATCTTTAATATATTTTAGCATATATTCTTTTAATAATAAATATAATTGAATTGACAATAATAGATTTATAAACTTAATAAATAAAAAAGAAGCATTATGCTTCTTTTTTATTTATTTCATATTTCATCTGGAGTTCAAATTCATCATTCAATTACCCAATTTTCTTTAGGTATTCATTTTGCAATTTGAGTAAATTTATATAACTCTTCTATTTCATTATTGTTTTTTATCGCAGTATCCATATTTAAAGTATTTCATTCAAATTTAGTCCCTTTATAAACTACTTGTTTATCTGCAGGCGACCAAATACTAACTTCAAAAATTCTTCTGAAATCTTGTTTTCATGTAATTCAAAGTTTATTTTTATTATTTAGTAATTTTACTATCTCTTTTCATATTTCATCAATTTGACTTAAACCTAATGGAATATTTAATTTTTGATTTCAAGATATGAAATAAAACTTATCATTTTTCTTATCATAAGTCATATCTATATCTAAATCTTGAACTTGAGAATCAATTACTTTTAACATACCAAGTGCTTGGTTTACTTTTGATTTTTGTTCTAAATTATCTAATTTATCGTTAATTTTTAGTTCTAGATTTTCATTATCTAATACAATTTCATTTGGTGAATTAATTGCCATATAGTTTTATTTATAATATATTTATCTTTATTTTAACACTAAATTTTAAATTATGCAAAAAATTGAAAAAAAGTAGATAAATAATTAAAAATAGTTACAATATTTTTAGTATTTTAGATATAATAATAGGTATAATTTATGTTTGTACATTTACATAATCACAGTCATTATAGTATATTAGAAGGTCTTCCTAAACCAAGGGATTATGTAGCAAAAGCTGTTTCATTTGGTATGAAAGCTATTGCAATAACTGATACATCAAATCTCCATGCTTGTCATGAGTTATACAAAGAATGTAAATATGCTTGAATTAAGCCTATTTTATGAACAGAAATTTACATAGAATCATCACTTGATAAAAATATAAACCATAAATTAGTTTTACTTGCTAAGAGTCTAACTTGATATAGAAATATAATAAATCTAGTTTCAAAAGCTAGTTTAGATAATCCATGAGTAAAAGCAAAGATCCTTTTTTCTGATATTATTGCTCTTAAAGAACAAGTTTGAGATTTAGAAATGGTATGTTTATCTTGACCAATTTCGTGAGAAATACCTTATTATATCTTGTCTTGAAAAGATGACCAAATAATCCTTGATAGAATAAAAATATATCAAGATGTTTTTTGAGTAGAAAATTATTATTTAGAATTGATTTATCATGATGATGTTCCAAAACAAAGATTTGTTACGGATAAACTTATAGAATTAAATTCAAAATATAATATAAGCGTTGTTGCAACAAACAATTGTTTTTATATTGAAAAAAGTGATGCTAAAACACAAGATGTTATAATGGCATTATCAACAGGTCATGAGTTGGAAAACCCCGATAGACCAACGCTTAAAAATTGAGATTATTCTTTTTTAAGTGAGGATGAAATGCAGATGCTTTTTTGATTTATACCAGAAGCATTAGAAAACACAGTAAAAATTGCTAAAATGGTAGATATTCATATCGAAACTTGATGAATACTTATACCAACTTATGAATTACCAGAAAGTGATAAAGTTGTTTTTGAAGAAGCTTTAGAAAAAGAGAAAGAATTATATTTTTCAGAGTGAAATAGTGGAGAAAAAGAGAATCATATAAAAAAATTAACAAGTGATGAATGGTATCTAAGGTATCTATCATTTTCAGGTTTAAATTGGAGATACAAGGCTTGAATATCAAAAGATATTATTTTTAAACTTGTTCAAAAACTAGATAAACCAAGTTTAACTAAAAAATTAACGGAAACTTCACCAGAAGAATTAAAAGCATTGTCACTTATTTATTATAGTGAAGAAAAGAAAGAATTACTAAAAACGTTTAGTCAAGATTTACAAGATAAGATTGAAAGATTAGAATATGAGTTAGTAGTAGTAAATGAAATGTGATTTAATGCTTATTTCTTAATAGTTGCTGATTACATAAATTGGGCTAGAAATAATGATGTGCCAGTTTGACCAGGTAGATGATCAGCGGCCGGTAGTTTGATGGCGTATTTGTCATGAATAACTGATATAGATCCTCTTCCATATAAATTACTTTTTGAGAGATTTTTAAATCCTGCCAGAGTTTCTATGCCTGATATAGATACTGACTTTGCTGATACTTGAAGAGACAAGGTAGTAGAATATTGTAGAAATAAATACTGAGCTGATAGAGTTGCTCAAATATGTACTTTTGGTACATTTGCAGCTAGAGCTGCGGTAAAAGATGTATGAAGAGTTTTTTGAATTCCATTTTCAGAGATGAATGAACTTGTTAAATTAATTCCTGAAAAACCTGGAACAAAGTTAAAATGAGCTTTAGAAGACTCTATAGAATTTAGAGAAGCTTACGAAACTAATCCAAAGTATAAAGACATAATAGACAATGCATTAAAAATAGAAGGTAATGTTAGACAATTATGAGTTCATGCTTGTGCTGTTATTATTGCACCAGAGCCAATGACTAACTTTACTGCTTTGCAACATCCACCAAAAGATGCAACTTCAATTGTTACTCAATATAGTGCTTATCCTTTAGAAGATCTAGGTCTTTTAAAGATGGATTTTTTATGACTTAGAAACTTAACAGTTATAAAAAGAGCACAAAAAATAATTAAAAAAAGTAAGGGTATAGATGTTGATATACTTTGAATTGATTTAAATGATCCAAAGGTTTTTTCTATATTTGCACTTTGAGATACAACTTGAGTTTTTCAATTTGAGTCTGATTGAATGAGAAAATATTTAAAAGACTTAGCACCAGATAGTTTTGAAGATTTGATTGCGATGGTATCACTTTATAGACCAGGACCTCTAGCTTATATTCCAACTTATATTGATGTTAAATACAAAAGAAAAGAACTTAAATATTTAACTGATGATTTAAGAAAGATACTAGAAGATGCTTGATATAATGAAGATGAAATACTTGAAGAAAAAAGAAAATTAGATGAAGATTTAGCTCCTATCTTGGATGTATCATATTGAATTGCTGTTTATCAAGAGCAATTGATGTTTATAGTTCAGTATATGGCTTGATTTTCTCTTTGAGAAGCTGATCTGCTTCGTAGATGAGTTTGAAAGAAAAAACATGATGTAATTGAAGCACTAAAAAAAGAATTTATAGAAAAAGGTATAAATTATAGACAATATAAACCTGAAACTACAAATTACATATATACTGAGATGATAATGCCTGCTGCAAATTATTCATTTAATAAGTCGCATGCTGCTTGTTATGCTTTTATTGCTTATCAAACTGCATATTTAAAAGCATATTTTCCAACAGAATTTTTGACTGCACTTATGGTGTCAGATGAAGAAAATATGGAAAGAATAGTTTTGGAAGTAAGTGAATGTGAAGCAAAATGAATTTCAGTTTTACCACCAAGTGTAAATGAATCTTTGAAGCATTTTACATATATTGATGACAAAAATATTAGATTTTGATTAAAGGCAATTAAGTGAATATGAGATTGACCAATTGATAAGATTATAGAATCAAGAGTTGAAAATAAGTTTAGTGATTTAGAAAATTTTGTAGAGCTTTGTGGAAAAGAAGTAATAAATAGAAAATCTCTTGAATCTCTTATTATGTCAGGTGCGATGGACGAATTATGAGTAAGAAAACAAATGAAAGTTTCTATTGATGATATAATAAAATATTGTCGTCGTGATGAAAAACAAAAAGAAACTAGTCAAATATGACTTTTTGATAATTCTAGCGATTTTGAAGACAAGTTAGAACTTATAAATAGTGAGGATTTTAGTTTTGAGGAAAAATTAGCCGGAGAAAAAGAAATGATTGGTTTTGCAGTTTCAGGTCATGCTCTTGATTGATTAAAGAGATATTGTGCTAGGAGATGACAAAATACAAAGAAACTTAAGATGAATTTTGAAGAATTATTAGAACTTGATAAATTAAAAAATCCTGAAAAATATGAAGCTCCAAAAGATATAGAAATGTGAATAAATGCAGAAAAAAATGAAATAAAGAAAGAAAATGTAAATCCAAGAGAGAAGGACAAGGTGAATTCCGGAGGAAGAGAGAGTGCCCTGGGGCAAGAGATTGTTCAAGCGGTTTGAGTTGTAATTGATGCTAGAAAGATTATAACAAAGACATGAAAACAAATGATGTTTCTAAAATGTGAATGATTTGATTATGATTTTGAAGTAGTTATTTTCCCAAAAGATGTAGATACTTATAAAGACAAAATCCTTCTTGATAGGATAGTTATAGTAACAGGATCACTTGATATAAACTTTGAATACAAGAGAAAAAGTATTAGAGCTCGTGAAATAAAAATAGCTACAATATCGCAAGTTAGAGAACAAGCAACAGACCTATGATTATTTGATAAATCAAAAAGGTTTATAAATATGGATTTAAACGAAATCATAGAAGAGGAAAAAGTTGAAGTTGAATGTGATACTTGAGACAATGAATCTTGTGCTATATTAACTGAAAACTTTGATGAAGTTTTAGAAGAAAAAATAAATGAAAATAAAAATGAAATAGAAGAACAAGTTATGGATGACAAGTTTATAATCCATATTCCAGCAAATGCAAAAAAAGAAGATTTGCATGATTTAAAAGCATTTATGCAAAAAGAGGAGACTTGATTTATAAATATATTTATAGATTTAAGATGACAAGAAATAGACACAAAGATTAGTTTGTCTAATTTAGATAATTTAAAATCTTGGATAAATGAGAAGTGGAATAATAATAATTAATACATTATGAACAATATAATTTTTAGTGATAAGAAAAAATATGATGAAGTTCTAGAAAATATATCTAAATGATGATTTTCTAATCTGCATATCTTATCTGATTTTGATAAAACTCTAACAAGGGAGTTTATTGATTGAGAAAAAAGACCTAGTCTTATCTCAATTCTTAGAAGACAAAACATATTGTGAGAAGAATATAGTAAAAAAGCTTATGATTTGTTTGATTATTATAATCCAATAGAAATAAATCCAAATATTTCACTTGAAGAAAAGAAAGAACAAATGACTATTTGGTGGGAAAAACATTTAGATTTATTGGTAAAATCTGGTTTGAAAAAACAAGATATAGACAAGGCTATTAATTCTTGAATTATTAGATTTAGAGAGTGAGTTAAGGATTTTTTATCAAATATGAATGATAAAAATGTTCCAATTGTTGTTATCTCTGCAAATTGATTAGGTTCTGATTCAAATTATCTATTTTTGGAACAAAATAATGTATTATTTCAAAATATTAAGATTATATCTAATAGTTTTATTTGGGATAATAATTGAATTGCGATTTGATATAATAAACCTGTAATCCATGTTTTCAATAAGGATGAAACAGTTTTAAAATCATTTCCAAGTATTTATGATAGTGTGAAATCTAGGAAAAATGTTATATTGCTTTGAGATAGTTTAGGTGATCCCGCTATGATACATTGATTTGAATATAATAATTTGCTTAAGATTTGATTTTTAAATGATAAAGTTGATGAACTTTTAGAGGATTATAAAAAGCATTATGATGTAGTTATAACTTGAGATTGAGATTTTGATTTTATAAATGAATTAACTAAAACAATAAAAAACTAGAGATTTTAAATCTCTAGTTTTTTATTTCTTAATTTTCTTGTAAATTAAAACTCATATAATAAATAAAATTATAAACCACATTCAAAATAAAAAATATTCTTTACTTAGTTTTAAATCATTATTTTCTATAGTTCAATTATATAAATTAACAGTATTTTCTTTTTCAATTCAAGACAATGCTTTAATTTCAATTCAATTATTTGATACTATTTCTTGTTTTAATTCTACTTGCTTATTTTTAGATATTTTCTTTATTTCTAATGGTTTTCTTTCTATTTTAATTTTTTTTGTATTTGTTTCACTATTAGTTTCAATAGTAAAGGTTTTATTTGGATACATTGTTTTTGCTATGTTCAATATAGTATCTATTTTTTTCCATATAATTTCATTATTTGTCAGTCATCAAGTTAAGTTATAATCTTGTTTATCTTCTTGAATCTTGCAATCTTCATATTCTGAGTTATTATAATCATCTTTTCAGTATCAAATTATTTCATTAGATTCACTATTTATTATGAAATAAGCTTCAGTATTTTCTTTAGGTAAATATGATACTGTTTTGTTTCAAATTCAATTATTTTTTATAAATGGAAAGCCATAATATGATTTATATCAGCAAACTGATCAATACCATTTTTCAAAATAAACATCATCATTTGATGATAAAAAATATTTTCAATCACCATTTGACACTTGTAATTCTACATCAAAAGAACATGTTTCTTTTCAAGATTCATTTGCTTTTATATATTTTACTTTATCTACATTTCACTTGATTTTGCATGAATCAAACCATTTTGAATCATCTCAATGACCAAAAGGTCATCAATATTTAAAACAAGAATATTTGTCAATATTTTGATTATAAGAGTCTTTTCAAACTCAGACTATTCTATTATAAAAATCTGCAACAACATATAATTCATCTCAAACTTTATATTTAGGATTTGTATCAAAAGTATATTTTTTAGTAGTACAAGAATATGTTATTTCATTATTATTTGTTCAATCAGCATATCATCATATTCACTCTCATTTTATTGTTCAACTAATAATATAATCTTTTTCACCATCATTTAACCTCATTTGAATTTCTTTTCAACAATTATCATATGTTGTATTCTCTATAATTTTCTTTATAGTTCAATTTGCTATACAATTTTGATTACTTAATCATGTCATATTTTTAATTAGAAATTAATATTTTTACTATTGAGTTTAATGATCTTGCGGGACTTTCATAGTATATAGAATTTAAATTATAATCAATAGCAGTAGTTCTATAGTATAATCAACTTGCTGATCATAAAACATATGAATTACCTAATCATAAATTAACTCTTATTATTTTAATAGAAGAATCAGCAGTCATATAGTATCAATATATAACCATTGCATGATTTCAATCTCATCAAACTAATGGTCTACCAGAATTAATTTCAGATTTAATACTATTAAACAAAATATTTAAATTTGTGCTTCATATAGCTGTAGCAGTTGAATTAATATATCACTTATTCTTTGCATATTGGATTGATAAAGTTCAATTACTTGTACTAGTAACTCATATATTTCAATTACAATATGTTCACATATAATTTTTTCAAAGATCAATAGCTAGATTTTGAATTGTTGTGTTATTAACTGTTGGTACTGTTCCTGATATCAAATTTGGAAATTGTCCTTTTCTATCATAATAACCATATATCATTGCATATGCAGTTGGTACACATCAAACTAAACATGTTTGTCAGTTGTAAGTTGTTGGAAACTGTTCATAACAAGGGACTTTTCAGCTACATCATGAATAGGATAATCAAGGAACAAAAGTATTTGAAGCATAACTAGGAGGTAGGTAATCCATTACTCAAACTATTTCACCTGCATTTGCAATATTTAAATTATTTATTACAAATTCATCTTTTGGAATTTTCATTATTTGATTTTGTATTTCATTTTTCTTTTGTTTAAAATCTTCAGATTTTTTATATTCTTTAGCTTTTTCTTTTAAATTAAGAATTTTTTGTTTTAACTCAGTTTTATTGTTTTGAATTTTATTTTGTTTATCCCCAGTTGTTAAATTATTATCATCTTTTATTATATTATTTATATCCTCTTCAGGCTGAATACTTAATATATTTCAAGTTTCTAGATCTTCACTATATTGATCAAAAGGTGAAAAATAATATAGTTTATTATTTTTATTATTATTTTTTAATCAATTATTTTTTCTTATTTCATTATTTTGTATGGTTAATAATTCTCATGGTCATATTCAACTAGTTGATGATATAGGTACTGATACATCATTTGAATCTGAATTTACTAATATAAATCAGCAATCAATATTATTATCACAACTTATTTTAAATTCTATATATGAAGCATATTTATCATCATCTGTATAAAAATATTTTCAATCTCAATTTATATATGGATTTTTTCATTTCCAATTTTCATCATTTAATGAATTATTTATAAATTGTTTTGCCAATCATTCAGATTTTTCATATATTACTTTTGATTTTGCAAATGTAAAGCTAAATGGATTTAGAAGTAAGATACATAAAACTATTCACGATATTATTTTCTTTTTCATAATAATATTATTATATAATTAAAACAGCTTAATTTTAAAGCTAATTTTCATTATACTCATACCACATTAAATTTGTATTAAATTAAATCCATATTAAATTTTTTATCTTAATTTTTGGCTTAAATTAAGGAAAATAAAAAACAAGAGATTTTAAAATCTCTTGTTTTTTTATTAATTTTTACCAAATCTTTTTCTGTCAGTTTCAGTTAAGTATTTTTTTCTTAATCTGATTGATAGAGGAGTAACTTCTACATATTCATCACCTGAAATATAGTCGATAGCTTCTTCTAGAGTCATTAATTTTGGTGGTACTAATTTTAAAGCTTCATCTGTACCAGATGCTCTAACGTTAGTTAATTTTTTATTTTTAGTAGCATTTACTGCTAAATCTTGACCTTTACTTGATTCTCAAATAATCATTCATTCATATATTTCAGTAGCAGGTTCAACAAATATTCTACCTCTATCTTGTAAGTTAAATAGTGAGTAAGCCATTGTTTTACCGTTTTCCATTGAAATCATAGATCAAACAGCTCTTTTTTCAATTGGTCCTTTGTATTCTTCATAACAATCAAATGAACTTGATAATAATCATTCACCTTTTGTCATTGTTGTAAATTCTGATTTAAATCCTAGTAATCATCTAGTTGGAACTCTAAATTCTAAACTGATTATACCATTAGTTTCAACCATATTTGACATCAAACCTTTTCTTTTACCTAATTCAGCAATAACTGATCATTCACTTCAAGCAGGAACAGAAACAGAAACATTTTCAATTGGTTCCATTTTTTTCCCATTTTCTTCATGCATAATTACAACAGGAGCTCAAACTTGTAATTCATAACCTTCTCTTCTCATAGTTTCTATAAGAACAGATAAATGTAATTCTCATCTACCAGCTACTTCATAATTATCACCACTAGAAAAATCTACTTTTAATCATACATTTGTTTCAAGTTCTTTTTCAAGTCTATCTCTTATTTGTCTAGAAGTTACAAATTTACCTTCTCTACCAGCAAATGGAGAATTATTTACTAAAAATTCCATTTTTAAAGTAGGTTCATC
>JAQUZB010000009.1 GCA_028691535.1 Candidatus Altimarinota bacterium | reverse complement strand
TTATTTGGATTTAAAAGATATCTTTTTTTATACATCAAAATAGTTGTATAATTGTATTCAAAATCATAATCTTTTTTCAAGTATTTACCTGCTTCTAAAATATCTTCTTTTGTATAATAATTATAGAAATTTTTAGAATATAATCATAATTTTACATATTCATCAAATAATTCAGCATAATGTTTTGCTTCATATATTTTTTTGATATCCATTTTTCTATTGTTTGAAGCTTCTTTATACAAATCAATTAAAGCCAATCTTCAAGCAATAAATTGCCAAGAAGTATTTTCAATAGAAATCAAATCTATAGCTGATTTAATAAGCATCTTAGTTATATCGTTTGTTTTCATTCATTCAACGATATATTTTCTAAAACTATCACTTATTTCTTCAAATCTACATTTTCTAGCTAATCAATAACTTACGATTTTATAAGTTTTTTCTATTTTATCCATATCAAAACTTTCTTTTTTTCAAGTAGTTTTAATAATTTTAAATGTATTTTCAGATAATTTTTTTTCTACTTTTTCTTTTGCTTTTTCTCTTGCTTCGGCTCTTTTACTTCTGTAGATAATAAAATGTTTCATTACTTGAAAATATCAAGATTCCATTAATTCTCTTTCTACTTGGTCTTGAATCATTTCAACAGTTATAAACTGAGATTTATCAAATTTTTCTAGTTTTAATTCTAATGCTTGAATTACATTATCAGTTATAAAATCTACAAAATCTAGGTTTTTTTCTCATACACTTTCGGCTGCTTTTTCTATAACTCTCTCTATTCTACTTCTATCGAAGTGTAACAAATCTCAATCTCTTGTTTTAATAACTTTAATACCCATATCAAACATATAAAAAAATAAAGTGACTTATAGAAATTTAATGATTTTTATAATTTTTGCTAACAATTTTAGAACAACCTTGTTAAATATTTTTTTATCATTGTTAAAAACGATTTTTAATTCCCTAATATTAAGCATTTTTTACTTTTTAACAATTAGCAATACAATAAGTTTTAATAATAGCAATGTATAAAAATTGTATCACATAATATTTTTAGAAAATAAAAAGCTTTTAGTCTATACTAAAGGCTTTTTATTTTATTCTGGTCAATTTAATTGTATTATGTTACTTTCTTGTTCTTCACCTGTTATTTTAACAACATCTTTTTCAATTAGATTAAATTTTTTGTATGCATTATTATAGTGATTTATACTTGTTCATAAACTATTTCATAGCTTTTCTAAGTACTCTTCATAAGCATCAAGATGCTTAGATAATTTCTCAACATGTTTCTTAATATCTTGTGCTTTTTCCTCTATTTGTAGAGCTCTAAGTCATTGCATTACAGTTTGTAAATAAGCATAAAAACTAGTTGGACTTACTATGATTACTTTTTTTTCTTTGAAAGCATATTCAATTAAATCAACAGTATTTGATTTCAAAGTTCAGATCTTATTTACAAGTAAATCATAGTAAATTCATTCACTTGGAATAAACATAAAAGCAAAATCCATAGTTCATTCGCTTGGTCTGATATATTTACTTGTTTCATCTATTCTTTTTTTCAAATCATTTTTAAAATCCTTGATATATATTTCTTTTTGTACTAGATTATCTTCACTTAATACTCTATTATAATTTTCAAGTGAAAATTTAGAATCTATAGGAATAATCTTGTCTTTTACAAATATAACTCAATCAACTATTTCCCCATTTGCAAAGCTATATTGCAACTCAAAATTATCTGGAGGAAGTATATTTTTTAAAACATTTTCTAAAAAATATTCTCATAAGATACCTCTTTGTTTAGGATTTTTAAGTATACTTTCAAGTCATTCTAATTGACTTCAAATATCTTTTATTTGTTTATTTGTTTCTTCTAAGCTTGATAATTTTTTTGTGATTTCTTCTATTTTTTGAGATGCTTCTTTTGAAATACTAGTATTTATTTCTCATTGTTTCATAGTATTTCTATTTGATTCTGACAATTTATAATCAAGACTTTTGTTTAGTGCAAGTATTTGGTCTTGCAACAATCTAAAACTATCATTTGAATTAGATTTATTTCACATCTTTGAAAAAAGATAAAATATCACTGCAACTAGAAAAAAAACTAAGATTATTAAAAATACTTCAAGAGTCATAATTTTATATATTTAATAAATATTTTTTAACTTAAACTTTTGATAACATATGGAATAATTTCTTGAGCTCCTTTTAATTCTTCTGGTAATTGAGCTAAAACTGAATCAATATCTTTTGGATTATATCACATAGCAGTAAGTGTTGATTTAATAGAGCTATAAAGTGAAGCATCTATATTGTTTGCTTTCAATACATTTTCAGTTTTTCTAAAATCTATAGCAAATTCTTTATCTTTTAATTCTAAGATTATCTTTTCAGCCATTTTTTTACCTACTCATTTTATACTTTCTATTGTTTTATTGTCTTCTCATTTTATAGCCATAACTAGTCTTTCTACTCAAAGAGATAATATTTGCATAGCTACTTTTCAACCTATTCAAGAGATTTTTATAAGTTCTCCAAAAACTTTTTTTTCTTCTTTTTCTATAAAACCAAAAAGACTCTCACTATTTTCTGTTTTGTAGTGATAAATAAATAATTCTACTTCTTCCAAAGTAGCAAGTTTTGAATATGTAAGTTCATTTATAAGCACTTCATATCCTACTCAACTATTTGTTAAAATAGTCATATTAGTGAAATCTAAATCAATTATTTTTCAAGTTATGTATGAAATCATAAAAGTATATTAATTTTAAGTATATAACTAGTATATAAAATATTTTTTAAAAAGCAAAAACTATTTTTGATTTATATCTTTTTTTTATTATAATCTCAAGGTTTAATTATAAAATCACACGAAAAATGATAGAAAGCATTATTAAAGCCATATTTGGAGACCCTAGTGAAAAGAAAGTAAAAGAAATTTCTAAGTTAGTAGAAAAAATAAAAGAATTTGAAAAAGCACAAGAAAAATTCACTTTAGAAGACATACAAAACAAAACTGCAGAGTTTAAAAAATTGTTTAAATGACTAAATTTTAGAGATTTAGAAGATACAAAAAAAATAAAAGAAATATTAAACACTATAAAATGTGAAGCTTTTGCGTTGGTAAAAACTGCTGCAAAACTTATAAATGGTAAAACTTTTGAATTAAAAGATGGTAGAAGTGTAACTTGGAATATGATTCCTTATAATGTTCAACTTATTTGAGGTTTAGCAATTCATGAATGAAATATAAGTGAAATGAAAACTTGAGAATGAAAAACTCTAGTTGCTACTCTTCCTGCTTACTTAAATGCACTTACTTGAAATAGTGTTCATATTGTTACTGTAAATGATTACCTAGCTGCTAGAGATAGTGGAGAAATGGGTATTTTATATGGTACACTTTGATTAACAACTTGAGTTGTTGTAAATTCTCAAAATAAATTTGATAAAAAAGCTGCTTATTCTTGTGATATAGTTTATGCTACAAACAACGAATTAGGATTTGATTATCTTAGAGATAATATGGTTATTTCAAAAGATGATAAAGCTCAAAGTAGATTATTTTTTGCTATTATAGATGAAGTTGATTCTATACTTATTGATGAAGCTAGAACTCCACTTATTATTTCTATGCCTGACAATGAACCAACTAGTAAATATATGCAATTTGCTGCACTTATAAAACATTTAAATAATTGAATTCATTACAAGATAGACGAAAAACAAAAAACAGCTACTCTTACAGAAGATTGAATTAAAAAAATAGAAGAATTATTAAGAATTGAAAATATATATGTTTCAGCTCATTACAATGATATTCATCATGTAGAAAATGCGCTAAAAGCAATGGCAGTTTATCATAAAGATAAAGATTATTTAGTTTTAAACTGAGAAGTTCAAATAGTTGATGAACATACTGGTAGAGTTTTGGCTGGTAGAAGATACTCTGAATGACTTCACCAAGCTATCGAAGCAAAAGAATGAGTTGAAATAAAACAAGAAAGTAAAACGCTTGCTTCAATCACATTTCAAAATTATTTTAGAATGTATTGGAAATTGGCTGGTATGACTGGTACTGCAGTTACAGAAGCTGAAGAATTTTACAAAGTTTATGGACTTGATACTCTTGTAATCCCTACAAATAAACCAATAGCAAGAGAAGATAGACCAGATTTACTTTTCAAAAATGAAAAAGGTAAATTTGATTATGTTGTTAGACTTATAAAAGAAATGAATGCAACTGGACAACCAATCCTTGTTGGTACAGTTTCAGTTGAAAAAAGTGAATATTTAAGTGAAAGATTAAAAAAAGAAGGTATAAAACACAATGTTTTAAATGCAAAATACCATGAAAGTGAAGCTGAAATAGTTGCTAATGCTGGTCAAAAATCAGCAATAACAATTGCTACAAATATGGCTTGAAGAGGTACAGATATTAAATTATGAGAATGAGTTGCTGATTTAGGTTGATTGATAATTCTTGGTACTGAAAAACATGAAACAAGAAGAATTGATAACCAATTAAGATGAAGAGCTGGTAGACAATGAGATCCCTGAATAACTCAATTTCTTATTTCTCCAAATGACGATATCATGAGAATATTTGGTTGAGATAAATTATTTTCAGTATTTAATTCACCAATGTTTGCTTCCCTTCCAGATGATGAACCTTTGGCTCAAAGTGGAATGCTTACAAAAAGAGTTACTTGAGTTCAAAAACAAGTAGAATGACATAATTTTGACGTAAGAAAACATATTTTAGAATACGATGATGTTATAAATAAACATAGAAATATAATTTATTCTAGAAGAAATAAAATTCTTGATAGTGAAAATATTCATGAGGATATAAGAAATATGATTGAAAATCAAATTTCTACTCTAGTTACTGCTGAGTTTTCAAAAAATGAAAATAGTAGTAAATCATCAAACAAAAAAATAATAGGAAAAGTAAATGAGTTTTTATGAATTGATGCATTAGTTGATAAGATAGAAATTGATGATATATCTTGAATATCTAATCCTGAAGAATTATCAAAATATATTTCTAATATAGCTTTTGAAGAATTTGAAAGTTTAAAAAGAGATGCAGTTTCTGAAGAAAACTATTTAAATCTAGAAAGAAGAATAGTTTTAAGTTCTATTGATGAACTTTGGATGAGACATATTGATGCAATGAGTAAGCTTAGAGAAGAAGTTGCTTTTGAGTGATATGCACAAAAAAATCCTTTAACTGTTTATAAAGAAAAAGCATATTACAAATTTAGAGACTTAATAAATGAAATAGAATATAAGGTTGTAAAAGCTATATTTTCTATCAAAAAAATAGAACAAGTTGAACAAATAGATTTATCTAAAGAAAATTTTGAATTAAATGAAGTTAGTATAGATGAAACTACAAAAATAAAAGAAAATATAAATCCATTATTTAACGAAAAAAATAGTGGAAATGTAAAAAAAATTAGAGTATAAAAATGAAAAGAGAAAAAACTCTTTTCATTTTTTGTTTTTTTGTTTTTTTTATGTTACACTTTTATTACATTAATATTAATCATAGAAAATATGAAAACAAAAATAAAAAATATTGCTGCGGCAATTAAAGCATGGGATGAAAAAAATACAAGCTTTCACTCAAATACATATATGTTAATTTTCTTAACTGCTGCTGCTGTTCTTGCAAGTAATTTAAACCAAGCTGCTGCTGCATTATAAAAAAAAGTCATTATAAAAAAATGACTTTTTTTTTTGTCAATATCTATTTGTATGATAATTAATAATTTTATGGTAATATAATATAAATAATTTATAAATAAATAAAAATGGTATCGCCTAAAGAAAATAATGATAATCAAGAAAATGATATATTGTCTGATTTAAGCCAATCTAATCCTGATATATTAGAAAATCAAAAATTAATAGATAACCAAGATTTAGTATCTATGTTTGATTTACCTGATGCACCAGAAAAAAAAGAAGAGATAAAAAATGAAAAAAGTAATATTTTTGATATAAATATTGCTTCTTTAAAAGATATTTTATTTTTACTTGATGAACAAAAATATGATTTTGTTACTTTTGAACCAAATGAAAATACTGTAAAAATAGAATTTAGAAAAAATAACGTAATTGTAAGCACTAAACAAATCAAATATCCTGTTTATTCAAATATTTTATTAAAAACAAAATGAGTAACTAAATTAAATTTAGAAGATACAAGTAAAAATCAAGAATGAAATTGATGAATTAGTTTTGATGAGAAAAATTTTCAATTAATTAGTAAAGTAGTGCCTAGTACTTTTTGAGAAAAATTATTTATAAAATCAAAAATTGTTGCAAAACTAGAACAAAAAAAAGTAATAAAAAAAATGAGTACTGGTCAAATATTATCATTCTTACTAATGATTGCCGTAATTTGACTTATAGTTTGATGAAGTTTTTTATGATTCGTAGTACTAAATGCAAAAACTGTAGATGATGTAAGATTTTTTGCAGGATTATGAATAAACCTAAATGAAATAAATGCATTTATTTCTCAATTGATAACAATCATTTTTTCTACAATATTATTAGCTGAAACTATTTTTTTAATTATATTTTTGTTTAAATTTTTTCTTACAAAGAAAGAATTTAAAAAGAAAAAAATAAAGTTTGCTATATTATCAATTATATTATTAATAATTACATTTTCTACGGCAACTGCATGGATGATAATTGATCAAAAAATAAAAAATCTACCAAACTGGCAAGAAATGTCATTTTGAGAAATTCAAATTTATGATAATGCAAAATTAACAAATGAAAATTTTACAAAAGAATCAGCATTATTAAGTGATACAACAAATTTAATTTGACCTATAGAATTAAAATTTGATTTAACATATTTAGCACAGGCTGAAATTAAAAACTGAATAACTATTAAAAACTTTTCATGGGATTTTTGAGAAGAAGATAAGCAAGAAACAGTATTACCTAGCTTAATAAAAACATTTGATAAAATATGAACTACTGATATAAAATTAACTATTAATTGAATTGATTCTCAATGAAAAGAAATCAGAAAAACAGTAGAAACAATGCCATATATAAATATAACTTATGTTGTTAATATAACAGAAAAAAAGCTAAATAGTTGATGAAAACTTGCTACATTTGATGCAAAAAGTCTAGAAGAATTAGGTAAAATAGAATGGTATTTTATGGATAACTTGGAAGAACCCGTATGGAAGTGAAGTGAATATATAGTATGAAAACCTATTTTTGAAGATACAATAGTATGAATGTATATAAAAAAGACTAATTCTACAGTGAATGATTCATTTGATAAAATTTTTATTATTAAATGAGAGGATAAAGTAAATATAGATTGAGATATCGTTTTTAAAAGATGAATAGTCAATGATTTAGAAGTAACTTTAAATGTAACTAATCTAGAGACTGCCGCTTGAGCATGATATATAGAAAAATATATTTGGACTATTTGAGAACAAATATATACAAAAACATGAGATATTGAAAATAGTGAAAAAGCTAGTGAAGTAAAGCATATATTTGTAAACTATTGAGAACAAACAGTTAAAGTTGAACTGATAAATTCAGCTTGAGAAAGTAAAACTCTAACTAAAACAATATTTTTACCGAAAGTATTAAAACTAAGCGATGAAATAAAAATATATGCAGATTGAAATGAAATTAATAATGTTTCCTACAATGCTACTTTAAATGAATATTTTTTAAATGAAGTTTGATATCCGAGTAATTTAAAATTAGATGGTAGATTTATAAAATGAGATTCAACAATATATAGTCTAACAAAAATAGAATGGGATTATGATTCTGACTGAAATATAGATTATGTATGAAAAACTTGAGAATATGAATTAAATAAAGAATGAAATCATACAATTACTGTAAAAGAATACTTTGTAAATAGAAAAGTTGCTACTGACGCTATAGTAATAACCGAAAAAATTTACATTGAATCTACAAAAAAAGAAGCAGTTGTTGATTTTGACATAATAAAAAATAGCGAATATGTTCCAGTTATAATATGATTTGATGGTTCAAAATCTCAAGTTAGAGATAGTAATATAGTTAAATTTATATGGAATTATGGTGATTGAATAACTGAAGAAAGAGATGCAGTTGTTCCTTGAAGAAGATATAGTGAAGCATGAGATTATGATGTAAAACTTACAGTTGTTACATCTGATTGAAAATCTTACTCAACAAGTAAAAAATTGATATTAAAACCAACTCCTCAAAGTGCAAAGATAGAGGTTAGTATGAAAAAAGCACCTACCCTACAATGAATTGATTTTACATCTAATAAATCTGAGTGACAAATTTGAGCATATTTTTGGGATTTTTGAGATGGAAATACTTCAACAGAAGCAAATCCAACACATACATACTGAAAACCTTGAAATTATAAAGTAACTCTAAAGCTTGATTATACAAATAAAAATATACTAGAAGATAGTATAGATATAGAAATATATTAAAAATAAAAGAACTAATAATTAATTATTAGTTCTTTTATTTTTCCATTAAATCAAATCTCCTCTAAATTATATTTAAAGACATTTGAAAAAGTTAATGGTAATATTTGCTCAAGTTTTATAGATTCTTGTAAAAAATTTATATTGAAATCATTATATTCTTTTATATAAATTCAAGCTATACTTCATCTATTTATTCATTTAAACATAGCTTTATTTTGACCACTTTCTCTAACTGGTGGAACAAAATATATGTTTTTTCAATTAGCTTTATAATCACTTCATCTCCAAATTAAGTTTTCTATATTAACAGAAACTGTAATTAAAGTATTTTTAAAATCAGGAATAAAACAATTTACATCAGTTCTTAGAAAACCTGATTTTATATAATAATCCTCCAAAATATCTAATTCTTCTTTTAAAGTAATTCAAATTATATGAATTTTTTTATTATTATTTATTGAGTAATCATATAAATTTTGGAAAATTTCAAGTTCATCTTTTGGTGAATAAACTTCAGAGTACATTGCAAACTTTCAATTTAAATTATTTAAAAGTTCAGTATTTTCCTTTTCTTTTAATAATTTTGACATATAAAAAACCTCTACATTATCTAAATTATAATCAGAGTCTAAATAAGAAAATAAAAACTTATTATCAAAAATTGGAGTATTTTCTATATTTATTATTTTATCTTTTAATACTTTTTTCATAGTTAATCATTAAGTAAAATTTCAGTTACTGCTTTTACAACTTCATCTTCTGACTTTCAAGTTGATAAAGCTTCTTTTAAATCTTCATGAGTTAAATATCAAAGTTCAATTAATCAATCTAAAGTATATTCGGGAGAATTTTTATCTAAATTTGTCATTATATAATATATATAAAATATTTTATTATGTATGTAATATATAGATTAAAATTATTTATCAAGTAAAACTTTTAGAATCAAATGTATCACTGTAAATACATCAACAATAATTTTGTCTATAAATATTATGTTTTTTTGTATATTCTACACTTCTTTTAAATCAGCCATTTTTTCTAAATGCTATCTTTAAAAAATCTAATTTTTCTTTTAAATATTTTTTTGAGTCAGAATCAAAAGTTTCTTTTATAGACCATTTATCTCAAAGTAAAAACATCTTTTCCAAATCTTTATGTGGTGAAGTATTTAGAGTTGAAGTCCAATATTTTATACCAAGTTTTCTAGCTTCAAGAGCTGATCTTTCGAGTCTCATATCGTAACAATGAGTACATTTTTCTCACTTTTCAGGTGTATTTTCAAGTCATTTTATCCTATCAAAAAAATTTTTGAAATCATATTCTCAAACTATATATTCTACATTTTCAATTTCACAAACTTTTATAAATTCCTTTAATCTCTTATCATGTTCTTTTTTCGGTTGAATATTTGGATCATACCAAAAGCATATAATTTCATAATCTTTTTTTAGATCCATGATTGGAACTGTCGCATCTGGTCAACAACAAATATGAAGTAAAAGTTTAGGTTTTGCTTCTAATATTTTTTTTACTGGTTTATAACTTAGTCTATGAATTCAAGTTATCTTACTCTTATCACTTAAATATTCACTATGTTTTTTTGTACCATATCATTTATGATTTTCAAGTCATAAATCAGGATAAAGCAAAGCATATTGATTCATAAGTTTATCTCTGAAAACTTTTGCAATTATACTTGCAGCTCAAATTTCAATTACTTTTGAATCTCATTCAATTATAAAAATTGCTGGTTTTTCAAGTATATCAAATTTGTAATTATCATTTCAATCAATAAATACTCAATTTAAACTTGAAAAATCTATCTTTCTTGATAGCTCAACTAAAGCTCTTCTCATTGCTTCCCTATTTGCTTGTTTTATATTTATTTCATCAATTATATAATTATCAACAACTCAAACTCAAAAAAACAAATTAGGATTTTCTCACCTAGAAAATTCTATAAGTTTTTCAAAAAGCATTTCTCTTTTTTTTTCAGTCAATTTTTTACTATCGTTGATTTGTGATAATATTTCAGAATTTGGCATATTTGCAGGATTGAAAGCTAAAGCACAAGCCACAACACTTCAAAGCCAAGGTCATCTACCAGCCTCATCAACTCAGATCTTATATTTTATAAAATTGCTATCTTGCATTTTTAAGAATAACTTTAAAAATAATTAATTTGCAATATAATAAACACAAATTTAAAATAAACAATAAAAAAATAATAATGCAATACAAGATTTTTGGATGTAAAGTAAATAAATATTATACAGATGAATGGCTTAATTCCTCTTATTTAAAAGATAAAACTTGAGTTTTTGTTGCGAGTTGTGTAGTTACAGATCAAGCAAAAAGAAAATGGATTAAATTTGTAAAAGATGTAGCAAAAGAAATAGATAATGATTCTTTAAATTCTTTAAATAATCATTGACCTAAAATTTTTATAAGCTGATGTTGAGCATTTAAAAGATGAGATGCGCAAGAAGATTTTTTTGAAATATATCCTGATTTAGAATATTTAAAATGAAAAATAGAAATACTTGGAGAAAAACCAGAAGAGTTAAAATTAGAAATAATTGATAGTAAAGAAGAAAAAAAAGCAACTGCTTACAAAAAAAGTGAAATAAACGAAAAAATTAAAAATATTCCTCAAATTTATACTAAAAAATTTCTTTTAATTCAAGGTTGATGTGATAGTTTTTGTACTTTTTGTTTAACAGTTAAAAAAAGAGGCTGACACTATTATAGAGATAAAGATGATATAGTAGAAGAAATACTTGAATTCGAAGTTTCTGGTTGAAAAGAAGTAGTATTAACAGGTATAAATTTATCTGCTTGGTGATTATCAGATACAAATCAAGTTTGAAAATCTCGTTTTGCAGAGTTGCTTTCTTATATTATTGAAAAAACATCAATTCCTAGAATAAGAATAAGTTCTATGTGACCTGAATTTATAGATGATAAATGTTTAAAAATATTTAAAAACACAAGAATTTATCCTCATTTTCATTATTCTGTTCAGTCTGGTTCAACTAGTATTTTAAAATCAATGCATAGACACTATGATTGAAGATATATGAGAAAATTGCTAGAAAAAACAAAAAATCTAAAAAGAGAAGATGGAATTGAAGTAAGTATTTGAGCAGACTTAATTGTATGATTTCCTTGAGAAACTGAAAGTGATTTCTTGGATACTTACAATTTAGTAAAAGAATGATTAATTACAAAAATTCATGCATTTCCTTTTTCAGCGCATACTCTATGAGAATGAGTTCCAGCTTGATTATTTCCAGAACAAATAAGTGACCTTATAAAAAAAGATAGGATGTGGAGATTAGAAGCTATTTGAGATAGTACAAGAGATGAATTTATTGATAGAAATATATGAAATAAATTTGAAGTATTGATAGAAATGGTAAAAGAAGAAGATGGTAAATTAAAGTGGAAAGGTTGGACACAAAACTATATAGAAGCAGATCAAAATACTTTTGAAATAACATCAGGAGAAATAAAAAGAAATTCAATAGTTGAGTGAATTCTAAAATAATAAAGACCAGGGAAATCCCTAGTCTTTTGGTTTACATTAGATAAAACGAACTTGTATCTGAACAATTGTGTATTCTTTTCCAGAATCAACATGTATCTGACACAAAGTTTTATCATTAGTAATACAAATAACTCCTTTTTCTTTATCTTTCAAAAATGCAATAAAAGAAAAGTAATCGCATAAATCTGTACCAATCATATCTTTCATGGCTTCAAATTCATCGATTGATATACCATTCAATTCAAAAAATACCATTTCAATCCCCTTTTTTTTAATTTAGACAAAAAAAGTATAAATATTTTATAAAAATAGTCAATTATGTTTTACATAATAATCATTATAAGTCTAGTATTTGACTTAATTACAAAAAATATTGCTCTCAATTTTTTAAATGAAAAAATTGATATTTTTTGAAATTTTTTTTACTTAGAATATTTTGAAAATACATGAATTGCATTTTCAATGCAATTACCATTTATCAAAATAATAACTATTATTTTGATAATATGAATTTTCTATTATTATTTTAAAGAAGAAAAGAAAAAAAATAGTAAATTAGTAGATATAAGTTTTTGATTGATTTTATGATGAGCCATTTGAAACTGATTTGAAAGGATTTTTAATTCAAAAGTTATAGATTTCATATGAGTTAAATATTTTTCTATATTTAATTTCGCAGATTTCTTTATAAGCATATGAGCATTTTTATATATAATATATATTTTAAAAATTAAAAAATAAATTATGTTTTTATCACCTAGAAAACAAAAATTCTCTGATATATTAATTAACTCACTTTGAGTATTTATTGCATGAATTATTTGAAGTATATTTATAATAATAGTTACTTTTATAATTTCCGATTTTTTAAATATAGTTTCAACTTTTGAAGTAAATAAATCAGGAACTCAAACAACTTCTATGTTCCCTATAATTATTTCTCTCATTACTCTTTTTGGTACAAGTATTACATCCTTTTTTACATATTATATACTTAGTACTACAGATAGTGAAAAATACAAAAGAAACATAGTCATATTTTGACAATTAGCATTTTTTCAACTTTTGACATATATATTTATAAGTCCAATATATATATATACTTGATTGATGGATTACAACAATATAATACTTATTTTCATTTTTCATACTCTAATAATTATTTTTGGTACTAATTTACTACTAGAAATATTTAATAATTATAGATACATATTAATTTGATTTTACTGAACATTTATAGGATTATTTATCAGTATAATATTTACAATTTTAATATTTAATTCTCTATGAGATTGAACAGCTAAATTAATAATGTTAACACTATTATTACCAATAATAAATTTTACAACTGTTTTCGTTAGACAATTATTTGAAACTATATATTATTCATATTATAGATATACTTCTATGGATCAATTATGAGATATATTTTACCAAATAGAATTAGAAGAAGAAGAAAAAGCTAGAACTGAAGAAGAAAAAAATAGTATTTAATTTTTAAAATAAAAATAAAATGTTAGAAATAGTAAAACAAACAGTAGATTTTTATATGAAAAATTTACAATCACCTAAAGTATTTGATTTAAAAATAGAAAATCCGCTACTTTTAGAACAAAAAATATCTGTTTTTGTTACCCTATATTATAAATGAGAAATTAGAGGTTCTGCAGGAAATATAAAAGAAATAAAAGATAATGCAGTTTTAGAATTAATAGAAAATACAATTCACGCATTAACTAAAGATTCTAGATTTAAAGCAGTTACATTAAACGAAGCAAGTGAATTAAAAATAAGAGTAGATAAGATTTCATCTAGAAGTATATTAAAAGATAAATCAATAAAACAAATTGACCCAACTACTTCTTGAGTAATAGCTATAAAAAAAGATTATTCTAAGATGGCTTGTATCTTGCCAAATATAAATCCAAAATTATTAACTTGAGATGATTTCATGCCAATATTAAAAGAAAAATTGGATGAAAAGTCATTTAATGAAGCAGATTATATTATATATGAAATTAAAACAGAAATTGAAACAAGTTACTAAAAAAAATCCCCTTTGGGGATTTTTTTATTTATTTGAAAATACTTTTGGTGGATCTGTTTGAATTTTTGAATCATATTCAATAACAAATGCTCATTTATTATATTTACAAACTCATGGACTTAATTCTAAACAATTTTGTTTTCATCTTCTTACATAATTTAAATCATATATCATAGCTTTATCAAAATTAGCATCAACTCATGCAATTTTACTTCAACCTGGTAATATAAAATCTCAACCTGCAAGTATTGCTCAACCAATAGTATTTCTAGTAAATAAACTTCATTTCATATATAATTGATTTTTTAATTCAATTGTCCTAGTTGTATTATCAATAGTATATGGAACTCATGATATATTAGAACTTATAAATCAACCATCTGCATATATAACTGCATTTATTTTTGATACATTTTGATTAACATATACATTTCATTTTCAAGTATAATCAGAATTAATATTATATGAATCTTTTAAAACTATTATTCATAGTTTTTTTCAAGAATTATTTAAGTCTCAATTAATAATTACATTTCAATCCTTAACAATAAGAGTTTCATATCATGAAATTTCTCAAGATAAGTTAATATCTCAAACTACATATTTTACTCAATTAACAATTTGGCCACTTGTCATATTTTTAATTTGAGTAAATGCATTTTTTCTAATAACTGTTCTAGTTTCACTTTTTGAAATATCAGAAAAATTTGCTTCTTGTCATGTAAATTCTGATTTTCATCATCATTGTAGAGTTCATATAACTTCAATTCATATAAATACATTTCAAGAAGAATTTTCTATAGATATAGGTGTTCTATCATCTCAATTTTCTAAAGTTGATAAATATGAAGATACTGTTTTTCATCACATAATATAACTAATAACAACATTTGATAAATTAGAATTATCAGAAATTTGCAATCAAGGATTTCAAAAAGTTGTTGCAGTTGCTGAAGTATTAATTTTTGCAGTAAAAGTTGGTGTTTTAGTATTTAATCAAGATATGTTTGAAACACCTTGAACTTCTGAGCTTGATAAGTCAATAGCTCTAATACTAGTTTTAAAATTTCATATATTAACTCCTAAACTTCAAACTGAAGATATTGGTTTAACAACTAATTTAAATTTCATTTCCGTACCATATTCTGGAAGTGCAGACCAAGTAGCTCAATCATCATCTGAAGCAAATATATCTCATGTAAATAATTTTTTAAAAGAATTTTGAGTTATATCTGCAATATAATAATTTTTTAAAGCTGATATATTATTATAATTATCATCCCAATCATTAATTTGAATTTTAAATCTATTTGTAAATACTCAAGGAGAAATAGATTTAACTCTAAAATTAATTTCTCATGATCAATTACTTGGAGTTGAATATAAATATTCATTTAATGCATCGTCTCAACTTGGAATAGATGTTCACATATTTGTTTTTAAAGTATAGCATCCAGAATAAAAAGTACAATCTTGATCTATAAAATTTAATACTTTATTATATATTGGATTATTATATTTATCTTTTAATGAAATAGTATATATATAATAATCAGAATTATTTGCATATTTATTTCAATTTTCGGTAGAGGTAATTGTAGTTTTTGTAGGATCTATTTCATCTGGAAAATTAGAAAAATTTATGATTTTTTCATTAAAATTTCAATATTTATCAGTTGCCTTAATATATAATTCTTTACTTCATGTAGACTTAAAAAAATTACTAATAGTTGCATCAAAATTTGATGTTCAAGCAAGACTATTATATATAATAACTCAATTAATTTTAACTAAATAATTAATTTCAGAACTACAATTTGATGTTGTTTTTTCATAAAAGTTTATTTTTAAATCATCATTATTTGCTTTAAACTTATATGAATTTAAATTAAGAATAGTAGTATCTTTGAATATAGATATAACTGGAGCAGTTTTATCTATATGGTTCATTGTATAATTATAATTTTTTACATTATAAGCATAATCACTAATTGATAATACTCACATACTTCCATTATCTGATTCATTTGTAAAGGTAATACTTTGGTTTTTTGAAGCATTACATCAACTAAAATTATCGGAAGTACATAAAGTTTTTAATGTAATTGATCAGTTTGTACAAGATATTGGAAAATCTGTAATCAATGGTGATTTTATATATATTTTCATTTTTTGTTCTCCATCATACAAATTTGATGGTATAATTGAAAAATATGTATATGTCGGAGTAGAAGTATATGAAGTACTTGATTGTTTAGTTCTAATTTTAACCTTAAATCAATTTAGTTCATGATAACCTGCTTTAGTTATTCTAAATTTAAATGAAATAGGATATGGAGATGAGGAAGAACTATTAACTCAAGTTAAACTAGTAGAATATACACTAGATCAGGCTTTAGATAATTCAATAAAATTTGAACTACCTGGATCTAAAGAAATATCATATCAATCAATATAATCATAATGATCATTATTATATTCATCTCTTAAATTTAGAGTAACTGAAAAAGTGTCTCATACATTGTATCAACTATCATTTGAAGATTTAGAAAATCATATAATAGTAGCATCTCAATTTTTTACATCATCATTTGGAATAACATAAAGTGGAGAATATTCATTTATTGCTGTTGTATTAAATTTATCTCATGTATTTAAATTTTCAACTGCTAAATAAAAAGTAACTTGTCCAACTTTTGTAAGTTTGATAGATTCTTTAACTCAAACTCTTATTTTTTTAGTTTTATTTTTTAATACTGTTAAATCAATTATATCATCTAAAATTGGCTGAGTTATAGTATCAGAAGTAACAGAAAAATCATTTCAAATTTTTATAGTTTCTGAAAATAAATCTTGAATGATTCCTCAATCATATTTATATGAAATTGTATATTTATATTTTGTATTTGAAGATCAAACATCTAGATAATCCTCAAATCAAAAATTAAAATCTACAGTTCATCAAGCTTTTAGATATATATGTGAAATACTATAGTCATTAGAAACCTTAAATGTATCTAATACAAATTGATAATTAGGTTTTATAGTTCAAGTAAGAAAATAATAAGGATTTGTTATATTATATGAAATTCATTTATATCTTGTTTTTTCGCAAGTTGAATCATCACAAACATTTTTAATAGAAAATAATTTAGTATTATTATCATAATAAACTATATTTTTCAAAAGATCACTTAATTTATTTTTTTTAGTTCAAACAGGAAATCAAACATGAAGTTGATTAATTGTATCAGTAAAATTACTATACAAATAATCATATCAATTTACATATGTATCTACAATAACTACATTTCATCAAACATTTTTTCAAATATAAAAAGCAGTTGTTATTTTTAATAAGTCATCTAATGTAAGATCTTTATTAGACAATGATCAGGTTCAGATATAATAATTATCTATAGTAAAAGTACTTGTTCAATAATAATTATTAAGATCTTGTAATTTTGAGTCTAAATAATCTGATAAATTAGGTACATAACTAATAGTTTCATTAGTAAGAAAATGTCAGCCATCAAATTTATTTAATTCTTTTAATTCTGTTGTATAACATGATAAACTACCACATACATATGGGTAGTTATATCATGCACTTACTAACTTAGTAAAGAAAATTAAAAATATAAATATAACTATTTTTAAAAATTTCATATTTTAAGTTTTAATAATAAAATAAAAATTATAAAAACTTACTCTGAAATATCTCAAACTGGTGGAACATTATCAATTTCTACAACAGTACAACTTTGAGTTCATGAAACATAGTTTCATGCTTGTCTACCACTTGCTCATCATACATTTCATCAATTACTAACTTTAGTATATCAAGCTTCACATTCTGTACGAATTAAATAATAAGAAACTTCTGTTGTTTTCTTTCAATTACAGTTTCTAGTACCATCTGTTTTCCAAGCATCACAAGTTTCAACTTCACATGGAGAGTCAACAACTGCTTTTTTACAAATATAATCAGGATTTGCTTCTACAGTTGATAATCAAACATTTTTTGACATATAAAAGTATGAAGCAGCACTTCAAACTAAAACTAAAGCAAGAACAGCTAATAATATTTTTTTCATAATAACAAAAATTATAATATAAATTAAAATAAATTTTATAACAAATATACTTACTAATTATCTTTTATATGGAAAAAAGGTAACTCTACTAAACCTCCAACATTTATAACTCTATGACCTACATTTGACCAAACTCATGTTTTTCTATCGAGAGTCCACCGAGCTGGCCATCTAAGAAAATTATTTGCTGTAAGAAAATCAAAATCAATAGGATAAGGATTTTCAGATTCATTTGAAACTTTTACTAAATATTCCATATCTTCATCTGTTATTGCAGTGTATATTTTATCTGAATTACTATATAATTCTTTCATATGATATACTTGATTTTGAAGTATTATTGGATTAGATGATTTAGTAAATAATTCTTTTTTTGTGTTTTTTTCAACTATTTGAATATAAGGCATTCAAAATGTTTTCATTATATTTCATACATATCAATATACTGGTTCAAATGTATCATTTTCCAATAAATTAGACATATTTGATGATTTTGTAAAATGATATAAATATACATCAAAATCTCATTTTATAAATTTTTTATCATCTTCATAATATAATCAATCAAGTGGAATAAAATATTTAGAAAATGTAGTATCTAAAATATAATATGCTCATTTTTTATAAGTATCTATATTTTCACTATTAATACTTATTACATTTTCAGGTTTATCTAATAAGAAATCAATCACTACAGTTTTTTTATCAATTGGGAAAAAATAATCATTTAAACTATAATTACTAAATCAATCACTATAACCTAAAGTAGAGGCTTTAAATCTAAGATGAGTAAATGGAAAAGCTTTGTATGAGAAATTATAACTTCAATCATCTTTAGTTATAGTATAATTTTCAGAATTATTTAATAGTTCAACCTTAACTCATGAAATTGGATTTCATTTAGTATCAGTGATTTTTCAAGATATATTTAAATTAATATATTTTTCACAATTTTGAAATTCAATACAAGCTTTTCTTCTTGTTATATTAGCTGTGGCATAATCTCAAATTAAATCATATAAATAAGCTAGAAGTTCAGTATTTTCTTGTCATTTAACTTTTGATTTTTCTATATCTGAAATAACCTTAAATACATTAGTTTTTGAAGAAAAGATATCATTTAATCTATTTGTTAGTGGATGTACCATATCTCATTCAAAAATTACTTTTGATTTTGAATTAGAGTCATATCAGCCATAAATTAAATCATTTTTATATGAAGAATAAATATCTAAAATTGCTAGATTTTTATTTACATTATTATCAAATACTTCTTTGTTTATTTTAAAATTATATGGGATATATAGAGTATCTCCATTCTCTTTTTTTATAGCAATAGAAAATTTTTCATTTATTGGATCTATTGTAACTCAAGAAAAAGTTTTAAAATCAACTAAAAAACTTTCCATAGAATCATATTTTTCAGGATTTATTCAAATCTTATCATAATTATCTTTATTTAAAATATCATTAATTTTAAGTCAAAGATGGGTTCAATCATATCAATAAATAATAGTCTGCTTTTCTGCTACATCATTTCATTGCTGTTTATCCTTTAATCAAAAAATAAAGAATAACGAAATTCACAACAAGAAAATCAAAACACCAAAAATAAATTTTTTTACCATAATTCTAAATAAAAAAATAATAAATTTATTATACATACATACACATTATTTCAAAAATAAAAATAAAAAAAACTCCTTATAATAAGGAGTTTTTTTTATTTTTATTTATCTTATAGATAATGTTTGTAAGTTTGCAGTTGTTGTTGATTCTGCAGTACCACATACAACTGGTGCAGCAGAAGCAGCTCATGCAGCTAAAGGAGCAGGTAAAGCAGTGTTAGTTCAAGCAACAGCAGCAGAACAAGAAGTACCAGTAATAACTGCTAGATTTATCCAGCTTGCACCATTAGTAGTGTTATCTAAAGCAGTACCTATTGTATTTAAACTCATTCAAAGTTCAAGTCTCCAACCATCATTTCAACCATCAGTTCTAGATTTAGATTGTGTATTACCATCATTTTCAAAATGAGCAGAAACTTCAAATAATTGTCATCTAATACCATTAGAATCTCATGATACAGCATATGCATAATCAAAATTTGCATTAGTTGATTTTTGTCATGTTTTAGGATCAGTAGGTAATTTTGGAACATAAGTTTTAATACCCATAAAAGAAGCTAAAGTAACCCCTGCATCTCATGTATTTGGATAAGTACCATTTTGTTGATACATTTGTTCTAATCAAGTTCTTAAAGCATCTAAATCTGTAATTCTTGTAGCATCTCTTGCTTTTTGGATTTGAGATGTATATACGTTTACTGCTCCCGTAGCAAGAATACCAATAATAGTAATAACTACTAGTAACTCTATAAGAGTAAAGGCTCTATTTAACTTTTGTAATTTCATAATAAAATTATTATTAAATATAAATAACAGCTAAATTGTATATTTTTTTCCAATAAACACCAAATATAATATATAAAATCACCTTTACTTTTATTATTTATAATGTATAGCATTAACTGGACATGCAGATATTGCATCATCTATTCAAGAAGCATTAGAGGTATTCATTCAATCTTTTGCAAAGGCTTTTCCTTCATCATCTAAATCAAAAACATCAGAACATATTGCAACACATGCAGAACAACCTATACAAGTTTCATTTACATAAGGAACTTTTATATCACCAGTAGACATATTTTATCTTTTAAATTATAATTAATAGTATATATAATATAGTTAAAAGAAAAAAATACAAGATAAAAATTATAAATAATTATAATCTATATCATGTATTTTTATCCATATTTATGGTCAGTCAAAAGTTTTGTATTCCTTAATCTGGAATATTTATGATAGTTCCGTTTTATTTTCTGAAAGAATTAACCCTCATAGAAAAAACTTCTAAGAATTATCAAATTGCTAATATTTGTAAGGAAAATTAGTTTGACCTGCCACCTATAAAATAGACATAAGTATTATAATAGTTTTGTAAAATCTTGCAATATAAGTATAATATTTTTACTAATTTTTTATATAAATAATACTAATAATGTTTAACTATAATATCTTAACTAAGCCAAGTTTTACAATAAACAAAAAAACTATTGACTCTATATTTAAAAGCATTTTTAATATAGTAGATATAATTCAAAAATGAACACTTAATATTGTCTTTTTAGATGATGATAGTATACAAAATTTGAACAAAAATTACAGAAATATTGATACGTCAACTGATGTTTTAAGTTTTCATTATTTTGATGATTTTAGCCAATTACAAGCTGAAGATATAGCTTGAGAAATTATATTGTCTGAAAATAAAATTAAAATTCAGGCTATAGAATATTCTTTAGGTGAAGAAAAAGAATTTTATAAACTTATTATTCACTCCGTTTTACATATTTTATGATTTGACCATGAATTAGACAATGATTATTTAATTATGCAAGACTTAGAAGACAAAATATGGAAAGAAGTATTTTGAAATTAATAAAAAATAATTAAAATAAAACCATATAATTAATTAATTTATATATGCAATATAAAATCCCAGTCCAAATTGAAAATGAAGATCCTATATTACTATGATTAAGTCTAAGGCAATTATCTATTATCATGATTTGATTTTGAATTTGATATTCAGCATTTAAATCATTAATTTCTATAGGTACAGAAGTTGCTGCAATTCCTGCTATAATAATAGCAACTACATCAGTAATCATAGCTGTATTTAAATATTCAGAAATGACCTTTACACATTTTGTACTATCATTTATAAGATATAAAGTTAATCTAGATACTAGAAAATGGGTTAAATCTGTTGATAGTTATTCTCTAATGGATATATGATTTGTTACAAATATAGAAAATAAAGTTGATAACAAAGTAGATTTTAATGATAAAATAAATAAAATTAAAGATATTGAAGATAAGTTAAATAAAATTTAGTTATTAAAAATAATTACCGTGCCAATAAAAACAAATAAAAAAGAACATCCTGATAGTTCAACTCAAAGGTATTTACCTTTTTCAAGTATAAAAGAAAATATACTTATGATGAAGGATGATAGCGCAAGATTAGTAGTCAAATGCTCTACTATAAACTTTCTGCTTAAAAATACTGATGAACAAGATTCTATCATTATAAGTTTTCAAAGATTTCTTAACTCTCTTGATTTCCCTCTTCAAGTTTTAGTTAGATCAAAAAAACTCGATATTGAAACATACTTATCTAATCTAAATGATAAAGCTATAAAACAAACAAATTCTTTGCTTCAAAATCAAACATATGAATATATAGAATATTTAAGAAAACTTATTGAAGTAGCGCAAATAATGAAAAAAGAATTTTATATTATTATTCCTTTTGATAATGATGGTAATAAAAGTGTAAAAGATGATTCAATATTAGGGATTTTTAGTTCTTTTTGGAAGTCTATAAATCAAGCATCTGACTTAGTTTCAATAAAATCACAACAAAGAAATTTTTCTAAATTAAAAAAATGATTAATTTCTAGATTTAATTGAACAAAAACAGGTCTTGAAAATATATGAATAAAAGCAGAAATGCTTTCAAAAGAAGAATTAGTTAATTTCTTAACAGATTACTATAATCCTAGATTAGATAGTTTATCTGGAATTACATGAAAAATAGAAAATTATAACATAACAAATTAATTATGAAAAAATATTTTTTTTATATAATTGCATTAATTTCATCTTATTCAAACGCTTTTGCTACTAATGATGCTGGTATACTTTGAAATAGTATTAGTCAAGACGATCTAAAAAAATGAAATGTACATATTGATGATATTCCTAAAGTTATAAGATGAGCTATTGACTTTTGAATGAGTATTGCTTGAACTATTGCTGTTATATTTATTATTATATGAGCATATCAAATACTTTTTTGATCTATTGAACAAGATAAATCAAAATGAAAAAATACGATTGTTATGGCTATTATTTGATTTGCAATTGCAAGTCTTGCTTGGTTTATAATAAAATTAATAATTGATAACTTAAGCTCTAATGTCTAATATAATATATGAATGGAATTTCTCAGATACAAAAAATAGAGGAAGTTTATGGTATATAATTGCTATCTCAATTATTTTATGACTTGCTATTTGGTGAATATTCACAAAACAATATTGATTAAGTTTAATAGTATTTCTTATTACTTGAGTAACATTTTTTATTGAAAATAATTCATCTGAATTTGTTAAAATAGAAATAAGCGATTTATGAATAAAAATTTGAGATTATTTTTATGATTTTTCAAGTATAAATGATTTTTCATATATATATTCTTGAAATAATGCTGCTCTTCTTAGATTAAATTTAAATAAAAAGGGTATAAAACAAATAGATTTAAAGATTGATAATAATATATGTTTAGATTTAAAAAATATATTACCAAATTATCTAAATGAAGGTAAATGATGAAAATTAACAACTAGTGAAAAACTTATTAATTTATTAAAATTATAATATGAAAATATTTCTATCTATATTGTTTAATGCACTTATTTTATATGCTCTTACTTATTTATTAAGTATGAATCCTGAAAAATGAGTAGAAGCTTGAATAATAGTAGAATGATGAATAAAAACATATATTATATGATGAGCATTACTTGGAATTATAAACATAACTATAAAACCAGTATTAAAAATATTATCTCTACCATTATTTTTTGTTTTCCTATGATTAGTAGCTTTTATTATAAATTGAGTTATTCTTTGGCTACTAGATTATATATTTAATGAAATCTTAGTTATCCCTTGAATTACATATACTATTAATTGAGCTGTAAATTTCATAATTGCAGTTGCAATTTTTACAATTTTGAATATGTTTTATACAATATTATTTTCTAAAAAATAGACCAATGTTTGATATTTTAAAATTTAGTGAAGTTATAATTTCTGTATTACTTGTATTTATCGTATTAATACAAAACAAAAATGTGTCTCTAAACTTGAGTGATATGAGCTCTTGAATGTGAGAAATAACTAAAAGAGGACCTGAAAAAATACTTCATAATGCTACAATTATTCTTTGAGTTTTATTTATACTTAACTCTTTAGTATTATTTCTAATTAAATAATTTTTCATAATTTTATGATAACTCAAAAGTTTATTAAACTAAAAAAATACTTATTTTTAATAAGTATTCTATTTTTGTTTACATCGTTATTTCATCTTGTATATATTTTTTTATATGAAGATTCTAAAGTAGTTCCTGTAAAGGGAGGTACTATTTCAGAATGATTAATTTGAAATTTTCCAAGCTTAAACCCACTTAAAAATCTATCATGAAATAATCAATATGTAGTTTGATTATTATATAGATCTCTTTTAAAATATGATTTAAAAGAAAATAAAATAGTATCAGATATAGCTAATTGTGATATAAGCTCTCTATTAAATATAGAATGTGATATTAATGATGATGCAAAATGGTCAAATTGAGAAAAAATTACGGCAGAAGATATTTATGCAACTTATGAACTAATAAAATCTACTAATTCAAATATAATTCTTACATCACTACTTGAAGATACAAAAATTGAATATAGCGATAATATGATTTTGTTTAAAAATAGTAAAAAAGATGTTAATTTTTTAAATGTATTTTTTCAACCAATATTATCTAAAAATAATATTGATACTTTATCAAAAGAAAATATATTTTGAAACTTCCCTACGAATGGTTGAATATACTCATGAGATTTTGTAATTTCAAATGTAAGTTCAGATTTAACAATATGAGTTTCAAAAATAGTATTAGATAAAAATGAATATTATAATAAATGAAACATATCTAAAGTTATTCTAAATATATTTCCTGATGTAAATACATTTTTAAAAAATAAACAATCAGTAAATGTATTTAATGATGATAATAATATAGTTTGAGAATCTATACCTAGACTTCAAAGCTATAAATACTCACTTCCTCAATTTGTATGACTTTTTATAAATCAAAATAAAGTTACTGATTTAAACTTTAGAAATTATATATTTAGTAAAATTAATTCTGAAAACTTAATAGAATTATTGTGAAAAAATAATTTTAGTGTAGTAAATAATCCTTATTTATCAGAAACAACAATAGATAAAGAAACAAGCATTAAAAACTTTGAATCAGTAATGATGTCACTTGGATATTCAAAAAAATCTAAATATATAGAAGATTTAATACCAAAATTAGAGGTTAATACTCAAGAAACAAATACAGACGTTATAGAAGATACAACAATAAATAATGATAATTTAACAATTGATAACTTTCAAAAAGCATCTGCAATTATTATTAAACCAACATATGTTGAAAAATATAATTTTGTAACAAAAGATGATATACTTTTAGAATGAAAAGTTGAATCTGGAGTTGATGAAGTTTATATAAATGATAACAAAATAGAAAACTTTAAAGTTTGAGATGAAACTTTCTTTTATAGACTAAAAACAAGTTACAACAATATATCTCCTTGAAAAAATAATTATAAAATATATTTTTCAAAAGATGGTATAAAAACACTAAAAGATGAGATTAATTTCTTATTAAATAGTGATAAAGATAAGTTATTAGAGGATGAAAAGAAATTTGTCTTAGAATTAGCTGAAGAAAATAAAAAAATTGAAGAAGAAAATAATAAATTAACTAAAGCAGAAGAAGAACAAAATAAAAAAGACGCTATAAATCAAATTGATAAAGATAAATTTGATAAAGTAAATAAATTGGATGAAAATATATATTATGATAAAGATTTAAATCCATATACTTTAAGATTATATTATTTAAATACTGAGAAAGCTCTTGATCAAACTGCAAACTTTGTTAAAAGTTCATTAAAAGAGCTATGAATTGAGATAGAATTAGTACCTTTTGATCTAAATAATGTAGCTAAAGTATTAGCAAATAAAGATGATTATGATATGATTTTAACTTGAGTAAATTTATGAATTTTTGAATATAATATTTTTCCATATTTTCATTCAAGTCAATCAAAAACAGGTTATAATTTTAGTAACATTAAAAAAACAAGTCTAGATATCTTACTTGAAGAATTAAAATCTAATACTCTAAGTAATGACAAAATAATTGAAAATGAAACAAAAGTTTTAGAGATATTGAAAGATGAACAAGTTATTAAAACACTTTATACTCCAAAAATAAACTTACTTGTTGATAAAAATCTAAAAAATGAAGTTAATTATACAAAACTTCCAAATAAATCACTTAGATCATATGTAATGAATTCATCATATATAAAAGAGGATAGGATTATAAACTTTGATAATAAAAATATTTGAAATTTCTTTAAATTTATATTTAAAAAATTGTATGAATAATGACTTAAAAGAAAAAATTATTCTACCAGCACGGAAAATAATAAGAGATGATAATAAGATTAAAAAATTTTATATTTTCCCCTGATTACTTTCAATAATTTTTTTAACATTCCTTCTAGTATATCAATCAATATATACTTATGTAGTAATTTTTTGAAATAAAGATGAAACATTAAAACAATTATTGTATTTTCTTGAGTCTGATTATTGATTTGAGTCAATAATTATTTGAATAATTTTTATAATTGTTTATACACTTTCAATTCCAATTTTTGAATGATGATTAATAAAATATATTGATTTCAAAAATAAATGAAATAGTATTGGTTCAAGCCAAGCATTTTGACAATGATTATACAATTTTTTACCTATATTTGAGTATAATAATATATTTTCTGAATTTAAAATAATTAGTATCCTAAATTTTTATTTATTTACGATAAGATTTATATGAATAGAATTTATAATGACTATTAATTATATTTTCATAATAATATTTATTCTATGATTATTTTTAAATATATTATTTGTATATTCAAAATATGCTATTGTATTAAATAATAAAAATGTATTTGAATCAATTTGAGAATCGTCAAAAATAACAATATTAAATTTGAAAGTTACAATTAAATTATATTTTCTAATTTTCTTTCTAAACTTAAGAGTTATAATAAATTTTATAATTTTTCTATTATTCCCTATAATAATATTTGTTGCAATATGATTAATTACTACTAAATTTCTATTAATTATAGCAATAACTATTTTATGACTAATATTTATATGATTAATTCTTGCTTTATGATACTTAACTGCTGTTTTAGAAGTATTTAAAACATCTATATGGTATTATGCATATGAAGAAGGAAGAAAACATTTAGAAGAATAAAAAAAAGAGACCTGAGGTCTCTTTTTTTTATTTATATTCTAAATAGTATTTTTTATAATATACAATTATCTCATCTAGTTTTTGAAAAACAAGTTCATCATTTCAAGCTCACAATTCAATTGGATTAACTTTTAAAGATATAAAACTAGAATATCAAGTAGTCTTTAATTTCATTAAAAAACTCTCTAAAGGTAAATATGAAATTCATCATCAAGAATTTCAAGGTAATAAATATGATTTAATTCCATGTTTATCAGATAAATAAACATTTTTTATACTGTTTCAAAGTATCTTATAAGATTTAAGTATATCAATTCATGTTGATCAATCAACTCAAGAAATATCAAGGGATGTATTTCAAGTTATCTCTTTAATGTCCAACAATGATGAATGTCTATACTTTGGGATAACTAATAGTAAGAATTTAGGTTCTACATTTTTTATTGAAATAGACATCGAACTAGATTTTTTAATCTTTGGTAATTTTTTTGAAAACCAATTAGAATTAGTATCACTAAAATATGGAGGAGAAAAAGTAATTAATTGAACATTTAAGTAACTTCATAAAGAAAGTATTTTATCAACAATTTCATCATCTAATCATCTAGATGGAGCTGTTATAGATAAAACTTTTATACCAAATTCATTAGACAAATCTTCTATATATTTTTCATTCCACAAATCAAAATTAGCTTCATCCAATGATAAATCAATACCATCAAATCAGGCTTTTTTTGCAAAATAAAATATTTTATGTAATCAATATCAATTTAATGATGATGTAGATAATAATAGCAAGATATCTAAATTAATATATAATATTATAAATATTTTAACATAAATAATAAATAATTACAAAAAAAAAGCAAAATAAAACTCTGATTTAAGTTTATACTTATAATCAGAGTTTTTGTTATATTAAAATGGTGGGTAATATTGGATTTACCCACAAGGGGCATAAACTTCTCATCCAATATATAAAAAACCCTAATATAGATTTACTATATTAGGGTTTTTGTTATATTAAAATGGTGGGTAATATTGGATTCGAACCAATGACCCCCTGCTTGTAAGGCAGATGCTCTCGCCAACTGAGCTAATCACCCGGGGTATAAAATGGTGCTCGAGGCAGGGATCGAACCTACGACCTTTGGCTTAGAAGGCCACTGCTCTTCCGCTGAGCTACTCGAGCATATAAAAATATACACGGCAAATTCATAAAAAAATTGATATTAAAATCTTGGCAGCTACCTACTCTTGCACATCTACGAGATGCACTACCATTAGCACGAGTTGGCTTAACTTCTGTGTTCGGGATGGGAACAGGTGTACCTCAACCGTTATAACTACCAAGAGCCTAATATCAATCGTTAAATTGCGTTATTCGCTCAATAATCTGAATACTTAAAGTTAGTTAATCAATGTCTATAATAAATAATTGAATATATAGTAATAAAATCCGTTCGTCCGATTAGTATTGCTCGGCTGAGAATATCGCTATTCTTACACCTGCAACCTATCAACCATGTAGTCTCCATGGGGACTTATTGCTCTAGGCAGAGAAATCTAATCTTAAAGTAGGCTTCCCACTTAGATGCTTTCAGTGGTTATCCCTTCCGAACTTAGCTACTCGGCAATGCCAGTATACCTGACAACCGATACACCAGAGGTTCGTCCATTCCGGTCCTCTCGTACTAGGAACAGATCTTCTCAAATTTCTAAACGCCCACAACAGATAGGGGCCAAACTGTCTCACGACGTTCTGAACCCAGCTCGCGTACCGCTTTAAATGGCGAACAGCCATACCCTTGGGAGCTTCTCCACCCCCAGGATGCGACGAGCCGACATCGAGGTGCCAAACCGCGTCGTCGATGTGAACTCTTGGACGCGATCAGCCTGTTATCCCTAGGGTAACTTTTATCCGTTGAGCGACATCACTTCCACGTGTTAATGCCGGATCATTTTCGCCCACTTTCGTGTCTGGTCGACTTGTAGGTCTCTCAGTCAGGCTGACTTATGCGAATACACTATCTCTCCGATTTCCATCCGGAGATAGTCAACCTTTGCGCGCCTCCGTTACTCTTTAGGAGGCAACCGCCCCAGTTAAACTACCCACCAAGCACTGTCCCCGAATTATCGGGTTAGAGTTACAATTTAAGAAGGGTGGTATCTCAAGGATGACTCCATAAGAACTAGCGTTCCCACTTCAAAGTCTCCCACCTATCCTGCACATCTTAAATCATAACACAATACCAAGCTGTAGTAAAGCTCCATAGGGTCTTTCCGTCTTGCTGCAGGTAATCGGCATTTTTACCGATATTGCAATTTCACCGAGTCTATGCTTGAGACAGTACTCAGACCGTTATGCCATTCGTGCGGGTCGGAACTTACCCGACAAGGAATTTCGCTACCTTAGGACCGTTATAGTTACGGCCGCCGTTCACCAGGACTTAAGTTCAGTGCTTGCACACATCCCCGTAATCTTCTGGCACTGGGCAGGCATCACCCCCTATACATCATCTTACGATTTTGCAGAGAGCTGTGTTTTTGGTAAACAGTCGCCTGAGTTCTTTCGCTGCGGCCTAG
>JAQUZB010000004.1:116844-131971 GCA_028691535.1 Candidatus Altimarinota bacterium | reverse complement strand
TTATAACTTTACCTTTATACTCTTCTAGTTTTACTTTTTTACCACTTGGTAACTCAGCTTCTAAATCATAAAAATTCATAATATTTTTTATATTAATAATATATGCTATATATTATATAGTAATTTTTCTAATTTAAAAGTTTTTTAAATATTTCTAAACTATCTATTTTTTCCCAACTTACATCATCTCTACCAAAGTGTCCATAAGATGCAGTTTTTTTATAAATTGGCCTTTTTAAATCTAGTTTTTTTATTATCCCATTTTGACTTAAATCAAAATTTGCTTTTATAAGTTCAATCAATTTTTCTATACTTACTTTTTCTGTTCAAAAACAATCTACATAAATAGAAACTGGTTCTACGACTCAAATAGCATAAGATAATTGAACTTCACATTTATCACAGATACCTGATGCTACTATATTTTTAGCTAAATATCTAGCAATATAAGCTCAACTTCTATCTACTTTTGATGGATCTTTTCATGAAAATGCTCAACCTCAATGTCTACCAACTCATCAATAAGTATCAATTATTATTTTTCTACCTGTTAATCAACAATCTCATTTTGGTCAACCAATTTGAAAAATACCAGTTGGATTTATATGGATAATAGTTTTTTCATCTATAAAATCTCATAAAACAAAATCTATAACTTCTTTTTTTATCCCTGCTTTCAATTCTTCTTGAGATATATTTAATCTATGTTGATTTGAAATAACAACTGTATCAATTCTTTTTGGTTCTCAATCTATGTATTCAACTGTTACTTGAGTTTTTCAATCTGGTAATAAAAATGGTAGAGTATTTTCTTTTCTTACTATTTCCAATCTTTTTGCTAATTTATGAGCCCAATAAATAGGAGATGGCATAAAAGTAGGTGTTTCATTTGTTGCAAATCAATACATTATTCATTGATCACCTGCTCAACCTGTATCAACTCATGCAGCAATATCTAGAGATTGAGTATTTATAAGTAAATGAACTCAAACATCATCTCAATTATAATGTGCTTCACTCTCATTGTAACCTATTTCACAAATAGTTTTTCTAACTAAACTAGTATAATCTACTTTTGCTTTTGTAGTTATTTCACCACTTACAATAACTGTTCAAGTTGTAACCAATGTTTCACAAGCAACTCTAGAATTTGAGTCTTGTTCTAAACATGCATCAAGTATAGCATCGCTTATTTGATCACAAACTTTATCAGGATGACCACTAGAAACAGATTCAGAAGTAATATATGTTTTCATATTTTCTAAAAATAAAAAAATAAACTTACTCCTAAAAAGAAGAAAGTTTATTTTTTCAACATAAAATGTTTAGAAAATCATATCTTTCCCTTTTCAGGGTAGGAATTAGCACCTGGTTTTAAAAACTGGTTGCTGGAGTGATATAACGAGCCTATTCTCTTTCACTCTCTCTAGATATGTTATTATTTAATAATAACTGACTAAATATAATTATATAAGTTGAAAAGTAAAAATTTAAATATTCATTTTCTTGACATTATATATATTATATGTTTTAATATATATAATATTTTATTAAGACTAAAAATAAATGTGAATATTAGCATTAATTTCTGCTAATCCTTTTTGACAATTATTGTGATTGATAGCTATGATAATAGCATTTGTCTGATTAACTCAAAAGGATGATCAAAAAACTTTGAAAATAATTTTTATTTCAATGCTTTTTTGGTGACTTCACTTTTATTATATGTGAATGTATTCTGCCCTTGCAGTAAATATAATTTGAATTATTCGTTTATTTTTATCATTAAAATACAAAAAAAATAAAAGAATATTTTTATGAGTAATATCGGCAACAATTGTACTATGATTTTTTACTTATGAAAATATATATTCTACACTTCCAATAGTTTGATCTTGTATTTCTGCATATTGATATTTCTTTTTTGAAAGAGTTAGACTACGTTTATTTATGTTTATATCTTCATTATTTCGGTTTACTTTTAGCGTAAACTTCTGATTAATTTGATGAACTATAAATGAAGCAATTACTCAAGTTATATTGATAGTAGCTATGTATAAAATGATACATGAAGAATGAAAAAGAGTTTATTTTGTTGATAGAGTTATAACTATTTTAAGTCATCAAAAACCAGATGTTGGTAGATTTATAGATATTTATGATTTTATAAAAATGGGTGAAAAAAGTTTCAAAGAAAAGATGTATATAAATATCTCAAATATAAAAAATATAATTATTAAAAAAATTGAAAAAAAGTAACTAAAGTTACTTTTTTTCAATTTTTATTTCTTTGTTCTCATCTAAATCTACAAATATATTATCACCAGAGTTTAATTCTCCTGACAATATTTTATTTGAAAGAAAATTTACTATCTTATTATTTATAGCTCTTTTTAAAGGTCTTGCTCAAAAATCTCTATCATAACCAATACTTGCTAAATGTTTTTTCAATTCGCTACTAAATTCAGCTTTTATATGTTTATTTTTTAATAATTTTGAAAGATCTTTTAATACTAAATCTACTATTGTTAATATTTGTTCTTCACCTAAAGGATTAAAGATTATTATATCATCCAATCTATTCAAAAATTCAGGTCTAAAATATAATTTTAAATCATTTTGTAGTTCATTTTGAATTATATCATATGAAGTATTTTTTGAAGTTAAATCTTGAATTTTTTGACTTCAAATATTACTTGTCAAAATAATTATAGTATTAGAAAAATTTACAACTCTTCATTTACTATCTGTTAATCTACCATCATCCAAAACTTGTAATAATATATTGAAAACATCACTATGAGCCTTTTCAACTTCATCAAAAAGTATTACACTATATGGTTTTCTTCTAACTGCTTCTGTCAATTGTCCACCTTCATCATGCCCAATATAACCAGGAGGTGCTCAAATAAGTCTCGAAACAGAATGTTTTTCCATATATTCACTCATATCTATCCTAATCATATTTTTTTCATCATTGAAAAGCTCTTTTGCAAGTGCTTTTGCAGTTTCAGTTTTTCAAACTCACGTTGGACCAAGAAATAAAAAACTTCAAAGTGGTTTTCATTCAACAGATAGTCATGCTCTAGCTCTTCTTATAGCATTTGAAACACTAATAATAGCTTGATCTTGACCAACTACAAATTTTTTTAAAACATCTTCTAATTTTAATAATTTTTCTTTTTCAGTTTCAAGTAATTTTTGTGCAGGAATTCAAGTCCATTTTGCTACAACTTCTGCTATATCATTGCTATCAACTTTATCTTTTAAATATAAAGGTCAATTTGATTGAAGTTCTTTTAATTTATTTTCATTATCAATTATAGATTTTTCTAAATTTGGTATTTCGCTATATCTTATTCTAGCTACTTCTCAAAGATTTCATTCTCTTTCATAAATTATAGCTTCACTTTTAAATTTATCTATTTTTTCTCTAGAATTTTTTATACCAGTTATTATTTCCTTTTCTTTTTTCCATGCTGATTCTATAATGTTAGCTTCTTCTGATTTTGATTTAATATTATTTTCCAAATTTTCTAATAATTCTTTTCATATTTTTTCAGTTTTCTTTGCTTCAAGTTCTATTTTTAAAGTTCTTATTTCTTTTTCTATTATATCAAGCTCAACAGGCTTAGAAATAGATTTCAATTTCACAGAACTCATAGCTTCATCCATCAAATCAATTGCTTTATCTGGAAGTTTTCTATCACTTATATATTTTATAGCCAAATCAACACTTGCTTCAACTGCACTATCAGTTATTTTTAAACCATGATGAGCTTCATATTTATCTTTTATACCTCTAAGAATAGCTAAAGCATCAGTTCTATTTGGCTCATCAACTATAACAGTTGCAAATCTTCTCTCTAGAGCTGCATCTTTTTCTATATATTTTCTATATTCATTTATAGTTGTCGCTCAAATAAGATGAAGTTCTCATCTAGCAAGACTTGGTTTTAATAGATTTCAAGCATCATTTTGTCATTCTGCGTTACCTGCTCAAACTATAGTATGAATTTCATCAATAAATAAGATAATTTGTCAGTTTGATTTCTCTACTTCATTTATAACAGCTTTAAATCTTTCTTCAAATTCTCACTTAAACATAGCTCAAGCAAGCAAAGATCACATATCAAGAGAGATAATTTTCTTTTCTAAAAGATTATCTGGAACATCTTTTTCACTGATTTTTCTTGCAATTCATTCAACAATCGCAGTTTTTCAAACTCATGGTTCTCAAATCAAAACTGGATTGTTTTTTGTCCTTCTACTAAGTATTTGAATTGCTCTTCTTATTTCTTCTTCTCTTCAAATCACAGGATCTATTTTTCAAGTTTTTGCCTTTTCTACCAAATCTATTCAGTACTTTTTTAAAGCATCTTTTGTATTATTTTTTAGTTCTTCTAAGTTCATAATCCTATAATTAAGAATTAAAATGATTTAGCACACAGATATTATATGTGCTAAATACTTAAAGTCAAAATATTTTTCACAAAAAAAAGAGTTAGTAATTAATCTAACTCTTTTAATATTCTTTCTGCGTGACCTGTTGCTTTTATATTTCTATACTCTTTTAATATTTCTCAATCTTTGTTAAGTAAAAAAGTACTTCTTATAACTCACATAACTTTTTTTCAATAGTTATTTTTTTCACCATAAACTCAAAGTTCTTTATGTAAAACTAAATCTGGATCAGAGATTAAATCAACTTTTAATTCTTGTTTTTCTATAAAATTTTTATGACTATCAATACTATTTTTTGAAACTCAAATCACAACTATTCATTTCTTTGCAAACTCATCTTTTAAACAAGAAAAATCTTTATTTTCTATAGTACAACCAGGAGTATTATCTGCTGGATAAAAATAAAGTAGAGTTTTTTCTCAAAAAGAAAGCAATGTTTTCAAATCAAAATTTCAAACTTGTAAGTTTGAACCAATAGCATCAAACTTATTATTTAAATTTATTTTCATAATATATAATATTAAAAAATAAAAGAAAAAACTAATCTTCCCTCCTACCGAAAAATAGCTTTTATGAACTAAATTCACCAAATAATTTAATATCAAGGTCAGTCATCTTAAAATTTTTAGGTAGATTTGGAATCATTACTTCATCTTGTAAATCCATGATAAATCATGTATTAATATCTATTAAGTGAATATGGTTTCATATATTTGTTTCAAAATATGCTTTTTTTCATACTCAAACTACTTTTTTTAAATCTCAAGATTTAACCATTTCTTCTACATTTCTATAAACAGTTGATTTTCAAGCATCATCATATATTTTGCTTAGTTTTTCAAAAATTTCCTCTACAGTTAAATGATTTTTATCACAAATTTTCATAATATCATCTCTATAATAATGTGTTTTCATGAATAATAATTAATAATATTTTCATAATAATAATCATTATTGTTTTAAAATCAAATAATTTGAGAATTATTCTCATAATAAAAAAACTATTTCAAAATGAAATAGTTTTAATTAAATTTATCTGGGAAATTTTTAAGTAAAAAATTATAAAAAATTCAATATATAAGAGTTTTTATTTTTTCTTCATATATTTTTTGAAAACTTTTATATTTTATATCTAAATCTTCTTTAGATAGTCATAAAAAATCATCAATATTTTGTTGATCATTATTTTTTCAATACATATACAAAAGTAATCATGTTTTTTCTCAAAAATATGAAATAAGCCAATTATGATTATATCTATTTTCTAAATCATTACTTATAACTGTAAGTTTACCAGCATGCATTGGTTCAGCTATATTATGACTTCACAATACATATGATCATCTTACCTTATCAGTATAATAAGCAGAATTAAGGTATCACATAGCATTTAATAAAATTCACTTTTGTAGTTTCAAAGGTTTATCATTTTCAAGCATTTTTGGCATAGAAATTTTTTCTAAATCACTAGGAACTTCAAAAGGAATAGAATAAGTACTTCAACCTATAAATATATTTTTGTCTAATCAAGAAAAAAAATCATTTAAAATTTCAATTTTTTTTGGATCAGGTTCAGTTTTAAATAATTTAAATAAACAAGTATTAAATAATCAATTTCAAAGTAAATCTATAAATCAAACACTATCACTATTAAATTGATTAACTCATAAATTTTTTCTTATTTCTGGCATATCTCAAAAAATTATTTGAGTATCTGGTAAAAATGTTTTTAATTTAGAAAAAAAATATCATTGTGCTACATCAGTGCTTGATAAGTTTGGAAATGTAAGAATATCAAATTTTCATTTAACTTTTTCATCAAATTCTTCCTTTGACATTGAGATTCCATCAATAACTATAGAAATTAAATCTTCTCAAGGTTTAACATTTTCTAAATCTAAATAATCTATTATTTCAGGATTATTCATTAAAATATTTTTATTATAAACATTTCAAAGAAAAAAAGATTTAAATTGACTCAATGACATGTTTGGATACTTTCTAAAAATAGCTTCCATAGTATCTTGTCTAAAGCGAAATCATTTTTCAGATTTTTCTATATCTTTTAATAAATCATAAACATGATTCAAGATATTAAGTCTAGAATCTATATTTTTTTTAGTACTTGAAATTGTAGCTCAGATAATTTCATTATCTTGAGCTATATCTAATCAGTCAGTTAATTTATCTTTATCTAATGGCATTATAGTAAGTGATAATTAATAAAATAATTTTAACATAATTAATAAAATTAAACAAAAATCTTATTTACTTTTAAATAATAATTCTCACTTTTACTATTTTTTCATCTTCAAAATCTACATTTCAAAGTTTTCTATAATCAAATTCTCTCTTCTCACATATAGCTTTAATCCATTCTCACTTTATTTTTTTGACTCAATGGCTTACTTTTTTTCAATCTTTATTTATAAAATCTATATTAATTATTTTTGAATCTAATTTTTTAAAATCAATCATTTTTTTATATGAATCTGGCAATAAATCAACTATATAATCTACTTGTAATTCATTTAAAGAATTAGTAATTTTGTCATTCCAATGATTTAATAATCATTTGGTTTCAATTGGAAGTTTATAATTTCATATCTTATTATATGCTCTCAAAATTCAATACATTCACGATAAGATCAAAAAATGTTTATCAAAATATTTTTTTGCACTACCAGACATTCAAGCATAATTTATAGCATTATACATAACTCCAGTGTATCTTTTAATTGCTTCAATAGTCTGTTCTTCATGTATAGAATTATTTAAAACTATTGCTTCTTCATATCTTTTTCACTTACATTTCAGATCTTTTTCACTTGCATTTTTTCATATAAAAAGTGGTTTTTCAAAAACAAAACATAATTCTTCTTTTTTATAAAAAGAAGAATTATGTTTTGTTTCACTCGGCGGAATTAAAAAAATTATTTTCATAAATTAATTATTTAAATATTTATCTTTACTTATACTATCATCCACTTCATTACCGACTTTTTCATATGTTTCATAAAAATAATTTACAAAATTTCTTAAAAATTCATTTTGTGGTAAATAATAAAGTCATTCTTTAATAGTATATCTTTTCAAAAATTCCATCGCATCAGTCTTGCTTAGATAAATATTTATCAAATCTACATAGTGATTTATATATGTTTCTTTTAAATTAGTAAAACTATCAATATTGAAATCTAAAACAATCTTATTATCAATTATATCAATAATTCTTGATTCTAACAATAATTGAAAATGAATAAGAGCTTCACAATAATAAGGTTCTACTTCATTTACTTTTTTATATGCAAAAAGTCATATAGTTCTCATAACATGATCTGTAATCAATTTTTCACTTAATTCTAAATTTAAATTATTTCACATAAAATATGCTACTAATCAACCTGTTGTAGCTTTGAATTCTTCTATATTTTTATAAACTCCAGTCTTTTTATTCATGATAGTTTCATTGTCTAAATCAAGCCATAAAGTATGACCAAATTCGTGACCAATAGTTTCAATATCGTATATTTTGTAAAAATTTTTAGAATCTGAAAAAAGATATTTTCTATAATTATCCAGTAATTTTGAGTCAAAAATAATACTAGAAAATTTCATAAATGGCATACTTCTTTTGTTTTCCAAAACCATTTCTGGAAATGCAAATATTTTCTTACCAAATTTATCAGAAACTACATCATCATTTGGAACTACTTGAGCAGAAAATAATCAAGTTAATTCGCTACTATAATACAATACTGGACTTGTTAAATATAATTGTACTCTATTTATATTTGCAAATGAATAATTATAACTATCTCTAAATTTTTCTTTTCAAATCTCTTTATAAAAAGTTTCATACATATTTAGTATATCTTTTTCTACAACACTTTCAAAAACTCTATTTTGTATTCTTAAATCCCATTCTGGAGCTACGGCTTTTCTGTATTTATCTTCATAAAATTCAAGTGGATGACTTATTTGAAATGGAGTTTTAATTTGCATCCAAGTTTCATCTACCAAAGCCCATTTTGCAACCAAAGAGTTTACATCAGTTTCTAAAAATGCATTTTTTATAGCATTTAAATATTCTAAATATTCTTTTTTAGAATCATATATTTCATCAGTCTGTTTTTCTAGATTTGTTATAAAAATATCTAAAGCAACAACTATTTGTTTTATTTCAAAATCAAAAGCTTCTACATAACTTTTTGAAATAAAATTATTGTTTTCATCATAACAAAGAGCACTATAACTTCTATCTGCTTGTTCTTTGAAATGTCATAAATCAAGTAAATTATTTTCATTTAAAAAATTAATTATTTTAGAACTATCATCATTAAATTTTTTTTCTAAATCTCTATTTACTCAATTAACTATATGATTTCTCCAAGGCAAGAAAAAATCGTTAAATGCTTTTCAAACACTATGAACTCAATTAAAAATCTCAAGATAAAAATCAGTTAGTAATTTTTCTTTTTCTATAAAATCAATTAAATCACTTTGTAATTCAAAATGAAATTCGCTTGTATATTCGTATGATAAATCCAAGATTTCATCTATTTTTTCTTGTGAAAATCATTGTTTTTCCATATACAAAACAAGAGAATTTTCTTTCAAATCTATAAGTCTAAAATACGCTCAAAGTCTTGTTTCATCATTTGATTCTAAACATATATATTCCAAAAATTCTTCTAGTATTTCTCTATATTCGTTATCGTTTGCAACTCAAGAATATATTTCTTTTAAACTAGAATTTACTCTATTATTATAATCTACAATTAATTTTAAATTATTTTCTACTGTTTTTTTATCCATATGTATCGTTAAATTTCTATAATCTATAAATTAATATAATGATTTTTTAGAAAACAAAAAAAGAATTTTTTAAAAGACCAGTCTCAAAAGAGACTGGTCTTATTATATTTTTTTATTATTTAATAATTTTTCTTATTTTTCATCCAATAATCATCTTGTCTCACAAGTTTTTTTATATTATTTTTATCAGCTAAAACTTGTTTTAATGCCTCTTCTGTAAATATAGTATTTTGACTTCATTTAAAAAGAATTATGTATTTTTTATCACTTCTTTCTAAATAATCTTTAAGAAATAATCAAGCATCTCTCGCATATTTAAAGCTTCATAGATGAGTTCCAAAATTATCTCTGGTTTCTTTTCAAATTGAGATAATTTTTCAGTAAGAATTTAGATAATGATAGAGTTTTCTATGTTCTTGTCTTGATTTAGTTCAAAGCTCTCTCATATCTCAAATCACAAAAAGTATCTCGTAATTTCTGAAAATATTGTTTCTTAAATAAACTGTATTTTGAATCATTTTAAACATACTTGCAGGTCAAGCATTGTAAGTTGAATCTATCAAAACAGATCAATTAATTCAATTAAATAAATTAAATCTTCAAGGTTGATTTATAAGTTCAATATAAGTTCATGCAGCAACATAATTTACTCAAAAATTTTCAAGCATTTTTATTGCTAATATAAGATAAACAAAGTTATCTTCTCACATGATATTTGTTTTGATAATAGAATTATCTGTTTTTAAAAGTGATAAAATCTTTTTATCTTCTAATATATATTTATGTTTATAGCTATTTTTTTTATTAAAAAATTCATATTCAACAAGCAATTTTTCACTTATATCATTTAAAAATTCATCTTGTTTATTTAAATATGCTTTTTTTCTAGTATTTTTTATAAGTTTAATTTTTTCTTCTCCTATTTGTTTTTTTCACGAAAAATTTTCTACATGTATAAAATCAAGTTGAGTGAAAACACTATAATCTGGTTTTGCAATTTTTAATAAAAAATCCATATCACCTGGATGATCTACTCAATATTCTAAAACTAAAATATCATATTTTTTCTTTCAAAAAATTAACTCAAAAAGAAATAAAAACCAAATCTTTATATAGTTTTTTATACTTGGTTTATACCTTTCCAAAGCAAATATTGAAAAAACAAGTCAAAGTTCACTATTAAAATTTTTTGGTGATGTATAAATTTTTTTATCATCTAAAAATTGTTTTAGAACTTGATAGATTATCATTCTTGCACTTGTTTTTCAAACACTTCAAGTAACTCAAATAACAATAGGTTTGTATTTTTTTATATATAGTTTTCACAAAAAAGCGTACAAAAAGAAAATGATTTTTAAAAGTATTTTTTTCATATTTCTATTTTCTTGATTATTAGTAATTTTATTGTATAAATACTAATACTTTTATAAAAAAAATCAAATTTTATTTCATAAGTTCCTCATAATTAATCCAAACAATTCAATCCAGATGAAGAAGTGGAATATCTAATTTTTGTGATAAATCTAAATAAAATTTATTTATATCTGTGTATTCTCACTTATATTTTTCAAAAAGATTAGTTAATCTAGAATCAATTGGGATAAATATTTCCTTTGGATAAGCCACAAAAGAAAAAATATTTCTACCCACATAACCAAACATCTTAACTGCAAAAACAATTGTTTTATCAGTTATTTTTTGTTTCATAGTTTTTGCAAGTAGATCTCTCAATTCTGTCATATTATTATAAAAATACTCTTCTTTGTTTTTTAATAATTCTAAAGCAACTTTTACTTTTTCTAATCTTTTTATTTTTGTATCTATGAATCTTTTGTTATTCTTACTTTGTTTTATGAATTCTGAAAGTTGGGAAACTATATTTTCATAAGATATTTTCTTTGACGAAAAATATAGAGAAAACTCTTCCCAATAATTTTCTCATGTTCCAGATAATTGATAACAAATTATACTATTTGCAACTACCAAAGCCAGAGCAACTTTTTTTTCACTTTGCATATTTATAAGCTCTTTCAAAGCTATAAATTGTCTATCAGTTTCTTCCAATTTGATTGCATAATCCAAATCAAATTTGTGTAATTTTGTGTATAATTCTTGCATAAAAAAACTTATAAAATAATTATAATTATTTTATAAGTTTTTAGGTTTTTGTAAAATGAGTTATTTGTTTTTAGATATCAACTCCAATTTTTTCTCTCTTTTCATCTTCTTAATTTCTATTTCCCTCTTGCTTGCTTCGCTTCTATTTTCATACTCTTCATGATACAAAAGTTCACATGGTTTTCTTGCTAGAGTGTATTTTGCTCATCAAATAAGCTCTCAATTATGTTCTCTTAATCTCCTATCTAAATCGGTTGTTATTCAAGTGTACAAGCTCGAATCAGCACATTTTAAAATATAAGTGAAATATGCCATTATCTATTTTGAATTATAAAAAAACTAGTAACAATTCATGTTGTTTCAGTTCTAAGAATCCTATCTCAAAGATGAGATTTTTTAAATCATAAGATATCCATTTTTTTAATTTCGTCATCACTAAATCAACCTTCAGGTCATACAAAAAGATTGATATTTTTACTATAATTTAATTCTAAATTTTTTAATAAATTAGAATCTTCTGACTCAGTATGAAAAAATATATTTTCATCATTTTTTAATAATGAAAATTCTAATTTATCCAAAAAAACTATTTCAGGTACATAATATCTACCAGATTGTTCAACTGCTTCTATAGCAATTTTCGTAAATCTTTCTAGTCTATTATCGCTTATTATAAGTTTTTGACTTCTATCACTTCTAAAAAATACAAAATTTTTGATTCAAACTTCTACTCATTTTTGAATTATATATTCTATTTTTTCTTGTTTATTAGGCATAGATTGATACAAATTTAACTCAAAACCTACTTCACTATTATTTTCTGTTCTTCATACTTGTTCTAATATAATATCTTTTTTATCTATTTTTTTAACTTGAAAAATATAATCGTAATTATCACTTCCATCAAAAAAAACAACTTTTTCTCATACTTTTATTCTAAGTACTTTTGTAAGTTGATGAATAATTTGAATATCAGTTAAAATAAATGTAAAATTAGTAGTATTTAAATCACTTACGTAAAATCTTTGCATAATTCTTTTTAAATTATTTATTAATATTTTTCTTTTTAAACTTAATATAATCTCTAGCAAAAATTTGAATTATTGCAGATAATGGAACAGCTAAAATAATTCATAAGATTCATGCTGCACTTGCTCAAATAGCCATCATTAATAAAACTAAAAATGGTGATAAATCCATAGATTTACTCATAATATATGGAACCAATATATTATTTTCACACCATTGAATCACTAAATATAATCACAAGATTATTAAAACTGTATTAAATCCTAGACCAAAAGCTATAGCTAAAGCTGGTAACAATGCCAATGTAGGTCATAAATATGGAATAAATTCCATAAGTCCAGATATAATAGCTAATGTGAAATTATTTTTTAAATCAATACCAAATAAACTAAGAATTGATAGAGAAATAAAAACTATAAAAAACATAATAATTGCAAGAAGAAATTGTCATTTAAGCCAATCATACAAACTTAAAACAATCTTATCTTCTCTTGAACTTAAATATTTTGAAACATTTAAAGGAATAATATCATAAAATAAAATCTTAATTTTTTTCCTTTCTAAAACCATAAAAAAATTAAATATAAAAACCATAGCAACTTGAAATAATACATTTCAAACAGATAATACAAGTCATGTAGAACTTGAAGCTATAAGTCATAAATTGCTAGCTATAAATTGACTAATTGAAGCAAAATTATTTTTTAATGCAGTTAAAAGTGTATCTAAATTTACATTTTCAATAAATGGTAATAAATATCTAAAATTTGTATTATTTAATCAAAGTCAATCAATTCATCAAAGTTTATATGCTTGATCTAATATTTCAATTTTTTTACTTAAGAAATCTACAAGTAAATAAGTCTGTTCCATAAAAATTGGAATTATAGCAAATAGACTTATAAGTAAAAATAATATAAAAAATAAATATATTATAAATATTCATAGAATATCTGGAATCTTTCTTTTATTCATTTTATTTAGAAAAGGACTAAATAAAACAAGTAAGAATGATGAAAAAAACAATATTTTTAATATATCTAATTGTAAATATAAAAAACCTAAAAATAAAGAAATAGAAATAACTATCAAAAATTTAATACTAAATTTTACATATTCATTTGAATCATTTTTTATAATTTTTTTTATTTTATTCATATAAAAATAATTAATTAATATATATGATTTAAAGAGTATTCAAAAACAAAAAAAAGACAATTAAATTGTCTTTTTTGTATATTAAAAATTATCTAGGCATACCATAAAAGTCTAAACCTTTTGTATCAACCATAGATTTAGTTAAAAAGTTTTTCTTCTTACCTTTTACAAAAAAACCTCTTTCATCTAGAATTCATTGTTCCATCAAACTAGCAGGATTTTTACTATCTAATTTTTTCTTTGGAAAGTTTTTCTTATTTTCAAAATAATGAGTTCTCTCTTTAAAAGATAGATTTTTTCTTGTTTGTGGATTTTCATTTCAAATATAAACTTGAAATGAAGCTTTTTTATTTTTTGCCAATTTTCTAGATGCTGCTTGTTTTTTTACAACACTTGATTTAAGTCCGTGACTATTTGCCATAATTAATTATTAATCTTATAAATTTAAGCTATTATAATAAAAAAAGTAGAAAATACAAAGTAAAAAACATATTTATACTTTCTACTTTTTACTTTCTACTTTTTTTGTTTTATTTTAAATTTGGAGCGGGGAACGAGGTTTGAACTCGTACACCCAAGGGTTGAAGCCTTAGTACACTCACTCTTTTATGTTACCCCCGCATTTACAATCAAAAGTAATTAAATAAATATAATTCCCTAAGTTGCAGGTGGTATTTTATAAAATATTTCATATTTTGCAAATTTTTTTTTAATTTTTTTTGATTTTGATATTTTTATGATAAAATAAAGATATTATACATTAATAAATATATATTATGTTTGATTTCGATTTTTCACAATTAAAATACAATATCTTAAGCTGACTATACGATCAATTTTATAGTGCAATTGAAGTATATTTACCAAAATTAATTTGAGCACTTTTTATAGTTTGATTATGATTTTTATGTGCAATAATGATATATAGATTAGTGATTTATATATTCAAAAAGTTTAATATCATAGATTTTGTAGATAAATTATTTATAAATTTAAAAGATATCCACTGAGATGATGAAGAAAAATCACCAGATCAAAAAGAAATAGAAGCAAAAAAAATAATAAGAAGAAAGAAAATATCTGATAAAATAAAAATAGATGTAATAACTGCAAAAGCATTTGCTTATTATATATTTCTTGTATTTTTTAGATATGCAATTGTATTTATCTGAATTTCTGAAGTTGAAATATTTTTATGAGACTTAATTACTTACTTACCTAGCTTATTTATAGCAATTGTTATTTGATTTTTTTGAGTAAGATTTTGAAATTTTGTATATGATGTAGTATTTCATGCACTTGATTTAACAAAACAAAAAACAGCAAAAATAATAGCAAGTTGAGCAAAAATAATAATTTTATTTTTTACACTTATGGTTGTTTTATCAAAAATAGGTATTGCAACTGAGATAACAAACACAATCTTAATCTGATTTGTTTCTATGCTTGCATTGGCATGAGGACTTGCTTTTTGATTATGATGAAAAGATATAGCTCACGAAATTTTAGAAAGTTTTAGAAAATAAAAATAAAAAATGGA
>JAQUZB010000004.1:0-116744 GCA_028691535.1 Candidatus Altimarinota bacterium | reverse complement strand
CAAGTAACATTGTTTTGATGTGGACTTTTTCAAACTTTTTAGGAGAATGCTATGGCATATATCAAGAAAATTTAGCTATCGGCCCCGAATTAGTCTTGTGAAAACAAGTTTTTTAACCAAGAAATTCAAACACTCTTAAACGGATAAAACAATTGTTTGATAATATTCAGAGATTACTCTAGTATTTGATTTGTTCTTTAAAAATTTAAAATAAAAGGAAGGATATTTAGCTCCTAACCTTTATTCTATGAAATCGGGTGCCAACGTCCGATATTGCATAAGATTTTCGAAGCTGAAAACAAAAGCCCCCGTACGGGGGCTTTTTCCTTTTTAAAATAAAAAAATAGATAAGATTTAAAATCTTATCTATTTTTTAATTCGGATTATAAACACTTACTCATCAAGTTGTTCCAAACCATATATTTCAATTTGAATCATTATATACTGTATAAATATTATTACTAGTTAAATTATTAGTATATTGTGTAAAAGTACTTTGATTATATTTTACTGCTCCTCACCAACTTCATATCCAAATATTTCAGTCTGAATCTTGCATTGATGAATTTACATATATACCATCTGGTGCTGGTAAATCTGGTGTTGTAAATGTAATCCAAGTATTTCATGTAGGATCAAATTTTGAAATTCATCATCAATCAGTTCATATCCAAATATTTCAATTTGAATCTTGATTTATTCAATTTATAGTATTATTTGATAATCATGAGTTTCAAGTATTATATGTAATCCAAGTATTTGATGTTGGATTAAATTTTGATACTCATCATCAATATAATCATATCCAAATATTTCAATCAGTACTTACCTTTATTCAATTTATTACATTACCAGATAATCATGAATTTCAAGTAGTATATGAAACCCAAGTATTTGATGTTGGATTAAATTTTGATACTCATCATCATGTTCATAACCAAAAATTACCTGAAGAATCTATATCTAAAGCTCTTACAAAATTATCAAGCAATCAATTTGAAGTATTAAAAGTTGTCCATGATGTTCAATCAAATTTACTTAATCATCATTTTGATCATACCCATATATTTCAAGAACTATCTCTAATAATAGATTTTGCTTCATTATTTGGAAATCAATTTCAAGTATTATAAATTTGCATATTAGTTCAATCAAATTTTACTACTCATCAACCATATGTTGCAAACCATAAGTTTCATACTCAATCAGAAGTAATTCAACGAACTTTACTAAAAGGTAATGACGAATTAGAAGTAGTAAAATTTGTCCATCAAGAAGAAAATGGATTAGAAACAACAATATTATTTCAACTTATTTCATAAGGTAATTGACTTCCTCAATCAACTACAAATAAATTACTTGCATTTTTTACTATACTTGGACTATCTGTCGAAGAATTATACATATAATAATTTCATTTTACTACTGCTTCATTTCTTTCTTCATTTATTGTTGCTATTTGTAAAAAATTATATGCTCATGTACTTGTTCATCATTTTGCATATGATAATACATAATCTGCTTTTGTTGTTGGATCTTTAAAACTATTTCAATCTTCTTTTAGTTGTAAAAATTTTGGTGTTCATTGGATTGCATTTGTTGTGATTCAATTTATTACTACTGATTTACTTAATTGATTATCAATTAACTCTCATCATGTTACTCATTTTATTTGTTCTACTGATACTTTTTTTAAGATATTACTTATATCACTTTCTCTTTTACTATCTCTTGCTGATCAACTATATCATTGCAAGTTTATAAATGCTATTGTTCACAATATGGCTAATATTGTTATTACTACTATTAACTCTACTAACGTAAAAGCTTGTTTTTTATTTTTCATAATAATAAATTAATTTTTAATACAATTAATTATAATTTTTAAAAAAAAAATTGCAATTAAAAACTATAGACAAATAAAAAATATAAATAAAAAAATAGTTCTGATTTAAAATCAGAACTATTTTTTTATTTCATAATAACTTCATTTACTATAAATAGTTTTTTTATCAGGTGAAACAATTGCTGGAAAAACTATATCACAATTTCTAAGAGTAGAATTAAAATCTACAAAATTAGAACAAGGACAAGTATTACAAACAACATTTCAAAAAATTAAGTCTCCTCATGTATATTCACAACTTTTTGCGATTTGTTTAGGTGAACAAATTCAAGAATTACAATAATATCATGCATCACAATCAGTATCTAAACTACATAATTTATCAAAAATTGGACATCATTTATTTTTTTCACTTCATTTTATTTCAGGACAAGCATCAAGCAAATTATTTATTCAATCATCATCATAATCTCAAACCAATGAATTTTCTTTAACTTCAGAATAAACTCATAGCATATCTATACTCTTACAATCATATGATTTAGAATTAATATCAATTAAAGTACAAATATACAAAATCTTATCACTAGGTGTGTTTATTTCATTATCAACATTATCACTTACTCAATCTCAATCTGTATCACTTCCCTTTTTAACTTCTGAATAAACTCACAGTTTATCACTAGTTAAACAATCAAATCTCTTATTGCTTATATCATCTAAGGTACAAATATACAAAATTTTGTCATTAGGTGTATTTATTTCGTTATCAATATCATTATTAACTATGTCTCAATCAGTATCCAATGAATTATTTCAAAGAACAATTATACTAATACTAGATTTATAAATTTCTCAATTACTATCCTTTAAAGTTAATGTAACATTATAGACTCAAGGTTCTTTATATATATGATTATTTGTTTTTCATAAACTAGAAGTACCATCTCAAAAATCCCAAAAATAAGTAGCTCAATTATTATTTCAACTAAAAATAGATGATAAATTTATAAGTAAAGGTGAGTTTCAAAATATAGGATTTGCATCTATTGATAATTTATTATTGTTTTCATTGGTTATAGAAGTATTACTTACATATACTATTTTTTCTATTTTTACATTATTTGAATCTGTTCAAATTAATGTAACCTTATATGTTCATGCATTTTCATATTTATGATCTACAGTTTTTCAAAGTCCAGTTGTTCAATCTCAAAAATTCCATTCATATTTTATAATATTATTGTTTGTATTATTTATTCATTCAAAATTATAATTGTTTCATCATAAATAATTATAACTTATATCTATATTGTTATTAGTAGTATTTATATTATTTGTAATATTTACATATAATGTTTTTTCTATTTTTACATTATTTGAATCTGTTCAAATTAATGTAACCTTATATGTTCATGCATTTTCATATTTATGATTTATAGTTTTTCAAAATCCAGTTGTTCAATCTCAGAAATCCCATTCATATTTTATAATATTATTGTTTGTGTTATTTATTCATTCAAAACTATAATTATTTCATCATAAATAATTATAATTTATATCTATATTACTATTTGAAAAAAATTTCATATCATTATAAACTTCAGCAGTATTTCAATTATCACTAATTGCTCTTAAAAATACTCTATAATCTCAATCTTTTAAAAAATCATAATTATCTATATATTTTCAATATTTTTTAATTTCTTCCCCTGTATTATAATTATAAAACCTCCAAATATATCAAGTGTCATTATTTATAGTATCTCCATAAGGAAATGCCACATTTCAATAAAAATCAAATACCTTTTGATTTCAAGATAAATTTGAAATATTACAAGTTCCTAAAATACTTAAATTACATGATTTATCATATACATTTATTTCTAAACCTAATTTATCATTACTTTTTTCACTACAAGAATTTGATCTCAATGCAACATAAGAAATAAGCAAAAAATCTTCTTTTGTTATTGCTTGTTTAGGTCTAAGTTTGTTATCTACTACTTCTACTAACTTATATATTTTTTCATTTCAATTCTTATCATATTCAACTACTTGGTAATCAAGTGCTTTTTGAAAATCTGGATAAAAACTATAAACACTTCAATCTAAGTTTTTTGGTTTAACATCTTCTGATAAATTTTGAGTAATTTCTCAAGATGCTATTTTTAATCTAACTATATCAGCTTCACTATTTGTAAGTATACCTGATGATCTAAGTATTATTGCAAGTGCTTCTTCTAAAATAATTGCATTGTTAGGACAAAAAGGTTTTTCATCTTGTCTTAAAGTTCAATCTTCACATTTAGTTCACGCTTGATATCAAGAAACAAATGAGCTATCATCTGCTCCAGCAATACAATAAAAATACTTATTTGTTCTATTTATATCAAAAAAAAGTGGTTTACTTTCATATTTAGTTAAAAAATCATATGATACATTTGGAGCGATACATTTATTACAACTTACTTCCATCATGATTCATACAAATTCATCACGATTTAAAAGTTTTTGTGGATTAAATCTTCAATCACTATCAGGAGTAATCATACCTTTATCATAAAGAGTTTGAAGTTCATTATAGTATTTATAATCTTTTTTTATATCAGAAAAAACATCTTCTACTGGAACTGAATCAGCAAAAGTATTTCATACAAAAAATATGAAATACAAAAGAAAGAATGAAGCTATTTTTTTAAGCATATTTTTTTAAATTAATTAACACTATACATAACTATTCAAGCTGCAACTGAGACATTTAGTGATTCTTTTTGTCATCTCATAGGAATTATAACTATTTCATCAGAAATATCTAAAATAGTTTTATTTACGCCAGAAACTTCATTTCACATAACTAAAACAACATTTGGATTTTTTTGTTTATACAATTCAGTATAATCAATACTTCTTTCATCTAATTCAACACTTATTATAATATAACCTTTTTCTCTTAAATTTTCAAGTATTTCAAATGGATTTTTATAATATTCCCAATCTATAAAAGTTTCAGCTCAAAGTGCTGTTTTACTTATATCATTTCTTGGAGGAGTTGGAGTTGTTCAAGTTAAAATAACTTTTTCAAATCAAGCTCAATCTGCATTTCTAAATATAGCTCATACATTTTGCATGCTACGAATTGAATCAAGTAATATTATTTTTGACATATTATGATTTTATTAAAAATTTTTATAGTATTTTTATACATTTTTTTTTGAAATTATCAATACTTTTTCTTTTATTTTAAATGAAAATATGATATAATAAAAGAAATTTAAAAAATAAGACCAAAATAAATGGATTATATAATTCTATTCTCTAGTATTTTAGCTATAACAATAGTCTTTATTGTGATACTAAAAATATTAAAAAGAAAAAATGATTATAAAAGAACGCTAAATATGACTTTTTTAAGAATAACTCTTCCTAAAAAAAATAGTGATTTAGACGAAAAAAAAGAAACAACAAAAGATTTCAAAGAAATGATTGGTTTGATGGAACAACTTTATGCTTCTCTAAAAGCAATTCATTCAAATAAATTGATGAAAAAAATCTTATGACAAGATTTAATAAGTTTTGAATATATAGCTCATGAAAATGAAATACTTTTCTATGTTGTAATACCAAAAAATTATAAATTTCTTATAGAAAAACAAATAAATTGATTTTATACTGACGCGATTATAGAAGAAACAACAGAAGTAAATATTTTTAAAAATAGAAAATTCTACGAAGCAAAATATATAAATACAACTAAAGAGTTTTTCTTCCCATTAAAAACTTATCAAAAATTGGAAAGTGACCCAATCAACAATATAACAAATGCTTTTTCAAAACTTGAAGAAGATGAATCTGCTGCACTACAAATAATACTTAAACCAATTGATGATGATTGGCAATGAGAATCTAGTAAAGCAAGTAGCAAGATAATGAATTGAAAAACTAGTTTTTTTACTCTAAATCCTATTAAATTATTTATAAATTTTATAGAAGCATTTTCGACTAGTGACGAAAATAGCAAATCAACTCCTGAAAACAATAACTCAGCTCTTACTCAAGAAAGAGCAAAAACAGTAGATGAAAAATGAGATAAAACAGGTTTTGAAGCAATAATTAGAGTTATAGCAACTTGAAACAACAAATCTATGGTAGAATCTGAAATTACAAATATAGTTTCATGTTTTACACAATTTAATTATCCAGATTTCAATAAGTTTACTGCAACTCTTTATCATAACCAAAAAACATTAATTAAAAATTATATTTTTAGATATTTTAGAAAACCATTTTATCTGAAAAAAATGATTTTAAATACTGAAGAATTGGCTTCCCTATTTCATTTTCCACATATAAGATATAATTCTACACCAGAAATAAAATGGCAAAATTTCAAGATAGTTAAAGCTCCTAACAATATTCCAAAAGAATGAATTTTACTAGGATATAATATATATAGATGAGTAAAAAAAGAAATAAGAATAAAAACTGAAGATAGATTTAGACATTTTTATGTTATTGGGCAAACTGGTACTTGAAAATCAAGTATTATGCAAGTTATGGCTAGACAAGATTTACTAAATTGAGAATGACTTTGTGTTATAGATCCACATGGAGATTTAGCTCGTGATTTGTTACCTTTTATCCCTAGAGAAAGAGCTGACGATGTAATTATTTTTGATCCAAGTGATCTAGAAAGACCAATGTGATTAAATCTACTTGAAGCATCAACAGATGAAGAAAAAGAATTAGTTGCAATGGATGCATTAAACATAATGATAAAACTTTTTGGTAATGAAGTATTTGGTCCTAGGATACAAGATTATTTTAGAAATGCTGTTTTAACTCTTATGGATTATCCAGGAGGTTGAGCAATAACTGATGTAGTTAGATTATTTACAGATGTAGAATTTCAAAAAGATAGAACAAGACATGTAAAAAATCCAATAGTAAAAAACTGGTGGGATAAAACATATGCCTCTATGTGAGATAGAGAAAAAGCAGAAATTATACCTTATTTTGCTGCAAAATTTGGTCAATTTACGACAAATAAAATGATGAGAAACATTATATGACAAGTAAAATCTAGTTTTGATGTACTTGATATAATGCAAAATAAAAAAATACTGATTGTAAATTTAAGTAAATGAAGACTTTGAGATTTAAACTCTAAACTTCTTGGTATGATGCTTGTATCAAAGATACAAATGGCTGCTATGAGAAGAGATAGGATTGCAAAAGAAGACAGAAGTGATTTTTTCTTATATATAGATGAATTCCAAAATTATGTAACTGATAGTATTGAATCTATACTTTCAGAAGCCAGAAAATATAGACTTTCTTTAAATATTGCACATCAATATTTATGACAATTAGAACAAAGTGACGCACTTACAAAATCAAATCTAAACTTAAAACAAGCAATATTTGGTAACGTATGAAGTATCATGAGTTATAAGATATGACCTGAAGATTGAGAATTTATGGCAAAATACTATGCTCCTACTTTCTCTGATCAAGACTTAGTTAATATGGATAAATTTAAAGCAACTATGAAGTTATCAGTTGATAATCAACCTACAACTCCATTTTCAATCATTCCAGTTAATCCATATCTTGAAAAGTGAGAACCTAGTTTAGCAAAAGCATTTACTGAGTTATCTAGACTTAAATATGGTCGTGACGAAGCATTTGTAAGTAAAGAAATAGAATACAGGATTTGAAGTAAATAAAAAAATTGGATTTCATCCAATTTTTTTATTGTTCTAAATTTTCTAATTTATAAACTCATTTACTTGAATCCATAAAATAAACTTCGCTACCTTCCATATATATCTTTTCTAAATCTAAATCACTTACATAAAGTGATTTTTTTTCTTTAGTTTTTGGATTATAAAAATAAATAGAATTTCAATCAATATTTCATAATGAAAGATTTTTAATTCTTACCTCATCATCTTTTTTTACTACTCAAATATAACTATAATTATAATAAACAAAATCTTCAAAAAATGTAAAATATTCCAATTTATTATTAGTTTTATTATAAGTGAAACTTCATTTGTCAGTATTTATGATGAAAATATCATCACTTCTTTTTATGTAATCTACATCTATATTTAAATCTAGTTCAAAAATAATATCAGTCAGTGAATTATAAATATATTTTTTATTTCAAACTACTAGATAAAAATCATTTTCGCTTGAATAAATTTTTTGTATATCCAATTTATTCTCTGGAACTAGATCAAAATTTCAAACTAGTTTATTATTTATTTTTAGATCAAGAGTATTATCTTTTTTTGAAAAATAAAAATTATCATTAGATAGATTTATTATCTTGTAATATGATTTCGTTAATTTTAATTCTTCTATTTTTTCTTCAGGAGTTAGAGTTTTTGCTTCTATTATTTCATCATCAAGCTTAGTTAATTTAATTTCTTTTCTTTCATTTTCTAAAGTGATTTGCATTTGTTTTTCCTTTTCTGCTTTGTTTGGGATATAAACAAAAGACCAATAAAAAAATCATCAAATTATGAATGATAAAATTATTAAAATTCAAATTAATCTGTTTGACATATTTTTTTTGTTAAATTATACTTATATAATAATACACTTTTCTCTTAGTTTACAAAATTTATCTTGATAAAAATCATAAAATACTTATGCTTATAATAATATTTTAATAAAAAAACAAAAAAAGATGATTATAGATGGAAAAGAAATAGCGAAAAAAATGTATGATGAATTGAAAAATGAAGTAAGTAAATTTAAGTCAAAGCCTACTCTTTGAGCTATTTTAGTATGAAATAACAGTTCAAGTTTAAGATATATAGAACAAAAGAAAAAATGGGCAGAATACATAGGTATAAATTTTAAACTAGAAAAATTTGATGAGAAAATCAGTGAATTAGAATTATATAACAAGATAAAAAGTTTCAATGAAAACCCTGAAATAAGCTGATACATAGTTCAATTACCTCTTCCAAAACATATAAATTCTCAAAAAATTATAAATAATATTCATCCAAAAAAAGATGTAGATTGATTTCATCCAAATAATCAAGGTAAGGTTTTACTTTGAGATGAAAGTGGTTTTGTTCCTTGTACTCCAGCTTGAATACTTGAAATATTTAAACATGAAAAAATAGATTTAGAATGAAAAGTTGTTTGTGTTATTTGAAGAAGTAACATAGTTTGAAAACCTATAATCTCCCTACTTATAAATGCTTGAGCAACAGTTTTAGCTTGTAATAGTAAAACTAAAAATCTAGCTAAATTTACTACACAAGCTGAAATAATAATTGTTGCTGCTTGAAGTCCATGACTTTTAAAAGTAAATATGTTAAAAGTTTGAGCAATTATAATTGATGTGTGATTTACAGTAATTGATTGAAAAATACATGGTGATGCAGATACTAGACTTATAAATTTAGTTTGAAGTAGAGTTACTCCAGTTCCTGGTTGAGTATGAGCTCTTACAGTTGCATGCTTAATGAAAAATACAATAAAAGCTTACAAAATACAAAATAAATAATATAAATATAAGTATAAAAATCTCTATAAATAGAGATTTTTATTTTTTTGAAAAAAAGTTTTGACTTATATTTTATTTTTAATAAAATGTGTCTCGCAAGTCAGATAAATTAAGCGGGTGTAGCTCAATTGGCTAGAGCATCTGCCTTCCAAGCAGAGGGTTAAGAGTTCGAGTCTCTTTACCCGCTCCATTAAAAAACTTGCAAAAAAAACGAATTTGAGATTACGAGTATTTCATAAAGACCTTATTCGTAAAATCAAAATTCGTTTTTTTAATACTTTGTGGGTGTATAGCTCAGTTGGTTAGAGCGCATGACTGATAATCATGAGGTCGATGGTTCAACTCCATCTATACCCACCATTAAGTTTCGGAGACTAGCGCAATTGGCTAGCGCACTCGCTTTGGGAGCGAGGGGTTGTGAGTTCGAGTCTCGCGTCTCCGACCAAATAAAAAAACAAAAAAATACAACTAATTAATTAGTTGTATTTTTTTGTTTTTTTATTTCACAAGCTCATCAAGCACAAACTGGAGCATATTTTTCTTCAATAAAATATCATTTATTTCTCAAAAAAATATATATATTACATCAAATACAAATTCATAAAACCGATTCTGACCACATAAATATTAAACAAATTAAACATAATAACATTGCTGGTCAGCACTTACCTAATAATAAAAGAAATCACAAAACAATAATAGCTATAATTAATCAAATTATCCATGCAAATTGTTTTTGTTTTGCTCATACCCATTCAGGATTTTTATTTTTAACTAAATAATTTCACATAATTAAAAATGGTGAATATTTTGGTCCTATAAAAACTTTAATAAATAAATCTAAAGTAAGTATAGGAACTATAATATTAGCTAATAAAGGTGAATGAGTAGTAAGTGAATACACAAAAGCTATCATTCATAAAATAAACATTAGTCATGCTCAGGCTCTTACTGCATTCTCATCTAAAACTGGATAAGGTGCCGGGACTCAATTAATTTTTAAATCAGGTATTATTTCTCATATTTTCAGTTTAAACATATTTTATTTTATAAGTTATAATTTGTATTATAGTCTATAATACAAAAGTAATAATTAAGTAAAATTATAATATAAATTTATATAATTATTACAAATTATATTTTTAATCTCAGTTCTAATCTTGTTTACTACACGATAATTTGATAGATAAATATTTATATATAAAAAAATTAAAATAAGTGATTTAATTAAAGCTGACAATATTTTCAGCTAAATTAAATTGAAATAATTTATTCTTAAAAATATAAAAACAAACATATATATTTATTTGTAATAAATAAAAAATATGTTATCATATAAATATGAAAAGTATGATTTTTCATATTTATATACATAATTTTAAATATATGTTAAAGAAAATTTTAAATTTAAAAGTTGTTGGAACAACATCTATGTGATCAAGAGGACAAATAGTAATTCCAAAAGAAATAAGAGATAAATTATGACTTCAAGCTTGAGATAATATGGTGGTACTTATGAAAGACGATAAATATATATGATTAGTTAAAAATGATAATATTTGAGATTTGATGAAATATATCACTTCAGAATGAGCGGTTGTTCCTTGAAAATAAAAATAATATTCCTAAATTTAAAAAAATGAAAAAATATATTTTAATACTAATTTTATTATTTATTTTAACAGCTTGTTCAGATAAATTAGATGTAAATGATCCTTTATATTTACAAAATAATGAATGTGTTTCTTGATTCAAAATTTGAGAAATTGATAAATCTTCTTTTAAAGTTAAATGAATAATAATAAGTAATGATGTAAAAATAGTAAGTTCTCCAATTGCAGGAACTATTGATTATTTAGATTGTGATGCTTGAAAAGAAGTCAATATAAATACTTTAATAGCTAAAGTAAGTCCAGATTTTAATAATCCAAATATAATAAATCTATCTATTCAAAAATGAAGTTTAATTAATCAAAAAACGAATTTAGAATCAGTTAAGATTTCGACTATATCAAGTTTTGATACACAAATTTCCAGTATAGATAATCAAATATTAAATTTAAAAGATCAAATAAAAATAATTGAAAAAAATATTTTATTAACTAAACAATCATCAAATTTAAATAAAAATGATTTAGAAAATCAAATTATAAGTTTAGAAAAAACATTGTTAAGTTTAGAAAATAATTTAGAATTACTTTTAAAATCTAAAGACGAAGCGCTAAAAAAACTTTCTATTTCAATACAAACTTTACTTACTAATATCAAATCTACTACTGCAGATAATTTACTAAAAATTGATGAAGTATTTTGAATTACTTACGCAAATCAAGATTTAAATAATAAATATGAAATTTATTTATCTGCAAAAAATTCTAGCTTAAAAAACAAGGTTGAAAATGATTTTTCAAAATTAAATAATTTATTTAAAAATATCAATACACTAAATAATGAAGAAATATCATCATTTTTATGAGATTTAATTGAATTAAATAACCTTTCTAGAGATGCTATTAAAGAGTCTATTGAAAATATTTATTTTACAAAAGCACAAATGGATTCTTATTATAGTTTATATTTAACTTATTGAAACAATATATCAACTTTAAAAGACTCTCTAGATTCTTTAGAGAATACAAAAAATTCGACAACTATTAATTATGATACTCAAATTTCATCACTTAAAAATCAAATAGCTAATTCAATAGATAATCTAGATAATCTTAAGACAAATAAAATTGATTCTGTTGATGTTTGACTTGATTTACAATTATCATGATTAGATAGTCAATTAAAAACACTAAATTCAAATTTAGATAATTTATTATCTAGTAAATCTAATTTACAATCTACAAAACAAACACAGATATTAAATTTAGAAAATCAAATATTACAAATTGATCAAAATATTGATTCTTTAAATACTAACCTTTCTGCTAGAAGTCTTTATGCTGAAGTATCATGAATTATTAAACAAAAACAATCTTCTAAATGAAATAATATATGAGTAAATACTCCTTTATGTCAAATTATTCCAAATAATAACTCAACAAAAATTAAAATATATTCACCTATTGAATTAAATACATGAGATAAATTAAATTTTGATTTTAATTGAACTAATCATGAAATAATTATTGAGAATGATTTAGTTTATAAAGATCCAACTACACAAAATTATTTATATGAATCAAATTATTTAGTAGATGAAAATTTTAAAGATTGAGAAATATTGAGCTTAAGTTTTAGTGATACTAGTATCACTAAAACTAATGAAATAGAAGACAAAATAATTAAAATTCCAGTTTGATATGTAAAAAATAAAATTAATTGAAATTTTGTAAATATAAATTCTAATTCTTGAGTTATAGAAAAGGAAATAGAATTATGAAATATAAATTGAAATTTTGTGGAAATTAAATCTGGATTAGAAAAAATAATAGAAATTTGTAAATAATCATTAATAAAAAAATATGCTAGTAAATCTCTTAAAACACTTTAAGGCTTTTATAATTATGCTGATGATTTTATCAGTTATAATTTGATTCTTCTCATTCAAAACATTTCCTAAAGAAGCAAGTCCTGCAATAAATGTACCATTTTTTACTATTTCTATAGTTTATCCTTGAGCTGATCCTGAAACAATTGAAAAACAAATAATTGAAAAACTTGAAAATAATCTATCAAGTGTAACTCAAGTTAAAGAAGTAAAATCTATTTCAGCATATAATGTCTGAGTTATTTCCATTGAATTTGATAGAAATAAAGAAATATGAGAAGCTTATAGTGATTTAAATTCAGCTATTGATAAAACTAGATCAGATTTTCCTGATCAGGTTAAAGAACCCGTATTAAAAAGAGTAGATATGTCTGATTCTCCTATTTATACTTTTTCTATTACTTGACCAAACATGCCAAGTGTACTTTATGACAAAATAAGAGATTTAGAAGACAAATTACAAGCTACCCCTTGAGTTTCTGAAGTTGATGTTATTTGATCATATACACCTCAAATTAAAATTAAATTTGATTATGAAAAATTACTTAAAAATAAAATAAATTTTTCATATGCTATATCAGAGATAACTACATATATAGATAAATTTCCAGCTGATAAAAAAGAAGTAGATTCTACTTTGTATACTTTTACTTTAAAAACTTACCCAAATGATTTTGATAATATAGTAAATTTTCTTAATAATTTAACATTGGTTAATCAATTTTGAAATACTTTATTATTGTGAGATGTTGCTAAAGTTACGACTTGACCTTCTTCATATAAAAAAGAATCTTATGTAATGGATAATTGAAACACTTATTCAAGTATAACATATTCTATTAAAAAAATACCTTGAAGTGATATATTAAAAACTATAGATAGTGTAAAGCTAGTATTAAAAAATTATTGATTGAAATTTAGTGATTCAAATTATATTCCAGAGCCTACTTTTATAGATAAAATGTTTTCCAAAAATAATGATATAATAGAAAATAATAATTTAAGTGATTTACAAATCTATGAAATAAATTCTCAAAAAGAAAAAATAGACTCTACTTATAAAACCTTTATTTCAAATTTTCGGCAAACAACAGTTATTATATTTTTAGTTATTTTACTTTTTATATGATTTAAAGAATCTATTGGTATAACTTTAGTTTTCCCTTTGGTGTATTTAATTTCTTTCATTGCATTAAAAAATATAGGATATACATTTAATAATATTGTTTCATTTTCACTTGTATTGACACTTTGAATTATGGTTGATAACTTAATTGTAGTTATCGAATGATTTGAAGAAGCAATGAAAAAATGATTGAAAAAATGGGATGCAATTTCATTTTCTATAAAAACATATTGGAAACCAATATTATCGTGAAACTTTACTACTATTTCAATGTTTTTACCTATTGGTTTTATGCTTAGTGGTAAAATAGGTGATTTTATGAAATATATGCCTACAACTGTTAATGTTGTATTAATAATTTCTATTTTAGTTTCTTTAGTTTTTCTTCCTATAGTTTTAAGTTTTATTAATTTTAAAAACGATAATAAAAAAAATACTAAGTGAAAAGATATAGAAGAGAATAAACTATTTTTAAAACTTGAATGATTTTTTAAAAAAATTATTATAAATTATAAAAAAGCTATTTTTAGTTTTATATTACTATTTTTTATAACTTTATGAGTTGCTTCACAATTTTTAAAAGCAGATTTTTTACCTCCTACAGATACAAATAATATTTATGTTAATCTAAAATTTACTAGTGATATAAGTTTAGAAGAAAACAAAAAAATAGTATCAGATATTTCATATAAAATAGATAATTATTTTAAGGAAAATAAATGATTATTAGCTTATCAAGGAATAAATATTTGAGATTATAAGAGCTTAGATCCTCTTGATAATGTAGTTTATGGAAATTCTTATAATCCTGATTTAGCATATATAGATTTAAAACTTACTGATAAGGATTTTGAAAGAAAGTATGATTCATATTTAATATTACAAGATTTAAAAAATACTATTAAATTAGAAGATTTTGATTCTAAACTGCAATCAATGGAAATGTTTATACAAAAAAATGGTCCAAGTTCTGGTAAAGATATTAATTTTTATTTAGTTTGAAATAATTTAGATTCTTTAGTTAATTTTTATGAAAAAATATGACCTGAATTAAAAGTAATTTCTTGAACTTATGATTGGTCAAATTCTTTGGAATATACAAATTGAAAATTTGATATTACTTGGGATATAGAAAAATTAAAACAATTTAATATTACTGCTAAAGAATTAGATATACTTATTGCAAGTGTAGATAATTCAGAATTTTATGAACCAAATTGAATTTTACTTAAAAAATTAGATGATTTTTCTAATGATTTAATAGATGTAAAAGCATTTACTAAAATATGAGAGAACAATATTTTGGATATAATGGTACCAGGTAGAGATATTTATCTAAAACAATTAATTAAAAATATAGAATTAATTTGAGAAGTAAAAAGTCTAATTCATTCAGATTCTAAGCTTATACTAAATGTATGAGCATATAAAACAAAAGAAACAAGCCTTTGAAGTATAACTCCTTATATTGAAGAAATAGTGGAGTTAAATAGTAAAGAAATTTTATGAGTTACTTTAGAGTACGCTTGAGACGTAAAAGACATGCAAAGTTCTATGATTGATTTAATAAAAGCATTTGGTATATGAGTTATGCTTATGTTCACTGTTTTAGTTTTACATTTTTGAAATTTTAAACAACCATTTTTAGTTTTATCTGTTATACCATTTTTATTTATTTGAGCTATTCTATTACTAACTATATCATGATTACCATTTAGTTTTCCAGCTCAACTTTGAATGTTTGGTTTAATGTGAGTATGAGTTAATGATGCAATTTTATTAATAGAAAAATATAATAGTGAGAAAAATCAAAAATATAAAAATAATGACGATTTAATTTTAAATGTAATTAGAACAAGATTTAAACCAGTTTTACTTACAACTCTTACAACAGTTTTAGGGTTATTAACTCTTGCAATAAAAGATGATTTATGGTGAAGTTTAGCTGTTGCATTTATATGAGGATTACTTTTAGGAACATTTATTATTTTAGTTTATATTCCTGCAATGTTGAAATGGTGATTAGTTAGAAAAAATAAAAAAACATCTTTATAAAAAGATGTTTTTTTATTCTCTAAGCTTAATTTTTAATCTCCCAGAATATATAATATAATACATAGCAGCAAAATGATAAAGAATAACCAATCCTATTGCAACTAAATAATTTAATCTCAATGTTGCAACTAAAAATATCAATACTATTCCTGGAGATAACCACAATAAATATGTAGCCATTTTTTTCATGATATTTTCTTCCATTTTCATATATCATTTCCATTTCAATGTGCATTTAGTACCACATATATCACATTTATACTTAATACCATTATCTAAATTTGAGAATCTAGAAAAATTTATAACTCTGTATAATTGCCAAAAAGAATCATGATTACAATTTTTTACTTTCATTTTGTGCATAAATTAAAAAATACTATATATAGTATAAATTATATTGTATTTTTTGCAAATGAACAAGGCGTTTTTAATATATATTGAATTGAAACTTACGAAATATTAATTATAGTATATTTATAAGTAAATTTTTTAATGAAAAATAATGACAAAATATTATAATTCTCAATTTTATAGTAAACCGATAGAAGTTGAAAATATAAGTTGAGAAATAATTGTTACAATTACAGACAATTTTAATAGAAAAATAATATATTCTTGGTATGACATAGTAGAAAACAATACTCAAAGTATGTATATAAATAAATGTTTGCTATGATGATTTATAAAAAAAATACCTGGAAAAATACTTATAATATGATTTGGGTGATGAGCATTTGCTAAGTTTCTAGAAGATCATGTTAGAAATATAGAAATTACAGGAATTGATATAGATAAATCTATGATAGAAATAGCTAAAAATGAGCTAGAAGTTAAAACAAATGATTTATATATAAGTGATATATTTGAAACATTAGAAGTTCTTATAAACGAAAATAAAAACTATGATTTAGTATTAATTGATGTTTATTGAGCAGATTGAGAAATACCAAAATATTTTGAAGAAAAAATATTTTTTGAAAAAGTAAAAAAAGTACTTTTTAGTGATTGAGTATTATCTATAAATTTTTCAAATTATAACATATTAAATCAAGAAAAAAATATTTTTTACAATAAAATTCACTCAAATCTGATAAGTATATTTTGAGAATACTATTCTCACCTAATCTGTGAAAATGATAAAATATGAAATATAGCTTGAATTTATAATTTAGACAAAGATTACTTAGAGTCAGATTTTAATTCAAATTATATAAAAAACTATAAAGCTTGAAATATAATTTATAATGCAAAAATATTAGAAAACACAAGAATAATAAAAAAATAAATAACTTACGTTATTTATTTTTTTATTATTCAAACCTAAGCGCATCAATTGGTCTAAGTTTTGCAGCTTTATAAGCTGGTAATATTCAAAAAACAAGTCATATTCAAAGTGAAAACAAGAAACTTATTATTATAGAGTTTGTTGAAATAATTGCAGCAATTGAAAAATAATTTAATAAAAACACAACTGCATAACTAAACAAAATTCATATAATTCATCAAAGAATACTTAAACTTGAAGCTTCAGTTAAAAATTGTAAAAGTATATCACTTTTTCATGCTCAGATTGCCTTTCTTATACCTATTTCTTTTGTTCTTTCAGTAACAGAAACAAGCATTATATTCATAACTCATATACCTCAAACAAGAAGTGATATTCAAGCAATTCAGCTCAAAAGCATAGTTAGAGTTTCAGTAATTGAACTGAAATTTGATAGCATCTCAGATTGATTTCTTATACTATAAGGTAAACTACTTATATCTGTAACTTTTAAAACATCTTGTAAAACAGTTCAAATTTCTGTTTCTTTCGCGTCTACTTCCTCTGCATTTGTTACTGCAACTATGATTTGAGAATAGTATTTTTGTCCAGTTATTCTAACAGATGCAGTTGTAATAGGTATAAATATATTGGAATCAAGTGTTGAGTTTTCTTCTATTACTCAAACTATTTCAAAAACATTGTTTCACATTTTAAGTCTCTCTCAAACGGGATTTTCTCAATCAAATAGTTCTGTAACTATATCCTGACCTACAACTGCTACTTTATCTAAATTATCTAAATGAGTTTGTGTTATATTTGTTCAATATACAATCTCTACGTTTTTTACATCAAAATAATTTGTATCTATTCAATTAACAGTTGCAGACATATCATTTCAAGAATAAACTAATTGTCCATTTGTTGAAATAATTGGTAAAACTCAATCTAAACCATCCACATTTTCTTTTATAGATTTTACTACATTTGAAGTTAAAATATCTTTAGCTGTAGCCTTATCTCTACTTCATCAAAATCATCAACCAGCAGAAATAGTCAATATATTTGTTCACATTTCCTCTATTTTATCAACAATTGACTGACTACTTCAGTTTCAAATTGCAGTTAAAATAATAACGGATGAAACTCATATAATAATTCAAAGCATACTTAAAGATGACCTAAGTTTATTAGCTCTAATTGATTCAAGTGAATTTAGTATATTTTCAAATATTGTTGTAATCATAATTTTTTATTTAACTATCAATCAGTCTTTAATTAAAATATGTTTTTTTGCAAATTTGTCGATGTCATGTTCATGAGTAATTAAAACAATAGTTGTTCATTCATTATTTAACTTTATAAGTAAGTTCATGATTTCATCACCTGTTTTTGTATCCAATGCTCAAGTTGGTTCATCTGCCAAGATCATATTTGGATTAATAGCTAGAGCACGAGCAATTGAAACTCTTTGTTGTTGTCATCAAGACAACTCATTTGGTTTATTATCTCTTTTATCTGCTATTCAAACTTTTGCAAGTGCTTCCATTGCTAATTTTTCTCTTTTAAATTTTGGTACTCATTGATAAGCAAGTGGTAACATAACTTGTTTTATAACAGGCATTCTTGAAATTAAATTATAACTTTGAAATATAAAACCTATATTTTTTCATCTTATTTTTGATAACTCATCTTCTTTTTTTCAACTAATTTCTGTATTATTAAAAGTATATTTTCAACTACTAACAGTATCAAGCATTCAAATAATATTCATAAGAGTAGATTTTCAGCTTCAACTTGGTCACATTATAGAAACGAAATCTCACTTTTCAATTTCTAAGTCTACTCATTTCAATACTTCTACTATATTTTCTCACATCTTATATTTTTTTGTAACATTTTCTAATTTTATCATAATTATTTTATTAAATATTAGAATCAACCTGGTTGTCTATCAGGATTTCATCATGTTCTAGTTGGAGTACTAAATAGAGTTTTAGATGATGTATCTTCTTTAGTAGTAACCGAGAATTCCTTTATAGAAACTTCATCTCATTCATTAAGTCCTGATAATATTTCAGTTTTTCATCATGAAGCAAGTCAAACAGTAATTTCAGTTTCAGTTGATGATCAATTTTTAAGTAGATTTACATAATATTTTCATTCTTTTTCAGTGATTGCTGAAGATTTTAATAGTAAAATATCATTTTTTGAAGTTGTTATTATTTTTACATCAGCTGAAAATCAAGACAATACATTTCATTTGAAATCTTCATCACTTAATATAAGTTTTACTTCATAAGAAACAACTCAACTACTTGAAATTGGTGTAGTATCAATTGAACTAATTACTGCTTTTACTGGAACAGTTGGATATGCATCAAATGTAACTGTTGCTTCCATTCAAAGTTTTACAGACATAATATCAATTTGATCAAGTTTTACAGTTATTTCCAATAAATTTGGATTTTCTATATAAACATATTTATCATTATCAGTTGTTAGATTATCTCAAACCATATAATCTATTTTTCTAACAACTCAATCAAATGGTGCAGTCAATGTATAATCATCTAAATTTTCATATGCTGATTTTAATTTCAATTCCGCTTGTTTTATAGAGTTATTTGCTTTAGTTATATTACTACTTGTAGGTCAATCAAGTAACTCAGTTTGTGTTATTTTTACTAATTCTAAATTATTTTCTAGACTTTTTATATTATTTTCCTTAGATTTTATTGAAGTCGCAAACTCAATTTTAGTTTGTTCATAAGATTTTTTAGAGCTTTCAATATCTTTTTCTTGTTTCTCTATAGATAACTTACTAGAATTTACACTAGCCTCTTTTTGAGAAATTGTATTTGCATTTGTTTGTGATAATAAATCTGTATTTGTTAGTGTTTTTAAATTGTTAATTGATGAAGTTATAGATATAATTTTTGATTGTGCATTTGATCTATAACTAGACATACTTGATTTTTTTGAATCAATATCACTTTGTGAAAAAGTAGATGATTCAACAGATGACTCAAGAGTGTTATATGTTAAATTAGTAGTATTTTCCAGTTCTTTATATAAAACTAAGAAGTCATCAAATATAGATTGTAGTTCATCAGTATCTCATGTTATGAAATTATTAATTTTTAAATCTAAAGCAGTATAATAACTTAAACTTTTTCAAAAACTAGTTTTTGCTGAGTCTTTTACTCATGCAAGTTTTGCTCAAAGATATATATCATAATAGTCATTTTTATTTTCATTTTTTGGAGTAACTCAAAGTATATAATCTACTTGTTCCAAAGTTTTACTTATATTTGATAATTCAGAACTAAGTCAATTTTCTAATTGAATAATTGTGTTATCTTTATTAGAAATTGTATTATTATAAGAATTTTCCTTTTCCTTTTTTAGTATATCTAATTCACTTTCAGATATAGTTAAATTTGATTTTGCTGTTAGTAACTCTTTTTCTGATATACTAATACTATCCGTTAATTTATTTAACGAATTTTCTTGTGAAGATTTAAGATTTATTAACTCAGTATTTGCAATCTCTAGATTTTTTTGTGCAGTTATTATATTGTTTTCTGCTTGAAGTTTTTTACTTTCATCAACATCATCATATAAATCAGATAAAGAAAGTTTAGCATTTTCCAAAGATATTTTTGCTTCCTCAATTGCATCATATGCATCACTATTATCAATTTCTGCAATTATATCTCATTTTTTTATACTATCACCTGCTTTATAATAAACTTTTGTTATAGTTCATGCTTTTGTAAATTTAAGACTTTGTTCATCTACAAGTTCAGAATTTCAAACAACGTCTATTGATTCTTCTATATTTCATAGTTCAACTTTTAAATTTGATGATTCAGTTGATGCTATATTAGTAGAACTAGAACCTAGAGATGGTAAAAAAGTATTATAATTAATAAGTAATACTAAGACCATTCAAGATAAAAAATATTTTAGATTAAAAGAAATTTTTGACTTCATTTGTTTAAGTTAAATTAATAAATTATTGTACTGGAGTAGTATTTCAAGTAGAATTTAATTGATTACCTCATCCTCAGTTTCCATTTTGATTTCACATTAAACTTCTTATATCTTCTCAAGCATCTAGTTTAGCCTTTAATTCATCCTTTGTTATTCAAGCTCTTGTTGCCATTTTTTCTAATTGATCATCTGACATAGTTGAAACATCTAAAGCAGCTCAAGATCACCCAGCTGGTCTACTTCAATTTGGTCAAGTATTATTTGAAGGAACACTAATTAAATTTGTATACAACAAAACAATTAAACCTCATAGAACGGCTCAAATAAGAGCAGAAATAAGTTTATCTTTCATAAAAAAAAGTTATAATATAATTATTAATTATTATTATAACTATGCAAGTTAATAAGTGTTTAAGAAAAAACTAATTATTTTCTATTTAATTCAACATCTCAATAGATTTTTAATTTAGGAGGTAATTTAATTATTTTTCAAATAATTATTTTATCTCATTTAATACCATCTCAACCATCTGGATTATCATCATTTTTTAATGATTTTACATTTTTATTGTATTCTACTAAAGCATTTACAGCATTTGCTATATCACGATTCTTTGTAAGTCAGTATTTTTCTTTTACTATTTTCCATAGAGTATCTTTTTTTTGAATTATATATGGTTCATCCTCTACTATTTCCTCTTTAAGTGATTGTAATCTACTTTTTGATTCACTACGAATTTGTTCAATTTTTGATATGAGTTTTTCTCATAGATTATTTTCATCTTCTTCATAAATATCATCTCAAACTAATGATTTAAAAGTGTCACCATTAGAAATAATTCAGATTAAACGAAAATTATTTGAATACTTTCTAAAATTTCTAGATATAAAATTATCATTTTTTCAATAAATATTTAATCAATTATTTGATTTTTTTATAACAAAAGTTTTTCAATTTCAGATAATTGAATCAAAAGTATTTTTTGATAAATCAGTTAAATTATTTTCTTTTAACATTAAAACAATTTTATCAAATTGTTCTTTTGAAGATATTTCAATTCATTTATCAAGTGAGTCAGTTAATAACCTTAATTCTTTACTTTTTCAAATAAAATCAAAATTATTTTGTTGTTTTTCAGTCATTTTTAATTATTAAAAATAATATTTAAAATAATTATATCATATATATTTTTAAAAATAAAAAAAAGCTGCATATTTCAGCAGCTTTTTCTAATAGTAGGATTGTTTCAGCCAACTTTTTGTGCAGGCTCACCATCACGAATGGTTTTGATACCATCCAGAAGTTGAGAAGCACGTTGCTCATCTGACGTCTTGTGGAGACGGACATTAAATGCCCCCCACAAACGGTCAAAAGTACTTGCAGGAAGATCCATGATTTTGTATGGCTCTTCAGGCAACTTCACCGGTAACCAATCACAGCCAGCCAAGAGTTGCTTGAGCTCTTCTTCGTTGTCAACAACGGCCGTAGCAGAATTTTCTTCTGAAGCCACAGAGTCAATGGAAACAACATTGTCAGCAACTGTTGATACAGGAGCCGAAATTTCGGTGGATTCAACCACCGAAGTTTCCGGTTGAGCTTCGGCCGGAGCCGGAGCTTCTGCCTGAACAGCTTGCTGCAAAACCTTGATTAATTCATCTGGCCCTTTTGCAAGGGCATTCTGAAGTAACTGCTTGGTTTCAGAATCAAAACGACAATTTTCAGATTCCATCTCCTTCCTGACAGCAATGATGATTTCATTGATTTCACCTTGTTGGTTATTCGCCGCCTTTAAAAAACTTGAGAAAGACATCAGTTGAGCAAGACCGAAACCTTGTTGTTCTGAGCGTTTGTAAACCTTGGCAATAACTGCCGATAGTTCCTGTTCATTGCCAGAAATCGGTTGAGCAGAATGCTCAGCATCGACTTGAGCAATGGCTTTAGCGAACAAATTTTTCATGACGGTATCTCCTTCTGAAACAAAAAAATTAACAATTCTTTCCAAACTTTTTCTTTTTTTCGTATTGTTAATGACATCAATTACCTTGAAAACAAGATAAAGAATCATAAACATAACAATCACAGAAAAAATCAGAAAGTCAGGTGAATACAAAAACATTGTCCATTGGTCCACATCTTGCCTCCTATGAAAAAATGATGGTAAATATACTATATATAATATATTTATATTGTCAATATTTATTAAAAATACATAATATTTTTATATTTTAAAAAAATATTATATAATTAAATTATTAAAAATAATAAATATAAAAATGTGAGATGCTGAAATTGAAAGATATATAGAAAGTTTGCCAAGTTGGATACATCCTGCTCTTGTTCAAGCTACTTTAAAAAAAATTCAAATATCTACAAAAACTAATTCTGAGATAGTTTTAAATTGATGAAAAAGAAATCAACCTTCTTTAGAAGAAATAAAAAAAATTCCTCAAAGAGCTCCCTCAAATTCTATAAAATCACTTTTATCATTTTTATGATTAGATAAAAATGATTTTACTTGAAAAAATGTATTAGATTTAGGTTGATGATTTTGATGAGTAGCAGCAAATCTAGAAGAAACTGCATGATATATAACTGTTGTTGATCCTGTTTTTTGAGAAAAAAACCTAAAAAAATTATTAGTAGAAAATATAAGTTCTCAAGAAAGAGCTATAAATAGTAGAGAGGAATTAATAAAAAATAATTCTAATATTCCAAAAATAACTAAAAACTCAATAGAAACAGAATTAGTTTTAGATGAAATGAAATGGTGGCTTAATTATAATCCTATAAATAATAAAAATATAGAAAGAAATGCTTCATTTTGAGAAAAAATCGATTGAGTTATGGATAAAAGTCAAGATTATGTATTTTGTAATTATGTATTAACTAAAGAAATAGTTAAATTTGAAGAAGTTATAAAAGAAATATATAGAGTATTAAAAAATTGATGACAACTAATATATAGTGATAATATTTTAGATGAAGATGAAGAAAAAAATAAAAAAATAATAGAAGAGCTAACGAAATATTTTGAAATAGAAATAAAACATAAGGACAAAAGTAAAATAATTATAATTTGTACAAAAAAATAAAATCCCGCCAGGATTTTATTTTTTTATTCTAAATCTATGTATTGATCCATTCTTATTTGCCATACAAATTCATCTACATGGGAAACAAGTATCATACCTCATTCAAAATCATTTAAAGCTTCAGCAATAATAGGAATATGTCTAAAATTTATATGATTAGTTGGTTCATCAAGTATCAAAATACCTGGTTTTAAAAATACCAATCTACAAAATGCAACAAGTCATTTTTGTCATTCTGATAAATCTCAAATCCTTGTTTTCATAATTTCTCAAGTTATAAGAAATCATGCTGCTTGTCTTCTAAGTTCTTGTTCACCTATTTCTTCTGGTGCAGTTTCTCTAAAACATTCATAAACTGTTTGGTTGAAATCAAGATTTGAAAAATCTTGTCTGTAATAACCAATTTTAACTCATGGAGTAAGTGTACAACCTGATTCATCACCATTTACGATTTTTTCAAGAAGTGTTGATTTCCCTATACCATTTGGACCAGATAAAAGTAAATGATCATCTTTTCTCAATTGAAAATCTACATCTTTAACAACTACTTCATCATGTCTAATTATATGAACACTATGAATATCAAGTAAAACTCATCCAATGTCATCTTGAAGAGGAATTTTAAAAGCTCTAATTGTTTTGTCTTCTCTCCTAGAATCAACTATATCATCTTCCATTTCATCAGCTGCTTCTCTCATTTTTTTTGCAACAAGTCTAAGTTTACCTCATTTGTGTGCAAATTTTTCTGCTTGTTCTTTTTTTGCTTGTGCTTCTTTTGCAAGTCTAGCATTTGCCATATTTTCTTTTTCTATTTTGATTTTAATTTGTTCAACTACATCTAAATAATTTCAAACATATTGTTCTACTTTTTTTGTAAATACATCAAGATACAATACTCAGTCAGAAAAACTATTTAAAAATTCTGCATCATGGGAAATAACTAAAACTGTTTTTTTATAATTTTGTAAAAAATCAGTTAAATGCCAAATACCATCTTTATCTAAATTATTAGTTGGTTCATCAAGTAATAATATATCTGGATTTTGGATTAATGCTGCTGCAAGTAAAAGTCTAGCTTGTTGACCTCATGAAAAAGCACTGATTTTTTTATCAAATGCAGCTTTTAAGTTTACAACTTCTAGTATTTCATTTATTTGTCTATCTATGTTGAAAACATCTTTATCTGGAAAATATTTTCTGAAGAACTCTAATACAGTTAATTCTTTATCTTCTTGTAAAACTACTTGATATCAAGTAGCAATAGTTAAGTTTTTATCTATATTTATAAGTCCTACTTTTTTTTCTAAACTTCAATTTATAAGCTTAAAAATAGTTGATTTCCCTGCACCATTTTGTCACATGATTGTTATCTTACTACCTTTTCTTACATTGAAACTAACCTCTTCTAAAATAGGTTTTCTAAAATCGTAGTGAAAATCTACATTTTTAAAACTTATTACAGTTTCATTTGAACTCATTATTTTCTAATATTAAATTTTAAAATCGCATATAATATATACAAAATATGTAAAAAATGAAATTTAAGTGAAAAATTCTGACCTTTGGTCAGAATTTTTTAAGACTCATATAATATTTTTTCTATTTCTTCTAAATTAACTCACTTCTTTTTTAATTCTAAATATTCACTTTGGATTTCATCCATATTATAAATTGATTTTCAAAAAGATATTCAATAATCTTTTAATTTTAATAACAATTTTGATTTTTTTACTTCATTACGTAGATTATTCATACTATTTTTCAATAATTCTAAATCAACTCAATCTTGCTCTATTAATTTATTATATTCTGATTCAATTAATCTTAAATCAGTATTAAATTCATTTCAATTATTTTTAATTAATTCTAATTTAGTTTCTATATTATTTAAAAAAAATAATATTCTGAAATCTAATAATTTTTTTTCTATATTTGCGACATTTATTCATTGAGACTTAGCATATTCAATTTTTTGATATACTTCTTCTAATTTATTACTTACTTTTGATGTTGGATAATCATTTAGTTTTGATATATCAGCAGAAATTTCATCAAGTAAAATAATTGAATAATCTCATTTTCTTTCTAATTCTTTTAATAAATCTTTTTTATCCATAGGAAAATATTAATATTAAACTCAAAATTATAATACTTGAAATAAAAAATAATACAATTTTTGTAATATTTATAAAAATTGTATTATAATAAATAAAAAATCCCTCGCATGCGAGGGATTTTTTTTATCCTTTTCAGAATTCAAGCAAGTTCAGGTTTTTCAGCAAGAACCTTTTCAATAATTTCTTGCACCGTAAGGAGCTTTTCAGCTTCTTCATCAGGTATTTCAATACCGAACTCGTTTTCAATTGCCATCACTAGCTCGACAGTATCAAGCGAATCAGCTTTGAGATCATCAACTAAATGATGTTCAACATTGATTCCTGCAACATCAACACCGAGTTGCTGTGAAATTACTTCTTTGACACGTTCAGGAACAGTCTTTGTTGCCATTTGATTTTTATCTCCAAAAAAGGTTTTTATGTACTGACTCCATAAGAATTAAATCTAGAAGCCAATAGCCACAATATAATATAAATAGTTTAGGTTTTGTCAATACAAAAAAAATCTGCCAAAGGCAGATTTTTTATATATTTTCATATCTATCATTCATAGCATCAAGTACTCTTTTTGTCGAGATTACATATGCTCAAGTTCTAAGTGGAACATTGTGTTCTTTTGCTTTATTAAATACATCAAAAGTAGCTTTTTGAATCTTTGTTTTTAATTTTGTATCAACTTCTTCTTCTTCCCAATAAAAATTTGCATTATTTTGAACTTGTTCAAAATATGAAACCATTACTCAACCAGAATTAGCCAAAATATCTGGGATAACTTGTATATTATTTTTAAATAATATCACATCTGCATCTGGTACAACTGGTCAATTTGCAAGTTCTAAAATAAGTTTAGCTTTTATTTTTTTTGCATTATCTGTAGTTATTTGATTTTCAAGTGCAGCAGGAACAAGTAAATCACAATCTAATTCAAGAATTTCTTCATTTGATACTTTTTTAGCATCCTTATAATCTACAACAGATTTTCTAGAAGATTTTAATAAAATTATTTCTTTTAGTTCAATACCATTTTGATTATAAATTCATCATTTTGAATCTGAAATTCAGATAAGTTTTGCTCCATGTGCAGTTAATATTTCTGCAAAAGTTAAACCTGCATTTCAAGCTCATTGAACAATGAAACTTTTTCAAGTAATATCTTCTCAAATAAGTTCTAAATATTTTTGTAAAACATAAACTCACCCTTGAGCTGTAGATCTACCTCTTCATTTTGAACCACCTGAAGTTAAAGGTTTACCTGTAAAACTTCCTGGAGAATAAACTCAAACTAATTTTGAATATTCATCCATCATCCAAGCCATAATTTGTGGAGTAGTGTTAACATCCGGCGCTGGTACATCTTGTTCTGGTCCTATGTATTTGTATAATTCTCTTACATATCATCTAGAAAGTCTTTCTAATTCAGTAATTGATAATGTTTTTGGATCAACGATAATTCATCCTTTTCAACCTCAAAGTGGTATATCAATAACTCAAGATTTAAAAGTCATCCAAATTGAAAGAGCTTTTACTTCATCTCTAGAAACATTTTGGTGAAATCTAATACCTCATTTAAAAGGACCACGAGCATCATTATGTTGGCTTCTAAAACCAGTAAAAACTTTTATTTCTCAATTATCCATTTTAACTGGAATACTTACTTCAAGGATTCTTTTTGGATTTGAAATTACTTCAAGTTTTGAAGTATAAGCTGGATTATTTAATATATCAATTGCTTGTTTTAATTGCATTTTAGCACTTTCAAATGGATTTACATTACTTGTCATATTTTTAAAATTAATTATTAATTATTTGATCCAATTTTCATAATCTTTGTACTTTGAATTTTCAAGTTTCAACATCTAAATCATAGATATTAAACTCAGTATCCAAGTTAAATTTATCATCTCTAACTGCAAAATTCATAGAAACTGAACCTTCTGGAGAATAATTCCTATGAAAAACTCATGTTGGCCATCATAAAATTCATGGTCATTCTAAAACAATTTCTCAATTCCATTTAATACGATTATGAGAGATTTCAAATCTTTCTATTTTTCAATGATTTTTTGTATATAATTCAACATATCTATTTCAAGAGAGAGTAATTAAATTATCTTCTTGGCCAGTATGCATATACCATAGATTTTCTTTTCATCATGCACTTCATGGAGATTTTGCTCCTGGCTCGTGAGTAACAATATCGATTCAATTAAATTCTTGATATAAAGACATAACATCAAAATCAACTTTATCAGTATTTCTTAATTTTTTTAATGGAATTATATGGAATAATCACTGGATTTTTTTTACTATTTCTTCATTTTTTTCATGTATATTTCTAGACATAATTTTTTATTAATAAATATATGCAAAGATTATATCATATTAAATTAAGAAACACTTAAATATTTAGCTTTACAAATAAAATTTTGCATCAATTACTATACTTTCTATATCATCTGTAAATACTGGATTTATATCAATTTCAGTTATTTCATCAAATTCTTTAAATACAAATTGTAATGCAAAAACTATATCAATTAACTTTTCAAAATCTATTCAAATTTGTCATCTAACTCACTCTAATATTGGAAAAGATTTTAGTTCTTTGATCATATTTAGTATCTCATATTTTGAAACTATTCAAATCCTCATACTTACATCTTCAAAAACATTTACATATATTCATCAAAGTCAAACAAACATAATATTTCAAAAACTTTTATCTCTTTTAAATCATATAAATATTTCCTGAGTATTTTTCTTTTTTGTTACCATTCTTGCAAAAGTAACTCATGAAATTTTTGCTCCAGAGCAATTTTTTTCTATATTTTCAAGTATTTTTTCATATGCTGAAATTGCTTCATTTTTTGAAGAAATATTTAAAATAACTCATCAAACATCACTTTTATGAGGAATATCTGGAGAACTAATTCTAGCAGCAAGTAATTTTGAATTTATTTTTTCATAAGCAGATTCTATGTCTTCGTTTTTTATAACTAAAATTTCTTTTGAATAATTTATATCAAAACTTGATAATATTTCTCAAGTTAGATCATTTGAACAAAATTTTTGTTCTTTGCTTAATTTTTCTTTTAAAATTTCTAATTCATTTGGTAAGATAAAGTCAACTTTATCTTCTATTTTTTCTAATTCCCAAGATTTTTGTTTCAATAATTTAGAATACAAGAATATAGCATTTTCAGGAAAATCATAATGCAAAATATCGTTTTCTTTTAAGATTTTTTTTCATTCTAAAACAAGATTTCATCATATAAAAGATACAAAAATTAATTCGTTATTATATGTATTTTTATAATTTGAAATTACATTTGCAATATTTTCTACATCTGTAACACTTTGAGCTGTAAGAAGCAATAACATAGCTCTCTTTTGCACAATTTTTGAAAAGTTGTTAAGTATTTGTGAATAAGTTTTTGATGTTGCATCTCAAATAATATCAATAGGATTTGAAACACTTGATGATGAAGATAATCAAACTTTTAAGATTTCTTTTTCTTCATCATTAAATTGACTAAGAACTATATCGTTAAATTCACAATGATCAGTTGTTACAACTCATGGTCATCCTGCATTTGTAATAATTGCTAATTCTTCTGGTATGTTTTTATAATCAACTTTTGAAAATATTTCTATCATAGAAAAAAAATCCTCTAGTGAATTTGTTGAATGTATATTGCTATGTAAAAAAGCTGAATCAAGGATTTTTTTATCTGATGATAAAGCTCAAGTATGTGAAATTGCAGCTTTTTGTCATAGATTAGAAACTCATGATTTTATCAAAATAATTGGCTTATTTTTTGAAACTCTTTTTGCAATTTCATAAAATAATTCTCATCTTTCTAAACTTTCTAGATATAGTGCTATAACTTTTGTATTTTCATCTTTTTCAAGCTCAAGTAAAAAATCAACTTCATCAATTCAAGCTTTATTTCACATAGAAATAATTTTTGAAAATCAAAGATTTTTATTATTAGCCCAGTCACATAAAGCAACAGCAATTGCTCAGCTTTGAGAAATTACTCATATATTTCAAGATCTTATATCCTTAACTCAAAAACTTAGATTTAGATTATTTGTTACATCAAAATATCATAAACAATTTGGTCAAAGAAGTGAAATATCATATTCATTAGCTATATTTTTGAGTTTATTTTCTCCTTCTAAATTACCAATTTCTTTAAATCAAGCAGAAATAATTATAACTCTTTTAATTCAAAATTTTGCAACTTCTAAAAAAGACTCTTCTACAAAATTTGCTGGAATTGCAAAAACTGCAACATCTACGATTTCAGGCAATAGCGAAATATATTTATAAAAATCTATTTCTTCAAAATTTCATCATTTTGGATTTACTCAATATTTATTTCAAGAAAAATTTGATAGGTTTTTTAAAAGTGTATTTCAAATTTTTCATTCAACTTCTGATGCTCAAATTATCGCAACTGATTTTATATCAAAAAAATTCATTTTATTTTAGACTATATTTTAAGTAATTTTATTTTAACATAAATTTAAATAATTACTATATTTTTAAAACAATTTCTTCTTTACTAAATCTTACTTTTGGTTTAGAAGAATATTTATCCTCTGAACTTCTATATCAAATAGGTAAAACAACAACAGAAGCTATTCAATGTTTATCTAATTCTAATATTTCATCATATTTTGCTGAATCAAAACCTCAAATTGCACATGAATCTATTTCTTTTTGTGCAAGTAAATTCATAACATTTCAAAGTGCTAAAAATACTTGTTCACTTGCCCATAAGATTTTTCCATTTTCATCTAAACTAGAAAAATATCATTTCATCATACCTTCATACACTGATAATTGTTCTTTTGTTGCTCAAGTTATTTTTGAATTATTTAAAAGAAATTTATCTATATAATCATTGTCTAAATTTTTGATTCTAGTAAAAACAAGCAAATGTGATGCTTTTGTAATTTGACTTTGATTCCAACTATTAACTTGTAATTTTTCTCTTATTTCAGGATTCTCTACAATTACTAATTTCCAAGGTTCTAAACCAAAACTTGATGGTGTAAGTCTAAATGCTTCAATTATTTCTTCTAAATCTGCATCTGATACTTTTTTTGTAGTATCAAAATCTTTTGTAGCATATCTCCACTCTAATTTTTTAATTAATTCTGACATATTTTTTATTTTATATAATACAATACTTTTTATATTACTATACTTTATATAGTAAATGTACTATATTTAATATAGAAAAAAAAGCAAGAAAAAAGAATAAAATTCAAATTGATTTTATTCTTTTATTAATTCTAAATAATTTATAATATAATTATTTTATTAATCCAGATTTTATATTATTAGCCAATATTTCTGCTTCTATTCTATTAGCTGTTTCTCAATCAACTTCTTCATATTTAGTTAATTTAGTCCTTATTTTATCAGCTGTTAATCAATCAATATCTTTACCATCAGCTGATATTTTAGATACTATTACATCATGTTTCACTATACCTACGTCTTTATCATTAGGTAATAATTTAGCTGCTATTTTATCCGCTGTTAGTTTATCAATTTCTCCTTTATCATTCAAATATTTATCATCTAATCACATAATAATAAAATTAAATTTTAAAATACAAATATATTATAATATATACTTTGTCAAAAAAATTACTTTCTTAATTCTAAATAATTTATTTTCATCTTATGTTCCCTAAATATACTTTCAAATTCAGTTAGATTTTTTTTATCAAAATCCTCTATTTCATTTTCATAATCATATGACAATTTTTCTATATTCCATTTTGAGAAAACTCTTATAAGTTCAAGAGTATCTTCAAAATATCATAAATGATCTGTTTTAAAAATCACTCTTCATCAAGTTTTTGTTATAACATACAAATCACTTATAAATTTCTCACTCCATAATCTATTTTTTCTTTGTCTATCTTTTTTATCCCATGGATCTGGGAAAAAAACATAAGTTAATGAAACTTCTCATTTCTCAAATATCTTATAAATATTTTGAGCCATAGATTTCAATAAAACAAAATTTTTTCATCATTTCTCAAGCGTTTTTTCGGCAGTAACAAAAAGTCTTTTATATCTTATTTCAAATCATATAAAGTTTTTTAGAGGATTTTTTGAAACAATTCATGAGAAAAAATTTCAAAGTCACGTTCATATTTCAACTACTAAATCATTCTCATTTTCAAAATATTCTCACCAAAGTCACTTTTTTTCAAAAGCTTCTTTTTCTTTATCTATTATTTTTTCATGGTCTTCTACTTTTTGTATGTAAGCATTTATTTCTTTATATTTTTCACTCATTTTATATTTCTAAATTTTTATAATGTGTAACTTTATAACTTTTTTCTTGTTTCAAAATTGTAATAACATCAAACCTTATTTTTTCAAAATTAAGATGATTTTTTACTACATAATACTCAATTGTTTTTCTAAATTTATATAATTTAGATTTTGTTATTGATTCTTCTGGTGTTCAAAATTTGATACTATGCCTATATTTCACTTCTAAAAAAACTGTTATTCAATCTTTAAAAGCGACTATATCTACCTCTCAAAATCTACCAAATTTAAAATTTGTATCTTTGATTATGTATCAATTTTTTTGTAAATATTTTATAGCAATTAATTCTCACTCATCTCACTTACTTTTTGTTGATTGCATTATTATAAAATTAAGTGGAGAGACTTTTTATAATATATTTTTTAAAATTTCACTATTTATTTCTTCTATACTTCTCATATTTCACTCAAATTCACAATCTATCTTTGTCCAATTATACTTTTTTACTACTTGAATTGCTGCATTATAAGCATTAGTTAGATGATTTTTATCTTCTTCATGAAGATCCATTTTTTTTCAGTCTTTTAAATATTCTCTATCACTTTTTTTAAGAACCAGCTTTTGACTTGTTTCAGGAGTTACATTTAAAAATATAACTTTATCTGGTTTTGGAATATTAAAAATACTAAATTCTAAATCTTCAAGCCATTCTAAAAATTCATCTCTTTCTATTTCATCTACAATCTTCCCTGTTTGATGAATCATATTTGCAGAAACATATCTGTTACTTATGATAAAATCATAAGTTTCAAAATCAGCTCTCAAGTTAAAACTATCATCATATCTATCAAGTGCATAAAAAATACTTGCTTGTTTTGCAGATACATTTTTTCCATATCATCAATTTAAGTATTTTTCTACAAAAAAAGATGATTTTTCTCAATATCTTGGATAATCTAAAACTTTTACTTTTTTACCCAATTTTTTTAGATTTTCTTCAAGTAATTTTACTTGTGTTCATTTACCAGAACCATCAAGTCAATCGATAACTACAAACATAATTTCATATTTTTAATTATAATTTTTTTTATTATAGTATATTTTTGAAAATATGGAAGTTTTATGATAAAATATAGTTAATATAATTAATTTTAAAAATATGGCTGGAGATGTACCGGATTTTTATAGAAATCAGTGAGAAATAATAAATAAAGGTCCTATAATTTGAGAAATGAAATCAAAATATGACAGATTTTTAAATGCATATTTACAAAAAACATTTGAAGAATGAACTGATAAATGATTACTTCAACTTGTAAAAGCTAACTGAGATAATATAAATTTCAGAGTTTTTTTAGATTATTTACTTAAAAATAATCCTGAAAATTTAAATAATGATGATCTGTATCAATTGGCTGCTCTTAGAAATGATGTAGTAAATCTAAGAGAAGAAATTGAAGATATGTGACCAAGAGATTTCCAAATTGTTGAATGAAATATTTGAGATTATAGATTTATGTGAAGTGATAGTTTTGAATATATGTGAAACAATTTTTATGCTGTAAAAGTTGATTTTTCAAAAATAAGAGATCATAGAGTTAATTCATGGCTAAATATAGAAACAACTTATAGAAGATGAGATAAGTTTTTTATACAATACGATTGAAACAATGTAATAAAATATTATTCAGGTAGAAGCCAAAATAATATGAAATTACTTTGACATGAAGTAATAGATCATAAACAAGAAACTATTGTTAGATGATGAAAAATATATAATAGATGAGCTGTTGAAGATATTTATTTAAGAAAACTTTGAATGAATTTAAAAATAAAATTTTTTGAAAAAAGAAAAACTGATTAAAATCAGTTTTTTTCTTTACATTTCAAACAAATAATTTAGAATATAAAAAGAAAATCTTACTAAAATAATATAAAAAATGGGAATAAGCGAAGATTTAGAATCCGCAATAGATATAGTAGATTTGGTTTCAAAATATGCTAGTCTAAAAAAATCTGGGGCAAATTACAAAAGTAATTGTCCTTTTCCTGGTCACAATGAAAAAACTCCTAGTTTTATGGTAAGTCCTGCAAAACAAATAGCTTATTGTTTTGGTTGTCACAAATGAGGTTGACCTATAAAATTTGTAATGGATATAGAAAATTGTGAATTTAGAGATGCACTAGAAATACTTGGAAACTATACTTGAATAAAAGTAAATTCAAATTTTAACAAAGAAAAATTTGAAGAAAAAAAGAGTATGTATTCGCTTTATAGAGATGCAAATAATTATTATAAAGAAGCATTAAAAAATTATCCTGAAATCAAAAAATACTTATTTGATAGATGATTAAGTGATGATGTAATCAGAGATTTTGGTATATGATATAGTGATTCTTGAGTTGAATTATACAACTATCTAAAATGAAAATGATATGACGATAATCAAATTTCTGATTCTCATATTTTTATAGATACAAAATCAAAAAAAGATAAATTTATAAATAGAATAATCTTCCCTATTCAAAATGCTAGATGAGATTTTGTAGCTTTTGCTTGAAGAATATATGGAGCTTGAGAACCAAAATACTTAAATTCTCCTGCATCAAACATATATGATAAATCAAATTTATTATACAATTTATTTAATGCAAGAACTTCTATAACAAAACTAGATTATGTAATAATTACAGAGTGATATATGGACGCAATAGCTTTGTATAGATGAGGTTTTACAAATGCAGTTGCAGTTTCTTGAACAGCATTAACAGAAAAACATCTGACACTTTTAAAAAGATTAACAAAAAAAATCTACCTTTGTTTTGACTGAGACTGAGCTTGAGAAAAAGCAACAAAACTTAGCTTGGAAAAAATGAAAAACGAAGGTTTTGAAGTAAAAATCATACTTTTGAGTTGATGAAAAGATCCAGATGAAATAATAAGTTCATGAAAAGATTTTAGTGAATTTATAAAAAAAGCAGTAACTCCGATTTGATACTATATAAAAAAATCAAACTTTGATACAAATAGCATAGAAGAAAAGAAAAAATTATTGACTGAACTACTTGATATAGTAAAAAGTTACTCTGACAACATAGAAAAAGACTATTATTTAAAAGAAATATCTACTCTACTAAACATAAATTCAAATATAGTATATGATGCTTTCAACAAGATTAGATTCACAAATCATGATTCAAAAAACAAAAATTTAGAAATGAAACAAACTCTAACTTCTAGTGAAATTGCAATTTGATACTGTATAATGGATGAAAAAAATATAGATTATATAAAGAAAAATATAATCTTTGAAGAAGCAATTTGAAAAGATTTAAAATGATTTATAGAAAACTGAATTTGATATTTAGATAAATTGGAATTATCAAAAAAAGAAAGATATAAGGCAATCTCTTTAAAAGTTGAAAATGATAATTCTATTACAAATTCAACACATATAGAGGAAGAGCTAAAAAAAGTAATAGAATGACTTAATAGAGAGTTCTATAAAAGTGAAGTTTTAAAGCTAAAAAATCTGATGAATTCTTGAGATAATGATGCACTTTTAAAATATTCTATCCTAGTAGCAAAAGCAAAAAAAGCCCAAATAAAATAAATTTGATTATTTGGCTTTTTTTTATATAATAAATCGCGAAAAGAAGATGAACTTCTTTAAAAAGATGAAAAAAATTGATATAATACTTTTTTGCTCCTTCTACAAAAGAATAATAAGAAGGAATTTTTTGTATTATCGGTATAGATTTCTTATTTATATTTACTAATAAAAAAAGCTAAATGACAGCTAAACAACCAAATAAAAAAGTAAAAAATAATATAGCAGAAGAAATATCTCTAGATGATTTAGATTTAGATATTTTAAAAGAAGTTTGAATAACAAGTGAAGAAATTGAAAGTTTTAATATTGAGAATAATTCTAAAAAGAAAAAAGAAACTAAAAAAGAAGAAATAGTTGTAGAAAAAAAAATTAAATCTAAAAAAAGAAAGGATGATGATTTAGATTTTGATGAAGAAGAAATTTCAGATGATGGTATAGTAAGTGATGAATTAGATGATGATTTTTGATTTGAAGATGATGAAATATTTGTAGAACCTACTCCTGAAGATTTAGAAGAATTAAAAGATATAGATATAGATGCTGATTTTGAAGATATTGCTTTAGCACTTCAAAAAGAAAAATGATTAAGTAAATTACCAAAAGATAGAAGTGAAGATAAAAGAAGAGTTTGAAAATGATTAAATGAATTTATTGATGTGAATGTTCCTGAAAAAATGCTTGAATGAATGCCAGAGGAAATTCAAGAATTGATGAAAAAAGGTAAAAAAGAATGAAATGTTACTCAAGATGAAATAATGTCAGCTATTCCAAATGCTGAAGATGATTTAGATTTACTTGATGAAGTTTATACTAGATTTTTAACGCTAGAAATAGATATAGTTGATAATATGGATAAAGAAAATCTTTTTTCTACTGACGAAAAAAAGAAAAAAGATAAATCAAATATTTCTCTTTCAGAAATAAGTGATGATTCAATTAGAATGTACTTAAATGAGATTGGTAGAGTTGAACTTCTATCAAGTGAAGAAGAAATAGAACTTGGTAAACAAATAAGAGCTTGAAGTATGGAAGCTAGAAAAAAACTAGCAGCTGCTAATTTAAGACTTGTTGTTTCAATTGCAAAAAAATATATGTGAAGATGATTAGGTCTACTAGACTTAATCCAAGAATGAAATGTATGATTATTTAGAGCTGTTGATAAATTTGACTCTGATAAATGATTTAAATTTTCTACATACGCAACTTGGTGGATTAGACAATGAGTAACTAGAGCAATTGCTGATCAAGCTAGAACTATAAGAGTTCCAGTTCATATGATTGAAACAATCAATAAATTTACTCATACTTATAGAAGACTAACTCAAGAATTAACAAGAGAACCTCTTATGGAAGAACTAGCAACTGAGCTAGATATGGATATAAGAAAAGTAAGACAAATCATGAGAATCTCTCAAGATATATTAAGTCTTGACTCTCCTGTTTGATCTGAAGAAGATACAAGTCTTTGAGATTTCATAGAAGATGATAAAAACCCAACTCCAGATGCTCAAACAAATATGAATTTATTAAAAGATAATTTATATGAAATGCTTGATTTTCTAACTCCTAGAGAAAGAAAAATTATCATAATGAGATTTGGTTTAGATGGTTGAGATGTACATACTCTAGAAGAAGTTGGTAAAGAATTTTGAGTTACTAGAGAAAGAATTAGACAAATAGAAGCAAAAACTCTTGAAAAATTGAGAGAACATCCAAATGCAGATAAGATAAAATTTTTCTAATAAAAAAAAATAAACCTTTAAAAAGGTTTATTTTTTTTATTGTGTTTTTTCAAACAATTTAGGAGGAGTTAATTGTATAAGTGAATTATAATTTATTATAACTGGATAATCCTCATAAGTACCTAAATATTTTGTTATATAGTCTCTTCTTAAATAGTTCATATCATACTTTTGAGATATATCTAAAGTACAACTTGTAATATAAAATGGACATTTATATGGACTTTGAACTGATCAACCAATTGTATTATTTGAAAATACTGTTCCATATATATATAATTGTTTACTTAAATATTCATAAGTTCATCAATTATCAGGAGAAATAGCTCTTGATAAATCAGTAGAATTTAAAATTGTTGTATCATCCGCACTAGCTACTGCTCTATCAGAATACAATACTGCATCAATTTCTAATACATTTGGATTAATATAAATATTTCAACCATTTCATGTAGAATCATTTTTAAGTGCAACTATTCAAAGTATATCAGTTGACTTATTATTAGCTAAAATATTTCATTTTATATAAACATTTCATCATTCAACTAAAATAGTTTTAACTCATGTATATTTTCATGATAAATTTATCTCTACATTTTCTCAATCTAATCAACCAAAGTATAATACATCTCCTAGTTTTACTCATGGACTTGTTTGATTAACATTTGATACAATTTTACTTCAATTAATTGGAGTTACTTCTTTAACCAATGAATAAGCATTTTTTCTTACATCTCTTTGAAAATAAGATTTTTCTAGATTTCACAATAAACTTATATCACTAGTAGATTGTCATGTAACAATATCTACTTGATCATTACTATGTGTTAATCAATTAATTTTTACTCATCTTTGAGAAGTATTATCTCAAGTATTAGTTCAAGCATATCTATTCATTCATAAAATATCTGAACTATAAACTGCCGTTTTTCAAGGTGCTACTAAAGTTGAAATATGTGTTGCAAAATAAGTATTTTGTTCTGCAGTATTAAGTGATCAACTTTGTACTAATTTTGTTAATATATTACTTGTAGAAGTTCAAAATAATGATAATGAACTATATGGATTAGTATATCATTCTGCAGATATATCCCAAGAAGCTGCTGCAGTTTTTTTATAATTTAAATCTATTTTAGGATGTGATAGATGTGGCTCTGGAAATAAAGGATCATAATATCAATATTCAATGTAAACATTTTTTGTTCAAGCTGAAGTTACATTTAATACTCAAGTTTGAGTTGAACCAACTATAAATCAATTATCTCTTACACTTCATGTTATATTTGTAACATATAATGGTTTAAATTGAAAATCTATAGATGTAGATTGTATAGTATCTGATGGGATTTTATCACTTAATTGTACGTTAATTGAATTTATATTAAAATTTCAATTAACAAATTGTCTTCAATCTGATGCACTTGAACTATATGTAGGAGAATAGATATTAAATTTTTGTAAATAATCTCAATCATTATTATTTTTATCAGTAATAGTTACATTTTTATTTACATTAGTTCATATTGTTGATGCTACTAAAGCTGGATTATCAACTCAAGAAATATCAACTCAAGATCAAAGTTTATTATATTGATTTAAATATAAACTATTATTATAATTTAGAATAAATTCAATACTTCTTTGTAGTGTAGTACCATTAGATCTATAAACTGGAATAATTTTATTACCATAATCATCTTTCAATGTATAAGTTAATGACTTAGTAGAACCATCTGCAACTTGTCATACAAAATTAAAGGCTCAAGCAACAGATGATAATGAAGAATTTATATATCATGCATATACATTATAAGTAAAACTTGCTGGATTAGCTAAACAATTTCATGCTTCATCACATATGTTTGTTATATTATATGAATATGGTCTATAATTATTTGTAGTTATGTCACTTCAATCAACCATAGAAATATCTTCATTTGTTTCAAGTACATTTAAAGTTCATGGATTATTATCTGAAGTTGAAGATTTTACTGAGTTTAAAGATGCAGGGTTAGTTGTATTTTCAAATTGTCATTGTAAAAGAGTAATTGGAGATCATCAAGCACTAAGTCAAACAACTGAAATAGGTACAGAACTTGATGCTCTAAAATAATCTCAATTAGTTATACTAGATGTTATATCAACTGCTACAGGAGGAATATCATCATATTGTTGACAAGTAATAGTACTTATTCAATCCCATGATACAGCTCTCTCTCAAACAGGACAAGCTGTAATTCATCAATTATTATATGTAAATCAAATTATATGATTACTTGAAGAATAATATGAATGTGTAGTACATCATAAAGATCCTACACTAGCAATTGATGTAGTATTTCAATTTGGAACTCATAAATGAGTAATTCAATGTGAAAGAGTTGATGGACAATCAACTATACTATTAGACCAAGATACAGTTGATACTCATGTATCTGCATAAACATTTGCTCAGAAAATAACAAATGAAATTACTAGAGTTAATATATTTCTATACATAAAAAAAAAAGTAATATAAAATAATTTATAAAGTAATTATCTCATATTATTATTTTTTTGTAAAATATTTTAATATTCTAGATTAGGATAAGTCATATTTACTTTTTTAAAATGCTCTATTTGTCTTTTTCTAGCCCTTTCTATTATTTCTTTTGATGGCTTTAATTCTTTAAACATTTCATCCATTAAAGTTATTACATAATCAATTTCTTCCGAAATATTTTTTCATAATTCAGTAAGTTTTGCATATTTTTTTATAACTTTTTGTAAAAATTTAGTCTTAATATGATATAAAACTATTTTTTCAAGCCAATATGAATCATTTCAAAATAATCAATCTCTATATGCTTTCATCAAAATATACATAGTAGGTGCAAAGGCATGATATCAAATAAAAACTCATTGAATATGCCTCGCATCAGGTCTAATTGCTGAATAATATTTTTCTTCTCTTGAATTTAATAATATTGGATCAAATTGCATAATAAGATTTAATTTATTATGGCTAGATTCATGAATTATAGCTTCTAAATTATTAATTTCTGGATTAGATACATCATAAGTATATCATAAATATAAATGACCAATACAATCTTTATATGAACAAGAATTATGAACTCACTTTGATGTTCCTAATGGAATTATTTTTTTTATAATTTTATTTAACTCACTATAAATTCATTTATCAACTTTTTTCAGCAAATCAAATGTTTTTTCATATATAAATAACCACTCCTCTTCTGATTTTTCTCACCATCATAATCAAGCTCAATTTGTTTTATGTTCAGGATGATCTTCTAATATGTTATATGGATTAGAATCTGATAATGTTAATTTGATATTTGTTCAAGAAATATTTTTTCACTTATTACAAATTAAATTATTAATATCTCACGATAGAAATAATTTAATTTCATTTTTAAAAATATCGATATATTTATCAATATTATTTATATTTTGTGGTATTTTTTTTATTAATTCTTTATATAATAAATTTATTATTGATGAATAATCTGGATTTAATATAAAATCTCTATTATCAATTTTTAATAATTCATTAATTTCATAAGTTAAAATAGTATTTTCTGATAATTTTAATAAATAAGAAATAAGTAAATCATAATATTTATCTAAATAATTAGAAAGCATTAAATTGTTTTCAATTCATAAAACATAATAATTTAATTTCATAAAAATGATAATGAGTATATAATATAAAAAATTATAATCTAATAAAAAAATATGCAATATATTTTGCTTTTTATATTATCAATACCATTTTTATATATAAACTATAAGATAATAATTTCTGATATAAAAGAAAAAAAAATTCCAAATAAATATTTATTATATTTATTAATATTATTACCAATTTATTATATTTATGTTTTTTATTATTTTGATATAAATTTTCTATTTTTTCTTTTTCAAGTTGTTATAACTTTATTTTTATCTTTTTTATTATATTCAATTTGAATATGGAGCGCTTGAGATGCTAAATATTTGCTTGTATTAGCACTATTCATTCCATATATTTGAATAATTTCATTTGTATGAAATATAGCAATAATAACTTTAATATATTTAATGTTATATTTTGTTTGGTTCTATTTATGAAAATGTCTATTTGATAGAAAATATGCTAAAAGTCTATTAATTAATATAAAAGAAGATTTAAAAGAAAAACTCACAACATTTTTTAAATTTTGAGATTGAAATTTTTATATTAAGACAATTTTTTTAAGATTAATAAAATTTTTCATAACTTTCTGAATACTTTTTGTATGATTAAGAATAAGTAGAATTTACCTAATGAAAGATTTAAATTATTTTGACTTATTTAATAAATATCAAATATTAATAATCATATCTTCTATAGTAATTATATTATTGAGTATAATGTTATTAAGGTTAATTTATATTTTTATAAAAAAGATATCAATTAATCAAATATATTATAAATATATTGATATAATAATCTATATTATATTATTATCCTTATTATTTTGATTTATCTTATATGAATACAAAATAGATAGTGAATTTTTAAAAAATAGTTTATATAAAATATTTACAATATATCTATTATTATATATATTATTTAATATTTTTAGATACAGTTACAAGATAACTTTTCAAATTGCTGAAAGTTATTTTGTAACACTAGATAATATAAAAATTTGAGATATAATAGATAAAGAATATATAACAAAAATTATAAAAATAATTAATCCTAAAAATTTAGATACAATAAATATTTATAATGAAAATTTAAAAAATATAAAATCGATAAATAGAGTTGTAACAGAAGAGGATATAACAAAAATAAATACTGTATTTTTAAGAACAAATGAAGTATCTAAAAATGATGAAATAATAAAAGAAAAATTTACAGAATTAAATCATATAAAAATATTAAAAATTTTTGCATTTTGACCATATATATTATTATGATTTTTAATTACATTTATATTTGGTAATAAAATATTTGAAGTTATTATTAACTTAATAATAAAATATATAAGAGATATCTATAACTAGATATCTCTTATATATTTTAAAATAGAAATTATTAATACGTCTATTTCTTCAGTAGTATTATAAACTCAAAATGATAATCTCATTATATTTTTATCTCAATTTAAATAGTTATTTACATAATTATCAGCACACATTGTTCATGTTCTAAATGAAATAATATATTCATCTAAAAAATAATTACAATATCAGTGAAAATCAATTACATTAAAATTTTTAGGTTTCAATGTAATTATTAATGAATTATCCAAACTTAATATTTCAAAATAATTATCTAAATTATTTTCATAAAATTTATTCCAAAAATACTTAACTAAAATGTTTATATGAGTATTTATTTTTTCATATGAGATTTCATTATAATAATTTATACATCATTTTAATCATAAAATTCATCAAAAATTTTGAACTCATCATTCTAAAAAATATGGTAATTTTTTATATTCTACTTTTTCATTATTTATATTTATAATAGTTCCTCATCAAATTTTTGAACTATATTTTATTATATTTTCACTTCAATATTTTATATAGAGCACTCAAATTCAAGTAGGTCATCAAATTTTATGAGCAGAAAAAGCTAGAAAATCTATATTATTTAATACTACATTTTCTCTATTATGAGATATAAATTGTGCATCATCAACCAAAATATATCATCAATATTTGTGTACTAATTCAGAAATTCATTGCAAATCAAAATTTGATCAAATTATATTTGAACAATGTGTAAAACATAATAAAAATCATCCAGTTATTTTTTCTAATTTAGTTTCTAAAATATCTAAATTTAAGATATCTTTGTATTTAAAACAAACAAAATTTATATTCTTTATTTTAGAATATTCAAATTGTGGTAAATAATTTGAATTATGCTCTAAGTCAGAAGTAATGATATTTTTTATTTTGCTTTCATCTATTGAAAAAATAAGTCTATTTATAGAATCAGTAGTTCAAGATGTAAATACAATGAAATCATTTTTTTGAGCTCATATAAATTTACTACATTGAGCTCTAGTATTATCAATTTCTTCTTGTAATAATGCTCATAAATAAGATGATTCCCTATCTCCTGAACAACAAGAATAATCAGTATAATATCTATTAACTTCATTAATAGTATTGATATTTTTTAAATATGTACACGAACTATCAAAATAAATTAAATTTTTATTATTAATCTTTTTTGATAATAATGGATAATCTTTTTGTAACATAATATTATTATTTTGACATTATTTTACTAAAAATAATTTTTCATTTCACCAATTCTTTTTTAATATATCATTTTTTTACAAGTAAATCTCAAGTAGAAATGATCTTGTTTAAGCTATCACAATCCTGACAAATTTGTATTTTATCTTTTATTTTAATTATATCTTCAACTCAAACTTTATCTTTAACATTTAAAATTTCTAAAAAACATAATTCATCTTCCGTAAAATATTCTTTTAAATTTAGTTCATCTAAACTAAATGATAAATCAATATTTTCCATTTTAGATTCAAACTCACTTTCTCACCAATTTTTAATATATTCTTCATCTACTCAAAAACAAATCTTGTTATGTTTACAATCTTTACAAATCTTAACTCTCTTTTTTCATCAAGCTTTATTATCATCTATATTTGTCTTACTTCAATCCAGATTTAAAACTGCTGTTCAATTAAAAGTTTGAATTATAGCAGATTCATATCATGGTAATAAACACATTGGCATATTTAAAACTAATGGTCTTTTTAGTCATAGTTTATCAAAAATGTGCAATGATTTAACAATATATGGAATTGTATCTGTAAATTTAAATCAAACTAATTTTGCTTCATCTTTCATACTATTTTCATACAATGGAAAAATTACAACAAAAACAGTTATTCAAAGATCTAAATAATATAACAAAATATCTGGTAAATCTTTATAATTTTGTTTTGTAAGTACAATATTGATTCAAATCCTAGATCATTTTTTCTTCAACTCTTTTATTCAATATATTACCTTATCTAATGCTCATGGTAATCAAACTAGATAATCATGAATTTCAGGTTTATAATGATGAACAGATAATTTAAAAAGAGTTGCTCACGCATCAACACACTTATCTGCAAATCAAGGTTTTCATAACATTACTCAATTAGTTTGAACCCTAACATAGTTAAATCATGCTTTTCTACCAAATTTAATATATTTCATTATATTTGGGTGAGTTAAAGGTTCTCATCATGTAAAACCAAGCATTCAATATCATTGTTTAGCTCAAAATAAAATTCTTTTATATATTTCATTATCATTTGGTTTCTCTGCCTTAGTTCTACTTTCATGATCTTGACTACAAAAAAAACATTTTTCATTACAAAGCTTATGAACCATAACTTCATAACAACTATTTTTATAAATTTCTTTTTTATCTTTAGTTCAAGAAAGTATTTCATCTCTTAATTCTAAATCTGATTTTTTAATTCATTTTTTAATTAGATTTTCTAACATAATTTTTTTTTAAATTATAGATTCTGTGTAAATTTCTAAATAGTCTTTTCTATATCAAGTACAATAATTCTTTTTATCACAATTATTACATCTATTTACATAATTTTTTTCTGTTAAAAAAACTCAATTTTCTCACATTTTCATCTTGTTAAAATCAACATGTTTTTCATAATATTTTCATAAAAAACACATTGGAATATGATCAACATCAACTTTAATATTATATTTTTCACACTTTTCTAATGCATTAATTAAAAATTTTTCTGTTTCTTCATACAATGGAACAACTTCATCATTTTTATCAGCAGCTCACATAGCTTTTGTAAAACTAAATTGAATTCTATCTAATCAAGCGAAATTTTCATTTATATAATCTACAATTTCAGGCAAATATATAAAATTTAATTTATTAATTATTATATTTATTCTTAAATTTAATCATCTATTTATTATTTCTTTCATTGCTAATTCTCTAAGCGTTTGACTTCATTTTACTCAGGCAATTTCATCATTAATTTCTTCAATGTGACATGGATAATTTACGTTATATAAATCTATATTAAATTTTTGTAATTTATCTAAATTATTATTTTTCAACAAAAAAACACCATTTGTTTGAAACTCAATAAAACACTTTTTTTTATGTTTTCTAATAAAAAAAAGTATTTTAAAAAGATCTGGACTTAATAATGGTTCTCCTCAAGAGATTTGAATATAGTCTCACTTTTCTAAAATATCTTTAAAAATATTTTTTAAAGGAATTGGTTTATTTCATTGCATACGATATTCAGCACTACAAAAAACACATTTTTGATTACAAACATTATTAATTGGTACAAGGTGGTCTAATTTTGACATAATTTATCTTTTTATAAATTTAGAAAATCTAATATCTTTTGACGATAAATCATCAAATAATTCAAAAATCATTGGTTGTAATCATGGAATAACTACTCTCACGCATTTTACATCTAGTTTTTCATCTGTTATATCAATAACTAAAACTTCAAATCAATTATTTTTCAAATCCTCTACAATATAAGATAATTCAAATGACATATCATCTGTATCAGTATCTTTTAAATCATTGTAATTTATAACTTCTGTTTTTCAAGTCCTAAATGTACTTAAATAAAAATTTGTTATTGGTGATAAATCATTTTCATACATATAATCCTCTTTTTTTATCCTAGAAATATCAAATTTATTATTATCTATATTTGTTGCTCTATTTTGTATAATTTCAGTTAATGCTCTAATAATTGCTATATCTTTATTTGAATGAGTTCACATATGTAAATTCATAGCATAATGACTTACATACTGATATTTTCAATTATATATCAAAGCTCAAATTGTATGAACTCAGAAATCAAAAGAACAATCCATTATATATATTTCAAATCAAAAAGACTTTATTTTTTCTATCAGATTTAAAATATTAGAATTCGTAATTGTATCTATATTAATTATCTTTGGAATATCATAATTAGCCATCATAACATTGTAATTATGTCTTTCAATAGTCTCATAAATAGCATGAATTATTGCCTCTTCCAATGTATTTCCTGCTCATAAACAATTTGTTGTAAGAAATTCTTGTTCATACCATGGAATTAACTTTTTTTCACTATTTGTTAAAGAATATCATTCAATCCAATTATATTTAACATCATTATAAAAATCTATCTTACTAAATCTTTCTCTATCATTATCTGTTAATATTAATTCATCAACATTAATTTTTTTTGATTCAATTTCATTATGAGTTTTTTGTTCGCTATCATTTACTTCATAAATTTTTTTATACCATGAATATCTTTCACAAAATTCCATCAAAGCACTAGCCATTGCTTGATATTTGGTAAGTCATTTTCACCAATTATTTCTTTTTCATACGTATGATGAAACGCAATAAACATACTCATTAAAAACATCTAAATTTCATATTTGATACAATGAAACATTTTCATCATCCCAAATTAATGAAGACTTAAGTTTTTCCAATACATTTTTAACAGTTATTTTTGGATCACACACTCTATGTGTATCTAATTTATAACCTTTTTTCATAAATTAATTTTTTAAACAACGAACTAAAAATCAGATTTCTTTAAAATCAAAGTCATTTGGATTTATAAATTTAGACTTAAAATGAAGATTATAAGCATGTGTTGAAGTTTCAGAACTTGACCAATATCAACAATCATCTCAGAAATTACAAAAAAATCAATTATCCCGACAACGAAATCATGAAAGTGGAAATTTCATAACATCTGTAAAAAATTTAACTTTATTTTCTATTTTTCAAGGTAAAAAATTTACAAATTTTTTCCACTCATCTCTTGTAGGTAATCTTTTATTTAATCACTTTGCATAAGTATTTGCAGCATCAAATGAAAAATATATATATCATTTATTTTCCCATATATCTTTATTGTTTGGAATAGTTTTTAAATCATATATATCAAATATTAAACTATCTAATTTTATTCAATCTTCTACCAATAATATTTTTTCAATATTGTCATCATACCATTTTTTATTTTCCAAAGAAGAATTAATAAAATTAATTAAATCATTATACAATGGATGATTATTATCTAAAAACATGCAAAAATTATTAAAATATATTATAAATTAATTAATTCCTCATCTCACCATTTTTCATAATATGTTTTCCATATTCATTCACATTTATCGTATAATTTACATCATTCACATTTTTTTGTTTTTACTCTTCAACTATTTTTTCTTCATTCAACAACATCTGAGTTAAAAAAATCAGGAGCACTATGTGTAACATTACTATAAATTTCTAATTCTTTAATTTCAGAAATGTTATTATCCATATATTCAGAAAAATAACATAGTGGAACATATCTAACTCTATAAATCATTCAATTATTATTTCACCAATTTATAAGATCTCTCATATAAGGTGCTGCTTTTGAAATTCTAGGCATTAATTTTTCAAATTCATTATTTACTCATCATTGATTTGGATCAGCAAATATAAATTCACTAGTTCATAAACATCAAATTTCTTTAATTAATTTTCAAATATTTACTAAATCAGCATAATTTCAATTTTCGATTGCAGTATTTGTTCAGATTTTACTTTTAGGAAATCATAAATCTTGCCAATTTTTAATTCATTGAAGTAGTTTTTCAAAACTTTTAGGAGTTGCAGTAAGTAAATTATGTATTTCAGCTGTTGATCAATGAATTGAAAATACAATACTATTTAAAACATCAAGTTCATAAAATTTCTTTGCAAAATTATAATCTGACATTTTATTTCAATTTGTAACAAGATATACATGTTCAAATTTCATAGATTTTATAAATCACATAATTGTAAAAAAATCTTTTCTTATAGTCACCTCTCATCAAATAATTTCTAAGATTTGAGTTCAGCTTTTTTTTGCCAACAATATATCTTTTAAAACTTCTTTAGTTGTTCTATTAATATTTCTTTTATTTAAATCTATACAAAATCTACATATATTATCACAAGCATATCATGTAAATATAACTGTTTTTTTACTTGGTTTATTATTAGTGACTACATCTAAAATTGGATTAAATCTAAAATTATCTTTATTTTCAATAATTTTAATTTTATTGCTATCTTTTTTAAAAAAAGGTTTTATTTCTTCATTTCAATTAAAATCACAATAAGATTCATGTATTCACATACAATATTTAGATAATTTACATAAAGAACATTTTCATGTAAAAGTTATTTCATGACTAGGTAGAGTTCTCCACATATATTTCCATAATCTAGGATTTTTAAGTGTACATAATGGAAAATGGTATAATTTAAACTTATTTACTCAAAATATTTCTCACCATTTTAAAAATACACTTTCATTGACATCTAATACATCTTTATAATTTACTTTTGTAACTCAAATATTATCAATTGCTTGACCTTCAAATTCCATCATTATTGTTACAACACTATCAACTCAAGGAAAATATTTATAAATAAATTCATACATCTTATCTAAAAATTTATAATTTTGACCTTGAATTATTAATCTCAACTCTAAAGTTTGATTATTATATTTTTTATACTTCAAAACATTAAAAATTCATTTAACTAATTCATCCCAAGAACCTGATTTTCTAACTATTGCTTCATGAGTTAATTTATTATATCAATGTACTGGAAAAACTAGATGATAATTTTCAAGTGATGAGATTTTTTTTGTAAATTCTACATCAGAAAACCTATCTCAATGTGTTAATTGGATTAGTTTTGATTCAGGAAATTTTTCTCTAATATAAGACAAAATCTCAAAATATTTTGGATTTAAAGTTGGTTCTCATCATGTTATTGTCCAATCAGATTTCATATCAGGAAAACGATGAAAATTTCTATCATCTCATCAAAAATAATTATCTATCCTTGTTTTTATAACCTCATATGTATATTTTGAAGTTGTATCTTTATAATTAGCATCATTAGAGCACATAGTACACTTATGATCACAATTTGGCCATAAAGCTATATCTGGCATTTATATTAAAATTATTAATTAAACAACATCATTAATTAACCATTTAAATAATGGAAAATGTTCTCACGAGAATGAATATAATTCAGAACATTCTTTTGTGAAACAAAAGAAAAAATCAATTATATTATCTACATCAACTATTTTTTTATCAGCATTTACTTCTCTACTTAATACTGTTAAATCAATTATTTTATTTAAAAAAATCTCATTTTTTCAAAAATCAAAATATTGTTTAAAATTAGATAATTGTGTATTATTAATATTTAATAATTTATTTAAATTTAAATCTAAATTATTATTAAAACTAAATTTATATCAATTATCAAATTCTACACCTCATTTTAAATAAAAATAATAAAATAGTAATAATTTAATATTTTTATTATTTTCAAATTCAAAATTATTAAATACAACAAGATTTTTTATTATATATAATAATTTTTCATCTGTTATTCAATCATTAAATGATTTTAAAGTCTCTAAAAGAGATTTTTTATAATCCTCAGTTTCAAAATAATCTATGTTCATATTTAATATCATAATTTTTTTAGTTTATTATCTATTTCATTATAAAAAAATCTATATCATTCTCAAAAATAATAATCATTTATTTTATTTAATTCAATTCTTGCCTTTATAAAATCACCTAATCAAATATAACTTTCAGATTTTCTCATAAATGGTTCAAATGTCCTATGTTTTCAATCAGTTAATTTTTCATATTTTTCTAAAAAATATAATGCTTCATTATATTTTCACAATAGATTTAATATATATCAATATCATTCATAAATAAATGGTGAAGATGGAATTATACCAACAACTTTTTTTATTATTTTTTCAGCATTAATTATATTATTAAATCATCAAATACTAGTATATAACATTGCAAGTTTATATAATATGTAAGGATTATTTGAATCTAATTTCAAAGAATATAAATAAAACTTATATGATAAATCATAATTTTTATTATGAAAGTAATAAGATGATAATGCTATATTAGTAAATAAATAATCTTGTTTTTGACTATGAGATTTCAATAAATATTTATATCAAATCACATCTATCATTTCAGAAAATCTAAAATAGTAGTTATTTTTATCATATTTATCATATGATATAGCATAAATAAAATTATATAAATAATCTCATTCAAAATTATACTTATCTAAATATTTTCTTTCATATCATCATATATACCATTCTTTTATCATTTGTAAAAATAAATCTTCAGATAAATCTATAGAATTTAAAAAAACTTCATATTTTCAAAAATTTCTCTCAGTATATTGTGAGCTATAGTAGCTAAAGACAGTTGTCCATCAAAAAATATGTCCCCAATCTTTTTTTGGATTTCTATCTCTTAAATACAATATATAATAAATGATATTTTCATAATCAAATTTAGTTATATTTTCATTCATAAACAAGTTTTAGATAATTATAACAAAGTAATTCTATTCATCTACTATCATTAAACAACACTTTTTCTCAAAGTAAATATTCTTTATAAAAGAAAGCTAATATAAAAATTACTTTATCAATATCTGATTTTATATTTTTATTATTGTAATCCAAAAAAGCTTTAAATCTATTATTAAGTATTATATTATCAGTATTTAAATCTAAATTTTTTATATCAATAGCGATAATATTATTTATGTGAAATGAAAAAATTGATAAATATTTTTCTACAGTAATTTTTAAATTATTATAAAATTCAATACTATTTCAAATATTTGAGAAGTTATCAGCTTGTACTTTAAATAGTCTAAAATCTCTCTTATCATTATCAAAATTTAATATATCATCTAATATAACTTCGTTTGCTAAATCTATACTTTCATTATATTTTCAAATTTTATTTAATGAAAATACTTTCCAAGCATATGGTTCTGGAACTTCTGCTCATAAATCAATATTTAAATTAATTGTAATATCAAACAATTTTAAAGCACTGTCATAATCTCATAGTTCATGTTCTATATATCATAACCAAGAATAAAAAAAAGTTGGAATATCTTGTTTATTTTTAAATTGATCTATAGCTAAGATTATATTATTTTTTCATAATATTAGGTATTTTTTATCCTTATATTTTTTATATAAAGCACTAGCTTGATATCTTGAATATTTTATTAATGTATATGGATTATTATTATCAATTTTTAATAATTTTTGAAAATAATTATCTAAATCTAAATTTCATTTATTATAATAATAAGTTGTATATGCACTTAATGCATAAAAATTATTATTATCTTTTTTTAATAATTCATCTATTAATAATAAATTTTTTCATGATAAAAATTCTGGATTTTCAATAGATTGTCATTCTCAGAATAAAAATAAATAATCTGAATTATTTTCTAAAACATACTCATAAATATTAAATTTATTATCTGATATAATTTTTATAATATAATCATCAGTATTATAATTAATAGCAAAATCATGATTATAATAATAATATGGGATTATAAAAAATGCTCTTTCTTTATCTCAAGAAAGATTTCATTTAAAATCTAAATAATCATTATATATATAATAATTTAATACTTTAAAAAAGTTTTTATCCATTATAAATCATTTATAAAATTATATTTTAAATAGTTTTTATACCTATCAATAGGCATTGGACATTTTTTACATCAATCAGGTGTTTTAATTGAATATTCACTGTATTTACTAATGAATAAATCATTATCATAATAAAATCAATCTCAATCAACTAATGAAACATTTCAAATATCATATTTACAACAAAGTGATACAATTCATTTTTCTATTATATCAATAGAATTTCAAAATTGATGACAAACATTTATATTATTTATTTCTTCGATTGTTTTTTTTGTAATTAGATCATCTATATAGAAATCTAACAAGTTTTTTTGTCTATTTAAAAATTCAGGAAAAATATTATATTTTATAAATCATGATATTATATTAGTAACAATATTTATATTTTTATTTCTAGAAAAATATACTATTAACTTTATTATATTATTATATATTTCTTTGTTATTTAATATATCATTATTTCTATAGAAAACATTTTTCTTAATCTCAAATCAAAATGCTCAAATAGAAATTATTAAATTATATAAATTATATAAATCATTAATATTAAATTTATTTATAACCGTTATAAATGTGGTTTTTTTTGAGATTATTTTAAATTTTGAAATTAATATATCAAAATCATCCTTATTAATTTTATTACTATGAGTTAAATTATAAACTTCATGATTAGAAGCAGATATATTAATTTTAAATTCATCTACCAATATATTTAATCTATTGATGTCTGAACAATACAAAAGTGATTTTCATCATGAAAAAAAAGTAATATGTCATCATATAGATTTAATATAATCTAATATTTTAAATAACTCTGGATGAAATAAGGGGTCTCATTGTCATATAATATTATAATTTATGTTGTCTCAAAGATTATATTTTGATAAAAAAAATTTTATTGATTCTAGAGATAACATATTAAATGAATCATTTACATTATCACAATATACACAACCTATAAAACATCATTCATTAATAAATAAATTTATATTATTTGGCAAATATATTGGTTTTTTTATAATAAAATTTATAAAATCATTAGCATTATAAAAATACAAATTTTGAAAATTTATATTTTTATAATTATCAAGAATAATTTTTTTAACTAAGCTAAAAGATTTCTCAATATTTTTGAATTCAAAAAATATGTTATATTTTTTATAACATGAATTTTTTAAAATTTCATCAAATCATAATAGACTATCATCAATTTTAATTATGTCTTTATAATAAAATACAGTTCACATAATTATAAATTTTTAAAAATATTATTTAATTCTAACTTAGGTGAAAAATCAATATTATCATTAAAAAAAATTAATGAATTTTCACTTATTTTTCAAGAAGTTGAAATATCTAAAAAAGTATATTTATTCAAACTTGAAATATAATTAATTATATTTAGCTTATCCAATATTCAAAGATTTTTTTGTTTTTTAAATTCATCATATAATGAATTTATATCTGTTCTAGTCCAAATATATTTATTTCATAAATATATTTCAAAATTTATGTTTTTAAATCACAATAATTCAAAATAAGTTAAATTTTCTCATATATATGAAATTGTATGTGGAAATATTACATTTAAAATAACAATTTTTTCAAAATTAAAATTTTTTGATTTCAACAAATCTATCTTAGATAATAATATTTTTGTACTATTATCTCTTGTAATATCATTTATATTTCATTTTCAATTAAAAGAAATATGTAGATCAAAATTATTAATTAATAAAAAATCAATTATCTTATCATTTAATAATATTAAATTAGTTGCAATCTTAAATGAAATATTTTTATTTAAAAATTTAGATTTTATATTAGCATATTCTACAAGCTCTTCTAAAAGTTTAAATTCTAATAAAGGTTCTCATCAAAAAAAAGAAATTATTTTATTATTTCACTCTTGTTCTAAATAATAATCAATTATATTTTTTCAAACACTTAAATCTAATTTTTCATTATCAAATTTAAGATAACAATAATCACATCTTAAATTACATTGATTTGTTAAATTAAATCTAATTTCATCAATATTTTTTGTAAGAAAATTTTTATTTCATCTGATATTAGAAATTTCTTTATAAAACTTAATAAATGCTTTGTTAAGTTTATGGAAATTTTTTATTTTGATTTCATTATTCTCAATCTTATTTCAAAAATTATCTATATACCATCAAAAAGGACAAACACAAAACCATCTATCCTCACAATTTGAACAATTATTCACTTCATTAAATAATTTTCTTATTTTTGATATATTTGTACCTTTAGATAAAAAATCTTCACTACTAAATCTATTACAAAGTTTATTATCTCATTTTTTATCAACTTGTTCCCTTGTACAAAATTTATCAATATTTAAATTTTTTAAATATGTCCAACTTGCTTCTGAGATATTTATATGTGAATTATTAAAAATATGATTTATAATAATTTTAATCTCATTTTCTAAATTTTCTAAATTATTCCATTCATCTGAAGTAATAGGTGAAATTGAAAAATTTTTAAATCACATATTTGAAAGTAAAATAAAAATCTTAGTTGTTAACTTTTCCTTAGTATATTTAATCAATAATATAAAACCAATATTATCTTTATATTTTAATAAAATTTTTAAAAAATTTTCATCTCTAAACTTTTTTAAAACTTCATCATGTAATGAAACTGCAATACTAACAGAATTTAATTTAAAATAATTTAATTTTTCTTCATTTAATAAAATTCAATTTGTTATAATACTAAATTGAATTTTATTATTTTTAGATTTAACACTATTAATTATATCTTTTATTTCATTAAATTTTATTAATGGTTCTCATCATAAAAATCTTATATTATCATAATCAAGTAATGAAACTTTTTCAATAAATTCATTTGAATTAACTCAATCAGATTCTACTTTTTTAATATCAACATAACAATATTCACAGTTAAGATTACAAACTTCTGTTATATAAATATCTAATACATTATTTCTTCTCATATCTCAGCATATTTATTAAATAACAAATCTTGAATTGTAACTCTAAAATCTAAATCACCTAAAACCTCAGTAACTCTATGATACGATTTATTTGATGACTTAATAATGACTAATCTATTCCTTAATGGAAAAACTTCTTTATATGGAACTATATCATTTCATTCAATTTTTCACATTTCTAAAACTCATCATTTTGAAGAATCCCAATTATTATCTGAATTATATATATAATAAATAAATGCCCCCACTTCATCAAATTTAGTTACTATACATTTATCCCATTCAATAAATCATCATTTATTATATAATTTTTCTCTCTCCATATCTTTAGCTATATCAGTATGCCATCACATAAAATCTCATTTTTCATATATTTGAACTACTCCTGATTTTTTTATTCATATTTTTTCTTCAAGAAACTCTGAAGTAATTTTTCTATATTTTTTCAACTCTTTTTTATAAATAATTTGGAGGAAATTTTCAAAATCTTCAGATATGAAAAAATTATATAACTTAGAAAAATTTATAGAATTTAAAAGTATAGTTTTATTGTTTATAAAATGATTTATTCTTTTATCAATTACATTAAAATCTTTTATTAATGATAATTCAGACTCTACTAAATTATAAACTTCTGGTTTTATAAAATCATCAAAAACATAGTATGATATTGGATTTCTAGAATTAAATTCTTTAGAAATTTTATCTATAACTACTTTATTTAAATATTTTTTATTTATAAAATTTTTCATAATAAAATTATTTTAATTTATCTAAATAATTAAGAAAATCTTTTGCTAATCTTTTCGTATTTTTTCATTCATTATAATCATCAAATATTTTATCTACATATTTATTTTGTAAAGTTGCATGATAGAATAATACTTTATTTATTGCTCATCTTCTTTCAATTGGATGAATTTCCATATCGTTATTAAATTCATTAATAACTTTTTCAGAACAATATTCTTTTATAATTTTAGTTATGTTTTCTTTACAAAATGTAGTTGACATATCAGACCAGGGATCATATTCTAATCATCAACTTAATATTTTATTATATATATCTAACATATAATCAATAAAATCTATTTTATTTTTTATATTTATATCATTCATCCTTATTACAAATGATTGATCATTTTTTATATGATATTCATATGTATAATTAAAAAATAATTCCCATAATTTTATATCTCCTAGTCTTACTGCTGGTATATAAATCCATTCTGGCGGAAAATTTCTACGAAAATTTTCAAAATCACTTATATTTTCAATATGATTAAATATATTTAGAACTAATTCAAAGCTATTTATATTATCAGAGAATCAAGATACTCAATTAGAAGTATTTCAAAATATATTTAAAAAATTTAAATATTGTTTACTTAACATTATAAATTTTTATTAAAAAAAATAAATTTCTTCATTTCATCCCTCAATGCAATAATATTTTACTTTATTTTTTAATATATAATAATTATTTATTTCTTTTTCTATTTCTTTTATTACTTCAGTATTAAAAGAAATAGAAAAAGAATCAATATCTATATAATTATTAAACCTAAAAAATTTTTTTCTTCTTCATCAAAAAGTTTTTAAATATCATTGTTCTTTAATATTATTGTTTGATATATTTACTGGTAATAAATCAAAATTATTATCCTCTATTAATTCATAAACTTTAAAATCAACTTCTCAATCTCTAAAATCAAATCATATACAATCAAATTTTAAAAAATTTTTTTCTAAGTTATATGATTTTTTAATTCATAATTTATTTTTAATATTTACAATCTTTTTTAAACAATATTTAAAATCCATATTATATAAAGGTATAAATATTTTATATCTACTATTTGATTTATCTATTCAAAAATGAAAATTTATATTTGAGTCTAAAAATTCATTTACTAAAAAATCAAGAAAAACAAGATTTTTTCAAGATATTAAATTTCTGAAATTATTTAAAATATTAATTTGATTATTTTCTAAATTAAAATATTGAAATAAAATTTTATTTACAGATAAATCATTATTTCATAATGTGAATTCCAGTGAATCAAAATTATCAAACTTGAGAAAAAGTTCTTTCATAATTAATATTTAACTTATAAAAAAATTTCTTTATAAACATTTTGTTTATTAAATAAGTTTAATTCATCAAATCAGGTTATAGGCATATTTTGAGATATACTAAATTGATTAGATAATATTAAATTTGATAAATAATTATTATAAAAATTACTTCTAGGGATAAATGATACAAAATTATTATCCTGTACATTATTCGTATTTTTATTTTCTAAACTCAAAACTAAGTCTAAAAATTTTTCATCTCAATTAATATCTAAATATGCTTTATCTACTCAAGGACATTTTTTTCTATAATCACAGCTAGAACAATGATTAATATAGTAATTAGAAGTAGATTTTTCATCAAAATAAATTATTTTTTTTCAATTCAACTCTAACAAAACACTATTTATTCAAGTTATTATATATTTTTCATATCATTTAATTAAACATGGTGGAATATTTATAACATATAAATATTTTCAAGTTAAATTTCAATAAAGACTAAAAGTGTCTTTAATATAAGGGATGACTTCATTATATGTTATTCATACTTCATTATAATTTTTTATAATACTTCATTGTATTATTGGAAATAAAATAGTAATATTTATAATCCCTTTTCAAAAAATAAATTTAACTATATCTGATATATCTTTATAATTTTTCTTATTTAGAACAATATGAATTCAAAGATAAGCTCAAAGTTTTTGCAAATTAAGAATTCATTTTAAAACTTTATCATATGCTCAAGGCAGATTAACAAGTTCATCATGGATTTTTGAATCACTATGATGTAAAGAAATATGAAACATAGTAGCTCAACTATCATAACATTTTTTTGCAAAATCATAATCTGACAATAAAACTCAATTAGTCTGTATGTATATATATTCAAATCAAATTTTTTTTGAAAATTTAATGAATTTAATAATACTTTTATGAATTAATGGCTCTCATCAAGTAAAATATATAATTTTATATCATTGTTTAAATGCATAATTAATAATTTGAAAAATTTTTTCATCTTCAAATCAAAATTTTTTATGTCTTGTTTCATTATCTTGAAAACAAAAACTACATTTTTCATTACATAATTCATGTAATTTTATAGCGAAAGCTCATTTAATTTGTGTCATATTATTTATTTTAAAATAAAAACTCCTGATATAAATATCTAGGAGTAAAAAAATATGAAATTGATACTTATATTTTAAACATACATTTGTTCTTTTGCTTCATCAATATAATCTCTATAAATTTTATTAGTTTCAGCTAATTTTTTAATCTTATTAGCAAAAAATAAAGTAACTTCATCTCTATATTTTAAAACATGATTATTAATAGAAATTTTTGAGAAATATTTTTTATGACAATTAATACAATTCATAGAATTTTGCTTATAAGTACATCAAATATATTCATTAACATCATTTATAAATGTATCTGAATTAACATTTCAAGCAACATGATTTCTAGAATGCATATCATCTTTATGAACAAAAGGATCAAAAACTATATCTCAATTTACCCAACAATCTGTATAAAACCAGATACATCTTCATTCCTCATGACGAAGAGTAGATAATAATCAATAACGAAATTCTTTATTCATTGTATTTAAATATATAAATTTCTTTCATTTTTCAATATTTTCTAATATATATTCATGAATTTTTATGTAGTTTTTTATGAACACTCTGAAAGAAGCTTTACTCCATGGTTCACCATCAGCAGATGAAATTTGCATAGAAGTAAATCACTCTTCCTCAACTAAATATTTAAAACTTTCAAATAAATTATTAGCAATTTCAAATTTATTACTTACAACTATTGCTAATCATAAATTTCTATCTGGAACTAATCAAAAAACTTTATGTTTATGTTTTATTGCATTTTTATAAGTTCATGCTCATGTTTTAGAAATTCTCATATCATCATGTATATGTTGAGGTCAATCAATACTCCATGCTAATTTTATATCATTTTCTAAAACAAATTTTAATATATCTTCATCAAATAATAATCAACTTGTACAAAAAGATATAGTTAAATCTTTTCATAAAAATTTTTGTACTTTACGGGCATATAAAACTCAACTTTTTAATATATTTTTGTGCAACAATGGTTCTCATCATAATAAATGTAATAACTTTACATTTCAAGGAGAAAACAATAACAAATCTATATATCTATATAGAGTTTCTAAAGATATAATATTTTCACTCTCTTTATCAACAAAACAATATTTACAACGTAAAGGACATTCTTCTCAAATTAGAACTTTTGAAAAATATATTTGTTTATCGAAATTCTTTAATATAGTACTCTGAAAATCATTTAATATCATTAAAAGATAATTAAAATATATTTATTTTATTAACGATAAAATATCCTCACATAATCTTTTATCATTATTTTCTAATTTTTCACAATAATTATTTTCTTTATCAGAAGATAATATTATAGAATATTTATTACAACTTACTAAATCAGCTTCAACAGTAGAGAAACTATCTTTACATATTTTTAATTTTTCATCTAATGATAAATTTAATAAAGGTATAACTGAAGAATCTGGTGTTCAATTATATAAATATGTTCAACTATAAGTTCAATTTAATATAAATGTATCTATAATTCAAAAATAATATTCTTTATCTTCATTAGGTACATTATATTTATCAAAAAGTAAATTATAGTATTTATATAAACCTTCTTTATTTTTTAATTTTCAAAAAACAGAAACTATATCTTGTGCTCAAAATTTATCTAAATATAAATCAAAAGATTTTTCACTTTTTACTTTAGAAAATTCATTTACTAATAATTCAGCAAAGTTAAATTTTTCAGCAATTAAATTTATATTTTCAGAAAAATTTCAATTTTTTAAAAGTGCTTTTTTTAATGAAATTCAAGTTCAGAATGTATTTTCATCTACTATTTCAGTATCTTCTTCTCAATCAGTTAATTCACTACCAGTTATAGTTGTAGTTACATTTGTATTATTAACCAAACTTTTACTTAAAAATAAATATGATGATATAATTCATATAACAAAAAAAACTAATCAATATATAATAAATATAATTACTTTTTGTTTCATACTAAATATATTAAAATATAAGATAATTTTTTAACACCACCCACCTGAACCATGACTACCATGACTACCATGGCTACCATGGCTACCATGACTACCATGACTTGCATGACTATTTAATTGTATTTGAGATTGAGATAAATTAACTGATGAAGTTCAGCTATAATGTCAATTTACTATTCAACTAAAATGATTACATGTTGCTGAGTTAATAATAGTAAAATTATTTGTATTAGTATAATTAGCTCAAGCATAATCTGAGATAGCTGGATAAGGTAAAACAGCAGGACTAGAAGAATTTGATATAGCCGCTCAGACTTCATCAACTCAACTTAAAATCATAGCTCAAACAGCTAATCACAAAGCATCTTTCTTACTAATTTTACCACTTTCATCAGTGATAAATCACTTCAATTTCTTTTTAAATTTTGGAAAAAGCTTTTTATTGTTTTGATTCATAATTTTATTATTATAAATATATTTTATATATTAAATAGATTCACACTGACTAGTAACTAAATTGTTTTCCATTCATAACCATCTTTCAAATACTTTTCTATCTTCTTCAACTCTTATCTTATTAAATAAGTAATCAAGTACTGCATAATCAAGTATTCTCTTATGATCTTTTGCATAAGTTGGAATTATATTTCAACTCAATTTATAACTATGAATTGGACATACTCAAATATATGGTTTATAGACACTATCATTATATCATGGTAATCAGTCTAGAGTTGATGCTTGAACCATAATCTTTGTAGTTTCACTTTCTATCATATTTTTATAAGTCTCTGCACCTGATTCTGTAACTTCTGTCATTAGAAAATTATCATCTCACATTCTTCAAAGCATTCTTCACTCATCACAAGAGTAAATCTTTCAATCATAATTATATGCAACTTGTCAAATACACGCTCAACACGGACTTCTTTCATCTAAGAAATTCGGATCTTTTTCAGTAAGCATTTTTGAAAGATATATTGATGATAATGCTTCTTTAAATATTGTTCAATTTTTATTCAGTTCTATTATATATTCTAATGATTTTTTATAAAAATCAATAAATTCATTTGGTTCATATCCTAATTTTTCTAAATCTGCAGCAGCAAATCAATATGGATTTAATGGTCTTAAAAATATTCAATCTAATCATAATGAAACATATGTATCAATTACCTCTTTATATCTATCTAGAGTTTTTTTAGTAACTGTTAATAGTGCTCCAACTTTAGTTTTTATTCATTTATTTTCATATTCTTTATTAATTTTTTTAATCCAATATGATACTTTTTCAAAACTATTTCATTCTTTAAATGTTCTATTAAAATTATGAGTATCTTCATCTCAATCTAAACTTGTAGATATTTGAACATTATGAGAAATTAAATACTCTAATTTTTCATCATCCATAAGTGAAAGATTTGAAACAAGTGCAAATGTTAAATTTTTCTTTAAATGTAATGCTCTACTTTCAGCATATTCAACTATATACTTTACAATATCCCAATTAACAAGAGATTCTCATCATTGAAATTCAATAGTTAAACTTGGATTACTTGTAAAGAAAATAGTATCAACAACTTTTTTTGCTGTAGCTTCTGTCATATCCATATTTTTTGCAGTCATTGGAGCAACAGCCGCATGACAATATTGGCATTTATGATTACATCTAAGAGTTGTAACTATTATATGAAGTGATGGTCAATATACTAAAAAATTATTTTTTAAAGCAAAAGCAGAAGACATGTCATTTATGTAATTCACTCACTTTATAAATTTTTTTTCTAATAATTCAGTATATTTTTTTCACTCTTTTATATTACCTGAGATAAAATCAGAAAATTCATTTTTAGTTAAAAATGAATATCTTGCTATATCATTTGTTATTAGATAATCATCTCAAAATTTCTTAAATCTGAAAAATCAAGTATTTGTATCTATTTTTTTTAAATTATCAATGTTTAACATTTCTATTCATTAATTAATCAAGTAATATAATTTATAAATTCATTAAATATGTTATTTATTTCATCTTCATTATTTCATTCTATAGTTAATAGATTATTACTAAAACTAATAGTTGAAATTTCAGAAAAATCATCTATTCAAATAGAAATTAAATCAACAGGATAGAAATATTTATCTACTTCAAAACTTTTGTTCATATTTTTAAGTTTAAATTTTATCAAAATATTAAAGAAACTATTTATTAAATTGTTCTTTAGCCTTTTTCAAGCCATCAATATTTAGTTTTACTTCTGATTTAGTTTCTAAAATTGATTCATCCTCTATTTCTTTAAGGATCCTTTCAATTTCATCTTCATCAATTTTTAATTCAGGGTCATTTTCGATTTCTCTTAAAATATCATCAATATCCTTATCAAAATCAATTTGATTTTGTCATTGATTATTTTGAAGATTAGTATTCATTTCAACAAAATTATTTGAATCAATACTATTTGATATAGCAAGAGAAACTATAGTTTCTCTTATAGTTTTATTTTCTCTTTCAAGTTTATCTCTTAAATATACTGATAATAATTCATCACTAAAATCAGAAATTATATTCTCAACTTTCTCAGAATTTTCTTCTCTTTTTGTAAAAACTAAAGTTATGTTTTCACTCTTGTCTAATTTAAAAAAGAAATATCCTCTATCTAAAAAATTATATGCAGCTTTTAATACTATATCTTTATTAAATAAATTTTTATCGATAATTAATTCAAATTTATTTCATTCAACTATTTGAGACAAAAATTTTTCCATAAACTAATATTATTAAATAAAAATATTTATTATTATTATATTAAAAAAAATAATAAGACCAAATCTTTTTTAGTCTTATTATTTTATTTATTTAAGTGTATCACTTAGTTTTAATTGAGCTATAGATTTTAGAAGCATATCTTCTGCTTCTATATATTTTTCCATATCCATTTTATCAGTACTATCTCTATATTTTTCCATTAATTCGATAGCTTTATTTCTAGCTCTTTCAGCAACTCATACATCTAAATCTTCTATATCAACAAGCATATCAGCCATAATTTTAACGGCATTATCACTTATTTCAACAAATCATTTTCAAATAGCATAATCATCTCTTTTTTCAACTCAATTTACATCAATATATAAAAAATATAAAGTTGATGGTTTTAAACTAGTTATCAAAGGTGAATGATTATCTAAAACAGTAATTTCTCAAATAGCTGTCATCAAAGTTACAGAAATAACATTATCTGAAACAAAACTTTTTCATGAAAATGATAACATTTTTAATTTCATATTTTTAAAATTAATAGATTAATTATTTACTTTCTGCTTTAGATTTTTCATATGCAGCTATTACATCTTGTATTCAAGCTTTATACATAAAATAATTTTCAGGAACATAATCAAGTTCTCAATCAATTATTTTTTTAAATCATGAAACTGTTTCATTTGCTTTAGCATAAACTCAAGGAGTACCTGTAAATTGTTCAGCAACAAAGAATGGTTGAGAAAGAAATTTTTGAATTTTTCTAGCTCTACTTACAGTTTGTTTATCTTCAGCACTTAATTCATCCATACCAAGAATAGCAATAATATCTTGTAATTCTTTATATTTTTGAAGGATTTTTTGTACATTTCTAGCAACATTGTAATGATCTTCTCAAACAATTGTTGGGTCAAGAACTGTAGAAGTTGAATCAAGAGGATCAACAGCAGGATAAATACCAAGTTCAGCAATAGATCTATTTAATACAATTGTAGAATCTAGATGTGCAAATGTAGCAGCTGGAGCTGGATCAGTTAGATCATCCGCTGGAACATAAACTGCTTGAACAGAAGTAATTGAACCATCTCTAGTTGAAGTAATTCTTTCTTGAAGAGCACCCATATCTGTAGCAAGAGTTGGTTGGTAACCTACTGCTGAAGGAATTCTTCATAATAATGCAGAAATTTCAGAACCAGCTTGAGTAAATCTGAATATATTATCAACAAATAATAATACATCTTTTTTCTCTCTATCTCTAAAATGTTCAGCCATAGTTAAACCTGTTAAGGCAACTCTAGCTCTTGGACCTGGTGCTTCGTTCATTTGTCAAAATACCATGGCAGTTTTATCAATAACTCCTGATTCTTTCATTTCATGATATAAATCATTTCATTCTCTTGTTCTTTCTCAAACTCAAGCAACTACTGAATATCATCCATGTTCACTTGCGATATTATGGATTAATTCTTGCATGATAACAGTTTTACCTACTCATGCTCATCCAAATAAACCTACTTTACCTCATTTTAACATAGGTGCAATTAAGTCTACAACTTTGATACCAGTTTCGAAAATTTCAGCTTTTGTAGTAAGATTTGCAAAATCTGGAGCTTTTCTATGAATTGGATCATAAAATTCTGTAACAGGTTTTTCTAAATCATCTATTGGATCACCTAGAACATTAAACATTCTTCCAAGAACTTTTTCTCAAACAGGAACTCTAATAGGAAATTCAGTAGCTTCTACTTCTAATCCTCTTTTTAAACCATCAACTGGGTTCATAGCAATTGTTCTTACAACTGAGTCACCTAATTGTTGTTGTACTTCAAGAACAACTCTAGAAGAAAAACCTTTAACTTCCAATGATTCATAAATTGATGGAACATAACCTCATTGAAACTTAACATCAATTACTACTCAAACTATTTTAATAATTTTTCAAGTTTTCATTTTTATATAAAATATTAATTGTAAATTTTTTTAATTAAAATCTAGCACGATAATATAAGATCAAACATTCTATAAATACTATTATTTTATTTCTTTATTTATATAAATCTCTAACTCTTCATCTTTTGGTTCTGATTTAATATTTTTTATTTTTTTTATATCAATAAAATTGATTTTTGGAAAAATAGATAAATAAAATACTTTTCTAAATAATAATGTTATTAATAATGTTAAAAATATAACTAATACAGCCATTTTTGCATGTATTGGATCTTCGCTTCAAGGTACATTTCTATTTAAAATAGATAATATTAAACCAAAAGCAAAATTTCAAGCAATAACAAAAACCAAAGAATAAAAACCAAACAATACAATGTTAATCAAGATTTTTAAAGCAATAAATAATTTATTCATAAGAAAATATTTAAAATTTAATAAATTTATTATAGTACTTTTAAAGTACATGTAAAGAAATTTTATATATCTTTCATAGATTCAACACCTGCTGTAATTTCAGAAACTTCACTAGTAATACCAGCTTGTCTTGCTTTATTATATTTAAGTGTTAAAGCTTTAGCTATTTTATTCGCACTATCTTTTGCATTTTTCATTGCAATCATTCTAGAACTATGTTCACTTGCTTTAGCATTTAGTAAAACATCGTAGAACATCATATCCAATATCATTGGAAGTACTTCAGAAAGATAAGTTTCAATTGTTGGTTCTACATCATAGATGTATCCATTTTTCATTTCTTCTATTTCCTTTTCTAAATCAACATGTCAATCTAGGATTGAAAATAAATAGTTTTTAATATCAACTGAATCTATAGGTAAACTTACCTTTGCAACTGGAATTTGTCTAATTGTATTTACATAAAAATTGTAAAAAACAACTACCTTATTATATTTTCATGAAAGAAAATGATCTCTCATAAACTCAGATATTTCTTTTGTAAAAACAGGTTCTAAATTATCTGAAAAGTCATCACTAAAATCTGCAATTAAGTTATTTCAAGTTCTAACAATAAAATTTGAAGCTTTCTTTCATACAGCAATAAAATCTAAATCTTCATTAGTTTCATTAACATATGAATTAACTTTTTTCATTACATTTACGTTATAACCTCAACATAATCATTTATTTGAAGTAATAACTACTCAAAGAGTCTTTTTTCAAGAATTTTTAACTGAGAAAAGTGGAAAGTCTGATAAGTAGTCTTCTACTCTTAAAAATATTTTTAACATTTCTAAGACAAACTCTCTTTTTTCAATTGCTAAGTCTTGAGCTTTTTTCATCTTTACAGTTGAAATTAACTCCATTGCTTTAGTTATTTTTGCAGTATTTTTTATGGAACCTATTTTTCTCTTTATCTCTTTAGCATTTGCCATAAAACTTTTTTATTTATAGATAAATTATTTATTTAATTCAACAACTTTTTTAATAACTTCAACTAATTTTTTTTCTATATCTTCGCTCATTTGTTTTTCTTTAGAAATTGATTCTAAAATAGTTTTTTCTTGATCTAGAGTTGTGTATAAATCTTGTTCAAATTTAGCAACTTTAGAAACATCAATTGAGTCTAAGTAACCTTTTCAACCTGCATATATAGAACAAATTTGTTTTTCAACAGTAACTGGAGAGTAAACTCATTGTTTTAATAATTCCATCATTCTAGCACCTCTATCTAATTGAGCTTTTGTTTCAGAATCTAAATCTGAAGCAAATTGTGAAAATGCAGCTAATTCTCTATATTGAGCTAAGTCTAATTTTAAAGTACCAGAAACTTTTTTCATACCTTTAATTTGAGCAGAACCTCAAACTCTTGAAACTGATAATCATACATTGATTGCTGGTTTTTGACCTGCATTAAATAAGTTTGATTCTAAGAATATTTGTCCATCAGTAATAGAAATTACGTTTGTAGGAATATAAGCAGAAACATCTCAAGCTTGAGTTTCAATAATTGGAAGAGCAGTCATAGAACCAGCACCTAATTCATCATTTAATTTTGATGATCTTTCAAGTAATCTTGAGTGAGTATAAAATACATCTCAAGGATAAGCTTCTCTACCTGGTGGTCTTCTTAAAAGTAATGACATTTCTCTATAAGCATTTGCTTGTTTAGATAAATCATCATATATAATTAATGAGTGTTCTTTGTTGAACATAAAATATTCAGCCATAGCACAACCTGCATATGGAGATAAATATTGCATAGAAGCAGGAGCAGAAGCTCAAGCAGCTACAACAATAGTATAATCCATTGCTCATCTCTTTTTAAGTTCTTCAACAATTCTAGCGATTTTTCATTCTTTTTGACCAATAGCAACATAAACACAAGTTACTCATTGACCTTTTTGATTTAAAATTGCATCGATAGCAATTTGAGTTTTACCAGTTTGTCTATCACCAATAATTAATTCTCTTTGACCTCTACCAATTGGTACAAGAGCATCAATAGCTTTAATACCAGTTGTCATTGGTTCATGAACTGATTTTCTAGCCATAACACCTGTAGCAACTCTTTCAATTGGATAAAATTCAGTTGATTTAATTTCACCTAAACCATCCATTGGATTTCATAGAGCATCTACAACTCTACCAATTAATCCTCTTCAAACAGGTACTTCTAATATTTTACCAGTTGAAAATACTTTTTCACCTTCTTTAATAGTGTTAAATCATGATAAAACAACTATTCAAACAAAATGTTCTTCTAAGTTTAATGCAATACCTCTAGCTCCAGATTCAAAATCTACAACTTCATTGTATGAAACTTCTCCTAAACCAGAAACTTTAGCAACACCGTCTCATAAATAGAAAACTTCACCTACATTTCAAACAGTTGGATTTAATTCAACTGAATCAATCTTATTTTCTATTTCATTTATAATGCTATTTAATAAATCTTTTGACATATAAATTATATTTAATATTAAAACTAAAAAATTAATAATTTTTTTTATTTTCTAACCATTTTTTCAACTCTATCGTAACTTAGGTCTATCATTTTATCATTTACATAAACCTTAATTCCTCATTTTAAATTTTCTTTCTTAGAGAAAACAACTTCTTCTCTATTAACATTTAACCCAAAAACTTTATCAAAAATCTTCTTTGATTCTTCCCAAGCCAAATCTTCAGATATAGCAGGAAAATACTCAACAACCAAAGTATTAGTTCAGTTTTCTAATTTTTTGTATAAAATTTCTCATCTAGTTCCCAATTGTTTTTTTAAGTCTCTATATAACCTAATATCTACAAGTAAATTTTTCAATTCACTTAAGCCTAGATTATCAATATTGACATGTATATTACTCATAATACAAAAATTATTTAGCTAATACCTCAAATTCTTTTTCAAAGAATTCTTTATTTGATTCTTGTTTTCAAAATACTTTAGAATTTAGTTTTAAAGATAAATCTAAAATCTTTGATTTCATAGAATTATTCATATCTAATCTATCTTTTTCAATCTCAGTTTTAGCACTTTCTAAAACATATTTAGCTTCTTTTTCTGCTTTTTCAAGAAGTTTAGCAGTATTTTGTTTAGATAATTCATCAGCTGATTTTTCAATTTCTGAAGCTTTAGATCTAGCATCATTTAATATATTTTCAACTTTTATTTCTGCTTCTTCTAATTTTTTCTTTGTTAAATCATCAGCTTCTTCTGATGCTTTTAAAAATTTTCTTCTTTCATCAATAGCTTTTGATAATTTTTCTCAAAGAAAATGTTTAAAGAAAAAAAACAATATTCAAAAATTGATCATAGCAGCAAGAATCAATTCTAATTTTAAATTTTCCATAATATAAATTAAAATAATAATTTAAATAATTATCCTATTACTTTGAAAGCAATTAATAATCCATATATAGCAACAACTTCTACCAATGCAACGAATAATACCATGAAAGCTAATACTTTAGCTTTTTCTTCAGGATTAATATTCATTCAATTTATTGAACCCTTAATTATCATACCTTCTCACAATCAAGCTCATAATCATGCTAATCATATTGCTAATCATGCTCAGATTGAAGCAAATCAAGCAATTGTAGTAGTAGTTGTTAAAATCTTAAATGCAATTACTAGTCAATAGATTGCTGCTGATTCTACTAAGGCTATACCTAATATAGTTACAGTTAACATAAAACCAGTCATTACAGGATTTCTTCACATAGTTATAATTGATTCCTCAGCTAAAACTCAATTTCAAATACTTACTCATAATCATGCTAATCATATTGCCAAACCTGAACCAATATATATCATTTGATCAATACTAGAATCAAGTCATGAAATTATTTTAAATGCTACTATTAATCAATATATTGCCGCTGATTCTACTAATGCTATGAATAATACCATAAATGTCATAATTTTTGACTTATTTTTTGGATTTCTAGACATAGACCATAAAGATCATCTAACCAATATTCATTCTCCCAATCAAGCTCAGAATCATGCTAATCATATTGCTAATCATGCTCAGATTGAAGCTCACATTGATATTCATTCTGTACCAAACATTTTAAATGCTACTATTAAACCATAGATTGCCGCTGATTCTACTAACGCTATACCTAATATAGTTACAGTTAAGAAGTATCAACTCATCTTTTTATGCCTTGACATCATTTCCATTGATTTTTCTGCCAGCATTCATTCTCAAATACTTACTCATAATCATGCTAATCATACCGCTAATCACATACCTATAAATGCTTGGCTTGTGAAGTCTATATCTCATAATATTTTAAATGATATTACTAATCAATATATCGCTGCTGATTCTACTAACGCTATGAATAATACCATAAATGTCATTAATTTTGACTTTAAGTGTGGATTATTTCACATAGCAGTTATTGCTCATGCTACAAGTTTTCACTCTCATACTCATGCTCATAATCAAGCTAATCATATCGCTAATCACGCTCAAATACTTGCTCAAATACTTAAGTCTATGGTTCAAAACATTTTAAATGCTACTATCAATCCATAGATTGCTGCTGATTCTACTAACGCTATACCTAATATTGTTACAGTCAAGAAGTATCAACTCATCTTTTCATGCCTTGACATCATTTCCATTGATTTCTCTGCCAGCATTCATTCTCAAATACTTACTCATAATCATGCTAATCATACCGCTAATCACATACCTATAAATGCTTGGCTTGTGAAGTCTATATCTCATAATATTTTAAATGATATTACTAATCAATATATCGCTGCTGATTCTACTAACGCTATGAATAATACCATAAATGTCATTAATTTTGACTTTAAGTGTGGATTATTTCACATAGCAGTTATTGCTCATGCTACAAGTTTTCACTCTCATACTCATGCTCATAATCAAGCTAATCATATCGCTAATCACGCTCAAATACTTGCTCAAATACTTAAGTCTATGGTTCAAAACATTTTAAATGCTACTATCAATCCATAGATTGCTGCTGATTCTACTAACGCTATACCTAATATTGTTACAGTCAAGAAGTATCAACTCATCTTTTCATGCCTTGACATCATTTCCATTGATTTCTCTGCCAGCATTCATTCTCAAATACTTACTCATAATCATGCTAATCATACCGCTAATCACATACCTATAAATGCTTGGCTTGTGAAGTCTATATCTCATAATATTTTAAATGATATTACTAATCAATATATCGCTGCTGATTCTACTAATGCTATGAATAATACCATAAATGTCATTAGTTTTGATTTCATATGTGGACTTGTTCACATTGCTCAGATTGCTCCTGATACCAATATTCATTCTCATACTCATGCTCATAATCAAGCTAATCATATTGCTAATCATGCACCTATTGATGCTCACATTGTTATTCACTCTGTTCAAAACATTTTGAATGCTACTATCAATCAATAGATTGCTGCAGATTCTACCAATGCTATACCTAATATAGTTACAGTTAAGAAGTATCAACTCATCTTTTCATGTGTTGACATCATTTCCATTGATTTTTCTGCCAATATTCATTCTCAGATACTTACTCATAATCAAGCTAATCATACAGCCAATCACATACCTATAAATGCTTGACTTGTAAAATCAACATCTCATAATATCTTAAATGATATTACTAAACCATAGATGGCAGCAGACTCTACTAACGCTACAAATAATACCATATATGTCATTATTTTTGACTTTAAGTGTGGACTTCTATCAATTGCTCAAATTGCTCAAGCAATTAATTTTCATTCTCATACTCATGCTCAAAATCAAGCTAATCAAATTGCTAATCATGCTCAAATACTTGCTCACATAGAAATTCAAGTAGTTCACAATATTTTGAATGCAACTATTAGACCGTAAATTGCTGCTGATTCTACTAAGGCTATACCTAATATTGTAATAGTAAGAAAGAAAGAAGATAATTCTTTATTTTTTCACATTACTTCAGCAGATTTTTTTCACAAAATTCATTGACCGATTGCTACTCAGATTCAAGAAACTCAAATAGCTAATCATGCTCAAATAAAATTTACTAAATTTTCCATATTGTAATATTTCTAAAATATAATAATAAAATTTTTAATGCACTTTAGCAACTTTTATGAAGATTGCTATTAAAAGTGGAAATACAAGTGCTTGTATAAGTGAAACTAATATTCATTGTAGATGAAGTATAACAGGTACTACGACTGGAAATTCAAATCAAACTAGAAATTTAGTTCCTGCTCAAAGTCACAATAGTAGCATTCAAAGTAACATACCACCTGATGTAATATTACCAAAAAGACGGAATGAAAGTGATATAACTTTAGCTAGATGTCATACAATATCTAATATTCCTAAAAATAAAGAAATAACTATATCAAAAAACTTAACAAGTAAGAATAATGGTATATCTATAAATTTACTTTTATTTCCTCTTTCATAAGGAATATAGTTTTTACCTAATACTGGAAAATATTCATATAAAGCCTTTCAAATTCACAAAAACTTAAATTGTTCATATATAACAATTATAACTCAGATAACTGCCATAGCTACATTGAAATTTATATCTGAAGTTGGAATTTCAATATAATAAGATAAAATTCAATCTCATACTTTATCAGGAGCTAATAATGCTAAATTACTTCATTTTTCAATAACTCAAATTCAAACTCAAATTACTTCTAATACAGCTCAAGATAAATTTGAAAATAATATAACAAAAAACATAGAAGTTATATATAATTTAGTCCATTTTTTCTCATCAATTCACAATATATCTTCAAAGAATCAATATACTCATTCAAAAACCATATCAAAAAACACAGAAAAACTAGAGTTAGGTTTTTTAGTAACAAAAAAGTATACTACTAATAACAATATAAACTCTAACATAATTCACACAAAAAAAGGATTCAATATTCAGTGTCAGTTCTCTCACACTATATAATATGATCATAAAAAATTATTTATACTTATGTCCATAATAATTGTATTAAAAAGTTATACAAAATAAATTTAAACGTGAAGAGTATATTTATGACAACAAAAAAAGCAAATGAAATTTTATTTTTTTTCATTTGTTTTTCCCTTATTTAAAGGGTTTTTCATAAAGTGATTTTAAGTTTTTGTTTAGTATAATAATTTTATTTTTAAAAAAATCAAATTATTTTTTATAGCTTTTTTTTTGTCTATTATTTGTCCACAAAAATAAAAAAAATCCTTATAAAAAGTGAAACTTTTTATAAGGATTTTTTGTTCTATTATTTTAATCTTAATTTAAAAACTTCTTTTCAAGTTGAAATATTATTAGCAGATACATAAGAATTTGAAACTGCATAAGAGTTATCTCCTATCCATAATCATCTTTTTATAAAATCTTGATAATAATTCCAACTTCTAGATGCTATATATTCTCAAATAGTTGAGTCTGCATAACAATATTTTGGTACATAGCTATAAACTTTACTTTCACAATATTCTTCTCAATTTATAAGCTTTGTACAAGTATTACTTGTATTATTAGAAGTATATTTACTACATTCGTTTATTCTTTCTTGTTCAAGTCAAGAAGTATCAATATGAGTAATTCTATAATTTTCTTTTATTCAAGAAGATTTATCTATACTTAATACTAATAATCAATTAAAGAAATCAGTATATCTATAAATATCAGTTGCATCATTTTGATACAATGAAACTGGTAAAAATAATTTTTTATCACTAGCTTTCCACATAAACATTCTTGGATTACTTAAAGCTTCACTACTACTTCAATTTCCTCAAAATGTTTTTGAATATTTTTGTTTAACAATTATTCATTTGTATTCTCAAGAATCACATTTTGTTTTTTCATCTGTAGTTAGATTAGAATCAGAACATTTTTTATCATAATTAATTTCATATAAATCAACTTTAATTCATGAGTTTACAGTTCCTCACCACTCATTTTCTTTTGTATCATATCATAAACCAATTAAATGATTTTCATCATATGGATGTAAATATGTACTATATCCTGGAATCTTTAATTCTCATAGGATTTTTGGTGCAGTAGAATCAGATACATCAATAGCGTAAAGTGGGTCTACTTGTTTAAATGTAACCAAGAATAATTTATCTCATATATATCTACTTGATTTAAATTGTTCTCAATTTCAAAGATTTTTTAATGAAGATTTTAATGCTAAATCCTTATCTAAAATATATAGATCAGTATGACTTTCATTTGTATTACTATTCCAGTTATTTGTTTGAGTAAGTATTCTAAAATCTGTTTTATATTCATCCATACTATATTGAGTCAATGGAGTTCAAGGAATGATTGTAGAATCTTGGTAATTTAAATTTAAACCTGAAACATTTAATTTATGTAAAAGAGTATTAGCTCATCTTGAATACCAAGGAGCAAAACATCTAGCATTCATTGGACAAGTAAAATCATAACTTTCATACATTTGAGAAGTTAAATATAGATTATCTAAACTCATATATACTTCATTATTACTTCCTGCAATAACTGTTGTTTCTACTTTTTTATTTGTATTTTTTGTATCAATTACAGAAATAACATTATAACTTGGATTAAAATCATATTGTTTAATTGTCTCTTCATCAGGTAAAACATAACTTATATCAGAACAATCTGCAACATTTCCTGCTGTAACATTGTATGGAAGAGTTGTTCATTTAACTTTTAAATTTTGGTTAGCTTTTACACTTGTTTTAGAAATATCAATTTTTTGTGGCATAACTTTAGAAATACTAAAATCAATATCATCTACTGTTTTAAAATTATAATATGGTATATTAAAACTATTATTAGAAATAACATATATATAATCTCCTATTTTTCTTGATTGAGAATAATCACCATCAGTTATATATAATTTTTCCAATTTTGGTGACGAAACATTAGCTATATTAAACACTATAACATATGTTTTATTATTTCTATTTATATAATATCATTTTGCTGAATAATCATAATTTGAATATCAACTTGAAATAATAGTTAAAGTATTATTTCATAAATATAAAACAGGACTATAAAAAGATTCTGGAATCTTTATTTTTTTGATAATTGCTTTATCATCAACTGAAACTATATAAACAAAATGATCACTATCATTGTAATAGTATATATTTTTTCAATCAGTCTTAATAATATCTGATTCATCAACTCAATCTACTTGAGTGTTAGTTTTACCATAATCATCACTTGATAATCAAGCTCATACAGTATTTGATTTATCAGTTACACTTGGAGCAACTGCATCACTTGTAGTTTCCATAACCATATCATCTGCAATTCATCAAAAACTATAAATTGGTCAATAATTATAAAAACGAGTTTTATTATTTTTCCAATATGTTTTTATGTAATCACCCATTACGGTTTCCATATTATCACAACTATTAAAAGACTTTAATTTAAAGTCAGAATTTAGTGTTTTTACATCAGTTCATTGTAATTCATCAATTATTGAATTATCTTCAACTGCTGCATTTACTGTAGAAAAAGTAAATCACACCAAAAGCATAAATAATAAATATTTTTTCATAACAAATATATTAAAAAATAAAAAAGGCTTCAACAATAATAACGACATAAAAATAAAAAGTGACAAAAAAGACATAAAATTGTTAAATTTTATATCTTTAATTTTATTTTATTTCTATAAATTCACAAGTTCAATTTATATAATTACTTGATAAACACTCTTTTTTATTTACTCTACAAATTTGATCATTTCAAGCTTCATAAATAGTTCATCAAGTATTACTACAAAAATCAGTGAAAGTATCATAATTTTCTTGTACTTTAAATGATCTACTTAATGACATATCACTCATTGGAGATATAGAGGCTCAAACAGAATCCATGTTTGAATCAAAATAATAATCACCATTAACACTATCACTTATCTTAAAATCATAAGTCTCTCCTACTGCATCTAAAACAGTACTTATTTCATAATTTTCAGCAGAAGTTATTTCAGTATTTTGTTGGTCTTCTATAACACTAAAAGTTGATATTTCTTGATTATTACTATTCACTTTATCAAGTTTTTTACTTGGAATATTTTTATTATTTATATTTTCAACAACTTCAGTTTTATTTATATTATTAGTATTTTCATCATTAATATTATTTTCTGATTTTTCTTCTCATTGTTGTTTATTATTATTACTTAAATTATTATCAATTTTTAGATTTGATATTTCAAAATTTCTTACATTATTTGGTCAATTTAAAAATGTAATATCTTTAAAATAATATAAAAATCAAGCAACTATAAATACAAAACTAAATAATGGAATAGCAAAGAGTAAAAAGTTATTTTTCTTATTTATTTTTAATCAAATAAGTCAATCAATCCTAGATTTTAAATGATTTTTAAATTCACCTGAAGCACTAAAAACTGGTTTATTATCTTTTAAATAATAAACTGCTTTATCTATACTATCTTTTGAATTTTCAAGTTCAGGATAATTTTCATATAGTTCATCCAAAAATTTTTTCATTTTTTATAAAATTAATAAGATCAAAATTAAAATAACAAAATTTGCACTAATTGTTTTAAGTGTTCTACTAACAATTTTTTTACAATTATCAACACTCATTCAAGTAATTTCGGAAATTTCTTTATATGATAAATCATCCCAAATCCTATAAACAACTATATCTCTATGTTCCTTTTTTATATTTTTTAAATATCAAAAAACTTCTTTTAATTTATCTTTATTGTCTAAATCTTGAGCAAAATCTGAATTTATTGACATATCTAAATAATCTCAAATCTCTTCAAACTCTTTATTTGTTCTATAAAAATCAATTATTTTATTATATGCTATCTTATATAGCCAAGATTTAACAGATGAGCCTTCTTGTATTCTAAATGAATTGATATTATTTAATGCACTAATAAAAACATCGCTTACTATATCTTCGGCAACCTCCTTATTTGTAGTCTTAAAATATACAAAATTATATATTTTATCTACATATTTGTCATAAATTTCTCAGAAATAATTTAGGTTTCAATCTAAACATTTTTCTATTAGTTTAATATCATCCATACTCGATATAACGATATAAATTAAAAAAGTGACAAAAAAATAATACTGATGTATATAGTATTATTTTTTTTAATTTAATCAACAAAATTAATGATGATATCTTATACCTTTTTTTATACAATTTACTCTATATATTTGCTCAAATAACATCATTATAGCTTGAGCATGTGGAAAGGTCATTGGAGAAAGTGATATTTTAAAATCTATGGAGTCTTTTATCATATCATAATCCACTCAATAAGCTCATCATATAACAAAAACTAAATCTCAAAACTTCATCTGTTTTTCTTCTACAAATTTAGAAAACTCAATAGTATCCATTGTTTTACAATCAATATAAAGTAAAACTTTATATCATTTATTTTTTTCTAAATATTTTTTTAACTCTAAAGTTTCCTCATTTATAATTTCATTTATTTCATTTCTCTTACTAGGCTTTAATTTAACAAAATCTACAACACCACCCAGTCTTTTTTGAAACTCTTTAATTGGCTCTTCATAATGTTTAAAACTATCAACGAATGAAGTTATTTTAATCATAATAAACTATATTATATAATTAAGCTTTTACTAACTCTTTTTTTTCATGCATTAATATTCTAGCCCTTCATGCTTTTTTTGCTTTATATAATAATAAATCTGCTGAATGTACTAAATCATGTTCATTTCTAGAATCAAGTCATCATCATATAAATTCTGTTACTCCTCAAGAAAATGTAATATTAAATTTTTCATCTCAAAAAGTATGTGTAATTTTTGAAAATCTATATAAACATCAATCTAAAAATTTTTTTAATTCTGTTCAAGATAATATAGATAATATAATAAATTCTTCTCATCAATATCTAAAAGCCAAAGTAGCTTTATTTAATCTTTTATAATTAGCACTAACAAATCTTGATTTATTTAAATTTTCAACTGAATCTTCTAAAAATTTTGCGAATTTTATTAATATTTCATCTCAAAATTTATGACCAAATGAATCATTTACATGCTTAAAATTATCAATATCTAAAATAGATAAAGTAAAATTATAATTATGATTAATTGCTTCATTCATATTATGAATTATAACATTATCCATAACCACTCTATTATAAAGTCCAGTTAATTTATCTCTATAGGCTTTTCTTTTTAACTCTAATTGTTCACTTGTTAATGTAAAATTTTTTTGCTTTAACAAGTCTATTTTTGCTTGCCTAGCAGAAATTTGTTTCATAAGCACATCTACAAATAACTTATATTTTTCTCTAAATCATTCTATATCTTTACAAACTGGACATTCTGGATTTCATTTAATTCAATCAATCGTAGAAAGCATATCTTTCATTTCCCTTTCTAATTCTAGTATGCTAGTAATTCTATCTTTTATACTTCTTAAATGTAAATTTAGTAATTCTAAAGCATATTTTTCCTCATCAGATAAAATAATCGGTTCTGTTGGTTCAAATTCTATGATATCTTCTTCCATTATATGTAAATCTAATTTTAAATTTTTTTTATTCTACAATTTATAATAAATAAGTCAATTTTAAAAATAGTTATAATAAAAATATAATCTATAATTGACTTTTTATTTTTTTAATATATAAAATAATTACTTTTTTTACTTTTGGAGGCTATATGTCAGGACGATTAAAACGAGCAGCTTTATTTGGTTGGGGATTTTCATTTCCATTACCAGGTGGAGATATTGATTCTCTGTGTAAAGAAGATAGCGAAGCCTCTTGTCAATACACAGAATTCACTGAACTTTGTAAATTGCCAAATTTGACGATTGAACAACAAGAAAGGAAAAAGCAAATTATTGCAATTTTGCAAGAAAAAATTGCAATAATGAAAACAAAAAAAGAAGAAGAAAAAAGGAAACAAGAAGAAATAGCTGACGCGGAGCTGGCTGGTATACAATTAAGCCTTTTCCCCGCCTGAGTCTGTTTCTTCCAAAAACAAAAAGCGTACTGTAAAGTACGCTTTTTAATTTATCAAATCATCAACTCTTTTTCTTCTATCTTCCAAATCACGAATATATTTATCAAATTCATTTGAAAAATCCATATCTTGGAGTGAAGTTCATTCCTCCTCCTTTTTATTTATTTCATCCATATTTCTAAATAAAATATTAAGTTAAAATAAGTATATCATACTATATTTTAAAACACAAAAAATATTAATCTAGCACCTAATATAAAAAAGTGCTAAAAAGTTTTGACATTAAAAAATAATTTGATAATATATATGCAAGTCATGGAAAAATGACAATTAAAAAACTTTTAAAACTTAATTTTTATAATATGGGAAAAATTATTTGAATAGATTTATGAACTACTAACTCTTGTGTTGCCTTTATGGAGGGTTGAGAAGCAAAAGTTATTCCAAATGCTGAATGAAATAGAACAACTCCAAGCATAGTTGCACACAAAGATGGAACAATCATTGTTTGAACTCCTGCAAAAAGACAAGCTATAACAAATCATGCTTGAACTATATTTTCAGCTAAAAGATTTATAGGTAGAAAATATGATGAAGTATTAGATGAAATTAAAAATGTACCATTTCAAGTTGTAAAAGGTAAAAATGGAGAAGCTTTAATTAAATTTGATGGAAAAGATGTAAGACCAGAAGAAATTTGAGCTCACATTTTGATGAAAATAAAAGAAGATGCTGAAAAATTTTTAGGACAAAAAGTAACTGAAGCAGTTATCACTGTTCCTGCATATTTTAACGATGACCAAAGACAAGCAACAATCAATGCAGGTAAGATTGCAGGTCTTGAAGTAAAAAGAATAGTAAATGAACCTACTGCTGCTGCCCTATCTTATGGTGCTTGAAAAGGTAAAAATGAAAAAATCGCAGTTTATGATCTATGATGAGGTACTTTTGATATTTCAATTTTAGAATTATCTGAAGAAGGTACTTTTGAAGTATTGGCTACAAACTGAGATACTCATCTAGGTTGAGATGATTTTGATAAAAAAATCCTTGATTATATTATTGATGAATTTAAAAAAGATCAAGCAATTGACTTAAGAAATGATCCAATGGCTCTTCAAAGAGTAAGAGATGAAGCTGAAAAAGCTAAAAAAGAATTATCTAGTACAACAAATTATGATATTAACTTACCATATATAACTGTTGATTCAAGTGGTCCAAAAAACTTAATGATGACAATTACAAGAACTAAATTTGAAGAATTAATTGCTGATTTAGTTGAAAGATCAATTGAACCATGTAAAAAAGTTTTAAAAGATGCTTGATTATCTGCTAGTGATTTAGATCAAGTATTACTTGTTTGAGGATCAACTAGAGTTCCAATGGTTGTTTCAAAAGTTGAAGCATTTTTTGGTAAAAAACCAAATGCTTGAATCAATCCAGATGAAGCTGTTGCTCTTTGAGCTGCAATTCAAGCTTGAATTATAGGTTGAGATGTAACTGACGTATTATTACTAGATGTTATTCCTCTTACTATTGGTATAGAAACTATGGGTTGAGTTAGAACAGCTATGATTACTAGAAATACTACAATCCCAGCTAACAAAACTGAAACTTTTTCTACTGCTGTAGATAATCAACCAAGTGTTGAAATCCATATATTACAATGAGAAAGAGAAATGGCTGCAGACAATAAACCACTAGGTAAATTTATGCTTGATGGTATCGCTCCTGCTCCAAGATGAGTTCCTCAAATTGAAGTAAGTTTTGATATAGATGCAAACTGAATACTTAAAGTAAAAGCAAAAGATAAAGGTACAGGAAAAGAACAACACATAACTATACAAGGTTCAACTGGTATGGATAATGCTGAAGTTGACAGACTTGTAAAAGAAGCTGAAGCTAAAAAAGAAGAAGATAAAAAGAAAAAAGAAGGTGTAGATGCTAGAAATCATGCTGATAGTGCAGTTGCACAAGCTGAAAAAATGATTAGAGATAATGCTGATAAAATAGATGATGCTGACAAAAAATCTGTAGAAGAAAAAGTATCAAAAGTAAAAGAAGTGTTAGCTAAATCTGATGCTAGTAAAGATGAATTAGAATCTACAAGCAAAGAATTAAGTGATGAAATGATGAAAGTAGGACAAAAATTGTACTCTCAACCAGGAGCACAAGAAGCACCTAAAAATGATGATTGAGTAGTTGATTGAGAAGTGGAAACTGATGGAAATACTACGAGAGTGTAATTTTGCAAAAAATAAATAAAAATGTTATTATTAATTAAATTTAATAATAACATTTTTTTATGGCTTATAAAAAATATAATAAATCTAATAAAATAGAAAATATAATATTTATATGAATATTAATAATTACTTGGAATTTTACAATAAAAAATATTTGATTATTAAGTGAATTAAATTTAAAATTACTACCCTTTATTCCAGTAATAATTCTATTAATATATATTTTAATAAAAATAATATATAAAAATATAAAATTAATAAATAATGAAAAAAGAAAAAAAGAAAAATTTCCTCAATTAATATTAGAAATAGAAGAAAAAATTAGAGGATTTAAACCATTAAGAAGTTATAATTATGAAGAAACATATCAAATTGAATTAGCTTGATATTTAAAAAATAATTATCCAAATCTAGATATAGAAAAATCTATTGATTATTCAAGACCAGATATAATAATTGATAATATTGCAATTGAAATAAAATGACCAACGAATATGCAAGCATTAAAAACTATTCCTGATAAAATAAATAGTTATTTGCCTAAACGGGATTTTTTATTTATAGTTTTATTCAATATAAATATTATAGATTATGATAAAGAAAAAAATATGGATATTTATTATGAAAAGAAAAAAGAAATATTAGAAAATACAATAGAAAATAAAAGAGATAAAATAATATTTATTGAAATTAAAAGTTAAAAAAATAATAATTTTAAACTAACTTTTTCGATATGTATCAATGGGATTTATCTTATACTTTAGTATGGTACTTTTGGTCACAAAAGTACAAAGAATAGATTAAAAAAATAAAACCATATAACAATAATTGTTATATGGTTTTATTTTTTCATCATTAATATTTCCAATAATGCTAATGTTTCATTTCTTGCATCACCTATTTTATCTACAACATCTAATCATAATTCCATAAAAATTATATCTATATATCTTTGATCAAAACTATATCCTCATCTTTCTTGTTTTTCACGAAATAATAACAATTTATTAACAAAATCAAGAATAGAAATTTTTTCTTGTTCACTAAAAGACTCTATTTTTTTTCATATTACTTTAAGCTCTAAAACTAATCTATACAATGCATTTAAATAATTTACTGGAACATTTATAAAATCTTGTTCTTTAAAATAATTTGATAATTCACAAAAAATAAAAGGTTTTTGATTTACACTTATTTTTATAGATAATGGTCCTTTTGAGTCTTCTAATCAAGTTAAAGACCTCTCCATTTCTTTTGATAAAACTAAAATATCATTTATAGCAAATATTAAGAATTCTTTTATTTCTTGTTCTCAATATTCTCTTAATTTTTCCATAATTTATATTTGATTAAATAACTATTTTTTCATCATAATAAGATTTAATAACATAGATGTTTCTTCAACAGCATCTCAAGTTACATCTATATGATCAAGTTTAAATTCATGAAGAATAATATCTTTAAATCTAAGTAAAAATTTATATTCATACTTGCTTTCTAATATTCAAATCTCAAAATTAATGAAATTAAGTATTTCTTCTCTTTTAAAATCATCTATATTAGATAAATCCCTATTTAATCATCTAATTAAAAGTAACAATTTTTCCATTTCTAATACATAATTTAATGGAACTGTATTTAATTCTTTAAGTGAAAAATAAATTCCAACTAATCCATAATTTAATCAAGAAATTTTTTCTGTTTCTTTCTGAATCTTTCATGAAATTAAATAATTATTAAATCATCTAGAAATTACAAATATATCATTTATAATAGTTCATAAAAATTCAAAAACTCTATTTTCCTCTAATTTTCATAACATTTTTTCCATAACAACAATAAATTATAGATTATTTTTATAAACTATAAAACTATTTTTATATTTGTCAAAAATGTTTATGGAAAACATATTTTCTAAATTAAAAAAAGACTAGAAATTCTAGTCTTTTTTTAATTTATACCCATAATTTTCCCAATACTCAATTCATCAAATTAAATCATAAACATGTTCAAAATTATTATCTCTCATAAAAGCCAAAACACTTTGAGTTCTATTACCATGAAAACAATAAATTAGATATTTTTTAGATTTATCCAAAGAATTTATTTGCGAAACAATTTCACTTTTATAAACATCATATAAAAAATGTGTTCATTCAATATATCAATAATATTCTTTTTCTTCAATTGTTCTAAAATCTATCAAAATATATTCTCATGATTTTAATTTAGTGTCAAAATCCTTAGGAAAAAGTCTTCAAATTTCAGCCATATTTTAAAGTATAGATTATATATTTTTCTTCCAAAAATAACACATTTCCCCACCATTATAAAGTTTTCTTTTTTTGTAAGTATCTTTTTTAATCAAATTATCAAATTCCATAAAACTAGAAATAATTCAACCATTTAAATCTGGATTTAACCTAAAAATCTTATCAATAGAATTGTACATAGATTTTAGATTTTCATCTTTTAATCTTTCTCCATAAGGTGGATTTGAAACAAGCGTTCATGAAATTGGTTTATCCATGTATTCTCTGAAATCTCTTACTTCAAAATTTATTTCTCAACCAAGTCATGCAATTCTAGCATTTTCTTTTGCTAATTCTATCATTTCAGGATCTATATCACTTGCTCTAATTGTATATTCTCCTGCAAATTCTTTTTTCTTTGCTTGCACTCTTTCATTTTCAGTTATTTCATTACTAACTAATCATAGTTTTTCAAATGCGAATTTTCTCTTTATTCAAGGAGCTATATTTTTTGCTATCATAAGTGCTTCGATTGCAATAGTTCATGAACCACAAAATACATCATAAAATGGTTCTCTAAATTTCCAACCTGATAAAAAAACTAAAGCCGCAGCAAGTGATTCTTTTATTGGAGCTTCTCAAGCCTTTTCTCTATAACCTCTCATATGCAAAGCATTTCAAGAAGTATTTAATAAGATTCTAGCTTTGTTATCAATAAGTAAAACTAAGATTTCCATTTTTTCTAAACTTGAATCTTCATTTACTATATTATTATCTCAAACTAGTGATTTTACTATTGCCTTTTTTGTAAGACTTTGCAGAGTTCTCTCAGCAAAAAGCTCACTTCTAGTAGAATTTGATTTTACTACAATTGGGAACTCTTTCTTAAAATAATTTTTCCAAGAAATAGTTGAAACTAAATCAAAAAGCTCATCAAACGTAACTACATTTTCCTTTTCAGCTAGCAAGATATACATCTTATTTCATACTCTAGACCATAGATTTATTCTAGGAATAAGTTCAATTCATCCTGAAAAAGTCACTAATCTATCTATAGTTTCTTCTATAACTCCTCCTTGTTTTTCTATTTCTTTTTTTGCCATGCTTTCTACTCAAGCGATTGTTGATAATACAAATTTCATTTATTTTAAATTATTAATAATAAGTTAATTATAGTTTAAATATTATTAAAGGCAAAAGAAAACAATATGTACTTTTGTAACAAAAAGAAAGCACTTCCTACTTTTGTAACCAAAAGGTAGCACACTAAAGTATAAGACAAATCTATAAAAATTTGCAATTTTTATGATTTCTCTAAAAAGTTTTAGGGGTTTTCGAACTAGCTTGCTAAATTTTATTTCTTACTGCTTGTAATCACTATCTCAACCCCTAAGAACCCTGGATGTTTCTAAGAGTTTTTTATTTTTTAATTCTAATAAAAAAATTGCAATATAATTATATAAAATAAAAAAATACTTTTTCGATATGTATCAATGGGATTCTTAAGGGTGAGATTTCGCCGTGATACGAGAGATAAAACTTAAATCAATTCTCTGCGAAAGTTCGAACTCTTAAGCACTTTTGGTACTTTTGGTGACAAAAGGACAAATTATTCTCTTTTTTTCAAAAAATATAAACAAAAAGTTCTAGATTTTCTAGAACTTTTTTTATACTATTTTTAAAAACACCATCCCAACTATTCACATAATCATAGAAACTACAAATCACATCATAACTGAAATTCAAAATTTCTTTTCTCAAAATTTCATAGCAATAGATCATTTAACTAAATTGTTTGAAATAACTGCTATAATTATAGTCATTGCAGCAAGTTCAGCTCATACTTTTCAGTCAATTGCATCAACTGACATTGTTTGACTTATAGCATCAACATCAGCTAATCATGATATAACTCATAATGCATAGAAAAAATAATCTCACCAAACATCTTGATACAAAGATCAAACTCAAGCAACAAATTTGATAAATAATACAAATAATGCAAATTTTAATGCTGGAGCAACACTAAAAGGACTACTATATTTCTTTTTTTCAAAATTTAATGTTTCAACATGTAATTCCTTATTTATAGAACTATAATAAAAATATACCATATATAAAATAATTCAACAAAGCATTAATAAACTTGGCAGAAGTATTGAAGATATCATATTTATATTAAAAAATAATACAATAATTATAACTCTAACAAACATTATTGTTGAAGCTAAAAGTGTAGAAACTACATACATAGAAGTATTTTTTAAATCATTTTTACTTGATTCTGACATAGAAGCTGCAACTGCAGTACTTGATACAAGTCAACCAATTGCTCAACTAGCCAAAATACTACCCTTTTCTCAAATAACTTTACTCATTACATATCATGCATATGAAATTGCTGACATTAAAACCACGAAAAACCAAATTCAATAAAAATTTAAAAATTCTAGATTTAATATATTGTTATTTATTGGATTTGTATATCAAATATAACTCAATAATTCTGAAATAGAAAATTTTTCATTTGGTAAAAGTGGTAAAACTACAATTGAAATAACAGCAAATTTTATAGTGTTATTCAATTCTTCTCTACTAACTTTGTCAAGTACAGTAGTCAAAAGTCATTTAGATGATAATAAAAATGTCAAAACAATAGACATGATTATTGCAATTTGTGAATATCAAACCATAACAAAAACTCAAAGAAAAAATGTTATAATTGATGCTAATTCTGTAGTTAATCAAAATTGTTTTTCTTTAAAAATACTATAAGTATAATAAACCAATATAAAAAGTCATACTATAACTAAAGCTCAGGCTATAAAAAACATATTACCAGAATCCATAGTTAAATATGTACTGATAGCTCACATAAGTGCAATCAAAGAAAAAGTTCTTATATCTCAAAAAGAAATAGATGATTTACTAAGTAATTTAGTTTTTTCATTTATTCATCTTTCCATTCACACAAGTGCTCAAAGTCACATTGCAAGCAATAATTGTAAAATAATATCTACATTCATTTTTATATATTTAAAAAATAAGTTATTTAATTAATTCTTCAAAACTTGCCTCTTCCAGAGAAAAATCAAAGATTTTTATTTCATTTTTAAGTGATTTATATATTTCTAATAAATCCGAAGTTTTCACTCTAATAGTTTTTGTAGAAATTCCAGGATTAAACATAAAATATTCGCTATCAAATATCACTTTGTCTACAAATATTTTTATAGTTTTATTTTGAAAACCAAATGGTGGAATACTTCAAATAGTTGCTCAAAGTAAATTTGTAATCTCATCCTGATAAGCAAATCTAATGTCTTTTGTACCAAACTCTTTTTTAAATCTTCTAGCTTTTATTTCTTTGTCTCAAATCGTAGTAACAAGATAATATTCTCACTTTGCATGAAAAACTATGTTTTTACTACCAATTCAATCAAGACAAGCTTCACTTCTAAATCTCTTTGAATCTTCACAACTCTGAGACTCACCATGTTCTATTTCATCAAAAGAAATATCCTTTTCTTTCAATATTTTTTTTATGTTTTCGTATAGCATATTTTTTAAATTAAAAATACTCTATTTAATTATAATTTTTTGCTGCAAATTGCAATATAATAATAAATAATTATATTTAAAAATATTTATAAATAATATAAAAACTATGAAAACTATAATCTTAGTTCGTCACGCAAAATCATGATACAAAAATACTGATATTATAGATTTTGATAGACCTCTTAGTGAAGAGTGAAATAATGAAATTATTTTTATGCAAAAACTACTTAAAAAACTAGATATAAGATCAGATATTATTTTTTGTAGTGACGCAAAGAGAACAAGAGAAACTTTAGAATGTCTTTGGGAACAACTAGATGCAGAAAATGAAAAAATAGTTTACGACAAGTGAATTTATGATTTTCATATGGATGAAAAATTAGATTACTATTTAAATCTATTTACAAAAATAGATAATAAAAAAGATGTTGCTATTATAGTATGACACAACCCTTTCATCACTAGATTACTTAGATATTTTACAAAAAATGAAAATCTAGGTATGGATACACTAGGAGTTGCAATTATTGATTTTGAAACAAAATCTTGGGCTGATATAGAAGCTATGAGATGAGAATTAAAATTTTTTATAAATCCAAATAAATTAGTAAACAAAAAATCTTAGGAAATTCCTAAGATTTTTTGTCATATAAAATACACTCTTTCACTCTCTGCACTAACTTGTCCATAATGATAATCTACTTTTTCAAGTAATTTAAATCATTTTGCTTTTAATTCTTTTTCTATTTTTGAAATAGGAAAAGAATTTTCTTTTACTACTTCTGTAATTAATTCAAATTCAGAATCTTTTTTGTGACTAAATATTTTTATAAGCCATTCAAAATGAGATGGTTTTTTAAACATTTCAAGACAAACTACATCATCTCAAAAAGTATAAAATTGTGCAAAATCACGAGTTATACTTTCAAATTCAAAAAGTGTATTTATATCAAAAACTAAAATTCATCCAACTTCTAAATGTTTATATGCCATTTCAAAAAAACTTTGCCATTCTACCCAAGTAAGTAAGTGACAAATAGAATTATAATTGCATAAAACTACATCAAACTTTTTTCATAGGTCAAAATTTGTCATATCTCACAAAACAATATTTTCTTTTCATATGTTTTTTGTAGCTTTTGCTAACATATTTTCATTTATATCCAAACCTGTTACTTCATAACCTGCTTTTATAAACTCTTTTGCAACTGCTCAAGTACCACAAGCTAGCTCCAAAATATTTTTTGCATCAGGATTATATTCTACTATACAATCTTCTTTTAAGAAAAAAACTTCATCTTCTAACGGACTATTTATTCATCTAACTACTTCTTCATAATAATCAAGAAATTTATCATAAGTTTTCATAATTTAAAATTAATAATTATATAATTTTTCATTCTATTCCCTCTCCTTTAAGGAGAGGGTTAGGGTGAGGTTTGTATTTAAAAGCTTGGGTTAGGGTGAGGTTATTTAGTTTTTAAATGTACATCATCTATTTTTTCATCGAAACTATCAATTACATTTTTAAGCATATAATCCATACTTTTTAATTCTATTTTATTTACTCTTTTTTTGATGTTTGTATATATTTCGCCATAATTTTTTCAACCATAATTTCTCTCTACTTTTGCTTCAAGTAAAGCTGAAAAAGTATCAGCATATTTAGCTATTTTTCATAATTCTCACTCAAAAGGCTTAAGCATATATGGTGAAACTTTTACTTTGTAATCATTGTCTACATAAGAAAAAATATAATCATCCATCATTTTTATTTCTACTTGTTCTAAAACTTCTTCAAATCAAACAACTGATTTTTTAGTTGGAGTTATTATATCTCCAGTTATAGCTTCAGGAATATCGTGATAAATAGATTTCAACATAAGTTCTTCTAAATCCAAAGTAGATCAATTATCATTTTCTATTTTTCAAAAAATATAAGAAATAAAAGTAATAATTACTAAATGAGACATAACAGAAATTGGAAAAATCCTTGTTTGCCCACTCCATCTCATAGAGTGATTTAATCTTCTTATATGAGATAAATATTTTTTGTAATTATCGTTTGATAAAAGTAAATCCAAACTTTTTAATTCACTTCTTTTTGTATATAAAAAACTATTTATTTGATCAAGTGGAACTTCATAAATATCAGAGTAAATTTTGTGATTTACAAGACATTCATTTAATCAAGCATATTTCTTTGAAACGCTTATTATAAGTAATTCTAGAGTTTTATCACTATCATTGTAAATAGTTTCTCTTATGTCATTTTTTATACTTTCTGGCGCATCCATAGACAATATAAATTCATAACCCAATTTTTCTATTTGAGAAAAAATACCCTCATCAATTTGTTTTATATATTCTCTAGTTCCTGAATTAATATCTGAAATTAAAAGATAAGAAAAAGAGTTAAAAATAATCCTTTTTATGATAAATTCTCTATCTACTTTTTTACCATTTTTTTCTTCCAAATATGCTAAGAATAATGCAATATGAATTACATAACCAACGTTATCCATATGACTTACATCTTCGATTCTAGGAAAATTATTCCATCTTTTCATAGTTACTCATCTAGTGAGCATCAGTTTTAAAATAAATCCAATCATAAATATATTTAAAAAATATTTACTCAATAATACAATAATTTTAATTTAAATCAACAAAAAAATAGACTACAAAAGTCTATTTTAATTTTTCAAGAAATTCTATTAAATCATCTTTAAGTCTTGCTTCCAATTCCATAACTTTATCTCTTCCATAATGAAAAAATTCTATCTTCCAAGCATGAAGTGCTTGTCTAGTTAATCAGTAATTATTTCTTAAAAAACTATTTACTTTTTTATCTCAATAAGCTTTATCTCAAACAATTGGATTTCAAATACTTGTCATATGAACTCTTATTTGATGCATTCTACCAGTTTCGATTTGTACTTCAATTTCAGAAAGTATCAAAACTCATTCTTTAGTTTGCATTATATGTTCTTTTAATAGTTTATAATGAGTAACTGCTGATAATCAATTTTCATTAACTTGAACCTTATTTTCATCTTTTGCATTTTCAATCCTAAGTAGATTTGCTTTAATAGTTCATTTCTTTCTTCATAATTTTCAAACAACAACAGCAAAATAAGTTTTTTTGATTTTTTTATGATCTTTAAAATCAGCAACTAATCTAACAAGCATTTCTTTTTTCTTTGCAATCATCAAAATACCACTTGTGTCTCTATCAATTCTATGAGCCAAACTTGGCTTAAAAGTAAGACTATTTAATTTATCTCATAAATAATCTTGAACTTGATATATTATATTTGTTTCAGTTGTTTTATGATCTCAAGGATGTACATTTATTCAAGAATTTTTATTTATAACTAATAAATCTGCATCCTCAAAAACTATGTCTTTTGAACTAAGTTTTTCTCAAGCTACCATAGAAGACTTATTTTCTTCTTTAATATTTTTACTCAAAGTATCAAATTCTTCATCACTTAAAAATATCTTAATTTCATCTCAAATTTGAGTTTTATATTCATTATCTCTTCTCTTGAATTTACCCTCGCTTCATTCAAATTTCACTTTTATTTTATCTTTCCTATTTAATTTATAAATCAAGCTAATACTTGCATTTGGAAATAATTTTTTCAAAAATTTATCAAGTCTAGAGTTAGCATCATTTTCTTCTATAGTAAATATTTTCATTTTAGTTTTTTATTGAAATACAGTAAAGTCAAAGGCTTCAGATACAGTTTCTTGTGGTACTCTAACTTGTATTTTTTTTACAAATCAAGTTGATTTTCACTCTGATTCTATTGTAGAATAACGAAGTGGTAATTTATTTATTCATGATGTTAATTTCCATTCTAAATATGGAAAACTAATACCTCAAGTAGTCTTTAAATCATTAACTATAGAAAATTTTAATATACATTTTTCTGTAGTATCACAATTATTTGATGTAAAAAATGCTAATAATGATGATGTTGAACTATCACTTACTTTTTTTCATGATAATCATAATAATGGAATATCTGCTCAATTAACTTGAGAAGCATTTAAGACTGTTCAAGAAAGAGAATTAAGTGTATCATTTGGAGAAGTTAGTTGCCAATTGACCATTGGTATTGTTGATCATGATAAAGACTCCGTTGTAGCATTAACTCAATCAAGATTTGGTACTCTAAAATCTATTCTAAGAGTATTTATATTTGCAAATCAATATCAAATAGATAATTGTATCGGATCAGATACACCTATGGTATTCCAATCTTTATCAAAATCACTATTTCATTTTCAAGTTAATGGAATTGTAGTTCATGAAGATGATGTAGTATAAGCATAATCATAATTTCATGTATACACTCTTGAAGATTCACTTCTAAGTAATGTTCATGTTCTATTAGAAAAGAAGAATAATCAAGATTCAATTCAACTATTTGCCATATAATATGATTTTGTTGAGTTCTCAATTCATTTTATATTTTTTGAAAATGGTACAATAAACTCAAGAATAGTAAAAGCAAGTAAACTTGAAATTAATACAAGTCACATTGCAATTATCAAACCAAAAGCTTTTTTATTATTTTTCATAAAAATTATTTACTATATATATCTGTTAAATTTATTGTGGTATTAAAATTTATTTCTTTTCAATCATTTTTAAGTTTTTTTCTTGTTTCCCAAGATGGCTTAATTTTTAAATTCAATATTACATATGGAGAAATATTTTTAGAAGCCAATGAACTTTTCCAAAAATATTTAGATTCTACACTTGGATATGGATAAATCTTAAATTCTGTAACATTAATTCATGTTGGAAACAATGGTCTCCAATAACTTGTTAAATTTGATCATGCAATTACTGAATTAAGAGTATTAGCATTTGTTTTTCAAGTAAATTGTTTATCAATTAACCATGTATCAATTAATCAATCATTTTGAGTAGAATCTAATACTGCACTATCATGATCCATTCACCAATCAACTCATTCGAGTTTTAAAAACTCTACAGTTCATATACATCAACTTCATGTAATTATATTTGATGAACTAATAGAACAAGTGGCCGATGCAGGTTTATCATTATCCACATTAACATTCCATCTAATAAAGGTTCTTGTCTTCTTATCTCAACTAATTAAATATAATTCTTTAACATCTACTCATCAAGTAAATGCCATTGGTCAATCTCATAAAAACTCATCATCATCATCTCAAACTATTTTTAAATCTCAATTTTCATCTCAAAAATCTGAATCAAAATTACTATTATAATCTATAAATTGATAACTATATTGTCAATATCTTTGTTGATTTCAAGTATAATCAATATTTCTAGTAGCTCATGCTAAGAGATTAGTATCTGTATTAAAATCTGTATAACATCAATTAAAAGGTAATTTTGAAATATTTTTACTTATACAATAATAAAATCAATTTCAATAATTAAGAATTGGAAAAACTGTTCATCACATTCAAAAATTTCAAAATCAACTTGGTGTTAAATAATGTCAGCTTCAAAAATTTGTTCAAATTACTTTTCTGTTAAAATATTCCTCATAATCCAAAGTTCATCATTCTTTAATAATTTGAAATAGTTTCTCACTAAAGTAAAAACTATCCTTTTGAATATTTGTTTTTTCCATCAAACTTATTTTTCAAATTCAAATTTTTATATAAGCTTCAAATCATGAAACAATAACAATAGCAATAATTAATATTCAAACCATTATTTCTATTAATGTAAATGCTTTATTTTTTAAATTCATATTATTTTTTAAATAAATAATTAATTAAATTTCAAGGAAAACTAAATAGTTTATATAAACTAGGATTTTTCCAAAAATATTTTGGCCAGCTCTTTAAAATAAAATTTAAAAAAGTAAAAAATATATTTTTATTAGATTTTTTCAATTTCAAAAAATTTATAATTGATGAAAAAAAAGAAAAAATAAAACTAATAATAAAAAATAAAATCTCCAAAAATGAATTTTTAATTTCTATTTTTTTATTCATTAATCAAGTGTAAATAAATAATTAATTAGAATTATTATAAAGCATTTGCAAAAATATCAAATATTATTAAAGTTTTTACATTATTTTTGATAATATGAAATATGAATAGAAAAATTAAAAATATAAAAAATACAATTATTAGTGCTATAAAAAATTTAAAATTCAAGTATATAAATCTTCCAATAAAAAATCAACTAGTTATTTTTTCAAGTTTATTATGAATAATAAGCTTATTTATTCCTTGGATTATTGACATTGACAATAATATAAAATGGAATGCATTTAATACATTAACATGAAATATATGATATATATTAATAATAATTTTCATAGTTCCATTGTTATTAATAGTATCTAGTTCATATAGAGAAAAAATAAAATTATATACTGATATAAATTTTAAAAATCACTATATAATAATAAATTCTTGATTAATAAGTATAAGTATAAGTATAATTTCTCTAAGTTTTGCTATTTGACTATCGACACTTTGACAAAATATAGTTTATTGAAATTGACCTATTTTATCTATGACAGCTTGAATTTTAGTTCTTATATCTGGTTTTTTAGTTAGGAAAGATTACAAAAAAACATCATCAGAAATAATACTAGAGCAATTAAATCAAAATAGAGAAAAAATAAAAGAAAAAAATAATATGGAATTACCATTTTAAATATTAAAAAAGTTTGACTTTTTAATAAAAGCAATTATATATTATATAAAATTAACATTTAAATAATTTAGATGAATAATGTAACTTTAAACAATAAAACTATAGTAAAATCTTTCGAAGATATACTTAAGTCGCTTTCTGAAAAGGAAAGAAATGTAATTGAAAGAAGAGTTTGAATAAACTCAGATAAAGAAACCTTACAAAACATAGGTAATTCTTTTTCACCAGCAATTACTAGAGAAAGAGTTAGACAAATTGAAGACTCAGGGATAAAAAAAATAGGTAGAATTATAAAAGCTACTCTATTGACTGAAATCCAAAATTTTTCTATTGATTTTATTAAGTTACATGGTTGAGTTGTATCAAAAAATAGACTTATAAACAATGTAATTAAAGAATTAAAAATAGAATGAGATGTAAATCATTCTATAATTGAAATGATTATACAAAGTGATTTTGAGATTAAAAAATCTAAACAAAAACTTGGTTGTCAAATATATTTTTATCTACCAAGTATTCAAAAAAACGATATTGAAAATATATATAAAGAAGCCTTAAAAATACTAAAAAAGAAAAAAGATGTAATAACAAAAAGTACTCTTTTTGAAAATATCTTATCAAATATAAATAAAGATGTTCCAATTACATTTATAGATTCTAGTATAGAATTATTTGATGACATAGTATATTGAGAAGAAAACTTAGTATGACTTACAAAATGGAAAATACTTAATCCTAAAACATTAAAGGATAAAGCAATCTATGTAATGAAGAAGGAAAAAACTCCTATGCATTTTGTTGAAATTTCAAACAAAATTACTCAAATGCTAGAAGAAAAAGTAAAAGTAAACACTATTCATAATGAATTAATTAGAAATAATGAATTTGTACTTATTTGAAGATGAATTTATGCTTTGAAAGAATGGTGATTTAATCCTGGTACAGTATTAGATGTTATATCTTCAATTTTAGAAAAAAATTGAGAACCAATGAGTACAGAAGAAATTACAAAAGAAGTATTAAAAATAAGAAATGTAAAACAAACTACTATCTATATGAACTTACAAAATAAAAAAGCAATAGAAAGAGTAGGTAGAAATTATTATCAATTAAAAAAATAAAAAGTCTCTCCAAAAAAGGGACTTTTTTTATTTTATAACTTTACAAAAATTATCTATTTTATAATATATATTATAATAAATCCTAATAAAAATGTAATGAAAATATTTGTGTTTGATACTGAAACAACCTGATTCATAAATAAAAAAGAACTTGACCTTGAAAAACAACCTAAGATTATTCAATTTGCATGAATAATTTGAGAAATTATTGGTAATAAATTTATAGAAGAAAAAAGAATAAATATTCTAATAAATCCTAAGATGCCAATTCCCTATGCATCTAGTCAAGTTCACCATATTTATGATATAGATGTAAAAAATGCTCCATTTATTGAAGATGTAATTGAAGATATAATTTGAAATATAAATTGACCTGATATAATCATATGACACAATATAGAATATGATGAAGATATGGTAAAATTGGAACTAAAAAGATTAAATGTTGAATACAAATACAAACCAAAACAAAAAGTATGTACTATGAAATCAACTGTAGATTTCTGTAAAATAGAATGAAATTGAAATAGGTTTAAATACCCTAAATTATGAGAATTGCATAAAATATTATTTTGAGAATATTTTATTTGAGCACATGATGCAATGGTTGATGTTGAAGCAACGCTAAGATGTTTTGTAGAACTTGTAAACCAAAAGGTTGTAAAAATTGAAGTAAATAAAGATGAAGTAATGAGTCTTTTTTAAATATTATTAATTAAATAAAAAAATATGTCTAGTTTTTCAGATTTAGTAAATATAGAAGAGTTTGATAAAAGAGATAACTTCAAACAAGATAGATGAGAAGTTGCTTTTTTTTGCAAAGATTGTAGAAAAATAGTTGAAACAAACAGAATTGATCCAAATTGATATAAATTTACATGCAATATTTGTAGTTGAACAAATATAGTTATTTGAACGCATGAATGACTAAAAACAAATTACAAAATAAAAGAAAATTAAAAAAAAGTTTTGACAAATTTATATACTTTTATATACTAATTATATACTATTTAGGTATACATTATATTTAACTCTATTATTATGGACAAACAAGAAGCTTTAAACAATGCATTAGCAATGATAGAAAAACAATTTGGGAAATGATCTATTATGAGATTATGAGATGAAGGGATGAAACAAAAAGTTGAAACATTTTCTTCATGATCACTTACACTTGATATAGCATTATGAGGTTGATATGCAAAATGAAGAATTGTTGAAATTTATGGACCTGAATCATCAGGTAAAACTACTCTTACACTTCATGCAATTGCCGAAATACAAAAAGCTTGATGAGTAGCAGCATTTATAGATGCAGAACATGCTCTAGACCCTGAATATGCTAGAAAGATTTGAGTAGATACTGATAATTTAATTATTTCTCAACCTGATTATGGTGAACAAGCATTAGAAATAACTGAAAAATTAGTTAATTCATGAGCTGTTGATCTTATAATTATTGACTCTGTTGCAGCTTTAACACCAAAAGCAGAAATAGAATGAGAGATGTGAGATTCTCATATGTGATTACAAGCTAGACTTATGAGTCAAGCACTTAGAAAAATAACTTGAGCAATCAATAGAACTAATTGTACAGTTATTTTTATCAATCAAATAAGAATGAAGATTTGAATTATGTTTGGTAGTCCTGAAACTACTACTTGAGGTAATGCCCTAAAATTTTATGCATCTCAAAGACTGGATATAAGAAGAAAAGCAAAGATAGAAACTTGAGCTTGAATGGATAAAGAAGTTATGGGTAGTGAAACAGTTGTGAAAGTAATAAAAAACAAAATTGCTCCTCCTTTTAAAGAAGCAAGTTTTGATGTAATGTTCAATGAATGAATATCTAAGGTTTGAGAAATTCTTGATATTGGTTCTGAAAGTTGAGTTATAAAGAAATCCGGTGCATTTTATTCTTATTGAGAAACTAAATTAGGACAAGGTAGAGAAAATTCTAAAAATTTCTTAAGAGAAAATCCAGCTCTTGCAGTTGAAATAGAACAAGTAATAAAAAATAGTTTATAAAAAAGAGCCGTAGGCTCTTTTTTCCTTGCCTTTTTCTATTTTTTACATATATTTCAAATAATATAAATTTAGATTGTTATTAAATAAAAAATGAAAATTTCTTATAAAGTTTTACAAAAATATATAAAAAATATTAAATCAGCAGAAGACGTTGCAAAAGATTTAGTTATGCATACTGCTGAAGTAGAAGATATTCATTCTGAAAAAAATGCATATAAAAATATAGTTTTAGGTAGAATTAAAAAAATAGAAAAACATCCTGATGCAGATAGTTTAAAAATTTGCAACGTTGATGCTTGAGAAAATGAAGATATTCAAATTGTTTGTTGAGGATCAAATCTAGAAGTTTGACAAGCAGTTGCAGTTGCTAAAATATGAGCAAGTGTTTTATGGCATGGTCAATGAGAACCAGTTATAATGAAAAAAACAGCTATAAGATGAGTAGAATCTAGCGGTATGATTTGTGCTTCTGAAGAAATCGGGTTAAAAAAGGAATTCCCTGCTTGAAGTGAAAAAGAAATTCTTGATCTATCATTTACAAATGCAAAAAATTGAACTCCTCTTGATGAAGTTGTTTGAAAAGATGATGCAGTATTAGAAATAGATAATAAAGCTATAAATCATAGACCTGATTTATTTTCTCATATTTGAATAATTAGAGAAATATATGCTATTAATTGAGAAAAATTTGATTTTAATTATGAAATTAAAGATTTTTCATGAGCTAAAGATTTGTGAATAAAAAACTCCATTACAAATGTAGTTTCAAGATATATGTGATTAAAAGTTGAAAATGTTGCAAACATAGAAAGTCCAGATTATATAAAACAAGTTTTGGCAAGTAGTGATATTGCTTCAAAATGATTATTAATTGATTTATCAAACTATTCACTATATTTTTACTGACAACCAACACATTGTTTTGATGCAGATAAAGTTATCTGAAATATAACTATAAGATATGCAAAAAAAGGTGAAAAATTTATTGCACTAAATGATAGTGAATATGAATTAAGTAGTGATGATATAGTTATAGCTGATGATGAAAAAGTACTTGCTCTTGGTTGAGTTATTTGATGAAAAAGCTCTGCTGTTTCTGATGCTACAAAAAATATAGTTATAGAATCTGCAAATTTTGACCAAGCAACAATTAGAAAAACTTGAAAAAGATTATGAGTTAGAACAGATGCACTAAATGTTTTTGAAAAAGATATAGTAAATGGTATGCAAGAAGCTTGATTATCACTTATAGTTTCTGAACTTGAAAAAAATTTAAAATGAATAAAAATTATTTCTTTTTCAGATATTTATCCAAATAAACAAAAAGAAGTAAGAATTGATTTTGACTTAAAATTCTATAACAAAATACTTGGAACTTCATACAGCGAAGAAAGTGCAATAAAAATACTAGATAATTTATGAATTAAAAAAGTAGACAATAAATTATTAGTTCCATTTTGGAGAAAAGATTTAAACTTCAAGGCAGATATTGCTGAAGAATTAGCTAGAATTTCATGATATGACAACATAACTTCAACTATTCCTGAAATATATATGTGAGCAGTTATTCAAAACAATATATACAAGGTTAAAAATGACGTAAAAAATTATTTTTCAAGTATTTGATATTATGATATGTTTACTTACTCATTTGTAAATGAACAATTAATGGAAAAATGTTTAAGTAATACTGCAAATTTAATTCCAATGAAAAATGCATTAAGTGAAGAGTTAACTCACCTAAGATGAAGTTTGATTCCAAATTTGATGTTATCTCTTGAAAAAAATATAAACGAATACGATTCAATGAAATTATTTGAAATTGAAAAAGTTTTTAATTTAAATAATTGAAATATAATTGAAAATTATAATCTAGCTTGAGTAGAAATCTCAAATAAAGAAATTGCATATTATGATATTCAAAATACAGTTTCAAATTTTTTAAAAAGTATTTGAGTATTTAATTTTTCATTTGAAAATTCAGATATTTCACCAAATTTTTCTCATAAATGAAGAACTTGAGTTATAATGGTTAGATGAGCAAGTGTTTGATATATTTGAGAAATACATCCAAAAGTAACTAAGAATTTTGATATAAATTCTAGAGTTTGATTTTTTGAAATAAATATTGAAAAATTAGAACCAGCACTTTACCAAACAATTAAAGCAAAAGATATTTCAAGTTTTCAAGAAAACAATTTTGATTTAAATTTTGTAATTGATAAATCAATTTCTGGTAATAAGATCAAGATAGCTATAGAAAAAACAAACAAGGAAATTATAAACAAGGTTGAGCTTGTAGATATATACGAAAATGAAGATAAATTACCTGGAAAAAGAAGCTTCACATACAAGATTTTTATCCAATCAATTCATAAAACTCTTGATGACAAAGATAAGGCAGAATTAATAAATGAAATAATTAAAAATGTTGCCAAAATTTGATGAGAATTAAGGTAAAAAACTAGATTATAAAATCTAGTTTTTTGTTTAAAAATCTTTTGACTTTTATCTAGTTTCTTATATAATTGCCGCACAAAAGAGACCGATTTTATAGCCCAATCCTCAAATTTTGGTTATTTAATCACAACAAACAAATATTTAGTTTTATATTTATATAAATTTTTTTTTATGCCAATAATAGAGTCTGCAAAAAAACAATTGAGACAAAATCAAAAAAGAAAATCTAGAAATGATCATTTTAGATCACTTTATAGAGAAGCAAGAGTAGCTTTTGAAAAAGCTATTAAAATTAAAGATGTTGAAGCTGCTAAATCTATTTTTACAAATCTAAAAGACAAAGATGGTAAAAATACAAAATCAGGTTTACAATCAATAATTGATAAATTAGTAAAAAAGAATATAATTCATGCTAACAATGGTGCTAGAAAAAAAGCAAAATTTGTTAAAATGTTAAAAGCTATATCTTAATTCCTAAAAATACGAATCTTGAAAGAGAAAAGAAGACTTTTAAATGATGAAATAAGGGCAACTAAAATTCAGCTTATAAATGATGAATGAGAAAATCTATGAGAAATGACTATGGATGAAGCTAGAGAAAAGGCTAAATCAATGGAACTTGACTTAATGGAAATGTGAGCTAAATGAGATTTAAGTATAATCAAAATACTTGATTATGGTAAATTTCTATATAGACAAAAAAAACAAGAACAAAAAAGTAAGCAAAAATGAAAAGCGCCTGATTTAAAAAGTTTAAGAATTACATTCAAAATTTGAGATCACGATTTAGAAGTAAGAAGAAATCAAGCTGAAGCTTTTGCTAAATGATGACATCCTCTGAAAGTTAGCTTAATGTTAAAATGAAGAGAAAATCAATATGAAAATATTGCTAGCGATAAAATGAACTTCTTTGTAAATAGCTTAAGTGAATTTTATAAACTAGATTCCCCTGTTAAAAAGAATTGAAATACATTTATTGCAATGTTAAAAACAATTAAATAATTTTTACAATTATAATTAAAGAAATATGACTCTAAAAACTAGAAGTTGAGTAAAAAAGAGAGTTAAAGTTACTTGAAAAGGTAAATTTAAACTTGGAAAAGCTTGGAAAAAGCATTTACTTTCTGATAAATCTAAAAAATCAAAAGGTAGAAATAAATATGGATTAATAGTTTCAGGTACTGAATCTAAAAAAATAAAACAACAATTACCTCATATGTAGGAATTATATTAAATTAATAATTAATAAATTAAGATGGTTAGAGTTAAAAGAGGTCTTATGACTAAAAAAAGACACAGTAAAATCTTAAAAGCTTGTAAATGATATAGAATGTTAAGATCTAGATCTTTTACTAATGCTAAAAATGCTTGGATGAAAGCTGGTACTAATGCTTATATTGGTAGAAGAAGAAAGAAAAGAGATTTTAGAAGATTATGGAATGTTAGAATTAACATCGCTTCTAGAGAAAATGGATTAAGTTATTCTAAATTCATCAATGCTCTATACAAAAAAAATGTAAAATTAGATAGAAAAGTTTTATCAAACTTAGCTATTTCTAATCCACAAGTTTTCTCTTGAGTAGTAGAATTTGTAAAATAGTAAAAAAGGTTTATTATATGGTAAACCTTTTTTTAATTCAAAAAATATGAAAATAAGTCAAAAAATAATTATTGATACTGTAAAACTATATCAGAAATACTTATCACCTGACCATAGTATAATAGCAAAAGCTAGAAATAATCCGCCATATTGCAAACATATACCAACATGTAGTCAGTATATGATAGAAGCAGTAGAAAAAAAGTGAGCATTTTTGTGAATGATAAAATGAACTTGAAGAATTCTTAGATGTATGCCTTGGAATAAATGAGGTTATGATCCAGTTGAAAAAAAGTAAAAATTAATTTTACTTTTTTGTTTTTTTATATATAATTTGCGGGCCTTTCAAGGAAGAACTTGAAAAATAGTTCGTTATACCTTTATTTATTAAAAAAAGAAAAATGGCAAGATGAAAAAAATATAATAAAGCTGTTGAATTAATAACTTCACCTGCTTACTCAGTTAAAGAAGCTGTTGAATTACTAGAAAAAACTAACACAGTTAAATTTGATCCTACTGTTGAAGTTCACTTCAATTTAGAATTAGATCCAAAATATGCTGATCAAATGATTAGAACTACTATTACTCTTCCAAACGGATCAGGTAAAGTATCAAAAATATGTGCATTTACTGAAGGTGATGCTGCTGAATTAAAAAAAGCAGGTGCTATGGTTGCTGGTGGACAAGAATTAATCGAAGAAATCGAAAAAGGATCTATTGCTCTTGATTTTGACGTTTGTATTGCTACTCCAACAATGATGAGAAATCTAGGTAAAATCGCTAGAGTTTTAGGACCTAAAGGTTTAATGCCAAATCCAAAAGCAGGTACTGTTAATCCTGATTTATTAGCTACAATTAAAGAAATTGCTGCAGGTAAATTTGAATTCAAAACTGATAAACAAGGTAATGTTCACTCAATTTTTGGTAAATTATCATTTGGTGCTACAAAATTAGAAGAAAACTTAAATCACTTCTTAAAAGTTATCAATGAAGTAAAACCAGTTTGAGCTAAATGAAAATATATAAATACTATTTTCGTATGTAATGCTATGGGACCTTCAATTAAAATTGATACTACTATATAATAAAAAAAGAAAGCTTAGCTTTCTTTTTTTTGTAGTTTATCCAAAGTATAAACTTTTAAAACTCAATTAAATCATTTCTGTAATAAATTGTATAAATCAGTTGTTTGACAATTATTATGATTATCACAAGATAGTCACTTGGTACAATCTGAAATTCATAATTCTTCTCACACAGATAACAATACATCATAAACAGAAATACTATTTAATGGTTTTGAAATTTTTATTCATCAATTTCTTCATTTAATAGTTTCTATAATAGAACTTCTTTCCATATCAGCAACTACTCTTCTTAAGAGTGATTCTGATATTTTTTGACTTGTAGAAATTGATGATATTTTCACTAAACTATCATTATTTTTTAATAAATAAATAATTGTTTTTATTGCATAATCTCATTTTGTTGATAATTTTATCATTTTTAGTCTATTAAGTCATCAAAATCTAAAGCTTTATCACTTCATAAATATTTATAAATTGCATTAATAGTAGTCAATAATCCCAAAACTGAAGCTTGTTTTCTTCTAGGAGAAATAGGCATTCAAACTAGTTCTTCTATATAATCATATTTTTTTTCAACAATTTCATTTATATCCATACCAATAATTGACTCTCAAAATATTGAAGCACATGCAGTTGTAATGATTGCTGTTTCTCAAGAAAAACTAAAATCACTAACCTTATTATCATCAATTTTTAAATATACTTCCAAATCATCTCAACAAATACTATTATCTTCAAAATGTTTAATGTCATATTTTTCAAGTACTCATTTATTAGGTGGATTTTTACTATAAAAGGTTATAGTTTCGTTATACATAAATTAAACCAAAATATCAAATAAAATATAAATTCACAATAGAAGCATTATAATACCTGTAATTAAATGTAATATTTCAGTATTTGCTTCCTTGTATTCTCTAAGATCTGCAATATTTTTATATCAAGTTCAGACAATAAATGTAATTGCAATCATTGGTAATATAAAAATAAGATTATAAATCAATATATAAATATATCACCAAGTATTAATTATTTGTGTTTCTGATGCCAAATATCATAATACTACCAAATAAGGTCCTGATGTACAAGGTAATAAAAACAATGATACTATAAATCAAACTACAAATGCTCAACCTGGAGAAACTACTTTTTTTAATATACTCCACATTTTTGGTCTCCAACTGTCTGGAACTTCCATCTTAAATAGTTTTCAATACCAAAAATAATCTTTTAAATTAGCCAATCAAACTAAGATTCAAATAATTCAAACAACAAGTTTTAGATAAAAAATACTACTAGTTGTAGCTAATGCTCTATACAATCAAAGTCACATAGCCATATAACTAATAAAAACTGAAAGCGTAAATAAAGCTCAAGCAAATAATACAGTTTTTTTATTTCATTGTTCTCTTAAAATAGATGATAATAAGATAAACATAACTGCAAAAGCACAAGGATTTATACTATCTCAGATAGCTGCTGGAACCAAGATACCAAAAAATTTTAATCTATCAGATAATCAAATTACATTTTCAGCATCTCAAGATGCATAAGTAATTCCTCATAAGATTAAAAATCACAATATAATTAATAATAATTTTTTCATATTAATTTTTGTTTGATAATTTAATTAAAAAAATTGGAATAATAATTGCAAGAATACTTAATATAGCAAGAATAATTGTCTTATTTTTATTTTCTGGAACTTCTCATAAGATAGGTTTAAGATAATCTATAATTGGTCAATCTCAAACCATTGGAGATTCAACTCAAGCTTTATTTATAATAAAAAATGGTAATCAAATTGCTGACTCTTCTAATCATAATCTCTTCCCGTCATCTAGCATATCTTGTCTATTTTTATCATCAAAATATACTTCTTTTTTTACAATATTTAACTTTTCATATCAATCTACTCAACTTATATATTTATCAAGATTTGCACAATGAGGACATCATTGACCATAATAATATATATATGAAGTTTCTTCTAAATTATTATCTATACTTCAAGTTGAAACTAGAGTTTCAGATAAACTTCAAGTTGCAACAACTCAAGTTGATTCTAGTAAAACAGAGTCTTCAGCATAAGAATTTCATATAAATGAAACTAAAACTAATGATATAATAAGTAAGTGTTTAATTTTTTTCATCTGCAATATTTTACTGTTATAAATTATGGTATAGATTATATAGTTAAAATTTTATAAATCAAAGAATTTTAAATTTATTTTTTATTGATAATCTCAGTAATTTCCAAGATTAAATTAGTATAAAAATCATTGTCAACCATAGAAAGACAAGAAAAAATAGATTTTATATTTGCTTCAAGTAAAAGCATAAGTGCAGTTTTTTCTTCAACTCATCTGCTTTTTAAATAAAATAATTTATCATTACTTATTTTTTCAATCTTGCAAGCATGACTTGCTTCAACATCATCACTTCTCACAAGCAAGGTTGGAACTCATTTTATTTTTCAACTTTCTCATAAAAATAAATTTTCTTCAACTAAATGTCCTACTATTTTTTCATATCATTTTGATATTTCAATAATTCAATCTAGATCTATATCTCACTTTTCATCAATAATTGAAAGTATTTTTACATCACTTTTTGATTTATTACTTTTTATATTTGAGTAAATTCTAGATTTAATTTTTTTATTATCGACTGAATAATGTAAATATTTAACTTTTAAATTTGAATTTTCTTCATTTTGATAGAATTCAATAGTGTTAATTTGAGGATTATGGACAAATCAAAAATATTCTACTATAGAATCAAATCACAAATATATTTTTCTAGTATATTTTCAATCATCATAAATGCTAACTACTAAATTTTCAGTAATTATAATTTCGTTATCCAAAATATTAGATATGTCGTAAAATCAATTTTTATCAATTATCATTATTTTTTAAAATTACTTTTTAAATCTTTTAGTTTACTTAAATCAAGTTTTGGCTTTTTATTTTCAAACGAAAAGCTACTTCCACAACCACATCTATCTTTTACTTGTTCATTGTTAAATATATAACGAACTTTTTCTTTTCATGTATGATCTGCACTAATTGTTTTTGTAATAACAGAATTTCTAAATTTTTCCTTGTCTTTTTTCTCTATATAAACAGAAAAAGGACTACTGCTTAAATCAAGTTTTTCTAATAAATTAGTTATTTCAAAGTCTTCTTTTATATCAACTTTTATTCATGAACATCAAGCATCATAAAAATAAACAAGTATTTTTTCAACTTTTCTATTCATTAAATCAAGAACTGTATTTTTATCTAATTTCATATTTTATTTTAATTAAAAAGCTCATTCAAATTCCATTGAAATTAAAACATTCATTTCGCTTGCATATTCCAGTGGTAATTCTTTTACTATATCTGAAATAAATCAATTTACTATCATACCTTTTGCTTCATCTTCCCTAATTCATCTACTTCTTAAGTAAAATAAATCGGCTTCATTTATCTTTCATGCACTTGCTTCGTGTCAAACAGTAGAACTACTATTTCATACAATTATGCTTGGGACAGTGTCTGAAACAGATATATTATCTAAAAGTAAAGCTTCACAATCTATCTTTGAAACTGATCAAGTTGCACTTGGTTTTATATCTACAAGTCATCTATAAGTACTTATTCAACCTCATTTACTTAGTGATTTTGATACTATATTTGAAGTTGTATTTTTTCAAATATGAATAACTTTTGCTCCAACATCTTGATTTTGATTTTTGTTTGCAAAAGCAAGTCAAAGCATATCAGTTTTTGAATTATCTCACAATAAAATACTACAAGGATAAAGCATAGTTACTCAACTTCACATATTTCATCAAACCCATTCCATATATGCATTTTCCTGAACTATAGCTCTTTTTGTATTTAAATTATAAGTATCAACACTCCAATTTTCAACTGAACTATATCTCATATGAGCATTTTTTCAGACAAATATTTCAACTCATCCAGCATGTAAACTATTTTCATCATATTTTGGTGCACTGCATCATTCTATATAATGCGCTTCAGCTTCATCTTCAACTATAATTATAGTATGTTCAAATTGTCCTCCACTTTTTTTATTCATTCTAAAATACGATTGAAGTGGTTCTTTTAATTTCACTCAAGTTGGAATATACATAAAAGTTCATCATGACCAAACAGCATAATGCAAAGCTGCAAATTTGTGATCACTTATTGGAATACATTTAGAAAAATATTTTTTGATTAATTCAGGATATTTGTTTACAGCAACAGAAGTATCATCAAAAATAACTCAAGCATCAACTAGCTCTTGTTTTAAAGAATGATAAACAACTTCACTATCATATTGCGCTCAAACTCAAGCAAGAGATTTTTTCTCAGCTTCTGGAATACCTAATCTATCAAATGTATTTTTGATATTTTCAGGCACATCATCCCAAGATTTCTTAGCTCAAGCTCATTCTGGTTTTGCATAATAATGGATTTCATTTAAATCTAATTTTGATAAATCAGGTCACCATTTAGGCATCTCTTTTCACTCAAATATCTTTAATGCCTTTAGTCTAAATTCTAGCATCCATTCTGGTTCATTATTTCAAGCAGAAATCTGTCTAACAACTTCTTCATTTATTCATTTTAAAATTTCGTTTGAATATAAAACTTCATCTTGGAAACCCCAAGAATCAGAGATACTCATATTTTTTAAATCTTTATTTGTCATTTTTTTATTTTAATTAAGTTTTATTCAAAACCTTTTTCCATTATTTCATTTATCATTTCTAATCAACCACTTCTTTCAACTAATCAATTTTTCATAACATAAACCTTATCTACATCTATATATTCTAAAATCTTAAAATAATGAGTAATTATAATAAGTGAATTATGTTCATTACTTATATTTTTTAATAAACTTGCAACTGCTCTAAAAGCATCTAAATCAAGTCAACTATCTATTTCATCAAGTATGATGTATTTTGGTCAGATAAGTTTCATTTGAAGAATCTCAATTTTTCTTTTTTCTCATCAACTAAATCAAACATTTAAATCTCTATCTAAAAAAGTTTCACTTATATGCAATTCTTCTAAAAATTTTGTAATATGTCTTTTGAATATAAATGGTGAAATATCCTTTTGTTCTGGATTTATATTTTTTAAACTTATATTGTATATAATTCTAAGAAATTCACTTAATTTGATTCATGCAATTTCAGGTACATTTTGAAATGACAAAAATAATCCTGCCTTACTTCTATCTTCTGCACTTAATTTTAATAAATCTTTTCAATCAAGAGAAACATCTCATGAAATATATTTATAATTTGGATGTCACATTAAAAATGATGACAAAGTAGATTTCCCACTTCAATTTTTTCAAAGCAAACAATAGTTTTTTCATAACTCAAAATTTAAACTCACTCACTTCAATATTTCTTTTTCTCAAACTCAAACTTTTAAGTTCTCTATTTTTATCATTATTTATTCTTTAATTATAAAACATTACTATTTTAGTAATATTTTATAATTAGGCAAATTTTTTTATTATACTCTAAATATATACTTTGTTTTAATATAGACAATGTAAATAAAATGTTAAAAACTATCTTTTAATAGCATTGTAATCAATAACTCATTTTAGACAATTTGTCTAGTTGTTTATTTATAGATGTTTTGACAATAGTTAAAAAAAGAATAAAAATATATGTAAGTTTTGCTTATATAAGAGCTGGTTTTTAGAAAATTAACATTTTTTTAACATTTTGAGTAAATGGACAATATAAAAGAAATTGAAAAAAAGCATATTTCTGTACTTCTAAATGAATTAGTTGAAGCTATAGAAATTAAAAATGATAAAAAAAATATAATTGTAGACGCAACTCTAGGTATGTGATGACATGCGAGCAAGATTATAGAAAAAATGAACACTTGAGATACTTTTATCTGATTTGATGCTGATATAAAAAATCTAGATTTGGCTAGAATTAGACTAGAAGAAATAAACAAAAATAAAAAAGTAAATCTGTATTTAATTAACTCTAACTTTTGAAACTTAAAAGAAGAGCTTGAAAAAATATGAATTAAAGAAATAACTTGAATCTATTATGATTTATGATTGTCTAGCCTACATTTAGACGAAGCTGATAGATGATTTAGTTTTATGTTAAACGGTCCACTTGATATGAGACTTGATAAAACTAGATGAAGAACTGCAGCAGATATAGTAAATTCTTACAAAGATTCAGAACTTAGAGACATATTCTTAAAATATTGAGAAGAACCTCAAAGTAACAAAATAGCAAAAAATATAGTAGAATTAAGAAGAAAAAAAAGATTTGAAACAACTTCTGATTTATCTGAAATCATCACTTGATGACCAAAAGCTAAGTCAAGAATATTTCAAGCAATAAGAATAGAAGTAAACTGAGAATTGGAAATGCTTGAAAAATCATTGAAAGATTCGATTGAATTACTTAAAAAAGATTGAACAGTATTTGTTATAAGTTTCCATTCACTTGAAGACAGAATAACAAAAAATATATTTAGAGATGAGACAAGAGATTGTATATGTGATGACATAATTTGTAGTTGTGGACACAAAAAAAGTTTAAAAGTATTAAGTAAAAAACCAATTCTTCCAACAGACGAAGAAATAAAAATGAATTCTAGAAGCAGAAGTGCAAAAGCTAGAGTTGCAAAAAAAATAATATAAGCATTATTTCATAATATATAAAATAGTGAATACAAAGGTAGTAACAAAAGACTTTAGTCAAAATTATTTTTCAAAAAGAAAAAAAGAAAAAGAAAAATTTACTTTCTGAGTAAATTCTACTTATATAGCACTATTGTCTATCATCTCTATGTTACTTTTATATTATGTTTGGATACTAAATGTAAATGCGACAAAATGATACAATATTAGACAATTAGAAATAGAGAAGAAAAATCTATTGATGGAAAAAGAAAAACTAGATGTTAAAATAGCGGAACTTGAAAGTTTGTCAAACATAATGACAGACACAGATTTAAAAAATATGGAAAAAATCGAGGATCCTGATTATCTAGTTATAAAAGATAATGTTCAATATGTATATAATTATTAAAAGAGTCTTGCAAAAGACTTTTTTTTTGTTAATCTATTAATCAAATAATGTAATTAATATAGAAAAATGCCTGAAAGCTTAAAACAATTGATAAATGCTATAAATTATTTGCCTTGAATTTGAGAAAATAGAGCTACAAAACTTGCTTTTTTCTTACTAAATGCAAATAAAAATTATATAGAAAATCTAAGTGAAAACTTAAAAAACATAAAAGATAAAATAGGTTTTTGTGAAAACTGTAATTCCCTATGTGATAAATGACAAAAACTATGCAAAATTTGCGAATCAAGCTCTAGAAACAGAAACCTAATAGCAATTGTAGAAGAATATCTTGATATGCTTACAATTGAAGAAACAGGATGATTTAAGTGAGTTTATCATGTACTTGGTTGAGCAATTTCTCCTATAAATTGAGTATTCATTTGAGATTTGAAATTTGAACAATTATTTAAAAGGATAAATGAAAGTGATGACTATGTAGAAATAATACTAGCAACAAATCCAAACATAGAATGAGAGGCAACAAGTAACTACATATTTGAAGAAATAGAAAAAAGAAAACTAAAATACAAAACAAAAATAACTAGATTATCTAGATGATTATCTAGCTGATATATAGAGTATGCAGACAATATTACACTTGTAAATGCATTAAAAGAAAGAAAAGAAATCTAGGTTTCTTTAAATACATTTTATTATTTATTATTAATAAAAAATCTTATGACAGAATTTGCACCAGCTTGATCAAATGCAAGAATGACAAAAGCTCAAGTTAGAAAATATATAAAAGACATGGAAGAAGCTAGAAAAGAAGCTCAAAAAAAACTAGATGAAGCAGAAAATTCTTGAGAATTAAAACTTGAGGAGTTAGAAATAAAAAAATTAGAAAAAGAGTTAGACAATTTGTAAAATTGTCTAACTCTTTTATTGAGTGAGGAGGATTTTTATTAGAATTATCGTAATGTTAATTATTTTTTGTTACTATTTTGAATTTCTAATATTTTCATTTTCTCTTTCTCTTACAAATCATTTTTTATTATATTTTCTTTCTTTCCATAATTTATATATTGAATGATTTAGCATTTCATCTCTTGTAAGTGATTTAAAGACCTCTTCTTTTCATTCAGACTGAAGCAATGTTTATTGTTGGTGTGATTCAATCATATAGTAATGTTGATATTGGTGTAACTCAACAAGTTATACAAGTAACCCATAAAAGATATCATCTTTCTGTAACAAAATAATTATACCATATAGGACTATTAGTAGGGTATTTTTGTATATCATATTTTTCATCTATAATTTTAGATAGTCATTTTTCAAGTTCTAAAACAAATTTACTAGTATTAAATTCTTGAAAAAAGTCATTTCAATTATTATCAAAAAATTCTTCTATTAAAAATGTCAAATATTCTAAATGTTCAAGTCTAGCCAAATCTGCATCGTTTTGAAATATTAATTCAGAATCTATGTTGTTAAAGTTATCATTAATATAAAAACTATTAAGTAAATATTTTTTATATGTAATTATTGATACTATAATAACTAGTAATAAAAGTAATGTGTAAATAATTTTTTTCTTTTTATTATTTTAATAATTAATTTTTAATTATTTGTATACCATTATTGTACTTTTATATTTTTGCAATATATTAAATTTATAACTTGTAGCTTGATTTAAATTATTTATTTCATTTACTTAATTCTTTTTAAATAATGTTTAACAAATAATCAATATAATATAAAACTTATAATAGATAAAATAATATTTAAGTTCATAGATATTCTCACATCTAAACTATTAATTATATTTTGTGGAATAAAATCATATGAAATTAAACTAAATATAACTAATAAACTTAATTCAATATTTTTTAAATTAATATTCAATATAAAATTAAATATTATTATGTATCATAAAAATATTAGAAAACTAATATATAAAAGAATTATTATTAAAAATAATAAGGTATTTAGATATCATAATTCTGCTTTTCCTCAATTATCAAGTAATAAATCAAATATAATCATTACAATAATTGTAGAAATATAAATTACTAAATATTTAGTAAAATAGTTTTTAAATTTATTCATATTTAAAAGGCTCTGTTAAGATTAATTAAATAATATTCTAATTCAGAATATCACTTTATAAATTGATTATAAATTGATTCATTTTCTATTTTTTCTTTAAAATTAGTTCAAATTCATAAATTTATTCATATAGGATCAAATGAATTTATACTATCTAATGTATTTAAAGATCACAATGCTGAATTAGTTAATATTGTAGTACTATAGTTATTACAATTTCAAAAATTATTAGTATTAGTTATTGCTCATCAAATCCAATAATCTTTTTGTTTTTTTTCATACTCATAATATTCATTTAAAATATTTTGTGTAAATTCATAACCTTCTATTCACTTAGGATTAGGTATAATTTTACTATCTAAAATTATTCAATTCCAGTATAAATCAACTTTTTTATTAAATTCTCAATCAAGCTCTCATGTTACAGTATTCCAATATCATCAAATAGTATAATTATTAATTATTCAATTTTTTCCATAAGATGTAATATCAATAAAAGTATGAATTAAATAATTTTCTAATCATTTATAATCATTATTTAATCATCTAGCAACTAACTTAATTACAAAAGTATTTTTATTATTAATATCTTCTTGTAATTGTTTACTTTCAAACCCGCTCCTATCCACAAAATTTACCCCATTATTCCCAACATAACTATACAAATTCACATCATCAGATATATCAATCGGATCTCTTGATATAAATCTACCAAGTTCGCTATTGTAGTATCTAGCTCTTAGATAATATAATCAAATTTCAGAGTCATGTTCTCTACCAGTATAAAGTCTAGTATTTCAGTTATCAGCTCAAGAAGTTATTTCAAAATTACCAAAACTATCATAATCATAACTTACAACTATATTTCAAGAACTATCAGTTATTCACTCTACACTTCATAAATGATTTTTATGATAATAGTAAATATTATTGTTTTCTTGATAAGCGACTAAATCATCTAATCAAATTCAGTTTATATAGTTTTTAGTTATTGTAGTATTTGTAATTTCATCAGTTGTTATTTCTTGTAATATATTTTCATTACTATAAATATATTCTACTTTTTCATTTTCTGTTTCTTTCAAATACCTTCTATTGAGTACATCATAACTATATTGAGCTATTATTCAACTTCAAGTTTCTACTTTTGTAAGTCTGTTTTTGTAATCATAACTAAATGTTTTTTCTCAATCATTTTTTAAGTTTCAATTATTGTCATAAGTATAATTTAAACTTCAAGATAGTGTTGTTCAACTTAATGAATTTATTATGTTTTTAAATAAAAAGTGAGATTTTTCTCACTTTTTATTATTTATTCAGTATATCATTTTATTTCATCTACTTCAATTAGCTTTCAATTTTCATCATATAATAATATCTGTTTACTTTTTTTCGTTTCAGGCTCAATTATATGAATAACTTGTTGAATTGTTGGAGTACTAAAAAATAATCAAAACATTCTTACTACTCTTCAATCCATTCTAATTAAATATTTACTATCTTTTGTCCAAAAAAATTTGCATTTATCAATAGGACATAACCAAGTTTCATTTAGTAAATTATCTAAATAATCATAAACTCAAAATATTTTAAAATAAAATTTTCAATTAGGACTATATATTTTTGTATAAATATCTAATTTTGTATTATTCAGTTCTATATAATTTCAAGTAAAACTTTTTATTTCATAAGTATTTAGATTTAATAAAAAATTTCATTCTTTTCATTTGATTGTTAAAACTATTTTTTCATTTATATTAGTTTCTTTTAAATCATATATAATTCTTGTACCATATCAAAGTCGAAAAATAATAATTACTAATGAAATAAAGAGTAATAATATTTTATTTATTTTTTTCATAATTTTATTTTATTTAACTAAATTAATAATTTTTTCTCCCATTTTTTTATAAGACAATTCAAGATTTATATCATAACCTAATCATCAAGGAGTTGTTCAAGGTAAAGGAATAACTCAAGGTAAAAAACTAGGAATTCAATTCATTTCTGTGAAATTAAAAAATCATGAATATTCTAAAGCTGCCTCAACTTCATCACTACAATTATTTGTAAAAGTATTATATTTTGGTAAATCATTATATTCAGAATTATACCATTCTGCTAACTTTCAAGTATTTATATATTTACTTTGAATTTCTGTTAATGAATATCACCCAATTGCTCAGTTATTAATCATACTTTTATAATCACTTATTCATAAAATTCATTAATTTGTTCATCAAACTGTTCAAAAAAACATATCTCAATCACCTAAAGGATTAAATCATTCTGAACCAGTTGGATTATAATTGATTAAGTATTCAACTCATCAATTGATAAAATACATTGCTGCATGTCAAGTATGAATTCAATTTTGACTTTCAAAAAACCAAGCATTTCACTCATTTTCTGCAATAAAAGATTTACTTTTTAATCCAGTTGGATCCTTCGCATTTACTGAGTTATTTTTTACATACCCATACAAATTCACATCATCATAGATATCAATTGGGTCTCTTGATATAAATCTTCCTAGTTCTGGATTGTAATATCTTGCTCTATTGTAATATAATCATATTTCAGAGTCATATTCTCTACCCGTATACAATCTAGTATTTCAAATCTTACTTTCTTTTAAATCCTTTCTATTTTCACTTTTTCACTCCAATATATAAGCTTTTCAAAATACATCATAGCTGTATTCTTCTACTATATTACCTTTTTTATCTGTAATTGCAATAATTGAATTTAGATGATTTTTTTGGTAATAATATAGATTTGTATCATTCTTTTTCTCATTTTTAGTTCTACCTTTTTCTTTTTCTTCTTTGTCTTCTTTTTCAATCTTTGTTATTTGTGTTGAGATTATATCATCAAGTTTATTTGAATATGTATTTTCTCTTGTTTCTTTTAATTGCAATCAATCTTTTTTTATTTCGTATTTTTCCTCTAGTATTGCATCACTTCATGCATAATAAAACTTTATTACTTCTTCTTTTGTGCTTTTTTCTCCCCTTCTATCAAGTGAATCAATTGTTCCATTTGCATAGATGAAATATTTTAAATAATAAGAATAGAAAAATTAATATTTTCTATTCTTATTATTATTTACAATTATTTTTTAAATTGACATTAATATTCAATTAAAAAAATATCATAAAAATCATATGATTAATGAAAATACCATAGATAAAATATATGTATATTTTTTATTATTTAAAAATGATACATATGAAAAAACAATCAAAAATTTTATAATATAAATTATTAACATTATTAATAATGATGTTTTTATTAATTCTCTAAATAAAAAAAAATATAAATCAGAAATATTCATAAAACTAAAAATATTATAATTTTCCCAAAAATTTTTATAAGAAGATTCATTATTAAATACTATATATAAGAATGTAATAATAGCAGGAACTATAAGTATAATTAAATAATTAATTATATATACTTTTAATATTTTCATATTATAAAATTATTTATTAAAATTTGGATTATATTTTTGTTTGAATCTAGCAGTTTACGATTGATTAATTTTGTTAAAAATAGATATTATTTATATAGTATATATCTAATTTATTAAATACTCAGAATTAATAATGAACAGCTAATCAAATTCCAACGTTAAATAATAAAAAAATGAATGTAATTAAAAATAGAAAATACTAAAGATATTTTCTATTTTTATATATTATTTTTTTAACGTACTTTTTAAATATTTTCAATATACTAAAAATCATATTATATAAAATGTAATTTTTAATATAATATCATAATTAAATATAAAATCTAAAAATCAATTAGTGTTATAACTAATTTCCCAAAATACTAGAAATATTGAAGAAATAATAAATACTAAAATAAATAAATTATTATTTTTTACTTCTAATTTAGAAATAAATTTAAATATAATAATATGAAGTAATAGAATTATTAAGCTTTCAAATATTGAAAATAAAATTCAAAAGATAAATGAATTTATATAAGATAAATCTCTATTTATATTAAATAAAAATAAATATATAGTATTTATAATATTAACAGAAAAAAGTGCAAAAAATATAATTAAATATTTATAAAAGTAATTCATTAAATTTTAAAATTAATAAATAAAATATTCTCATAAACCAGGATTAGCTCACTTAGGATCAAAATCTAATATAGAGTCTAAAACATTTTCATCTTTACTACTAGCTCTATATAATATAGTTGTACTAAAGTTATTACAATTACCCTCATCATCATATCAATCATCTGCTGAAAACATAGCATATTTTTTTTGATTATTTTTATTATAATTATAATACTCATCTAATATATTTTGTGTAAAATCCGGATTATCTGTACTTAAAGTTATAGATCATTTTGTTTTTTTATCCCATAATAAATCACTATCTTCATTAAATTTTCAAACTAATTTTCAATCAACTTCATGTCATCATATACTATACTTTGAAGTATTATTATTTTCATCTATAGATGTAATTAATATAAATGTATGTACTCCTGCTCATCCTCATCATATATCTAATTTTCTAGCAACTAATTCAACAACAAATTTATTTCAGTTATTAATATCTGCTTGCAATTGTTTACTATCAGTTCATAATGGATCCACAAAATTCACTCCATTATTCCCAACATAACTATACAAATTCACATCATCAGATATATCAATCGGATCTCTAGATATAAATCTACCTAGTTCTGGATTGTAATATCTTGCTCTGTTGTAGTATAGTTTTAATCATCTTTCATATTCTCTTCCTGTAAACAATCTAGTATTTCAAATACTTGATTGTTTTAAGTTTGTTATTTTTCAAGTTTCTTGGTCTATGCTATATGGTTTTCAAAATACATCATACTCATATGCTTCAAGTATATTACCAAATTCATCTGTAATTGCAACTATTGAGTTTAGATTATTTTTATGATAATAGTATGTGTTAGTTTCAGAGTATTCTTCTTTTATAGTTCTTGTTTTAAGTTTACCTTTGTTGTTTGTATAATCTTCTTGTATTTTCCTTGTTTTGTAATCTATTTTTTCCATAGAGATTACATCATCTATTTGGTTTCAATTTGTATAGTATTTACTTGTTGTTAGCTTATTATTTTTTGTATAATTTTCTTCTAGGATTATATCTTTGTTTGAATAGTAGTAATTTATATATGATTCATTATTAAATATTTTTTGTATTCTTCTATCTAGATTATCATATTTAAATTGTACTATCTTTGTTATTTTTTCTACTTCATTTGTTTCTGTTTGGTTTAGTTTTTTGTAGATTA
>JAQUZB010000018.1 GCA_028691535.1 Candidatus Altimarinota bacterium | reverse complement strand
ATTGATTTTACATTTGCTAGATGATTAAGAAGTCTTTTAAGACAAGATCCAGATATAATAATGGTTTGAGAAATAAGAGATGAAGAAACTGCAAAACTTGCTGTTGAAGCAAGTATTACATGACATATAGTTTTTTCAACTATACATACAAACTCTGCAACTCATACTATACAAAGACTTGTGAATTTGTGAGTTGATCCACTTCTAATAACTTCAAGTTTAAGAATGATTATATCTCAAAGATTGGCTAGAAAATTATGTACACATTGTAAGGTACAATATAAAGCAAATGATAAGATAAAAGAATATATTGTTTGAAAAGTTTGAAGATATATAAAAAATAAAGAGGAATTATTATTGTTTAAATCAAGTGAAACTTGATGTAAAAATTGTAATAATACTTGATATAATTGAAGAATTTGATTATATGAAATACTTGAAATTACTGAAAAATTAGAAACACTTATATTAAATAATGCTTCTCGTTTACAACTTGAAATTCAAGCAATATGAGATTGAATGGTTCCTATTAAAGATGATTGATTATTAAAGGTTATACTTTGAGAAACATCACTTGAAGAATTATTATCAGTACTATGAACCTAATTTTTGAAATAGTAAAGATAATTATAAAAAAAGTTGATAAAATTTTTTGCTAAGTATAATTCAATATGATAAAATTAAATTAGATAATATGAATATATATTTACATTCTTTGTTTGAAAAGTATAAACTTAGTGAAAAAGACAGATATGAAATATCTCAAATATATTGATTTTTACCTATCGAAAAAAAACAAAATTTAATAGAAAATTTTGAGTTAGTAGCTGCAAAAATTATTAAGATAGAAGAAACACTTGAGTTAGAAAAAGAAATACTTATTTGAAACTCAGTTGAAAGAATAAAAAATTCTATTTTAGAAAATAGAAAACAAAAAATAGACGCACATATAAAAAGAGAGATAGATTTATTAAAAGGAGAAATATAAATTTATAATTAAAACAAAAACAAATGATAGTTACACAAAAATTACAAGAAAATTTTGATAATAATAGAAAAGAATATCCAAGTGATAGACTTGATTATTTAATCTCTCTATGAATTAATCCTCAATTTGCTGAACAATGTGAATTTATGTTTAATGATATAAGAGCAAATATTAGAGAAGTTGTAGCTGTTATGCCAAAAATAAATGAAGAAAATGATAAAATTTTAATTTTAGAATGAAAAGCTACTTGAAAAGTTATTGATATAACTAAAAAAGCAGCTAATGATAGAATTTATGGTTGAATTAAAAAAAGAGCATAAAAAGATAAAACAGGATTTAAATCCTGTTTTATCTTTTTATTAATCATGTAACTATATCAAAATTTATACTTCAAGTAAATAATTTTGACATAGTTTCAATTTCTATATTTGAATAATTACTTGGACAAAAAACACTTCATGTAAGACTATATTTTCATCATTCAAACAGTATTGCTCCAGTTTGTGAACTAGTAAGTGAAGAAATAACTCAATTTACATCAATACATTTTACCTTTTTTATCTCTATTAATTTGTCCATTTTTAGATTATTTTCATTTATCCAAGATGTTCAATCATAATAACTTGATACTATATTTCAACTAGAAGTTCAATTCCATCAACTATTAAATTCTATTTTCCATTTTTCTGGAACATCTAAATTAGTTCAAATTCATTTTCAAATAAGTGAATTATTTCTAATTCTCTCTATTTCTGAAATTACTTTATTAGTAAAAATTTCTAAGTTTTGTTTATCACTTACATATTTGAAGCTAATATTATTACTTCATATAACTATAGTTACTACTATTGCTATAGCTACTAATAGCTCAATTATAGTAAAACCATTAATGTTTTTATTAATTTTCATAAAAAATTTGTAATAATTTAAAAAAAATTTACAATTACGTTAGTAAGTTTACTTATAAAAAAATAACTTCAAAATATTTTTTAATTTTTTGTTTATGTTTAATAATTATTTTAAGAAAATAGTAGTTACAATAGTTTCATTATTTTTATTATTTAGTTTAAATTCAGTTTCTGCTGAATTCAAATCTACAAGTATAAAAAGTGATAGCATTGATTTATCATGGGATCCAGTAGAATGAGTTTTTATATATAAAGTAAATTATGGTACTGATTCATCTACTACAATTAATTATGATAAAATAACTGATTATATAGATAAAACTACTACATCAGTATTTGATTTAACACCATGAACAAAATATTATTTTACAGTAGTTTGATATGATGATTTATGAAATGAAAAATATAAATCATCTGAAATAAGTGCAACAACTTCTGGAACTTGAGAAAAAACTAATTCGTTATATTTAGAAGATTCAAATATGGTTTGATTAGATAAGGTTGAATTAACTTTCTCTAATGAAATAAATGCTTTATCTGCAGAAGAAAGAGAATTTAGAATAGAAAATATAGGAGATTCAAATGATATATTAGAAGTATTAAGCTCTGAAGTTTCAAAAACAAATAGTAAAAATCTTGTATTAACATTAGATAAAGAACCAAAAATTTGAACTGAATATAAAGTAATAGTTTTAAATATAAGAGATATATACAATCAAAATATTGAATTCTGAGTTGACTCTGAGGCTACATTTATCTGAGTTAAAATTGATGAAACAATGATAAATTTGAATGCCGCGACTGAAAATACATGAGCAACTAATACTTGAACAAGTAGTTCTTGAGAATTAATTCCAAATCAAAATGAAGTTACATTATGAGGTGTTGATTTAAATTCAGCAGATGTAAATTCAAATGTACTAAGTGCTGCAGATGATACTTCAAAACTTCCTACAACTTGACCAGAAGAGATCCTAATTTTCATATTAGCATTCATTGTTTCAGGTATAATATTTGCATACAGATTTAGAAAAATTTAATAAAATAAAAAGATAAGCTAAAGCTTATCTTTTTATTTTATTATTAATCATACAATCGTAAATTTTGAGATTTTTTTGTATAAGTTATATTCTTTTTTTATTTTGTTAAATAATGACATATTTTTTCATATTTCATTACTTTTATCTAAAATTGAATCTTTTAAATATAAAAAAATAGGGTTTAATAACATTTTGTTATTTTTTTCACATACTTTAAATACAAAATTTATCTCATTGTGAATTTTTTTATATGTATTTAACTTGTTGTTTAAATTTGTATTGAAACTGTTTTCTCAAAAATCTTTTCTTTTTAAATCAAAAAATTCCTTAAATATTTCATCAGTTTTTCCAAGATATAATTTAGATACTTGAAAAATACTAACAACCTGATTGTTCCTTTTTTTAAATAATACTATTATATTTTCTTCTAATGAATCTAATTTAATTCACAAAAAATAAACAAATATATTTAGTATTAATATACAAAATAAGAGTAATGATATTATAAATATCCACATTTTAATTATTATTAGTTATATATATATATTAATTTTATCATATATATTATTTTTTTCAAAAAACTAAATTATTTTATTTTGACTATTGTATAAAAAACTATATAATCCTATTGACAAGTGTTGCAAGACTATAAAACTGCAACATTTTTTTTAATTTTAACTTATTTTTATTATGCTACAATTTTTTAAAGATTCTATTAGAGAATTAAAACACGTTGTTTGGCCTACTAAGGAAGAAACTACTAAATATTTTATTATAGTTGTAACTATCCTAGTTGTATTTTGAATATATCTTTTTTTAGCATCTACATTATTTTCAGAAGGATTATTAGCTTTAAAAAAATTGTTTGTTTAATTAATTTAGATTTTAAAAGTAAAAAATATGCTTAAAAAACCAGAATGGTATGTTATACAAGTAATTTCTTGAACAGAAGAAAATGTTAGAAAATCACTTTTTCAAAGAAGAGAAAGTTTTGGATTAGAAGAATACATATTAGATGTTTATGTTCCAACTCATGATGTTGTTTCTGTAAGAGCAGGTTGAGTTAAAGTTAAAAAACAAAAAAATCTATTACCAGGTTATATTTTGGTACAAATGAATGTAACAAATGAAAGTTGGTATATAGTTAGAAATACTCCAAACGTTACTTGATTTCTATGAGCTTGAAATATTCCAGTTCCAGTTTCTGGAGCAGAACTTGAGCAATTAAAATGAAAAGTTGAAGAAAGATCAGAAACTTTTGAATCAAAATATAAAGTTTGAGATATGGCTTTAATTATAAGATGAGCGTTTGAATGAAGTGAATGAATCATAACTGAAGTTAATGATAAAAAGGGTACTGTAAAAATAAATGTAAACCTACTTTGAAGAGATACTCCAATTGAATTAGAATACTCAGATATAAAAGTTTAATAATCATGCATAAAAATTATGAGAAATACTATATTATTTATAATATTTTTGATATTTTCATTTTTAATTAATGTTATCTTTTATTTTGTATCAGATGATTATAGAGTTTTTTTAAAAAATTTAAAAAATGAAGAAGTAGTTATCGAAGAAAAACCAAGTTTTATAAATGATGATTTTTCTAAAAAAGAAGAAACAAACTTAGATGAAAATATTGAAATAGTAAAACCAGATAATGAAAATAATATTATATTTAATAAGTTAGATGATAATAAAGTTGAAATAAAAAGTAATGTAAGTTTATGAAAAAACTATCTTGATATTTTAGATTTATTTTCAAATTATGATTTGCAAGAATTAGAACTAAATACAAACTTATTTGATATTACATCAGAATATCCAGATAATTATTTAGAATATTATTCTAAAGATTTAACTCTATACTTCTTTCCAACTAAAAATTATAAAGATGTATATGATATATTTTCTGTACTAGAATATGAACTTCCATTCAAAATAAATGAGTTAAATAATTATGGAGATAATTCATTTTTTATAAATTTAAATCAAGACATAAATGATAGTTTTATTAGAATAGTGATTTCTAATAAATGAGTTGTTTTTTGATTGAAAATTAAAAAAAATGAGTATAATCAAATAAAAGAAAAACTTAATACTTTAAGAACTAATTAAAAACAAAGATGTCTAATAAAATATATTTAACAAAAGAAGGGTTAATTAAATTACAAGATGAATTAGAAAGCTTAAAAACTACTAAAAGATTAGAAATAGCTGCTAAATTGAAAGAAGCAATTTCATTTTGAGATCTATCTGAAAACTCTGAATATCAAGATGCTAGAAATGAACAAGCTCATGTTGAACTTAGAATTATTGATTTAGAAGAACAATTAAAAAATTATCAATTGATTGATGAATCAGCTGATAAAAAAAATAGAGTAAGTATGTGATCAATTGTTGAAATTAAAAATTTAGATACTAAAGAAATTGAAAAGTTTAAAATAGTTGGTGCTACTGAATCTGATATTTTAGCAGAATTACCTACTATATCAAATGAATCTCCAGTTTGAAGTGCTCTTCTTTGAAAAAAACAATCTGATAAAGTGGAAGTTAAAGCTATGTCAGGATTATATAATTATGAAATTGTAAGTATTAAATAACAATTTATAAACATGGAATATAACTTCTTTTATACACATTTATTATTAGTGCCTGCAATTACTTTTGCTTGTACAGTATTATTAAAGTGAATATTTGTAAAATTTAAGACTTGAAAAGTAGATTTATCAAGATCTCTTTGAAGTTGATGAATGCCATCTGTTCATTCTTCAGTTGTAGTTTCACTTGCTACTGCAATTGCTATAAAATATTGAGTTAACTCAGACTTATTTGCAATGGCTATGAGTTTTACAGTTATCATCATTTATGATGCTATAAATGTAAGATTTGAAGCAGGGCAACATGCTGTTGCTATAAATGCTTCTCTTTGAGAAAAAAAATTTAAAGAATCATTATGACATCTTCCAAGCGAAGCTTTTGCTTGAAGTATATTAGGTATAATATCTGCAGTTATCATTTATTATATATAAAAAAAATCTTAGACTTTTAAGTCTAAGATTTTTTTATTCAACAGTAACACTTTTTGCTAGATTTTGAGGTTTATCTATATCTCTATTTAGATTTTTTGCAACTTCAACTGCAAATAACCATAAAGGAATAAGTGGTAAGAAGGGTGTTAAAATTGGGTGAGACTTAGGTATTTCAATTATATCATCATAGATATCTTTTACAGTATCACCAGATGTTATAACTCATAAAACTAATCAATCTCTTGCTTTTATTTCTTTTATATTTGATATAGTTTTTTCTCTCATTATAGATTTAGGATTTATAACTATACAAGGGAAGTTTGGTCATACAAGTGCAAGGGGACCATGTTTTAATTCTCAAGTAGAATAACTTTCTGCATGAACATAACTTAATTCTTTGATTTTTAGAGAACATTCACATGCAGTTCCATAAACTAAATTTCTTCATAGATAGAAAAAATTATTATATTTACTATATTTGTCAGCTAGATTTTTATAATGATTATGTTTTTCAATTAATCATTCTAATTTTGAATCAAGTTCTCATAATTTTTCAATTATATTTTTTGCTTCGCTTACTTGTAAATCTCTTTTTAATCACATTGAAAGTGACATTAAAAGTAATACTGCAAGTTGTGCAACTACATTTTTAGTTGATGCTACTCAAATTTCAATTCATGAATGAGTATAAAGTCACATATCACACATTCTTGCAATTGTACTTCAAACTACATTTACTATACCAAAAGTTAAACATCATTTTTCTTTTACCATCCTAATTGATTCTCTAACATCTGCAGTTTCTCAAGATTGAGACATAAAGATATATAGAGTTTTTTTATTTGGTATAAATTTTTCATAAAGAAACTCAGAACTAACCCTAACTTCTGTTTTTAATCAACTTAATTCTTCAAACCAATTTTTTCAAACAACTCATGCGTAGTAACTTGAACCAGATGCTATTATTTCTATATGTTTTATATCTAGAGAATTTAATTCTTCAAGAGTTTCGTTTGTTATAGTTCTAGTTTCAAAATTTATTCTTCATTTTAAAGCATTTTTTAATACTTGAGGAACTTCATTTATTTCTTTTTCAGTAAATGTTTCAAATTTTCATTTATCTGCTAATCATAAATCAGGAGTTATTTCTTCAGTTTCTTTATTTATTTTTTCTCATAGAGAATATACATTGTATTTTCAATTTTTTATAACAACAGTTTCATTGTCATCAAGAGTAGTAAATTCACTTGCAACTTTTCAAAGAGCATTTATATCACTAGATAAGAAAATTGCATCTTCTCAAACTCATATAACCATTGGACTTCATAGTTTTGCACCAATCAATACATCAGGATTTTCCTTATCAATTACTGCAATTGAATATGCTCAAACCAATTTTTTAGTAACTTTTGAGATAGTTGAGATTATATCTCCATCAAATAATTTTTCTATCAATTTAGCTATTACTTCAGTATCTGTTTGAGAGTAAAAATTGTATTTTTTTTCTAAATCTTCTTTTAGAGTCATATAGTTTTCAATTATTCAGTTATGAACAACAAAAAATCTATCATTTTGACTGTGGTGAGGATGTGTATTTTCAAGTGTTACTTTTCCATGAGTTGCCCATCTAGTATGTGCAATTCAACAAGTAAATACCTTTTTTTTATCTTTATTATGTTCTACTTTTGAAGCTAAGTTTGATACTTTTCAAATAGCTTTTTCAAGATATATTTCACCGTTTTTATTAACTCAAAAAACTCAAGCACTATCATATCATCTATATTCTAATTTTTTTAATCAATCCACTAAAAATGGAATTGAATCTTCTTTTCAGTTGTAAGCAAATATTCAACACATAATTTTTTTATTAGATATTAAATTATGTTTCAAATATATAATTTAACTCACTTATTGTCAATTTTAAAAATGCATCGTTGTTATCTAAATCATCGTTTGTAAATGTCTTATTTTCGCCTATAAATACAATAACTTTAGCCTTTGCAAAATAGTGAAATATTTTTATTATTTCCTTTTTATTTCAATAATTTGAATAAAAACTATGCAAAGCAATATGATTACAATTTAATAATTCTGAGATACTTCTCCATGATTTTTTTTGAAGTGTATGATAAAAAAGAGCTTTGATAAAAATAATAGGAGTTATTCTTCTAGGAGAAAATCATATTTTTTTAAAAACTCTAGCTACATAATTATAATCTTTTGTAGTTATTTTATTTATTCTTATTAACCAGATAGTATGAAATTTATAATATAATATACTATATTTTATATTTATTTTTTTTAAAATCAAAAAACAAAAAAAAGACAGCTTTAGCTGTCTTTTTTATACTCTTATTTTTTTAATTGTTTCAGCATATTTCATACATTTACTAGTTATACATTTTCAAGTTATACCAGCTATAAGAGGTAAAAATGCCATAAAAAATACTAGTGAATCTATATCTAAATCTGGTCATTTAACTATTTTAGTAGATATATAAATTAACACAATACCAAAAATAACT
>JAQUZB010000017.1 GCA_028691535.1 Candidatus Altimarinota bacterium | reverse complement strand
TAAATCTTTACCTGTTTCTATTTTATTATCTAAAATTGATTTTTCTATTTCTAGATTTAATTTTTCATATAATCATTTAACTTCATTATATTTTTCATCTCATTTTCTTTTAAAATAATCAACAAAAAAATTAGCCTTTTTGATTTCATCAATCAAGCGGTCTTTTTCTCCTTCAGAATTTTCATTTATTTCAGAGGTCTTTATTTTATTTAAATCTATTTCAGACATATATTATATTTATATATTTTTACTAAATTCCTCAACATCAAAATAAGGTTTTCAAAGGATATATTTTTTTAAAAATTGTTCAGAAATCTTAGAACTTCACTTTTGTAACAAATTATCTTTATATCATGATCAAATAATTTGTAAATCATTTTTATTAGAAAAAATATTCTTAAATTCAGTTAAAGATTTTGTTTGGTCTATTTTTTCTTGTCATACAGACTTTAAAATACTATTTAAAAATACTTTAGTTTCATTTTCACTTAAATAACCAGATTTAGCATTAAAACCAATTCAATTTTTATTTGAAATTGATGTAAATATTTTTTCTTTTTCTTTCCATAATTCACTTAATCAAAGTTCATTGAGTATTTTAAAAAAATCTACTATATTTTTAATTGCTTCAGGATTGTTTTTTGCTAATTCTCTTTCAGTAGGTGATAGCTCTAATTTTTGATTTCAATTATCTAAAGCTATTTCAATAACTCATGAATTTTCATCATAAGTATAATTAGAGGTTTCTATATTTGTTTGTTTTGATTCAGTTTCTGTTTTTGAAATTTTATTAGTATCTTCAGTTTTTTTATTTTGATCTTCAAATTCTTGTTTTTCTTGATTTATTTCTTCTACTTCTTTTTTTAAACTTGGATTTCTTTCATAAATATTTTTTAAATGCTTTTCATAATCAAGTTTTCAAGTTCATATATCTCTTGCTTCTTGTTCACTTGTTTGATCAATTAATTTTCAAGTAGTAGTTAATACTTTAGATCTTATCATACTTGTATGAGCATCTTTTTCATATTGTTTTGCTTTTTCTTCATCTCAGTTCTTTCTAGCTGCTTCAGCTAATATTGTAGACTTTACAGTTAGTACTTCACTTTTTGTTTTAGCAATACTAACAGCATCTCAAACTGCTTTTTTTGGTGATAACTTTGTATTATATTCTTTATTAAAATCTTCTATTATTTTATATGCATTTCCTAATTTTTCAGGACTTAAATTAGAATCTATTTTAATTAATATTTCATTAGTTATATTTTCTGCTTCTATTGTTGCATCTTTTTCAGTTTTTCAGTCTTTAATTAGTTTTGCTTTTATTGGTTCAATAAATAATTTTCTTAGAGCAGATTCTTTATTTTTTATTTCTTTATCAAATTCTTCAATCAGCATTTGTTGTTCATCTTTATCTAATTTTTTAATATCTTCTAATTTACTTTTAAAATCATTTATACTTGAGGATCTAGTTAAATTATTAAATATTCACATTACTTTTTCTAAAACTATTTGTTTGATATTTTCGATAATTCATCAGATTTTGCTTAAAAATCATGCTCAAGTTATATCTGCATTTGTTTTATTATCATCAACAAACTTTAATATTAATTTTGCCTTTTCTTTTCAAAAATTTTTAATTAAATATTCTGCATTTAATTCTCATTTACTTTCTAAATATGATAAATAATTTTTTAATGCTTTGTTTCATAATTCTTTAACTTCATTTGTTTTTAATGCTTTTTCAACAATAGGAGCATTTGTTATATAGTTTCATAAATTTTTATGATATGCATGTATTTCTCAACTTTGATTATATCAATTAAAATTTTCTCAATATATTTTTTTTAATAATTTTTCTTGAAATATATTAACTTCTCATAAATCATCTAAATCATTTATGTTGTTATTAAATATTGATACTGAATTTCAAAAACTACTTTGTTTATTCCATTTTCAAGTAATATAATTTTTATTTAAATATTCTAATGCAGCTTTAGCTTCTTCTTTTGAATATTTTTCTACATCTTTTTTTGTTAATTCTATTACTGTATCTTTAACTTTTTTAGTGTTTGTTCATTTAAACCAATCTCAAATTTTACTTGCTTTGTTTTTATCTTCAACTATTGATGATTCATCTGCAATTTTTATCATATCTCAAAGTTCAAGCATAATTCTTGTTCTTTCTTTTTCAGAAATTTTATTATCATCTGTAATTGCTTTCTTTATTTCAATCTCTAAATCTATATATTCTTTTATAAATTTATTTTGTAATTTTTCTAATTCTATATATCTTGTTGGATTATTTTTACTTTTTTCTTTTTCTTCTTTTACTCATTTAATTAATTCATAAGCATCTTTTAGTGCACTCTGAATTTCGTTATGCCTTCAGATTTCATTTGATAAAGAAAAATATCTTTCTTTTGATATTTCTTGAGATACCATATTTTTAATTTATAAATTAATATTATTTAATTTATTTTACTATATTTCTTTATTTAAAACAAAAAAATGACTATTTTATTTGATTAAAAACCCTTTTTATTTAAAATATAATAAATTTAAAATTAATTACAGAATTTATGGAATATAATAGTAAAGATATAAGACAAAAATACCTTGATTTTTTTAAGAGTAAATGACATGCAATAATTCCTAGTGCTCCAGTTGTACCTGAAAATGACCCAACAGTTTTGTTTAATACTGCTGGTATGCAACCACTTGTTCCTTATTTACTTTGAGAAACTCATCCTTTGTGAAAAAGATTGGCTGATAGTCAAAAATGTATTAGAACTTGAGATATAGAAGAAGTAGGTGATAATAGTCATCTTACATTCTTTGAAATGCTTTGAAATTGGTCACTTTGAGATTATTTTAAAAAAGATAGTATAGCTTATTCTTGGGAATTTTTAACTAGTAAAGATTGGTTAGCTCTTGATCCTAGAAAAATTGCTGTTACAGTTTTTGAATGAGATTCTGATGCTCCAAGAGATGAAGAATCAGCTAGTATTTGGGCTAGTGTTGGTATGCCTAAAACAAGAATTTCTTATCTTCCAAAAAAAGATAATTGGTGGGCAGCAGGTGATACTTGACCTTGTGGACCTGATACGGAAATATTTTACTGGGTATGAAAAAGTGAATTTCCACCAGAAGGTAGTAATGTATGAAATGATGAAAAAAACTGGATGGAAATCTGGAACAATGTATTTATGGAATACAATAAATTACCAGATTGAACTTTGGTTAATCTTCCTGCTCAAAATGTAGATACAGGTATGTGACTTGAGAGAATTACTGCAACTCTAAATTGAGAAAAAACAGTTTATAATACTGATATTTTTAGAGAAATTATTTCTTCAATTTCAAATGAAATTTGAGTAGAATACAATGATGAAACTATGAAATCAATTAGAATAATTGCAGATCATTCTAGAACTGCAACTGTTATGATTAGTGACTGAGTTGTTCCATCAAATGTAGATCAAGGTTATGTACTTAGAAGACTTATAAGAATTGCTATTAGACAAGCTTATAAACTAGGATTTAAGTGAGAATTTTTATCAAAGATTTCAAGCACTGTAGTTGATAAATTATGAGTTGCTTATCCTCATATGATTGAAAAAAGAGCAGAAATTGCTTATGAAATTCTTAGAGAAGAAAAACAATTTTGAGAAACTCTTGAAAAATGATTAAAAGAATTTGATAAATTAGTAAATGGTTTCAAAATTGCATTTGAAAGAACAGGACAAGTTGTAAATACTATTTCATGAGAAAAAGCATTTAAACTTTATGATACTTTTGGTTTTCCACTTGAGATGACTCAGGAGTTAGCTTTAGAAGTTTGATTAACAGTTGACGAAGTTTGATTTAAAGAAGCAGAAAAAAAACATCAAGCTCTATCAAGAGCTTGAGCTGAACAAAAATTTAAAGGATGATTAGCTGATAGTTGAGAAGAAACAGTTAGCTTACATAGTGCGACTCATTTACTTTTGGCTGGTTTAAGAAAATATCTTTGAGAAAATGTTCATCAAAAATGAAGTAATATAACTTCAGAAAGACTTAGATTTGATTTTTCTAATGACGAAAAAGTTGAAAAAGAAATTTTAGATAAAGTTGAGGCTTATGTAAATGATGCAATCCAAAATGGTTTTGAAACTATTTTGACAAATATGGATAAAGAAGAAGCAAGAGCAAATTGAGTAGAGTGAAGTTTTTGGGAAAAATATCCCGAAATTGTAAAAGTTTATTCTATGGTTTGAGCTGATGGAACTGTTTATTCAAAAGAATTATGTGGTTGACCACATGTAGAAAATTCTAAAACTATGTGAAAATTTAAAATTCAAAAAGAAGAAGCAAGTTCTAGATGAGTAAGAAGAATAAAAGCAGTTTTGATAAAAGACTAATCAACAATTTAAAACAAAGAAAAACTAGATTTTCTTTGTTTTTTTTGTATAATATTTTGAGTTTAAAAATATCTAAAATTTATGGGTAAAAACGGTAATATAAATGTTGTTACAATTTGATGATGAAATGGAAGTTATTGATTATTGTCTAGTATAAGAGATAATGATGATTATAACATATCTGCAATTATTTCTATGAGTGATAGTTGAGGTTCTACTTGAATTCTTAGAGAAGAGTTTAATATGTTGCCGCCAGGTGATGTTAGAAGAGCAATTATGGCATTATCAAGAGAACATGAATTAGTAAAACAATTATTTGATTATAGATATGATAAATGTTCTAGTGTTTGATGACACAATTTATGAAATCTTATAATCACTGCCATGTCTCAAATAACTGGTAATTTTGATAAATGATTAAAACAAGTTGCCAAAATGTTTAAAGTAAAAGGTAGAGTTATACCTGTTACTTTGGAATTATCAAATTTAAATGTAGAACTTCAAGATTGAAAAATAGTTGAATGAGAAACTAAAATTGATTTGGATCTTGATGAAACTAGTTCACCAATAAAAATAGCATATTTAACACCTGAAGTTAATGCTAATTCTAAAGCTATAAATGCAATAGAAAAAGCTGATTATATACTGTTATCTTTTTGAGATTTATATACTTCAATTATCCCAAATTTACTTGTAAAAGGTATAAAAGAAGCAATTGCAAAAAATAAAAAAGCAAAAGTTGTATATTTTTGTAACCTTATGACAAAACCAGGAGAAACAACTGACTTTGAAGCTATAGATTTCATAGATACAATTGAAAAATATTTATGAAAAGATATTATAGATTATTTTGTAGTAAATAATTGATATATTTCTGAAAAATTGGCTGAAAAATATAAAAATTTAGAAAAGAAAAAACCAGTAAAAATTAAAAATCATGATGCTTTTAAAAGAAAATCTTACAAGGTTATAGAAGCAGATTTACTTCATGAAAATACTTTTGTAAGACACTCTTATGATAAGATAGGTGAAGTAGTAAAGGAAATAATAAGAAACAGTTAGATATTTATGTCTAACTGTTTTTATATCTTAAAAAATATAATTGTCAATCAAAAATATATGGTGTTTAATGCGAATTTAATGTGAGGTTAGTATAGTTAAATATGTATAATTGTTTTTATGATTTAAGACTTATATTTATGCTAAAGAAAATTGTAATCATAGTGATGTTACTTTTTTGATATTGAATAAGTAATTGAGATTTTAACACTTCATCAATAGATTTTAATACATGAACATTAGGAGATTTATGAGATTTTACATGATGAATATGATTTGATACAATAGATTTTACATGATGATACTTATCATCATGATTTACATGAAGCACAAACTTTATATCAATAAAGGATTATTCAAATTTAAAAATAACATGATCGTATAATTGTGATACAAAAGTACCAAGTGTAAAATTTGATGTATATAATGCTAAAAATAATATAGTATATACTGATATATATAATAAAACTGATATTATTACTGTTTGATGTGGTTGAAATTGGCTAGACTGATATCAATGAACATGAAATACATGTAAATTATTAGATGTGATTTATGATTGAAATGATTATTTTGTAAATTATGAATGTAATATAAATGAATGGTGGGTTCCATGAGCAGCATCTTGATGAAATTGACGGAATAAAGATACAATTTGGACTTGAAGCTTTAAAACTTATATAGATTTATGTCAATATAATAATGTTTTTTGTAAAAATTCTTCATATATAAATTCTGAACAAAATAATTCTAACCAAATTTGCTCACAAAATATTTCTTCTTGAGAAAATGTTTTTTATTTATCAAATTTAAAACTTAAAACAGATGAAGCAGAATCTAAAACAATTATTTCTGAAAATTCAAGTTTATGAGATCCTGTTATTTTGAGTACATGAGAGTTTGATTATGATAATACTATCATGAGTTATGCTTGAAATAATCTGCCTTTTGAGTTTAAAATAAAGTACAAAAATCAAGCATATTATAATTGACCATTATGAAATAATTTTGATTTTAATTATAATATATATCTTTCTCAAGATTCTGATTGAAATATAAATATTCATGATTGAAAATTATGAGTTTTTAAATTTATTAAAAATTGAGATACTTTTGAAAGAAATGAAACTATAAAAGCAAGTTTAGAATTTATAGATAATAAATATCAAATAACTTTTAACGATAAATCAAAATATATTTTTTGAGATAATTTTAAGATAGAAAAACTTGAAGATGCTTATGATAATTATTTAGGTTTTGAATATAATACTGATTTACAACTTACAAAAATCATAGATACTCTAAACAGAGAATACAATATAATTTACAATGAAAATTCAAGAATTCAAAATATAACAGATTTTAATAATAACAAAGTTGAATTTACATATTTTGATATAAATGAAACTGAATGAAATCAATTTGATTTAAAAACAATCAAAATGATAAACTGAACAAGTGAAAAAGAAATAAGTTTCACATATACTTCTTGAGATACATTTGAAAGTTCTCATAATATTGTAAAACTAATTGATTCTGCAAATAACACATATGTTGAAAATACATATGATACAAATGATAGAGTTTTAACTCAAACATATGGTAATGGTACTATATATTATAATTATACAACTGACTCAAACAATAAAATAACACAAAACAATGTAACAGATAGAGAATGAAATATAATAGAATATTACTATGATAGTTTTTGAAATACTATTAAAAAAATAATCAAAAAATCAAGTGGTGATTTAGAATACAACTACTCATATGACTTAAACAACAATATAATTCAAGAAATAAATCCACTATGAAATTGATTTACATATAGTTATGACTTAAAAAATAACCTACTAGAAAGAAGACAAAAACAAGATATAACAGCAGAAAATAATGAAACTGATTTAGTTACAAATTATGAATATGATGAAATATATAATAAGATAAAAAAGGTAACTGAAGCAAATTGAAAAATAACAAATTTCACTCTAGATGAACAATGAAATGTAATAGAAAAAGAAGTAGTAGCTTGAGATAAAACAATAAATGAGGCTTTTTGATATAATACACTTTGACAACTAATCTCAAAAACTGACCCAAATTGAAATATTTCAAATTTTGAATATATAAACTGAAATATAAGCAAAATAATAAAAGTTTGAATATCAGAAAATATAGAAACAAACTTTGAATATGATTCAAAATGAAATATAACAAAGATTACAGATTGAGAATGAAACATAACTAATCTAAGTTATGATGATTTTAATATGCTTAAAAATCAAACAACTCCTGAAAATATAGTTTCAAACTATACTTACAACACACTAAACAAAAAAACAAAAGAAAACATAATCCTAGAAAATAATCAGGAAGTATCAAAAAATTATGAATATGATATTCTTGATAATCCTACAAAAATAACTAGTGATATAGATGCAACAAGAAAATTAACAACTATAACAAAATATGATGCTGACTCTAGAATAATAGAAACTCAAAATTGATCTAATGCAAAAAATACTTTTACATATGATGAAAACTGAAATATAACTAAAAAATCTACAACTTTAAATAATAGTACTAAGATAAGTACAAACTATGAGTATGATTTAAACAATAGATTAATAAAACAAATTTCACCAAATTGAAATGAAACAAGTTTTGAATATGACTTGTTTGATAGAATAACAAAACAAATAAACAGCAATAATTTCACAGTATTTTCATATGATAAATCATGAAATATATTAGAAACAAAGATATATAGTAATTCAAATATTTTATTACAAAAATCATCAAATACTTATGATTTACTAAATAGAAAAACAAGTGAAACTTTATATGATTTAGAAAATAATTCTGAAATAACAAATAGTTATAATTACGATAATGTTTGAAATATAACAAAAACTATAAGTCCAAACTTAAACGAAACAAATTTTGAATATGATAGTTTTAATAGACAAATAAAAACTATAGATAATCTGTGAAATATACTTGAAAATATTTACAACAAAAATGATAAAGTAACACAAACAAAATTAATACAAACAAACTGAAAAATAATCATTACAAAATATGAATACGATACTGATAATAGATTAACAAAAGAAATAGATAATCTATGAAATACAAAAATATATACATACAATAATCTAAATCAAGTTACAAGTTTTACAAACTGAAACTGAGTAACTACAAATTATACTTATGATTATAATTGAAATGTATTAATAGAAACGACAGAAAATAAAACAATATCATACGAATACGATATATATTGAAACAAAACAAAATTAATAGATGCAAATGAAAACGAAACAAACTATGAATTTGATGAATTAAATAGACTAATAAAACAAATATACTCTGATAGTA
>JAQUZB010000016.1 GCA_028691535.1 Candidatus Altimarinota bacterium | reverse complement strand
GCTGGTCAAAAATCTCAATCTGGATTTATTCAAAGTTTTTCTTGAAGAGTTTCAATACCTCACTTCCAACGAAGAGAAGATTCTAAATTTGGTCACCACTCTTTATTTATAAAATCCTTTAATTTTCATCTAGTTAATTCATGAATTTCTACTTTTTCATCAGCAAAAACAACCTCTTTCAAATATTTTGAAAAGGCTTCTTTTTCTTTTGGTGTGAGTTTTCAATCAACATTAATTTCTTTATCTATATTTGTTATAGAATCAAGAAAATTTCATAAATTATCTTGAAATTTTAATCAAAATAAAAATGAATAATGTTTTGAAAAATATTTATAAAAAATCATAAATTATTTTTAATTATAATACTTAATTATTTTATCATATTTAAAAAAATAAAACAAAAAACTCTAGTTTTAGAGTCTTTTATCAAATGTATCAAGAGATGATATAATTCTTGAAATTTTATTTTCAACTGAAACCAATAAAAATAATCATACTAATCTTCACTTTTCTGCCCTAACAATAAGTAAAGGAGAATCTATTTTTTCAGAAATTTTTCAATTTGTATAAGAAAATGATACATCTATAACATCTCATTTATTTAATCCTATTATTTCTTCTCAAATTTCTATTTGGCATCATCTTTCACTTATTTCAAATAATTTTCCTTTAAAATTATTTATATTTACAGGAATTATATGTTTAGTAATAAGTTTTCTTCTTAAATCAGAACGTCTTGATTCTACTCAAGCCTTACTATAATGATTTTGTAACAATTTAGTTGCCTCATCTAACGTAATAGAAGTTTTATTGTTATTTATTAAAGATCAAATATTAATATGATCAACAGAATCAATAGAACTTACTTCTAATAAAAATTTTAAATCAGCTAAATTTTCTTCAAATTTCTTGCTAGATCAAAAAGTATGAGATATCATTCTATAAGTTGTAACATCATTTTCATCAGTATTTGGATTATTAATTGAAAAAATACTTGAATTTGATTTTCAATATATTGAAAATAACATTTCTTCCATTTTTTGTAATGTTTCAATAGAATTTTTAATATCATTTTGTTCTTTTCCACTTGCTTTTTCTAATCTTGAAGTTAAAAAAGTTAATTGATTTTCTCTTCAGTTTAAAGCATTAGTTACAACTAATGTAAATTTAGAATTTGATCAATTGTTTTTTCATACTTCTATATTTCAAGCAACAATATTAGAATTTTGTCACACTTCTTTAATTTTTATTTTTTTAGCAACTATTTTTGAAACTGTAGCTTTTCAAATAATCTCAACTTCATCCGCAATAATTGTTGTATGTTCAACATTTCAATAAATTGTAACTTTTCATCATGGTGCTATAATCTCACTTCATGAAATTAATTGTCTATTATTTTTTTCCTCACCTACTGTTATATTTCAACTATATGTTTTAAAACTAGCTCATGATATAGTTGCATTTTTAATTAATATATATGATTTACACATCATAAAACCATATATATTTCATCATTCATATTGTATTGAATTACATCTAATTCAATATTCATTTGCGATATTACATTTTAATACTGTAACATTTGGATTACTTAAAAAAATGTTTCAAGATTCTTTATCTATATCTTTTCTTATTATAATTGATTTTGAAAAATCTAAAAATCATCTATTTTTTAAATCTCATTTTTTAAAAACGAAAAAATCATCATTTGCAATATATTTTATAATTCAATTTTCTTCTATTTTATCAAAAAATTCCATTCAAGATCTAATAATATTTGATATATTAATCTTCAATGCTTCAATTTGTATATTATCTTTTATTGGAAGTCAATTAAGTCAAATACCATAATATCAATTACTTCAAGAAACATACTCTAAAAAAATTTCTCATTCTTTTACTTCTGGAAAAATTGTTTCTAATTGTTTTAAATCTACTCTTCATAATTTATCAATAATTGGCTTTTTTTTCTCTGATAAATTAACTAATTCATTAAGTGAATCATTTATAGCATTTTTAGGATTTTTGATTTTATAAGGTATTTTTACTCAGTTTAATGTTTCTCTATTTCAGTTTTCTCATAATACTTTTTCTATTTCTCAATATATTTCAGATAATCAATATCTAATTATACTTATTTCTTTTCAATCAGGATCTTGATTCCAAAATCAATAAAAAAATTCATCTATATTTATATGGAGACTTCACTTTTCTCAAAAACGAAATCTAAATTGTTTTATATCAAATTCAGCAAATTCAATACATCATAATCAATCTAAATTTGGTTCAGTAATTTTTATTGATTTATATAATTCAAATATAATTTTTTGATTTATCTTTCATGTTTCATCTATTATTTTAGTATTAGAAGCAAGAACTTTATTGTTAGTATCTAAAGCTAAATAACTTAAAACTTCTTCTCTTGTTCAATATAAAATTAAATCAATTAATTTAAGATTTGGAGATTTAAAAACATATCATTTATCAAAAACATAACTAATAAATTCATTTAGTTTAGTTTTAAATGTCTGAAATTGATTATCATCAGTAATAGTATTTCAAAAATCAAAAAATATAGGGTTTATAATTATCTCTCAATTTTCATTACAATTAAGAAATGAATCACATAAAGATTTTTTATTAATCAAACAAAAAGAATCTAATAAATCTCTTGAATTTAGTACTTCAACTACATTTCCTGAAGTATTATCAATCATTTTTTCAACTTCAGGAGCACAATTTTGGCCTACAGATCAAGTATTTATCATCCCTTTTAATGTATCAAAAATTCACATAAAAATTTAAATTAATTTAGTAAAACTTAATTTATTGATTTTATTTTTAATATAATACATATTATATATCATATGTCAATATTAATTAACTATCAAAAAACTCTCTATTAAGAGAGTTTTTTTAAATTTTATTGAACAACTTCGAAATTTAATCTAAGCATTTTTTCATCTGCTTCTATTAATTTTACTCTTACATTGTCTCAAAGAGTAAATTTATTTCATAATTTATCTCTATGTGTTTGTAATTTTTCATCATAAACAGTTCAATCTATTTCTACAAATCATTCTGCTGTATCTGGTAATTCTACAAAGAAACCTTTATAAATTGTACCTGAAATAATAGCATCAAATTCTTGTCAAACCTTGTCTTTATAATATTTTACCAAGAAATAATCTCTAACTTTATATTCTAATTTATCACTCATTCTTTCTTGAGTACTAGATTGTTTACCAACTTTTGGAAGAATAGCTTTATAATGAGCTTGTCTAGTTGCATCTAATTTTGTAGTCAAAAATTCTTTGATAATTCTATGAATTTGTAAATCAGGATATCTTCTAATTGGTGAAGTAAAATGGCTATAAAATTCAAGTCATAAACCAAAATGTCCAAAATTTATATGAGAATAACTTGCTTGAGTAAGTGTTCTAAGTGTCATTCTTTCTAAAAATCTTCTTTTTGTATCTGGCATATCTGCAAATTTTTCAATTAATTCTCAAAATTCTGCAGTTGTAGATTCGCTAAATTTAAACTTAACACCAAAAATATTTAATTTATCTTGTAAATCAGTTATATCTTGTTCTTTTGGAACTTCATGGATTCTATATAAAAATGGAAATCTAGAAAATTCTTTTGCAACAGCTTCGTTTGCTGAAACCATAAATACTTCTATAAGTTTATTTGAATCATATTTTGGATATTCTTTTACTCAAATTGGATTACCATCAGCATCAAAATCTATAACTGTTTCAGGAAAATCAAAATTTAAAACTCCTGATTGTTCTCTATATTTTAAGATAATTTCTTTTAATTCATTTGCTTTGTTAATTGTTTCTAGTAATTGTAAACTAACTTCTCATCTAAACATAAGTTCATCACCTACATTTAATTTCTTTTGTTCGATCATATCTACATCTTTATATGTAAGTCTATAATCACTTCTAATAACAGATTCCCAAACTCTAGATTTGATTAAATGCCCAGTTTTCCCTCAAATATGCATTTCACAAGTAAGAGTTAATTTATCTGTATATGGATTTAGAGAACATAAGTTATTTGATAATTTTTCAGGTAGCATTGGTATAACTCTATCTGCTAAATAAATAGAAGTTGCTCTTTCTAATGCTTCTTTATCAAGTGGAGTATTTTCTGTTACATAATTTGTAACATCGGCAATATGAACATAAAGTACATAATCTCAATTATCTAATTTTTCAAGAGAAATTGCATCATCTAAATCTTTTGCATCAGCACCATCAATAGTAAATGTAAATAATTCTCTAAAATCTTTTCTTCTTTCGATTTCTTTTGGATCAACATTTTCACCAATATCAGATAATTGCTTTTGAATTTCATCTGGAAAAGTAATTTTAGCTCATGCTTCAACAGCCAAAGTTAAAATTTCTTCTTCTCTTTTATCTAAACTTCATTTTCTTGCAATAATTTCTTTGATTACACCTTCTGGATTTTTCTTACCAAATTTTGTAATTTCAACTCAAACTATATCTCAATTATGAGCTCACATAGCGTTTGTACTTGCTACGAAAATATCATTTTTAATATTGTCATTTTTTGGAACAACAAATCAAAAACTTTCTCTACCGACTTTATATTCTCAAACAACTAATCATTTTTTTCTCTCAATAACTCTAACAATTTCAGCTTCTTCTTTTCATTTAAATGTTTTTACAGAAGCTTCTACTAAGTCACCATTCATTGCAGTAGATTTATTTCTACCAAAAACAAAATATCATTTTTTAGTTTTTCCTGTTTCATTTTCTGTTTCTACATCAACAAAACCAAAATCACCATTTCATTGAGAATAAACTCAAATTATATTAGTATCATTTGTTTTATGTTCTGCACTTGCTTTTAAAATTCAAATTATTTTTGCTTCTTTATTTTTACCTCATTTTTTATCCATAATTTCAACTTCCACCAAATCACCATTTGTAGCTGAGTTCATATTTGGACCAGCTATAAAAAAATCACCAGTATGAAGTGATTTATCACTAGGAACCACAAATCAGAAATTTTCTCTCTCTTGGAAAATACCTACGGCTTTGCTCATTTGTTTTTGTTTTAAGAAATATTTAATTAAATTATATCATATAAAATCTAAAAAAGAAAAAAATAAAACAAAATTTGCAAAAAAAACTCTATTTTATATAATAAATCTACTTTTTTTACGGGGCCGTTCACGCGGCTCCACCATATGAACTATTAAAATTTTTCAAAAACGATAAATTAAAGGAAGATATGGTTTTATTGAAATAAGTTTACAAATGTAAATGTTTGAAATAAAATTATAATCTGACGAATAATTTAGAAGTTTTTCAAAGATTTTTTGCCCAGGTGATGAAATGGTAGACATGGAGGACTCAAAATCCTCTGATTTAGGTCGTGTGGGTTCGAGTCCCACTCTGGGCACCAATTTTTTGACTCGAATAGAGGTTTTTTGCAAAGCAAAAATTTTATTGTGACGAAAAGGAACAATAAAAACGAATGGCCGACCCGAAGGGCGCCGAGTCCCAGCTCTCTAGCACCATAAAAACTATTAAATGTGATTTTCAAAGAAAATTATAGTTAATAGTTTTTATTTTGTTTTAAAACTTTTTTGACAAATTTTAATATTATTTTATTATACATTAAATCTATATTAAATTTAATATGAAAAACAATATGAAAATTCATTGCAACTCTTGAGAAACTATGATACTTAGTTCTGAATCAAATAAAATTTTTGAAGAAATAGTAAAAGATTTAAATATAGAAAATAAAGAATATATATGTAGTTTATATAGAAGAGTTAAAGCAATTGAAAAAGTTTCTGATGATGAACTAAATTTTTTATATAATTTTCTAATTTCAAAAGAATTTAAAGAAAAGTATGAAGAAAAAATATCAACTTTTATATGAAGAAAAGATAAATTAGAACATTTAAAATACTCTAATATTATGTCTAGTTTTCTTACTTTTATGAATAAATCTAAAGTTATTTTTATACTTGATTTATGAACAGATGATATAACTTTAGGATGAAAAAAATATATAAGATTAAATATTTGAAAAGCAATTAAAAAAGCATATAAAGGTCCTGAAAAAAGAATAAATCTGGATTGAGATAACGAAATTTTTGAAAAATTTAGCAATAAAAGAAAAACAGATAAAATAGATAAGTATAAATATTTAGAATTTATAGATGAAAATAATGATTATATAATATGAATTGATTTAAGATCTTGACTGTATTTATTGATAGAAAAAGCTACAAATAATATAGTACACAAATCAAAAGAATTATTATTTTTTAAAAAAATATGAAATAATAATTATTGTTTTGTTTGATATTGAGAATCAGGATTAATTTTAGTTTTATGAAATAATTACATATCTATTTCTAAAGAAACTAAAATACATGGAGTATGAAATGAATTATATTTAATTGATGAAAAATTAAATACAGTTTTTAAAATATGAGGAAAAATTAGTTCTCTATGAGAATGAAAAATAATTAAAATAATATGAACTAAGATTGATTTTTTAAACACTATTAATCATCAAATATTAGAATATGATATTAGAACTTGAAATTTTGAGATAAAAAACTAAAAAAAACAAAGCCTACGGCTTTGTTTTTTTTAGTTTTTTACTTTATTATTTTTATAACATATCATTCTTTATTTTTTCATCCAACTTTTGTTATTTTTGCTTCTACCATATCTCAATCTACTGCTCAATTTTTTCTATGTCCTGGTATAAATATATCATTATTTTTAGTTTCATCAGGAATAACAAAACCAAATCTATCACTATCTTTAAATCTACCTATAACAGTTCATAATTCATCTTTTAATATTTTTACAACAATTGCTTCTTTTTTACCTTTAAATTCTATAACTTGAGCTTTTACTTTATCTCAATCTTTTGCACCATTTCTTTTATCTCAGTAAACAAAAAAACCTTTTTCAAGTCAATCTACATCTATAAAACCAAAATTTCCTTCTCATTTACTATAAATTCATTCAACAAATTCTTGTTCAATTGGTTTTTCTTTTCAAAAAACTCTTATTATCCTAGCTTCTGGTTTTTTTCAAGTTGATTTTATCTCAACTCATTCTACTTTATCACCTGTTACAGCTAATCAAAAATGTGATTTTTTTATATAAAAATCTCAACCATAATAATCTCTATTTTCTGGAATTAAAAATCCAAATGTTTCACCTCATTGAAATTTTCATACTATTTTTTCTTGTTGTTGTTGTTTCATTTTATTGTATTATATTATTAATTTAAAAAATTTTACGCATTATACTTAAAAATGTAAAATATAAAAATGATTTGATTTATTATACACAAAATATATACTATATAAAAATAAATTCTAACTTTAATACTTATGTATATTTGTAGTAGTTGTTGAAATGAAAGCTTAAAATGGCTTGGACAATGCTCTTTTTGTAAAGAATGGAATACTTTAAAAGAATTTAAAGAAGCTAAAATTACATGAAATAATTGAAATATAAAATGAGAAGCAAAATTACTTTCAAATTTAGATGATGTAATAAAAGAAAATAAAGAGGTAAAAATAAAAACAAGTTCAAATGAATTGAACAATGTTTTATGATGATGAATAGTTCCTGGATGAGTAGTTTTATTATCTGGAGAACCTGGTATTTGAAAATCAACTATTACGCTTCAATTAGCTTCACTTGTAAAAGAAAATATAGTTTATATTTCTTGAGAAGAAACTGCATATCAAATCTCAGATAGAGCAAAAAGACTTTGAGTTGTTTGAAACAATATGAAATTACTAGCAGAAGCGTGCATAGAAGATATACTTGAAACTCTTAGTAAAAATAAATGTGATATACTAATCATAGATTCTATTTCTGTAATGCACTCAAAAAATATAACTTGAGTTGCTTGAAGTATAACTCAAGTTAGATATATAAGTGAGTTACTTATTGCATTTGCCAAAACTACAAATACTGCTACTTTTATAATCTGACATATTAACAAAGATTGAAATCTAGCATGACCAAAAACTCTAGAACATATGGTAGATACTGTACTATATTTTGAATGAGATAAATACGATAATTTAAGAATTTTAAGAAGTTTAAAAAATAGATTTTGACCAACTTCTGAAATAGGTATTTTTACTATGAATGAAAATTGATTATCTGATCTAAAAAATCCTGGTCTTGAATTTGTAAACTCAAAAGATGCTACGATTTGATCTAGTTTATCTATAACTATTGAGTGAACAAGACCACTTATTGTTGAAACAGAATGTTTAACTACATATACTAAATTTGGTTATCCAAAAAGAAGTGCTAGAGGTATAAATGCTTCAAAACTTGATTTAATAGTTGCAGTTTTATGAAAATATACACCTATAAAACTTGAAGCCTATGATGTTTATACAAACATAGCTAGATGATTAAAGATAGAAGAACCTTGAATTGATTTATCACTTGCTGCATCTATCATATCTAGTAAACAAAATATGCTTTTAAGTAAAGATACTATTTATATATGAGAAATATCCCTAACTTGAAAAGTTAAAAAACCAATTCACCTAGAAAAAAGAGTTAAAGAAGCTATAAAAATGTGATTTAAAAATATATTTATTCCAGATTGTGATATAGTTGAAAGTAAAATTAATTTAATCAAGATAAAAGAAGTAAGTGAACTAGTTGCAAAACTAAAAAACTAAGGATAAATCCTTAGTTTTTTATTTTTGCATATAGTTTTTTAATGGTTCAAAAACTATTTTTGTCCATGCTTCTACATCATAATCTCATGAATTAATCATTTTTTCAAGATTTTCTA
>JAQUZB010000003.1:148591-152611 GCA_028691535.1 Candidatus Altimarinota bacterium | reverse complement strand
AATAAATCTCCGTAAAGGAGATTTATATAGCCTCATAGTTCATCGGTTAGAATTCAGGATTCCAAATCCTGCGAGCTAGGTTCGATTCCTAGTGGGGCTGCCATACATTTTCCGCATTAAAAAGCATTAATTCATCTTAATTTAATGCTTTTTTTATTTATAAATTTGTTTCGATTCCTAGATGACTTTATTTTTGTCTTAAATATCAAAATATGCTAAAATTATTTTAATATAAATATTTTTAGCAGCATGAATGAATGATTTGCAGTTAATTATGAAAATAATCAAAAAAATAAAGAAGGATTAAATCCTTCTTTATTGAGTCCTGAAAATCAAGTAAGAGAATAATATTTAAAATATAAAAATATAGATTGATCAAAAGAATTAGCAACAAGTCAAATAAAAGAAAATCAAGATTTAAAAAATTGATTAGAAACACAAGTACAAAATGAAACTAAAGAAAGTTTAGATAAAGAAGCTATGATAAATGAAGCTAAAACTATGCTTTATGAAAAATTGTGAATAGATAATGATCAAAATAATAATAGTGCATTGGTAAATTTTGAAAAATGAATAGTAGATACAATGATTTTGGATAATTATGATTTAGCTATTCAAGTTTGGGAAACAAATTGAAAAATACTTATAGATTCATTAAAACAACTTGCTAGTTTTGAATGACTTAAAAAAATGGCAGAATCATTATGAGAAAGTATATGGAATTTACTTTCTTGAAACGCATACGAAAGATGAAAATCTGTAGCTGAATTATGACTTATAACAACCTGAGTTTGAGCATGAGTTTATGTTTGAAAAAAGTGATTTAAGTTATGAATGAAAGAAATATCAAAACTTAGAAAACCAGCTGAAAGAGTTGTAGAAGGTAAAGATGTAAAAAGTGTAATTTCTGAAACAAGATGAAAAGTTGATGAAATAGTTCCAAAAAAAGAATTGGATTTTGAAAAAGAATTAGAAAATAATTTTCCAGAAGAAAAATTAAAAGAATTAAAAAGAATAAAGCAAAAAATTGAAGATAATAATTTTATAAATAATAGATTACCTTTAAAAGAATTTGAAAATCTTGATTTAGATTGAAAATTAGATGTTCTATGAATTTCAAAAGAATATTATGATTTACTAAATAATAGTTGATTATTACCTGAATGATTTAATATTATTGAAAGATATAAAAAATTACAATATAGAGATCAATTAATGCCAGGGAAAGAAGTTATTAATTATCAGGATATGATAAAAAAAGCTATTAAAAAATATCCACACTTAACTAAGACAGAAGCATTATTAATATTTGCTTCAACTGATAAATTTTTATTTGAAAATTTAAATTTTAAATTAAGAAAACAAGTAAAACTAACGGATTGAGAACAAAAATTACTAGATACTTTTAATTCTTGACTAGATAAATTACCTGATTTAGAATGATCAACTTTAAGATGAGATAAATGGGCTGGTTGGATTGTTAAAAATCCTGATGATTTTAAATGAATATCAAATTTAGATATATTTAATGATATTGATGTTCATTTATTAAAAAGATGAGATAATATACCTTTATATGCTCCTACTTATGTTTCAAATAATATTAATGATATTTTTATAATCCCAGAACATGTTAAAAATCATACATTGGTTATAATCAATTGAATGGAATGAAAAGTAAAAGATATTTCTTCTATAGCAATGTTTCCAAATTTTGCTGAAAAACTTTGATATAGAGAGATATGATATGAATGAGTAGTTAAACCAAATTCACTTGTAGAAGTTGAGAGTATTAAGCAAATAAAAAAGGAACTACCAGATTGAAAATGATGAAAATTTATATGAACAATTATTGAAGTAAAAGTAAAACAAATAAAATAATTACATTATTTTAAATAATAGTGTATAATATAGTAAATATTAATTATATATATAATATGAATAATTGAAATAACACATCACAAGATAGAGGTCTTACAGATCAACTATTTAATAAAATAGAAAATCAAAATTTATCATATTCTAAAATGTCGGAAGATGAAAAACAAAAATATTGGATATGAGTTATTACAAAAGTTTTTCATGATTTATGAGATTGAGAAAAAATAAATATTTCTGAATATAGAAAAACTGAATCTAATATATATTTATTTTTGAATTCTATAATTGAAAACATTGAAAGTTATCATTGGGAGGATAGAAAAACTATTATTAGTAAATATTTCATTCTTGATGAAAAAGCAAAAAAAGCATTAGAGATTCAATCAAATATATCAAATAGTTCAGAACAAGTAGAGAATACTATTTCTATAAAAACAACAAAAATAAAATGAATAGATTTTTCATTTGAAGAACTTACAAAAAAAATGTGAGATTTATTTTATGAACCACTAGCTTCTATGTTAAGCTCTATTTCTATAGAACTAGAAAAACAAAATGATAGTAATGAGGAATTAGTAAAATTATTAATAGAATCAAGTAATCATATATTAAATGCTTGGAATCATTGTAAACCATATATAACTGATATTAATGAATTGGAGAAAAATTCTAAACACACTTTTGATATTAAAGATACATCTTTGACAAATGAACAAATATCTAAAGCAATTGCTTATTTAGAAAATGATAGATTAAAAGAATTTTTAGAATTATTATCAATTAAATTACAAAAAGACTGAGAAGCTGATTCTTGAAGAAAAAGATTTAAACTTGCATGAGAATTAATTGCAGCTTCTACAAAAATAAAAGAAGCATCAAATTTATTATAAAAACTAGCCCCCATATCCTTACGGATACGGGGGCTTTTTTATTTCACTGATTCGAGACTTGCCTTGAATTGCTTTTTAAAAACAGTGAGTTTGAAGGGGGTATCAACGACAATTGTTCGCACAATTGCCGTGAATCCCACTTCTTCATTTTCAGTTCCTGGTGTTTTGCCATTGAGAATTTCAAAAGAGCCATAAGTCACCAGAAACTCAGTCACGGAGTCAAAGAGTGAACCATTGAGGTGTAACCTCAACAATACAGGTTTTTCACCTTTATCTACGTAGTTGTGTTTGCTTTTTTCTGCTACTCGGTTTTTAAATAACTTGTAAATCCTTTCTTCATCTTTGGCAGTCATTCTGCCGTTTATATTTTGGGGAAGACGCATGTTTAGAGTTTTTTTCATGATTGATTACTCCGAAAGAATTGAAAAATCGCAAACTTATTATAAAATTATTTTGTAATTAGTCAATAAAAAAACATTATCTTAAGATAATGTTTTTTTATTTAGTACTACTTTTTTTACATGATTCTATAAATAAAACTATTTCATTTTGTATATCTAAAATTGTTTTTTGTTTTTCAACTATTGCAATTTTTATTATTAGATATTCTTTTTCATATTTGAACCTAAGTTTATATTTATATCAAATAAATGTTTTATAATTTCAAACATTATTTATATTTTTTTTAACTAAATTTTGATCTAAAAATTCTTTTAATTTTTCTAAGAATTCTAGGTAACTTATCTTGTATAGATTTATATTAAAATAAATTTCAATTTCTTCTTTTTTATAATTTCAAATACTTAATTCCTCTCTTTTTACAGTATCAACAAGTAGTTTATAATTTGGAATAGTGTAAAATTGTCAGTTGTGTTCTCAGTTTTCATTCTTTCAAATTATTCCAACATTTAGTATATTTATATAAATAATCTCTCATCTTAATATATTATTTTGATCTCAAATCATGATATTCTCTCATATTTTGAAATGAGCTGAAACATAGAAGAATCAAAAAAATGATAATATTATTTCTTTAAATGTTATAATAATCGCTCATATTGCAATAGCTAAAAAACTAAAAACACTAGGTATTTTAAATAAAACAATTGAAGATAATATAGAAAAAACAATTACAAATCTTATAAATTTTATTATGTTTTTTCTTTTATAATATTCGATATACAAATCTTGATCCAGAGTTTCTAGGTTTTCTATATTTTCAAGTTCTTCTTCACTATATTTTTTATTT
>JAQUZB010000003.1:0-148491 GCA_028691535.1 Candidatus Altimarinota bacterium | reverse complement strand
TATATTTTTTATTTGTTTAATACTATTTTTAAGAATTAACTCAATAATTCAGTATCAAATTATTATAAAAATAATTAAAATTATGTTTATATTTTCGTTTATAAATTCTAGCATTTATTTTTTATTAGGTGATTTAATTTTCTATATTATATTTTTATTTTTATTCGTGTCTAATTATTATATATAATTTTGTATTAATAAATATTATTTTATAATATAAATAATTACACACTAATTTAAAGCTATGTTTGATATGAATACTTTGTATATTTGATTAATATTTGGTTCTATATGAATGTGATATTTTTCATATGGTAAAAAAGCAGAAAGATATATGTTTTTGTTATCTTGAATAATTTTGATGATATATCCATATTTTTTTACAAATGTATATTATATGAGTGCTGTTTGAATATTATTTTTATTTTTTCCATTTATTATTAAGTTATAATTAATTAACTATTGATTTATTAGTTTTTTTATTTATATTAAAGATAATTATATATTAATTTTCTTTGATGGTAGATACTCCTAAACACTTAGATGTAAATAGATTTCTTGAATTTTTAAAAACTAATTTAATTGAACTTCCAAAAAAAATGCAGGAAGTTGAAAAATTTACTAAATTAGAAATTGATAATATTCTTTGAAAAAATTCTTTAACAGAATTACTTATAAAATCACATGAATATGGTTTGTTAAAATTGAGTGATAATCTGATTAATTGACTTGAACAAGAAAAAGAACTAAAAATATTAGATGTTGATAAAGTTAAATTAGAAGATAACTTAGCAAATAAAGCATGAGCTAAAAAGGTTTTTGAATGACTTATTATTGATACATATTATGATTTTGATAATTGACATATTGAATCAATAGATTGAAAAGTAAGTTTTAGAATTAGAGAAAAAAGAGATTTAGAAGGACATTCTTCTTATTATTATACTATTAAAAGAAAAGAAGAACAAGACCAAGATTCTGAAGTAATGAGAGTTTGTTATGAAAAAGAATTTAAAATAAATAACATTGTTTTATTTACCGAATTATTACATTATTTAGGTTTTTATAAAACAAGAGCAAAGAAAAAACAAAGAGTTGCTTATGAACTATGAAAGATTAAATTTGATATAGATGATTATAAATGAATGCCAACACTCCTTGAAATAGAAGCGGCAAGTAAAGAAATAGCGGATTTTTATATAACTGCTTTATGATTACAAAATAACAAAAAATCAAATTGAGGTTCTAGAACTTTGTTTGAAATTTATTGACATGAATATAAAACTTTTCCAAAACCTAAAAAAAATCCAAGAAAAATTATAAAACAAAAACCAGTTTGAGATGAAAAAATAGTTTGAGAAAAGAGAGCAAAAGTTGTAGAAATTAGACCAGCTGATAAACCAAAAGTTATAGAAAAAAAATGATAGATATTTATCTATCATTTTTTCTTTTTTAATTAAAACTTGCATTATAATTTAAAAAAACTATAATCTGCTCGATTAAAAAAATAATTTCCGAAAAAACTCAATATAATGGGATATAATTAATTTGGGTTAATGGAATATACTGCGAAAAATTAATTATACTTATTATTTGTTTTTTATTTGGAAGTTCTCTTTTATAAAAGAAGAACTTGCTATATTTGCGGTTCTTTTTTTAATTGTTTTAATTTTTTATATATAAAAAAATGACAATGTTAGAGAAAAAAATAGATGCAGTTGATACTACTACGAAAATTAAATTTTCGGATTTAGGATTATCTGAAAAAATGCTTGCTAAAATAACTGCAAAAGGTTATGAATACCCAAGTGCAATTCAAGCTGGAGTTATACCATTACTTTTAAATGGTAACAAAGACATTATTGGTCAAGCGCAAACTGGTACAGGTAAAACTGCTGCTTTTGCACTTCCAGTTTTAGAAAGAATTGATACTAATTCTAGAGATATCCAAACTCTTATATTAGCACCAACTAGAGAACTTGCTATACAAGTTGCTGAAGAAATTAGATCATTTGCTGATAGTGCAGTTAAAATTCAATTACTTTATTGAGGACAAAATATCAGAGATGAATTATCAGGATTAAGAGCTGGACCACAAATAGTTGTAGGTACTCCAGGTAGAGTTATAGATCATTTAACTAAAAGAAAAACTTTAAATATAGATAAAATAAAATATTTTATCTTAGATGAAGCTGATGAAATGTTAAATATTGGTTTTAAAGAAGAAATAGAAGAAATAATTACTTTTACTCCAAAAGATAAAAAAGTATTACTTTTTTCAGCTACTATGCCAAAAAGTATTAAAGATATAGTAAATAAATATATCAAAGATCATGATTTAGTAACAATTGAAAGAAATGAATTAACTAATTCAAATATTGAACAAAAATGTTATAAAGTTAATGAAAGAGATAAATTTGAAGCACTTTGTAGAGTAATAGAAGTAGAATTTGATTTCTATGGTATATTATTTTGTAGAACAAAAGCTGATGTTGATGATGTAGCTGCTAGACTTATGAGTAGAGGTTACAAAGTAGAATGAATTCACTGAGATATTGATCAAAAACAAAGAGAAAAAACTCTTTCAAGATTTAAAAATAGTGCTATAAAAATCCTTGTTGCTACTGATGTTGCTGCTAGAGGTATAGATGTAAATAATTTAACTCATGTAGTTAATTATACACTTCCAGATAATCCAGAAACTTATACACATAGAATAGGTAGAACTGGTAGAGCAGGTAATAAATGAGAAGCTATTTCATTTGTATCAAGAAAAGATTCTAGAATGTTATCTTGGATTGAGACTGCTATTAAATCAAAAATTAAAGTTGAAAAATTGCCAGAAGTTTCTGATGTAATTGAATTTAAGAAAAAAAGATTAGTAGACAATACAAAAGAATTATTATTAAATGTTGATGAATTACACTATATAGATTTAGCAAAAGATTTACTTGATTTAGGAAATCCTCCTGAACAAATTCTAGCTGCTATTTTAAAAGAAAGTTATTGAAAAGAATTTTCAACAACTCACTATAGTGAATTAAGAGAAGAAAGTTTTTCTTCTGATAGTAGATGAGATAGAGGTGATAGAAATGATAGAGCTCCAAGATGAGATAGATCTGATAGATGATTTAGTTGAGTTGAATGACAAAAAAGATTATTTGTTGCTAAATGAAAATTAGATTGATTTAGTCCATGAAGTTTAATCCAATTTATTGAAAAAGAAACTTCGTCTAAATTATGAGATGTAGGTAATATTGATATAATGAGAGAATTTTCATTTATAAATTTATCAAATGATGATGCAGATTTTGTTCTTAAAAAATTTAAAGAATTTAATCCTGTTAAACCATTAATTGTAGAATCAAAAAAAGAATGAAGTGGTAGTTCTTCTTCATCTTGATCTGGTTTTGCTAGAAAATCTAGTAGTAGAGGTTCTAGTTATAGATGAGGTTCTTCTTCTTGAGGTTCAAGAGGTGGTTATAGATGAAATAAATAAAAATAAAGAATAAAAAAATTGCCTTAGGCAATTTTTTTATTCTTTATTTACTTTAAAAATTATATTATCAGTTATCTTTGAAACATTTTTTATAAAAAATGGTTTTGTTTCAATCTTTACATTACTAATCTTACTATTATTTAATAATATTTTTTCAGCTTCATCTTTATTTAATCATGCAACAACTGTTTTTAGTCTTTCAACATAATTGTTATTTTTGCTTAAAAAATTATGTATAAATTGTACTTCTACTTGTGCAGTTGCTTTTATTGAATAAGGATTATTTTCAGTCCATATAATATTTGCAATCCTTAGAGAATTTGAATTTATTTCCAATATTTCTTCTATATCTGTCAAAATATTATCTTTTATATCATTTCTCATCTTACTTATAAGAAGCTCTTTATTATAAGAATAAGTTGATATTTTTATAGTTGCTCATAGTTGGAAACTTTCTATTTCTTCTCATACTTTTAAATTTTCTAATCAAAAAACTGAAAAGTCAGAATATTTTATTACATCATTTATTCATAATATTTCAAATTCTACATTGTTTGATTTATTTGTTTCTAATATGTCATCTTTTATTTGTTTAAGTGCTTCATTTTCTATTTTTCATCTAAGAATTATTTTTGCATTTTCTATATCTTCTTTATTTAAAACTTTTGTATAATTGTCATTTGCTCATTTGAAATCGCTACTCGCAATTGCATACAATTTATCTTTATCAGTTTTTAATCAAGGCAATTCTAATTTAGTTCATATTTTTATATTTGCATTCGATCCTGAAATCTTTCAATCACTATCGTGATTTCTAGAAATAGCATATGTATCTATTTGTCATGGGATAACTTCTCAGCTTCAACTTACTGTGCTTGGTGGTATACTTACACTTCACTCTATTAAAAATGTAACTCATGACATAGTTTGTACTCTCGTATTTGCTATTAAATCTATCTTGTCACTAAATAAATTGTATAGTGTAATTTTTCATCTAGAGGTTGAAACTGTTTTTTCTGAAATTCAAGATGTACCAAACTTTTCAGTTATTGAAACTGTTTTTTGTATTTTCTTTAATTTTATAGTATTTTCATCAAGTACAAATTCATCTTCTTTCATTTCAGTAAAAATGAAATTTTTTGCTTTTGTTTTTACTTCTACTTCAGGACTTATATAAATATAAGTTTTATTTACAGCAAAATAAAATATAAATAGAAGTAAGAAAAATGATATAAAGATAAATGTTATAAAAAATCATATCTTTCAATTTCCATATTTTTTATTGTATTTAACTATTATAGAATCTTGATTTTTTTGTAAAAAAATATCTTTTATTTCTCTAAAATAACTTTTAAATGTATACAAAAAATATTCAAAAAATGTATAATTATATTCTACTAAATCTGGGTTATCAGTTATAGAATATTTTATTCACAAATTTTTTCATATTTTTTTTGCAGTTTTATCATTTGTTATAATTATTAATTCTCTTTTTCATGCTTTTGTTTTTATGATTTTTAGAGAAGTATGATTATGTAAAACAGGATGCCCAAAAGGAAACTCTATTATAAGTTCTTTTTCAGAATTGTTTTTAATTTTTATAATTATATCTACAATCGAATCATTTTTATGTACTTTTATCATGGATTTTCGTTTTTATTTTTAACTATTTAAAAGTTTATAGAAATAAGATTATTTTTCAAGTAAATATTTTCTTTACAAAACTTTTATTATAACTAAAATTAAATCAAATTTAAAATATAAATTTATTACTTTGATAGAAATAGAAAAAATCATCGAATTACTAGAGTCTTCAATTAAAGAAAATCCAGAAAATTCACTCACTTCATGAGAAATAATTGCAGATTGATATGACTCTATTGTTGATGAATTTAGAAGTATAATCAACAATTCAAAAGATTGGTTAACAAATTATCAAAATGAACTATCAAAAAGTTCTTGAATTTCAAATCTAAAGATAAAATATACAAATGTTTCAGGTTATTTTATAGAAATTCCAAAAAGTCAAACTACAAAAATCCCAGATTCATTTATACATAAGCAAACTTTGGTAAATGCTTCAAGATATGTAACTATTGAATTAAAACAATTTGAAGAAAAATTCTTGGAAGCACAAAATGAAAAATCATCAAGAGAATATGAAATATTTTTGCAAATTAGAGAACAAATACTTGATAGTTATAAAAATATAAAAAAAGTTTCAGATATAACTTCAAATATAGATTTCCTGTCAGCACTTTCTCAAGTAGCTTATGAAAATAATTATGTAAAACCAATAGTAAACAATAATTCAAATTTAAAAATTATTTCTTGAAGACATCCAATTATTGAAAAAAATGTAACTGATTTTATAAGTAATAATTTAGAATTAAATAATAGTGATTATGTTCATATAATTACTTGACCAAATATGTGATGAAAATCTACTTTTTTGAGACAAAATGCTTTGATTATACTTATGTCACATATTGGTAGTTTTGTTCCAGCTAAGGAAGCAAATATATCAATAACGGATAAGATTTTTTCTAGGATTTGAGCACAAGACAATTTGTTTTTAGGACAATCAACTTTTATGGTTGAGATGCAGGAAGTTGCAAATATACTAAATAATTCTACAAAAAATAGTTTTGTAATAATTGATGAAGTTGGTAGGTGAACAAGTACTTATGATGGTATGAGTTTAGCTTGGGCAATACTAAAAGAAAATCACGACAATATAAAAGCAAAAACACTTTTTGCAACTCATTATCATGAATTAATAGATGAATCAAAAAATCTAAAAGGAGTTTCAAATTTTTCTGTTGCAGTTTGAGAAAATGATGAAAACTTAGTTTTTCTTAGAAAGATAATTCCCGGAGGAATCAAAAAATCTTTTTGATTAGAAGTTGCAAAAATTGCTTGATTATGACAATCAACTATTTTGGAAGCAAAGAAAATGCTAAGAAAATTAGAATTAGAACACTCTTGAGTTTTTTGAAATCAACTTACTATTTGAAGTAAACCAATAGTAGAATTTATAGAAAAAGAGGTTTTTTGTGAAAGTATAGTGGAACAAGAATTGAAAAAAATTGATGTTAATAATCTGACACCAATGGAAGCTTTAAGCAAATTAAATGAATTAAAATGAAAAATAAAACAATAATAATGCACGATACTTTTCTCTATAAATGATGATGAGAAAGGCTTATACTTATGATGGCAAAAGCACTTAATGCTGATTTAGCATCTGGTTTTTTTAGTGCATGAAGTTTTGATCTAAGAAAAGAGTGATTTAAATGAGAAATGATTTCAGTATCAAGTGAGATATTTAAAAAATGATTTAGACATATAAAACTTAAATGGGCATTTTTATTTAATACAAAATTTCTTAAAAATTACGAAACTGTAATTTTTTCAGGAGATAGTATCAGTTCTGTTAGAAATTGTAATGTAACTTCTAAAAAAATCTATTATTGTCATACTCCACCTAGATATATTTATGATTTACATGATTTATATCTTAAAAAAGTTCCTTTTTTTATAAAACCAATTTTTAAATTATTTTGTTATGTTTTTAAAAAAAGTTATGAAAGTGATGTAAGAAAAATGGATTTGGTTTTAACAAATTCTATAAATACACAAAAAAGAATTAAAAAATTTCTATGAATTGATAGTGTTGTTTTATATCCACCAGTTAATTTGAAAGAATTTAAATATATAAGCACAAAAGATTATTATCTAAGTTTTGCAAGACTTAGTGATGCAAAAAGAGTAGATAAAATAGTAGAAGCATTTAAGTTAATGCCTGATAAAAAATTACTTGTTATATATTGAGAAAATGATCCTCAAAAATCAAAGATTTTTTCACTTGCAAAATGACACTCAAATATAGAATTTAAAACTCTACCTTGAAATGTAGGTTTTACAGATTATGTAGGGAATTGTATTGCTACTATTTATATACCAATTGATGAAGATTTTGGTATGAGTCCAGTTGAAAGCATGGCTGCTTGAAAACCAGTTTTATGAGTAAATGATTGATGATTAAAAGAAACTATAATTGATTCTAAAACTGGTTATTTAATCAATGCTGACTTAAAAATTGAAGATATAGTTGAAGCTGTTAACAAATTGACAGTTGAAAAATGTTTAGATATGAAAGCAGATTGCAAGGAAAGAGCAAATGATTTTTCACTTAGTAAATTTGAACAAAAATTAAAAGAAATAGTAAAATAAAAAAATATGGATGAAATCCATATTTTTTTATTTTACTATTAACTCATAGCTTTAATTGCATCTTTTTCATCAGCAACTGTAGGTACAATAGTTGTAATCCCAACAAGTTCTAAAATATCTTTTACTCATTCAGAACAGTTTGAAATTTGCATTTGACCTTCATTGTCTTCTATATTTGAAAATACATCGGCAATATAACCAATTGATTTAGAGTTTAGATATTTTAAACCAGACATATTTAGAATGATTTTTTTATTACCAAAATCACCAATTGCATCATAAATACTTTTAAATGTTTTATCTGCATTAGTTTCATCTAATTCTCATGTAAATTCGAAAATAATAATTCAATTTTCCTCTTTTTTATTTACTTCTATTAATGTTTCCATAATATGTAATATAGTTATTTTACTAAATTTATAGCTTTATTATATATCAAATAATAATTTAAATCAAATTTTAACACATTTTTTTCTTGATATGATTAAAAAATATTCCATAAATAATATTACATCACTTAATTTAGAGATAAAAACTCCTTGTATAATCTTTTTAAAATGAGATTTATGAGCTTGAAAAACCACTATTTCAAAGCATATTTTAAATGATTTACTTTGAGTTAAAGAAGATGTTATTTCTCCAACTTATACATATTATAATAAATACTCAGATAATTATCATTTTGATTTATATAGATTAACTAATTATGATGAATTTTTTGCAATAGGTTGAGAAGATATCTTGGATAACAATACATGAGTTATACTTATAGAATGGCCAGAATTATTGGAAAAATACTATAAAGCTGATATAACTATAACTTTGAAAAAAACAGAAAATGAAGATGAAAGGGAAATAGAGATAAGATTAAATTAAGCTTTTATTTTACTATAATTATATACTAAATCAAGTAATTAAATAATAAATTATTGATTATTAAAGTATATACTATATATTTTATTTATTTAATACTTATAATTTTATATATGAATAAAAAGCTAAATGCCTTCACACTAGTAGAACTAATCGTAGTAATAACAATACTAGCTATTCTTGGTACAATAGCCTTTATAAACCTACAAGGTTATAGTACAGGAGCAAGAGATAGTAAAAGAATAAGTGATATAAATAATATACAAAAAAAGATATCAATAGAAGTAACAAAATGAACACCATTATCAAGCTTAATAAATACTATAAAAACAAATAGTTGATTAACAATAGATAATAATAACGGAATATCAATCCAATGAACAGCAAATTTTCAAAACCTAAAAGAAGAATGAAAAAATTTTAAAGATCCAGTATCAAAATGAGATTATGTATTATCATATAGTGTATGATGATCATGAACATGAGCATATAAATTCGTACAAATTTCAACAATAAATGAAGAAGTAGGTCAAGCAGTAGTGAAGTGAAATTACTATCCACTAAAAACTTGAGATAGTCCAAGTATAACAGTAAATAATAAAGATTATTATGTAGTAGATGAATGAGTAGATTTACCATATGATATAATTTTGACATGATGGAGATCATTAGATCCAAATTGTGATATAGATGATATAACAATTTGAACACAAATATGGGCATGATGTAACTCAACACTATGAAATTGATTTGAATATAATATAGAACAAGATTGTTATGATTATACTTGAAATTTAACAACTTGATGTAATAGACCAAGTAATGAAAAGGAAAATGTATATAATCCAACATATTGAGTTAATAATCTATGGTGAAAATTATATACATGGACATGATCATTGTGAACATATAATGACTTAAATGCTAATAATATAATTGAAGCAAATGAACAATGAGATGATTGAGCATGTTGAGTGTGATATCATGTACCAAGTAGAACAGAATTTGATACTTTAAATAATTATATTGCTGCACAAAATTGATGAAGTATAAATATATGATGGTCAGTTCAATCATGAAAAGATGAAACAAATAATATAGTTAAAGCTTTAAAATTACCTTTAGCAGGTGTCGCGTATTTTAATGGTTCTAGTTTTGCTCGTCGTGGTCAATATGGTCATTTTTGGACTAGTACTTCTTATGGTATTAATGCATACTATAGGTATTTAAAATGGGATGATAACCTTTTTAGATCTATATATACACTTAAGACAAATGGTTACTCTGTTAGATGTATAAAAGATTAATTTATTATATATTTTAAAAAAACATTTACTTTTTAATAAAGTAAATGTTTTTTTATTTTCTTGATAATATTACACTAAAAGTTTTTAATATTATTTTCATATCAAGTAACATATTCCAATTCTCTATATAAAATATATCAAGTTCAGCTTCTTTTTTAAAATCGTTTGTTTCTCTTCCATTTACTTGAGCCATTCATGTAATTCCAGGTTTTATAGTTAGTAATCTTTTTTGATCTATACTATATTTTTCTACTTCTCTTGGTTGATGTGGTCTTGGTCAAACAAGACTCATATTTCAAATTATTAGATTAAAAAATTGTGGAATCTCATCAATTGAGTATTTTTCTATAAAATTTCAAATCTTAGTTTTTCTAGGATCATCTTTTATCTTGTACAATGGTCAATTTCTACTTGAACTTTTTTCAATTAATTCTTTTTCAAATAACAAAGCTTCATCATTTTTATTTATTTTTGTATAAGCATCTTTTATGCAGTATTCCCATTTCATATACCTAAATTTGTATAGATTGAATCTTTTTCATGATTTTCAAATTCTAGAATTTTTATAAAAAACTGGTCATTTGGGATCTTCTATCTTTATTAATATTCAAACAATTAATATCAATGGAGAGGTTAAAATTATTCAAATTATTCAAGCAAATAAATCAAATATTCTCTTAAATACTTTTGCCCAATTATCAAGAGAAGTATTTTTAATCTCAATTACTGGAATCTTATTTATAAGAGTTAGAGTTGTATTTGTTTTAGTTACATCAAATGAATTTGTTATATATCTATATCTAACTGCAAAAATCCTAGTTAATTCCCATAATTCATGTAGTTCTTTTTTGTTGTAATCACTATCTATATACAAGATTTCATCACATTTCTTTTTTTCAAAAAGTATTTTAATTTTTTCTATATTTCATTTGTATCTCAAGGAATTATTTTCTATTTTTTCTTTGTTAGAATATCAAATTATTTTGTATACTTTAGAATCATTTATATCATCAATTATTTCGCTTATCTTTTCAGGAAGTTTATTTGAAATAAGTAGTAGTTTTCTTTTTGATAATATTCATTTTCTAAGTAAAAAATACTCAAAATTATTAAGTAATATTCTTCATAAAATAACTCAAATTGTTCAAATCAAAAATGTATAAAAAATTATAAGTCTAGGTATATCAGTTTGATAAACTATTCATTTTCATAAAAATACAAAAAATGAGAAGAAAATCATCCAATAAAATGAATATCTTATTATTTGCAGAAATTCATTTATTTTTGAAGATGTTATTTTTAGTAAATATAATGAGTGAATTGAAAGTATAAATAAGTATAAAAAACCTCAAAATATAGCAAATAAAGCTAGACTTTCATTATCAATAGTTTTTATAGGTAGATTTAGCCAAATAGGTAATAAATCTGGAACAGCTCTTATTTCTCTCGCCACAAAAAAACTTGAAAATATGATAAAAAAATCAAGTGGTAATCTGATAATTCAAAAAATTATATCGTGTTTTTTCATAAATATAATTAAATTATTTTGTTATATTCTACATTTTTGTTTTTATTTTGCAAATTGTATCTATTTTATTAAAATAGAAGCCAATTATATATTAAAAATTAATTATGAAAAACATTTTAAAAAATACTTTTAATGATGTAATATGACTTTATAAAAATTTATTACATTGGAATATTTCTAAAATAATGATTTTTTTATATGCAACTTTTATCTGATTTTTATCAATTGTACCGTTTGCAATCATATTTTATATTTTTTCATTATTTTCTTGAGTACCATTTTCGGATTTTATAAACTCAGTTATAAATAGTGTATTTATGACTAGTTTATTTTGAAATCTTATATATTTATTATCATTACTTGCTTATAGTATAAGTTATTTTTTTAGTTTTATATTATTTATAAAATTATATAACTGATATTTAGAATGAACTAAAATACCATATTTAAATAAGTCTTATTTAGATTATAAATTATATTTAAAATATGTTTTATTAACTCTTCTAGGTTTACTTATATTTATTTTACCAATTTTCTTTTTCTTGGTAATTATCTTTGTTTTAGTTTTACTTTTTGGTTGAGTTGATGCTACAACTAATTTAGTTTTATGAAATTATAGCAATTTATTTTCTATTATTTCTTTAGTAGTTTTTATCTTATTATTAGTAAAATTGTATTATTTATTTTATAGATTTGTATTTTCTTATTTTATATTAGTTGATAAAAGATTTGAAAATCTTAGCATAAAAGAAATATTGAAAAAATCATATGATATAACAAAATGATATAAGAAATTCTTAAAAACTACTCTTATTTTCCTTCTTTCATTTTCAATTTATCTACCTTTTTCTATAGTTTCTACTTATATTTCTTGAAATTATAGTGATTTAAATAATTATGCTGAATACTTAAATTTAAAACCAGAAGATCAAGTAACAATGAAGTGAATAAATACTTATCTTTATGAATGATTAGAACAAAAATTTGCTTGAAAAGATAATGAAGTTATAAATTCTATGCAAACAAGATATTATATTTATTTAAAATTTTTTAATATTTTTGAATTTATATTTATATTTTGAGTATTTACTATGATTTTAAATTCTGTTTACAGTAGATTAATATTTACTTGAGATATAGTGATTGATGAAGAAAAGATAGAGAAGAAAATTAAAACAGTTGTTAAAAAGGAAGAAAAACTTTAATTTTTATAAAAATATTTAAATGAAATTATTAATATTTTGAGATGTTTACGGTAGAGTTGGTAGAGAATGACTTAGAAAAGAACTGCCAAAATTAAAGGAAAAATATGATCCTGATTTTATCATAGCAAATGTAGATAATGTAAGCTCTGGAAGATGAGCAATTGAAAAACATATTATTGAGCTTGAAAAACTTTGAGTAGATATTATGACTTCCTGAGATCATATCTTTGATAATTTTGAAAAAATAAAAGATTATCTATGAAAAAAAGATTCTCGTCTTATAAGATGTGCAAACTTTTATGAAGAAGATTTAGTTTGAAAATGACATAAGATTTTTGAAAAAAATTGAAAAAAACTTTTAGTAATTCATATGCAATGAGAAGTTTTTATGAATCATAAAGTTACAAATCCATTTTTAAAATCAAGAGAAATCCTTGATTCTTATAATTGAGAAAAACTTGATTGAATAGTTCTAGATTTTCATAACGAAGCAACTGCTGAAGCTTATTGATTGGCTTATTATTTAGATTGAGATCTAAGTTTTATGTTTGGTACACATACTCATGTTCAAACAAATGATGATATAATACTTAAAAAATGAACAGGTTTTATTTGTGATGTTGGTATGAATTGACCACTAAATTCTGTTATTTGAGCAGATTTTGAAAGTGTAAAACCTAGATTTTTAAGCGGTATAAGCAAATGAAAAATAGAACAATCACTTGATAGTACATATCTTGTTTCATGAGTTTATGTTGAAATAGGAGATGATATGAAATGTGAAAAAATAGAGAAGATAAGAATTATTAAAACTTAAATATGATAAAAAGCAAAAAATAATTTGCTTTTTTATTTTTTTCTATAATATATAAACATATTATAATATATTAATATATAAAAATATGAAAGAAATAATCCAAAGAGTTGATAAAATAGCTGATTTAATGAAAAGTTTTTCAAATAAAGATAAACTAGCAATACTTTGTTTTTTATGAAATGAAGAAAAAAATGTAAGTGAAATTATGACTTGTTCAACTATTTCACAATCTCAAATTTCACAATATTTGTGAAAAATGAAACTAGAATGACTTTTGGAATCAGAAAAAAAATGAAAAGAAGTTTTTTATAAGATTTCTGATAACAAGATACTAGAATTAATATCTGCTATGAAAATAATATTTAATGATAAATAAAAAAATGAAAAAACTATTTATAATCCTATCTTTTAGCTTATTTTTGTTCTCATGTTGAACAGAACAAGAAGTTCAAATTCAAAAAAAATACTTTCAAACTTGAAGTGTATTTTCATGAAGTGTTGATAATTTCAATACTTATGTTTGATATTTAGAGTGAGAAAATTCTACAAATCTTTCAACAAAGCTATGATGAAGAGTAGATTGATTATATGTTAAAGAGGGTGATTATGTAAATGCTTGAGATTTATTGTTAACTCTTGATTCTATGGAAGCAAAAGTTGGTTACAATACTTCGGATAGTGCTATTTTATGATTGCAAGATTTAAAAAATTCAACTATTGCAATGTATGATGAACAAATAAAAGCAATGGAAGAAAAACAAAATCAAGCTATGATTTGAAAAAATTGAGTAATTACTTGATTAGAAGATGTTAAAAATATAAGTAATACAAATCTAGATACAGCACTTACTTGACTTGAAACTGCTAAATTAAATCTTGAAAACACAAAAATTATCTTTGATACAAAGGAAAAAAACATATATAACAATTCTAAAAATGCGATTGTTTCATCAGTTATACTAGATACTTCTATTATAAATTTTGTTGATGAAATCTTATGAGTAACAAGTGCAAATGAAAATAAAAATAATAGTTATGAAATATATTTAAGTGCTAAAAATCCATCTAAATATGTAGAATCAAAAAAACAATTTTTCATAACTTATGAATTGTATAAAAGTTATAAAAAATTGTATGATGAGGAAATAGAAAACAAAGATCCAAGTAATGAAGTGCTTCTAAAAACTCTGAATTTATGAGAAGAATTGGCAGAAAGTATGAAATTATTGTTAAGTAATACATATGATGTTCTAGATTATACTGTTGAAAATATATCTTTATCAAAAGAAACTCTTGATTGATATAAAAATACAATAAGTACTTTTTGAACAAATGTTGAATCTAGTTTGATGACTGTTTCTTGAGATTATTTTTTATGAATAAAATGAAGTAAACAATCACTTTGAGATTTCTATGATCAAAAGAAATTACAATTAGATTTACTGGAAAAACAAGTACAATTAGCTCAAAGAACTTATGATCAATCAAAGGCTTGAAATGATGCAAAAATAAATGAAACTAAAACTCAAAATCAAGTTGCTGATTCTCAAATAAAAGAAATAATTTTATGAATTGAATCATTAAAAAAACAAAAAGAAACTAGTATAAATGAAATAGATTTAAAGATAAATGAAGCAAATTGACAAAAAAATAGTTCAGCAGTTATGATAAATTCTTGAGAAATTAGAAGTCCTATTTCTTGAGTAATAGTATCAAAAAATGTAGAACTATGACAAGTTATTTGATGATGAATGCCTGTTTTTGTTATGGCAGATGCAAAAAATATGAAACTTGATATATTGGTTGAAGATAGTGTTTTACAAAATATAGCATTATGACAAGATATATTGCTTGATGTAGAATGATATGAAAAACAAGTAAAAGCAAAGATTTCTATGATTTATCCAAGTAAGGATTTGATTACAAAGAAAACAAAAGTTGAAATAAGTTTCAAAAATACATTTAACTTAAAAATTTGAACTTACACAAAGGTTTTTTTAAGTAATATTTCAGATTTTGATAGTTTACTTATCCCAAATTCTGCAATTGTTTCAAAATATATGATTCCTTGAGTTTATATCTTATGAGATGACTGAGTTCTGACTTTTAAAAAAATAGAAATAATTAAATCAAATGATAAGTTTTCTAATATAACTTGATTAAAATCATGAGATATAATTATAACTGAATGAAAAGATAATTTCTATGACTGAGAAAAAATAAATTAAAAAAGCAAAAACGGCTACCATTGATAGCCGTCTCTCTAATTTCCTCCCTTTCTTATTTTTGACGCCGCTTGTTGCGAGCATCCTTCTTGTCGACCCGTTTTTGCTTATTCGGATTATACTTTGCCATCTTTTTACTCCCTGAAAATTGGAAAAGAGACTTTGTCAAAATTGATTTTTTCATTATAAATAAAAATTACAATTGTCAAATATTTTATAATTAACTATTAATTAATGTTTAGTAGTATAGCAAAATTTTTTATACAAAATTCAAAACTTACATTTGTTTTGATTATTGTTATATTGATTTCATGAATTGGTAGTTATTTGGTACTTCCAAAGCAATATAATCCTACAATTGTAGTTCCTGCATTTAATATATTTATTGAATCAAACTGATTAACTTCAGATGAAATAAACAAATATATAGTTTCTCCATTTGAAAATAAACTTATGGAAATAGAGGGAATTGATGAAATTTATGGAGTTTCTTGAGATAATTATGCTTGATTAATGGCTAAATTTAAAGTTTGAGAAGATAGTGAAAAAGCAAAGATTAGAATAAATCAAAAAATAAATGATAATCTATCTTTAAAGCCATTATGAGTTTGAAATCCAATTGTTACAACTATAAATCCTGAAGAATTGCCACAAATTACTTATGCAATTTATTATGATAATAAAACAAACTCTAATGTTTCAACTTTATCACAAAATGAAGAACAAATCTATCTTCGTCAAATAGCTAATATAATAAAAAATAAACTAAAAACTATAAAAAATGTAACAACTCTAGATATAGTTTGATGAATGAATAAAAATATAGTTATAAACTTAGATTTAGATAAGATTGAAGCTAAAAATACAGATATTATGCAAATATATTCTGTACTTAAAAAAAATAATCTAAGTTTACCAAGTTGAAATTTTTCTGTAAATGATAAGGATAGAGTTTTTTTGGAAACTAGCTGAAAAGTAGAAGATATTGAAGGACTTAAAAAATTAGTTATTTCAAATATTAATTGAAATATTCTTTATTTATGAGATGTTTCTGATATAAGTATTTGAGATAAAAAAATATCAAATTATAGTTTATTTTCTGAAAAAACTAGTATTTGAAATAGTTCTGTTTTACTTTGAATTTGAAAACAAGTTGGAACTAATTGAGTTTTTGTTACAAATGATGTAAAAACTAGGATGGAAGAAATAATTAAAGAGCTTCCAAAAGATGTAAAAGTCGAAATAATTCAAGATGAATGAGCCGAAGCACAATTGGCAACTAGTAACTTAATTACAGATTTAATTGAATCAATAATCATAGTTGTAGTTATCTTAGTTTTATTTCTTTGATGGAAAAATGCTTTAAATACGGCAACTTCTATACCTTTAATATTGTCTCTTGTTTTCTTATATTCTTATATTGTTTGATACAATATAAATAGGATTTCACTTTTTGCATTGATCTTGGTTATATGAATGTTGGTTGATGATTCTATTGTTGTTGTTGAAAATATTCATAGACATTTAGAAGATAGGATTCATACTTGAAAACATAAATTAGAAGCAATTTTGGATTCAGTAAATGAAGTAGGAACTTGAGTTATATTATCAACAATTACAAAGGTACTTTCATTTGCTTGAATGTTTGCTGTAACTTGAATGATGTGAGAATATATGTGACCAATTCCAAAATTTGCAATTGTTGCATTGTTATTTTCTATACTTGTTGCATTTTCAATTAATCCTTGGGTTTCATATATTACAACTAAAAATATAGACTTAAATGAACCTCATCCTGTAAAAAAAGAATCTAGATTTGATGTAAGAAAATTATATTTAAAATTTATGAATTATTTTATAAATGATGATAAAAAATCTAATAGAAATAGAAAATTATTTAAAGCTACATTTTGGATTTCACTTGTTTTAGTTATGGTTTTACCTATATATTTTTGAATATTTAAAGCTCGTATGCTTCCTAAATCTGATAAAGACCAAGTATATTTATGGGTTGATGGTATCAGATGAACTAGTGTTGAAGAAATGTTTAAAGTAGAAAAAGATATAGAAAATTTCTTTTTAAATAATTATAATCTTCCAGCAGAATTAGATATAGCTAAAAATATAAGTTCTACTATTTGAACACCATTTATGTGAGATTTTGCTAATCTTTTTAGATGATGAAGTAATAGGGTAGAAGAGTATCAAATTTCATCAAGAATTAATTTAATTCCAAAGGAGGAAAATCCAGATAGGATTAAATCAGAAAATTATACTTTTAATATAAGACCATTTTTAACTGAATATTTACTAGAAAAATATCCAGATGTGAAATTGAGACTTTTGGAAGATCCTCCAGGACCACCAGTTAGATCAACTTTCATGATAAAATTAAAATGATGAGATGACTGAGTAAATCTAGATATTTTTACAAAAAAGATATATGATGAAGTTAAAAAATTAGAAGTAAGTAGTCGTTTAGCAGATTTAAATAATACACTTTCTACAACATATAGAAAGGTAAATGTAAAACTAGATCATGAATCAATTGCTCTGGCTTGATTAGATGTAGAACAAGTTGCAAATACTCTTGCAATCGCTAAAAATACAGTAAATATAAGTATAATTAAAGATAGTTCATCTCTTGAACCAACAAATATAATCTTATGAGTAAAAAATGAACAAAGTGAAACTTTGGATTTACTTGAAAATATAGTGTTTACAAATAAAGACTGAGTTAAAATTTCACTTTCAAGTATAGCAAATATCAGTTATGAATTTGTAAATCCTGAAATAAATACTGATGGTAGAGAAAAAACAAACTTTATTTATTCTGAAATGTGAGATAATTCTGTTGTTTATCCAATTGTTAAATTAATGTCTATTTTGAAATCTGATGAATTTTTGGGATGAAGATATGAAGTTGTAAAATCATGATTTTATTGAATAGAATACAGATGATTAGAAGATTGAAAAACATATAAATTGGAGTGGGATTGAGAATGGAAACTTACAATGGATACTTTTAGAGATTTGTGAACAGCTATGATTTTGGCTTTGATTGCGATTTACTTTTTAATTGTATGACAATTTAGAAGTTTTTCAGTTGCTTGAATAGTTATGCTTCCATTTTTACTTTGATTTTTTGGTATTTTTCCTGGGTTTTCTTTATTATATTTATTGAAAAATGAATATTTTAATGCAACTTGAATGATTTGAGTTATAAGTTTGGCTTGAATAGTTGTTTGAAATGCAATCTTGCTTATAGATTATATAGATATTTTGAAGAAAAAAGGTTGGACTATTGAAAAAGCAATTTTAAATGCAGCATATATTAGATTTATGCCAATCATGCTTACTAGTATTTCTGCTATATTTTGAGCGATCAAGATAACATCAGATCCAGTTTGGAGCTGACTTGCACGGAGTATAGTTTGGTGATTATCATCAAGCGCAATCTTAACACTTATTGCAATTCCTATCTTTTACTATGATAGTCAGAAAAAAGAATGGGAAAAGTGTGCTTGAAAAGCTGATACTAATTGTTAATAAAATAAGGATTTTTAAATCCTTATTTTATTTTTTATTTTTTTATAAAATCTCTTTTAAAAATGCTAAAAATGAGTAATATACCATAGATTAGTTTATTATAGAAAAACATGAAAAAAAGGTTTTTATTGATATTGATATTTATTATTTTTTTGATATGTGCAACAACATTTTTCTTAGTAATGAAGTACTTGGATCCATATGAATATACTAAATTATGAATTTGATCTTTAGTTTTTTCATATTTATTTTGATTATCAAGCATTATTACAATTTTTTTATATTTTATAAAAAAAATATATTTTAGATGAAATATAACAATTTATCATATTTTGGTAAGTTTTAGACAATCTTTTTTTATAAGTGTATATTTTTTAATATTAATTTTCTTTAATTATTATTGAGTTTCCTTATTTTTAACATCAATATTAGCATTTATAGTTTTGTTTTTTCTAGAATTATTTATAAAAAATCAGGAATAATTGCTTTTTTGTTATAGTCAAGGCTAATTTATAGCTATTTTTACTTATTTATAATAATATTTAAGTAGATAAATTATTTTTTAATTTAGAGTTTTGAATAAAAATTATATATCATCAATAGCATTTTTATTAATATTATTATGATTTGCTACTGCTAATGCTCTTTCAAATGAGCAAAAGTGAGCTATCTTAAATAATTTCAATGATAGACAATATGACTTATTATTTGAATCTGATTTATGAAGTTTTTCTTCAGAATATTCAGATATTTTTAGTATATCAAAAAAAATAGATGTATATAATTCTATGTCTGAAGATATAAGTAGTGATAAAAAATTGGCAGAAGAAAAGAAAGAACAAATTGTTTCTACAATTTCTTCACTAGAGAATTCTATTGAGTTATTGGATAAAGATATAGAAAAAACTTCGAAAAAAATAGATCAAATAAATCTAGATGTTATTAAAACAAAAAATGAGATTGAAACAAATACAAAAACAATTGAAGTTTTAAAAAAGAAAATTGAAGAAAATACGGCAATACTTTTAGATTATTTAGTTTATATTTATAAGAAGTCAAATACTGCATATGAATGATCGGAAATTGATAATCTAAAAAGTATATTGTTAAATGAAGAACCTGTTTGAGACTTGATAAATGATCTATATTTTAAGTGAATAATTCAAGTAACTTGAAAAAAATTGATAGATAATCATAGACTTTATGTTTGAGATTTATATCTAAAAAAAGTTACTCTTGAAAATCAAGAACAAAATCTAAAAAATTTAAGAAAACAATGAGTTATAGAACAAAAAATATTAAATGATAAAAAGAAATTTAAAGAAACAATTTTAGATGAATCAAAATGAAAACAATCATTTTATGAACAATATCTTAAAGATAAGATAAAGCTTGAAAATGAAGTTAGGTTAAAAGCATTAAAAGAACAAATTAAATTGAATTCTGCAAGAACAAAAATACTTGAAAAATATAATTGTAAATATGTTGATGTATCACAAAATACATCTGAAGTAAGAGCATTGGAAAAAAATGATTCTAAATGTTTTTCTATAAATAGTATGATTTATAGTGAATCTCAATTAAGTAAAACTGGTTCTAGTAATTCAAAAGTATCAGATGTTAATCCACTTTCTTGGCCTGTAAATCCTGTACAATGAATTTCTGCATATTTTATGGATGAAGAGTATAAAGATTTATTTTGAGCAAATCATAATGCAATTGATATCAGAGTTCCTCAATGAACTTCTATTGAAGCTCCTATGGATTGATATGTTGTATATTTAAATCCACCAAATTCACAAGATTATTCTTATCTTGCAATTAAACATTATGATTGATATTTAACAGTTTACTGACATTTAAGTGATATATTGGTAGAACAATATGATTATGTAGAAAAATGACAAATTATAGCTAAATCATGATGAGAATATGGTACTTTCTGAGCATGATATGTTACAACTTGACCACATTTGCATTTTGAAGTATTTAAAGATAAACAATATATAGACCCATTTAGTGTTCTTGATTTATCATATATTAAATATCAATGATTACCATCAAAATATAGAGATAAATATAATGAAGATTATAAATATAAAAATTGATATGATTATAGTGATCAGTCTTCTAATACTAAATTGTTTAAATTAGAATGAGATAATGAAGTAGAAAGACAAAAATATCTGATTTCAAATTATGCTGTTTGAGCATTTAGTAATTGGCAAATGTGGATAGATGAAGCTTTAGATTGAAATGTAGATCCATCAATTGTTATGTGTATTTGACTCGCTGAAAGTTGACTTGGTAAAAATTTAACTACTGCATACAATATATGAAATGTTTGAAATAATGATAGATGAGATAGAAAATGATTTGATAATGCTAGACAATGAGTTTATTCAATAGTTTATACTTTGAATAATAAATACTTATGAAAATCTACTAGTTTAGCTGAATTATCTTGAGCTTGAAGAAAAGAAGTTTGATTATTATGATGTTGAGTTTGAGGTTCATGTTATGCAACTGATGAAGATCATTGGCATAATAATGTTAAAAGATGTTTAACTCATCTAAAATGAGTTTATGTTCCTGATAATTATAATTTCAGATTAATAAAATAAAAAAAATATAAGTTTTTAAAAAACTTATATTTTTTTTATTTTATTTTAAACAAAAAAGAGCTTAAGCTCTTTTTTGTTTTGATACTAAGTATAATCAAGCAGAAAATAATGAAACAAGTAATAAGATAAGCATTTCTGGACCTGTTTTTATTTTAGTTGCTTCAGATAAATCTCATTCATATATTTCTCAACTACCAGTTTCAGCTAATGCTTTAACTGCAAAGTAATCGTATTTTACTTCATCTCAAGTAATTTCAATTTCAAATTTTGGTTCTACTACATTTACAATTAATTCTAAATTTTCATCTTCTAATTTTTTGTAAACATTGTAACTTTTAGCTCAATCTACACTATCCCAAGTTAAAATTGATTTAGTTTTTAATTCAACTAATTTTAATCAAGTTATTTTTAAATCTTTTTTATCACTTTTAATTTCTGGTGTAATAACTGGATCTGCAGATTTAAGTTCTATTTTATTTACTTTTATACTTGCAGCTCATAGTTCTTTTTGTTCATGACCCAATTCATCTTGTAAGATTATATCAATCTTATATGTTCATTCTTCTTTTGGAGCAAATATTTTAGCTGTATAAGTTCATTGTTTTGTTTCTTCTAATTTTGTAACTACATCATTTATAACTGTACTTACTTGTCTTAATGCTGGAGTAGAAATAACTTCTATATCAAATTGTCATTCACTATCAACTTCTTTAGGATTTACTTTTACATTTGTTAAAGTAATTGCATTTTTTTCAACTTTAATTTTAACTTCATTAGATTCTCAAATTACTTTTCCATCTGAATCAAGAACCTTTGTTAGGAAAATATTTTCTCATTCTACTAAGTCTAATATTTCTTTTTCATAAACTCATTCACTATTTGATGTTGTATTTAATTCTGTTTTTCAATTAACAATTATTTGAACTTGATGATTTTTTTCTGTTGTTCCAGATACTTTTATCTTGTTTACTCATATAGTCAATCAATTTTCAGGAGATACAATTTCTATATTTGAAGTTGCAGAAGTAGCATCTTTTATAATGGTTGCTTCTCATATACCAAATATAGTATCATCATTGAAATCATAAACATGTATATTTTGAGTTCATTCTTTTAAAAATTTAACTGCATTTTCAAAAAGAACTTTTCATTGGTCAGATGATTTAAATGTATAAGTATTTTCTTCCAATACAATTGGTAACTCAGCTTCTGGATCTGATTCTGAAAAAATTAGTATCATTCAATTATAATCACTTACAGCTACATTGTTTTTATCAACTGCTTCAATTGATAGATCAAGAGCTTCTCATACTTTTGCAGAGTCAGGTGATAGTTTTACTTGAAAATGGTCTACACTTCAAGCCAAAACTGAACTAACTCAAATCAAATATGTAAATGCTATTACCAAAACTTTTTTTCAGAATTTCATATGTGAAAAATAATTGTTAAAATGTTGTTAATATCTTAACAATATTTCGCTTTTTTAAAACAAAAACTATAATATTTAACTTTACAAATCAAACTTTTATAATTTAATATAAAAAGTATTGTCTTGCATATATATATTTGAGATAAAAGTTTGATAATAATTTATCTTTTTTAATAGCATATCTTTATGATTTTCATCTAATTCACTCAACAAATCATCTATTATCAATATTGGTTTTCTATTTGTTTTCTTCTCAATGAAAATTCACTCTAAAAGTTTCAAATATATGATTATACTTTTAGTTTCTCATCTTGAAGCAAAATGAATCAAGCTTAAATCATCAGTTTTAATTTCAAAATCATCAACATGAGGTCAAATATGAGTTTTTCATAAAATTATATCTCTTTTGAAATTTTTTTCTAAATATTCTTTTATACTTTGAGCTATATTTTCTTTATCTATCTTTGTTTTGTATATAAATTCTATTTTTTCTACTTTTCATGCAAAATATTCTTTTGTATTTACGATTGATTCTTGTAAAAAATTTATAAATTTAAATCTATAATTGTATATTTCACTCGACACATCTATAAATTTTTTGTCCCAAAATTCTATTTCTTTTTCTGAAACTCTTTTTTCATGAATTGCTTTTAGTATAGAATTTCTGTTTTTTAATATTTTTCTATAATTTTTTAATAAATTTTCATATTCGCTATAACTACTTTTCAGTGTATCATCTAAAAAATCCCTTCTTAAACTAGGAGAAAGGTAGATCATATTCATCATTATAGGGGAGAATATGACACAAGAATGCGTATTTTGATGAAATTCTTTTTTAGTAGATTTCTTGTTATTTATAAGAAAATTTCTTTTTTTATCTTTTTTTGAGTAATAAAAACTATATTTATTTTCGTTGTCGTCTTTTACTTCTATAAAAAAATAATCCTCTCACATTTTTACTAAATCATCTAGATTTAATTTAGTGATAGAATTATTTCAAAGTTGACTTATTGCTTCCAATATATTAGTTTTTCATTTTCAATTTTCTCAAATTATGAAATTTTCTATTTCAAAATTTGAGATTATTTTTTCAGAGAAATTTCTAAAATTTACTAATTTAAGCTCTTTAATCATAATTATTTCATTATATTTGAAACTGCTATTTGATTTGCTATAACTTTTTGATTTGAACATGCAAGTAAATCTTTTGGATCTATTGATCTAATTTCTATGTCTTCTCTTAGGATATTTTCACTATCTATAACTGAAATTGTTGGTATTACTCAAGTTGTATCAACTTCATTTAATAGGTCTATATATTTTAATATACCATTAATATCTTGACCTAGTTTTTCATTGTCTAATTTAATTTTACTTAGATTTTTTGATAATTTTTCAATTTGCTCTTGTGTTAAACTCATTTATTTATATTATTAATGTAATATGGTTTAAATATATTATTTATTTTAAAAAAATCAAGTATGTGATTTAAAGAAGTATTAAAAAAAGATTTTTTTGAGAGTGAAAACAAAATAATTCTTAGATATAAAGCAGCAAAAATAATTTTGGTTATATCAATATTGTTATTTTTTATAAGTTTCTTTTTTGTTTGAGCTTGATATTATAGAGAATTTTTTAGTAATTATTTGAGTATAACTTATGTTTTATTTGTTACTTCAATAGAAATATATTTATATTTCTATTTTAGAAAATCTTTTGTTTCAAGATTAAATGCATTTTTAATAATGTTACTTTTGATAATTTTAGGTATTTCCTTTGTTATATTTCTTTCGCCAGTGATTGTTGAATGATGATTTATGTGATTATTTACTAAATAATCTTTATTTTATAAAAATATTCTCATGTTTAAAAAAATATTAGTTACATTTATTTTTTCATTATTTCTTTTTTCTTGTGGATCAACTGATATTCAAGTAACTGAAAATTCTTTGATTGATGTAGATAATACAAATTTTGCTTTTAAAGTTCCTTCAAATTGGGAAATAATAAAGGATAAAGAAAATATACTTCCAAAGGCTAAGAGTTGAAATATAGAGCTTGCAGCAACATCTACAAATCTTGTTTCATGATTTGCAAACAATTTACTTATATTGTCAGATGATTTAAATAAATTAACAACATCAAAGGATTATTCTATTTTAAATAATATTTGAGCAGAAACTGATTATTTAGATTACAAAAAAATCTGAGTTAACAACATAACTTTTGCAGACAAAGAAGAATGATTAGTTTATGAATTTGAAGCTAGATACAATTTAGATACTCCAAAACTTAGATTTTTACAAACTGCACATATTTGTAATAAAACAAAAGGGTATTTTATAACAATTGCATTACCAAGTAGTATGACTGATACTTCAAAATATCAAGAATTATTAGCGACTTTTGCTTGTAAATAATAAAAAAAACAAAATTTCATTTGAAATTTTGTTTTTTTTATTATAATCACTTAGCTTTAATTAATTTGGTGCCATGGTAGAGTGGTTCATACAACGGTCTGCAACACCGTGTACAGCGGTTCGAACCCGCTTGGCACCTCCAAATAAAATTAAAAAAACTCCTAAAATTTTTTAGGAGTTTTTTTGTGGTCAATTTAGTTATATTTTACTTATAATATTTTCATTTATAAAAATATAAATATAATAATTTCAATATTTTTTAACTAAATATATTTATGAAAAAAATATTTAATGAACTTTGAGTATCACTAGTTGTATGACCAGGTAATTGGATTTGATTTTCTAATGAAATAGAAGATTGAGAGAAAGAAGTAAGGACTTATTGATGGGAAAAAATTAAAGTTAAAGATATAAATGATTTATATATTAGAATCTGGTTATTAAAAAGAGTTTTGGTTTTTTCTAGTAAAAACTGAATTAAATTAAAATTAAAAAACAAATATTGATTTAAAATAATTTTATGATTTTCAAACTAATAAACCTATAAATATGAAAACTGCACTTATATTACATTGATGGGGATGAAACTCTAGTAGAGGTTGGCTACCTTGGTTACAAAAGGAATTAAACTCTAGAATTTTTGATGTTTTTATTCCAAACCTACCAAATACTAACACGCCAGTATTAGAAGAACAAGAAGAATATATTGAAGTATATGTATCTGACTTTGAAGATGGATGATATATTATTGGGCATTCGTTATGATACCAATTATCTATGAATTTTATAGAAAATAACAATATAAAAAATTCAGTTATAGTACTAGTTGCACCAAGTTATCCATGACTTGATTCTGAATTGTGAAGTGAAGTTTTAGGTGATAGTTATGATACTTTAAAAAAATACTATGATTTTAAAAACGATTTTGATAAAATAAATAAATTGTGAAACAAATTTATAGTATTTCTTTCAGATAATGATGAATTTATAAATATGGAAAGTGCAAAAAAATATTATTCTCAATTACAAAATGTAGAATTTAGAGAATTTGAAAATAAGTGACATTTTAATCAAGCATCCGGAGTATTAGAATTAGAGGAAATTCTAGATTATATAAAATAAACAGCCATTTATGGCTGTTTATTTTATATATTCTTAATTATATCTTACTTTTAATATATAATATAGAATTGTATCTGAATTTATTTTATTAATAAAAAATCATGGTTAAAAAATTTATTATTATTCTCATTATTACAATAATATTTACATCTTGTGTTTGATCAACTATTAATAATAATAATAAAATATGAAATAGACAAGAAAATAATAATAATCAAAATGAAGAGATAAAATGAAAAAAACCTTCTTGATGAGAACTAAATATTCCACAAGTAGAGGTGGGAGAAGTATATTCAAGCTGAAATTTTATAGTAAAAAGTTCAGAAGTATCACAATGAGGAATATTACCAATAACATATACATGTGATGGATCAAGTAGTATGCTTCCAATATCTTGGAATAATGCTCCAGAAAATACAACCTGTTACGTTGCTATTATGAGTCACTTTTCTCCAGATTTAGATACTCATTCTTATATGGTTCGCTATGATATTCCAGGTAATACGGATGGGTTATTATCAGACTCTGCTGATATTTGATCTTGGTGAATAAATACAGTAAATAGAAAGGCTGAATATGCACCACCATGTTCAAAATGACCTTGAGATAAAAAATACACATACACAGTATATGCACTTTCTACTTGTGATAATATTAATTGAGAAAATCTTACTAGAGAACAAGTTATTAATAGTATGAGTGGTGATATACTTGATAGTGCTACTTTAGACGTAGTATATTCAAGATAATATTTTTATATTAAATTAAATCTTTCAATAGCAAATTCTCTTCATCTGCTGAAATATATCTCCACTTTCAACTCTCAATATCGAGTTTTAAACTACCAATACTGACTCTACTTAAGCTTAATACTTTTAAAGGTGTACCAAATTTTGGGTCGCTCAAAGCTCCAAATAAGCGACGAATATGCCTATTTTTTCCTTCGTCAATTTGTACTCTTAGCTTTGTTTTTGCTCACATATTTCCTATTTTTTCTACGACTAGTGCTTTGAGTAAACCTTGAGGAGTTTCGACTCATTTTAAAGCTGTTTCTATATGTTCTTGAGTTACATAACCTCTCACCAATATTTCATATATTTTTATACAACTTCCAGGTTTTGTTAACGCATTACCTATTTTACCATTTCTTGTGAATAATAAAAGTCACCTAGATTCTAAATCAAGTCTTCAGATTGGCATCCATTGGTCATCAAAAACCCAATCTGGTAAAAGGTCATAAACAGTTTTTCTTCCAAGCTCATCGGATTTTGTGACTACATAACCTTTTGGTTTATTTAATGCTAACAGGTTTTTTGAGTCAGTTTTTGTATTCATTTTATGATATTATTGTCATTATATATTTAGATGATAATAAAATTAGTATTTTATTCAATATAATTAAAAAATTAATTAATTTACTAATAGGTGTTAATATTTGCAATAATCATAAATAATATTATTATATTATCAATGAGGTTTGAACGCCCAAAAATATAAGTCTTGATTATACAAAAACTCTAATTTTTGATTTTTTAGTGTTTTTATTTTTTATTCTTAATATTATGAATAAACCAAATATTATAATTTCTAAATGTTTGAATTTTGATAATTGTAGATTTAATTGAGCTAAAATTAATGATGATTTTTTATTAAAATTAGAAAAATTTGTTAATTTTATACCAGTTTGTCCTGAAGTTGCTATATGACTTTCTACTCCAAGGCTACCTTTGAGATTATTTAAGCAAAAAGATGAAATATTGCTTTTTCAACCTGCCACCGATACTGATTTGACTGAAAAAATGGATAATTTTTCAAATCAATTTTTAAAATCACAAAAAAATCTAGATTGATTTATATTAAAAAATAGATCTCCAAGTTGTTGAATAAATGACGTAAGAATATATGATAAAAAAGTTTCATATACTTTTATAAAAAGTTGAACTTGAAGTTTTACTAAAAATATTAATTCATATTTTTTAAATATTCCAAAAGAAGATGAGTGAAGACTTAAAAATTTTAAACTTAGAGAAGAATTTTTAACAAAAATATTTTGTTTAGCAAATTTTAGAGAAATAAAAGAATCTAAAAAAATAAGTGATTTATCAGATTTTCAGGCGAAAAATAAATATTTATTTATGTTTTATTCTCAAAAAAAACAAAATGAATTATGACAATTAATTGCTTCTTATAATAAGACTAATTTAAGTGAAATTTTAAATGATTATCATATAAAATTATTAGAATTATTTAATACAGAGACAAAAACATGAAGAATGATAAATTCACTAACTCATATTTTTTGATATTTTAAGGAAACTTGTTCTGCCTTAGAAAAAGATTTTTTTCTTGAAACTATTGAGGTTTATAGAGAGTGAAGAATTCCTACAAGTTCAGTTATTTCAATACTTAAAACTTTGGCTTTGAGAGATAATTCAGAATATATCTTAAAGCAAACAATTTTTAATCCTTTTCCAAAAGAATTAATTGAATTAAGTGATAGTTGAAGATTATTAAATTTATAATTTTATTTTTTAATACTTAATTATTATGAATAAATATACAAAAATATTAATTTCAATTTGATTGCCACTTTTAATATGACTTATATCATCATATTTTACACTAAATTCAATTGAAAGTTGGTATATGACTTTAAATAAGCCATTTTTTAATCCACCAAACTGGATTTTCTGACCAGTTTGGACATTTTTATATATTTTAATCTGAATATCATTTTATTTAGTTTGGAATAAATGATTTTGAAAAAATGAAAATAATTTAAAAACTATATATTTTTTACAATTATTTTTAAACTTTTTATGGAGTATTTCTTTTTTTTATTTAGAAAATCCATTATTATGACTAATTAATATTATAGCATTGTGGATTGTTATACTTTATAATATAGTTCTATTTTATAAAGTAGATAAAAAATCAGGTTTTTTACTTATACCATATTTATTATGGGTAAGTTTTGCTAGTATTTTAAATTTATATATTTATTTATTAAATTAAAACCTAATTTAATATATTATTTTATTAAAAAAATATGGAAACATTTAAATTATTTTGAGTTTATTTTGTGGGATTTTTAACTCTATTAATATTGGATTATCTTTGGTTATGATATGTTACAAAAGATTTTATAGTTAGAGAATTTTGAAATTTAGTAAGTGTTGACGATAGTTGAAGTATAAAAATAAATTTAACAGCATGATTATTAGCATGGTTTATTATATCTGCTATGATTGTTACTTTTGTGACACTTAAATACAACAATATTTTAGATATATTATTTTATTGAGCATTATTATGATTTTTTAGTTATGCAATGTATGACTTAACAAATTTAACATTTATAAACAATTATTCTTTAAAATTTACATTAGTTGATATAGCTTGGTGAACTTTTGCTTGTAGTTTAGTAGCAATGAATAGTTTTTATTTTTATAATTTAATAAAATAATGGAATTATTAATTTTAATTCTTTCATTATATATCATACTATTTTTATTATCTATAAAATTAAAAGATAATTCTATAGTTGATATTTTTTGGTGAATTTGATTTATAATAATATCTATTTATTTATTTTTAAATAATTCAAATATAGAAATAGAAAAAATAATAATACTTATTTTGATATCAATTTGGTGATTAAGATTAAGTTATTATATATTTAGAAGAAAATTAAAAGAAAAAAAAGAAGATCCTAGATATGAGTTATGGAGAAAAAGTTGGAAATATTTTTATTTAAGAAGTTTTTTTCAAGTTTTTATATTACAAATGTTATTGATGTTTGTAATTTCTTTACCTATTTTTTATATATTTTCTTGAGATAAACTAGATTTAAATTTAACAATATTAGGTATTTTTATTTCTACGATATGATTAATACTAGAGATCGTTTCTGATTTTCAAGTTAAACAATTTATAAACAAATATGGAAAAATAAATAAAGTTTTTACATGATGATTATATAAATATTCTAGAAATCCTAATTATTTTTGAGAAAGTACTTTTTGGCTTTGATTAAGTATAATTTGAGCAAGTATTAATTTACTAAGTTTTATATGATTTTTAGTTATTACATTTCTTTTATTATTTGTATCTTGAGTTCCACTAAAAGAAAAAAGACAAGAAAAAAAAGAAAATTGGTTAGATTATAAATCTAAAACAAATAAATTTATACCATGGTTTCCAAAAAACTAATATTTAGTAATATATCTATTAAAATGCATAATAATTCAATTTTTTGGTTTAGACAAGATTTAAGAACTTTTGATAATAAATGACTAATTAAAGCCATTAAAAATAGCAAAAATCTTGTTACTATTTTTATTCTTGATAAAAATCTAATTCCTGATTTTTTAGGTTTATGAGATAAAAAGTTTCTTTTTATAAAAGAAGCTCTTTTAAAACTTGATGAAGATTTAAAAGAAATTGGATGAAAATTAACTATTTATCATGATTTTCCAGAAAAAATTATCCCTGAAATATGTAAAAAATATGAAATTTATTCAATATTTATAAATAAATCATATGGAACTTACTGAAAAAATAGAGATTTTCAGATTAAGTCATATTGTTTAAAAAACAATATAGAATTTTATAGTGAAAATGATTATTTATTAAATGAACCAGATGAAATAGAACAAAGAAAAGTTTTTACACCATATTTTAAACTTTGGCAAAAAAAACTTTTAGAAAAAGAAATTGTTTTAGAAAAACCTTGAAAAATTAATCAATTAGAAAATGATTTTGAAATAAATAAATTTTTAGATGAACTAATTATTTGAGAAAACCATCCTTATTTTACACTAGTTTTTTGAAAAAAAAGATTAGATGATTTTGATTATTTCCACTATGAAGATTTTAGAAATGATTTAGATAAAGACTGAACTTCTAGATTATCAGTTTATTTAAGATTTTGAATTTTTTCTGTTAGAGAAATTTATTTAAAAGTATCCGAGAAATCTCAAATTTATGTTAGTGAACTTGCTTGGAGAGAATTTTGGCAGCATATAGATTATTATTTTCCTTTTACAAAAAAATTAGAATTTCAAGAAAAAAGAAGAAATATTGCTTGGAAAAATGATGAAATATTATTTAAAAAATGGTGTGATTGAGAAACTTGATATCCAATTGTTGATGCTGCAATGAAACAATTAGTTGAGACAAATTGGATGCATTGAAGAGCTCGTATGATAGTTGCAAGTTTTTTGACTAAAGATTTACTTATAGATTGGAGATTGTGAGAAAAGTTTTTCAAAAAACACCTTCTTGATTATGATGAAAATGTAAATTTTTGAAATTGGCAATGGTCTGCTTCAGTTTGAGCTGATCCAAAACCTTTGAGAATTTTTAGTCCAATACTTCAATCAGAAAAGTTTGATAAACAAACAAAATTTATAAAAAAGTATTTACCACAATTATCAAACGAAGATATAAAATCAATTCATAATCCTCTTGATTTTAAATTAAATTATATTGATTTGATTGTTAATCATAAAGATGCGCAAAAATTGGCTAGGGAAGAGTATAAAAAAGGATAAATTAAATTTATTAAATTTCGAAATATTTTATAATTAATATTTTTATTTTTTAAATAAATAAATATGAAAAAATTATTTAAATGATATTTATTAATAATTTTATTATTTTTAACATCTTGCTCTAAACAAGATGTTCTTTTGGTTTCTTCTCAAATAAATAATTCAAATACTGAAATTATTAAAAAACTTATAAAAGAAAAAATAAATATTTATACAGTAATTGCTCACAATAATCTTGTAAATGAAGATATTGATAAATATTATAAAGTGTTAAAATATAAATATGAAGGATTTGATAATATAGTTTTAATTTGATCAAATAATATTACATCAGATTGAGATTCGTGATTTTTAGAAGATTGAAAATACTGTTTCCAAGGTCAAAATTTGGATTGCGTAAATGGTAAAAAACTAGATTTTTTTGCTAGTGAAAATTTTATTTCAACATTTGAAAAAAAAGGAGATTTTATAGAAACAACTGAAAAATCTATATGAAATCATTTTAGTTTTATAAATAAATATTTTCCTGAAACAGATATTTATTGAATTGTTTTAAATACTAACTATTCTGGTAGTTTACTTGAGTTAAAACAAAAACTAGAATCATATAATTTTATATGAAAAACTCTTTTTATTGCTTCTGTAGATTTTTCTCATCATGTAAATGAAAAAATTGCTGTTTTTCATGATTTGAATACTTTAAATTATTTAAATTGAGATGTCGATTCAAAGCTAGAAGTAGATTGTCCAAATTGTTTATATTTAGAGAAAAATTTAGCAAAAGATGATAAAAAATCTTATTTTGATTTATATAACAGAACTTCAGTTGATTCAAAATTAAAGATTAATTCAAATTATGAAAATACGACTCATATTTATTGAGAATTTACTAGTTCTTGAAATTTATCGTATGAAAATGCTTTTTCAGGTTCTTATCTTTATTCAAAATTTGAAAATACTAGCACTTGAAATCTAAATCAAAATGAAGTTTCATGAATATTTTTTTGAGATGCACATTTTACTCGTGGATTTACTTATAAGAGTTCATCTCCACAATCAGAATATTTAAAATGTTTTTATTCAAATAAAGATTTATCAAGAACACCAGAATTTTGGCAAAATAGATTACTTTATTCTTTTGATCTTGTTTGAGCAAATCTTGAAACTTCTGTTTGAATTAAAGATGAATGTGTAAAATCTAATAAATCTATAGTTTTTCAAACTGATCCAAAATATTTACAAAATTTTATAGATATATGATTCAATGTTTTTAATATTGCTAATAATCATATTTACGATTGTTGAGAGACTTGATATGTTGCTACAAAAAAATATTTAGATGAAAATAAATTGTGATATTTTTGAGATTGAAGATGAAAAGAGGAAAATATTTTAAAAAAAGAAGTAAACTGAACAAAGATTGCGTTTGTTTGATTCAATGATATTTGAGCACAAATTGATGAAAATACAAAAGCAGAAAAAATAAAACAATTAACTCTAGAGTGATATATAGTTATCGTAAATATTCATTGGTGATTTGAATATGTTTCAACTTCAAATGACAGACAGAAAAAAATTGCCAAACTTTTTGTAGATTCTTGAGCCAAATTTATAATCTGACATCATCCTCACGTAGTTCAAGAATATGAAGTTTATAAATGAGTTCCAATATTTTATAGTTTATGAAATTTTATCTTTGACCAACCTTTTGAGGAAACTCTAAAATGATATTGAGTAGAATTTTTGATAAACGATACGTGAGTAAAATATAATTTACTTGAATTTGAAAGAGATAGTAAAAGTTATATGATTGATTGTGATAGTTTTAAATAAAAATAACCATTAAAAATTTCAAATATGTTAGATTACGAATTTCTTTTTATTATTTCAATTCCGATTTATATTGTTTTTCTAATCGTTTTAATATGGAAAAAAATAAGCTTAAATAAGATTATATTGAAATCACTTTTTTATTTTTATGTAATTTCAATTATTGCAGTAACTATTTTTCCAATTCCTATTCAATGATTAAAAGAAATCTGAATTTATTGAGGAAATAATAACTTCATACCATTTGAATCAATTTTTGATATCATGTTTAATGATAATTTAAGTATTGCAATAAAAATGAAACAAATTGTAGGAAATATTATACTTTTTATTCCTATGTGATTTCTCATACCACTTATTTTGAAAGGTAAGAATTCTTTTAAAAATGCTTTATTAATCTGAATCTTATCTTCTTTAAGTATTGAATTACTTCAATGTTTGATTTCTTTGTTATTGTGATTTAGTTATAAGGTTACTGATATCGATGATATCTTGTTAAATGTTTTAGGTTTTGTTTTTGGGTATATTTTGAGTAAATATATTAAATAATAAAATTAATCTAATAAATAATGAAAATATGAATTATTTTTCTGATACAAAGTATAAAGTAGACAGTAAATTCAGAATCTATGAATATAAAATAAATAAAAAATACTCCTAAAAACTCAGGAGTATTTTTTATTTATTTTATAAATTTGAACGTACTTAATATTTTATCTAGTGTTTTTGGTTGATTTTCATTTTTTATAATACATTTGTCGTAATTATCTTTTTGTTCTGTATTTCAATCTTCAAGTGGTAAGTAAAAATCACAATTTGTTTGACTTGTTACTATAGAAACAACATCACATTTATTATCTACAACAGTTGTATAATAACTATAACTATATGTATGTCACATTGCAGCATCTTGATATTGTTGTAAACAATAATCAACTTGATTTATAACTACTTTTCCTGTAGATGTATTTCCTGGTAAATCACTAACTATTGTGTCAATGTTAGGACAAATTTTTGGAAATCATTCATAATTACATTCTCAAACTAAGACTTTTGGTTCATGTCATTTATCAAAAAAATCACTTGGATATTTTACTTCAAATCATGTTTTTGAATCATTTAAAACATTCCATGCAATAGTTTCATCTTCTTGAACTACTGGATTTTCTTGATTTGGAACTATATCTTGATTTAAATTATCAACTATGTTAGTATTTTCTACTGGTTTTTGTCCTGATAAATAATAAAAACCAAATACTATAATTAAAATTACTAAAATAATGATAACAATGAATTTATTTTCTTTTTCCATATTTATTATATTAATAATATAAATGTAAATTATATTACTTTTAATTTTATTATCAATATTTATTTATATATTTCTGATTGAGTTTCTAATTATTTTAAATATAATACCATATCATTAAATTTAACTAAAAAACATGAAAAATAAAAATCTAGATATTTCTTTGAATTGACCAATAGTAAAATCAATTATTACTCTTGCTATACCAATTCTTTTAACAAATTTATTACAAAGTGCATATCAATTAACTGATGCATTTTGGGTTTGAAGATTAGGATGAGATGCGGTTGCTTCTGTATCTGTAAGTTTTCCTATAACTTTTTTCATGATTTCACTTTGAGCTTGATTTGCAGTTGCATGAACAACATTTATAGCGCAATATGTTTGAGCAAAAAATTTCAAAATGGTTAATCATGTTGCAGCACAAACTCTATTAATGATAACTGTATTATCAATTATTATATGAGTAATTTGATATGTTTTTTCACCAAATCTTCTTCATTTAATGTGAGTTACTGATAATGTTTTTAATGATGCATTAAATTTTTTAAGAATATCTTTTATTTGAATGATATTTGTTTTTGGTTTCTCTATGTTTCAATCAATTATGAGATGATTATGAGAAGTTAAAATGCCATTTAAGATTATACTTTGAACTGTTTTATTAAATTTATTTTTAGATCCATTTTTTATATTTTGATTTTGATCTTTTGAATGAATGTGAGTTTCATGAGCGGCTATGGCTACTTTATTTACTCAAGCTTTAGCGAGTTTTATTTGATTTTTAATATTACTTAAAGGGAAGTATTGAATTATCTTGAAAATGTCAGATTTTAAACCTGATTTTGTATATATTAAAAAAGCATTTTTCCTATGATTACCATCATCAATAGAAATGTCAGCTCGTAGTTTATGAATGGTTATTATGACTTTTCTTATTACTAGTTTCTGAACATTGGCTATTGCTTCATATTGAGCTGGTTGAAATATTATGCAATTGATAATGATTTTTTGACTTTGATTATCTATGTCAACTTCAGTATTAGTATGACAAAATCTTTGAGCAAAAAATATAACTAGAGCAGATGAAATATCAAAAGTTAGTTTCATTATTTCATTTTTGTTATTATCATTTATAGGTATTGTTACATATTTTCTTTCACCATATTTGATTTCTTTTTTCGTTCCATGAGAAGAGGATATTATAAAATGATGAGCACATTTATTGAATATAGTTTCACTTTCATTTGGTTTAATTTGAATACAAATGGCTGTTAATTGAGTATTTCGTGCATCATGAAACATGAATACAAGCCTAATTTTGACATTAGTCTCTCAATGGGTAATCCAATTTCCAATTGCATATATCTTGTCAAAACATACAAGTTTATGATTAGATTGAATCTGGTATTCTATGCTTATTACAAATATAATTATGACAATTATAAGTTTATTAGTATTTTTTAAATGAGATTGGAAAAAAACTTCTTTGATTTCACCTGATGAAAAAATAAAAGAAAAAATATATGAAGATGCTGTTATTGAAGCATAAAAAAAGATAGTAATTTATTACTTTCTTTTTTTATTAAAAATCATAAAAATTTTAAAATATAACAAAAATAATTATAATGTCATTGTAAACAATATTTTAAATAAAGATAATTAAATTTTAAATGAGTAAATTTATAGAAGAACAAGTTAAAAAACTTAGAGAAAGTCAAATACAACCAGTAAGATCAAGAGTTATGTTTAATGGTGATTTTGATGCTGAAATGGAAGCTTTGATATGAAAAGTGGAGATTGCAATTGAAAAAGAAGTTGTTCCAAAATTTGGTATAGAATACTTAAATTTCTGAAATACAAGTATTAAAATAAAAGTAAATGACAAGGTTGAACTTATAGAAAAACTTATAACTTGTAATTTTGCATATAACAATGTTGATGCAAAATTTGGTTATATAGATCCACAATTTTTGAGTTCAGAAATATCTAAAAAAACAAAGGTTTATGATTTATGAAAATTTGCAATTACTGATCATGATAAGATTGTTAAAGCATTTATTAAGATGCTTGTAAATATAATTGAAGAATATTAAAACTTATTATTATATAAATTATAAAAATATGATTAATTTTTTACTTAGTTTAATTAGATTTTTTTTAAATTTTCTAAAGCTTTTTTTAAAATTACTTTTAGTAATTTCTATACCAGCTTTAGCAATGATTTATACATACAATTCATATCAAATTCCTAGTTTAGATAAGGAATGGAATTTTGATCAAACAATATTACCAACTATTAATTTTTCTTGAAATTTAATTATAATCAACGATTTAAGAAGTTTTGAATATAACTCAACTACAGATTATAAAGCTTTGGTTTATGATGAAAATTATGACTTAGATAAGATAGAATCACTTTATTATATTATAGAACCTTTTTCAGAATTTGATTGACCAGCACATACTATGCTTTCTTTCTGATTTTCTGATGGTAAATATCTTGTAGTTTCAGCTGAAATAAGAAAAGAAGTATGAGAAAGTTTTAGTGCATTTAAATGATTAGTAAACCAATATGAATTGGTTTATATGTTGTGAGATGAAACTGATTTCATTAAATTAAGAGCAAATTATAGAAAAGACGATGTTATAATGTATCCAATAAAAACATCAAAAGAAAATATTTCAAAATTATTTGTATCAATGCTAGAAAGAGCTGATAAACTTACAAAAGAACCAGAATTTTATAATACAATTTTCAATAATTGTACAACAAATATTTATGAACATGTAAATGTTATAAGAGAAATTACAAATAAAGAAAAAATATCATGGTCAATCAATACATTTCTACCATCTCATAGTGATGAAAATATATATGAGTTATGACTTATTGATACAAGTTTACCTTTAGAAGAAGCAAGAGAATATTACAAGATAAATGAATTATCAGAAAAATATGCTGATAGTAAAGATTATTCTAAAGCAATAAGAAAGGAGAGAAAATAAAATAAGTAAATATGGATAAAAAAACTGATACAATAACAGAAAATTTAGAACAAGAAAATATAGATTTTAAAAGACGCTCACTTATAGTTTGAGCTCTTTTTTGACTTGTTTCAAATTGAGTACATTCAAAAGTAAAAAGTATAATAAAATTGCCAGAAATAGAACTTGATTTTATTTCAAAAACAGAAGAATACCAAGAACAAGTTTTGTCATCTCTTCTAGAAACACAAAAAAGTGAATTATTGTCTCTTATAAAACAAGTATTACCAGATGCTTACAATCACTTTATAAATACTGAATTTGAACCACATTTACTTCGTATAGGTTATTATCATTTGTATATTCACCATAATTTGCAAAAACCAGCAAATAGTATGTCTTTGGATACTATGACTTGAAAAGATATTTTTTTTCAAACAAAACATCCTTTTAGAGAACCTATTTTACTTATAAATAGGACATTTAGGGTAGTTTTTCCAAAAAATATTAAGAAACCACTTGAACCTTTTGATATTATCTCACCTGAAAATGGTACTTTGGTTATAAACTGATCATATTGAGTTTATGACAACGAATGATGTAGGGAGTACACATACAATTGAAAACCAACTCCTAGATTTTTGAAAATAAATCATTGAGATTTTGTTGAGATGTTGCCAATAGAAAATTCAAGCGAATTCTCTTTTTGAAAAAGTATATTACCAAGTGATTTTGTATTTCCAAATTCTATCGTAAAAGACGAGATGCCACAATGCTCTCAAGTAGCAAGAGTACTTTGAGAAAAAATAGGTAAACCATTTACTAGATGAGATTCTGCATTACATTCTTTGAAACTTTACCCAAAAAAACAAGCTAGATTTAAGAGTTTTTGAAGTATTCCAGAACAATATAAGATAGCAGATGTATTTATGAATTCTAGAAAACATAAACAATTTTGACATAGAGCATTTGCATTTAGAGAAAATGAGGATTGGTTTGTTATAGACCCATTTAGTCATAAATATATAGTTCCTATAAGCAATTATAGAAGGAAAAGTGATATTATTGAAATAATTGTATTTATATAATTTGACAATAATTAAAATTATTTTATAATCCTTTAAAATAATTTTTAATTTAAAATACTATGCCTGATTCATTTGATCCAGCTTTATCTGGTATTGACTGACAAATTTCTCAAGAAGATTTTAAAAAAACAGAATTGATTTTACGGCAAAAAGAATTAGTTGCTAGAGAAAATATCTGAGCATTAGTTGAAAAAATAGCAAAATTAAGTGAAGAAGAAAAATTAGATGATAATTTTTATCCATTACTTTTAGCTTTTTGACAAAGCATGGTTGATTTATGAATTTTAATCAACATGTGTACTTTAAATATTAGAGTAGAAAATATATTAGAAAAAAAATTTTCTGAAAAAATTATTACTAATCTTGATAATGAACCTATTAGTGATATAATTTACCCAGATTTAATTGAAAGACTTTGAGTTGAAATAACTTTTTTGGAACAAAAGCATTGAATAAATATGTTTATATTATGGCAATCAATTTTTTTTATTAGAAAAGAATATAATAATATGTCATGAGTAAGTATTGAAGAACTATGAAATCGTATTATTGAAACAATTAATATTATAAAAGAATTGGAAGCTAAGTTAAAAGAAAAAAATAAAGAATTAAATCTACATATTTGAAAATAAAAGCTTTACAAAATAAAAAACTATGAACCGAAGGTTCATAGTTTTTTATTTTGCTTTATATCATCTAGAAAGCAAAACTTCTACTACTTTTTCTCATATAGCATGTGTTTGAACATCTAAACTATCTTGAAATTCTATTGGTGTATCAAAAATAGCTTTTTCTTTTTTAGTTTTTTCATACATCTCAAATGCTTTAGTTACAGATAATCATTTATGTTTTAAGCCTGAAGAACTTATAGTTGCTTCTTTGACTTTTGAGTTATCGTAAAAATCAATCATTTGAGGTTGAGGAAATAAGTATATTTGAGATACTTGCATCATTTTTCTCAGATGAGTTAATGCTTTTATTGTATTTTTTCAGTGTAATTTGATTGTTTTAACAGGACGATGTCAGTTAATCATTTTATAATAAACTAGAGCATATATATCACTATCTCTTAGTTCCAATAATTGATTTACTAGTACATTTACAGGTTGCCCAAATTGTCTGCATTTTACTTCTATATTTGTTTCAGAATCCAAATATAAATCAGCTCATTTATTTGCTTGTCTTCTACTAGATCATAATATGTGAATAATTGAACTTTCTCATACTTCACAACTTACGGCTCTAGCTTGATTTATAATACTCATCTAATATTTATTATTTATATTAGTTTTATTATGTAGTAAAAGTAATTTATGTCAAATGTTAGTTTACACTTAAAACTCAGGACAAATCACATTGCATTTATTTTCTAAACACTTCGAAGTATATGGACAAGATGAACGAATTAAATAATCCATTGGAGTTTCACAATCACTATCTATATTACATGAAACATCCAATATTTCTACAATTTTGTAATTTGTATTTATGCTAGTGTTTTCTATAACTGGCTCTTTTTTCTCTTGATTATCTACATACCACATATATGCAAAATAAAAAATCAATAAATCTACCATAAAGGAGATAAATATAAATTTTTTAGTATTAAATTTTGGCTTTTCTTGTATTTCTTCATTTATTTGATCCATATAAAAAATATTAACAAATATAATAACAATATATTAATGATTTTTTCTTTTTAAACTAAATTTATTGACAAAATAATTATTTAAAATACTATTACCTTGTAATACATAGTAATATTTAAAAATGGAAAAGATTTCAACTCAAATGAGAAAGGGGATTTTGGAATATATAATCTTGTGAATTATATCTAATTGAGATATATATTGAGCAGAGATTATAAACATACTGAAATCTGGTGATTTAATTGTAGCAGAGGGAACTATATATCCTTTATTATCTCGTCTTAAGACTGATAATTTGATAAATTATTATTGGGTAGAATCTGAATCGGGTCATCCTAGAAAATACTACAATTTAACTCAAGAATGAATTGATATGCTTATTTTGATGGAAAAAAATTGGTTGGATATAAAAAATTCTATAAAAAAAATACTTAAAAAATAATAAAATTTAACAAATGAATATGGATAAATTTAAAAAATACAAACTTAGTCTAAATGAAAAACAAAAAGACTTAGTTAATAATTATCTAGAAAAAATAAAAAAATTTGTAGATAAACATGAAATTGAAACTGAACTTTATAACGATATAGAGGAAATGGTTTTTGAAAAACTATCAAATGAAAATGAGTTTACTGATTTAAAAATCATCAAGATACTAAAAGAAGTAGGTGAGCCAGAAGTGATATTTTCTGACTATGTACAAGAAAAAAGTAGTGATAATAAAGAAATTAAAAATACTTTATTTTTTGAAAAACTTGAAAAATCTGCTTGGATTAGAGACAATGAAGGAGCTATATTTTTATGAATTTCAAAAACACTTTCTGAAAAAATAGGTATTTCTATACTTGCAGTTAGGATCATACTTTTGATACTTATGTTTCCTTTGGGATTAAGTATTTGGCTTTATATATTGGCATGAATCATACTTCCTTTGAAGTGAGTAGATTATTCAAATGACACAGTTTATTCTTTTTTTAGAAAACAAATAGTTTATTCTGTTAGAAATTGAGTTTATAATTTAACAGCTAGTTTCTTAAAAATATTTCCATTTTTTGTAAAAAAATTATTTGATTTGTTAAAATACATATTAACTTTTATTACAAAAAACATATTTCCTATATTTAGATTTCTAATTTTTGGATTTGTATGAGTATTTTTATGATTTTGAGTTATCTGACTTTTGGTTGCTTTGAGCTTTTATTTCACAAATTTTAGTTTGGAAAATATAGATTTTCTTGCATCAATTCCATATTATTTTGTTTATGCTATTTTAACTTGAATTTATGCTTTATCTATTTTTGCATTTACTTCTATAGCATATTGAATAAGCAAAAAAATACCAAATAAATACTTGATTTCTTCATCTTTTGTAGCACTTTTAATTTCTATATTTTTATTTGTTTCTACTTGATTAGATTTGGTTCAAAAATACACTTGAACAAATGAATTTATACAAGAAAGTAGTTTAAATATTTGAAATACTTGAAGTTATATCTTGGATTTATGAAATTATAATAATTGAATTGCAGATTTCAGTTTTTGATGAACGAGTTCTATAAAACTTGTAAATTCAACTTGAAGTGAATTAAAACTGGAAGTAAAAAATACAGTTATTTGAAACGGAGATATATATAAAAAATATACAGATTCTTTTTCTCCTATTTCATTATCAAATTTAGATAACAATATAAAACTTAGTTTTTCAAACAATCAAATTTATGCTAAAAAAGTGCCTTTTGCACCTATAAATAGAGAATTCATTATTTATATCCCACAATGAGTTAAGTTAACTCTTAAAAATTATTATTTTTATTTTGAAAATGCTATTACAAGTAATGAGTTTGAAAAATATAGTGATTTTTTAAATAATAATTGTAGATTTAAAGAAGTTTTTTTTAGTCAATCTCAAGATAATTTTGTTTGTAATCCAAGTTTAGATGAGCTAATTAATGCAAAAAAGAGTTATTATGAAAACTATATAATAAATAACTTTTCAGATATTTCTCCAATTAAACATGAAGAAAAATATAAAAGAGATTATTACAACAATAATAATTTTGTTTCAGATTGGTCATTTAGGGATTTTATTTGGGATGAAAATGAAGAAAATAAATTAAATTTTAATTTTTGAGATAGAAGTTTAGATATAAATTCATCATTGAAATTAATAGAGACTTCTACATGAATTTTGATAAATGATTTTATAGTAAATGATGTAAATTTTGATGATTATGTATTTGAAAAAAAATACTATAAAGATTTAGAAATACTTAATAAATTTATGGATACAGAATAAAAAAACAAGGACTTTTAAGTCCTTGTTTTTTTTGTATTAATTTAATTAATTATCTTGCTTTTCATCATCAAGCATCGCTCCATATGTTATGAAAACTTTCTAATTCTTTTTCAAATAATCTTATTTCTTCAACTATTTCTGGAAATAACTTTTCAAATAAGTATTTTATATTTACAAGCGCTTTTCAAACATAGTTTGGAAATCATTGTCTATTTTCTCTATTTCATTGAATAAATAGTAAGTCATTTGTATAATTAACATATCATGAATAATTTTTACCATCAAAAAATTTAAATATATCTCAAACTATTCTATTTTTTGAATTACTGGATAATTCAGCTGTTATTATTGTTAAAATATTATCAATAAATTGATTAATTTCATTTATATTATTTGGATATTTTTTTAGATATATATTGTATTTTTCATATATTTTTGGATGAATTTCTAGTAATTTTTTTCTAGATTCTTCTATTTTTTTTGTATTAAGTTCTGTAGTATCTTCATTATATTTAGGCGTAGATTCATCTAATCAATGTAAAATGAAACCACTAAAATCAGCAGTTGTTTCTACTACTTTATCATCTAATTCTTGTCTTTGTTTTACAGGTTTTGAATCTCAGATTTCTTCTAATCATATTATTTCTGGAAATATTATGTTATTTTTTTTCATATTTATTATTTATATATATATATATTTATATTATTTTAGCATATATATTTTTATTTACAAAAAAAATCAAGATTTAAAGTTAACTTAAACTTAAAGGTTATTATATGCATATCTCAAAAGGAGAGATAATTTAATTTTTAATTATAAACCTATGAAAACAAAAAATGTATTATTAGCTTGAGTAGCTACAATTGCAGTATTTGCAATTTGATTAAATTATTCTTATGCTATGAATTGAAATGGTATGTGAAATAATGGTCAATGAATGTGAAATGGTCAATGAAGATCAGTTTGAAATAATACTCAAACAATGTGAAATCAAAATATACAAAACAACAATATTTGAGATTTACTTTCAAATATTTCAGTTCAAGAATTAACTGAAAGCGAAAAACAAGATTTACTTTATAGTTATAGTGAAGAATCTTTAGCTCACGATATGTATACATATTTTTATGAAAAATATTGAGTTCAAACATTTTTAAATATTGCTAACTCAGAAACAGAACATAAAGATGCGGTAAAATTACTTCTTGATAGATACAATTTAGAAGTTCCAACTTGATATTGAGAATTGGATTCTACATTTAACTCTTTAAAAGAAGAAGGATCTGTTAGTTTACAAAAAGCATTTGAAGTTTGAATGAAGATTGAAATGTTAGATATTGATGATATTCCAAAAATGATAAAAAATACTGATAATGACGATATAAAAGTTGTTTTATTACATATTTGATGAGCTTCTTATAATCATTTAAGATGATTTTTAAAATGACTATCTTTTGAATGATTAAATACTACTATTGATTATAGTGAATATTTAACTCAAGATGAATTAAATACTAGATGACCTTTAAGTTATAAATTATCTGATAAACTTGAAACAGAATGAATTGTATTTTCTGATGTTGTAAATAATGCAAAATGTACTAATAATCAAGTAAATACTAATCAATCAACTAATACTTGAATGTGAAATTCTTCAAATGTAAATAAATGACAAAATTGATCTGTTAATTCAAATTTTAATTCTCTTAAAAATAAATATAGAAATACTATAGAAACAAAATATAGTAAAACAATTTCTAATATGAGTTTAGAACAATCAAATGAATTAATTTCAAAAATAGATGCACTTATGGTTGATATAAGTACAAAAGATTATACTCTTACTACAAAACAAAATTACAATGCTATACTTTCTGTTTTGAAAGATATATTAAATGAAAAAATAGCTGAGTAACTTAAACTTCTCTTAAACTAAAAAGTTATTATACTAAATGTATAATAACTTTTTATTAAAATTTATGAAAATATTAATAATAGAAGATCATCCAAAAATAAGAGAAAATATTTCAAAATTTCTAAAAATTTCTTGATATTTATCAGAAACTGCGATAAATTGATTTGAAGCTTTGGAAAAGGTAAAACATAATCATTATGATGTTATAATTTTGGATATAAATATGCCAATTATGGATGGTAGAGAATTTATGAAAAACATAAAAAAACTAGAAATAAAAATTCCAATTATTGCTTTGACTTCAAATAGTATGCTTGATGATAAGGTAGAAATGTTTGATTTAGGAGTTGATGATTATTTAACAAAACCATTTGAATTAAAAGAATTAGAACTTAGAATAAAAGCTGTTTGAAAAAGAAAAAATATGGAAATTCAAGAATTAATAACTATTTGAAATATAGAAATTAATTTATCAAAACACAAGATTTTTTCAAAAGAAGTAGAAATTGAATTGTCAAATAAAGAATATTTAATAATTGAATTTTTATCTATAAATAAATGATTTCCTAAATCAAAAATTCAAATTCTTGAACATGTTTGGTGAGAACAAGAAGAAAATTTAAATCTATCTTCTGTAACTCTTGAAGCGCATATTTCTGTTATAAGAAAAAAAATCTGAAAAGATTTTATAAAAACGATTAAATGAGTTGGTTATATTATTGAATAACTATTTATATATGAACATATCAAAAGAACATAAATTGGCTATAAAAATATCATTAATCTTACTTTTTTTTGCATTTTTTTTAGCAGCATTTTTTCCATATTATAATAATATTATGGGAAATAATATTTGAAATACTTGATATTGAATGTGAATGTGAAGCGGTTACTGAATGTGAATATATAATAATAACAAATATTATTTATTTATAATTTTAGCTATAATTATATATTTTTTCTCATATTTTTTTGCAAAGGTTACGATTCAACCAATAGAAGAAAATAATAAAAAATTAAAAGAATATAATCATAACTTGGCACATGAAATCAAAACTCCATTATCAGTTATCAAATCAAACCTAGAATTACTTGAGTTAAATTTTGATAAAGAACTTATAAATTCAAGCAAGGAAGAGATTTTGTATATGCAAGAAATAATTGATAATTTATTGTTTTTAAGTGAAAAAACTGTTTTAAATAAAAGAGAAAATATTTCAATCAAAGAAATAGTTGAAAAATATAAAAAAGAAAATATAAATATAGAAGTTGATTGAGATTTTATAATTGTTTGAAATAGTATATTACTTGATACAATGATTAAGAATCTAGTTGATAATGCTTTAAAATATACTATTTGAGATGAAAAGATTTTTATAAAAATTTCAAAAAATAGTTTTGAGATTAAAAATAAAACTTCATTGGATTTAAATCAAGTAGAATTAGATAAATTAGTAGATACTTTTTATCAAGCAGATAATTCTAGATCTTGAAAATGATATGGACTTTGATTATCTATAGTAAAAAAAATAGCAATTTTACATAATTTAAATATAATAATTAAGAATATTGATTGACATTTTATTGTAGTTATAAAATAAATTCAGTTTTAATTCAGAATATATAAGTATATTATGTAGGCAAAATTTATTTTTTAACTATATATTTATGAAAAGAAAGAAAAATATAATAAGAATATTAGCTATTTGAAGCTTATTTTTAATTAGTGCTGTTTCTTTTACATGAGTTATTTCAATACAAGATAGCAATTTGTATTCTTTCTGGAATGTAAAAAAAATTAATTATTCATTTGTAACTAAGTCTTATGCAGAAGATCATGAAGATGAAGAAGATGATTATAAAGAATATAAAAGAAAAACTAAATCTACTTCTAGTTCGTCAACTAATACTAGTTGAAATACTTCTACTTCATGAAGTGCTAATTCAAGTACAACTTCATGTCATATAGTTTATGACTCTCGTACTACTGCTTCTTGAGTTAATGTTTCTGAACCAGTTCAAGTTTGTGATACTATTAATTGAACAACAACAACTCAAATTATAAACAATAGTTCATCAGTTGATACTGCAAAAATTGAAGCACTTACTAATCAAACAAAGGTAAATATTAAACCAACTGTACCTGCAGTTACTATACAAAATCCTGAGAATGTTTCTATAACTGTTGCTGAAAAAAATAAAATAAGTGTATTATTTTTAACTTTTAAAATAAAGTTAAACAAAACAAATTATACTGATTCAAAAAAATTACTTATATTTAAAAAAGTAGATGTATTAATAAATGAAAAAATAAATACTCTAAATAAAAATATATTAACTATAAAAGACTATAATTTATTACAAAATACACAAAAAAAAGTTTTATTACTTAAAGAAGTTCAAGCTAACATACAATCTCAAATTGTAGTCTATTTAGATGCTATAAACACTAAATTACAAAATGATTTAGTAGCAGCACAAAAAGTAGCAGCAAATATTGCACAAACTAAATCAACAAGTACAGTAACACAAACTGTAGCATCAAGTACATCAGCAAATGCAGCGGCACAAGCAGCAGCTCAAAAAGCAGCACAAACTGCAGCAGCAAATGCAGCGGCACAAGCAGCAGCTCAAAAAGCAGCACAAACTGCAGCAGCAAATGCAGCAGCACAAGCAGCAGCTCAAAAAGCAGCAAATACTACTACAAGTGCTAGTTAGTAAATAATAATTTAAAAATGAAAAGAATAGTTTTAATTTTAGTTATAGTATTTTTATCATCATGTGATTTAGATAAAAATATTGATAATTCACAAAGTGATAATGATGATATAAATATTATCGATAAAGTTTGAAAGCAATCACTTGATAAAGCAATCGATTTGTATGATACAAAAACTCGTGCCAGTTAAAGAAATATTTTTATTTCTTTAACTTTTTATTATTTATAATTTTTTTAATATGATCTTACTTAAAAAATACTATATTGTTTTAATTAATATTCTTTTTTGATTATTAATTTTACCTCTATTATCTATTATAAGTCTTGTAAATATAGAAGATATATATCAATTTAATTTTAATAATATATATGTAATTTCATATTTTGCTTATTTATTTATTTCTATTTTTTGAATAATTTTATTTAAAAAGATTAATATTAATAATAATATATTAAAAGATGAGATTTCTTATACTTTAAAATCAATGTTATTTTTATCTATTTTTTTAATACCTACTTTCTTTATAAATCATTATTTTATTCTTGAACATATTTGAGAATCAAATTTATACCTTAGATCATATTGAAAAATAGCATTTTTATTTTTTGCATTTGCATTACTTGTAAGCCCAATCTTAAAATTTATTAAAAACAACTCATTTAGAGAAAATTTAATTTTATCAAGAAAAATCTTTTGAATTCTTGCTTTTGTATTTTTCTTTAAACATGGTTTAGAATATTTTGCAATTGAATATATTTATCAAGTTCAATACCATACAGATATTTCATATTTTCAATATGTTTATGAAAATATGCTTATTAGGCCAGATGCTTTAAGTTGAATGGTTGCTTGAGTAATGATGTTATTATTATGAATAACATCAAATAAATTTTCTATAAAAATTTTAACTTGAAAATGGTGGAAAACTATACAAACATTGGTTTATCCATGATTTTTATTAAGTGTAATACATGTTGCAATTGCATCTAGATTTGATAATTTTTATTTATTTTTATTTGTTTTAGTTGTTTTTGTTAGAACATTTTCATATTTTTCAAATAAAAATACTTCAGAAAATAAAAATATTTCAGAAAAAAATAGAATAACAACAAAATATTTATGTATTCCTTGCGGATATATTTATGATGAAGCTATTTGAGATCCAGACTCTTGAATATCACCTTGAACAAAATTTGAAGATATTCCAAATGATTGGGTTTGTCCTGTTTGTTGAGTAAGTAAAGCAGATTTTGAACCATATTATGATAGAGAAGAAACAGTTTTTGGATGATATTTATGAGAAGTTGTAAATTATAATATGCTTACAGAAGATGTTTTAGAAATTTGATTAAAAATTAATTCAAAAATTGAAGTAAAAAAATGACAATATGCAATTTTATTATTAAAAGATTTTGATAGCGAATTTTCAAGAGCATATTCTATAGTTGATTATAGTAATAATATTTTAACATTTTGAATAAAAGTAAAAGATATTTGAAGAGGATGAAGATTATTAAAGAGTACAAAAATTTGAGATATAATTAAAGTAAAATGAATTTATTGAGATTTTGTTTTACAAGATACTACAAATCCAAAAGTATTCATAGCAACTTGAACATGACTTTCTCCAATTATAAATATGACTAGTTCTCCTTTAAAATCAGATAATAATTATTTATTTTTCTGAGTTCAAACTAAATCAGATTTATTTTATATGGATAAAATAAATAATATAAAATGAGTTAAAACAAATGTATATTTATCTAGAGAAGAAGTAGAATGATACAATTTTTGAAGAATGGATTTATCTAAATTTGAATTTGAAAAAAATAGTGAATTTTATATATGTTGAAATCCAGCACTTGTAAATTCTTCAAAAGAATATTTGGAAAATGCAGGTTACAAAAATGTATATTTCGAAAAATTTAATTAATAATTTTTGCAAAATGAAGAAAGTTTGAATAATTTTAAGTATTATTATAGTTACATGAGTTTTTATATATTCATTAACTATTTTATCTAATTTAAATACTTGTTCTTGAGTTAGATCTTTTGATTGCGAAAAAGCTAATACTAAAAATTTAGTTAAATGAACTGATTATGATAAATTAAAAGAAACATGAGATTTGTTTCTAAAATATTGTACTCCAATTATAAGAGATGAAAATTCTATTTATTCTTTAGATTATTCTAATTGTGATTTAAAAATAAGTGTTTTAAAAGATAAACCTTGGGTGGAAAATGTTAATGTAAATGGTTCAAATCTAAGTAGAGATGAAATAAATAATAATTTTTAATTTATGAGAATATTATTAGTAGAAGATAATATAGATATTTCTGATAATATAAAAAAAGTTTTAATGTCTGAAAATCCTGATTATATGATATCTCAATCATATGATGGAGAAGATGCAATAAAACAATTTTTATTGTGAGATTTTAATCTAATATTGCTTGATTTAAATCTACCAAAATTAGATTGAGTTTCTCTTTGTAAAAGAATTAGATTAAAAAGTGATGTTCCAATAATTATGATGACAGCACTATGAGATGATGATGATAAAATACTTTGATTAGAATCTGGAGCAGATGATTATATAGTAAAACCATTTAAAATAAGGGAATTACAAGCTAGAATAAATGTTATTTGTAAAAGACTACATTTAAATAATAAAATTATCATAAGAGATTTGGAAATTGATTTTACAAATAAAGTAATAAAAAAGTGAAATGATATAGTTCCATTAAAATTAAAAGAATTTCAAATATTTGAGCTGATTTATAATAAAAAAACTATTTCTAGATCTGATTTAATTTCTGATATATGGTGAGATATAGATTTATTTACTGCTGATAATAAATTGGATGTAAATATATATTCTATTAGAAATAAATTGTGAAAAGATATAATAAAAACTATTAAGTGATTTTGATATTCTATAATACATGATGATGAAATATAAAACTTCAACCAGGGTATCAATTATTTTTTCAATTTTTACCTTCTTTATAATTTTTTTTATACTTATATGTTTATACATATTTACTTTTTTTTCTTGGTATTATAAAGAAAAAGAAGAATTATTAGAAAAAATAAATTATGAATATTCAGATATTATTAAATATAATACTGAACAAAATATATGAAATGAAAATATAGTAAATGAATTAAATAAATTTTGAGGTCCAATTTGAGCATTAAATCCATCTAGTCAATATAAAAAAATATTTTTAAGTATATATATAAAAGATGATAATACTTATTTCTTATTTCTTCAAAAAGAAACTGCCATAGGTCCTATTTATATATCATATGATATATCTCCATATGTTTCAAATCAAATTAGTTTAATTGAAATATGACTGTTTTTACTATTTTTATTTACTATATTGTCTTTTTCATTTCTAAATTTTTATTTATAAATTTAGCTTTTAGGGATCTATTCTTAGTTTCTGATGAATTGAAACTTATAAATTTAAATAAAATTAAAAGTTTAAATTTAACTGAAAATGAAGAGATAAATGTTATTATAAACTCAATAAATTCTTTTTTAGATATAATTGATAAAAATACTAAATCTTTAAAACAATTTAATTCTTGGGTTTCTCATGAATTTAAAACACCATTGATGACTATTTCAACTGAATTAGAATATTTACACATTTCTTGAAAAGATCATAATAGTTATAAAAAAATTGAAAAACAATTGGATGTGTTAAATAATTTACTAGATACTTTTTTATATATATCGAAAATAGAAAATTTTGATTGAAATATAAAAAGTGATACTGTAGAACTAAATAGTATTTTTTCAGAAAAAATTTCATATTTTAAAAAAATATATAGTAATAAAAAAGTAAAAGTAGAAATAAATGATAAAGTTATAAAATTAAAAGTGAATAAAAAATTATTTGATATACTTATTTCAAATTTAATTGATAATGCTTTTAAATATAATAAAGATTGATGAAAAATAATCATAAATTTAGGTAAAGATAATTTTTCTATATCTGATTCTTGAATTTGAATTGATAAAAAGAATATAAAAAACATATTTAATAGTTTTTATAGAGAAGATAATTCAGTTAAATGATATTGAATTTGACTAAATATTTCAAAAAAAATTATTGATTTATTAGATTTTAAAATCTATGTAACAAGTGAAAAATGAATAGGTAGTGAATTTAAAATATATTTTAAATGAGATAAACATGAAATACTCAAAGACTAGGTTTCTAATGTGAACTGATGTTTCAATAACAATAAATTCAAATAAAAATCCGCTTCAAGATATTTATGATGGATTTTCTATTTTTTATTCTCTTGAAAATGAGTTTTCAAGATTTTCGGAAAAATCAGATTTGAGTTTATTAAATATTTCTAAAACTTTGGAATTAAGTGATAGATTTATAGAAGTTTTAAATTTATCATATGATATTTATAATAAAACTAACAAATATTTTAATCCACTTGTAAATGTAAAAAATATTTGATATTCAAGTGATTTTAAAAAGTGAGTTTTTGAAAAAACAAATACTGATATTAGTTTAGATTTTGATAAAGTTGCAATAATTTGAAATTTTGTAACTTTAAAAAATGATCAAAATTTAGATTTATGAGGAATTGTAAAAGGGTATTGTGTAGATTTAGTTTCAGATTTTTTGCATGGAAAATGATATAATGATTTTATAATAAATGCAGGTTGAGATATATTTCTTTCTGGAAATAATATATATTGAAAAACTCCTATTGTTTGAATTGATAATCCTTTTAATACAACTGAAATATTTGCAACAATTGAAATAAAAGATAAATCAGTATCAACTTCATGAACTTATAAAAGAAAATGGGAATTAGATAATGAAAAATATCATCATATTTTGACTCCAGAGACTAATAAAAATAACAATGAAATAATTAGTATAACCTTAATCTCTGATAAATGTTATATTTCTGATTCATATGCAACTGCTTGTATCGCAATGTGAATTCAAAAATCTTTAGAATTTTTAAAAAATGAAAATATAGATTGATTCATCATTTGAAGTGATTGAAATATTTATCAAACAAATTATATGTCGCATTATAATTTAGAGATAATAAATTAAAGCTTGCTATTTTACATATTTTAGCTATACTTTCTATAGTAAGAAAAAATATTAAAATAAATTTATGAAAAATAATATAATAAAAAGTGATTTAGTTTATAAAGCAAATCATGGCTGGCTTAGGTCTAGCCATATTTTTTCGTTTGCAGATTATTATGATATAGAAAATATGTGATTTTGAAATATGAGAGTTTTCAATGATGATTATATCGCATGAAATTCGTGATTTTGAATTCATCCACATTCAAATATGGAAATATTGACTATAATTTTGGATGGTGAAATAACTCATGGAGATACATTATGAAACAAAGAAACTATTTCAGTTTGAGAAATTCAAACAATGTCAGCTTGAACTTGAATAAATCATAGTGAAGAAAATTTAAGTAGTAAAGAAACTCATTTATTTCAAATATGGTTTTTACCATTACATATTTGAAATAAACCTGTTTATAAGAAATTTAAAATATATTTGGTAAAAAATAAATTAAATTTATTGGCTTCAAATAACAAAGATGATACAATTTGATATTTAGATTCAGATGTAAATGTATATAGATGAATTTTTGAAAAAGGTAATAGTTTTGATTATAAAATAGAAAAAAGAAGATGATTTTTCTTGTATTTAAATACTTGAGAATTAGAAATTGAGGGGGAAATATTAAAAGCTTGAGATCAATTAAGATTTACGGATTGAAAATCTTATAAAATTAATTGTATAAAAGCTAGTGATTTTGTAGTTGTTGATGTAAAAATATAAAAAAATGAACTCGAAAGAGTTCATTTTTTTATATTTTAATTATTTTTAAACAAATCTAATTCAATTGTATTTTTATCATCTAAATATAAATTTGTATTTTCAATTCAATTATATTCTATATATCAAGTAATATCTTTATTTGTTATTACAAAGTTGGTTTTAGTATTCTTAATTTCGTATTGATTTACATCTCTATAATAAACTTGTCAGAATGATTTTTTTATAGTACTCATTAAATTTATAGAAAAATCACTTTGCAGTTTTTTATCTGTAATCATATTTATATAGATATTATCTGAAACTTGAGTTAATAAATTAAAAAATTCTAAGGTAAGAGTTTGAGGTGCTAGACTATTTCCTACATATATATCTATAACTATTGCATCATATTTTTTATTTTCTTTTATAGTTTTATTTAAAAAATATCTAGAAGGGAAGTTTATAAAATTTATTTTTTCACTTAATTTTTTTTCTAAAAAATATTTTTCTGATATATATTTTAGTTCAGAATCTACATCAACTACATCTATATTTTTTATAAATTTATATTCACTAAGCTCGTTTGGAAGTGTAAATCCTGCTGCTCATATTATAGCTATATTTTCGTATTTTTCTTGTATAATTTGCTCTTTTATTTCTATTATATATTTAAAAAAACTTTTTTTTGTTCCTGTTTCAATTCAAGAAGAAAAACCAGAATTTTGAGTAAATATTTTTCTTGTATTATCTTCGTTATTGTAAATTATTATATTGTGATAAGAATTAGCTTTTTTGAAAATTATATTTTCGTTTAAATTTATAGGTGATAGTATAAAAAATATTGAAAAAATTAATAAAATTAAGTTAAATATATATAAAAATCTAAGATTTTTAATTAATTTTATAGATAGTATAAATGCTAGACTTGATAATATAATAGAATTAAGAGTTGCTGATTTTTCAACTCATATAGTTGAAAATAAAAAAATTGATGTTAGTAATGATCATAAAAATGAACCAATTGTTGAGAAAAATAAGAGTTTTCACATCTTTTCTCATGTGTTATCTCATTTTAATATTTCTGAAAGTAATGGGATTGTTTGACTTGCTAAAAATACAGGAATAAAAAATAATATAAAAGAAGAAATTAAAATAGACCAAAAGTAACTTCAAGTTTTTTCAATTAGTGTTGTTATTGTTATGTAATCAAAAGCAAACGTAAAAAATAAATAATAAAATGAAGCAATCGATAAATTAAATATAATTTTATTAATTAAAAAAGTTTCATCTTTACTTTTAGAATTCTTTCATCAAATATAATAACCATATGATAACGCTAGTAATATAATTCACAATATAATTGAAGTTGATATAGAATTTGTTCAAATAATTGGGGTAAAATTTCTTATTGCTATTATCTCTATAGAAAGAGTTGTAAATCCTTCTAAGAATGAGATTATGTATATTAAAAATGCCATTTTATTTTGTTATAGATTATTATTTTCATTATACTTAATTTTTTTGTAAATCTAGTATATTTATGTTAATATTAGTATTATTATTATATATTAATATAAAAATGGATACATCAAAATTGATGACGTTTGATAATTCAATGGAATTTATCGAAAAATTAGTAAAAATTTGAGTTGATTATCACGCTTCAGATCTTCATATTACTCCTTCGAAAGAACAAGTTTATATTAGATATAGAATTTCATGATCTTTGGAAAGTTTTTATTGAATTAGTTTAGAAAATTATGATAAGTTAATTAATTCAATTAAAGTAGCTTCTTTTATGGCAATTGATGAACATAATCATATACAAGATTGAAAAATGATTTTTTCAATAAAAAATAACTGAGAAGATTTAGTTGTAAATGCAAGAGTCTCTATTTTACCAACAATTCATGGTGAAAATGTTGTTATGAGATTATTATTATCAAATAGTGAGAGACTTAATATAAATAATCTATGATTTTCAGATTATAATAAAAAAATAATTTCAAAAATTAAAAATATGGAGGAAGGTCTTGTTTTATTATGCTGATGAACATGATCATGAAAAACTACAACTCTTTATTCTCTTTTAAATGAATATAATCCTTTTACAAATTCTATATTTACACTTGAAGACCCAGTTGAATATACTATTAAATGATATATTCAATCAGAAGTTAAAGAAAAAAGAATAGGTAGTATTAATACAAATTATACTTTTCAAGAATGACTTGTTTGAATATTGAGACAAGATCCAGATATAATTATGATTTGAGAAATAAGAAGAAAAGAAGAGGCTTCTATTTGTTTAGAAGCTGCTAATACTGGTCATTTAGTTATGTGAAGTATACATTCAAATAGTTCAATTTGAGTTATTACTAGATTAAAAAAATTGTGAGTTGAACCATATGTTTTAGCTAGTTCATTGAAATATATTATTTTTCAAAAATTGGTTAGACAAATATGTCCTAATTGTAGAGAATCAATACAATTTAGTAAAAATAATTTTCCAATTAAATTTCATAAATATTTAAAAAAAGAAATTTATGATGTTTATAGAGTAAATCCTAAATGATGTTCAAAATGTGTTAAATGATATAATTGAAATACACTTATATCTGATATAATTGAAAATGATGATGATATCTATAATTTAATTCTTTCTTGAAAATGAGATGTTGAAATTAAAGAAATATTAATATCTAAATGATATATTCCTTCTTATGTAGATGCGCTTTATAAATGATTAAATTGATTTTTAGATATTAGAGAAGCAATCGCAATTGAATAAAATAAAAAAACTCCCGTAGGGAGTTTTTTTATTTTTTAACTAATAATTTTCAACATTTTTTACAATAGTTTGAGTCATTAACATTGTAAGCTGTAAAACATTTAGGACATTTTGCTTTTTTAAACCTCATTTGATCAATCTTATTTTTTTCTGCAACTTCAAAGAAAACAAGTACAGTTATTGATGAAATCATTGCAATAAACATTGGTCAAAGTAATATAATCATAGATCAAAGTATTTTTCAAGCTGTAGTTATTGGATAAATATCTCAATATCAAACAGTTGTAACAGTAACTATTGTCCACCAAATTGTTAATGGGATTGAAGCAAATCAAGGATTTGAACTTCACTCAATAGTATACATAAGTATTGATGAAAGAATAATAATTATAGATACAAGGATAAATCAAATTTGATATTCTGCTTTATAATTTTTAAGTCAATTTATTATATGTACTATGCTTTTAAAATGTCTTAATAGTTTAAATATTCTAAAAACTCTTAGTATTCTTAGTGATTTTAAAATGCTTAGATTTATAATTCACTCAAATATTAATTGTAAGAAAAATGGTAAAAATGCTATTAAATCTATGATATTCATGATTTTGAAAGCATGTTTTATTTTATTTTTTGATTTATAAATACGGTAAATGTATTCTAATGCAAATATTGATGAAATAAGTCAATCAATCTTAAATAATTCATTTGCATAGACTATTTTATTATTTCAAACAGATTCAAATATTATTATTAATACTGAAAATAAAATAAGAAATATGATAAACATATTTATTTTAACTCATAGTTTATTATCAGGATCTTCAAGCATATTAATTGGTTTTTTCACTTGATTGTAAGCTATTTTTTTCTTTTTAAGCTTAGCTGAAAAAATGGTTTTTATAAAATTGCTGATTAGCATAATATATTTATTTTAATTATATTATATATATTTTACTATAAAGCTTTATTTATTACAAAAAAATAGTAAATTGTATTTAATAAATATAAATTTCTTAATTATTTCTTAATTTATATAGTTATTATAGCTTAATATTTTATCTCTTAATTTTAAAATTATGATAAAAAAAATATGACTCCTTAGTATATTATTTATAAGTTTTTTACCAAATATATACGCTTTTGATGCAACTATTAGTGCCACGAAAGACAAAATAAATTTAAATGATTACACAAAACTTAGAATTCAGGTTGAGTTGAAAGATGAAAAAAATGTAGAAATAAAAGAAATAAAATGAATAGAAAATTTTGATATTTTATCAAATACTCAATGATCAAGTTCTTCATCAAATATAGTTGTTGTAAATTGACAAACAAAAACTGAAACTAAATCAATTAATTATATAGATTTAACACTTAGTCCAAAAAAAGCTTGAAATTATATCTTATGACCAGCTGTTTTAACTGATTGAACTAATTCTAAAGAAACTAATTCTGTAAATATTTCAGTTGATGATAAAAAAATCATAAACGATGATTTTCCTTGAAACAGAGGTTTTGAAAGGGAACAAAATTGAGATTACGTAGAAGTAATTTTTTCTATAATTGCTTTATTTTTACTCATTATAACTTTTTGAATTATTTATAAATTTTATCCAAATTTTTATAATAAATATTTTGATATTTTAAAAACAAATAAATATCTTAAAAAATCTGAAAATAATATAGAAAAAATAAATGAAGAAAACCAAGAATCAAAAGAAATAATTTATCCAGAAATATCAGATATAGAATTTGCTGAAAAAATAAATGTTATTTTGAGAAAAAAATTAAAAAATAAATACTATATTGAAAACATAGATGCTAAATCATATAACGAAATATATGAGTTACTTCCAGAAGATATAGAAGATAAACAAAATTTAAAAAATATAATTGATACTTTAAATAAATTAAAATACTCTAATCTAGATTTAGAAAAAAATGAGATTCTAGAACTTGTAAAAAATATTTAGTTTTTTAAAACTAAAAACATATAATTAAAAACAATTTTAAAACTTAAAATTTTAAATATGAGTGAAAATATAAATTTAGAAAATTTAACTTCAGAAAAAATAGAAAATAAAATTGAAGCAGATATAGCATTTGCTTCAACAAAAATTCAAGAAGTAAAAACTGAACTAAAGAAAAAAATAGTATGACAAGAAAATTTAATCGATTGTTTACTTATTTGATTATTTGCAAATTGACATATCTTGGTTGAATGAGTTCCAGGTTTAGCTAAAACTCTAACAGTTGATAGTTTGAGTAAAGCTCTTGATTTGTGATTTAATAGAGTTCAATTTACTCCAGATTTATTGCCAAGTGATTTGATTTGAACAGAAATTTACAATTCAAAAACTTCAAATTTTGAAATAAAAAAATGACCAATTTTTAACAATTTCATCTTAGCAGATGAAATAAATAGAGCTCCTTCAAAAGTTCAATCTGCTCTACTTGAAGCTATGGCTGAAAAACATATAACTATTTGAAATCATACTTTTGATTTAGATAGACCATTTTTAGTTTTAGCAACTCAAAATCCTATAGAACAAACTTGAACTTATAAATTGCCAGAAGCTCAACTTGATAGATTTATGTTAAAAGTAAATGTAGATTATCCAAGTTATGAAGATGAGAAATCTATGTATAAAAAAAATATAGATTGAAAAGAAGAAACTATAAATAAAGTTTTATCAAAAAAAGATATTTCTAAGATTCAAGATACTATAAAAGAAATATTTGTTTCAGATAGTATTTTTGAATATACTATGAATATAGTAGATGCAACTAGAAATCCAGATAATTACAAACTTTCTGAAATTAAAAAATACATAAGTTATTGAGTTTCTCCAAGAGCTTGATTAGCAATTATTAGTGCATCAAAAGTAGTTGCATTGATGGCTAATAGGTCTTATGTTATACCTGAAGATGTGAAAAAAATAGCAAGTGATGTACTTTCTCACAGATTAGTTTTGACATATGAAGCTATGGCTGACGAAATAAATTCAAGTGAAATTATTAAAAAAATAGTTGATAATATAAATGTAGTTTAAAATATGAATGTAACAAAAAAAATAAAATTACTTGATTTTTCTCTTACTAAATCTCTAGGAAATAGTTTTTTTTGATTATATAAAAGTAATTTTAAATGAAATTGAATTGATTTTGTTGAACATAAAGAGTATAGTTTTTCTGATCCTCTAAAATCAATTGATTGGAAAGCTAGCTCAAAATCTGATAAAATTTATTCTAAAATCTATGAAGAAGAAAGAGACTTAAATGTACTTTTTGTTATAGATATAAATAAAAATATCAATTTTTGAGTTTATGATAAAACAAAAAAAGATATATTGGAAGAAGTTTTTTTTACAATTGCAGCAAGTTCAAATATGTCAGGTGATAGTATAGCAACTATGCTTTATGATTGAGAAAAACAAATCTTTATTCCTTTTAAAAAGTGATTTTGAAATATATTTAAAACTATTTCTGAACTCGAAAATAAGAGTAATTTTTCTGTTTTAGATCCGGATAGAACATCAAAAATTATAACATTTTTAAATAAATTAAACACAAAGAATACTCTTATTTTTTTTATAAGCGATGATTTAAATCTAAAAATAGATAAAAATATCAAATTACTTTGATACAATAATCAAATAATATACTTAAATATTTTTGATCATTTTGAAAATAATCTATCAAATATATGATTAGATCTATCTTTAAATAACTGAAATAGTTTTTTAAATATTTCACTAAATGATAATTCAAAAATAGAAAAGTATAAAAAAACAAGAAATATATCAATAAATAAATTTAATGATATGTTGATTAAAAATTGAGTATATTACAAAAATTTAGATACAAAAAATGATATATTTAGAGAACTTTTCTTATTTTTTAGCAAGATAAAAAAATAATATGACAGATATTTTTGATATAAAATGACTTATCATCTGATTTAATCTTTCTTATTTAAATACTATTTTATTGATAGTAGTTATTTTATGATTATTAATTTATTTTTTCATAAATTATAAGAAAAAAGATATAGAAATACAAACTATAGAAAAAGTTGAAGAAGAAATATATGATTTTAAAAATTTATTAGCAAGTTTGGAAGAAAGATATAATTTTCTAGATTCAAAAGCTTTTTTAAAAGAAGTTAATCATATATTTAGATTATTTTTAGAACAAGAAAAAAAATATGAAAACTTTTCAAAACTTACTTTAGAACAAGTATTATCTTATGATTTACAGCATGATTATATTTCATTTTTTAAAGATTTATATTTTAAAGAATATAATGAACTAACTCTTGAAACAGATGAAAAAAAAGCTATCTTTGATAATTTAGTGAAAATAATTTCTAATTCTTAATAATGAATTTATTTGGTCTTCAATTCCTGAATAGTGAATATTTTATACTTCTTTTGTTTATACCTATAATAACTTATTTTTATTATAAAAAACAAAAAAAAGGGGTTTTATTTTCGTTTTTTAGCGAACTAAAAGAAACATACAAAAAAAATAATTATAAATTATACATAAGAGTTTTATTTATAGTTTTTATATTGTTTTTTTACATACTTATTTTTGCAAATCCAAATATAAGTTCTACAAAATCTAAAACATCAAAATCTTGAATTGATATAGTTTTAGCACTAGATGTTTCATATAGTATGAATGCAAATGATTTATCTCCAAATAGACTAGAAGCTGCAAAAAAAGTTATAAATGATTTTATTTCTAAACAGGAAACAAATAGAGTTTGACTTGTGGTCTTTGCTTGAAAACCTTTTACTAGCATACCTTTAACATTTGATTACAATATATTAAATGAAACAATTTCAAATTTAAAAACAGACAATATAAATCAAAATAATTCATATCTTGCTTGAACTGCAATCTGAGATGCAATATTGATGTCAGAAACACTTTTTGAAAATAAGGATAGTAAAGATTCAGAAAAATTAAAGGATAGGGAAAAGGTAATTATCTTGCTTACAGACTGAGATGCAAACACATGAGTTGACCCAGAACTTGCTGCAAAAAATACAAAAAATGAAAACATAAAAATTTATACAATCTGAATTTGAGGACCAAATTGATGAACTATAGATTATTATACTTGACCATTTAAACAAACTCAACAAGTAGCGCCTTTAAATTGAGAAGCATTGATTTCTATTGCAAAAACAACATGATGAGAATATTTTAAAGCAACTGATAATAAGGTTTTTGAAGAGATATTTAAGAAACTAGAAAAACTAGAAAAAAAAGATATAGAAGTCGAAACACAAAATATTTATGATCCAAATTACACTTATTTTGTCTTAATATTATGAATATTACTTTTTCTATATTTGCTATATATTATTAGAAATCCTGAAATAAAAAATAACTTCGATTAAAAAATGGAAATAACAAATTTAAATCTTCTGTCAGTTTCTATATTTATATTTATTGTAATTATAATTTTTTACATGGCTTTTAAGTGATATAAAAAGCAAATTAAGATAAATATAAATTTTAAAAATCTAGCAACAAGAAAATATTTTTTTGTAAAATATGTTTTTTTAATATTGGCATTTTTTACAATTTTTATTTCAATTTTTGGTATAAAATCTGGAATTAGCAATTATGATAAAAAAGAATGAATTGATATAGTTTTTGTTTTGGATGTAAGTAAATCTATGAATGTTGCAGATATTTGATGAAGTCAAAATTTCACTAGATTAGATTTCGCAAAACAATCAATTTCTGAGTATGTATCAAACAATTTAAATAATAGATATTGACTTGTTATTTTTTCATGAGATGCAGTTGCAAGTTCACCAATTACAAGCGATTTAAATTTATTTTTAAGTATTTTGAACAATGTCGATTATAGAAATCTAGTTTCGCAATGAACAAATTTCAACAAAGCATTTGAATTATGATTTGATAGATTTAATTTTACTACTGATAAAGCTTGAGCTTTGATTCTTATAAGTGATTGATGAGAATGACAAGATACAATAGATAAAACTTTTTTATCAAAATTAAAAACTGATAAAGTTCAAGTTTTGATATGATGAGTTTGAACAGAAAAATGATGAAAAATTATAACTTGAGTTGATGTTTTTTGAAGAGTTTCATACCAAACTTATATGTGAGATTATGTTATAAGCAAGTTTAATCCAAGTAATTTAGAATTATTATCAAGTATATTTAATTCAAAATTTGAAGTTTTAACAAGTTCATCTGATATTAGAAAATTTGAAAATTCAATTAGTAAAATACAAACAAAAGTTATAGAAAATAATCACTCGTGATCTAAACTAGATTTTTCAAGAAGTCTTACATTTATAAGTTTTATTTTCTTTTCTCTATACTTGATTTGCTATATTTTTGAAGTTAGACTTTATTATTTTAAAAAGTAAAAATGTTAAAAAAAATAATTATAATTTCTACATTTATTTTATTATTATTTTGAATAAATTTTCCCTCACTTAAGTCATATTATTACAACAAAACTTGAGAGAAATATTTTATGCAAAATGATTTAAATACTGCATTAAAGTATTTTTCTCTTGCAAATGATGATTTTTGAAAATACAATGAGTGAAATATTTCTTATGTAAATAAGGATTTTTCTTGAGCAATAAATAATTATGAATCAATTTTAGATACAAAAGAGGCAGATTTATTGTTTAATGCAAATCATAATTTATGAAATTCTTATTATAGGATTTGAGAAAAATTAGAATGAGAAAATCAAAAAAAGTTTTATGAAAATTCAGTTAATTATTACAGCTCTGCTTTAAATATAAAAGATGATATAGAAACAAGAGCAAACTTAGAATTTGTCTTAAATAAGCTTAAAGAACAAGAAAAAAAAGAAGATAAATCTGATGAAAAATCTTCTTCTTGAAGTCAGGATAATACTTGATCTGGTAGTGAAAATAACTCTTGATCTTGAACTCAAAATAATTCTACTGGTTTATGATCTCAAAATAATGAAACTTCATGACAAGATAGTTCTTCTACTTGATCAGGAAGTCAAAGTAGTTCTTGATCTTGAACTCAAAATGCATCTAGTGAAAATGCATGAAATAATTCTAAATCTTGAGATTCTGCAGAAGCTTTATCTGCTGAGCAACTAAAAGCAATTTCTGATTATAAAGAAGCATTAAAAAAAGAACAAGATTATAATAGTGAAGGATTTAATAAGGTTTACCAAGGTGACTGAAATTGAGATATTTTTGATAGTTTTTTTAATAATAGTTTATTGAATCAAGATAATAAAAAAGATTGGTAAAAAAAACTCCAAATTAATTTGGAGTTTTTTTATGCTTTTTTAAAAAATTCAGTTCTTAAAACCATATTTCCTGATTCTATTAAATCAGGATCATCAGTTAATTTAATTTTTGTAAATTTATCTCATCTTTTTATATTTTGACCTCATTTTACTGGCAAATCTTTTATAGCCATAACACTATCTCAAGCTTTTAATATATTTCAGTGAGCATCTTTTACTACTATTTCTTCTTCAGAATCATCAGTAGTTCAATTATTATTGTCGTCATAAGACCAGTTATCCCAATCTACATCGTTATAATCTTTTCCCATATTTTTATAATTATTTAATAAAGTATCTGTTTTCTATATAATTTAGTATTTCTCCAGCTATATTTATACCAGTTGCTTCCTCAAGTCATTTGAAACCTGGAGATGCATTTACTTCACAAATTCTATATCAATTATCTTTATCAAAAAGTAAATCAACTCAACAAATATCAAGTCATATTAAATTTGTGGCTTCTATAGCTAATATCTCTTCTTTTTCATTCACTTCATGATTATAAACACTTCATCATCATGAAAAATTTGCTTTAAAATCTCAATCTTTTCATTTTCTAAGCATTGAAGCAATAACTCTTCAACCTACTAAAAATATTCTTAAATCTTGTCCTGCTTTTTCTCAAATATATTCTTGAAGTAAAAGAACTTTGTTTAGTTTAACTAAGCTTTCTTCAAGCATTTCAAGTATATCTTCAAGTTCTCAACTATCTTTTACTTTTATTATTCATTTCCCAGCATGTCAATCAAGTTTTTTTAGAATAATTGGATAATTTAGTTGTTTTTCTATAAAATCTATATTTGGCATACCTTTTAAAAGTATAGTTTTTGGTACTGGTAATCTATTTATAGCTAATTTTTGTAAAGATAAAAATTTATCATTAGCAAGTAATCTAGCATTATTTGAATTAATTATATTAACTCACGCATTTTCTAAAAAATCTATTATTGATTTTATTTGATATGAAGCATCCATTCTAGGAATTACAATATCTGGTAATTTTGCAGGTATATTTTTAATAAATAATTTTTCTTCAAGCGATCAATCAATAATTAACTCTATATCTTCGATTGCTATGTATTCTAAATTTAATTTTCTTGATTCTGCTTCTTGAATTAATCTTTTTGCTCAATTAGAATTTCTATTTCTATCATTATCCAAAATCCATATTTTCATCTTAGAAAAAATATTAATTAAATAAAATATTGCAGAATATTATCAATTAATGTTTATAAATCAAATCATAATTAAATAATTTCTTTTAACTTGTTTTTTATAAATATTCAATTATTATATACAATAATTTTTTCACTTACTTTAAGCTAATATATGGAGTATAAAATTTTAAGATCACTTAGATTTACTCAAAAATTACCTTTTATAATTAGGTTATTTTTTGGTGTTTTTTTTATTCTTATTTCTAGTATTCCTATAATTTTACCTCTTTTCCCTTGATCACTTCTTATATGAATTTTTATTTTAGTTGTTGGAACATTATTGGTTGTTTCTCCAAATAAGATAAGGCATGTTATAAAGATGAGAAAATCTATTGTTTATTTATTTATGAATTTACATAGTAAAAAAATTATTAAACATAAGATTTATGATATAAAAACTCATGTTAAAGATATAATAAGAAATGAAGATGAGGTTTTTAAAAAAGAAGTAAAAATTCATATATGAGAAATATTGGAGAATAATGTAATAAAAACTAAGCCGAAGGCTTAGTTTTTTTGTTTTAAAAATTATTTGACACAATGTTAATTATGTATATACTCAGTATATATTTATATTTTTATTAAAAGATATGCTAACAGAAAAACAACAATATGTACTTGATATAATTACAAAGTATATTTGAGAAAATGCAAAATCACCAACTATAGAAGAGTTAACTCTTTTATTAAATCAAAAATCTAAAAGATGAGTAGTTCAATATTTAGAAGCACTTGAAAAAAAGTGATTTTTAACTAGAGGTAGAGGTTATAGATCTATAAATCTATGAAATAGTATAGGTTTCCAAACTACTATGAATATACCTATTTTATGATATGCAAATGCTTGAACTCCTTTAGTTGATGCTGTTGAAGCTGGTTATTGAGTTTTACCTATTTCTAAAAAGATTATTTCATGAGATGAAAGTAATTATTTCATATTAAAAGTAGAAGGAACTTCTATGAATAAATATGAAGTTAAATGAAAAATCATAGAAAATGGTAGTTATGTTTTAATCAAAAAAGATGATACTACTTTAAATAATAGAGATGCATTTTTATTTTTAGTAAATTGATCTGCTACTTTAAAAAAATATAAAAGAGATTCTGATTTGATATATCTTTTACCAGAATCAAATGATACTTATCATAAACCTATTATATTATCAGAAGATGATAATATAATAGTAAATTGAAAAGTTGTTGATGTTTTCAGTTTTTAGTCAAAAAAAAAGTTGCCGTAGGCAACTTTTTTTTATTCAAATAAATCTTCATTTATATCTATTTCACTTTCAAGTTTTTTAACTTTATCTTTTCAATTTGAAACTATATTTTTATCTAATTTTAATTTTTTAGCTTCTATTTTTTCTGGATAATCATATTGATTTAATACATATTTTATTGCATTTATTCTAGCTTTTTTCTTATCATCACTATTTATTATTATCCAAGGAGCATCTTTATGATGTGTATTTTTAAAATTATGATATTCAGCTAATGAATATTTTTCCCATAATTGTTGTGAAAATTGATCAATAGGTGATAATTTGTATTGTTTCAATGGATTATATTCTCTTGAATCAAATCTAGCTTTTTGTTCATCTTTTCAAACAGAAAAGTAGAATTTAACTATTTTTATACCAGATTCAGCAAGCATTTTTTCAAATTTAGGAACATCTTCTAAAAATTGTTCATATTTTGATTTTGAAACGAAACCCATAACTGGTTCAACTCAAGCTCTATTATACCAAGATCTATCAAAAAATACCATTTCTCAACCAGCAGGTAAGTGACTTATATATCTTTGAAAATACCATTGAGTTTTTTCTATTTCGCTTGGTTTTTCAAGTGCTGTAATTCTAGCTCATCTAGGATTTAAATATTCATTAAATCTTTTAATTGTACCTCATTTTCAAGCAGCATCTCTTCATTCAAAAATTATAAGTAATTTTTGTCCTGTTTCTTTTATATGTTTTTGTAATTTTAATAATTCAACTTGTAATTCTATGATTTCTTTTTCATATTCTACTGTTGTTTTTTTAACACAATATTTTCTATATTTATGTTTATCTTCTTCTTTTAAATCATCACATTTTTTGTATGATTTTTCAAGTTCTGCAACAACATCAATTAATTCTTTTTTTTCTGATGCTTTTACTAATTCTTCTAAATAGTCATCAATTTTGTTTAAAAAATCATTAATTTCGCTATATTCTTTCTTTTCTTTTATTGTTAGATTTTTTACTCTATCTTCAAGTAAATGTTCAATCTTATTTTTTAACACTCTTAAGTTGTCTACGTCATTATCAACTTTAAATTTATTAAATAATTTATCTGCCTCATCAATAAACTTTTTTATAACTTCAGGAGTTAATTCTAATTTTTTGTTAAATATTTCGTAAAATAAATTTGTCATAGCTTTTTATTAAAATTAAATTATATATGTATAATACTATATTAGATGCAATGTTTCAAAAAAAAAGACTTGCCAATATGTGAAAATATTTTTTAAAATATTCTTGCATTTTTTTTTAATAAAAATATAATCTTTTTGTAAAAGCATTTGAGCAGAAAACAACTGCAAGCTCGAGGAAGAACGGATTTATCTTATTAGACCCTCGCGAAGGTGAAATACTTCGTAAAAATCATAAAATCAAGAACAACTATTCGGTGGCACCTTTCAATTTATTTTGAACCGAAAGTATGAAAATAAAAATCTAACAAGATATATTTTCATACTTTTTATTTTTTTAATAAAAATTTTTATGTTAAGAACTCATAAATGTAGTGAATTAAATTTAAAAAATGTTTGAGAAACAGTTAAATTATCTGGTTGGGTAAGTAATAGAAGAGACCATGGTTGAATTATATTTATAGATTTAAGAGATAGATATGGTTTAACACAAGTAGTTTTTGATCCTGAAGATGATGCAACTTCTCATGCTAATGCTTCTGATTATAGAAGTGAATATGTTATTCAAATTGAATGAATTGTAAGAAGTAGACCAGAAGGTCAAAGTAATCCAAATTTAGCAACTTGAGATATAGAAATAATTGTAAAAAATACTGTTTTATTATCTAAATCAAAAACTCCACCTTTTGAATTGGATGATCACGGAGAATTAGCAAATGAAGAAATAAGATATAAACACAGATATATAGATTTAAGAAGAAGAAAAGCACTTGATAATGTAATGTTTAGATCAAGTTTTTTAAATTATACTAGAAATTGGTTTACATCTCATGAGTTTTTAGATGTTCAAACTCCAATTTTTACTGTGTCAAGTCCAGAAGGGGCTAGAGATTTTGTCATACCTTCTAGATTACATCCAGGTAAATTTTATGCTCTTCCTCAAGCACCACAACAATACAAACAACTTTTAATGGTTGGTTGAATTGATAAATATTTTCAAATTGCACCTTGTTTTAGAGATGAAGATCCTAGAGCTGATAGACATGCATGTGAATTTTATCAAATAGATTGTGAAATGAGTTTTGTTGAACAAGCAGATATTTTTGCTGTTGTAGAATGATATATAAAAGATGTAGTTGCTGCACTTTCGCCAAAAACAGTTATGGATAATAAATTCTATAGCATGAGTTATGAAGAATCTATGGAAAACTATGGAACTGATAAACCAGATTTAAGATTTGGATTAAAATTTGTGGATTTAACAGATATTTTTTTAGAGAGTGAATTTGCAGTTTTTAAATCTGTTGCAACTAGTGGTTGAGTTATAAAATCTATTAAATTAGAAGGTAAATCAATGTCTAGAAGTGAAATTGATGATCTAACTAAAATTGCTCAAAAAGCATGAGCAAGATGACTTGCTTATATTATCTATGATGATAATGAAGAAGGATGAAAAAAATCACCAATTCTAAAATTTATGGGTGAAAAAGAAATTTCTGAAATGGAAGCAAGATTACAACCAAAACATTGAGATATAGTTTTTTTCTCAGCAGATGAATATTTAAAAGCTGTAAAAATATTAAATGTTGTTAGACTTGCTCTAAGAGATAAATTTGAATTAGCAGATAAAAACACTCTTTCATTTTGTTGGGTAACTGATTTTCCAATGTTTGAAGAAAGCGATATAAATGGTAAAATTGATTTTGCCCACAATCCATTTTCTATGCCAAAAGGTGGTATTGAAGCATTTAATAATGATGATTTATTATCAATTCAATCAGTTCAATATGACTTAGCATGTAATGGTTTTGAAATACTTTCATGATCTATAAGAAATCATGATGTTGATTCTCTTGTTAAAGCATTTGAAATGGTTGGTAGAAAAAAACAAGAAGTTATGGATAAATTTGGTGCTATGTACGAAGCATTTCAATACTGAGTTCCACCTCATGGATGATTTGCAATAGGTATGGATAGATTTATGATGATCTTAAAAGATGAAACAAATATTAGAGAAGTTTATGCTTTTCCAAAATCATGAAAAGCTCAAGATTTAATGATGAATGCTCCAAGCATAATTGACCAAGAACAACTTGATGAATTACATATTGAAATCAAAGAAGAATTAGAATAAGAAAAAACTCCCGTTCGGGAGTTTTTTTAAACTTTTTTTAGATTAAGTCTTATTTTTGGTACAACTATTACATCACCATTTTCTTTATTACTATATGTTGTATTATTATCATTAAAATTCATTTTTTCAGAAGTTTCTGTTTTTACTGTTTCTTTTATTTCAACATTATTTTTAGTATTTTCTGTACTTCAATTATTACTATTTTCTGCAATTACTTTTTCCAATTCTTCTAAACTTTTAGTATTATTTATTGAGTCATATATGCTATAATAATCATTTATTTCATTTAAAAGTTCGCTTAATAAGAGATTCTTCTTTTTAAGAAACTCTAAGGTTGTTTTTTCTTCTCAAGTAATGTCAGTTTTCACTGTACTAGTAGCCATAATTCGCAATTTATATTAATTATATATTAAATAATAACATATATTTTTAATAAAATCAAAAAATAGAGACATATTCTTTTATATTGTTATATATAAATAAAACTTGTAATTTGTAAAATATCAATATACTTTGCTAGTAAAAATATTATATAAAAAATCAATCAAAAAATGTTAGGAAATGTTACAATAATAGGTAGACCAAATGTATGAAAATCAAGCTTTTTCAATATTTATACAGGTCATAAAATAGCAATAGTTCATGATGAATCAGGTACAACTAGAGATATAAGTGAATTTGAATATAGAGACAATGATAATGATCTTGTTTATATATTATCAGATTCTGGATGACTTGATCTTAAAGAAAAATCAGACGAAATTGCAAAAGATATTTCAGATAGAACAAAGAAAGCTATTCAAAATAGTGATTTATTAATTTGGCTTATAGAATACGATAGAATCACTGAATTAGACGAACAAGTTTTAAAAATAATTAGAGAATTGAAGATTACTAATTTTATTATTGCGGCAAATAAAGCTGATAATGATGCTAAAAAAATGGAAGCATATTCTCTTGCTTGATTTGCTAATGCACTAGAATTTTTCCCAATTTCAGTTTCACATAATTCATGAATTAGAGAAATTAAATCATTTGTTGCTAAATTTTTAACTAGTAAATGACTTAATTATAAAGATGAAGAAGTAGATGATTCTTATGTAAAACTTGCATTAATTGGTAGACCAAATGTTGGTAAATCAAGTCTTGTAAATGCTATAACTTGAGAAAATAGAGTTATGGTAAAAGATATGGCTGGTACAACAAGAGATTCAATAGATACTAAGTTTAAACATGATGATACAAATTTTGTATTAATTGATACTGCTTGAATTAGAAGACTTAGTAAGGTATGAATTTGAAATGTAGAAGATTGGTCAGTTATGAGAACAGAAAGAGCTATAACTAGAGCAGATGTAATTGCTGTTGTTATAGACTGATTTGCTTGAATTGTACATCAAGATTTAGCTGTAATATCAAGAGTTTTAGAAGAAAATAAATGACTTATCATAGTTGTAAATAAATGGGATATGGTTTTAGAAAAACCAGGTGTTGATAAAGATTCAATTATGAATAGGTATATAGAATATCTAAAATCAAAAGTTGAATTTTTACCTTGGGCATCTGTTGTTTTTACTTCAGCTGTTAAAGAAAAAAGATTAGAAGAAATACTTGATAGTGCGAAAAATATAAAATTAGAAAGGTTTAAAAGAGTAAAAACTTGAGTTATTAATAATTTCTTAGAACAAGTTGTATTAAAACATCCACCAACTTGAACTAGAAAATCTCATAGTCCAAAAATTTATTATTGAAGTCAAGTTGATGTAAATCCACCTAAATTTGCACTTACAGTAAATAACCCGGAACAATTCCATTTTTCTTATAAAAGATATCTTGAAAATAGAATTAGGGATAATTTTTGATTTTTTGGTACTCCAATAGTTATAGAGTATAAATGAAGAGGGAAAAATGTGTGAATGAAGAAATAATAACTTGTAATATTTATAAAATCCTTACTATCATAATAGTAAGGATTTTATTTTTTATAATTAAAAAAATGCAAAACAAAAAAGGAGTTAAAGGTTTTACATTAGTAGAGTTAATTGTTGTAATCACAATATTAGCAATATTATGAACAATAGCGTTTATAAATTTGCAATGATATAGTTCATCAGCAAGAGATAGTAAGAGAGAAAGTGATATAAGTAATATCTTAAAAAAAGTATCAGTAGAACAAATAAAATGAGTAACATGATGAGAACTTATAGATAATCAAGCATCAAAATCAGTAGTGATAAACAATATATCAACAAACGCAATCCAATGAATACCAAAATTTTCACAATTAAAAGAAGATGGAACAAGTTTTAAAGATCCAACAACAAAGAGTGATTATGTATTATCATATGCAAAATGATGAACAAGTACATGAGCATATAATTTTTTGCAGATAGCAACAATAAATGAAGAAAGAAATGAAGCAGTAGTAAAATGAAATTATTATATGTATAATACTTCAACAGATAGCCCAAGTATAGTAAAAAATGCTTCTAATTTATTTGTAGTTGATTGATGAAGTCAATTGCCTTATGATATAAGTTGAAGTTGAAATACTAGTTTAACTTTTACTGCTAGTAAAATATGAGATAGTTTTTGAAGCCATACTTGTATATTATGAACTTCGTGAACAGTTAAGTGTGTTTGAAGAAATTGATATGGTCAACTATGAAATTGAACTATAACTAATAGTTTAGCGCCTGTTGACGTAATTTGAATAACAAATGCTACTTTTATAGATTGATGAGATACTACAAATTGTGCTTTACTTAGTGATAAAACAGTTAAATGTTGGTGAAGAGGTACTTGAGGACAATTATGAAATTGAACAACTGTTAATTCATCAACTCCTGTTTCTGTAACATGATTAACAAATGTATCAGTATTAGATGTATGAAGAGATTTTTCATGTGCAGTAATTACAGATTGAACAGTTAAATGTTGGTGAGCAACTAGTGCTTGAAGAATATGAGATTGATTTGATATTTCAAGATCATCTCCTGTAAATGTATTAAATATTTCAAATGCTTCATCTGTATCAGCATGAGATAATAATGCTTGTGTATTATTAAATGATGGAACAGTTAAATGTTGGTGAGCTAACTGGAGCTGAGAATTATGAGATTGAACTACAACTAGTAGTTTTACTGCAGTTAGTGTTTCATGATTAACAAATGCTATAGCTATTCATGTTATTTCTGATGAGGCTGCCTGTGCAATAATAAATGATTGAATTTGAACAGTTAAATGTTGGTGAGCAAATTGGTCATGACAACTGTGAAATTGAACTACAACTAATAGTAGTATACCATTAGATGTTACTTGATTAACTAATGTAGCACAAATAACTTGATGATATGGATTTTTTGGAGTAATATTAAATGATTGAACAGTTAAAACATGGTGAGAAAATTCATTTTGACAATTATGAAACTGAAATACTTCAAATCAATTATCTCCTATAATTGTTCCATGAATTTCAAATGTAACTTATTTATCAGCTTGATGGTGACATATGTGTGCCTTAATTAATACTTGAGAAGTTAAGTGTTGGTGAATAAATGATTCAGGTCAATTTTGAGATTGAACAACAACTGCTAGTTTCACTCCAGTTACTATGCAATGATTATAATTTTTAAACTAAAAAACAAGCCGTAGGCTTGTTTTTTAGTTTTTAATTCAATGTCATTTCTTAAGCAAATACAAGTTTGCAATTATAAATATTATAATAAATACGAGTAATATACTTATTGATAAATATATATTTACATCTGTAAATCATATAAATGCATATCTAAGTCAATTTACCATATAAAGTATAGGGTTGAATAAACTTATATTTTTCCATAAAGGAGATAGTAGAGAAGTTGAATAAAATACTCAACCTAAATAAATCAAAGGTGTTATAACAAAAGAAGGAATTATTGAGATATCATCAAAACTCTTTGCAAAGATTCAGTTAAAAAGTCATAATAATGCAAACAATGTAGAGCTAAGAAAGGTAAATAAAAATAAGTAAAAATAATTATATATATGTATATCTACCATTAAAAATCATACTAAAAATATTAAAAATCATACAATAAATCATCTAATAATAGCTCAAATACAAAATCATACTAGTATTTTTATATGACTTATAGGTGATACAAATAATTCTTCTATATTGTGTTGAAACTTAGATCAAAAATATGAAGTACTAGAATTTTGATAACTTGCCATAATTACTGACATCATTAATAATCAAGGAAATATAAAATCTATATAACTAATTCAGTCAACAATCGAAATTTGGCTACCAATAAATTTTCAAAAAATAAGTAAATATAAAACTGTTGTTACTATTGGTGGTAACAATGTTTGTTTCCATACTCTTAAAAATCTGGAAACTTCTTTATTTACTAGAGTTATTAAATCTGTCATAATCTTATTTTTTTATTAATTTCATAAATAATGCTTCAAGTCTATTTGTTTTATTTCTAAAACTTTTTATTGTAATATTTTGTTTTGTTAATTCTAAAAATATATCATTTAAATTCATATTTTCATAAATTGTCATTTCTATTTCATTGTCATCAAGTAATTTTACATCATATTTTTTTATAAAATCTTTTTCTAATTTTACTTCATTTTTTGAACTTAAAATAATAGTTTCTTCTTTTAATTTTGATAATAGACTTTTTACAGTTGTGTTTTCGATTAATTCTCACTTATCTAAGATTGCTACTTTTTTACAAAGAGCTTCAACTTCTTCTAAATAATGAGTTGTTAATAGAATAGTTATTCAAGAAGCATTTAATTCATTTATAAATTCCCACATACTTTTTCTTAAATCAACGTCAACTCACGCAGTTGGTTCATCAAGAATTAGTATTTTTGGTTCGTGAATTAATGCTCTAACAATCATCAATCTTCTTTTCATTCATCAACTTAACTCTTTTGCTTTTGCATCTCTTTTTTCCCATAGTCATAATTTTTTCAGCATAATTTCAGTTTTTTCTATAGCTGTTTTTTTATCTATTCAGTAGTATCAAGCTTGTATGACTGGTATGTTTTTTACTTTTTCAAATACATCAAAATTAAACTCTTGAGAAACTACTCATATAAGTTTTCTAGCATTTTCAAAGTTTTCATCTATATCTATTCATCAAATTTTAATATTTCAAGAATTTTTTGTTACTAAATTTGTAAGTATATTTATTATAGTAGTTTTTCATGCTCAATTATGTCATAATAACGCGAAAAAATCTCAAGATTCTATATCTAAATTTATAGATTTTAGAACTTCATTATTATTGTATTTTTTTGTAAGATTTTTTATTTCTATTATATTTTTTGTCATATATTATTTTATTAACTATATATTTTATAGTAATATTTTTTTATAAAAAATCAACTACTAATTTACAAAAAAATGAGTAATATATAAAAAATAATATTTAACCTTTAAAATATGTCTTTAGTTAAGATTGCTACAATGGTGTCTACACTTACTGCTTTAATTCTTATGATAATTAAGCTTACTATATGAATTATAAGTTGATCAATTGCTGTATTATCAAGTGCAATTGATTCATTGCTTGATATGTTTGTATCTGTATTTAATTATTTCGCAGTGAGTAATTCTGAAATGGATCCAGATAAAAAATTTAATTATGGAAGATGAAAAATTGAGGCTATTGCAGCACTTTTTGAATGAGTAGTTATTACTTTATCTTGATTATATATTTTATATGAATCAGTCATAAAGATAATAAATAATGAAAAAATATGATATTTAGGAGTATGATTAGCTGTTATGTTGGTTTCAGTTTTTGTAACTTTTTGATTAGTTTCTTTTTTAGATTATGTAGCTAAAAAAACAAACAATTTAGTTATAAAATCAGATTCACTTCATTATAAAACAGATCTATATTCAAATGCTTGAATCCTTGTAGGATTAGTTTTAATTTATTATACTTGAATAAATTATATTGACTGAATTATCTGAATATTTATTGCAATTTATATAATTTATAGTGCGTTTACTTTAATTAAAAAATGATTTTTATTATTGTTAGATATAGCTCTTGAAAAAGAAGAAGTTGATAAGATAAAAGAAATTATTAAATCCCAAAAACTTGTTTCTTGATTCCATGAATTAAAAACTAGACAATCTTGAAATACTAAATTTGTAGAAGTTCATATAGTTTTTAATCCAGAAATAAAACTTATTGATGCTCATAGAATTTCTGACCATATAGAGTATACTATTCCAAAAATTGATACAATGCATACTCGGGAAATACTTGTTCATATGGATCCATATGATGATTGTAAAGATTGTGAAAAAAAATAAAAATACTTTACAAAATATTAAAAAAATATATAATTTTAGCACTTAAAAAGTTTAAGTGCTATTTTTAAAATTTAAAATTTAATTTTAGGATATATGTCAAAACACAATTTCGAAGCTGAAACAGGTAGGATTTTAGAATTATTAACACATAGTATTTATTCAAATAAAGAGATATTTCTTAGAGAATTGATTTCTAATTGTGCTGATGCGATAGATAAAGCTAGATTAAAATCATTAACTGATACAACTTTTCTATGAGATGATTCTGAGTTTAAAATTACTGTAGAAGCAGATAAAAATAATAAAACAATTACAATTACAGACAATGGTATAGGTATGACTTGAGAAGAACTTATTTCTCATTTATGAACTATTGCAAAATCTGGAACAAAAGAATTTATTGATAAACTAAAAAAAGCAAAAGAAGATTCTGCTCACAATTTGATAGGTCAATTTTGAGTTGGTTTTTATAGCTCCTTTATGGTTGCTGATAGTGTAGAAGTAGAAAGTAAATCATGACTTGATACAAAAGCTCATAGATGGACAAGTGATTGAAAATCTGATTACGATATAGTTGAAATTGAAAAAGAAACTAGATGAACAAAGATTATACTTCACATAAATGAGGCAAATATATCATTACTTGATGATTGGAAATTAAAAGAACTTATTAAAAAATACTCTAATTATGTATGAGTTCCAATAATGATGAGAGCTTATGATTCTAGAACTGATGAGGAAAAAGCAAAAGAACCAAAGATTATGGATTTTGAACAAGTAAATGAAACAAAACCGATTTGGAAAAAAGATAAAAAAGATATTACAAAAGAAGAATACAAAAATTTCTATCAAAGTATAAGTAGTGATTGGAATGAACCACTTTTTACTATTCATAACAATGTTGAATGAATGGTAAGTTACAAATCTATACTTTTTGCTCCAAGTGATGTAAATATGTATAAAAATCTTTCTGATCCAAATCAAGAGTTTGGGCCTAGATTGTATGTTCAAAATGTACTTATTTTAGAAAATGCAAAAGAGTTAATTCCTGTTTGGTTAAGATTTATTTCATGAGTTGTAGAAACTTCAGATTTACCACTAAATATAAGTAGGGAAATGCTTCAAGAAAATACTATTCTAGATAAGATTAAAAAATGACTTACAAAAAAAGTAATTTCTGAATTTGAAAATACACTGAAAAATAAAAAAGAAGATTATATAAAATTTTGGTCAAATTATGGTAAAGTAGTAAAAGAATGAATTCATTATGAATATGATTTAAAACAAGAAATTGCTTGAATTAGTTTATTTAAATGAATAAATAATAGTGAGCTAATAACTCTAGATGAGTATTTAGAAAAGGCTCCTGCAAAAAAAGAAGAAGTTGAAATTGAAGGGAAAAAAGAGGACAAGGTGAATTCCGAAGGAAGAGAGAGTGACCTGGGTCAAAAGGAAATAAAAACAATTTATTATATAATTGCAAAAAGTGAAAATGAAGCGCTAGCTTCACCATATATATCTCAATTCAAAGAAAAAAATATAGATGTTTTAGTTCTAACAGATGCAATTGATTCGTTTTTAGTTCAATCCTTTAATGAATTTAAAGAAGCAAAACTTGTTTCTATAACTTCAAATGATATAGAATTAGAAGAAAAAACTCCAGAAAATAAAAAACAAGAAGAAGAGAAAAAAGTAGAATTTAAATCACTTTTTGAACTAATAAAATCAACTATTTGAGATGAAAAGATAGAAGAAGTAGTTTTAAATGATAAACTTTGAACTGCACTTTGAGCTCTTAAAACTCCTAAAAATGGTATAGATCCACAACTTGAAAAGATGATGAAAGCTATGTGACAAACTGTACCAAAACAAAAAAGAATCCTTGAATTAAATTCAAAAAATTCTTTGGTTGATATAATGAAAAAAGAATTTGATAGTGATGTAAAATCTGAAAAATTAACAGATACTATAAAATATGCTTATTATCAAGCTATATTACTTGAATGATGAGAAGTTGAAAATATCAAAGAATTTGTAGAATTAACAAATAAATTTGCAAGTAGCTATTTGAAATAAAAAACTAGATTTTTCTAGTTTTTTTTGCTCTTATATGTTATAATAAAATTAGTTATATATTAATTTAAAAAATATGAAAGGTTTTTTAGAATATACTAAAGATGTTCAAAATACTAAATCTGGGTTTGCTTCTCCTATGTGATGAATATTAAAATATATTCAAAATGAAGATGGTTTAAATATAAATCAAGATTTTTTTGGATGAAAAAATATTATTTCTCAAAATGATATAGATGAATTATTAAAAACTTTTGATAAAAAGTTGAGTGAAATAAAAAATATCAAAAAAGAATTAAAAGATTCGTCTTTACAAGAAGTAGAAAAAAAATTTATATTAAACTCTTTAAATTGAGTTGGATTAAGGTATATGATTTTTAAATCATCAATTTTTTTAGAAGCAGAAAAATCAGGTTTTGAGTTAACAGAAGAACAAAGAAATTTCTATTTAAGAAGAGTTAATAAACTTCAAACTATCGTATATTGACCTGAAATTAGTTCTATTAAATCTGAAAAATCGTCAGTATTAAAAGAACTAAGTAATATATATGAAACTAATAATTTAAAACTAGATGAATGAGAAAAAAAATCATATTTAGAATGTTTAAAAACTCTTTGATTTAATTGAATAAGTGCAACTAATAATTTTAAAAAAGGTTGAAATAATAATAAATTAGTAGAGATTTTCTTATCAAAAGAAAAAGTTGTTGGATTATTTGAAATGTTAATTGATTTGTATGAATTAAAATGATGGTCAGTCTTTGTAGATGATAAAGTAGGAAATTTTTCAATTAAAAAAGAAAAAAAGCAAATTATTTTACCAGAATCTAAATTGGAAAAAACTTCACTTAAAAGAATATTAGAGCTTTTTGATCATGAAGTTTGAGTTCATATGGTTAGATGATTTAATTCATCAAAAACTTTGAATACAAATTGAGATTGATATTTAGAAGCAGAAGAATGAATGGCAACTCTTACAGAACTTATGTTTGATGAAAAAATTGAAGATATTTCAGTTAGTCCAACAATTCATCATATAACAACATATGTTGCTGAAAATTTTGATTTTGATAATACAATTAAATTTTTAGAGTTATATTATAAACTTTTAAAACCAAAAAATACTTCTTTTGATGATATAAAAAAAGAAGCATTAGATAGAACTCTTAGAGTAAAAAGATTTGTTTCAATGTATGAAAAATGAGCAAATAGAAAAGATGTAAGTTACACTAGATGACAAACTCAAGTTGTAGAGTATTTTCAAAATAATGATACTGAAACAAGATGACAATTTTTAAAAGATTTTTATTTTGCTAAGTTATCTTTTGAAGATATATGATTGGTTAAAGAATTTAGAGAAAGTTTATGAATTGATGAAAGTGAATTAAAATATCCACTTTGGATTGGAAAAATCCTTTATAAAAAATTACTTTGAGAAGAAGTAACTTTAGCTTGACTAAAAGAAGAAGATTTTAGATTTGAGCAAATTGAGAAATTAAGTATTTGAGTGAAGAAAAAAGTAGTTAAAATATTGCAAGAAATTAGATGAAAGAAATGAAAAAATAATGAAATATAAAAAAGACTAGATTAACTAGTCTTTTTTATTTATTTTGTTATAATAAATACATTTAAAAATAAGGTATTTAATTTATGACAAAATTTATTAAATTTAAGCTCTCTAAAAAATATATAATTGCACTTTTTGTATCAATATTAGTTGTATTTATTGGATTATCTGTGAATCCAATATTAAATTATTTTGCAGAAAAACAAGTATCACAAATACTTGATATAATCTCAAATCCAGAATGAGAAAAAACATTAAATGATTGTTCTATAATATTAAACTTTGATAAATCAAAAATATCAAAAAATAATATATTTTTTAATGAAGTAAATTTTGATAAAATTTATGATACTTGTAGTCAAAAATATGATTTAAAAAATGTAGAATTAAATTTAGATAATTGTAAAACTATAATTAAAGAAACTGATAATTATTTTAAAAATAATTATGTATTTTATTCATTACTTGATATTAAAAGAGAAGAATGTAACAAAAAATATCTAAATCCTAAATTTAGTGTTTGAACTTTTTTTAATATAAATAATGATTTTAAAACATCAATTGTTATAGATTTTGCACTTGATTTTTTTACTGATATTTGAGAAGAAAACTCTGTTCAATATTTAAAAAATAGAGATGAAGCAAAAACTAGATTAGTTAAATTGCTAGAAATTGAGCCTAAAATAGATATTCGATTAGAGGATGTTTATTTATATAAAAATAAAGCAATATTAAACTTGGCTTTAGAACCTTTAAAAGAATATAAGATAAAACTTATACCTTTTGATACTACAATTTGAGAAAAAACAAAGGATAGTGAGTTTGTTTTTACTACTCCTGAAAACAAATATTTTTGAATGAAAGTAGTAGACCCATTATCTATTTATACAAAAAATAATCTTCCAAAATTTCAAATCCTTGATTATAATTCACCAAAAACTAGTACAAAAATAAAAATATGTAGAGTTCCTGAAGAAACTTATTGAAAAATAGAGGTTTTATCTAGTAGCCAAAATAAAACTTTTACAGATGATTTCTTTAAAAATTCAGTTCCTACATTGAAAACATTTGAATGTATAGAAAAAAATATAATTTTTAAAGATGAAAAAGATATAAATAAAAATACATTAATAAAAAAAGATTTTAGTTTTAGTGATTTTGTTGAAGAAAATCAACCAAAAGGTTTATATGTTGTTTATTTTTCAAATCCTGAAGATACAGAATTTAATTCAAGAGTTAACAAACCATTATTTTTCTCTATAGTTAATTCTCATATTATGATGAAAACTTCAAGAAATGGTGAATGATTTTTCTTCGTAAATGATTTTGAATGAAAACCATTATGAGGTCAAAAAATAGAAGTATATTTAAATGATTTTGGTGAAATAGAAAAAACTTATAACAATGAAAAAAATGATTACGATATAAAATACAATTCTGTAATTGATAAGGATATTTTTTCAAAGAAAATTTATCTTTGAGAAACTTGAGAAGATGGTATTTTAAAAGTAAATTTAAAAGATTTAGTTAGTGATTATTTTACTAGAACTTTTGAAGATGAATGGGAATACGATTGGACAAAAATATATAAATCATTTTTGGTAAATGCAAATTGAGTTGCTAATCAAAGTTACCTTGTTTCTACTTGGAATTCTTGAATAGCACCATGGAATTTTGGTTATACTACAAATTATTATTCTTATGATTCTGACAAAAATAATATTAATCTAGACAGATGGTGAGATACTCCAGAATATTATTCTCATATTTATACTGATAGAAAATTATATTTGCCAAATGAAGATGTAAATGTTAAACTTATACTTAGAAAATCGTTAGATTTATCAATTCCTGATGCAAAAGAATCTTTTGATTTAAAGATTTTAAATTCAAAATGAGAAGATGTATTTAGTAAAAAAATAACTTTAAATGAATTTTGAAGTTATAGTGATACACTAAATATTAGATCAGATTTTCCACTTTGAACTTATACTATATTTTTAAATAATTGAGATAAAACAATTTCTTTTTGAAATTTTGATGTTGAAGTTTTTAAAAATCCAAAATTTAAAAATGAAGTTACACTAAAAACTACTGGATTAAATTCTGATTTTGTTGATATAAAAGAAACAAAGGTTGATAAACAATATTATTATGAAACTGAAAATTTTCTTTGAAAATTTAAGATAAATGCAAGTGTTATATCTAGTTATTTTTCTGGTCCTAGAGTAAAAAATGCACAATTTTCATATAAGGTTTATAAACAATATTATTATAGTGATAATTATTGGGATGATTGTTATTATGGTTGTTATTGGGAACCACCTAAAGAATTTTATACTGAATGAACTTGAACACTAGATGCTTCTTGAATTTGAAATTTTGACATTGATATTGATTTTTCTTCTAGTTATTCAGATTTCAAATATATAGTTGAAGTTACAGTTACAGATGAAGCTTGAGATACAATCTCTTGATCAAATTCTGTAATTGCAAAATTACCAAACGAATATAAAAAATACAATAATGAATCAAGTTTAAAATTTACATCAAGTGATAAATTTTTGAAAGTTTGATGAAAGATAGATATAGTTTGAAAATTAAATGTTTGAAAATGGACTTCAAGTTATAATGATAAATATCTTTTTGTTATAAAAAGAAAAGAATACATAAACAAAAAAGTTAAGGATGTAAATGGTTTTGATAGAAATGTAGAAACTGTAAATGAAATAATTGAAAAAGTATTTTATGTAAATGATAAAAATTTCAGTGTAAATAGTGACTGAGAGTTAGAATTATCTTATAAATTAGATAAAAATAGTGAATATGTTTTTGAATATGGGATGATTAAAAATTCTGCTATTTGAGAATATTTATGATTAAAAGAAAGTGATAAAATAGAAAAGAGTAAGATAGATGAAATAGTTAAAAAATTTAGTGATGATAAAACACTTTATATAGAGAACTATATAGATGAAAAAGTTGAATGTAATGACTGAGAAAATTGTATAGAAAAAGAAGATAATAAGGTAACAAAAACACTTTATTTAAGAGAATTATTTAATTCATCATATTTTCCAGTTATTACTTATTCAAATGAATCTTCTTCAAATCCAATTGAAAATGATAATAAACTAAGAGTTATATCTGAAAAATCTAGTTATAAAATATGAGAAACTGCAAAAGTTTTGATTAGATTACCAGTTTCTAATTCAAAAATACTTTGGACAATTGAAAAAGCTTGAGTTATGTCTTCTGAATATATAGATGTAGTTTGAAATGTATTTTTTAAAGAATTTTTAGTTGATGATACTTTTGTACCAAATGCTTATATTTGAGTTATGATGGTTGATACAACAAACAAAACTATACCAGAATATAAGGTTTGATATACAGAAGTTGTAGTTGATAAAACTGATAAAAAAGCATTTATTGATATAAAAATTGATAAAGAAACTTATAAACCAAGAGAAAAAGTAAATCTTGATTTACAAGTAAAAAATAAATCTTGAGATCCTGTAAAAAGTGAATTAACTGTTATGGTTGTTGATGATTCTCTTATAAGTTTGATGTGAAATGTAGATTTAAATACTCTAGAAAAAATATTTGTAAAACTTCCTTTTAGTATACAAACAAGTATTACAAATATTGCTATGCTTAAGAATTATTATTTTTCTAGGATGTGAATTGTTGGTTGAAGTTGAGCTGGTGATTTTAAAGGTTGAGATAGTGCAGTTAGTACTAGAAATATATTTAAAAATACTGCTTACTATAATCCAAATGTTATAACTGATGAAGATTGAAAAGCTAGCGTTTCATTTGATTTACCAGATAATTTAACAAATTTTAGAGTAATGGTAATTTCAAATTCTAAAACAAACTTTTTCTGATATGATGAAAAATTTATAGAAGTAAGAAAAAATGTAACAATTGAAGATAAAACTCCTCAAATTTTGAGAGATAATGATAATTCAACAGTTAGTGCTAATTTATTTAACAATTCAAAAGAAGATATTGATTTCAAAGTTATTTTAACTACAAAATGAGTTGAGGTTACAGAACCTGAGAAATTAATTACACTAAAAGCTTGAACTAGTAAAAATATTTCATGGGATATAATTGCAAACTCAAGTGTTGATGAGATAGATTATACTATTTCTGCACTTTGAAATACTGCTGATAATAGTGATAAGATTGAAAATAAGATTACTATAAAAGATTCTCCAATCTTAATAAAACAAACTTTGAAATCTTGAATACTAGATTGATATTCATCTCTTAATTTGCAATTAGGAATTGATAAAAACACTTCTCTTGAAAATTCAAAAGTTGAACTTATATTTTCAAATTCCAGACTTTCTTGAATAGAAAAAATAGTTTCAAGTTTGGCTATTTATCCTTATGGTTGTATAGAACAAACAACTTCAAGTACTATTCCAAATGTAATTATTAAACAATTTTCAAACTTATTTAAAGGTATTTTTGATATAGAAAATATTGATAAAAATGTAAAAGCTTGAGTTGATAGAATTTCATCTATGCAAACAAGTGACGGATGATTTGCTTATTGGCAAGGGAATAGTAGTTCAGATTTACATATAACACCATATGTACTTAGAAGTCTTTTATATATGAAAAATTCTTGAGTTGAAGTTGATAACAAAATGATAGAAAATGCTGTTTCATATTTAGAAAAAAATTATGCTACAAGCACTGATGAAAGCGAAAAATCTGAAATATATTGGGCACTTAAATATGCTTGAAAAAAACCAGGCCTTACTCTTAGAGCAAAAGATTTAGATAGACATTCATTACTTGCTTATACTTACTGACTTTTCTATTCTGAAAATAAGGATTTAAAAATTATTAAGGCAAATATTGAAATCTTGAAAGCAAAAATGGATTCTGAAAGCACAAGTTGGTATTGGGATAAATTGTCGGATAGAGCAATTTTTGCTTCACTTCTACTTGATTTAAATGATGAATCATATAATGATTATATAGAAAAATTAATAGATGATTTATATGATTATGATTGGTCTAGTTATTATTATTCTACTCAATCTAAAAATAATGCATTTATTGCTTTTTATAAATATTTAGAAAAAAATAAGATTGATAATAAAGCTAAATTTTCATTTAAATTATGAAATTTTTCAGATAATAAAAAATATGAATTATGATGAGATAATTTAAGTCTTATAAAACTAGAATATAATTTAAAAAATATTTCTGTTTGAGATTTATTAAACTTGTCAGTTTGAAATAATAGTGAAAGTAAGATATATGTTGATTTTATAATAAAAGAATATCCAATAGATAAATTAAAAATTACTCCTACTTCAAATGGTATGAGTATAAAAAGAGAGATTTTTGAAGTTAAAGATCAAAGTTTACTAGATAAATGTTCAAACCAATATTATTATTATGAAGAAAATAAAGTAAATTGTGATAGCGTTTTTACAAAAGTTATAGATAATAATTTTGATAAAACAAAACTTTATAAAACAAAGATAACAGTTACTTTTCCAGATGAAAAAGTAAGAAGAAATCTAACAATTGAAGATTACTTACCTTGAAGTTTTAGAGTTATAAATTCTAAATTTAAAACTGAAAGTAGTTCTGTAACTTGAGCTTCAAATAATTGGAATTGGGATTATAGTGAATTTAGAAGTGATGTAGTAATGGCGAATGCAAGTTATGTTTGGTGAAATAGTGCAGTATTTGAATACTATTTCAGACCAGAATTTGCATGAACTTATACTTATCCTCCTGTAACTTGATATTTGATGTATGATCCAACTTTTAGAGCAAATTCAAGTTTTAGTAATATAGTGGTGAAATAAATGAATAAAAAAAATATTTTTATTATAATTGGAATATTTGCAGTAAGCTTTTTGTCTTACTGCTTTTTTCCAGTTATTTTTTTTACTCCAAAAGATGAACCAGAACATATTTTTTTAAGAGATAGAAATGGAATTGTTATAACTGATAAAGCCAATGAGTTTTGATATAAAAAAGTAATTGATTTAGATTTAAATTCTATTTTTGTAAAAGATTTATTAATTATAGAAGACAAAGATTATTATAATCATTTTTGAGTTGATATTTATTCTAAATTATGAGCATTAAAATCAAATATAATAAATAAAAAAATAGTTTCATGAGCTAGTACTATAACTGAACAATACTTAAAAAACCATTTTTTTAAAAATAATAAAAGATCTTATTTACAAAAAGCAAGAGAAGCATTTCTAGCTTTTTATTATAGTTTGCCATATTTTCCAAACACATTATCTAGTTTTGAAAATAGAGAATTTACAAAAAAAAGAATATTAAGTCAGTATTTACAAAATGTATATTTTTGAAATAATTTGTATTGAATTTGAGCTGCGATGGAAGTATATTTTTGAAAAAATGATTTGAATGATTTAGATGAAGAAGAAATAGTTTTACTTATAAGTTTGTTGAACAATCCAAGTACAAAATCAATTTATGATAAGGAATTTAGTATTTATTTTGAAAAAGTAAAAAATAAATTATCATTTAGTTTTGAAAGAAAAATATCTAATTTAAATAAAAAACAAAACATAGATAATTTCCCATTTGCAACTATGGATTTAACTCCAACTTGAGATAAGATTTCCATAGATTCGAAACTTAGTTTATTTGCTAGAGATACTTTAAATAGTACTCTTAATAGTTTAAAAAACAAAAATGTAACTAATGCTGCAGTTTTTGCAATAAATCCAAAAACTAGAGAAGTACTTATTTATGAATGAAGTAGAGATTTTTATAGTAAGGAAATTGACTGACAGGTAAATGTTATAAATTCACCAAGACAATCTTGAAGTTCTGTTAAACCATTTTTGTATTTGATGGCTTTAGAAAGCTGATATTGAATAAATGATTTATTGCTTGATATAGAAAATGAATATAATTCTTTTAGTGATGATAAAACTTATATTAGTAATAATTATTCATTAAAAGAATATTGATTAGTTAGATTTAAAAATGCTTTGTGAAATAGTTTAAACAATGCAACTGTGAGATTAGCTTCAGAGTTATGACTTGAAAATGTGTATAATTTCTACAAAAAATATTGATTTAAACTAACGGAAAGTCCTGACTATTATGGTTATAGTTTGGTACTTTGAAATCCAAGTATAACTCTAAAAGATTTAGTTTTTAGTTATACAAAACTTCTTGATTTAAAAGATCCAAATAAGTTTTTATTATACAATATACTATCAGATCCAGATAATAGAGATATAAGTTTTTGAGTAAATTCTATACTAAATACTTCTATTTCACAAGCTGTAAAAACGTGAACAAGTAGTAATTTTAGAGATAATTTGGTTATCTCGTATTCTCCAGATTTTGTTATGTGAGTTTGGGTTTGAAACAATGATAATTCATCAATGATTTGAGTAACTGGTATAACTTGAGCAGGTTATATTTGGCATCAAATAACTGAAGAGGCGATTAGATTATGATATATAAAAGAATATGAAATACCTATTCCAGAATGAATTTCTAAAAATGAATATTGTTTAGATGAAAAATGTTTTAGAAAAGAGATAGATTACGATAAAACTGAAAAAACCTATTTTTCTAGAATTGCAGATAATTATTATGATAAAAAAGATTTTAAAGAAAAATTATCAGATTTTGAAGAACAAAAATTACAAGATCTATGATTTTATCTAAAATAATAAAAAGACTAGAATTTTCTAGTCTTTTTATTATAATATTACTAATTTAGTAACTTTATATATTTTTATGAAAAATAAATTATATATTTCTCTATTCTTTGTTTTTTTGTTATTTGTAATTATTTGATTTTATTTTTTTTCAAAAAGTGATGAAATTGTACCGATTAATGAAAAAATTGATTCTTTTAGTGATGAAGAAAAAGTAGTAATAAATGAAAAATTAGATAGATACAATAAACAAATTTCAGATTATTTAGTTAATTATACTTCTACTGGTGATTTTCTTACTATGCAGAATAATTTCAAGGAATTTGAATATGTAAAACCTGAAAAGTGAGCAAAAAATAAATCTACAATCTATGATTTCAATATAGATTATAATAAGGAATCAAAAAATTTAAAAGAATCTGAAGTTAGTTTATTTTTTGCAAATAATAAGATGGCATACTTGTTTGATTCTATATTTACAAATAAAAAAGATGATATTTACAAGTATTTATTTATAAATTATATAGAGTTATATTCAAAAAATAAAAAAATAAAATTAACTCCAAAAATTGCGTATAATACTGATTATCAAAATTTAACTTCAGTTGATAGTGAAATTTACAAATTTGATATACTTGATGAAAGAGAATACATACATAAATATTTTTTACTTTCAAGTCTTGAAAAATCATGAATTAAAATAGACAGTGAATTTAAAGATTTGATTTATAATGATATAGTATCAAATTATAAATGATTAAAAAATAATGATAAACTCTTATTTTTAGTATATTTAAATAATCTTTGAGAACTTGATAATTTTCTAACTTCTGTAGATGAAAAATTGTGAGAATTACCATGATTATTTTGATTTAAAGATACTGAATTAGCTTATTTTGTATATTTACTTAGTTTAAAAGATAAATCAAATCCTGACTTAGAGTGATATATTTCAACTTTAGAAACTTGATATGATGAACTTGATTTTTCTTGAAAGATTATGCTTATTTGAGCATTATCTAATTTACAAAAAGATTACTCAGAGCATTATTCTGAACTTGAAAAAAAATCAAATTATGATTTAACACTACAAGAACAATTTATCAAATTTTTGGTATTTAAAGAATTTAAAAATGAATATACTATATATGATAATTATTCTAAATTTTGGTGGAGTTCATGATTGCAAGTAAATAAAAATAGTGAATTTATATTAAGTAACAGAAAATTATTTTATTATGATAGTTTTAGCTTAGATAAGCTTATTTATGATGATATAATTGATACCAGAGTTGCTTCATTCTTTTGAGATAAATTTTACCTAAATATAACACTTAAACAAAAATAATATGAGTTTTAAAAAAGATTTTCCTATATTTCAAAATAATCCTGATTTAGTTTTTTTTGATTCTACTTCAACTACTCAAAAACCAGAATATGTTATCACTTGAGTAAAAAAATATCTAGAAAACGATTATAGTAATATACATAGAGGTATGTATGATATAGCAATTCACTCTGAAAAATTGTATAAAAAATCAAAGGAAATTGTTGCTAGACATATTTGAGCAAGTGATATAAAGGAAATTATATATACTTATAATTCTACTTATGCTAGTAATTTACTTACTTCAAGTCTTAAAAAAAGTAATTATTTAAAAGCTTGAGATAAGGTTCTTTTAAGTATAGTTGAACATCATGCAAACCTAGTTCCTTGGCTTATTTTAAAGGAAGAAATAGGTATAGAAATAGAATTTATATGAATTGATGATGATTATAATTTAGATTTAAAAGATTTTGATGAAAAATATGATGAAAATGTAAAAGTTATTGCTTTAACTCATGTTTCAAATGTAACTGGTCAAATTTTTGATTTGAAAAAAATTTGAAAAAGAAAGAGAGATGATACACTTTTTATAGTTGATGCTAGTCAAAGTGTTCCACATATGAGAGTTGATGTAAATGAACTAAATTGTGATGCGTTATTTTTTACTGGTCATAAGGTTTTAGCACTTAGTGGTATATGAATTTTATGGTGAAAAAAAGAATTATTAAATCAACTTATTCCTAGTTTTTCTGGTGGTTGAGCAATTTGAGAAGTAACTTGTGATAAATATTCAAATGCTACACTTCCAGATAAATTTGAACCTTGAACACCAAATATAGTTTGAGCAGTTTCACTTTTAAGAGCTTTTGAATATATAGAATGAATTGGTGGTTTTGAAGAAATAGAAGAAAAAGAAGCTGAACTTATAGAGTATTTTTTAGAAAAATTAAAGACTTTTGAAAATATAGAACTTATGTGAAGTTCTAAAGCAAAAAATAGAGTATGAGTTTTTTCATTAGTAATAAATAATTATCATTCTGATGATGTTGCTGAATTACTTGCTGAAAATGGTATTGCAGTTAGATCAGGTAAACATTGTGCACATCCACTTTTTGCAAAATTATGATATGCTAATTCTCTAAGAGTTAGTTTATATTTATACAATACAAAAAAAGATATAGATAAATTTTTTGATGTAATATCTAAATTAAAATAAAAATATATAAATAAGATATTTATGAGATTAGAAAAATTAGATGTATTAAGATGAGTAGCAGTTATATTAATGATTTTTTTTCATATAAATTACTCTTTAGTTAATATATTTAACATAAATTTATTAAATTTTTCAGAAATATTTTGGGTTATTTTATGAAAAATATCAGTATTTTTATTTATATTTATTTCATGAATATGATTTTTCCTAGCAGAAAAAAAATATAAAAATGAAATAAATATAAAATATATAAAAATTAGTTGTATTTTATGAATTATTGCTTGATTTATTAGTCTCATTACTTATTTTTTATTTGATGGCGAACAATTTATAAAATTTTGAATTATACATTTTTTTTCACTTAGTTTTTTAATTTTACTTATATTTCGTAAGTTTAAATTATATAATTTACTGTTTTGAACTGTTATATTAATTTATTGATTTTATTTCATTCCAATTATAAAAAATGAATATTTATATTTTTTATGATTTATGTATCCATGATTTAATTCAGCAGATTATTATCCTTTATTACCATATTTTTGAGTAATTTTATATTGATATACATTAGCTTTATTATTAAATAAAATTAATAAATTTGATATATTCATATTAAAAAATAAAAAAAATATACTAATTAATTTTATTTGATATTTATGAAAAAAATCATTAATAGTTTATTTAATACATCAACCAATTATTATATTGGTTATATATATTTTTTTAAAAATTTAAAATGCAAGAAAACATAATAATAGTAGATCAATTTGATAATCAAATTTGAACTTGAGAAAAGATGGAAGTACATGAAAAAGCTCTTCTTCACAGAGCTTTTTCTATATTAGTTTTCAACTCAAAATGAGAACTTATGCTTCAACAAAGAGATTTATGAAAATATCATTCTGGATGACTTTGGACAAATACTTGTTGTTCTCATCCTAGAGTTTGAGAAACTTTGGAACATGCAATTCATAGAAGATTAAAGGAAGAAATGTGATTTGATACAGAACTTACTAAAAAGACAGAACTTATTTATAAAGCTGAACTTGATAAGTGACTTACTGAACATGAATATTTACATGTTTATAAATGATTTTACGAAGATGCACCAAATTTAAATCCAGAAGAGGCAATGAACTGGAGATGGATTTCACCATCAGATTTAAAAATAGATATAGAAAAAAATAAACAAGATTATACTCAGTGGTTTTATATAATTATTAGAGACCATTTTGATAAATTATTTTGAGCATAAAAAGAGACTATGGCATTGCCTAGTCTCTTTTTATTATTACTTCTCAACCTGCTTCAACAAAAGTTTTGAAAGCATTTTGTACAGTGTTTAAATCACGAGTACTTAAATCACTTATATAGTGAGAAGTTATAAATTCATAAAATGGTTTTAATTCATTTGCTTCAAATTCTGTTAATCATGTTTTGTTTAAAACATAAACTATTATTTGAAGTATATTCTTGCTTTTTGTAGAAAAAGCAACCTTTCAATTTATCTTAAAACTTGCTCAATTTACTCATTTTAAATCTACTTTTTTAATTTGAGAAGTTATTTCTTCATTACTCATTTCTTTTTTTGTTTGTGCTTTAGGTTTTTCCTCCTTAATATCTGAATTTAAATTATTTAAATTAAATTCTCAAATTAAGTTATTTCAATATTTTTTGCTATATCTTGTAGATACAAATATAAGTAAGATTCAAAGTATGATAAACACTATAACTCTACTTACTGCATTGTCTAATCAATACCATATATCGTATAAAAATATTTTTGATAATACAAGAGTTAGTAAATATAATCAAATAGTTCTAAGTTTTATCTTATCGCTACCTATTCATCTTATAAGTAGATAAATAGAAATTATTCACCAGAAAATTGTTATAGCAAAAGTATTGTTAAATATATCATAAATATAAGTTGATATAATTATAAGTAAATATACTAGAGTTATACCATTTAGTGTTTTATTATATATTGATATATTGTTAAATTTATTCCAGTAAACTACTATTGCAGTAATTATAGCTGTAGATAAATATTGTAGGGAAATAAGATGTCTTAAATTATCTTCTTGTAATTTGTATGTTATATAATCAAAACTACTTATTTGTTCTAGTGTAAAAAATAACAATAATACTACAAAAAATATTTTTAATAATTGTGATTTAAAGTCATTGTAAATAAGTCCAGAAATACCTACAAAACTTGCAATTCATAGAGTTGACCAACCATGATTTGTTTGAGGTACTATTTTTACTATTAAAGTTGCTACTGTAAGCATTCATATTATATGAATGATATCATGAATATTTTTTCTGAAACTATTTTCAAGCCAGTCTATATATTTTATATTTAATACAAAAGATATGATTATAAGTGAGATTGGAACCAAGAACATTAAATCTCATCTTTCTACATAATTTTCTAATTCTAAAAGTTTAACTATTCATATTATAAAAAGTATGATTGCTCAATTAAATATCTTTGATTCTTTAGTTTTACCAAAGAAGTAAAATAATATTGTAGCTTCAAATAACCATATAAGTGATACAACTTCAGGACTTTTTGAAAAAATAAGTGCGATAGCAATTGAAAAAATAGAAATAGATACAAATAAATATCCAAATAAACTATTCTTGTAAGAATCGTCTTTTTTAATATTTTCAAATCATATGTTTCAGATAAAAATAAATGAAAGTATGAAGTAAAAAATTGCAAGTCAGACAAATGCAAAACCTAGTGAAACTCAAGGGAAGTATTCTAATCCGTATCTATACAATTCACCTCATAGAAACAATGCTCAAACTATAAGTCAGATAACAAGGTTTCTTATGTTTGTTTTTTCTTTTATTAATGATTTATTTATAAATGGCCAAAAAGTATTTATTAATCAAAATAATGAAATAGCAATTATACAAAAAGGTTTTATTAAATTTACAAATTGATCTTGTACATAACTTAAATCAAATGCTGATCTTGCTGAAATTGCTAAATCTAGATTTACAACAGGAAGTAGTGTAAATACAGTTCAAATTGTTCAAATTGTGTATAGATAATTTAGATTATTTTTATTTGAAAATATATAAGAACTTATAAGAAATACAAAACTAACTATCAAAACAGTTATAAATGATATAAAGTTTATATCTGTTAAACTGAAACTTAAGTAACTATTAACTATAAAAATAAATATTCATAGTATAGAGAAAAATACATATTTTATACCATTTCATATTTCTACATCATTATTACTAGGATTTGAAATAAGACTAAATCATATCAAATATGCAATTATTACAGTTCATAAACTTATTTCTATAAAGTGTAAATCTCAAACAAAAAGTAATCAAAGAATTATAAGAATTGGGAATATTATAATTGATAATAAGTTTGAAATTGCATTTTTCAAAAATAAAGTTATTCAAACAAAGAAAAATACAAGTATAGAAATCAGATAAGTAACAAAACTTAGATTATTATTTATCAATCAATTATCACTTCATGAAATCAATCCTAATATTAAAAATATAAAAGAAGTAATAAAAACACTATTTATGTTTTTGTAATTATCTTTATATAAATTATAAAGTACTCATAAACTTAACATTGCAGATGCTACAAATTTAATTATCCATCACATTTCATTATCAAATGGAGCAAGTATAAATAATATATTTCAAAGTATAAATGCTGATATTTTTAAGAAATTACTATTTTCTTTATTTCAAACTATAAGCGCTCAAATTGAAACTATAGCAGAATATCAAACCAATGTATAAGGAGTTGTAGAACTTTCTCAAATTAAAAATGGGTTTAAATAAGCAAATATAAATGAAAACAAAAGCATAGTTCTTGATTTGTACACAAGAGAAGTTACAACTCAAAAAATTGTATTTAAAATTAAAAATAAAAATGTAACTCAAGTAGAGAAGAATTCAGTAGAATTTACATTTCATTCAAGTACAAATTTACCACCAAGTATAACTAAAAAATTTATAAGTATTCAAGTTCCAAGAAGGATTCTAGATTCTCATTTTAATCATTTATTATCAAGGATAACTCAAGTGAAATAAATACCAAATCATATAATAAAACCTAAAATTATTTTTACAATTGAAGGAAGCGTTGACCAAATCAAACTCAATAGAAATAATACTCAAAGAAAAACCAGTATAGAACCAATTTTTGCAAGTAAATTTGTAGAGAAAAATTCAGCTATATTTTTCATTATAATTGATTCTTTTTCTATTTTTTCTTGTTTTGGAATTAAGTTTGTTTTTAAACTTGTTTTTGTTTCTAATTTCTCTATTTTTTCAACATAATCATTAACTACATATTCATTATTTAGATAATCATTTGTTATATCATTATCTTTAGTTTTATTAACTACGACTATTTCATCTTCTAAATTTACCTTGTCTTTTTTACTATAAGTTGATTTAGATTCTAAAATTTTAGTTTCTATTTGTTTTGAAAAGAAATTAAGTCTTTCTATTATAAAATTTTCACTTAAATATATTTTTTTAAATATAAGTCATACAAATGCTGAAAACATGATAAATACAATTGAATCATCTCATCAAAAATATCTAAATCCTCAAAAAAATCAGTAAATTAAAAATGTAATTCAAAATCAAATAAGTATAGATAATAGGAGAGCAATACGATTTAATAATTTAGTCATAGTTATTTTTTAAAAATTATTTTAGTTTTTTAATTATAAAGAATATACCTGCACCAAAAGCAATTGTAATAAATATAAGTAATCCTATAAAAAATCATTTATTTGATTCTATGTATCTATCATCTTTCTGATCACATAAATCTCAAATTCAATCTTTATCTACATCACTTTGATCTATATTGAATTTTAATTTACAATTATCACATGTATTTCAAACCCTATCACTATCATCATCTTCTTGATTTGGGTTTGATATATCCATACAATTATCAACACTATCAAAAACTTTGTCTAAATCACTATCTTTTTCACATAAATCTCAAATTCCATTTTTATCCTGGTCTTCCTGTTTTGGATTATAAATTGTAGGACAATTATCCTTTTCTCAAATTATATAATCATAATCTTTATCACTACAAGCATCTCATTTTCAACTTGCATCACTATCAATTTGTTCAGGGTTATAATTATTTGGACAATTATCAAAAGAATCTTCTATTCCATCTTTATCAAAATCTTTTATTTTATATAAATTATAATTTGGATTTTTCGCAAAATCTAAATTTAAAATTTGAGTTTCAGAACTTACTCAGTAATTATTATAATATTTTGCTTCACTTGTATATTTTTTATCAGTACAATTAAATTTTGAGTAAAATTCTAGATTATTTTCATAAAAAGAATTTAAAACAACGATTTTTCTATCTTCTATGAAATTGAGTTCATAGATTTTTATTTTTTCTCTTATACATATATCTTTTGAACAAACTATTTTTAATTTTATATATTTTATATCAAAATCACTTATGTTTGATTTATCAACTTTAGAATATTCTTTTCAATCACTTGATATATAAAGTTCTATATTGTTTTGTTTTGATTCATAATTTAAATTGAAATCAAAAGTATTTGCCAAAAGTAGTTTATCTAACTCATAAATAATTTCATTATTATCAAGTGTATCAATAGTTATATATGTATTTCTATTGTTATCATTAGATTCTATTTGATTTATTCAAAAATTATTTTTATAATTTATAAAGCTACTCTCACTACTTAAAATTTTAAAAGGTATTAGATATCAATTTTGAATGATTCTTAAATCTTGTATTGAATTTGTACTTACCTTATAAGTTTGAAATTTTCAATTAAGTAAGTTATCTTTTAAATTTTCAACATCGATTTTTCAAGAATATTCATAACAACCCTTATCAAAATTATCTGTAACTTGAGTTAAAATACTATTTTCTTCTGCAAATGTTTTTGAAAAAAACATTAACAAAAATACCAAAAAAAATTTTGTTTTCATATTTAAAATGTTTTAAAAAATATTTAAATTTATTATATATAAAATAAGAGAAATACAAAATAAAAAGCCTTATTTAAAGCCTTTAAAAAACTTGCATATTACTTATTTTTATGTTAAAATTATTTAAACATTTTATATATATATTTTATATTATGGTAATTGAAAATGCTAAAAATTTTGAATCATTAGAATTTTCTACCAATATTCCTGATGAAAGAGCCAATACTTTGAAAAATTTAAATTTATTTTCAGAGCATTTATCAAAGTCACCAATTTCAAAAGAAAAAACTGAATATATTATTAATTATGTTTTAAGTATTTCAGAAGTTGAGTGAAATTATCAAAATCAAAAAGAAAATATAAAAAATGATGTTAGAAATTTTATCTCATTATCATTATGAAATACATTAAATTCTCATTTATGAGAATTTAATGTAAAAAAATTTGATAGTGATTGAAATAATAAAATAGATGAAAAAGAGTTAGATAATTATACAAAAGATTTAACAAAATCTATAAGGCAAATTGTTTTACTTTGATGATTAAATAATTTTTCAAATATTCATTTTGAATCTGCTTCAAAAAGTGGTTTTTCAAACGCAGATAAATATATAGCAGATAAAGTAGATTTATGAGAATTTGTTATGTGAGAAAAAGGTGATAAAAGTTATATTGAAGGATTAATTCAAAAATCTTGAAGTATTACTGAAAATGAACTTTATAAAATGCAAGAAAAATCTTTTTCACCAACATCAACAGATAGTTGGAAAGAACTTTGAATTTTACTTGCTTGAGAATTTTGATCGTGAGTAGAAGATGTACTTAGATTTTTATGAAATATTCCATCATGAATAGTTTTGTTGCCTCGATATTTAAAATATAGAACTGATATTAATTCAAGTGATATTAATTCAAAAACAATATGAGAAATTAAAATACAAGAGTTAGTAACTGAAAATCCTTCACTTTGATTACTTGATTTATTATGAGAAAAGTGAATTGATATGATAAAAAAATTATGAGATTTATTTACTAGTTGAAAACAGTGAGATATTGCTAAACTAATGGTTACTTTAGCATGACTTATTGCTTGATGAGCCGGTGTATTAAAATTTTGACTTAGGTTATCTAGAAAACAAGCAATAAAAAGTGCAAAAAGTGTATGATATGAGTGAAGATTAAGTTGACAATGAATATCTAAATCTACTAGATGAACTTTAAAAACTTGAGAAAAAAATGTTACAAAAGTCGGAACAATTACTTCAAAAATAGATGATATAGTTTGATGAGCTTGAATTTGACATTTAACTTGAAAATTTAATGTTCAAACTAAAAATAATTCAATATCAAAAGAACAAGTTTTATCAAATTCTTCTTGGCTTGAAAGATGAGATTTAAATTTACCAAATAAAATATTAAAAAATATGTGATTAAATGAACTTACACCTGATCAATTGAAAGTTGTTGAAAAGGTACATACAGATATAAGTAAATGAGTTTATAAAAATGATAAGTCAGATTTATTATCTATGACTAGAGTTTTGAGAGAAGCTTGAATTACAAAAGAACAAGTTAGAATTCTTATGGAAAATTGAATAACTTGAGAATTTAAGTTTGATGATGTATTTTTTACTGAGGTTTCGAAAATTGAGTCTCAAATTGCAAAAAGTAATTTTCAAGATTATTTAGATTGATTCTCTTGAAAAGAATTAAGTTTAGAACAAATTACCGTAGTTATTAATGAGGATTTTAAAAGATTTTCAAATATAAAAGAATTAAATGATTTTCTTGATCTATATGATATAAAACTAGTTTCAGATGAATTATTTTCATTGGCAAAAAAATGAGTTGATAATATTTTATTAAAAAGTTTACTTAATGATCCAAAAACTATTACTTTAGATAATTTAAAATATTTCCAATGATTAGATATAAATTTTGATAATTTATTTTCAACATTTGTTGAAAAATGAGAAAAAACAGTTGTTAACAGTTTTTTTGAAAAAATTAACAATTCTAATTTAGATTTTAATTTAATTAAAATAACTATAAAATCAATAGATAGTATACTTAAATCAACAAATATAGACAAAACTCAACTATCTAAATTTATATATTCACTTGTAAATAAAAAAATAGGAGATGATATTTTAAAAATATTAAAAAAATATTTAGATAAAAATTGAAGAGAACTTTTTACATCTGAATTATTATGAAAAGTTAATTCACTTATTGATGTTAGACTGGATAAACTAAATCCTAAAAATATAATAAAAGCATATCTGGATTGAATAGATATAGATTTTTCAATTTCTGAGTTATCAAAAAAAGATAGTAGTGCTAGACTTAATTGGAATAATGAATTTATGAATAATATGGAGTCTAGATTTATTATGATATATAGATGAAAAAAAGAATTTTTTCATGATATAAATATAGATACTTTTTTTAATTTAAATTTTTCTTCATTATCTAAAAGAGAACAATGATTATTATATGATTTAGTTAAAGAATGAGGTGAATATTATGAAAAAATAAAAGATTTTAAACAGTATGAAGCTATTTTAGAGCAAGCAAAAATTGCTAGTAAACCCACAAAATAAAAAGCCTTTAAAGGCTTTTTATTTTGTGGGTTTTGGATAATGTTTTTCTATAGTTTTTAATAATGAATCTTTATATTTTTTTCATATTTCTTTTATTTGATTTTTATCTTTTTTTGCTATATCTTTTCATGATTTAATACTATATTTAAATAGTTCTTTAATCTCAGAATTAGTAGCTTTAGCTCATTGACTTTTTTGATAAAAATACATACTAAGTATTTTTCACATTGAATAAGTTAAACCAAAATTTAGAGGCATCATTACATATCCTCAAAATCATATCATTCAAATTTTAGATAATCATATAACACTTTGAGATAATATATAACTACTTCAAACACTTCAAATAACTGTAGTTAATATTTCTTTTGATTCTTTTGTATTTATTTCTATAGAATATTTTTTTGCTATTTCTTTTAATAAATAGATATGAAAAGGTAATACACTATATACATCTAAAAATGGAATTGGTTGAATTCATAAAATTGCTGCAACAGATGAAAATTTAAATATAGTATTATCTATTTCATTTATTTTTTGTTTTAAATCATCAGTTAATAGAAAATCATTTATATTTTTTTCTTTTATTTTTCAATTTTTAAAAGCTGCAATTTTTTCATCTTCAAAAAGCACTTCATAAACATCTACCTCATATAATACTCATTTAAAACTAGTTTTTCATAAATATAAACAATTTATATTTCTTAAATAATCTATATTTGTTTTTACATTTGACGTTATAAAAATTTTATTTTCTGGTGTTTTATGTTGTAATCTAGAGGAAATATTTACTGTTTCTCAAAAAAAATCTTCTCAATTTAGATTTATTTCTCTTTCTAAATATCAATAGTCTATACTTACTCTAAGTTCTAATTTATATAAATTTAATTCTATATTTGAATTGTATTCTTCCAATTTTTTTTGTATTTCAATTGATGCAATAACTGCATTTTCTGCTTTTTCAAAAACAATCATATAAGAATCTCAAATTGTTTTTATAATTTTTCAAAAATATTTCGAAATTATCGGCAAAACTATCTCATCTTGTTTATTTAAAAATTTTCAAATTTGCATTTGAGTTAAAAGAGATGTTTTTAGTGTAAAATCCTTTATATCAGTAAAGACTACAGCTCATTTTATAGTATCTATATGTTCCATTTAATATTTTTTTATTATTATTTATCTTATATTAACATACTTTTATATCAAATCAAAAAAATAGACCTATGTAGAGGTCTATTTTAATACATATATTTTTTATTATTTTCATGTTCTTCATTTGTTTCTGCATAATATATTTTTCAAGTTTTAGTATCATGTAAATAAAACCAATAACTTGTTTTTTTATCATTTAGAGTTGCATTTATTGTTTCATAACTTGGGTTTCAAATTGGTGTTTTTGGTAATCAAAACATAGTTCTTGTATTGTATTCAGATTTTTCATTTATATATTTACTTATTACCATCTTGCATTGTTCGCTTGTTAATTTGTGAGGATAACAAACTGTTATATCAGCTCAAATCATCCAATTTGAATTTAGTCTTTTCTTTAAAATTCAAGCAACAGTAGGTTTTTCATCATTGTTTCTTTCCTCTTTTTCAACTATTGAAGCTAGATTTATTAGATCAGTTATTGTCTGATTATCCAATTCTGATAATATTTTATTGTAAACTTTTGTTTCAAATGTTTCAAGTTGTTTTATTACAAATGAATTTATTTTAAAATTTACAGAATCAACATTGTAAGTATCTGGATATAAAAATCATTCTAGAGTTATTTGATTATCTATAAAACTAAAGAAACTCGAAAGAGCTGTTATTTTTTCTTTATTAGTTACATAATCTATATATTCTCAAGCATTTATTAGTCATTTTTTATTTAAATATTCATCTATATCATAGATATTCCATCATTCTAAGATAGTTAATTTTATTTCTGAAGTTATTGGAGTTTTTAATGATTCTATTGTTTGTTCTATATTACTTCAAGCATTTATCTTGTAGCTTCAAACTTGTAACTCAAAATCAGGTTTATGATTTTTTATATAATAATTATAATACATATTATTTAATTCATCTATTTTTTTTCAAAGATTTTTAAATGTATCTCAGGCTTTTACTTCTAAAATTAAATCATTATTTACTATTATCTTGCTTTGAAATGAACTATATGAATAATATATATAAATAAAAACCAATATAATTATCCAAAAAAATAATTTAACAATTCTAAAAAAACTGCTAGGCTTTTTAATTGCTTCTTCAGTAGATATTTCACTTGTCATATTTACATTTTTTTTTCTAAATTCTGTTCACATTTTTAGTTTTTATTTATATATTTTTATTATTTTATTTTAAAAAATTATTTTTCAAAATAAATGTAAAAAAATCTTTTAAAAACATTTGATTTATAGCTTTAAATTCATATAATCTTTCCAATTGCGCTACTTTTGATTGTGTTTCTCTGACAAAGTAGGGCATTTTTAATGTTGTGAAAAAAAGGATAAAATGATTGCGTAACTCCGTCCTCTTAAATTTTATTTTTTTTAACTCTATTTTTGTATGACAAAAAAAACTTCTAAAAACATAGAAGTAGGGAGTTTATACGATATAAAAGGTCGTCATTATTTTACTGATGATAGATCAATCGTTTGAATTCCAGAGCTGCTAGAAGTACAATTAGATTCTTATAATGATTTTTTACAAAATGGTATTGATAAGGTTTTTAATGAAAGCTTTCCAATTTCAGATCATTCTTGAGAAAAGGTAGATATTTATTATAAAGGTTTTGCTTTAGAAGAACCAAAATATGATCCAGTTACATGTACTAGAAAAAATCTAAATTTTGAAGCTCCGCTTAAAGTTAGATTTGAAATGCTTAACAAAGAAACTTGAGAAATAAAAGAACAAGATGTTTATATGTGAGGTATTCCTCTTATGACAAACATGGCGACTTTTATTGTTAACTGAATTGAAAGAGTTATTGTAAACCAAATTGTTAGAAGTACTTGAGTATTTTTTACTCTATGAGAAGAATGATATTCTCTAAAAGTTATTCCAGCAAAATGATCTTGGTTTGAAATTGATATTGAAAAAAGATGAATAATAAATGTTAAAATAGATAAAAAAAGAAAATTACCTATTTCAGTTATACTTAGAGCTTTTGGTATGGAATCAAATGCTGAAATACTAAGTGCTTTTTCTGATATGTGAGATGATATAATTACTAATCATATTGCTCCAACTTTAGAAAAAGATAAAACTACAAATAGATTAGAAGCTCTACATGTAATTTACAAATTACTTAGACCAGGAGATTTAGCTACTGATGAGAGAGTTGAAGAATTATTTCAAGTTACATTTTTTGATGAAAAAAGATTTGATCTAGGAGAAATCGCTAGAATGAAAATGAATTTTAAATTAGGTGTTGAAACTAAATATAATGATGAAAATGGTAAATTTTTAAATATTAATGATTTACTTATTTCACTAAAATATTATTTAAATCTAGTTTATTGATCTAAAGAACATATGGTTGATGATATTGACCATTTAGAAAATAGAAGAGTTAGATCAGTTTGAGAATTAGTAATGGATAAAATCAAAGTTGGTATTGCTAGAATGGAAAGAATCACAAAAGATAGAATGACTATCGTTGAACTTGATGATGCTACTCCAGGTACTTTCATCAACTCTAGACCAATAGTTGCGATATTGAAAGAATTTTTTGGTTCATCTCAATTATCACAATTTATGGATCAATCAAATCCACTTTCAGAATTATGACATAAGAGAAGAGTTTCAGCTCTTGGACCTGGTTGATTAACTAGAGAAAGAGCATCTTTTGAAGTAAGAGATGTACATCCTACTCAATATGGTAGAATATGTCCAATTGCTACTCCAGAAGGACCAAATATATGACTTGTATTGCACTTTGCATCTTATGCTAAAGTAGATAAATACGGTTTTATTCTTACACCTTTTAGAGTTGTAGAACATTTTGTTGCAAATGATGGAAAGTCATCAGTAAACAGAATTGCGCTATGAGATATATTGGGTGATGATGGAAAAATTTTAATAAAAGATAAAGCTTATATTACTGAAACTGATGCTAAAACTTTAAAAGAAAAAATTAAAGCTGATAAAATAGAAGTTAGATGATTTTTAACTAATAGATTTGATTATTTTGATGCTCATCAAGAAAGAGCATTAACTGTTGCAGAAGCTGGTACAACTACTGATGAATTTAGTAACTTTATAACTACAAGAATTTCAGCGAGAGCAGGTAATGAACCTACTATTTCTTATGTTAGTGAAATTTCTCATATAGATGTTTCTCCAAAACAAACGATGTCTGTTGAAACTTCTCTATTACCATTTTTAGAACATGATGATGCGACAAGAGCAGAAATGGGTTCAAACATGATGAGACAAGCTGTTCCTCTTATTAGACCAGCAGCACCAATTGTTGGTACTGGTATGGAAAGAGTAGTTTGAGAATGATCTGGTTATGTTATTTTAGCTGAAGATGATTGAGAAGTTATTTGAGTTGATGCAAAACATATTACTATTTTATACAAAAATGGTAATAAAAAATTGTATGAATTAACTACATTTAAAAGATCAAACCATGATATGATTGTTCATCAAAAACCAGTTGTATCACACGGTCAATCACTTAAAAAATGAGATGTATTATGTGATGGTCATGCTATTGATAATTGAGAATTAGCACTTTGAAGAAACTTAACTGTAGCATATATGCCATGGAAAGGTTACAATTTTGAGGATGCGATTATTATCTCAAGTAAATTAGTTGAAGATGATTTTTTTACATCAATACATATTAAAGAATTTACACTTGATGTTAGAGAAACTAAACTTGGACCCGAACAAACTACTGATGATATTCCTAATGTTTCTAGTTCTAAATTAAAAGATTTAGATGTAGATTGAGTTATTAGAACATGAGCATATGTTGAAGGTTGAGATATATTAGTTTGAAAAATTACTCCAAAAGGTGAACAAGAATTATCACCTGAAGAAAGATTACTTAGAGCAATTTTTGGTGATAAATCAAAAGATGTAAAAGATAGTTCTCTTAGATTACCATCTTGACAAGGTTGAAAAGTATTACAAGTACATATTTTGAAAAGAGAAAATGGTGATAACCTTCCAACTTGAGTATTTAAACAAGTAAAAGTTTTTGTTGCACAAACAAGAAAAATAGAAGTTTGAGATAAAATGGCTTGAAGACATGGTAATAAATGAATTGTTTCAAGAGTTGTTCCTGTAGAAGATATGCCATTTATGGCTGATGGGACTCCTGTTGATATTATATTAAATCCATTATGAGTAGTTTCTCGTATGAATATCTGACAAGTTTTAGAATCTCATATGTGAATGGCTGCTAGAAAAATGTGAATTACTGTAGCTACTCCTATATTAAATGGTATAAGCGTTGTTCAAGTTACAGAATTAATGGAAAAAGCTGGTATGCATTCTGATTGAAAAGTTCAATTATTTGATGGTGAAACAGGTGAAGCATTTAAAGAAAGAACTATGGTTTGAGTAAAATATATGTTGAAACTACATCATTTAGTTGAAGAAAAAATACATGCTAGATCTGTTGGTCCTTATTCTATGGTTACACAACAACCACTTTGAGGTAAAGCTCAAAATTGAGGTCAAAGATTTTGAGAAATGGAGGTTTGGGCACTTGAAGCATATGCTGCAAGTAACATACTACAAGAAATGATTACAATCAAATCTGATGATGTTGCAGGTAGAACACAAGCTTATGAGGCTATTGTTAAAAACACACAAATTAAAAAACCAAATATTCCAGAATCATTTAATGTATTGTTAAAAGAATTACAATCTATTTGATTAGATCTTGATTTATTAGATAAAGAAGAATTATTGGATAAAGAGGAAGAATCAATGAGAAGATATGATGAAATCATAAGAATTCAAAAAATGGTACACGAATGAAAAAGTGAAAATAAAAAAGAAGAATAATTATTTTCTATAATTATTTTTCTCTTAAAATTTTTAATCTCTAATTATAATCATAATGTTTGATAAATCTTTAGATAATTTTCTAAATGACAAAATCACTGACTTCTCAGAAATAGCAAAAAATATAGGTAAAAAAGATATTACTGAGTGAAAAAACTTAGATAATCTTGCTTGAATATCTTTATGAATTGCTAGTCCTGAAAGAATTAGATCTTTATCTCATGGTAAAGTTTTGATTAGTGAAACTATAAATTATAGAACACAAAGACCAGAAAGATGAGGTTTATTTTGTGAACAAATATTTGGGCCTAGAAAAAACTATGAATGTGCTTGTTGAAAATACAAAAGAATAAGATACAAAGGTATAGTTTGTGAAAGATGTTGAGTTGAAGTTACTAAATCTTCTGCTAGAAGAGAAAGAATGGCACATATTGATTTATATGCACCAGTAGCTCATACTTGGTATCTTAAATCAGTTCCAGGTAGAATCGGTTTATTGCTTGATTTACCTGTAAAAAAATTGGAACAAGTAGTATATTTTGCTTCTTATATTATTACAGATGTTTATGATGATAAACTAATTGAAGTAAATAAAGAATTAGAAGAAAAATACAAAGTTTCAAAAGCAGAAATGCAAAAAGAATTACAAAGACAAATAGGAGATTTAAAAGCTAGAAAAGAATCGTGAGAATTAAATGAAAAAAAATATAAAGTAGAAGAAGCAATTTTAATGTCTAGAGTTGATGAATTAACACAAGAATTTGAAGAGTTAAGAGCTTGATTAAAATCACTACAAGTTTGAGCAATTATTTGAGAATTAGAATATAGAGTTTTAGATGCAAAATTTCCACATGTTTTTAAATGAGGTACTTGAGCTGAATATTTAAAAATGTTACTTGAAAGAATAGATTTATTAAAATTTATTGAAGAACAAGATATTGAATTAAAAAATTCTACTCAAATTAAACAAAAGAAAATACTTCAAAAAATTAAATTAGCATCAAGCTTACTTAAATCTTGACAAAGACCTGAATGGTTTATTTTGGAAGCACTTCCAATTATTCCACCTGATCTTAGACCAATGATTCAACTTGATGGTTGAAGATTTGCAAGTTCTGACTTAAATGACTTATATAGAAGAGTTATAAACAGAAATAACAGACTTAAAAAATTGATAGAATTAGGAGCACCTGATGTAATCTTGAAAAATGAAAAAAGAATGCTTCAAGAATCAGTTGATATGTTATTAACTGGTGAAACTAGAACTAATAGATCATGATTTGTTACTGCTAATAAAAAGAAATTAAAATCATTAACAGAAATTTTAAAAGGTAAACAAGGGCGTTTCAGACAAAACTTACTAGGTAAGAGAGTTGATTACTCTGCTAGATCTGTAATCGTTGTTTGACCTTCATTAAAAATTGATGAATGTGGTATTCCAAAAACAATGGCTTTAATATTATTTAAACCTTTTGTTATTGGTAAATTAATTGAAGATGGTTTAGTATACAACATAAAACATGCTGAAAAATTTATAGAAAAATCTGGAAAAGAAGTTTGGGATGCACTTGATGAAGTTATTGAGTGAAAATATGTTTTAATGAACAGAGCACCAACTCTTCATAGACTTTCTATTCAAGCATTTAGACCAGTTTTAATAGAATGAAAAGCTATTCAATTACACCCTCTAACTTGTCCTGCATTTAATGCGGATTTCGACTGAGATCAAATGGCAATCCATCTACCTATTACTGAACAAGCTCAAAAAGAAGCTCGTGATTTGATGGTTACATCAAAAAATCTTCTAGCACCTTCAAGTTGAGAACCAATTATTTCTCCTTCACAAGATATGATTCTTTGAAGTTACTATGTTACTGCTATGGCAGAAAATGGTTTATGAGAATGAAAAGTTTTTGCTAATATTGAAGATGTAGAACTTGCTTATGAAGCTTGAGTTTTATGAATTAAATCTCTAATTAAATACAGACTTAATGGTGAATTTATAGAAACTAACTATGGTAGACTTTTATTTAATAAAATTGTTCCAGAAGGTTTAGGATTTATAAATGAAACACTTAAAAAATGAGCTTTGAAAAAAATCTTAGCTAGATCATTTGAAGAACTATGAGCTGAAATTACTGCTAAATTTGTTGATAATATTAAAAATTTCTGATTTAAATATTCAACTATTTCTTGATTATCTATTTCTAAAGATGATATGGTAACTCCTGAAAATAAAAAGGAATTATTATCTGTTGCTTGAGAAAAAGTAAAATATATTCAAAAGAAATGGTGGCTTGGGTTTTTAACTGAAGATGAAAAATATAATCAATCAATTAAAATCTGGGCTGAAGTTAAAAAAGAAATAGAAAGTGAGTTAAAAGAATTATTTCTTCCAACTAATCATATATTTAATTTTATTGACTCTGGTGCGAGATGAAATCGGTGAAATATTACACAATTATGTTGAATGAAATGACTTGTTGCATCTACTACAGGTAAAACAATTGAACTTCCAATAAAATCTACTCTAAAAGAATGATTTTCTACTCTAGAATATTTTATTGCAACACATGGTTGAAGAAAAGGTAAATCAGATACTGCCTTAAAAACAGCTCAATCTGGTTACTTAACTAGAAGACTTGTTGATTCAAGTCAAAATATTCTTATTAAAGAAGATGACTGTAATACTGTTCATTGTAAAACAGTTGTTAGAGGAGAAAAATCTTGAAATTTTGAAGAAAAATTTGAAGATAGAATTTATTCTCATACAGTTGCTAGAAATATAGTTGATGAAAATGGTAAAACAATAGTTAAATCATGAACTATTATTGATACAAAAACACTTTGAATAATTAATAAATATAACATCAATAAAATTGATATTAGATCAGTTCTAACTTGTGAAACAGAAGGTTGAGTTTGTAAAGCTTGTTATGGTTTAGACTTAGGTTTAAACAAAGAAGTTGAAACTTGAACTCCAGTTTGAGTTATTGCTGCACAATCAATTTGAGAACCAGGTACTCAATTAACGATGAGAACTTTCCATTCGGGTTGAGTTGCGAAAGAAGGTTGAGATATGGCACAAGGTTTATCAAGAGTAGAAGAATTATTTGAGGCAAGATCACCAAAAGTAGCTGCAGAAATTTCTGATATTGACTGAACTGTTGAAGTTATACAAAATGATTGAAGTGTAACTGTTAGAGTAACTGCATTAGAATTACATGATGAAGAATATTATTATGAAGAAAATTATGATGTAGTTGTAAAAGTAGGTCAAATAATAAAACCTAAACATGTTTTAGCTAAATCAAATACTGATAAACAAAAAAAATCTTCTCTTTTTGCTTGAGAAGTTAAAAAAATTGAAGAATGAGTTATTATTGTTAGAGATATTGAAACTAGAGTATTTGATTATACTTTTGATCTAGGTAGAAGACTACTTGTAAAAGATGGTCAAACTATTTCAAAATGACAAAAAATGACTGAAGGTTCATTAAATCTTCAAAAATTAAAAGATATAGCTTGAATCTTATTTACAGAACAATATATCGTTGATGAAATTAAAGCAATTTATTCTTCACAATGACAAACTGTTAATTCAAAACATATTGAGTTAATTGTTAGACAAATGTTCTCTAGAGTTAGAGTTACTTCAAAATGAGATACTGAATTCTTCCCATGAGATATCGTTGATATCATTAAATTTAAAGCTGAAAATACAAGATTAATCAGAGAAGGTAAAAAACCAGGTATAGCTGAAAGATTACTTTTAGGTATAACTAAAATTTCACTTTATACTGAATCTTGGTTATCTGCTGCTTCATTCCAAGAAACTGTAAGAGTACTTGTTGAATGATCAGTATCTGGTAAAATAGATAAATTTAAAGAAATGAAAGAAAACGTTATTATTGGTAGACTTATCCCTGCTTGAAAACAATATAGAAAAATTCATGGTCAATCTACGGAAGAAGATATTGCAAATCAATATTTTGATCCATATGATGATGATGTTGATGTTTGAGAACTTCATCTTGAAGAAGTTATGAAAGATATTGAACACGAAAGTGATTTCTAATTGACAAAAAAATAAAATGTCCTAATATATTAGGACATTTTATTTTTTGAAAAATTATTATGATTTACATAACTAAATTTCAGTGAAAATCACAAAGTGAATCAGTTTTTTCTTGAATAAATGAAAATTTAATATCTGAAAAAACATTTTGAGAAATGTGATTATTTAAATGAAAAATTTCATTAGTTTTAAAATCAAATTTAAATTGATGAATTTGATGAACTTGAATAAATTTATAAAATTTTATATTAAAAAACTCTGCAAAGCAGAGTTTTTTTTATAAATCATTTAACATTTTTAACACATCATCAGCATCATCTTCTTTATCAGCATCTTGAGCTGTTTTAATTTTTTGTTTAGAATCTTTTAATTGAAATTCTTGCCATTCTATTAAATGTTTTTCATTTAATTTTTTAATTTCATTTTGATATTTATCTTCCAAAGCATCTAACTTTTTCTTTTCAGTATCTAGAATATTAAACAATCTATCAATTTGATCATCAGTCATCGAAGGCATAATATCAAACCAATATTGTTTTTCATCATCATCCATTGACTCAGTTTCAAGTATTAGTTTTACAAGTTCATTGTATTGTGCTTGCATTTCATCACTTACACTAAAATCTTTTCACATGTAATTAATTACTGCCATATTTTTATTTTTAATTTTTAAACTTTATATAGTTTATTATACCAAACTATTTTAAAATTTGCAAATAAAAAATATGAGTTATAATATTTTGGACGTTAATTATTAACTAAAATAAATTTATGACTCTGATTTATTTATGATTATATACTCTTTTATTAGTATTAATTTGGTGATTTTTTATAGTTGCTAAAATTCATTCATATAAATTTAAAGCTTTTTCAAATTATATTGAAAAAGTTACAAAGATATTGTTGATATTTTTAATTGTTTTATCAATACTATGATACATAATAATTATTTTTATGGATACAAGTTCTACAAATGTAAATTTTAATGAAAATGATTTTTATTTTAATGAAGTAAGTTATTAATATATGAGTTCAATATTTACAAAAATTATAAATAGGGAAATACCAAGTGATATTGTTTTTGAAAATGAAACTATAATAGTTATAAAAGATATAAATCCAGAAGCAAAAACACATTTACTTATAATACCAAAAAAAGAAATTGAAACAATCAACGATTTAGAATCAGAAGATACACAGTTAATTGCAGATATGTTTTTTGTTGCTAAAAAAGTTGCAAATGATTTATGAATATCAGAGTGATATAAATTGCATTTCAATGTTTGAAAAAAGTGATGACAAATAGTTATGCATTTGCATCTTCATTTATTATCTAATATTTAATTTAAAATGGAATTAAACAAAAATAAACTTATTTTTTGAGTTATATGAAGCCTTATTTTACTTTCTTTTATTTTTTTACTAGTTACTATTACTAATAAAAATAATACAGTTACTAAAACATGAGGTTCTTGAAATACATTTAAAATTTGGACTTATGGTTACCCAATGGAAAATTCTTTTCAGTTTGTAGATGATTTTAAAAAAGCATATCCTGAACATAAAAATAAAGAAATAATCATAGAAAATTTTCCATCATATGAGGATTATACATATACTATGATGGCAGCTATAAGTTCTTGAAAATGACCAGATATTTTTATACTAAATAATAACGAAAAAAATTCAGTATTTTCAAATCAAATATTAGCAATAGATCCAGCAATTGTTAATCCAAATGATTTTAGAAAAAGATACAAATGATTTTTTAGTGATGATTTAATTTCTACTTTTTCTGATGATACTTGAACAAAAGAATATTTGATAGGTTTACCTGTTTGATATGAAACTCTTTGAGTTTTTTATAACAGAAGATATGCTAAAAATAGTGACTTAAAAAATCTATCAAGTCTAAATAATATCATTTCAGATTTAAGTACAAAATATACTGATCTGATTCCAATTTGAATTTGAAATTGATCAACAGTTTATAAATCAGAAGATATAATTACTCAATTTTTTATGCTAGAATGATGAGTAGCTTGAGTTTGAAATTTAAATAATAATGTCTTAAAAGCTTGATTATCATCATATTTACTTTATTGAGATACTACTTGATATAATTGATTTAATTCTAGATTTCAAGAATTAAAAAATACAAAAAAAGATTCTATATATCTATTTTCTAGATGAGAAGTGCTTATGGTTGTTTGATATCCAAGTATGATAAAAAATATCAAAGAAAGTTGATTTAGTAAAACTATGTTGCAAGCAACACCATTTCCTCATTATTTTTCAGGTGGTTGAAAAACATTGGCTGATTATAACTATTTTACTATAAATAAAGATACAAGTGATATTTCATTAGCAGAAACTTTTATGTCATATCTTTATAGTGATGCATGAGCAACAGCTTATTTATGATATTTTCCATATCAATTACCTGCATTATTATCTCTTGAATCAGATAAATTACAACAAAAAATAGACCCAGATTATACTGTCATCTTATGAGATTTTTATAATGAAGAATATGAAATTTGAAGTTTTGATAAATGAGTAAAAAATATATATGATAAAAATATATCATTACTTTTAGATTCAACAGTTGTAGATGAAGCAATGTTTGCTCGTTTTAAAGAAACTATAATTTGTAAAGCTAATAAAATATTAACATTTGCAAATCTTGGAGTTAATTGTGATTAAAAATATTTTTTATAAGACCGGTCTCAAAGAGACCGGTCTTAATTTAAAAAAGCTTATTATGAAAAATGTAAATTGTTATATTCATATTCCTTTTTGTACTAGTAAATGTAAATATTGTAGATTTGCATCTTTTTCTTGAATGAAAAAATTACAAATTCAAACGTATGTAGATTTTTTATGCAATGAAATATTATCCAATAATGAAAAAGATTTAGTTTTAGATACTATATATTTTTGATGATGAACTCCAGGAACTTTGAATATTTCTCAATTTACTCAAATATTTGAAACTCTTAAAAATAAATATAAATTTAGTGATAATATAGAAATAAGTATAGAAACAACACCTGAAAATGTAACTATTGAAAATTTAGTTTGATGGAAAAATCTATGAATAAATAGGATAAGTATGTGAGTACAAAGTTTAAATGAAAAAACTCTTTGTGAAATCTGAAGAGCATGAAAATGAGATATAATAAATGCACTGAATATAGTAAAAAAAATATGATTTAATAATTTTTCTATAGATTTTATAATCTGACTTCCATATGTAGAAAAGTGAGAAATAGTAAAAAATATATGATTTTTGTTAGATAATTATAATTTTATTAAACATATCTCTGTTTATATGTTGGAAGAATATTATGATGTTCCAGACGATTTAGATTCTAAATTTGAAAATATAGTTTATCCAAATACTTGGTCTTGATTGTGATTAAAAGAAGATGATTACTTAGATGAATATACAGAAATAAAAAAATATTTAAATTCTAGAGGTTTTTCTAGGTATGAAATTTCAAATTACGCAAAGCCTTGATTTGAATGTAAACATAATTTTTGATATTGGACACATAAAGAATCATTAGCTTTTTGATTATGAGCTTTTTGATTCTTAGATAATATTCGTTTTTCAAACAGTGAAAGCTTTATTGAATATTATAATAAAAAAAATATATTAAGTGAAAAATTAAAAGAAGATGATTTATTTTTAGAGAATCTTATGTTTTCTCTAAGAACTTCTTGAATAGATAATTTTTTAGTTGAAAAATTAGACAAAAAAGAAATAAATTATTTTTTAGAAAATAATTTATTGGAAAAAATAGATGATAAAATAATTTTGACTGATTCTTGAGTTTTAATTATGAATTATATATTGGGAAAAATTGTAAAATAAAAAGAAGCCGTAGGCTTCTTTTTTATTATTATCTAGCAGATAATTCTTCTTTAAAATGATCAAATAAGTGGTTAATTAAGTCATCTAAATTTTTGTAATCTTCTCTAGAGTATCTAAATTTTTCACCATCAAGAGTTGCAGATACTACTCAATCAAATAATTCTTTTTTGTTTTTTTCAACTTTTACTTCAATTGTTCCTTCAGCATCATCTTTAGTAGTAAATTTTTTTAAGTAATTATCTAATTTGTTTTCTAGATTATTTTTTACTAATCTTTCAGCAACATCTTTAGCTTCTTCTGCATTTACATGTATTTTTACTTGTATTTCCATAGTTCACTTATTATTATATAAATTTAAAAAAGTTGTAAATATTTTTTATAAGGCTTTTATTTAAAACGATTTTATGAAGATATTTTAGCATATTAAAATTTTAATGCAAATAAAATTTAAAAAAATTGTTGAAAAATCTAGATAATTAGATATAAATATATTAATTAAATAACATTTAAAATAAATAGATAATGACGAAATATATACCAACTATATGACTTGAAATACATGTAAGAATTAAATCAGAAACAAAAATGTTTTGTTCTTGTAAAAATGCAGTTGCATTAGCTTCAGAACCAAATATGAATGTTTGTAATATTTGTATGTGATTTCCAGGTATGTTACCTAATTTAAACAAAGAAGTTGTAAGATTATGACTTATTTGAGGTATGATGATGAACTGTGAAGTAAATAAAAAATCTAGATTTGATAGAAAAACTTATTTTTATCCAGATAATCCGACAGCATATCAAATTACACAAATGTATGAACCAATTGTTTGAAAAGGTTTTGTAAAAACTCTAGTTAATTGAATTGAGAGAACTTTTGCAATCCATCATATGCATTTAGAAAATGATGCTTGAAAACTTATACATGCAGGTTGAAAAACTCTTCTTGATTTTAACAGAGCTTGAAGTCCACTTATGGAAATAGTAACTGATCCAGTTTTTCATGATAGGGATGAAGTTATGGAATTTTTAAGAGAACTTCAAAAACTTATGAGAGCTTGATGAGTAAGTGATGCTGATATGGAAAAATGACAATTAAGATGTGATGTAAATATTTCTATTGCTCCAGAGTGAAGTTTAAAGCTTTGATCTAGAACTGAAACTAAAAATGTAAATTCATTTATGGCAATTGGTAGAGTTATTGATCATGAAATAAAAAGACAAAAGAGTGTAATTGAAAAATGATGAATAGTTGATCAAGAAACAAGATGATGGAATGATGATTCTTGAACTTCTACAACTCTTAGAAGTAAGGAAGATGCTATGGATTATAGATATTTTCCAGAACCTGATTTATTACCTGTAATTTTGAGTGATGAATTTATAAATGATGCTAGAAAATTAATTCCTGAATTACCAATTGAAAAAAGGATTAAATATTTATGAGTTTATAAATTAAGTGAAGATGATGCTAGAATATTAACTACAACAAGAGAACTTAGTGAATATTTTGATAATCTAGTTGAATTAACATGAGATTCTAAAAAATCTTGTTCATATATGACTTCAGTTTTACTTGCAATGATGAACGAAAGTGAAACTATTAAAAACATACTTGATTTGAAATTTGATATAAAAGAGTTAGCAAAAGTTATAGATTTAGTTAATAGAGACGAATTATCAAGTACAAATAGTAAACAAGTTATAGAAGAATTGTTTAATAATGGTTGAGAAACTGATATAATTGTTGATGAAAATAATCTAAGACAAAAAAATGATACTGATGCACTTGAAAAAATAGTTGAGCAAGTATTGCTTGACAATGCAAGTCAAGTTGCTGATTATAAATCTGGAAATGAAAATATATTTTGATTCTTTGTATGACAATGTATGAAAGCTTCAAAATGAGCTTGAAATCCAAAAATATTTAATGAATTACTAAAAAAGAAACTTTAGAATAAAATCTAGAGTTTTTTTGTATTTAAAATTTTGCAAGAAAAAATAATTTATGATATGATTTATTTAGTTAAAGTTTTTTGCCTTTAAATAGATAAAAACTATATTTAAGTTTAACAATATAAATTATGTTTTCTAAACTTTTAGATAAAATTTCTAGCAATAAAAAAAATATTCTATGGATAATAGGATGATTTTTATTGTTTTTTTTATTGAGTGATAGTGTATTTGCTGCCGATACAGCCTTGGTTAAAGCAAAAGCAACTGCATCAAGTGCTATGTCTTGGATTTGAGCAACTCTAACACTTTTTTTATCTTTATTAACATACCTAACAACGGTTTTTTTATCACCAGAATGGATAAATGGTAGTTTATTTTGATTAAATTCATATTTTAAATCTATATGGATACTTGTTTCAAATGTAGTTTATCTTATATTTGCATTCATAATTATATGGATTGCATTTATGAATATAATATGAAAATGACAAGAAAAATATGCACTTAAACAAGCATTACCTAAGTTTATAGTAGGTATACTTATAGTTCCATTTTCTTGGTTTTTAGTTCAATTTATTCTTTCAATGTCAGCTGTATTAACTATATCGGCATTAAATATACCTTTTGAATCTTTTCCTCAATATAAAACAGTTATGGATGAAACAAAAATTCCAAATAACTGTACTTTAAATTTAAAATCTATTTGACCAAGTGATACAAAAACATCAACTACTACAAAAACTAATGAAAATTCTTTTTTTTCTTGTGAAGATAAGGAAGTAGCATGAAATAGTAGTACTATTGCTGAAATATTAAATTCTTGAAAAGCATCAGATTCTATTTTTGGTATTATTTCTACATATACATATTGAGTTTTGTGACTTGAAAATATATCTAAGTTAAATGCTAATGATTTATCAAACATTAATACTATGTGAGATTTAGTTGTTAAATTGCTTTTTGATGTACTTTTTGTTTTAGTATATTCTATATTATTAGTAGCATTATGAATGGTTCTTTTAGTTAGAGGTATCTATATATGGATATATATGATGATTTCACCACTTTTTGGTTTAATGTATTTCTTTGATAAAACAAGTGGATGATGAGAATTTTTTGATAAGTTTAATGTTAAGCAGTTTATATCACTTGCAATGGTACCAGTTTATAGTATGTTAGCTCTTAGTTTTTGATTGTTATTTTTATTTGTTATTTGAAACTGAATGACTGATAAAAAATCAGATGTTTTACAGGGAGTTCAAATACAGGAAGTTGCGTCAAAGGATTCTAGTAAAATAGTTATATGATGAGATTCTAATTGAAAATGATGATTTTCTCTTTCTGTTGTTTGATCACCTGCAAATCCACAAGATATTACTAATTTTTGAAAAAATATTTGAAATGATGCTTTAGGTGTTATATGAACACTTATTATGAAGATATTTGGTATAGTTGTATTGTGGTGAGCAGTTATGGCAGCTCTTAGATCAAATGAGATGACAAAAGCAATTGTTGAGCCACTTCATGCATTTGGTGCACAAGTATGATGACTTGTTACAAAAGCTCCACAATATGCACCTATATTTGGTGGGCAAAGTATGACTAGTTTAGGTCAAATTGGTTCAAGTGCTTCAAGTTATTTCGAAACTAAAGCTAGAGATAGATGAACAGATTTTATGAAAAAACATGAATTATTTTGACAAAATTGAAGTATAGATTTATCAAATAAATCTATAAATGCATTAACTACATATAAAGCTAATTGACTTACTAAAAATACAGCTGAAGCATATAAATTAGCATATAATGAATGAAAAACTGTTAGTGATTTAGTTAAAAGCCAACAATTTATTGAAGTTACTAAAGCTATAGCAGAATGATTAAAAATTGAATGAGCTAAAGATATAAAAGTTTGAATGGATGAAAATGCACTTGCTAAAATAATTTGAGATATTGATAGTAAATCACAAAATAGTCAATGATGATTTTCTTGATCAGTTGATATCGTATGAACAATTAATAATCCAGGTTGAGGAGCTGTTACAGCAAAATTACTTAATGAAGCAAAATTAAAACAACAAAATAATTCTACTTCAACTACTACAAATTGAAATCAAACTATTAATTTAAATATAAATTGAGTTTGAACACCAATAAATATTCCAGAATCAATAACGTCACCTACAATTAAATCTGATATAGAAACAGCAATTAGTAATGTAGGAGTTATAACTGATATTACTAAACTTGATTTTATAAATAAAATTAAAACTGAGTTAATTAGTAAGGGGATTAGTGATATTCAAGCTGATAGTATTTCAAAAGAAGTTGCATCTAAAATAACAAATTTTAAAACAAATTAATACTAAAAAAATCCCTAAAGGGATTTTTTTAGTAACTCTTCGGCACCAATCAACTCTACATCATCATAAATATATTTCTTCAAGTTTAATTTATCTATATTATTTATAACTAAGTATCTCTTAGCTTTTCATGGAACTTTTTGAAGTTTATTCATTTCTTTGTTTATTTCTTGTCTTTCTGTTTCTTTTGAAATATGTATATAAATTTTAGTATCATTTTTAGTAGCAATAAAACTAAATTCAAAAATTCAATTCAATCATCAATTAATTAAATAATTGTTATAGTTAAGTTTGATAAAAATCAAATTTTCTATGAGTATATTTTTGTCTAAATTAAAATTACTTAAACTATTTCTTATTCAATTATCACTAAAAAAGTATTTATATTTATTTAAAATAATCTTTTCTTTTTTGAAATCATAAAGTTCTATCTTGTATATTATTTTTTCTTGAATTGAAAAATCTATATAATCCATAAAAGTTCTAAGAGCTATTTTTTCTGTTTCTTCTATATTTCTATGTAATTCTCTTTGAAATATAAAACAATCTAATTTCGCTATTTTTGTTAATATTAACTTATACAAAAATATATTTTTTACTAGTTTTAGATTAATAATCTTGTTTAAAAAAATATTGTCTACTATTAGCTTAATATATTCTTTCTTTATTATTGTATCAGTTAACTGATATGATTTTCATATATTTCAATATAATAAATCATTTTCTATATTTTCTGATAGATTATTTTTTATTTCTATTTCTGTTATATTTGGTATCTTTATGTCATTTCAGATAATTATGATTTTATAATCGCTTTTATGTATTTTTCATAAAAATTCTTTGATTCAATTAATCTGACTTATATTTTGTAATATGATATATTTTGTATTTTTGTATAAGTCTAAATATACATTAAATAGATTATCCAATGAATAGTTATCTTTTATTATATTATCAAAATCTAAATCTTTATTAAAATAAAAGAATCTATCTTGAATTTTAGTTTTTGCTATAAAATCAGAAATTATTTCAGTTTTTCATATGTTTTTTAATCATGTAATTATAATGATTTTTTCTTTATTTATATGATTTACTATTTTTTCTAAATATATTTTATGATTTTTTGTTATATTTTTTTCTAAAATATAATTTCTGTTACTATTTATTATTTCATTAAAAAATTGCATTTTTGTTATATTTAAGTTGTATGAAATTTATGAAATTAACTATTTATATATTTTATACATTTAAAAATATAAAAGTCAATTTATTAATTAAAAAATACATTTTTTTTATGTAAAATTATAAAATTTATATATCTTTATTTTTGTTAAATTTTAATTATCATAAATATAGTACAAAAGTACTATATAACTATCAATTATATGACTGGATAGTTTTTATATTATTAAAAAAATATATGAAATATTTTTTATTCGCATTATATATTATATCTGCATTGATATGAGTACAATTATTAGTATGATCTAATTTATGAACTTCTGCCGATGCTTTTTTATTGTTTGCAGTTTTTTTGGGTATTTATATGGCAGTAAATATCGGTGCAAATGATGTTGCAAATAGTGTTTGACCTGCAGTTGGTTCTTGAGCATTGAGTTTAAAATGAGCTATTATAATTGCTGCAATTTTTGAACTTGCATGAGCTGTTATTGCTTGATGAGAAGTGGTTAAAACAATAAAAGATGGTATTATAGATATAAGTCTATTAAACAATTATACTGTTTTTATGTTTATTATGCTTTCTGCACTTTTTTCTGCTGCATTGTGGTTAAATTTTGCTACTTATTTTAAAGCACCTGTTTCTACAACTCATTCTATTGTATGATGAGTTATGTGAGCTTGAATTGCTTCAATGTGATTATGAATTGTTGCTTGGGGAACAATGTGAAAAATAGTTTTAAGTTGGATTATTTCACCTTTGTTATGATGAATAGTTGCAGCTTTATTTTTATTTTTTATTAAGCATTTAATTTTAAATAAAAAAGATAAAGTAGTACAAGCAAAAAAATGGGTTCCTTTCTTTGTTTCAATTATGGCTTGGGCATTTACGACTTATATTATATTAAAAGGTATTAAGAATATAATTAAAATTGATTTTGTATCAGCATCTCATATAGGTTTAGTTGTAGCATTTTTTACTTATTTTTTCTTGAGAGCATATATTTGAAAAATTTCATCAAGACTTTCAAATGATAGAAAATCTATAGCAAAACTTTTTTCTATACCACTTATATTTTCAGTTATACTTTTAAGTTTTGCTCATTGATCAAATGATGTTGCAAATGCAATAGGTCCTTTAGCAGCTATATATGATACTTTGGTTAATTCTTGAATTTCTTGAAGTGTTTGAGTTCCATTTTGGATTATGCTTTTGGGTTGAACTTGATTATCATTTTGATTATTGTTATTTTGACCAAAGATTATAAAAGCTGTTGGTTGAGAAATCACTGAACTTGATCAGATAAGAGCATTTTGTATTGCTTTGTCAGCTGCATTTACTGTTATACTTGCAAGTCAAATGTGATTACCAGTAAGTTCTACACATATAGCAATTGGTTGAGTATTTTGAGTTTGATTTTTAAGAGAATATCTTCATAAAAGAGAACATTGAAAAAAAGAAAAATTTGTTGAAAGAAAGATGTTAACAAAAATTGTTGCTGCATGGTTAGTTACAGTTCCAGTTGTTGCTGTTATATCTTGACTTATGTTTCTAGTTTTTAATTTTCTTTTCGTTTAGAACTTAAATTTTAAAAAAGTAAAAAATAATTTATTTTTTACTTTTTTTTTGTATAATAAAGCTAAATTTTATAATAAACGATTTATTTATGGAAAATATATTAAAACAAGAAATACTAAAAGTAATAAAAGAAAAATACAATATAGTATTAGATGATATCAAATTAACAATACCACCAAAAAAAGAAATGTGAGATTTCGCTTTTAATTGTGGTATTTTATCAAGAGAATTAAAAAAATCTCCTGCTATTATTTCAGTTGAATTATTATCAGATTTACAAGATATAGAATTAATAAAAAGTGTAACAGAAGAAAATGGTTTTATAAATATATCTTTGAACAATGATATTTTTACAACTAATTTTAAAATTATTTATAATAATTATTTAAATGATAAAAATTATTTTAATTTTTGAAATGGTTCTAAATTAATTGTTGATTACATAGGTGCAAATGTTTGAAAACCACTTCATATAGGTCATATGTGTACTCCAAATGGATGACAAGCAATGATAAATACATATAAAAAATTGGGTTATGATGTAATTTCTGATAGTCATATAGGTGATTGGGGAATCATATTTGGTAAACTTATCACTGCTTATAAACTTTGGTGAGATGAAAATAAATTAAAAGAAAATGCAGTAGATTATTTACTTGAATTGTATGTGAAAATTACTGCTGAAATTGAAAATGATGAATTATTAGAACAAAGAACAAGAGATGAGTTTAAAATTTTATCAGAATGAAATCCTGAATCAGTTGAATTATGGAAAGAATTCACTTCTTATTCTATTGATGCTATGAATAAGATTCTTGCTAGATTAAATGTAAAACCAGATTACAATATAGGGGAAAGTTTTTATGAATGATTATGATTACCAAAAATAGAAAATAATCCAGATCTAGAATTTGATATGAAATCTATAGTTTCTGAATTATTGTCTAAATGAATTGCTACAAAAAATGAAGATAATTCAGTTTGAGTTGTTTTTGAAAATGATAAATTTCCTAGTTGTATACTTCAAAAAAATAATTGAACTCATGGTTATCTTGCTAGTGATCTAGCTTCTATAAAATATAGAACTACAAATTGGAATCCTGCAAAAATAGTTTATTTTGTAGATGTAAGGCAAAAATTGCATTTTGAACAAGCTTTTGAAATAGCTAAAAATGCTTGATGGTTAAATGATACAGAATTGTTTCATGCTTATAATTGATTTATTTCATGAAAAGAGGGAGCTTTTTCAACTAGAAAATGAAACATAATCAAACTTTCAGATTTATTAGATGAAGCTGAAAATAGAGCAAAGAATATTATACTAGAAAAAAGAAATGATTTAAGTGATGAAGAATTAAAATATTTGAGTAAAATAATTTGAATTTGAGCTATAAAATACGGTTATTTGAAGAAAAATAGGGAAACAGATGTGATCTTTGATTGGGATGAATTTATGACTTTTGAAGGGAATAGTGGGCCATATATTCAATATGCTTATGTAAGAGCATTTAGAATCTTGGAAAACAGTAATGAAACTGATTTTTCAAAAGAAATTAAATCAGGTTTTGAATTTGCTGAAGAATTTGATCTAATTAAAACTCTTTCAAATTATAAAGAAGTTTTAGAGAATACAGCTTCAAAAAATATGCCACATATCCTTTGTAAATATGCTTATGATTTAACAAAAAGTTTTAATAGTTTTTATAATAGTGTTCATATATTAAATGAAACTGATGATGAAAAAAAATATGCTAGATTAAAATTAATAAGCTTATTTACCTTTGTAATTAAAGATTCTTTTTCAATATTGTGAATAGAAGTTCCAACTAAAATGTAGAAATTTTATGCAAAGGAAAAGCCCTGCGTAGCAGGGCTTTGATATTTGGTCCTCTTTGAAATTGAAATTTAGACTTGCTTAACCGGTGAGAGAAACAATAAACTAAATTAATATTACATCTTGTGATAGTCTGCAACTTTTGTATTTACAAGGTACTTGAAAATACATCAATTCAAAAAGGGATTATATAATAATCGTTTTAAATGATTTGTCAATAAAAATTATGAAAAAAGTAAATTATGATAATATAGCGAAATGATTTTCTGATAGTAGAAAAAAAATGAAATGGGAAGAAATAGATTACTTTATTTCTTCTTATTTAAGTGATTTTGATAATAAAAATATATTAGATATCTGATGTTGAAGTGGTAGATTATTAGAACAATTCTCTCAAAAATTTGATATAAATCATATAAAATATACGTGAGTTGATTTGTCACTTTGAATGATAAATGAAGCAAAAAAAACATATATAGATAAAGAATTTTTAAATTTAGATATGTTAGATTTAGATAAAATTGAAAATCAAAAATATGATTTTATATTTTTGATTGCTAGTTTTCATCATTTACAAACTATTGATGAAAGAATAGAAGTTTTAAATAAAATTAAATCATTATTAAAATCTGACTGAAAAATTTTTTTTACAAATTGGTATTTAAATTCATCTTTAAATAATGAAAAATATAAAAATGATGTTATATTAAATACTGAAAATGAGTTTTGAAGTTTAGATTACAATATTTATTTTTGAGAATATCCTAGATTTTATCATTGTTTTACATTGAAAGAATTGAATTATTTATTTCAAAAAACTTGATTTGAAGTTATAGAAAATAGATGCTTTGAAACTAATAAGAATTTTATAAGTATAATAAAAAAAATATGAGATTAATCTCATATTTTTTTTATTATTCAAAATCACTTGCTGAATAAGGAACTCATTGATTTCATGAATTAGATCAGAAATTAGCTAAACTAGCACCAGATGAATCTTTTCATTGTTCTTGTTCATTAACTAAAACTCAAGAACCACTTCAAATTAGAGTTGCAGGACATGTAGCTGAATTATCAAAGCATGAACCACTATCATAATCTCATACTATTTTTGTATAATAAGTGTCAGATCAATCTTTTTTAATTGTATATGCTATATTATAATATGATCAAACTTTATTATCTACTCACCAGCTTGTTCAAGTTGGTTTTTTATATATTGCATAAACATATCTACCAATTCAAGATTCAATTAATTTTTTTCAAGAACTTTCTTTTAAATCACCTACTTCAGGATCATATAAATCTTTACTTAGGTATTTTTTTCATAATGTAGTTTGAGAAAGTGTTCATTTAGCTCAAATTTGTTTAGGAGTAGCTTCAGTATTCATTATTGTTCATCATCAATTAGCTGATGTAATAGAAGTAATTTCTGCACCATTCATATTTACTTTTAGAGTATTTGATTGTGTTGCTATCGTTCAAGAACTATATCACCACATATTTGTTGGAGATATTGTATCAACTTGTGGATAATAATTGTTATCTACTTTAAATTGTTGTAATGCAGTTTCTATAGTTGAAACATCATTTATTTTTCTACCAGAAACAGCTTTATCTACTGCTCAACCAAAATTTTGGTATGCAACAACAGATATGATTGCTAAAATAGTAATAACTACAAGTAATTCAACTAGTGTAAATGCTTTTTTAATAGATTTTTTCATAAAATTTAAATTTTATTTATAAAATACTTTTAAATAGTATCTTTTTTTTAGAATATGACAAGTAAATATTATAATAAAATATTTACAAATTTATTATATATGATATTATGCTTAACATATATAGTATTTTTAAATGGCATATGGATAAATATACTAAGATTGATGAAAAAGTTGAATGAATTGTAAAAAAGGTTTCTTTATATATGAGAAACCTTAATTTTGAGTATATAAAATCTGAAATTTTTAGAGCATATTTATATTCACGTGATGCTCATGAAGGGCAAAATAGATTATCTTGAGATCCTTATATAATTCACCCTGTTGAAGCAACTGAAATACTTTTAGAATTAAATCCAGATATATATACTATACAAGCATGTTTACTTCATGATGTAATTGAAGATACATTAAAAACATCAGATGATATAAAAAAAGAATTTTGAGTAGAAGTTGCATTTCTTTGTGAATGATTGGCTAAACTTTCAAAAATTAGATATAAATGAGAAGATAGAGATGTTTGAAGTCTTAGAAAAATGGTTGTTGCAATGGCTGAAGATTTAAGAGTTATCTTTGTTAAGTTGTCTGATAGACTTCATAATATGAGAACTCTAAGACATCATCCTAAAAAAGAAAAAAGAGAAAAAATTGCCCTTGAAACATTAAATATTTTTTCACCTATTGCTGATAGATTATGATTATATCATATGAAAAATTCATTGGATGAAGAATGTTTTAAAATACTTGATATTGACTCATATAGAAAATTAAAAAGAGAATTAAAAGAACTTGAACCTCAAAGAAAAGCATTTGTAAAAAATGTAAAAGAAGAAATAACTATTTTGTTATCTGAAAATGGTTTACAAAATTTTGAAGTCGATTATAGAGTTAAATCAATTTATTCTATTCATAAAAAATTATTAAAAAAATGACTTACTAATGCAAATGAACTTTTTGATTTATTTGGTATCAGAATAATGGTTGATAATGAATCTGATTGTTATAGAGTACTTTGAATTATACACAATACTTGGACTCCTTTGCCAAAAAGATTTAAAGATTATATCGCTTTACCTAAGCCAAATTGATATAGAAGTTTACATACAAGCATAATGTGACTTTTTAAAGCAGACAGAAGACAAGCAACAGAAATTCAAATAAAAACTTTTAAAATGAGAGAATACTCAGATTTATGAGTTGCAGCACATTTTGAATATAAAGAAAAATGAAGTAGTATTGCTACTGATATTGATTGGGTAAAAGAACTTAAAGAATTGGTAAATAATGTTCAAGATAGTGATTTCGTTTGATCATTAAAAGTTGATTTTTTTAAAGATAGAATTTATGTTTTTACTCCAAAATGAGATCATATTAATCTTCCATCAGGTTCTACTCCTATAGACTTTGCATATGCAGTTCATACTGAATTATGAAATCATATTTCAATTGCAAAAGTTAATGATAGTGTTTATCCACTTGATAAAGAACTTCATAATTGAGATGTTGTAGAAATAGTTATTGATAAAAATAAAAGACCTAATCCATTTCGGATTTCATTTGTTAAAACTATTAAGGCAAAAAATAGGATAAAAGCTACTCTTAAAAAGGAAGATCAAGAGCTTCATAGAGAAAGATGAAAAGATATAATGTCTAAATATTTAGAAAAAGTATGACTTTGAAAAATAGATAAGGATTTAACTATTTTGAAAACTCTAGATTGAAAAAATTTAAATATGGAAGAAAGGTTACTTCTTTTAGAACAAATTTGAGATTTTTCAATGCCACCTGCTTCACTTATTAAAAAAATTGTAAAATCTTCAGTATTAAGTGTAAGAGAAAAATATGCAATAGATAATAATTTGGTAGATTCAAATAAAAATGAAGGTAAATCTGATTTAATTGAAAATCAAGAGGTAAAAAATATCAAAACAAATTTAATTATATGATGAGAATCATGACTTGATTATAAACTGTGTTATTGTTCAAGAAGAAAGATAACAAATGATATAGTTGCTCATATAAATAATAAATGACAATTTACTATTCATAGAAGAAATTGTAAGGTGTTAGATGATGTTAATAAAGATAGATTACTTCCTGCTTATATTGATTGAGAAAAACCTGAATCAATAATAATTAATATAATTTTAATTGTTAAAAATCAAATCTGAGTTTTAAAGGAAATTAGTGACATTATTTATAATATGTGAATAAATATTGATTCTATTAATACAAAGAAAATATGAAACCTTCAAACTGAGATTTCATTATGACTTAGTGTTATAGATTATGACTATTTAATAATTGATAGATTTGTAGATAGAGTAAAAGCTCATCTTAAAGAAACACTTTTATCTTCTGAAATGTGAAAAATTTGAAAATAATAAAAAAAGAAACTCGTTAGAGTTTCTTTTTTTATTATTTTCTTAAGTTTAATTTTTCTATAACTTCGCTATATTTAGTTGCATCTTTTTTCTTTAAGTATGCAAGAAGTTTTCTTCTTTTAGCAACCATCATTAATATACCTCTTCTAGAATGATTATCATTTTTGTGTTCTAATAAATGTTCTTTAAGGTTTTCAATTTGTGCAGTTAAAATAGCTACTTGTACTTCGCTAGATCCTGTATCACCTTTTTTGCTTGCAAAATCAGAAATGATTTTGCTTTTTATTTCTTTAGTAACTGTCATAAAAGTATTTTTTACGAATATAAAATATTTATCAAAACCGGAAAATACACCAGTAATTTGATGAATGGATTATATAAAATAATTTTTTATTTGCAAGTCAAATGATTTTTTTTGCTATCTAATACTAAATATGGTAAACTTTATTAAGTATTATTTATAATAATAAAATGATTAATCAAGAAATATATACAATTAAAAATGTTTTATTTGAATTAAGACCATATGATGAAAAATTTATTGATTCGTTGATTTTAATAATTGATAAAACAAAAAATAATAGCTTTATAATTGAGCAAATATCAATTTTTATTGATAAATATGTATCAAAAATAAAAGATAAAGAGTCTTTATCAAAACTTAATAAAATAAAAGATAAAATAGATAAAATAAAAGAGTTAGAAAAAAGTGAAGAAGACAATGATTTAATAGAGGATATTTTAAAAAATTTATAAAAACTATGGAAACAAATAATAATTATGAAAAAGTAGATTCTTGATTAGATATAAAAAATCAACTTAAAGATTTATCAAAAATCTCTCCTGAACAAAAAAATGAATTAGTAAATTCTTTAAAAAATGATACTGAATTACTTCAAACTTTAAAACCAACATTTGAAGAACTTTTAAAATCAAGTGAAATAAGTGCTGAAGATAAAGCTCTTTTACAAGAAGTTTCTGACAGTTTATTTTGACAAGAAAATGTTATTAATACTACTAATGAAAGTAATGAATCAATAGATTTATTATCACAAGAATTAAAACCTGAAAATATAGATGCAATAAATAATTTTACAAAATCTACTACTATAAATGGTAAATTTACACCATGACATCAAGTTTTTTTATTTAATGCTGTTTGAAATACTCTTCAAAATCAATTTCCTGAAATAGCTAAATGATTGAAAATTTTAGGTTCACTTAATTGAACTCCAGATTCTAGTGATAGTTCTAAAATTATGACTAAAATAAATGAAATGCAGGCATATTTTAATGAAAAATGATTTTTTATAAATACTGATGTTATTTCTACATGAAATAATTTGATTATGAAAATCGATTGAAAAAGAGAACCAAGTGATGTTGTATCTAATGTTTTATGAGAGGATTTATGAGAATTGAAACAAAATATAGTTTTAGATGATGCAAGTTTTGAAAAATTTTGATATAATTTATGAGAAAACAGTATAGTTAATAAAGGTTATATTAGAGATTTTATTGAAAAATGATGACAATTTTCTCCTGAAGATAGAGCAAAATTACTAAAACCAGAAAGATTAGATAATATAGCTTTAGCTACAATAAATCATGAAACAGTTCATTCAGTTTTAGATGAAAAATATAATTTTCCAAAAAGAATGGATTATAATGAACAACAATCAACTGAATGGGCAATTGATGGACTTGATTTTAAACCAAACAATTCTATACAAGTTGAAGAATTTATTGCTCATAGTGTAGGGCAATCAACAGATAATTATGAAATAAGAACAAACATAATGTCTGCTTTACAAGATATGTGAGAATGAAATTTTGATAATTTTTCAATTACAAATAAAAGTTGAGAAGGTTCCGATTATGCATTAGTTAGATCTTTTATATTATCGCAATTAAAAGATATATTTAAATCTAAATGAATAACTAATTTTGATGAGTTAAGTTTAAAAAAATTGGAAAGTATATATAGTGAAAGAAGACAAACAATAAGCAGAAATGACCAGTTATTATCTGAAGGTAAACAAGAAGAATCAGAACAACTTTTAGAACAATGGAATGCAAATTGAGCGATTAAATTTGAAAATAACTTTAATCAATATATAAAAGATATTGTTTGAATGTTATCAGTTGATGATTTTAAAACTATACAAACAAATTTTAATACTCAAGCACAAAAATATATGCAAAAAATTAAACAACAAAAACAATAGTTTTGTTGTTTTTTTTACTTAAACTTAAATTTGATATTTTCTCTTAAAAAAATAATATAGCTTATATAATTTTGCATTTATATTTATGAGAGAATTTAAGTCTTTTTATTTTGAAAAATTTAGCTTTGATAAGGAAACTTTAAAAGCAAGTTTTGAATATAGTTTTGATGAAAACTATTTCTTCTTTGAGGAAATAGATTTTTCTTGTGAAAATTTTTCTCAAATAAATAAATTAGATGATGTTATAATTAATAATTTTCTATTTTCTCTTCATATAGCTCTTTGAATAAGTTATTATAAAGCATTTCCTACTGAAAAACTATATGTAAAGTCATGATTTTTAGATGATAATCAAATAAAATTTTGGCAAAAATTTTATAAGAATTGATTGTGAGAATTTTTATACAAGAATCAAATAAATCCTGAAAACTTATTTAATTTTGAAAATTTATCTAGTGTTAAATACAAAAAAATAAATTTTTCACTTAGTGAAAGATCACTTATTCCACTTTGATGATGAAAAGATTCTTTGGTAAGTATTGATTTATTTGAAAAAAATAAATTGGATTATGATTTAGTTGTTTTTTGAAAAATAGACAATATAAAACAAAATTGTGCAGATGTAATTGATAAAAAAATCCTTCTTACAAAGAGAAAAATTAGTCCAAGTTTACTTGAATTAAACGCAAATTGAAATTATAACTGACATGTTCCTATAACTTGAATTATTGCTTTTGTATTAGCATTTATTTCGTATTTATATGATTATAAATACTTGGTTTTATCAAATGAAAAATCAGCAAGTGTTTGAAATACTTTTTGGAATGGTTTTGAAATAAATCATCAATATTCTAAAAGTTTAGAATTTGAAACTGATTTTAAAAATTATTTAAATACTTATTTGTCTGATGATATAGAGTATTTTTCACTTTTAAGATGATGGTATGAAATCAAGATTTGAGAATATTTTTCAAAAAATTGTAAAAGATTTTTCTGAGTTTTTTCGAGTTGTAATAATAATTTTAAGATAGATGAGGCTAAGAGATTAAAACAAACTATTTGGTGCAATTCATGTCCAAAATGTGCTTTTGTTTTTTGTATTTTAAGACCATATTTATCTAGTGAAGAAATCTTAGCTATTTTTTGAGAAGATTTGTTTTTTAAAAACTCACTAAAACAAACTTTTTTAGAGCTCTTATGAATTTCAGCTTTTAAGCCATTTGAATGTGTTTGAGAAACTGAAGAAGTAGTTTTAGCTTTTTATAAATCACTAAAACTTTATGATACAAAAAGTGATATATTATTAGAATTTAAAAAAAATATTTCATGAAAGTATGATGAAAATTATTTTAAACAATTAGAAGAAAAATTTGCGACTATTTACGATGAGGATATAATACCAAAAAACCTAAAAGATATAATATTTAAAAATATATAATGATAAATAAAGATTTTTTTAAAAATATAAATTTAAAAAAAATAAATTTTAGAAATGTAAAAATAAATTATTTTATGCATAAAATAATCAATAGATGGAGTTCAATTCATACTATTGTTGCTTTTTTTGTTGTATTTTTTCTTTTTATTATTAAAACTCTTTTTTCATATACTGTATCGAATTATGAATATTATAATTGACTTGCTGATGCTCAACAAATATGAAAGGTTTCAGTTCCTGTTAATAGATGAACTATCCTTTCAGGTTGAGAAAATCAAACAGTTTTATGAACTTCACTTCATTTATATGATTTAGCTGTTGATCCACAAATTGTTTGAGATAAAGATAAACTTTCAAATTTTTTAGTAGATATAGTTTATGATGAGTCTTGTAAAAATAAATCAATAACTATATGTAAAAACAATATTTTAAAATATTTAAAAGTTCTTGAAATAGAAAATTTTGTCAATGATGAAAAATATATTAAAAATTTATTGAAAGAAAAAATTGTATCAAAATTGCTTCAAACAAAGGTTACTAGTGTTTTGATTGATAAAGAATTGAGTCCTAGCGATATACTTCAAATTAAAAATCTAAAAATTTCTTGATTATACCCAACTGATAATTATTTGTATGTAAATCCAGAAGAATTTGATAATAATGATGAAAATATAAAAGATTTATCAAAAATAATGTGAACAAATGAAGAAAGATTAACAAGTCTTACTAGAAAAAGAGAGCTTAGATATGTGCCAATTTTAAATAAGATATCAATTGATTCATCTGATTATATAACTAGCTACATAAAAGATGAAAAAGAAGCTATTTATAAATGAATATTATCAGAAGAAAAATCTATAAGTTGATTTTTTATACTTACACCTTTACCAAATAGATATTATCCAGAATGAAATCTAGCTTCTCAAGTTATTGGTTTTGTTGATAATGCATGAGTTTGAAACTATGGTTTAGAGTGATATTTTAATGATATTTTAAAATGAAATAATTGAGAAATTATTAGTAGAAAAGATATAAATGGTAGGATAATTGATACAATATCACTTAATCAAGAAGATTTAATTTGAGAATGAGTTGAAATTGTTTCTACTATTGATAGAAATGTTCAAAGAAAAGTTGAACAATTACTTGAAGATTGAGTTAAAAAATATAGAGCAAATAAAGGTAGTATAATAGTAATGGATCCAAAAACTTGAAATATAGTTGCTATGGCAAATTATCCTACTTATGATTTAAATAATTTTTGAGATGTATATGAATTAGAAAAAGTTAAATATAGTGAATTTCAAAATCCATCTACGGATTTATTGTGATATCCTATATTTGTTGAAGATAATGAAATTTGAACAAAATTTATATATGATAATAAAGAAATATTTTTAAGAGAAGCAAGTAGAGATGAATTATGAAATATGGCACTTGTAAAATATAAATATAAAAATTGATATTGAGCTTGAGTTTATAGTAATGATATAATATCAGCACTTTATGAACCAGGTTCTGTTATGAAAACTGTTACTGTTGCTGCTTGAATTGATACTTGAGAAATAAATAAAAATTCTATGTATCAAGATAATTGATTTGTAGAAATTGATAATTTTAAGATTTCAAACATTGCTGAACAATGTAAATGATACCATACATTTTGAAATGCACTTAATTATTCTTGTAATGTATGAATGATTAGAATTGCACAAAAAGTATGAAAAACACTTATGTATCAATATTATGATGAATTTGGTTTTTGAAAAATAACATGAGTTGATTTACAATGAGAAGTTAGTTCTAAACTTGAACCTTGGGAAAGGCGGTCACAAGCATGATTATTTACTCGTAGTTATTGACTTTGAATATCTCTTACTCAATTACAAGTTGCAGCAGCATACAATGTAATTGCAAATGGGGGGACATATTTAAAACCAAAAATCATTGATAAAATTATTTATCCAGATGGTAGGGAAGTTGTTTATAAAACAGAAGAACAAAGAAGAGTTGTAAAAGAATCAACTGCAAAAATAGTTACAAATATGCTTTATGATTGATGTACAAATTGAGTTGCTAAAAATTGATTTGTAAAATGATATAATATGGCTTGTAAATCATGAACTGCACAAATCTCATATAAATGATGATATGAAACTTGAAATTGATCTACTGTTTGAACATTTGCATGATTTGGTCCAATTGAAGATCCTAAATTTACTATAATTGTAAAATTAGAAAGAATTAGAACAAGTGCTTATGGGTGAGAAACTTCAGGTCATATATTTGCTGATGTTGCAAAATATCTTCTTGATTATTACAAGATTCCTAAAAAAGAAGTTAAAGATGAAGCAAAAAAATAAAAATCCCTACGGGATTTTTATTTTTTTATTTATATTTTACGATTTATAAAAAAAATATATAATTTGTTTCAATTTAAAATTTAGTTTAGAAAATGAAAAGAATTTGTATTATTTGAGCATGAAAATTTTGATTAGCACTCTATAAATCACTTGATAAAAAAAATGAAATATCATTTATTTCTAGAACAAAAAAACATAATCTTAATTATGTGAATTATGATGAAATTTCAAATTTTGATTATATCTTTTTTTGTATTCCATCAAATTATCTTGATGATAGAATTTCTGAATTAAAAGATTTAAAAGATAAAAAAATCTTAATTACTGAAAAATGTTTTGATTTAGAAACAGAGGATTTTGTTTCAAATTTGATAGAAGAAAAATTACAAACAAAAAACATATGTTTTTTGTCTTGAGCAAATATTTCTAGTGAAATTATCGCTTGAAAAGTTTGTTCTTATGACCTATCATCAAAAGATATAGAGTTATCAAATGAGTTTAAAAAACTTTTTTTAGACAAATATATAATTAATACTTCAACAAATTTGTATCAAAATCAACTTGCTTGAATTTATAAAAATATAGTTTCTATTTGAAGTTGAATAATTTATTCACTTTCTATGTGAGAAAATTTTAGAAATTATTTTATAAGTAGATCTTTAGAAGAATTTGAAAATTTATTATTATTTTTCAATCTTGGTTCTAATTGTGATTTTTGAACAAAGATATGAGATTTATTCTTATCTGCTAATTCAAAAAAATCTAGAAATTTTAAGTTTGGTTATACTATCATAAAAGAAAATTTAACTGATTATAAAAGTTTTGATGACACGGTAGAATGACTTAATAATTTAAATATCTTATACAAAAAAACAAAATCAAGTGGTCTTGATTTTAGGATAATAGAGCTTATTTATGAAATAATACATGTGAGAAATTTTGATAAAAAATATTTAAGAAATAAATTTGAAAATTTATTTAAATAAAAAAATAAAACATATTGATTAATCAATATGTTTTTCTTTTGTATAATGGTGCCGAAGAGTAGAATTGAACTACCGACACAGGGCTTTTCAGGCCCCTGCTCTACCACTGAGCTACCCCGGCTTGCTTTGTGCTTGTTTATTATATGAAATTTTTTTTATAAGCAAATTTTTTTTAAACTTTTTTCTTTTGTTTTATTTATGCAAGTTAATATAATACAAAAGTACATTATAAATTTAATAAAAAATAATGAAAATAAGAGTATGTAAATGAAAATCTTGTAGTGAAAAATTTAGCAATTATATCATTACTAGATTGCAAAATGATGTAAAAAGATTTAATTTAAAAGATATAGAAATAGAAGAAACACTTTGCATGTGAAAATGCACTGAGTGACCAAATGTTTTTATAGATAATGAATTTCATAATAGATGTAATCCATTAAAAGTTAGCGAATTAGTATTTAAAAAAATAAAGAAATAAATTATGTTAATAAATAATACAAAAACTAGAAGTTTAGAAGAATTTAAACCATTATCAAGTAGAGAAGTAAAAGTATATTTTTGTGGTCCTACAGTTTATAATTATGCTCATATTTGAAATTTGAGAACTTATGTATTTGAAGATATAGTTGTAAGAACACTTAGATTTTTGTGATACAATGTTTCAACAACTATGAATCTTACTGATGTAGATGATAAAACAATAAGAGATTCTCAAGAAGCAGGAGAAGATTTGCTGACATTTACAAAAAAATACACTGATATTTTTCTTAATGATATAAAAAAACTAAATATAATTCCAGCTGATAATATAGTTCCTATTTCAACTCTTATACCAGAAATGGCAAGGATGATTCAAACTATGATAAATAGGAAAAACGCTTATTTGTGAGAAGATTGAAGTATTTATTTTAATGTAAAAAGTTATAGTAAATATTGAAAACTTGCAAATCTAGATCTATCATGATTAAAAGCTTGAGCTAGAGTTGATAGTGATGAATATGATAAAGAAAGTGTTTCTGATTTTGTACTTTGGAAAGCTTGGAAAGAAAGCGATTGAGCAAATTTTTGGGAACAAGAATTTGATATAAATTGAGAAAAAAAGGTTTTAAAATGAAGACCAGGTTGGCATATAGAATGTAGTGCTTGTAATATGAAGTATTTTTGAGCACAAATTGATATTCATATGTGAGGAGTTGATTTGATATTTCCTCATCATCAAAATGAAATTGCACAAACTGAAAGTTGTACTAGAAAAGAATTTAGTAAATATTGGATTCATTCAGGTCATCTTATGGTTGATGGTAAGAAGATGGCAAAAAGTGCAAACAATTTTTATAGACTAAAAGATTTAGAAGAAAAATATAGCAATATAAAACCAAATGTTTTATATAGGGCTATAAGATTATCGCTTATAAATGCTAAATACAATAGTGAAGTAAATTTTACTTTTGATAAGATAGAATCAAATATAAGTGTAATTAATTCTGTTGATGAACTTATCAAAAATATAGGTAGAGAAATAAAAAATACTGACAACAACGCTATGGTTTCTAGAGATTTTAGAGAAACTATGCAAGATTATATTTTTGAATATATGCATCATTTAGAAGATGATTTCAATATACCTGAAACTCTTGCAGTAATGCATAATTTTATCAAGTTTATAAATACAGCTCTAAGAGAAAAATTACTTTCTAAGTTAGAACTTGAAAGTGCACTTGATATGTTTAGAACTTTTAATCAAGTTTTAGCAATTATTGATTTTGATAAAATAGAAGAAACTGAAATATCAAGTGAAATATTAGCAAAGCTTGATTCAAGAAATACTGCAAAGAAAAACAAAGATTTTGAACTAGCAGATAGTATTAGAGATGAATTATTAAACCTTTGATACAAGATTGTTGATAGTAGAGATTGAAGTTATTTAGAACTTGTTTAAAAAACTTTTGACTTAACATTTATAAGAGTAAAATACTTAAGTATTTTACTCTTTTTATATTTAAAAAATATGTTAAATTCATTGTTAACAGTAGAAAATTTCTTTTATACAATTATTGCTTTAGTGATATTTGAATTTTTATTAACTAAAACACTTTGATTTCTAAATACTAAAAATTGGTCAGATAAATTACCAAAAGAATTAGAAGAAATTTACGATCAAGAAAAATATTCTAAATCTATGAGATATGAAAAAGCAAAGCATAAATTATGAAATATTTCTAGTATATTTAGTTTTAATGTAATGATTTTTTTACTTATATTTTGAGTTTTTTGAGATTTATATAATTATCTAACTTGATTTACTGACAATATCATATTGTTAACTCTTTATTTTTTCTGAATTATATCTATATTTCAAACTATATTTTGATTACCACTTTCATATTATTCTACGTTTGTAATAGAAGAAAAATTTGGTTTTAATAAGATGAGTAAAAAATTGTTTTTTATTGATTTTATAAAATGACTTTTACTTTCATTTATAATTTGATGAGCATTAATGGCTTTAGTTACTTGGTTGTATACTATAACTTGAAATTATTTCTGGATCTATGCTTGGTTACTTATAACAGTAGTTTCAGTATTTATGATGATGTTTTATAGTAGTTTAATTGTACCAATTTTCAATAAACAAACTCCACTTGAAAAATGAAAATTAAGAGATGAAATTGAGGCATTTGCAAGTAGTGTATGATTTAAATTAGATAATATCTTTGTAATTGATTGAAGTAAAAGATCAAGTAAAGCAAACGCATATTTTTCAGGATTTGGTCCTAAAAAAAGAATAGTTTTATATGATACACTTATAAACGATTTAACAAAAAATGAACTTGTTGCAGTTTTAGCTCATGAAATATGACATTATAAGAAAAAACATACTTTTCAAATGCTTGCATTTTCAGTATTTCAAACTTGAATTATGTTTTATGTTCTTGGTTTAACACTTGCTTATCCAGAGGTTTCATTTGCTTTGTGAGCTAATCAATCCTCTTTTGCATTGTGATTACTTGCATTTGGTATTCTTTTTACTCCTATTTCAATTATTTTTTGATTACTTTGAAATATACTTTCTAGAAAAAATGAATATGAAGCTGATAATTTTGCCTGAAAACACTATAAAGCAAATAAATTAAAATCAGCTTTAATTAAATTATCAATAAATAATTTATCAAATTTGAGACCACATCCTGCTTATGAATTTTTTAACTATAGTCATCCTACAGTTTTAAAAAGACTTAAAGCACTTGATAAAATAAAAAAGAAGTAAACTTCTTTTTTATTTGCTTATTTCAGCTATATTTGATATAATATTACTTAATAAATAATAAAAAATTACTAAAAAATATGTTTAAAAAATATTTTGCTTCTTTAAACTATGATTCTAAAAAATACGAAAATATATTGGATGATCCTAAATCTAAGGTAGGTGTTTTTTTAGATAATTTTATTTTAGCCATTGTAATCATATTTCCATTTATATTGATGTTGGAAAGTATATGAGATAATTCAGTTACTTATTTTAAATATTTTTTTATATTTGATGCGATTATTTCTTCAATTTTTGCAATTGAATATTTTTATCGCTTTAGAAGAGCAAGAAATAAAACAAATTTTTTAGTAAATCCAATGAGAATAATAGACTTATTATCATTTATACCATTTTTTATATGATTTGTAATTACATGAAATTATTTAAAAGTTTTAAGAATACTTAGAGTTCTGAGAATATTAAGATTGATGAAAAGAATACCATTAACTTCTAGTTTTATAAAATCATTAAATGATTATAAAGATGAATATATAGCTGTTTTTACTCTTTATTTTATCATATTATTCTTAGGCTCATTTTTTGTTTATTTTGCTGAAAGTAGAGTTTTGTGAACTGATTTTACTTCTATACCTGAATCTCTTCGGTGGGGAATTGTAACTACTGCAACAGTTTGATATTGAGATATTTATCCTATTACAACTCTATGAAAATTGTTTTGAAGTATATTAGTTTTTTTATGACCATTGCTTTGATGACTTATTTCAGCTGTTACAATTATGGTTTTTATGGAAACATATAATAATCAATTAAATTTAAAAAATAACCGTAGAATTTTATCTTGTAATAGATGTAGAACTAAGAGTCCAAAAGAGGCAAATTATTGTATGAAGTGTTGAAAAGAATTTCATAATAATCATCCAAATCATATAGAATAAAAAAAGATTAACTAAGCTTAATCTTTTTTCTTTACTAAAAAATATTTTTATGTAAAATCAAAACAAGATTTACTTAGATATTTAAATAGAAATAAAAATGAAAAACACTTTTTTTGTAACGACTCCGATTTATTATACAAATGGTATTCCTCATATTGGTCACGCATATAGTTCTTTGATTGCAGACAGTATTGCTAGATACCAAAAAATAAACTGAAAACAAGTAAAATTTAGTACATGAGTTGATGAAAATAGTCAAAAAGCTCTTGATAAAGCAGAAGAATTAGGTATGGAAATAATGCCTTATCTTGATATGATGGCAAAAGAACATAAACAAGTATGGGATGGTTTAAATATAAAATACACTGATTTCATAAGAACAACTGAAGCAAGACATCATAAACTTGTAAGAGAAGTATTGCAAAAATCATTTGATAATGGTGATATTTATGAAGGTGAATATGAATGAATGTATTGTGTTGGTTGTGAAAGTTTCAAAAAAGATGAAGATTTAGTTTTTAGAAATAAAACGACAGGAGAAACTTTTCCTATAAGCTCTAGCGTAAAAATAAGTGAAAATATAGAAAAAATTTGTCCTGATCATCTAAAAGTACCTCAAACTTTAAAAGAAAAAAATTACTTTTTTAGACTTTCAAAATACGAACAAAAACTTAAGGATTTTTATAAAAAAAATCCAAGTTTTGTTATGCCTCAAGATAGATTTAACGAAGTTATAGCATTTACAGATAGATGACTTGAAGATTTTTCTATAAGTAGAGAAACAAATAAATTTGGTATAAAACTACCTTTTGATGAGACTCAAGTTACATATGTTTGGTATGATGCTTTGTTTAATTATGTTACAGTTTGTGATACAAATGATTTTTGAAAAAATGATAGTAATTTTTGGCCTGCAGATTTACATGTAGTTTGAAAAGATATTATTAGATTTCATGCTATTTATTGGCCAGCAATGCTACTTAGTGCAGGTTATGAATTGCCTAAAAATATTTTAACAACTGGTTATTTCACAGTTGATTGACAAAAAATTTCTAAATCACTTTGAAACGCAATTGATCCAGTTGAATTTAGTGCAAAATATAGTAAAGATTTATTAACTCTCTATATATTATCAAGTTTTAATATAGGTCAAGATTGAGATTTTGATCAAAAACAAGCAATTCTTACATACAATGCAAAACTTGCAAATAATTTTTGAAATTTGCTTAATAGAGCTGTTGTTTTAACTTTAAAAATGGATTTAGAATCATGATTATCTTCTAAAGTTGATAAATATATTTGAGATAATACAAAAAAATATTTTAAAGATTATGATGAAGCTTTTGCTAGATATGATTTAAAGAAAACTCTTGATTCAACTTTTAGATTTCTTGATAGTGTAAATAATTATGTAACTACAAAAGAGCCTTGGACTTTGATGAAAGACGAAGCAAAACAAGAAGAAGTAAAAACTATTATGTATACAATTTGTGAAAGTATAAGACAAGTTTCACTTAATCTTTATCCATTTTTTCCTGAAAAAATGTCAGAAGTTTTTGAAGCTTTAAATTTGAAATGATATAAAGAAGAGTTAGAATTATGAAAATATAACGAACTTAGAAATAAAAAAGAAACTTTTTATATAAAAGAAAAATCACCTATTTTATTTGAAAAATTTGAATTAGAATAATATGATTACCATTAAAAATAGTGCTTGAGAAATAATTAAAACTATAGAATCTGATGTAAATAAAACACTTCTTAAACAATTACAAGATGAATGAATTGATATAACTTATGCTTGTCATACTGGTATTTGTTGAGCTTGTATGTGTAATATAGAATCTGGAAGTGAAAATGTAGAAAAAAGTTTTAGATGAGAACCTGGTTTCCCACTTTGAGACGATGAAGTTATGACTTGTATTTGATGAATAAAAAACAAAGATATAGATGTAGTTTTGAAAACAATATTTTAAACTTTATAATAAAATAATTTATGCAAAAAGTAAAAAAATGTGTTATCCCAGCGGCTTGAATGTGAACAAGATTTTTACCAGCAACAAAAGCGCTACCAAAAGAGATGTTTCCAATTATAGATAAACCAGTTATGCAAATGCTAGTAGAAGAAGCAATTTCTGCTGGTTGTACAGATATCATAATTGTTACTTGAAGAAGTAAGAGAGCAATTGAAGACCATTTTGATTCAAATTTTGAACTTGAAGAAAGACTAGATAGATCATGAAAATTTGATTATTTAAAAACTGTTAAGTGATTAAATACTATGGCAAATATTGTTTATGTAAGACAACCATATCCAAGATGAGATTGAGATGCTATACTTAGAACTAAAAATCTTATTTGAGATGAACCTTTCTTAGTTTTATTTTGAGATGACCTTATAGATAATGAAGTTTCAGCAGCTAAACAATTGGTAGATGCTTATGAAAAAACAAACTCTTCAGTTATATGTTCTTTTAGTGTTCCAGAAGAAAGAATGTGAAATTATTGAATCCTTGAATCATCTTCAAATGATGAAATTTTTAAGGTAGATAGATTTTTAGAAAAACCAAAAGCAGAACTTACAAAATCTAGAAATGGTAACATTTGAAAATATGTTTTAACTCCAGATATTTTTGATTATTTAGAAAAATCAGAGTCACTTCATAGTGATTGAGAAATTAGACTTATAGATGCATTTGAAGCTATGAGAAAGGAAAAAGATGTATATTGAGTTAGAGTAAAATGAACTCGGCATGATACTTGAAGTAAGATTTGATTTTTAAAGGCAACTATTTCTTATTGACTTAAAAATGATGAAGTAAAAGATGATTTAAAAGAATTTTTAAAAAGTTTAGATTTAAAATAATATTATGATAAAAATAAATACAAATAATCTGTCTTTTTCAGCTGAATTATTAGAATCAAAATATAAAGATATTTCAAATGAAGCCATAAAATGACTAATTAAAAAATATGATAATAACGAGTTATGATTTATAGATTTAGATATAAACCATGATATAGAAAAAATAAACACTTTTGTAGCAAAAAATAAAGATAATTTTGATAGTATTGTTGTTTTATGAATTTGATGAAGTGCACTTTGAACTAGAGCTATTATGACAGCTTTAAAATGAAAATTTTATAACGAATTATCAAAAGAAAAAAGAAATAATTTTCCTAAACTATATATACTTGATAATGTTGATCCAATTGAAATATCTCAATTAATAGAAGTAATTGATTATTCAAGAACACTTTTTATAATTATTTCAAAATCAGGTTGAACTCTTGAAACAATTTCTCAATTTCAATTTTTTAAAGAAAAAGTAGAAGAAAAAAATCTTGATTATAAAAAACATTTTGTTGTAATTGCTTGAGAAAATTCTAGTTTTAAAAATGATTGTTTAAAAAAATGACTTGAAGTTTTTGATATTCCTGAAAATGTGTGAGGTAGATTTTCAGTTTTTACAAATGTATGACTTTTACCACTTGCTTTTATTTGAATAGATATAGAAAAACTTTTAAAATGAATTACTAATCTTAAAACAAGTTTTTTTGAAACAGATTTTAAAAAAAATCCTGCATTATTAACAGCAATAATTCAATATCATACATATTCAGAATTATGAAAAAATATAAATGTTATATTTCCATATATTTCTAATTTTTCATATTTTTGACAATGGTGTAAGCAATTAATTTGAGAAAGTTTGTGAAAAAAAGATATGTGAGTTACTGTTGTAGATGCTATTTGAGTAACTGATCAACATTCACAATTACAACTTTATTATGAATGACCAAATGATAAACTTTTAGTTTTTATAGAGCTTGAAAAATTTGAAAATGATTTAAAAATTTCAAATTTATATAACTTAAAATTTGAAGATTTAATGCATACAGAAATGTTTTGAACTCAAACTTCAATTACAAATTATGATAAGTTAAATTATACAATTACATTAGATAGATTATGTGAAGAAGTTATAGGAGAATTGTTTTTCTTATATGAATTTCAAACTGCTATTTTATGAGAATTTTATAAAATCAATGCATTTAATCAGCCAGGAGTTGAAATTTGAAAAAATATAACAAAACAAAGACTAGAAGAACAATTTTGAAAAATAGATCTTCTAAATGGAAAAATTAATTAATATTAAAGTATGAAAAATATAACTACAATTTGAGGATGAAATTGACAATCAAACTTACTTGATTGATTATTTTTGAATTTTAAAGATGAGATAAATATATCTTCTGTTGTTTCTATGAGTGATGATTGAAGAACAACTTGAGAACTTATGAAGTCATTTAATGATGAATTATGATTTCATCTTCCTCCACCATGAGACTTAAGAAGATGTCTTTTTTCTTTGTCTAATTCTCAATATAGAGATTATTTTAAACTTATTTTTGAATATGTTTTTTTAAATGAGGAAAAAATCGCACATTTTAATATTTTAGAATTATTTAAACAAGCAAATAAAGAATTATTGTTTTTTTGAAGAGCTGGAGTTTTCAAATCTGATTTAGAAGAATTTGTTTTTGATAGATGAAATCTATATAGTTTTTTAAAATCAAAATTTGATACTTATTTTAAATTTAAATTATCTTTGAAAAATAGTATAAAATGACATAAATTATGAAATATTTTGATGGCAAATCTGTATTATAATTTTTGAGATTATGATAAGATGATTGATTTTATGCACAAGCTTTTGGAAGTAAGTTGAAAAGTTATTCCAGTTACTACAAAAAAAGCTTATATTAGAGCTATTTTATGAAATTGAGAAGTAATTGAAAGTCAAGATAGGATTTCAAATGTAGCGAATTATAATTCAGGAATTGCAGATTTAGAACTTATGGATTGTTCGCTTTGAGCAACTCATAATAGCGATGTTCATAATGCTATTATTAATGCTGATTTTATAGTTATTTGACCAGGTGATTTATTTACATCAATTATTTCAAACTTTATTATAGGTTGAGTAAAAGAATCAATAAAAGAGTCTAATGCAAAAATTATTTATATATGAAATTCAACTAATAAGTGATGAGAAACAACTGGATTGACTCAACTTGATTTTGTAAATAAGATAGAAAGATTTTTGTGAAAAAGAATAAATTATTTTGTTATAAATAATAAAAAACTTGAATTATCTGATTCAGATTTGAAAGAATTTAAAAATGATATATCAGTTAAATGATGAGATTATTTATTTCTTTCAAGATGAGAAAAAGATGAATTAATTAGAAGAAAAATAGAAATTATAGAAAGTAATTTATTATCGAGTGAAAGTTTTTATAAACATTCTCAAAAGAAATTGGTTGATGCATTGAAAAAAATTATTTTGTAAATATCAAAAAATACTGATTTTAATCAGTATTTTTTGATATTTATTTTATTATTATTATAATAAAATCATTAAATTTTAAAACAACTATATGAACATATTTTCATGAAATTTTACTATGACTGGTAATAAAAAAATAAACTTAGATTTTGATTTTGTAGAAAGTTTATCTAAAAATGGTGATAAAATAGTTTTTGTATATTGAGAAACAGAATTAAAAACTAGTTCTGAAATTGTAGATATGCTTAAAGAAAAATTGGGAGAATTGAAAAACTTTGATATTTCTATATCTAGTGAAGATAAGGTAGAAATTATAAATTTGGCTTATGAAGAAGGTATTTATGAACTTGCAACTTTTGAATGAGAAGAAATTGATTTTGATGAAATAATGGATAGATTTAAGGATTTTGAAGAAGTTGTTTCTATAAGAGAAGCTGAACTTTCAGAAAGATTTTGAAATAAAAAAATAAGAGTAGATTTTGTTTATTAATAAAAAATAATGGAAATTTTTATACATATTTGAACTAATTTAGAGTATTTTGATTTATTAAATAATGATAAATTATTATCACAAGGTAAGGCTGATAGAGAACTTGCATCATTTTTTATGAGTAATTTTCCGTGAGAATTAGCTGAGACAATTTCTCCACAATACGAAGTAAATTTTATGTGAATTAGAGAAATAAAAAAGAGATTTTGAGTAGATGCTTTCAATAAAATATGAGGTATTTATTATGGAAGTGATAATTGTGAATTTCTTGTTCCAACAAAAAAAGAAATCACTGATGCAATTGAAAAATTTCAAATTTTTAACAAAAATTTTCCTCCGCATAAAGTAAGAAGTTTTACACTTGTAACTCCTTATGTTTGAGACCTGATGCTTGAAAGACTTGAAGAAGGACTTGCATATTTAAACGAATTAAAGATAAAAAATCCTATTGAAGTTGTTGTAAATGATTTTTGAGTTTTAAGATTATTAAATAAAAAATATACAAACTTAAAACCTATTTTTGGTAGAATAATTCACAAGATTCTAAAAACTCCATTAATTGATACTTTTTGATATGAAGCTCATCCTGCTTGAGAACTTATAAAAAATAAATCAGAACAAGAAAAATTAGCTCAAAGAGCTGAGATTGTAAAATGGCAAATGAAGTTTTATAATAGTAGTGAAGTTAGTTTAGATGTTTATAGAAATTTTTTAAGTAAATACAATATTGATAGAGTTGCTCTTGATTATATGGAAAAAAGAGAAGAATTATTTGATAATTCTAGATTTTGAGAAATATGAGTTGATTTATACTATCCTTGGGCAATTATTTTTACATGAAGACTTTGTGATACTAGTGCTATAGAAAATCCAGCAAGATGAATGTATGCAATTGATGAAATATGTCCTAGAACTTGTAATAGATATGATATACATTACAAGGTTAAAACCGTTGGTTACAATATGATTCAAAGATGAAATTCATGATATAGAAGCGAATTAAACTTAGATTTTTTAAGTGATGATTTTGTAAAAAACAAAAATAATAGACTTGTATTTTCTCCATTTATAAGTGTATAAAAAAATATGTGATTAATCACATATTTTTTTATTTTGTAGCTTTGAAATCAGCTTCTTCATACAATAAATCAAAATCTCTTAGTAGAGTAGTTCAAGTATCAGGAATAACAACATAAGCTTCTTTTACAAGAGCATCTTTATTATTTATAAGAGTATCAAGTAATTTTTTATTATAATCATTCAAATAACTATAATCAATCAAAAATTTATTTATATAAATTATATATGTTCTTGCATGATAATAAGTATTTTTTTCTATTAAGTAATTATCTATATTTTCTTTACTTGCGACTGAATCTTTGTTTTTAAAATCAGTGTTTATCTTTATTTTTAGAGTTTCTATATTTGCTTCTGCTTTTAACATCTCATTATTAAAAATATTTTTTTGCTCATTTAATGATGTTATTTGTTTAACTGATTTTTCATATCTAAATTCTAATTGTTCAATTATAGCATCCAAAATTTCAGCTTTATTTTTAGAATTTGCTAAAAGTCATTTTATATCTGTTTTTAATACATTTTGATATTCTTCAGTAATTTGCATATTTGATGCAATTAATTCACTACTTCAAGCTGAATTATCTTGTAATAATTGATTTACAGAAAAAACGTCACTATAAATAGTAGCAGGAATTTCTGTTCTTTGTTTGTATTTAATTCAAACATTTGTTGTAATAGCAACTCAAGTTTTTCATAAACTGTTAATTTGAGTATTTTTATATACATCACTATTTTCTTGTGCTGCATTTAATTCTGGAACTTCAGAATTAGTATTAAATACATAAATTATGTCATTTCAGATAGAAAAAATTATAACAACTATTGATGTTGATATAAATACTTTTCATAAAAAATTTTTAAAACTTCTTGTCATAAACTTTTTTAATTTATATTATTTATTTTATTTTAACATATTTTTCCTTTATGTAAAAATATTTAAATGCTTTTTATAAAAAATATATCATTACATCAATATTTTTTGTATTTTTATAATTTATAAATATACTTAAAACTATTGTTTAAAGTCCTAAAAAAAGAAAAAAAATGAGTGATAAATTATTTAACTTACAATCAAAATATAAACCGAGTCCAGATCAGAAAAATGCCATAACACAGATATGTGATTTTATAGATAAAGGCCATAAATTTCAAACACTTTGGTGAGTTACTTGAAGTGGTAAAACATTTACTATGGCAAATGTAATAGAAAAAATAAATAAACCAACTTTGATTATAGCTCATAATAAAACTCTTGCGGCACAATTAGCTCAAGAATTTAAAGAGTTTTTTCCAGATAATGCAGTGCATTATTTTGTTTCGTATTATGATTATTATCAACCGGAAGCATATGTTTCAAAAACAGATACATATATAGAAAAAGAAGCAACAATCAATGCGGAAATAGATAGACTTCGTCATGCTGCAACTCAAGATTTACTAACTAGAAAAGATGTAGTAATCGTAGCTTCAGTATCTTGTATATACGGTATTTGAGATATAGCACTTTATACAGAACAAGTTTTTGATATAAGAGTTTGAGAAGAGTATGTAATTGAAGACTTACTTAAAAAGTTAGTAAGTATGCAGTATAGAAGAGCTGCAAGCGATTTTAAACCAGGTAATTTCTTGGTTATGTGAGATGTGCTTGAAATCTATCCAGCAAGTAGTGAAACAGTTTTTACAATTGAGTTTTGGTGAGAAGAAGTAAGTCAAATCACAAGTAGAAATTATCTGACTTGAGAAATATATGAATACCACAAAGAAGTGACTATATTTCCAGCAAAGCATACAGTTACAACAAAAGATACAATAGAAAAAATCATACCAAATATAAAAGAAGAACTTGATGATAGACTTAAATATTTTCAAGAAATAGGAGATGTTGTAAAGTTCGAAAGACTAAAAACAAAGGTAGAATACGATTTAGAAATGATGCAAGAAGTAGGTTATGTAAATGGTATAGAAAATTATTCTAGATATCTAGATGGTAGAGAATTATGAGCACCACCAGCAACTCTTATGGATTATTTTTGAAAAGATTATCTGACTTTGGTTGATGAATCACATATGACTTTTAGCCAAATTGGATGAATGCATGCAGGTGATAGAGCTAGAAAAGTAAATCTAGTAGAAAATGGTTTTAGATTGCCAAGTGCGATGGATAATAGACCTTTAAAATTTGATGAATTTGAAGCAAAAATGGTAAATGTAGTTTCTGTTTCTGCAACACCAGGTAAATTTGATATAGAAAAAAGTAGTGATAATCCAGAAATATTTTACAATTTTGATCCAATAAAAGATTGAGTTTGGACAGCAAGTGAAACAAATAGAATAGTTCCACAAATGATGAGGCCAACAGGACTTTTAGATCCAGAAATCATACTTAGACCAATGGAATTTATGGTTGATGATATTATGACTCATATTTCTGAAGTAGTAGAAAAAAATGAAAGACTTTTAATTACTACAATTACAAAAAGATCAAGTGAAGAACTAACTGATTATTTACTTGGAAACTGAGTAAAAGTAAAATATCTTCACTCTGAAATTGAAACACTAGAAAGACTTGAAACTCTAAAAGAACTAAGAGAATGAAAAATAGATGTAATAGTTTGAGTAAACTTACTTAGAGAATGACTTGATTTACCAGAAGTAAGTAAGATTTGTATACTTGATGCTGATAAACAATGATTTCTTAGGAGTGAATCTTCACTTATTCAAATTATATGAAGAGCTGCAAGAAATGAAAATGGTAAGGTTTATATGTACTCTGAACAATTAAAAAAGTTTGAATTTGATTGAAAAGATGCAATAGTAAAAGAAAAAGCATGAGATAAGATTTTACAAAAAGATGAAGACTGACTTTTTATCTTGGATGCAGGTAAATTTTGTAATACTGATGGATTAATAGTTTCACAAGCTATGAGAAAAGCTATAAACTTAACTTATTATAGAAGAAACTTACAAGCAACATATAATGAAAAAAATGGTATAAGAGCAACGACTGTTTTTAGTGAAATAAAAGATATGTGACTTAAATCAAACAAAACAAAAAGAGATTACAGTACACTTGATAGGAAATCTGCAGAAAGGGAATTGGCGAAACTAGAACTTGAAATGGATATAGCTGCTGCAAATATGGAATACGAAAAAGCTGCAGAAATAAGAGATATGATTTTGGATATGAAAAAAGCCAAGAGAAAATAAAAATATTAAAATAATATTGACAACTTGATTATTTAATTTATAATCAAGTTGTTTTTAAATCTAAGTAAAATAATATGCCAGAAATTTTTTGTTTAAGAAGGGAAGAAAGACGTAAAATAAATAGAGAAAACACAACTTGAGAAAAAACTCAAATAGAACTTTTAAAAGAAGAGCTAAAAATTATTTATCGGGATCTTTTACATGATATTAGATGTGAAAAATGAGCTGAAAAATGATTTAATTTAAGTTTATTAGCTACTTTATCTAAATGATTATCTGATGATGATGTAGAAAAAATTTGAGAATACATATATAATTTATTTGTAGATGATATGATTGAACCTTGATATAGTCATAACAGCTTTATAAAAATATATGAACATTTAAAATGAATTGTAGAAAATAATCATGGTATACATTCAGATGTAAGAAATGCAATGGAACCTACTAGAGTTTCTATTGAAAGTATAATTAAATAATTAAATTTTTTAATCTATAATTAATAATATATGACAAAAGAAAGATTAAGTTCATCAACTAATATTTTAAAATTTCCAACTACTACATTGATGCATGCAAGTTTAGATACTAGAAATGTTTTTTTTAATAAACCTTTTGAGACTATAAAAGATGTACAAGATTTTATTGTTTGGCTTGTTAGAAACTGAGTAATGGATACTTCTATAAAAAATATTGATTGAACTAATTTGACACAAGAACAATGTATTTGAAAAGATTGTTTTATATTGTCACAAGAATCAATAAATATATGTTTTGAGACACTTCAATTACTTAAACCAGAAGCTAAGGTTTTATTTACAGAATGAACTGAAGTACAAGTTAGTCTTATATTAAATAATTTAAAAAAATCTGCTTAAGCAGATTTTTTATTTTTATATTTGAAAATTATCTTTTTCAAATATAATAAAATTACGGGGCTATTTATGGTTTCTATCGGGAGAATCGTCGGGGTTATATGCTATCTGGGAGGTGTTTGTGACTTCCATAATCAACGCAAACAAGCATAATTGCTAAAACAAGAATTCAAGGTGGTTTAACTGCATTTAAAAATGCTTTAACTCCAGCTTTCGTTGTTGCATAATAAATTGCAATAACAGTAGCCTTTCTTAGGAATGAGTGCTGATTGGCCTGCTACAAAATCTATAATCTTTCACTTGAAGAATTTTATAGATTACACATTCAAGTCTTATAGGACCTTCTTGTGATTTTGTCTTGCACCTATAAGTACCGATAGACAAAATTTTCTTTTATATTTTTTGTTTATTTTCCATATAAAAGAATATCAAAATAAACTATGATAGTAGATGTGTTTCCTTGGCCTTCCGAGACATGGGTTCAAATCCCATTAGCTCCACCA
>JAQUZB010000015.1 GCA_028691535.1 Candidatus Altimarinota bacterium | reverse complement strand
AAAAAAGAAAAAGAAGCCTTTTAAAAATATTTGAAAGAGGTTGTTTTTGCTGATGAAAAAGTAGAAATTCAAGAATTAACTAGAAGAAAATTAAAAGATTTTATAAATAAAGAGTGGTGACCAAATTTAGAATCTTCTCTTCGTTGGAAGTGAGGTATTGAAACTCTTCAAGAAAAACTTTGAATAAATCCAGATTGAGATTTTTGACCAGCAACTTTGAAAGCATTATTAGATTTTCAATTAAAAAATAATTTAGATAAGGATTGACTTGTTTGAAAAGAAACAATTGATGCTTTAAATTGAAATTTAAAATGATGAAAAATTACTTCAATTGATAGTAAAAAAAATTGAAATAAAACTCAAAATAAGGAAAATAATGAAAAATTACCAAGAGATGTTATTTCTGTATTTAATAAAACAGAAAAATGAAGAGTATTTTTAGATTATGTTAAAAAATATAGTGAATTAAATATAGAAAAATTATCTGCTTTGGTCTTAAAGACATCAAAAGCTTTTAATATTCCTCAAAATAGAATAGTTTCTGTTATAATTTGAGAAGCTGATATTGCAAATAAATCAAATCCTTTTAAAGCAAATATGTCTGAAAAAAGCAGATTAGCTAAATGAGTAGGTCAATTTTTACCAGAAACATTTAAAGATTTATATAGTAAAACTATTTGGGAAAAATGAGTAGCAGTAGAATGAAATGTTTTACAATATTTTGAAGCAAAATGAGAGAAAAAATATTCTGAAAATTTAAAAAATATATGAATTAATAATCAAAATGATAGGTATAATCCAGAAAAATCTATAATGGCAATTTGAGCTTATTTAAGATATATAATGATGATTTGAAAATGAGTAAATTGAGATGTTTCTATGGCAGTTGCTAGATATAACGTCTGACCAAATTGAAGTATAGCAAATCATTTAGAAAATAATCCAGCAGTAGCTCTAGTTTATAAAAAGAAATATTGAAACGAAAAACCAACTGAAAAAAAAGTTGCATTAGCAGCTAAAGCTTATTATTCACAATTTGCTTAAAAACCTTAAAAATAGAGGTTTTTTTGTTTTATTTTTTTTAGTATGATATAATAATATTAAATATAATTTAATAAAAAAATATGACAGAAATTCAATGAAAAAATAAAGAACAAGTATCAGCTGTTGAGACTCAAGCTTCTATTGATAAATCAAGTCTTACACCTGAACAATTAAAAGTTTATGAAAGAATTGAGGAACTAAAAAAAACTCTTGAGACAGTTAACGCACAAGAAAAGTTTAGTAGAAGATGAGCAGATATACTTAGAAAATGATTAACAAGTGATTCAAGTATAAAAAATGATCCAGAAGCAAAACCTACAATTGATATGTATAATAGATATCTTGCTAGATTTAATGAAGCTGTTAAAAAATGAGGAGATATAAAAGCTGAATTATCACTTTTAGAATCAGATGTAACAAAATCTACAGACAAACTTGAATTTTCGGCTTGAATAGATGAAAAGTGAGAAAAATTAAAATATGATACAGAAAAATTAAAAACTATATCAAGTAAAGATTTTTTAAGTCTTCCAGAAAATGAAAGATTACAATATGTTACAAAAGACAATGTAGACTGTGATACTATATCTTCTGGTTCAGTAAAAGATATAACTTTTAGTTTTGATCAAGATTGAGATGGTCAACTAAATAAAGAACTTTATATGCTTACAACAGCTGGGCAAGTTTTACCAAAAGAAGTAAGGGAAGTAACAAAAGACTGAGAAAAATATATAAGAGTTTGATTAAAATGAGAATTTTATAATTGAGAAAAAAGACTTACTATTCATGATAAAACAAATATTAGTGTTGATAAATTAGGAACTCCAGATGAATTAAATAATCTAGAACAAGAAAATCTTAAAAAATACAATGAATTTATAGAAAAAAATAGTGAATTTAAGGATGAAAAGTATACTCAAACATTAAAAGAAGCATTTTCAAAATGAATAAAAAGTGAAAATGAACTGAAATTCTTATTAACTTGAAATGTAAAAAATTTAGAAAAGTCTTCGCCATCTGATTTAGATAACCTATTAGTTATATCTATGTATTTAAAAAATGGATGATTTTTAGATGATTATGCAGATGCTTGAGAAATAATTTCTAATCTAACTGATATTATTAATACAGTTAATAAATATTGAAAAAAATTAAAATATAGTGTTTGAGAGAATTGAGATATAAAATTTAATTTAAATGATAATTGATTACCAGAATGATTAGAGTGAATGGAAATGTGACTTGAAAAAATTTCACAAATTGCATTATCTCAATTATGAACTAGTGAAAAAAATGGTGGTGCTGATAAATATTTAAAAGATTTAGGTTATAATAATTTAAATTCTAGAAATACTCCTTGGTGTGCTGCATTTGTAAATTGGACATTGATGCAAGCTTGATATAAATGAACTTGATGATTATCTGCAAAAGAATTTATATGAGAATCCGGTTATGGACATGTATGAATTAAATTAGGTGACAAATTATTATGATGAAATCAATGAAATAAAGTATCATTAATGAATATTAATAAACAAATTTCTTGATATGCAATCCCAACTTCAGAATGATTAAAAGTCATAAAGCCTGCCTGAAATAAAAATACTATTCCTGATTGAGCAATTGTTGTTTTTGATAGGAATACTAAAAGAGATAGGAATTTTGCTTAATAAAAATATATATGATAAAATTAGTTAGAATAATATTACTCTAACTAATTTTTTATGTCTGTAGAAAAAATTAATCCTACTCCAAAACAATCTCCAAAAGAAACTCCTGTTTCTCCTGAAACTAAAGCTTCACCAGAAGCTCAAAAAGTACTCGCAGAAACTAGAGAAAAACTAAAAACTATTTCTAGTAGAGAGTTTTTAAAGATTTCAGAATGAGAAAGACTTAAACATATAACTAAAGCATCAGTTGATTCAGAGAAATTATCAACTTGAGATGTTAAGGAAATAGAGTTTAGTTTTTCTTTTGATGGTAAATTTAATAGAGAACTTTACTTAAAAACAACAGCATGACAAGTTTTACCAAAAGAAGTAAGAGAAGTAAAAGTTTGAACTGAAACATATACTAGAGTTGGATTAAAATGAGAATTTTTTAGTCCTCAAAATAAAAGACTTACTATTCATGAAAATACAAAACTAGAAGTATCAAAAATAGGTGATACAAAAGAAATAGAAAAACAAAATGATGAAGTATTTTCTAAATATAAAGTAGAAAATAAAGATAATAAAGAATTAACAGAAAATAATTTTGATGATTTATTAAAGCAAGCAATTGATAGATGAATTGATCCAAAGATTGCTATGTTTGTATTTTGAGATTCTATAAAAAATATGCCTATTTTATCTATTGATAGACAAGTAAAACTTGAAGAATTATTAACAAATTATTATAGAGTAAAAGCTAGATTTCCAAAATGGAATTGAAACATACTTGAAGAAAGTGAAGAAAAAAATAATTTTGTATTATCACTTCTAAAAGAAACAAACTCAAATTGGAAAGAAAAAGCAAAACAATATGGTATAAAAGATGAAGAAATAGAAAAACATAGTAAAATGAATAGTTATGAAGCAACTTTATATATGAGTAATATTTGAAGTTGAGATCAAGGTTTACTTGATTATATTTCTGTTTGTGAATGAACATATTGAAATTATAATGCAATTTATTGAAACTGAAATCAAAATATAATAGATTTTTGTAGTATGTCACTAAATGAAATTTTATCATATCAAAAAGATTATAAAAAATCTAGATGATCTGCTGCAATTGGTAAATATCAATTTATGGATTATACTTTAAAAGATATGATTACTAGATATAAATTAGATTGAAACGCTAAATTTTCTCCTGAAATGCAAGATAAATTAGCATATATTAAATTAGAAGAAAGATGATTAAATAATTTTAAATCTTGAAGTATAAATAAAAAAGATTTTCAATTATGATTATCACAAGAATGGGCTTCAATTGCAAAAGATAATACTTGATTAAGTTATTATCATTGAGATAATATGAATAATCATGCATCAAATGCTTGAAAACAAATTTTTGAAGTATTGGATAATTTATATGTATAAAAAGAATAGTTTTAAGCTATTCTTTTTATTATACTATAAATTATATTTTTGACAATATATAGTATTTCTGTATAATAAACTAACACCCATTTTTATAAAATGGTTTTACAACTTAAAAATATATATGTCTTTAATAAAATTAGAGCAAAATAATATTTTAATACAATGACAAAATAGGGAAGAATTAAGTTTTCCAAAAAATATTTCTTTAGCATTAGCTGCATTTGTGCTTAGTACAAATTTAGCATTAGCTGAGCCAAATAAAACTATTTGAACAGTTTCTTTTATGGAAGGTTGAACGGCAGAATTATATGTAGATAAAAATTGAGATTATCAAATCAGAAATGGTAATTCAAAAAATGGTAGTGATTTTATATATGGTACAACTATAATTGAAGGGAAAAAATATATAGTTACTTCTCCTTGAATATGAAATGAAATAGAAGTATTTTTAGAAAAAGACTGAGAATTATATAGAGAATATTATAAGAAATATTGATCAAAAAAAGCATATAAACTTATAAAAGCTAGAGAAAATTATTTAAAAAATTTTTTAAATGATAACCCAATCTCAAAATTTTCTTCTGAAACTGAAAGACTTGATAAAGCAATTGAATGATGGGAATTAGTTTTAAAAGAACTGAACAAAATGTAAAAACAAAAAAAAGACCCAAAATATAATCAAAAAAACTAAAAAAAGAAATTTTTTTAGTTTTTTATTTTGACAATGTAGAGTATATGTCTTATAATAATAATGTTTATAAATTAATTTGCGAAAATATGGCAGATTTAAATAAAAAAGAAGTTGTTTCAGATTGACAAGAACAACAATCAGGATTATTAGATAGAAGTAAAGTAAAACTAGCTGCAGCAGTACTTGCTGTAGGTCTTTCAACATCAGTTCAAGCAAGTGATTTATTAAACAATGTATTAAAACAATGTGATGGTATAGATAGACAATGATTAATACAAAAAGATAAAAAGAATTGAATTATAGATTGATTTGCAGAAAAAAAATGTGAAAAAGAAGTTCAATTAGCAAAAGGAAAAGAAGAATCAGCAAGATTGGATAAGGAATTAGCAAAAGGGAAAGAAGAATTAGCAAAATTAAAAGAAGAAGACAAAAATTTTAATCATATATTAGCAATGTTAGATAAAGATGAACTAAAAAAAGCATTGTTATTAGAAGTTAAAAAAACAGAAGATGAATTAAAAAAAGAAAAAGATAAAATAAAAAGAGAAAAATTATTAATTAGATTAGATATATTGAAGTGAAAATTAAAAGAACTAGATAAAAATGTTGCTTAGAAAAAAATATTATGATAAAATATTATAGAATTATAAAATATTCTATAATATTTTTTTATGCCTTTAGAACATTCAAATTCATATGAATTAGAAAATCCTGTAAAAAAAACAGGTAGTTCAGAGTCAAAAGAATATAAAAATCCATCAGATAATTTAAATGAAATAAATCAAAGAGAAAAAATAGATAATTTACTTGAAAAAAGTAAATTATTATCAACTGAAAAAGAAAAAGTAATTGATTATATTATAAAAAAATATGATAATGATAACTATGAATCAATAATTAATCAAATAATTGAATGAGAGTGTGAAACACTAGATGATATAATAAGTTTATTATCTTTAAATAGTAATGTACAAGAAGTACAAAGTAATAATCAATGAAAAGAAAATAATGTACAAGAAGTACAAAGTAATGTACATGTGGAAACAAAATGAATGGAACAAAAATATGAAATAGTTAAATCTATTTTAAAAACTATAGATTGAGAAAATAGTAAGGATTATTCAAAAATTCTACAAGCATTAAATGAATGAAAAAATTTTAAAGAAATTATTCCAATGCTTAAGGATAATCCAATTGCATTGAGGTGATTATCTTTAGATTTACAAAAGCAAAATCCTGAACAATACAAGATTTTTAGAAGTACTTTAGAAAATATTGATAAAGATTTTATTCCACTTTTCGAAAAAATGGATTTATGAAAAGTTGATTTTGAAGCCAAACTTAAACTTTGAACAGATAATCTAAATGGAGTAGATTTGAGTAGTCATATTTTAAGGCAAGAAAAAGATGGTGCAGTTATAGAAGCTTGAAAAAACTCTAGAAATCTTTCACTTGTAGGTTCTGATTATAAACTTGATTCTAAATTACAAAATAATAATCAAAAAAACGCTATACAAGAAGTAGAAACTAATCTAAAAAATGATTTAAAACCTATAAATGAAGTATTAAATACAGTTTCAAGTGTTTTAGATTATTTAGATAAAGCTATTTCAAATAATACAGAATTAAAAGATGTAAAAGAAAATATTAAAAATACAAATATTAGTTTATATACTGAGTTAAATATAGAAAATATAAATAGTATAAGTGATATTAAAAATACTTTTGTTTGATTACAAAAACAAAAAGAAAAAGAAAAAGAAGATAAAATCAAGGAAGCAAAAGCAATTATTGATTTATTTATCAAACAAAATGCAGATATAGCAAAAGAACAAGACGAAAAGAAAAAAGAAGTTTTAAAATTTCTTTCTTCAATTGGTTTTGATAGGATTCCACAAAGTATAACAGAACAATTAGTTAGAGAACTAAAAGCAAATGTATTTAATCTATGAGAATTAAATCTAAATCTAAAAACTATAGATTTAGCAAATGGTAGATTTGGTGAAACAGATACAGAAGCAGGAGGTACAAAATGGAAACAAAATCTAGTTAAATTTATGGAAAAATTAGTTTATGGAGAAATATGAACTCCAGAGTCTATATTTGCTTCAAATAGTGATAAATTCACATGAGTATTTGGTGCAACATTAAATCCAACTGAAGTGAATTCTACTTTTGAAAAAAGTTGAATAAAAGTAGGTACAGGATGGAATATAGTAAAAATGAGAGAAAATTTAGGCAAAACAAAAAACTAACCAAAGCTTCGCTTTGGTTAGTTTTTTGTTTGTCTCTTAATTTTCTTTCTTTAACAATTTCATATTTGTAATCTTGTATTCTCAATCTATTATATTTATACTTATTTCAAGATCATATGCTCCAGAGTCTATATTTTCTTTAGTTAATACTTCCATATAATTTTCTCAATAACGAGCTATAAAAATGGTTTCTATATATGGTAATAAATCAAGCATCTTACTTAAATTAGCTATGTTTAAATTTATGGTTAATGTATCATAATCTTTAGTTATAACATCTTTAAAATATGAAATAATTACTTTTTCATCTTCTTTAAAAAAATCCATATATTTATTTATATCACATTTTTTTCAAGATTTATCACAATTATCAGCTAATTTTTGTTTTATTGCTTCAATTAATCATTTTTTATTTTCTATATTTTCATATCAAAATTTAATAATAAAATCAGATAATGTATTTACAAAATTTTCATTATTTCTAATTGATTCAGGAGTTTCTTTTTGAGGTTTTGATATTTGTAAAGTTGAATCTGATAATAAATTATCAGCAATTGTGTCTGAAGATTGAGCTCATAAAATAGCCGCAACAGAAAAAACTATAGCTTTGCTATAATTTTGTACTTTTTTTGATAATCAAGTTATAGGTTTATTTTTTTCTTTTGAAGTTAATTTTTCCATATTTATATTTTTGAAATTATTTGTTCTGCTGTTTCTTCATTTGACTCTTCATTTATTTCTTCTAACTCGTTTTTACCTTTTATAAGAGTTCTATTTAACTCTTGAATTAGTTCATTTTGTTTTTTTGTATAATCTAAAAGGATAGTTAAAAGCTCTTTTTCTTTTGTTTCATCTAGATTTTTTAATTTTTCTAAAATCACTTCTTCTAACTCTGGATTTAAGTCAAAGATTTGTTTTAGTATTTGTAGGGTTTCTTGTGATTTCATGATTTATATTATTATATTTATATTATACTCAAGCATCTCTTAATGCTTTTTCTGTTCTATTATTATTGTAGTATCATTGTTTTAAAGTATCTACTCAACCTTGAAAACTATCAGTTTTACTTTCTATTACTGGTTTTCATGGATTTGATTTAATTCACAATTTATTTGCTAAACTTTCTGTAAATGATTTTTCTTTTGGTAGAGAATTTATAAATGCATCAGAATCAAGTAATTGTCATAATTGAGCTTGAATAACTTCATAATTTCAATTAAATTTCGAAGTTATTTCATTTAATCTATTTGCTAAATTAGACATAGATTTATCGAAATTATGTTCAAGAACTTTTTGTCAATTATTGCTAGTATCAAATTTTGATTCACTAAAATTTCATATCATGTTTTTTTCTCAAACTTGTACTCATGAATTGATTTTTTGTTTAAAATCAGCTAGTTTTGATTCTATATTTGCTACTAAATCTCAAACTTTTTTATGATCTTCACTATAATTTTGAGTTTTACTAACTAATTCATTAAATAGATTATTACTATTTAAAGTATCTTCTCTTCAATCTTTTTTTTCAACTTGAAATGCTTTTGTTTCTACACCAGCCATAAAAAATAATTATAATATAAATTTTAATACTATAATTATCTCATAAAATAAGTTTTTATGCAAAAAAAGTATTACTTTTATACCTTTTATATTTCAGAAAATAGTTTTTTAAATATAATAAAAAATATAGATAAATAAATAAGAAAATAAATATGAAACAATTAAGTTCAATACAGAAAATAACAAAATTTTTTTCACTGATAAAATACAACAAAAAAGATTATGTTTTGTATTTCTTTCAATCATTTATTAGATGATTTCAACCTCTTATACATGTAATATTTATAGAAAAAATAGTTTTTGCAATAAGTAATTCAAATACTATTTTATTAGAAAAAACTTTATATTATTATATAGGAGTTATTTTTTCATATGAATTATTATGGTATTTAACACGTAAAATCTGATGGGTAATTACAATACCGCAAGCTGATAAAAATATTTATGATATTTATCTAAATAAATTTATTCAGATGGATAATAATGAGGTAGAAAAAGTCTGAATTTGAAAAATAATTGCTATTTTGGAAAATGGTAGATTTAGATGGTCTGAATCACTTGCTGATTCTGTAGAAAAATGATTTTCTATATTTATACTTTTATCCTATGTTTTTTATGTAACATTTTCACATTGATTTTATTATACTATTTGATTTTTACTATTATTGATATTATCAGTTAGTATCTTAGTTATTGTAAATAACTACCAATTTAGATATCGTAAAAGAAGATCTGAAATAAGAAATAATAGACTTCGTCTTATTACAAAGATACTTATGAGTAAGAACGAAATCCTTCAAACCGATAGGATTGATTCTGAAATTCAGAAAATAGAAACTTATTCAAATGAGATGTCTGGTATAAATATAGATATGTCTAATGGTAGAACAATTCAAAATAGGATAATTCCTTTTTTTATAAGTATTTCACTTTTTGTTTTTATTTCAGTTTTTTGAAAAATAGTTATTTCAGGTGATATGAGTATAAGTCAATTTGTATGAATAACTTCTATTTTTTTAGTTATAAATTCTGCTATTTTTAATTTTATAGTTTTTTATACAAATCTAACAAAAGAATTTATAGACATAGAAAAACTTTGGGATTTTTTTGAAAATACTCCAATTCTTGAGTGATATGATACTTGAAAAAATTTCAAATATAAAACAGGAAATATAGAAATAAATAATCTGACTTATGGTTATTTTGAAGGGAAAAATGTATTTGAAAATTTTGATTTAAATATAAACGGGTGAAAAATAACTGCATTAGTTTGAAATAGTTGAAGTTGAAAAACTACACTTGTAAAACTTATTTCTGGTTATATAAAAGCAAATAGTTGAGATATAATTATTGACTGACAAAAACTATGAGAAATAAGTTTAAAAAGTTATTATAAAGATATAGGTTATCTTACTCAAGAACCAAGTGTTTTTGATGGAACTATTTTGGAAAACTTAACTTATGCTATAAATAGAAAATTAAAAAAATGAGAATTAGAGGAAGTTATAAAACAAGCAAATTGTGAATTTATCTATGATTTACAAAATTGAATAGAAACTCAAATTTGAGAAAAATGAGTTAGACTTAGTTGATGACAAAAACAAAGGTTAGCAATAGCAAAGATTATGCTTAAAAATCCAAAAATTATTATACTTGATGAGCCAACTTCAGCACTTGATAGTTTTAGTGAAGAACAAATTACAAAAGCTATGAATAATTTATTTATTTGAAGAACTGTAATAGTTATTGCTCATAGATTGCAAACTGTTAGACATGCTGATACTATAT
>JAQUZB010000014.1 GCA_028691535.1 Candidatus Altimarinota bacterium | reverse complement strand
ATGAAAACATATTCTTTATCAGATCAAACTATAGCAACTTCTATAACTTCATCATCTCATTTTATATTTATTCATCTAACTCAAGAAGCATTTCTACCCATAGGTCTAACATCTTCTTCATGAAATTGAATTGCTTTTCATAATCTTGTAGCAATAAATATAGAATCAGAACCAGTTGTAGATTTAACCCAACTTAAATCATCTCAATCTTTAACTCATAAAACTCTTAATCAATTTGATCTTATATTTTTTACTTCTTCCATATCAAGTTTTTTAACAGTTCCTCATTTTGTAACAAAAAATAAATATTTATTTTTTTCTTTGCTTATATCCATGATTGCTGCAATTTCTTCATCTTTTTGTAAACCTATAAAATTGATAACTGGTTGTCATTTTGCAATTCTATTTGTTTCAGGAATTTCATATGCTGGAAGTGTAAATACTCTACCTTTTGTAGTAAAATACAATAAATCAGAATGATTTTGTGTTGGAATAATTAATTTGATTTCATCATCTTCTTTTGCTCAAGTTGTAACTCATTTTCAACCTCTTCTTTGAGTTCTAAAACTATCAGCTTTTAATCTTTTAATATAACTATTTTTACTTAATACAACAAATACATCTTCATTTGGAATAGTATCTTTTGGATTAAATTCACCTATTTTTCAAGCATTTACTTGAGTTCTTCTTTCATCTCAAAATTTTTCAAGTACTTCATTAAGTTCTTCTTTTATGATAGCTATAATTCTCTCTGGTTTAACTAATATATCATTTAAATCCATAATTAAAGCCAATTTTTCAGCTAATTCATTTTCAATTTTTTCTTTTTCAAGTCCTTGTAATCTTCTAAGTTTCATTTCAACTATTGCTTCAGCTTGAATTTTTGAAAGATTAAATCTGTTCATTAATTGTATTTCAGCGTCATCGTAAGCTGCTCTAATTGTTTTAATTACTTCATCAATATTGTCTAATGCAATTTTTAATCATTCTAAAAGATGTGCTCTAGCTTCAGCAATTTTTAATTCATAAATTGTTCTTCTAGTTACAACTTCTTTTCTATGATCAATAAAAGCAAGTAAAAATTCTTTTAAATTATGTAATTTTGGTTGTCTTCATCTTTCTCCTAATCATATCATATTGAAACCAAAACTAGTTTGCAATGGAGTCAATTTATATAATTGATTAAGTATTTTTTTAGGAAATGCATCTTTTTTAATTTCAACAATAATTCTAACAGAATCTTTGTTTGATTCATCTCTTAAATCAGAAATTCAAACTATTTTTTTATCTCTAACTAAATCAGCTATTTTTTCAACAAAACTAGATTTATTTAATCCATAAGGAATTTCACTTATATTTATTACACTTCTTCATTTTTTATTTTCTTCTATCTTTGCAACTCATCTAACTGGAATAGATCATCTACCTGTAGAATAAGCTGTTAAAATAGCTTCTCTATCATATATTATTCATCATGTTGGAAAATCTGGACCAGTAACATATTGCATTAAATCTTCAATTGTAACTTCCTCTACATCGCTTGAATCTAAAAGAAATCTAATTGCATTTATTAATTCAGTTAAATTATGTGGAGGAATATTAGTTGCCATACCTACTGCAATACCCATTACTCAGTTCATAAGTAAGTTAGGAATCCTAGAAGGCATAACAGTTGGTTCTTGTTTTGTCGTATCAAAGTTATCTCTAAAATCAACAGTTTCTTTTTCTATGTCAGCTAACATATATTCAGCTAATTTAGTCATCTTAGCTTCAGTATATCTATATGCAGCAGCACTATCTCAGTCCATAGAACCAAAGTTACCTTGACCATGAACTAGCGGATATCTAAGTGAAAAATCTTGAGCCATACGAACCATAGCTTCATAAACTGAACTATCACCATGTGGATGATAATTTCAAAGTACATGTCAGACAACAGTTGCTGATTTTCTAAATTTAGCACTAGCTTTTAATCATTGTTCATGCATAGAAAACAAAATTCTTCTATGAACTGGTTTAAATCAATCTCTAATATCTGGAAGAGCTCTAGAAACTATAACACTCATAGCATAATCTAAGTAACAAGTTTCCATTTCTGTTCTTATACTTCTATTACTATCTCAAGAGTAAACAATTGAAGTTGGAATATCTAGTCAAGTTTGAGTTTCTTCACTTGAATTATCTTCCATGTCACCATCTAAATTTAAAATATCTTTTTCTGACATATTTTTACTTTTTTTAAGCCATAAAATATACTATAAATATACTTGTTTTTCTGAATAAATCAAGAGAAAATAACATTTTAAAATTTATTATTTAGTTTCAAATATAACTACTTTTTACTAAAATCTAGAAAATTATAGATTTTGTTTAAATAATTATTATTTCTTTTTTTAACCAATGTATAATTATTAGCAATAAAAAAATAATTCCAAAAAGAAGCATTTACTTGAGTTAAAAGTAAATGCTTTCTTTTTTTGTAGCTTTTATGATGTTTTAAAAATCAAAGATATGAATTTATTATACTTAAAAAATCTTGTCTGAGTTTAATATCTATTTTTAAATCATTGTTATCTAATCTTTTATTTAATACTTCTATTTTCTTATAAAAATATCATATACTTCTTTTTCTAATATATGTTCTATATGGTTTTATAAATACTCATAAAAATAAAACTCACTTAGTATAATCTTGCAAGTAAATCTTTTTTGGATGAAGATTTAAAAGTAAATTATCTTTTAAGTATTTATTTATTTCATTGATAACTTCTTTTAAATAGTTTTTATCTTTATGAATAATTACAAAATCATCTACATATCTACCATAGTATTTTATCTTTAATTCTTCTTTTACATACTTATCAAAGTCACTTAGATAAATATTTGAAAAAAGTTGGCTGGTTAAGTTTCAAATAGGAAGTCAAGAGTTTTGTTTTGCAAAAAATAAACTTTTATTTTTTGGAAGTCATATGTAATCACTTCTTTTTCATTTAAAAATACTATTCTTTGTTGGATCATTATAGATGATTTCTTTTATAAGATTTATAATGAAATTGTATTCTGTTTTTAATAAATCTTTTTTATTACTAAGTATATTATCTATTTTTTCAAAAAGTATATCTTTATCTATACTCATAAAATATCAGCTTATATCTAGCTTCAAAATATAGCAATTTTCTGTGTAATTATCACTACAACTTCTTATAAATCTGTTTACTCTTTTAACTCAAAAACTAGTTCATTTTCATTTTCTGCAAGAGTAACTATCATATATAAAGTCTTTTTCAAATATAGGTGATATATAATCATAAATTAGATGATGAACTATTCTATCTCTAAAATTTCATGCAAATATTTCCCTTTTTACTGGATGAGTTTGTATAAAATAAATACTTTTTCAAACTTTATAATTTCAAGAAATAAGTTCATCATATAGTTTTATAATATTTTCTTCTAGATTAAATTCAAAATCTAGTTGATTTAGTGTATTTCTTTTATTTTTTCTTGCTTCGTAATAGGCTTGAAATAGGTTATAAAGTAGTTTTTGTTTATCTATCATAATTAAATTTTAGTAGTTAAGCTTTTTTCCCAAGCATATAATTGTTTTGATATACTTTCTAAAAGTAAATTGATTTCTATATAATTATTCAAATTTATAATTTTTAAATCTCTTGATAATCTAAAATAAAGTCTTAAAAGTTCTACTTTTTCTCTAGAAGTAGATATATTTCTTTTTTTATCTATTTTTGAATTTGCTTTATATATGTTTGATATCAGATTAATTATTTCTTTTTTAATAGAATCTCAAAGAGTGTATTTATATTCTTTTTTAAATTCTTTTACTACATTAAAAATTAGCAAAAGCAAATCATAACTTGATTTATATACTGGTAGATTATCATAGGTTGCCATAAATATTTTGTTTATTTTTAAAAATAAAAGCCTGAATTATTTTAATTCAGGCTTTTGCATAGTTTTTGAAACACCTAACAGAGAAACCGTTAGCACGATTATTGTTATTGCTAGGATTAATATTGCTAGAATTGAAGTTCAAGTTATACCCGTTAGTACCATTAGGAGTGCTAGACCAGTAGTTACCGTTAGAAGCTCAATTGTTTAAAGCACCATTATTCCAATTACGGTTACCTGCATAAGGCTTTGGTGACTACTTTGCTATGCATAACTTCCAGTAACAAATCGCTATCGCTCTTTGGCTGTCACTTAATTTGTTTATATCTTAACAAAAATATAAATCTTTTACTACTAGTTTTTTAAAACCAGTGAATCACTAAAACTATTAGGCTCACTTTGTATTCTGAATCAAAATACAAATTCTGGCCATATTTTTTTTAACTATATTTTTCAATAAGATTTTTTAAATCTCTCAAAAATAATTTAAACTCATTTTTTTCTTGTTTTTGTTTCAAAAAAGTCAGCTTATCATTATCAAAACTTAATTTTTCTATTCAAATATATTTAAGTTTTTCAATATATTCTCAGTTTTGTTTTTCAATAACAATGTATCAATAATTTTCAAACTTTAATTTATCTAAATATTTTTCTAAAACATTTTTTGGAAATCAAATATTTTCATATCATCAATCTTGTTTTATCTTAAATCAAAATTTATCACTTAAAAACCTAGCATCTGTATCAAAAGTTTTATAAAAGATTCAACTTAAAATTAAGATAAGATTTTCTTTATTTACTGACTTAGATTTCTCTTGTTTCCAAAAATCATAATTTCTCATAATTTTTTATTTAGCTACTAAATACATTATTTTTCTCCTTCCGTCAAAAAATAAGAAAAAATCTTTTTAACAAGTTTTACTTATTAAAAAGATTTTTTAGTTTCTTCTATTCTAGGAAATAGACAAATAGAACAAAGTGTCAAATACGATAAAATTAAGCTTTAAAAGCTTAATTTTATCTCTCTAGTTTTTGAAACACCTAACAGAGAAACCGTTAGCACGACCACTGCCATCGCTAGGATTAATACTGGTAGAACTGAAGTACAAGGTATACCCGTTAGTACCATTAGGAGAGCTAGACCAGTAGAAACCGCGAGAAGCTCAATCGTTTAAAGCACCATTATTCCAACGACGGACACCTGCATAAGGTAACTTAAGTGCTGTTTGCATAGCTGTTCAATTACTTCACCATCATCCCGCAGTAACTATACCTTGCCATTCTGTTTGACTAGGTACATGGTATCATGTAGCACATGGTCATTTTCTTGCTATACTTGTATTTGTCCCATTTCACCATAAATTATCATTTTGTATTGATGTCCAATCATATGGTGATGGTAATGATCATGATGCTATAAAAGTAGCATTACTATATGTACTATCACTAGTTGTTGCTCATACTCTAGTTGCACTTATTGTTGGATATATATTTCAATTTGTATATTGTCATCATCTAAAATCATAATTATTTCACCATTCATATAATCATCCCCAACTTCATGTTCATGTTCATGCTATATTTGCTCATACATTACATGCAGAAATTGTATATGATCATATTGTTATATCTGCTTCATTACATCATGGATATTGTGATAAGTTTGTATTATTTGCACTACACATATCTTGTGTTCATCAATTTATTCAATCACATGTCCAAGTGTATGTATTTCATCATCCATTATCTGTTACTGTTGATGCTGTTCATGCATTACATAAATTTGTTGGATTTGATGTAAAGTTTCATCAGTTATCACTTCAGCATAATCAATCTATTGGTGTACTTCATCATCAACTTGATGATGAAGAGCTACTTGAACTTGATGAACTACCTCATCATGCAACTGCAAGATATGGCAAGTCTACTCATGCATCAACTACATAATAATCTTCACTATTTACTGTTATACTTGGACTATCTCAACTTTGCATTGGATAATAATTTCATTTTACTACTGCTTGATTATTTTCTTCATTTATTGTTGAGATTTGTGTGAATTTATATGCTCATGTTCATGTTCATCATATACTATATGATAGTATATAATCTCATTTTGTTACTGGATCTTTAAAATTATTTCATTCTTCTTTTAGTGTAAGAAAATTTGCTGTTCATTGGATTGATGTTGCTGCATTGTTTCAATCTATTGTTAATCAGCTATTTGTTTTTACTGTATTTATTAAACTTGATAATGTTGTTCATTTTGATTCTTCTATTGATATCTTTTTTTGTATATTATTTATATCACTTAATCTTTTACTATCTCTTGCTGATGTTGAGTATCATTGTAGGTTTATAAAGGCAATAGTTCATAAAATAGCTAGTATTGTGATTACTACGATTAGCTCTACTAACGTGAAGGCACTGGTTTTATATTTTTTCATAGGTTTTTTTAAGTTATAATATTATTTTTGTTTTTTTAGGAGATTTTTAAGCACAATTAACTATATTTATTTCATTTGTCATACTCTGGCTCGACCAGAGTATCTAGTAAGTTAATCTAGTTTTTTCTAGATTATCCGGTCAAGCCGGATAATGACAATGCAAAAAAATAAATATATTACAAAAATTCCGTTTTATTTTAATGAGCCAAAAAAACAGATATTTACTCATGAGTTTTATCTCACAAATAAATACCTGTTTTCTTTCAGACAGTCTATATCATTTTCTAAGCTTGTTGTAGCTTGTTGTAGCTTGTTGTAGCTTGTTGTAGCTTGTTGTAGCTTGTTGTAGCTTGTTGTAGCTTGTTGTAGCTTGTTGTAGCTTGTTGTAGCTTGTTGTAGCTTGTTGTAGCTTGTTGTAGCATAATTATAAACTAGTAATTAATAGTTTTATTATAAATTTATAGTTTATTTAATCAAAAGAAATGATATTTTTTACTTGATTATTAATATAGATTGTTTTTAATATATTTATTAATAATTTCTTTTATTTTCATCCAATAATCATCTTGTCTCACAAGTTTTTTTTAAAAGCAAACTTTACAAAAGAAAGTTTAAAAATAAAATTAAAGAAATATATATTAAAAAATAAAAAAAATGAAAGCAATAATTTTAGCTGCCTGAGAAGGTAGTAGACTTAGACCACTTACAAATACAATTCCAAAACCAATGATTTCTATCTATGGAAAAACTATATTGGAACATAATTTAGAGAGTATTTATAAATATGTAAATGAAATTACAATTGTAGTAAAATACAAAGCTGAAATGATTGAAAACTATTTATGAAACAATTTCAAATGAGTTCCTATAAATTATCATATGCAAAATGATGAGAAATGAACTTGAGCAGCAATAAAATGAATAGAATCAGATTTTGATTTAATAATATTGAACTGAGATTCTATCTTTAATAAAAATGATTTAAAAACAATCTTAGAATATAAGTGATATTGAGCTCTAGTAAAACAAGTTGCAAATCCAGAAATATATGGGATTTTTAAGGTAGATTCTGAAAATAATATAAGAGAGATAGTTGAAAAACCTGAAAGCTATGTATGAAATCTAGCAAATCTTTGAGTTTATAAATTTAATTCATCTATACTTGAAATAGTAAAACATATTCCTCTATCTAAAAGATGAGAATATGAAATAACTGATGCAATAAATAGTTATGTAAATAATTACCCTCTTAAAGCAATTGAAGTTAAAAAAGAGTTTATTGATGTTTGATATCCATGGGATATACTAAATGCTAATGCTCACTTTTTAGAAAAACAAAAAGAATCTGATATAAAATGAGATATAGAAAAATGAGTAACAATTAAATGAACTGTAACTCTTTGAAAATGATCTATACTTAAGGCTTGAACATATATAGAATGAAATGTATATATATGAGAAAATACAAGTATCTGACCAAATACTTATTTGAGATGAAACACAGTTATTTGAGATAATTGTAAGATATGAAATGCTGTTGAAATAAAAAACTGTTCTATTTGAAATAAAACAAATGTTGCACATCTAAGTTATATTTGAGATAGTGTTATCTGAAACCATGTAAATATTTGAGGTTGATTTATAAGTGCAAATGTTAGACATGATAATACTAATATAAAAGTTATGGTAAAATGAAAATTAGTTGACAGCTGACTTAGAAAGCTTTGAATAATCATATGAGACAATGTAAAAACTGGTATAAAATCATACTCTATGCCTTGAAGAATTATTGAAAATGATAGTTTTACAAATCCTTGAGAAATAATAAAATAGGTAAACACATATGTGTTTACCTATTTTATTATTAGACAAAGTCTAGTGTAAAATTAATCTTCAAAATGAAGCATTATTCAAGTTGCATCAATATTGATGTACTTTTGGTTTAAGGCTAATTATTCCTGTTTTTACTTGAATTAATAGATCTGAAAATCTATTAATATATATTTTACATTTGTATTATAAAAATAAAATAAAAAAAGTCAATACTAAGTATTGACTTTTTTATTATTTTACAGATATGTAAGTATCAACGAATTTTCTACCATCAAATCTTGCTCTTTTCTTTTGAGTAAAAGTAACAATACCTTCTGTAGTAGCAAAAAGTGTAAAATCATGTCCTTGAGAAACACCTTCTCCTGGCCAGAATTTATTACCTTTTTGTCTAACAATTATATTTCAAGAGATAGCTTTTTGTCATCCAAAAAGTTTTACACCTAATCTCTTAGCTTGTGAGTCTCTACCATTACTAGTAGCTCATTGTGCTTTCTTGTGAGCCATTTTTAATTAAATTATGAATAAAAAGATTAATATTATACTGATCCTTATTAGAAATTAAATTATTGCATAATTTAAATCTAAAATAGGCCAGCATAGCTTAAATCAAACAAATAAATTAAAAAATTTATTTGAGATTTAACCTATTTGTTTGCAAATCTAGCAAAAGCTTTATTAGCCTCAGCCATTTTATAAACTTCCAATTTTTTCTTATAAGCATTACCAGTTTCATTAGCTGCTTCAATCAATTCATTAGCTAAAAATTTAGCAAAAGGAGCACCTTTTTTACCTCTAGCAGAATCTATAATCCATTTTGAAGCCAAAAATAATTGTCTTTTTGGTTTAACTTCTTGTGGAACTTGATATATAGAACCTCAAACTCTTTTTGGTCTAACTTCAATTTTTGGTATAATATTTTCTAACGCTTTATCAAAAATTGCTTTAGGCATTTTTTGTCCTTTAGCTTTAATTTCTTCAAAAGTATCATCCATAATTTTTATAGCAACACTTTTTTTACCATCTAACATTACGTAGTTAGTAAATTTATCAAACATTGATATTTTTTCGTTTTGTTTCATTGTGTATAACAATTAATAAATAGTTACGGAATTTTTCAGCAATTGTTTAGCTTACTCCGTTTTAAAATTTAATACTTAAGTATTAAATTTTTATTTTTTTGGTCTTTTAGCACCATATAATGATCTACCTTGTTTTCTGTTTTTAACTCATTCAGAATCAAGTAAACCTCTAACGATATGATATCTTACTCAAGGCAAATCTTTAACTCTTCAACCTCTTATAGCAACTACAGAGTGTTCTTGTAAGTTATGACCTTCACCTCAAATGTAAGCATTAACTTCATATCAATTAGTTAATCTAACTCTTGCAACTTTTCTTAAGGCAGAGTTAGGTTTTTTAGGAGTCATTGTAGTTACTTTAACACAAACTCCTCTTTTTTGAGGACATCCTCCATCAATCGAAACAGTTGTTTTTCTGATTGAATTTCTAATCACTTGTAGTGCAGGTGATTTACTTTTTGTAGTTGGAGTTTTTCTTTTCCTTTTAATTAATTGATTTATAGTAGGCATTTCTACAATATTTATAAATTAAATATATTTTGTCATTATCCAATATAGTAGGATAATAATTATAAATTCACATTATTATCTGACTAAATCAGATAATGACTAGGTTAAAAGAAGTATAATTTGAAATATTCAAACTATCTTTTTGACCAAGATGGAGATTTTCTAGCTTTCTTTTTCCCTGGTTTTTTTCTTTCAACTACTCTAGAATCTCTAGTTAAAAATCCATCTGCTTTAAGAATTTTTTTAAATCCTTCATTTTTTTCAGCTAGACTTCTAGATAATCCTAATTTAATTGCATCAGCTTGAGCTGATATTCATGAACCAGAAATTTCAACTTCAAAATAGAAATCATCTTTAACTTTACAAGCTTTTAAAGGTGCATAAACAACTTCAAATAAGTCTGTTCTAGTTATATATTCAGATGACTTTTTTCCATTTATAGTATCACTACCTTTTCCCTCAAATAATTTTACTTGAGCAGAAGCAGTTTTTCTTTTTCAAATGTTATAAGTATATTTATTCGTCATAAATAATTTTTATTATTTTATAAGTTCAGGTTTTTGAGCAACAAAAGTATGTTCGTCTCAAGTAAATAATTTTAATCTAGATAACATTCCTTTTTTTAATCTATTTTTTGGTAACATTCAAGCAATAGCTAATTCTAAAGCTCTCATAGGTTTTTTATTTAATAGATTTTCTAAAGAAATTTCTTTAAGACCACCTAAGTAACCACTATGTCTGTAGTAAATTTTGTCAGTTAACTTTTTACCAGTTACAACAAATTTATCACAGTTAGTTACTATAACGTAATCTCCATTATCTAAGTGAGGAGCAAATGATACTTTATTTTTACCTTTAAGTATAACAGCTATTTGAGTAGCTAATCTACCAAGAGTTTGTTCTTTAGCATCGATTACATACCATTTTCTTTCATCACCTTTTAATTGTGTTGGAGTAATAGTTTTCATGTCTAATTTAAACTTAAATAAATATTAAACTAATTCTAATTTAACCAATTTAGCAGCATCTCAGTCTCTAAATTTAACAGCCGTAGCTCTTGTAAAACCAGAAGTTTTGTTTCCTTTGTATTTAGGAGCAACATTTTTAAATAATTCTAATGATGCTTCTTTTGTGTATAGATATTTCATTACATATCTAATTGCGTTCATTTCATCTTTTGTATTAACTACATTGATTAATTTATCAACCATAGGTACGATTAAATTAACTTTTTTTTCTGTAGTTTGTAGTGATTTATGTAAGAAAAATGATGTTAACAAGTTTCTTTCCATAGCATCTCTATGAGCAAAATCTTTATTATTGAACTTTAAGTTTTTTCTAACTCTATGTCTCATTTGTATAAAAATTATAAATTAGATATATTAGTCATCACCTAAAAGCTTTAAACCTCTCTCAGCAAGAGAAGATCTAATCTCAGTCATTGCTTTCTTACCAAATCATTTGATTGAAGAAAGTTTTGTTTCAGTACATTTAGTTAGCTTTTCTATTGAAAGAATATCTCAATTGATTAAAGCATTTAATGTTCTAGGAGATAATCACATAATTTCAATTGGAGTATAAGTTTCCTTTTCTAACTCTTCTTGAACTTCTTCTTTTTCTCTAGATATTAATTCTTTTACATTAGAAATGAATTGTCATTCTACTTGTAAAGATTCTTCATTGAAAATTGAAAAGTAAGAATTTAACATATCTCAAGAAAATTTTAATGCATTTACTGGAGATATAGATCAATCTGTAACTATAGTCATTTCCAAAGAGTCTAAGTTAATCATTTCTCAAAATCTAGCTTTTTCTATATCGTATTTAACATTTAATACAGGTGAAAAGTTAGTATCAAGTAATAATACTTCAACATCTTCTTCTTTTTCTAATAATTCTTCTTGAGTTAAGTATCAAACTCATTTTTCAACTCTAATTTCAATATCTAATTCTAAACCGTCTTGGTCAATTTCAGTTATATATAAATCTTTATTAATGATTTCAACTCATCAAGAAGATTTAATATCAGCTGCAGTTACTTTTCAAGATTTAGTTTTATTTAATTTTAACCATTCTACTCAGATATCACTTTTTGATAATACTAATCATTTTAGATTTAACATTATATCAATTATTGAATCTTTTACT
>JAQUZB010000008.1 GCA_028691535.1 Candidatus Altimarinota bacterium | reverse complement strand
TCCACCATGATATGTATAGTAAATTTTTTGGTGCAATGTTGCCAGAGAAGATTAATAAAAGGTAAAAAAGAGCTTTAATTAGCTCTTTTTTTATTGTTTTAAAATAAACTCATTATTTTATCATCTTTTTCCTTTTTACTATTTTTTTCAAATTTTTTTAATTCTTCAATTATATTTTCAAATTTCCAAACTCATTTTTCAATAGATCAACTTGAAAAACTTCAAAAATTTTTAAACCTACTATTTTTCATTCTAATAGGTCAATCAGACATTTTATTTATAACTCATTCAATACTTTTGAATAAAATATATCTATTATCATCTATTATTGATTTATCTCATTTTTTAAATAAATAATTTAATCTAAAAGTTCATAGAAATAAATCTATAATATCTAAAAATAATTTATCATCATCATTAATTTTTCAATCTAATATATGAAAACTTTCCTTAAAAGTTACATAATCTCTTGAATTATTTACTAATTTTTGCTTAACTTTATCTATATCAAACTCTCTTCCTGATGCTATTTTATAATGTTCAAATCAATCAATATATATTCAATCTACTATTATTTTTTCATTATCATTAAATAAGTAATGTTTAGCTCATTGTAATCACATTCTGAAAGTAGTTTCTATTCTTGATAAAGCATCTCAAAAATTCATATCATCATGATTATTTTTTTGATGAAAAATAGCAATCTTAACTTTTGGACTAATTTGAAATGTTCAATATTCACTAAATTTTCTTTTACTATTATTGCAGTATTGTGTTTTATTATATTTAAAAAATGGTTCCATTTTTCATTTATCAACTTGTTGAAAGGAGCTTGATATAGTTGATAATAGACTTTTGCAGCCATTTATTTTAGTTCATGCTTTTTTTGAATTTAATTGGCAAAAATGAATATTACCTTCAATTTTACTTCTTATTTCTTTTAATTCTTCTAATATTATAGATCTATTTTCTTTTGGGATAAATAAAAAACAGTGCCAATATGCATCTTCTTTACTTTCATCATGATAAATATCATATTCCATATGTTATTAAGTTAAAAATAATAATTATTATAATAATAACATATTAATTTTATATTAAATTTTGAGTATTAAATATTTTTTAATGTTAAAAACTTTAATTTATTGCTTATTTTAAAATACATATTGATTATAATTAATCTTATATAATTGACTTATTGATAAACTTATTTATTATTAAAATAATATTTACTTAATTAATTTTAAATTTAAATGATAAAACAAGAAGAACTAAATAAAGATAATTTAGAAAAATTAAATTGAACTTTTTTATCTTTTTCTACAATTATTTTTTTATTATCATTTATAATTTTAATAATATTTTATTTTAATTTTTCAGTTATTGAATGATTTTTAGATAAGTTATATATTTCAAATACAAAAGAATATGTTTTTGATAATATAAAATATTTTTTATTTTTATTATTTACTTATTTTGTTTTTTTAGCTTATATTTGAAGAAAAAAGGGAAAAATTTTATCTTCAGATGATTATAAAATTGGTAATAAATATTGATGAGCATTATTATTATGATATCAATTTATAAATTTTTTTCTTTTTGTTCATTTAAAATACTTAATTGAGAAAAATTGATTTGATTTTTTTATATGGGGACAAGAATTATTTCTTTTAATATTTTTCATTATTAACTATCTTTTAGTAATATCAGATGACTTATTTAACAAACTTATAGAAACTAAATATTTAAAAAAATTTTATTTATTATTCTTATTTATATTAGTTATAGTTCCATTTTTTAAAGTTGGGTATTTTGAAATAATAATAATTTTTTATATTGCAAGTATAATAGTTCCTTTTATTCATAAGCTTAATCAAGCATATATTGACAATCATAATAAAATAGAGTTTTTAGATTTAATTAATAAGTATTGAAAAAAAGAAATTAAAACTATTCTAACAGAATATTTTACAAATATTAAAGATGAAACTTTATTATCAAAAACAAATACATTATATTTATGTTTTTTATTCCTTCCATGAATAATATCATTTAGTGTTATATTATCATTTTTAATACCATTTATTTGAGTTATATATGGTTTTAATATATTTTCCTTAATCTATATACATTTAGCTTTTATAATCATTTATATCTCATTAAATTTGATTTCAAATAAATTTTGAGAATATGTTGCTGTTAAGTTTAATAATAAAGAATATAAATGATACTTATTAGAGAATACAAAAGAAAAAATAATCCTATTATGAAAAGATAATAACTTTGTAGTTAATAAAGATAAGGTTGAATATATAAAAACAATCAAAAAGAGATAAGAATAATTCTTATCTCTTTTCTTTAATCTATATTTTTGAAAATTTCAACTATACTTGGTTTAACATATCTTTTATATTCTTTTGGTGCTTCATCTTTTATATTATAAATTCATAGTTTTACCTTAATATTAAAATTATTTTTACTAAATATTTTACTAACAATTCAATTATCTAAATTATCTTCAAATAATTCATTAAAATAATTTATTTTCTTTTGATATGAAGAAAAGCTAATTCATTTAGGATCTATAAAATATATATAATAATCATTTCATTTTTTACACCAAAAAATAAAATCAGGAATAAAATTAGATTTTTCACTATCACTATTTAAGTAAGGTATTCTAATAGCTTTATCTAAATGTTGATCTATTTTTGAAAAATACCATTCATCAAATTGTTTATCTAAAAAACTTCAATCTTTTTCAAGATTATTTAAAAAATTAACTTCACTTTCAACATCAATTATATGTTTAATCCATTCAATTCTTTCATCATCAGATATAATAACTGGATTATAGTAATGTTTAGCTATATTTTTTATTTTAATAGTCTTATTTTCATAAGTAAATTCCTTATCAATTTGTTGTCATATATTTTTCAATTTTTCTTTATACTCATCCCTTGTGATTTCAGAATTATCAAACATTTTATCTAATTCATCTTCACTTATGTTTTCCTCATTTATCTTATCACTAATTTTTTGTTTTAATTCTTCTAATTTTTTAGCATTAGAAATACTTACACTAATATTTTTAAATGAAATTATATCAATTTTTCAATCAACTACCTTAAAATCATCTATTTCTTCACCTGTATAATTAAAATAGTTTACAATATCAAGAATAATATATTTTATTTTTTTATTATTATCTTCTTTATCACTTATTTCAAAGTATTTATCTGTATCAGATAATAATTTATTTAATAATGAAATATTTTTTATATTCAATCAATTATCTAATAATAATAAAATATTTCATTTATCATTAACATAATTTTTTAAATTTTCTAATTTATCATATTTAATCCTAAATTTTTTATCTTTTTGTTTTTTTGCACTTTTAGATTTATAAGTAGGGTAATATAAATCTAACTTAATTTTATTTTTATTAAACAAATCAATAATTTCAAAATCATTTTTAGAAATATCATCGTTATCAAGTTCTTCAACTACTTTTTTTAGTTCATCTTTTTTAGTAGAAAATAAAAATAAAGTTTCTAAAATGGTAGCTTTATCTTTTAAAGCTAAATATTTTTCTTCATTTAAAATTTCTTTTAATTTGTTTATATACTCTCAATCTCTTCATGAATATAAATCTTTATAAATTTCTGATAATCTTTTTCTTTCTTCTAATATAGGTTTTATTCTAATTCATCTTCAGATTGATTGCATTACAAATTTCTTTGCATCGCTTAATCAAATATTAATAAAGTTTATTATATTTGGTCTATTACTATCCCATCATTCATAAAAGGCACTTGCACCAATTAATAGATTTATAGTTGATTTTTTATCATTTAGATTTGAAAATATATTATTACTTGCTGGTATAGTCGTTTTTTCATAACCTGAAAGTTTTTCATTTTCAATTCATTTAATACTTCATATTTTTATAATAGCAAAAGGAGTATCACTTGTTTTTAATTTTAATAATACTTCTTTATCATTTCAAACGATAGTTTGATATTCTATATCTCAATAACTTTTTGCATTATAAAAATATTTATATAGATCATCTTTTTTAATATTTTTTAATGTATCTACTACCAAAGATATATTTATATTAGTTTCATCTCTATAAATATATTTTAAATCAACTTTAAAATCATTTATTAAATCATTTTGCGCTTGAATAAATACTTCATCAGAAATTTTACCTAATCATATATCTTTAATTTCTTTAAAAAATAGTTCTATATCACTTCATTCAGTATAAACACTACTTCAAATAGTTATCATTAAAGGATTATGATAAAAATTATCATCTATTTGTTTTATATCATCATAAAATTTTTTAACTAATACATAATTAATTATTGATTTTAAAACTATTTTTTGTTTTTCACTATTTCAATATTCTTCAATTTCTTTATCTTTTTTTCAATTAAAACTTATATATTCTTCATTTGATAAACATATATTTTTTCAATAACCTTTTCTAATAAATTGAGCTAAATTAAAATTATATACACAAGTTGCAATATCTCTAATATCTGTAAAAGTAGCACTAAAATTGAAAATAAATCATTTTCTTGCCATTACATTAAAGTATTGTTGTGCTTTACTACTTTCTTTATCTCATTTATGAGCTTCATCTAAAAATATATACCAATTTCAATTATTTTCATAATTCCTGTAATCAAGTTGATTTTCACTTTCTTTATCTTTTATTAAATCACTTTTAGTATAAAAAAGTTTTATTTCCTCAAAAATACCTACTTGTGAGTTTGTTTTTTCTTTTTCAAAATCTTTTAAATCAACAAGTCTAATTTTTACATCACTTGAAAAATTAAATTCTTCAATATGTTCTTTTATTTGCTCCAATATACTTGGTTTTGGTGCCATAAACAAAAAATCTCTTGTTGGAACTTTTCAAAGTTTAGAAAGTTTATATACAAAATAAATTAATTTGATTATAACAAGACTTTTTCAAGAACCTGTTGCCATCCAAAAACTCATTCTATTAATAAGATTTTTAAATCATATTCTTTCAACAATTTTTCATCTACTTTCTCTATTATCAAGTTCAACTTCAAAATATTCTTCCAAAATTTCTAAAATATCTCTATCTTTATGATTTTTACTTAATATATCTAATTCTTTTAATTGTTCTTCTCATAATACTTCAAGAAACTGTTTGTATTGTCTTTCTTTTAAATAATTATAATCATGTTCTTCCCATCAATCAAAAAATGAAGACAAACTTAAAACAGCATTTTCTAATGCTTTTTCTTGATAATCAAATAAGTTTTTATTATAAGAAAAAAACTTATAAGGTTCAATGTTTGTTTTATCTAATCATAAATTTCTATAATCATCTCATAGAGAATTAAAATCTACATTAGATATAAGTTCTTCAAGTATTAATTTCATAAAGTATATATAAGATTTTTATTATAATTAAATTAATCTTCATCTTTAAAGTCAGGGTCAGTAATTGTAAATCATTTTATTATATATTCTGGCTCTTGATTTTTATTATTATTGTTATTGTCAGACATAATTATTAAGATTAGTTATATAAAATATTATTGATAATAAGATAGCTATTATAAAAGAAAAAAAATATAAAGCTCTTAAAACATTAATAGATCAATTTAAAAAATTAAATTTAGTTTTTCATTTTACTTTAAATCAAAATATTCTTTTTATTCATTTATTATCATCAATATCTTTTGCATAATTTGCTTGGTCAATAGTAGCTACATATGATATTAAAACAAAAAAAATAGTTAGTCATATAAGTATAATTGATATATTTAAGTAATTTATATTAATTAATTTTATTTCTGAATTTAATAGATTTTGTAATTGAGAGAATAAAAATCATAAAAAAGCACTTGATAAAGTTAATATCACTTTATCTAAAAATAAAGAAGCTTCCTTTATATTATCAAAATATAACTTCTTTCTTTCTATTTTACTTTTATCATTTTTTTTAAATATCCAAAACATAATTTATTATTTCCACCAAATAAGAGGTTTTACTAATTCAAGAGGTATATTATCAAATTTAATTTCTCAAATTTCTTCTAATATAACACTATCAGCTTTTATTTTTTTAATTTTCTTTCAAGTTATGTTTGAAAGAGTTTCTCAAATATCTATATCATCATATATTTTAGATAAATCTATTTTAGTTTTTCAATTTTCTAAATCTAATTCAATAGCTTTTGTAAATTTTTCATCTTTCAAGAATACATAATTTGAAAATATATCTTTATTTTCTTCTTCTATAAAAATTGTATTTTCAGAATATTTCACTTTTTCAAGAGCTTCTTCATATTGTTCTAATCAGTAATATTTAAAAAATCATCATCATTCCCAATTATTTTCATTTGAAACTCATCATTGTTCTCAATTAAGAACTTTTTTTAATCTTGGTATAATTATAGTTTTAAAATATTCTCACATTTCTACTCAATACCATTTTAATCAACTCTTATGTGCTACACTTAATGAGGTTCAACTTCAAGCAAAGAAATCTAATATAGGTCATTGAGATATATTTAATCATAATAACTCATTTAACAATTGCTCTGGTTTTACAGTTTCAAAATCATCAACTCAAACAAGTGAATATAATTCATTTCTTCATATAGATGAATATATGTTTTTATATTTATCTCAATGTAAAATATTTGAAAATAGTTTTTCATCTTTATTTAAAATAGAATTAACTTTCTTTCATATAACTGTTTCATATAAATACCCCTCATCTAATCATCTATATATATAATATTTCGATTTTCAAAATTCTCTACTAACAATTTCTCATTCTAATTTTTCATTGTAAGAAATAAAACAAGAAATTATTTTATCAAAATCTTTTAAAGAACTCAATCATAATTTTGATAAATCATTTATAAATTGTTCTTTATCATAAAAATATACTTTTATTTTCTCATCATTTACTTTATCTTTTACAATTATATAAAGTTTTTTCTTTATCAGTGAATAATTTAATCTAATTGAAAAAGAAACTTTTGCATTTATATCTTCTTTCCATCAATGAATAATTCTAATTTGTCTTTCTTGATTTTTTACACCATCAAAACTAAATTTTCAAGAATTAGTATAAAATAAAATATTTTCATAATTATTTTTATTACTTTGTCATCATCAAAATGCTGTTTGCCAAGAAACTTGTAATTTATCTCTATCATCATCATATGGAAAAATAGAATTACATAACATTTGTAATCTTTCTTGTTCTTGTCTTCAAATACTTGAAATCAAAATACCTTTTTTTGATAATAAACTTTTAGTTTTAGTTAATCTATTTTCCATCATTGTAAGCCAAGACGAATGCTTATAAAAATCTTTATAAGAAAAATCATCTCATCAGGTATTATAAGGGGGATCAATATATACAGTATTTACTTTTGATTTTAATTTATTTCATAAAGTGTTTAATGCTTGATAATTATCACTATTAATTAATATTCAATTTAACTCATCATCAAGATTTTCAAAAATATCAAGAATTTCATATTTGATATCTTCAAAGTATTTTGTATCAATAGTAAGATATTTAAAGTCTTCATTTAAAGATTTTAAAGATATAATTTTATCTTTACTATAATTTTCAAGATTATAACCTAATTCTTTCCATTCATTTTCTTGTTCTTTGAAATTTTTATGAGAAATAATTTTATTAATTAAATCTATATTATTTTCTAATTTATCAAGAGTTAAAACATAATTAGAATTTCTTACAAATTTTGGTTTATTCCATACTTTTACTAATTCATCTTCAAATTGTGATATAAAATCTATTATTTTATATGCAATTTCTTTTGTCCATTGAAGTTCTCTTATCCTTCTATCATCAAAATCACTCTTATTAAATTCATTATTAATATCATCAGAAAAATAATATTGATAATACCATAAATTAAATTGATCTTTTAAGAATTTTTTAGCATTTTTGTTTATGAAGAAATCAACTTCTGCTTGTTTTTTATATGTTTGTAATGCTTTATTTAATAGACTTTCATCTAATTTTAAACTTTCATCTTCTTTTTTTATAGCTTTTAATATTTCATCTAATTTAGTTTTATTTCAAGAAGAAGAATATAAAACATTTAGATATACTTTTTTCTTTTCTACTTTATCAAAACTAAAAACTATTTCTTTTTTTTCATTGTTTTTAGCAAGTTCAAGTTGTGAAACATCAAAATTAAAATGAAAATCTCAAACTTTATCTTCATCTTCAACTTTTAGATCCATTGATTTAAAAATTCTTTCACTTTTTACATAGTAAAGCATATGAGTTTTATAAAATAAACTCACATCTTCTTTATTTGAATAAACTCTTTCATATACATTTTCTTTTAATGGAGTATATTGAAAATAAATACTTCATGTTTCATTAAAATATCTATTAAAAAAAGTATATAATCTTGCAAATAATTCTTCTCTATTAGAATTATTTTTACTAAACTTTCCATCTTCAATAAAATTATAAATAGCACCATAAATATGCTCTTTGTAATATTTACTTTTTATATTCATAAGGTTTATATAACCTCATTTTCATTCTATTTTAGCTCAAACAAATATATCATTTAAAGCATCAAAGAATTTTTTTTCATTTTTAGTAATAGTTGAATTCATAAAAGTTTAATTTTTGTAGATTAAAATTGTAAAAAAGTATATTAATAAAGTAGGGAAAAGCAAGGTAGAGAATTTATTTATAGGATTTATTTATAAATAGACATTAATGAAAATACATCTCATAATAATCTTAAAGAAAAATTATTTACCAGATAATTTCATGAACATTGTTTAATTGATTTTTGAAATTCATCATTTTCATTTCTTTCAAAAGCATTAGCATCTCAATATGTATAAAAAATTATTGGTAAATTTTTAGAGGTAATTTTTTTAACTAAATTATCAAATTCTTCTATGTTAACTGCTCATTTTTTGTATCAAACTATAACAAGTCATAAATTATCTTCAATTTTAAAGTTATTATAACTTGTATAAATTTCTTTATCTCAAAATATTTTATTATCTAACATTTTTAGTTCATTTTCCATTTTTAACTCATTTCAATTATTTGGCGAAATTATTGCTATTTTTCTTGAAAGATTTTTTGACAATATCTTATATAATTTCAATTTTTTTGAGAAAAAAACTAAATATAATGAAATAAATCATATAATTGTAAAAATTGCTACAATTATTTCTAAAACAGTTTTTAATGTATCTAACATATTTTTTTATTAAAAATTAAATAAAGGATTTTTTAAAATCTTTTTTGCCTTATAATATCATTTTTTTGACTTAAAACTATTTAATTTATACATACTTTGTATTTCATTATCATATTTCTTATTTTGATAACTATGAGTTCAAATTAAGTATTTTAAATCTTTTAAAAAATACATATCAATTATTTTTTTAGATTTATCAAAATTTATTTCATCATCAATTCTTTCAAATATACCTTCAAATCAATGAGAATACTCTCAATTTGGATAATACTTAAATTTTTTATAAAATGATTGATTATAAAAATAAGAAAATAATCTATTATTAAATAATTCAAAAATTGAAATAGTTTCATTATCAAAAATTCATAAACAACAAGTTCAATCAAAAGATATATGAAAATCTTCTCTTTTAGGTATTTTACCTCAATCTTCTATTACAGAATATTTTCAATTATTCTTATATATTATAATTTTATATTTATCTTTTATATAAGTATCAATTTCTTTCTTTCAATTATATAAATTTTCTTCATCTTTTATATAATATCATTCAAATTTATAATTTCACTTAATTATATTTCACTCTATTTTAAAGCCTTTTTTTTTAGGAAATCAATTTCATCATCTAATAATAATAGCTTTTCTTCACTAACTTTTTTATCTAAATTATTACTCCAAGGTTTATTTATTTTTATTGGTTCATTTTGTTTTAAATGCTTATTGTTAGTTATATTATCAAAAAAATCATTTAAAAATTTTTCTAATTGATTTTCCTCAATTAATTGTATTTTTTTTATTGAAGATATAAAAATATCTATTCTATCTGAAATATTTTTAATTTCTTTAATGAAATCATCTTCTTTTAAATAATCATCTATATTTATAGTATGGTTTGCTCTATCTGGTATTATAGGATTATGAAGATTTATATTTTGTATTTCTTCCAATAAGTCTATTAATCAAAAATTATTATTAACTATAACTTTGTTTTTTATATATTCTTCTATATGAAATGATTTTAAAAATTTAGATTTTTCTTCTTTTACAACTTGTTTCCATTTTTTTAAAAATATTGAAGCATAAATAAAATTATCATTAATTAATTCGACTTCTTTTGCTTTATTAATATATCATTTAGGATCCGTTTTTTTCCAATCTATATTTCTATGATTATTATATTTGTTTTTATAAAATTCTTTTCTATTAGAATGAATTATAAATAAAATTTCAGGAACTTCATATAAGTTATCTCAAAAATCTAAATTAGTTTCATTTAATTTTACAGCTGGAACAATATCTATTGAAAAATCATCTTTATTATTAAAAAGTATCCCTATTGAATGAGATTGTAGTTTTACATTCTTTTCTCAATATCTATCTTTTAAAATATTGTATATTTCTTCAAGGTATGATAGGTATTCAATATTTTTATTTTCATTAAATTTATACTCATTTCTTTTTTCTTTATCTATTTCACAAATTATATCAATATCATTTATAGGTTTTATTGAAGTTCATCTTGCTAAACTTCAAGATATAAAGATTTTATTATACCCATTTTTACTTAATAAATCTTTAACTTCATTATATTTTTCATTTATATATCAAGCCTTATTTGAAGTTAGATTTTTATCTATATAATCTTTAATTATTTTCTCTTTATTATTCATTTTCCTTATATTATTAATTAAAATTGCCTTACTAATCATTTTACTACTCATACAATTGAAATAGTATTTGCTTCAACTTTTTTATCTCAATATATTGAATTATTTTCATACTTTAAATAAGGTATTCAATTTTCTTTATCATATCTTTTTAATGTAAATTCATTATCTCAATCTATACTTGATATAACTATATCTCAAATTCTTGGATATTTGTTGTTTGTATCAAGAGAAACAATATCTCATTCAAAAATTCAAGCATCTTCCATACTATTTCATTTTACTTCTACTAATACAATTCAATTTGGATTTCATCAAATTATATATTTATTTATATCAATAAAATTTGTAGGTGTGCTTTCTATTTCACTTGCCATTCAACAACTAACTCTATCATATACAGGGAAAGATGTTAGTTTTTGAGTAGGAATATATTTTTTTATACTTTCTTTTTCTAAATATCATTCTTCTATTAACTTATTAAAAAATCTTGATATACTATCTCTTGATTTTATTCAAAGTAATTCTTGCATAACATCAACAGTAGGTAATATTCATTTTTCCCAATAATAAGCCTTTAATTTAGAAATATATAATTCAAAATTGTATTTTCTCATAAAATAATATAATAAGGTATAAATATACCTATATCATACATAAATAAATTTTAATGCAATAATATTTTATATTTTTATGTTAAAAACTTATTAAAAATAAAAGAACAATTAGATTAGTCTAATTGTTCTTTTATAAATTCTACAAAATTATTTTTAATATCTTCTAATAATTCTTGATATGCTTTATTTTGTCAATTCATTAAATTCTTATAAAATTCATCTTTATTTCAAAAAGTTTCTATAAATTCCCAAAATAATTCTATATTTTTGATTAAATCTTCATTATATATATCAGTTGTTCAATCAGTAAAATCTATGTAATTATTAAATTTTTCTATTTCCTCTATATTATTTTTTGAAATATCATCTATCTCTAACAATAATCCTTCATTTAAGAAATCCTCTACAATATTTTTATCATCATATTTTTTATTATAATGCTCTTTTACACATTTGTAATCTTCTGGAACTTCATATTTTTCTATAAATTTTTTTACTAATTCTTTCATATTATTTTTTATTATTAAATTAAAATTTTAATTATTATATTTTTTATGTTTTAAAAGTCTAATATACTTTTACTTAACCTTCATCTATTTCTTCTCAAAATTCTTCAAAAAAAGAATTTATAGCCCTATTTCATATATATCTATAATTGTCTTCAAACCATTTTAAAATATTTTCTTTACTAATAAGTTCTATATTTATATCTCAATATATTTTACTTCATTCTCCGTATGAATATTTTGACATAGGTCATCATTCTTTTACTAAAAAATATTGTCATTTTTTAGTTTTATATAAGTTTTCTTCAAAATACCTAAAATCACTTGAAGATAATCAATTTCAAACATGTGCTATATATTTAGCAGTATCAGTATTATAAACTTTTCATTCAATAATCTTTTTCATAATTGTTATAATTATATAATTAAAATATTTCCTCCTTTCATTTATCTAATAGAAATTTATAAACTTTTTTTCAAGCTATTTATTTATATTTAAATTATTTTTATCTCTTTCACATTTTAAGTGATAAATTAAATCTCATAAAATATTATTAAACAAATCACTATATTTTGAAAAAAGCCTATCTTCTAAATAACTAATGTTTCTTATATGTAAATTTCATTCAAATATATTATCTAATACTGATAATTCTCTACATACTTTACTTGTTATATCATCTATGAATTGTATAAAGTAAAAGTTTTCAATATCTTTAATAAACTCTTCTATTGAGTAATTTTCAGAATTTAAATTTTTATTTTTAATAAAAGTTCATTCATAGTTTTCATTAAATAAATAATTATTAAAAAAATCTTTAATAAATTCTTCTGTAAAATCTTTGCTTAAATCAAATCATTTATTGTATATAAAATAATTTATAATATAAACATAATCAATATCTCTATCTCTATTTATATTTATATTATTATCCTTAATATATTCTCTTATAAATTCCACTTTATTTATTGTTTTCATAATTGTTATAATTATATAATTAAAATATTTCCTCCTTTCATTTATCTAATAGAAATTTATAAACTTTTTTTCAAGCTATTTTTATTTTTTATTAATTATTATTTATTAAGCTATATATTTCTATTAATATTTTTCTTGTTAAAGCTTTTAGTTGAAAATTTATGTAATAATTCTTTTTAATGTTATTTCTCCTAAAATTCTTGTTAATTAGTGCAGATATTTTTAAATCCACATAGGTTAATAAAATATTTAAAACTTTTTTTCAAGGCTTTTTTAAAAAAAGTTTTAAATAATAATTTTATCATGTAATTTCTAATACTGTTTTTTAGAAAAAAAATTTCACTTTTTAAATATTTTTTCACAAAAAAAAGAGAAAAACATATTGTTTTTCTCTTTGTATAGCAAAAAAATTACTTTATTTTTTCTTCAACTTTAATTTTAATATATTCTAATAATTCTTTATTTTTATCAGTTGTAGCTTTATTTATTAATGTATCTAATCTAACTATAAGTCATTCATAAACTTTTTTTGATTTTAATTTTCAGCTTTTATCTATTTTTATAAAAATTTTATTTAATAATTTATCAACTGATGGATTAGGTTTAATTCAACTATTATCAATATTATTTTTAATAAAATGTATACTATTAATATCAGATCAACTTCAATTAAAAATTATATATGATAATCAATAATCTCAAATGTTTTGTAAGTGAATATAGTTTTCTTCATTATAAGATCAATATTCTTTTCAATTTATATTTATATAATTTTTTCAATTTATTTTATATATAAATCAATAATTACCATTTACTGCAATTAAATTTTCAGGTGAAGTAGTTTTATCATAAGGTCAATACTCTTTTCAATCTACATTTATATAATTTTTTCAATTTTTATTAATTGAATAAATGTATGAACTATTTGATAATGATTTAATATTAAAATAAATATAATCATCTCAATAATCTTTTCAATTTATATTTATATATTGTTTATCTCACTTATTATAACTATATACTATAAAATCATCTGCTAAAAATCTGAATTGTAGATTATCAAGATTATCAATTGTTTTATATAATCCATTTTTGTTTAATATTTCTCTTTCATCATTATTTTTTGTTATTACTATATATCAATTATTAACAAATCTTTCATCTATATGTTTATAAGGTCAAAATTCTTTTCAATTTATATTTAGAAATTCTCAATTATTTATATATTTAAAGTAATATGATTTTTCTCCTAATTTATATATTTTTACACTATCCTGAAAATAAGGTCAATAATCTTTTCAATTTACATTTATGTATGAATATTTTTGTTTTGTTTCACCAAGACATCTATCTCATATATATTTCATACATTTATATTCATCTCAATCTTTTGAATATATAAAACTATAAAAATTATCAAATAATAATCATAATGAATATATATCATTAAATGGCCCATAAATTTTATTATTAATATTTATGTAGTGTTTATTATCATTTATATATCTAAAACCAAATCACTCTCATTCATACTTATCTATATCATGGAATATGCTATTATAAGGACCATATTCTATTCAATTAATATTTAAATAATTTTTATCATTAGCAGTATATGTAAATCAATAACTATTATTATTAAAATTTAGAATTTTAATTCATCAACCAATAAATTCATTTCATTTATCATACGGTCAATAATCTTTTCAATTTATATTTATATAACTTTGATTGTTTAATGAATAAATAAAATCACCTTTTTGAATTTCTCATATATTATCATATGGTCAAAAATTTTTTCATTTAATATTAATATATTTTTTATTATTTGTTTTATAAGAATATGTGAAATTATTATTAATTGAATTCCAATCTATATTAATTTCATCATAAGGTCCATATTCTTTTCAATTTGAATTAATATACATATGATCTGTTTTCATGTAAGTCATATAATATCAATTATCTCATGTTTCCACTAATTCACCACTTTTTTTAAATGGTCAATATATCTTTCAATTAACATTTAAATAATCGTTTCAATTATTAGAATTTTCATCTTCTATATAAAATGAATATACATATCAATTATTATATGATTTAGCTAAATTTACTCCATGGTAAGGTCAAAAATCTTCTCAATTTATATTTATATAATTTTCTCTTAATTTTTTAGTATAAGTATATTGTATTCAATTTTCTCATAATTTATATGAATTACTAATATATTCATAAGGTCATATCTTTTTTCAATCAAAAAGTAAATAATTGTTATTTTGAATATTTCATCATCAATATGCTAATACTCAATTAATAGATATAAAACATAATATTAGTGCTATTATTATTTTTTTCATTTTTTTAGAATTATTAAAATTAAACTATTATCTTTCCCATATAACTTTATTTATTCAATTAGATTTATCTATTAATTTTATAGTATCTAAATCAGATATTATAATTTTAGATCAATCTCATTTTATAAAAATGGCTTGAATTGGATAAGAATATTGTGATAAATCAATTACTTCTTTTATTTCTGGATTATGTATAATTAGGTTTTGTCATCACCAATTATTTACTTCAAAATCTAAAACTTTATTTCATTCTATATATATTGTTTTCCGTGTAGTAAATCATTTTCAATATTCAATACTTTCAGGTGTTATAACTTCTTTATAGTATTCTTTTATACTTCATAAATTATTTAATTTATATCATTCTTTTATAAGATTATCATTAGAATATTTAGCATCTAATTTTATATTATTATTAACTTCTTTTTCTTCTTTTATTATATCACTTATTTTTATGTATTTTATCCATTCATTTCATACTTGTTTAAATCAGTTTTCTTTTAATAAAGAATATTCTATATCTCCTCTACCTCAAAAATTTCAATCGGGAACTATATTAATTCAATTATTATCTGATGATGGTATTAATTCAATATTATCTCATTTTATTCTAACTGTTAAATCTAAATCTGTTAAATAATTTTGAGTTTCAATTAATGTTAGTTCATCAATATTTTCATTAAAATCTATAATATAAAAATTTTCTGGTATTCAATAAAATTCTCAATTATCATAATTTCATCAATATCATTCTCTTTTTACAAGTCAATAATTTCATTCATCAGCTATAATTTTATAGGAATAAATTGTTTTATCTCAATGTTTTACTCAAATTCATCTTTTTAAATCTTCAAAAGTTTCTCCTGTTGCTCTTGTTGTTAAAGCAATATTATCTTTTCATTCTTCTTGTAAAAAAACATTATTATTTTTCATAATAAGTTTTTTATTATTTAAAATTTCTTGTTTTGTAGTATTTTCATTTTCTTCTAAAATTCATGAATTACTTTTTATATTATCAGAATTATGATTGTCTATTTCATTATTAATAATATTTATATCATCATTCTTTTCTCAACATGAAGTTAATAAAAAGAATAGTATAAATATAACTAAAAGTCCTATTAATTTTTTCATTATTTTAAAATTATTTATATAAAATTAAGATTTCTTTTTTTCACTCTATAAAATTATTAGGATATAATTTTTCATCAAAATTATGTATATTTTCCATAATTTCATTTATTTTATAATTATATCAATCTCACTTACTTACTCATACTTCATTAACTATAAAATTTTGCTCTGTATATCATTTTATTAGCAAATTATGATAGATTGGACCTCCTCATAAAAATAAGTTATTAGAAAGTCATTTTCAATATCATGGAGCTATTATAGGATTTCCTTTTGATATATTTTCCTTGATTATTTCAATTGCTGGATTTTCTATAATTTCTCAAAACACTTTTTGATTATCACCTTGAAAAGCAATTAATAATTGTAAAGTCTCTTCCAGACTTGTATGTTTATATCATCATTTAAAAAGTAAATCTTCTAATTCTTTTAGTTTTAAAAGATCTTTATCATATTCTTTTAAATTTGGTTCTTTTCAAATTAAATAATAATATCAATTTAAAAGTGAAGCCTCTTCGCAAAAATTTTGATATGGTTCTTCATATTTCTTTCAAGTTGATATATCAAGTGGAAATTGAGAATAAAATTTAATATCAAGCTCTTTTTCTTTTTCAAAATTTATATCTTGTTTTTCCTGTAAGTTATTAATATTTTGATTTTTAAGTATTTCAATTTGAGCTTTTAATTTATTTTCCTTTTTCTTATAAGTATTATTCTTTATAGTTTCTATTTTTTGCTTTAAAATTTCTCTATTTTTAAGTTTTTCAATCTCATTTCTTTGTTCTTTTATAGTTTGATTTAATATCAAAATATCTTTATCATTTTGAGTTTGATAAGAACAGGATGAAAGAAGGATTATTAAAAATATAAAAAAAATTATTTTCATTAGTTTTTATATAATATTTTATCTAAAATAGAGTTGTTTTTATTATTAATCTTTTAATTTTATAAAACCAAATCAAACATTATTTCATTTTTCTCTATAATCATCATCAGTATATCAATTTTCAATATCATAAATATTATATGATTGTCTTAAATCTCAATTTTTATCATCTTTACTAAAAACTGCTTTTAATCATGTTCCTTTAAGTTGATTTGTATTTATATCATTTAACATATCATAAATAATATTTTCTGTATTAGATAATGGAATATTAAAAGCATCTCATCAAACCCAATCTATTTTATTAATATCTGTATAAGTATGGTAATTACAAGCTAACATAATTTTATTAATTAAAATATAAAATATTATTTTCCTTTTAGAAATTGATCTAAATCTTTATAATTATCAGATGAATAACTTATATATAATTTAAACCAATGTGGCATTTTAGAACATAAATTATCTAATTCTATTTTTGCTATTTCATTATCTGTGATTTGTTCTATTTCATCAATTATTTTTGAATAATAAACAAAAGAATGTTTAATCATTATATCAGTTAGTATTTCACTTTCTACAATATATATTTCAGCCAAAGCTTTTGCATTAACATCACTAATTGTTTTAGTTTGATAATCTGAAGATGTTATTATACTTAATATAAATACATCATTTACTTTTGCAATTGAATTTTTTTCATAAAATTGTGAATTTTTAACTACTTCAATAATTGAATTAGTAATTTTGTCCTCAATATCTTTTCTATTCATAAAGAAAAATAAAAAAATAAGTAAAGATTTTAAAATCTCTACTTATTCACTTGAAAAAAAGTTTAATTTTTTTATTTGAATAGCAGAGGTAATAAATCCCCGCCGTCCAAACAAAATAATGCTGAAAATACGCAAAAATTAAGTTGGAAGGATTTATTACCTCAACTTTTCACGCATTTTCATTTAAGAAAATTAGCATTTTTATATTTCATTTGGAACGGCAAAAATAATATACTCATAATTATTCAAATTGCAACTTTAGATTGTTAAGCCAAATAAAAGAAGAAATCTTAATTATTAAAGACTTCTTCTTTTATTTTTAAATATAAATCTTGATACAAATTTTCATTTAAAAATCACTTATATTGTTCTGGTTTTTCTCAAAATATTTCTTTACTGCTATTTATAAATTTATTCTTTATTTTATAGCTATCATTTAAAATTATATCATTATTATATTCTTTTTGTTTTTTCTTATCTCTTTTATTTATATATCTTACTCAACTAATACTATATAAATTTGATATTTGAGCCATAAATCATCTAAAATAAGTATATCTATTTGTTATATTAAATATATCTCAAAATATTTCTTTTGCTTTTGTTAATCTTTTACTCATTGTAGATTTTTCAGTTCATCAAAATTCTTTTCATATAGTTCAAATTAATCTTGATGGATTTTTATTAAAATATTGTTTTTTCTTTATTATTTTTTCATTTCTTATAGGTCTGCAAGATATTACTATATAGCAAAAACTTCTAAATATATTTATATCTGTAATTCTTTTTAGTATATCACCTTCAATATAAACTAAATAATTATTATATTGTTCTTTATTAAAAAGACTTTTCATAACTATAAGCTGATTTCTATTCTTTTTTCTAATTTCTCTAATAAAAGGATTATTATTTTTTCAATTTTGATAAATATTTTCTAAATATCTTTCTCAAAATCAATTTTCTATTCATTTACTTATAAATTCTTTTTTAGTTATAGTTCAGCTAAAATTATTACTATTAAAAAGATATCTTATTAAAAAAGCTAAATAATGCCTGTATCAATCTTCATAATCATTTATTTTAAATATTTCTATATTAAATCTCACTTCTGCCATATAAAGCTAATATTAAATAATAATTATTAGATAAATAAAAATAAAAAACTTTTTTCCAATAAAGAATATTTTTTGTTTGAAAAAACATTCTTTATTAGTTATTAGAAAATTACCTTTTATTTATTAATTAAAAAATTATGAGTGAATTTGAATTAGCTATGCGGGCTATTGTTATTTTTGTAGTTGTAATAACTATTTTAAATCTTAATTTTTGGGAAAAAATAGATAATACTTGATATGATAGTAATAAATCTTTGAATAATAATTATTGATGAGAAAATTATTATAAAGATAATTCTAAACTTTATAAGCAAATTGATAAATATTATTTAAAGCTTGAAGAAGTAAAAATAAAAAAAGAAGAAATAGAAAATGAAATTGAAAGACTAACATTTGATTGAAATATTAGTTTTGAAAAAGAAAGAGAAAATAATACTAAAATAAAAAAATTATCTCTTGAAGTAAAGTATTTAAATATACAAATATCTGAAATTAAAAATAATATAGATAAAATTAATAGAGAAATACAATGAATATATTAGATGTAATTTACTATTCTGGACTTAATAAATTTCTTTATACAAATGATAATTTAATATCATGATATGAAGATAAATGAAACTCTTTTATTATAGCATTAAATTTAACTATAAAAGAAATTTCATATGTAAAAGAAAATTATGAGAAGTTTATAAAAATACTTGAAAAAATACTTTATACTTTTAATCAAAGCTCTAATAAGCAATTTAAAAATATAACTTTTAATAATGTAAAAATTTGAGATGAAATTATTAATAATTGTATTTTTTTATATAACTCTAATAAAGATGTTTCATGATTTATAGAAATAAAAAAATATATTGAATTTACTGCTAATAAAAAAGCTGAATGAAAAGATCTATACGAAAAAATTATTGATTTAGCTACTAAAAATGAATTATCAGTAAGAAATTTAATTAAGCTTTGAATAAAACAAAATAGAGCAAGAAAATTTTATGATATATTAAAAGAAAAAGAAATTATAGTAATATCTGAATATAATAATAATAGTAAAAAATATGATATAGAAAAACTTAAAATTCTCTTAAAAAAGTAAAAAATCAATAGTGTGTGTAAAGTGTGTTATTAGTGTAAAAAGCCAAAAACTTATGAAGTGTGTAATTTAAGTATAACTTAAGACTTCAGTTTTTTGGCTTTTTTGTTATACTATAAAAAGTTTTATAATTTTAGTAAATTTATGAGTGAAAATTTTCAAATTTTACATAAAAGAATAAAGTGAATTATCTGAAATAATGAAATATTAAATCATTATATTAATAATTTCACTCAACACTTATTCTTTACAAATAAAAAAGATAGTATTATTTTATATAAATATCTTCTTATTACTTTTGATAAACTAAAAGATGAAAATACAAAGAAAACATTATTATTATATTTAGAAGATAATTATAAGAATAATAATATGAATTCATTAAAAGTATTAAAAAATTATTATAATAATTCACTTAATTAATATATGAAATTTATTAGACCTGAAATTATGTTTCTAATATCTCAAATTAGTTGAGGTTTTAAATATAATTCATCTTACAAGCTATCAAGACCAAAAGTATCTATATTTGATTATTTTGAATATTGATGAGATATTTATAAAGAAAAATTTATAAGTCATTTTAATTGAATACAACATAAAGATGATTATTTTTTTAGTCCAGAAGAGTTTGATAAATTTAAACCAAAAGTTTGATGAATTTTTACAGATAGAAATTCCTTCAATTTATTTTATATAATGTATAAAAAAGCTAAATCATTAAATAAATATTGAATAAAGAAATTTTTATTTAAAGAATATATTTCAAGTGATGAATTAGAAGATGAAAAAATAATAAAATTAAGACAAGCCATTATAGATTTTTATACTAATGAAGAAGATATAGATAAATATACTTTTTGAAGTAGTGAATTTATTTTTGATTGATATACTGATGAAGAGTTAGATATACTATATAATATGTGATTATTCATAAAGGATGATAATATTGAGTGAGAAATATTTAAAAAATCTAATTGATTAAGATTAGTTGATATTATTTTAAGTAATAACTGAAATTCTGAATATATTGGTAAATGAGAAATATTTGCTAATGAAAAAGTTTATAACTATTTTTTATATTTTTATAATAATTCAAAATCTTTTCAAAAATTATATACAAGAAGTAATTTAATAAGAGATTTTTTAAGTAAAGATAAAATATGACTTACTTCTGCAATTAAGAATATTTGAATACTTATAAATTATGTAAAAAGTTTAGATGAATTACTTTCAACTCCATATTGTGATTTATTAGATGATTTAGTTAAATTAGATGAAATATGTAAAAAATATGATGAAGAGTTGAGTGATGATAGAAATTCATATTTAGCAGGTGATAGAAATGAGGAATTTGATAAAAATGATGATAGAATTCATTCTGATATAGAGTTAAAAATATTATCAATATTTTATGATATTGATAGAATAAATTGATATACTTATTATGATGATAATGAATTTATAGATAGTGATTATTTAGATAGTAATGATTTAAAAAATAAAGATTGAAATTGATTTTCAAATTTAGATTTAGTTGATTTTTATAAATAATATGGCAAAAAGTAATTTAAAAGTTGTAAATAAAAACTTTAATGAAAATAAACCTTTAAGAGTTGCTGTTTATACAAGAGTATCTACAAACGATCAATATATTAATTGAGTTTGAATTGAGGCTCAATTTAAAGAAATAAAAAGAGATTTAGAAGTGTATCATGAAAAATATACATTCAATGAGAAAAAAAACTATTATAAAGAATGATGACAATCATGAGCTGACGAACATAGACCAGAGTTAGATAGAATGATTAGAGATATAGATAATTGAGAAATAGATATAATAATTGTATATAAAATTGATAGACTTTTTAGAAAATTATTATATTTACTTCAATTTATTGAGTGAATATCTAAAAAATGAGTATTTATAAAATCTATAAATGATAAAATTGATACTACTGATAATATGTGAATGGTTATGCTTCAATTTATGTGAATTATTTGAGATATTGAAAGAGATAATATTAGAATAAGAACAATTGATTGAAAGAAAACCAAAGCTGAAATGTGATATTATGTATGATGAGGTAAAACTCCTTTTGGTTATGATTTACATGATACACCATGAGGTAAAAAACTTAAAATAAATGATGATGAAGCAAAAATTGTTAGAAGAATATTTGATATGTATGTTAATCAAAAAAATACTCTTTGAGAGATGGCAAGAATATTAACAATGGAATGAATTCCAACAAGAGATGATAGATTAAAAGAAAAGGTTAGAAAAGAAAATTTGAATAAAGATAAGCATAAAGAAAAATACATTGATGAACATTCTGAAAATGATAGATCTTTAACTCATTCTAAATGAACTAAAAAGAATAATGATTGATTTTGGTATTCATCATCTATTAGAAAGATTTTAAATAGAGAAATATATACAGGAGTATATTATTATTGAATGACTACAAAAGAATGGGATGAGGAAAATAATAAAACAGTTTATATTAAAAATCCAAAAGATATATGGATACCTTTTGAATGTCCAGATATATTAAACGATAAATCACTATATGAAGAAGCGCAAAAATTATTAGAAAAAAATAAAATTTTAAAACCTAAATCACCTTATTTATTTACATGACTTATAAAATGTTGAGAATGTCATAAAAATTATAATTGATATAAATCAAGTAAATGAAGTCTTCATTATAGATGTAAATGATGAATGTCATGAACACCTTTAAAAAATAGGTGTAAAAATTCAGAAATTTCAGAAGATATATTATTTAAGTATTGTTGGTGAGAATTAGAAAGAAATTTATCTAATCCAGATAATTTTAAGGCTATTGCTTTTGATAAAAAGAAAAATAAGGAAATTATATCAAAAAATAATAAAAGAATAAGTGAGATTGCATCTTTAATTAATTCTAAAAGAAATACATTAGTTAATGCTATAAAGAATGAGGCTTATGCAAAAGATGATTTTAAGAGAAAAGTTTATTCAGATATGATTGTTGATTTAGAAAAAGAAATATCTAAATTGGAGGTAGAAGATAAAAATTTGAGAAGGGAAATTAGTATTATTAATAGTAATGAAAGAAAAAAAGATGATATAGCAAATTTTAATGAAGAACATCAAAAGGCTATTGAAGGTTTAACAGATAAAAGAAAAAAACAATTAATAGTTAAATATATTGATGAAATTACTAAAAATGTATGAAAGATAAAAATAAGATTTAATATTTTAGATGATTTAAAATGAAAGGATTGGAGAGATTGAGAGGAATGAGAAGATAAAAAATTAAAATCAGAACACGATTTCTTTGATAAGAATACTTTATCAATTTGAGATAAAGAATTTAAAATTAAAGATATATTATGAAAAAAGTTTAGATAGCTTATATATCTTATATTTTTTAGGTAAAAATATACTTAAAAATTATTCATATATATTAATTAAAATATCAAATCTTTTTAATATTACAACTTATTAAAAATAAATTTTTTTAAAAACAGACTATTAGTTAAATAGTCTGTTTTTGTTTATTTTAAAGTAAGCTGGCAATATTACACTAAAAATATTACTATACATATCATTACCAAATGAATTTGAGACACTTTCGATAGCTCGAAAGCCTGATAAATAAGCGACAAACTAGGGGTTCAAACAACCCTTTTTTTGTTGATTGGAATTCACTCTGGAAATATCATTTTTATAAGAATTTTCTTATTTTCTATATTTGTAGAATTCCGTATAGATAGAGCATTTCCTACTATTTTTAATTTAGCTTTTAGGTTGGTTCAAACATTTTTTAGCTGTGATGATATTTCTGTCATTTTTTCTAAGATATTTTCTTTATCTTTTTCTAAAATTTCGATTTTTCATTCATAATTTTGTATTAATTTAAGACTTGTAGTTTCTCAAATTCTTTCAATATAATTATCAATTTTTATATCAATCTCTTTTAATTTTTCTTCAGCTTCAATTTTTTGTTTTTCAAAGATTTTATTTCTATTTTTATAAATATCTAAAAATATCTTTTCAAAACAATTTAGTATTTCTTCATTTGGAGTAAGATTAGATAAATAGTTTCTAAATTCTTTATCAAAAATATTTCTATTTATACTTTTTCATTTCATTGGAGAGTTTCTTGGATATGTATAATAAGCAACTCTAGTACTTCTTCATCTACTCCGACCTGAACTAAACATATTTCAGCAATCTTCACAATATAAAAATCATCTCAGAGGGAAGTCATCTGAAATATCACTTCTTTTGTTTAATTCTTCTATTTTTCTTTCTTTTTGGGACATTCAAATAAGTCTTTTTTGAATTATTTCATATGTTTCTAGTGATATAATAGCTTCATGTTGAGCTTTTGTTAATGGAATATCCCATTTTTCTGATTCTAAATAACCAGTATATAACACATTAGTAGTTATTCTGTGAACATGAGAAGTAGAATATATTTGTCAGTTTTCTTTTATTCACTTTATTTCTACTCAATTTCTATGATAATATTTTAATAAATCACTAAGAGTATAAAGTATTCATTCAGCATATTTTTCTAATCATTTTTTGATTATTTTTGCTACTTCTGTATCTTTTACAATTATTCTTCATCAATTTTTTGCTTCAATATATTTATATCAAATAGGTATTCTAAAATACCAAAATCATTGTTCAAGTCTTGCTTTCATTCTACTTAGAACTCTTTGCTTGTTTTTATCTTTTTCGTATTGAGAAACTATAACTGAAATATTTTCTTTGAAATCTCATTCAGGACTTTCTTCAAACTTAAAATTAGGACAAGCAAGTTCTACTCATCTTTTTTTGAATTCAGCTTTTAAAAGTCAATGTACTTGAATATCTCTTGATAATCTATTTAGATCTTCAAAAATAACTATGAAGTTATTTTTTTTGTTTGAATCAATATATTTAAATAATTCTTGTATGGATTTTCTTTCAAAAAGTCATCCACTAACTCACTCATCATTAAATACATTTTCTACTTCAACTCATAAAACTTGAGTAGCATAATCTCTACATCTTTTTTCCTGAGAACTTAATCAGTTTCATTCTTTTACTTGTTTTTTTGAAGATACTCTACAATAGATTAATCATTTGATTTTCATGATTTTTAAATTTAATTATAATTTTATTTGATTTATCACTTTCATTAAATCCTCTCTATCAAGGATTAGTTCAGATAGAATAAATAAACCATTTATTATTATTTCTTTTTCTTTTTCTGAATATATATCAGGTAGAAATTCTTTATAATCTTCCTCTAACATATTTACTTCAGTTAGAGGTTAATTTAATAATAAATAGACTATTTTTTCCTAAATTATTTACTGTTTTCATGCTATAAAAATAAAGAATAAACTTATCGGTTTATCCTTATTTTAAGAGTACAAATTAAATAAATAGACTACACTGATCCTTATTAGAAAATTAAAATTAGAAAATAATTTTAAAATCTAATATAGTCCAGTATAAGTTAAGTCATCAAACAAATTTTTTCAAAATTATGTTTGTGTCTGAACTTAATCTCTTAAAACAGGAGGATGTTAAAGATCAATGCAAAACTGCAAGATTATATTATTATTTAAAAATCTTTTGTCAATATAAAGTGGTAAAAAATACTACAAAAAGTTAAATAATTAATATCCAATTTTTGTTTTTTAACGAAGAGTATGCTAAAATAAAACTAATAACTATTAGATTTATTTTATGTGAGTAGAATCATTTTGATGAAATTATGATAATCTGCCAATATATGAGGGAAACAATGAGCAAGTTGTTTCCTCTTTCAATGATTCTAGGAGAGAAATTTGAAATAAGGCTTTAAAGTATTATAAAATAAATAAAAATGATTTTGACAGAGTACAATCACTTCACGATTTTATACAATGACAAGAACAAGATAGAAATCATTTAAGAGAACAATTAGAAGCACCTGTATTATCTGAAACAAGAGATGAACTAGATAAACAAGCTATGATAAATGAAGCAAAAACTATGCTTTATGAAAAGTTATGAATTAGTGAAAATATGTCAGGCAATAATTGGGGAGAAAATTTTTCAAAATGACTTGTAGATACTTTGATTTTAGATAATTATGATTTAGCAATACAGGTTTGGGAAACAAATTGAAAAGTAATATTAGACTGAATTTCACAACTTTTTAGTTCATGGGAAAATATCAAAAAAATGGCAGAAGCTTTGTGAGAGAGTGTAATGTGATTATTCAGTTTAGATTGATACCAAACTTGAAAAAGTATAGCTGAGTTATGATTAATATGAAGTTGAATTTGAGCATGAGTTTTTGTTTGAAAAAAAGCTTTTAAATTATGAATGAAGCAAATATCTAAATTAAGAAAATCTTCTGAAAAAGTAGTAGAAAGTTCAAGTGTAAAACAAGTAATTTGAGAGACTACTTCAAGGGTTGATGAAATAGTTCCAAAAAAGGAATTAGATGTTGGGGAAATAGCTAAAAAAAGTGTTGATATTGAAAGGCAGGTAAAATGATTAGAGAGTTTAGGTGTCCCTGAAAGTTTTTCTAGAGATATGTTAGAAAGCTGATTAATGAATCAAAAATTTTTATGATGAGATTTATTAAGGAGATTTGAAGCTTTAAAAGCTAATAAAATTGATATAAATGATAGAATAGATAGTGTTATGAAGAAAATTCCTGAATTAACAAGAGAAGAGGCCTTATTAATATTTTCATATACAGATGAAATAATATTTAGAGATTTAAATAGTTATATGAGATGAATATTGAAAAAAGATTTAACAGAAGCTAATATAAATGCTATAAATAATATTATTACTAAATTAGAAAGTTGATTAAACAAAATGCCAGATTTAAAACCTTGAAAAGATTGATTTATATTAAGGTGAGATAATTGGATTGGGTGGAAAAAATGACTTTGAGAAGAAATTGATTTAGAAGCATTTACATCAGTTGCTAATAATAAAAAAGATGCTTTTATATGAGATGAATTTAATACTAATATTGAAATATCTATTATATGAAAACAATGAAGAATAAAAGATGTTTCAGATTTATCAATTGCAGTTAATTATTGAGTTACTAAATGAGAATTAGAAACTCTTACTGATTTTTCGGGTAAATTAAAAAAGTTACCTAAAACAAATAATGAATGAATAATTTTACCTAATTCTAAAGTTGTTGTATTGGAAAGGTACCAATGAGCTGAAACTTATTATACAAAAGTAAAACAAACACAATAATTGATATTTTTTACAAAAAAGAGTATAATATTTAAAATAATTTATAATATAAAATTATGAACTGAGATAATAAAACAGATTTTCAAAAATATGTAGAATGAAGAGAACAAGAAAAATTTGTAAATAAACAACAAAATTTACAGGATTATATTAAATGAGATGAGGAATATAAACAAGAATATTGGAATAAATATGTTGTTACAACATGGTGGTATGATGAAAGAGGAACTTCATTACCTATAATTATGGAAAATCTTAGGAAAGAATATGAATGAGTAGATAATAATATTGATAAATTCTTGCCTTGAACTATGAAAGCTTTAGAAGATGAATGATTTACATGAGAAATTGAGGATATTTTTATATTAGATAGTCAAGCAAAAGAATATTTAAACTCTATTTGATATACGCAAAAAGAATCTACAAAAAGAAAAGTTATGCAAATAATATGAGATAAAGGAGAACAAGAAATTTTATGAGAACAAATCTCTTTTGATGAATTAATTGAAAGAATTTGAGATTTATATTATGATAGTTTATCGTCTTTTCTTAATGCTTTATCTGAGTATATATATAATAAAGAAATATATTCATTGTTAAATGAAGCGTCTGATAGTATTAAAAAAGCATGGGGATATTGTAAAAAACCAACATTAGAATTTTTAGAAAGAGTTGAAAAATCAGATAATGATGATGTAAAATTTAAACATACAGCAGAAGTAAAATGATTAAATTTAAATAATGATGAGTTAGCAAGAAGTATATCACATTTACAACATTATGATTTAGTTACTTTTTTAGAGAAGTTATCAATTAAAATACAAAAAGATTGAGAAGCTGATAAATGAAGATGAAGAATAAAATTAGCAAATGAATTGTTTGCTTGTGCCAATAAATTACAACAAGCTTCAAAATTATAAATACAAAAAAATGAGTTCAAAAATCACGAACTCATTTTTTGTTTCATCAAAATATAATAATATCAACGCTTTATCGTTCTAATATTTATCGGCAGGTGTTAATAATAATATGTATCAATTCTAATTTTTGTTTTTAGAGTAAATGTAGTACAAGTCTCCACATTGACTTCTAAAAGCCAAAAATTGTATCTCACATACTTTATTTATTAATTTTAGTAATATGGAAACTAAAACTAGCTTACTTTGTGATTTATTAGAATGTGGTTATTTAGATATTAATTATCTTACTGATTTACTTGATAATAATAAAATAGAAATAGATCTTCAGGATTTAAAATCAAATTACTGAGTTCTTAATTTCAATTGGATTGTTTATGATGTTATCAATCAGATTGCTGAAAAATTTATTCATGATAATCAAGAAGAAATTGAAAAAATTCTTGATTTATGAGAATATTGAAACATATATGACTATATGAATTCACATGAAATTTATGAAGTTTATACAAATTACATAGATAGTCATCTATGGTTTAAAGATGATAAAATTCAAGATTTATTTGATAAATCAGAGTATCAGGTTTAATCCTGGTACTTTTTTTTTTGTATTAACTTTTTATTCGCAGAGCGATGGAATAAGCTTTATCTTTCAAAATCAAAATTTGACTTCTTATTTTTTCAAATTATTGATTTTTTAGAAAAGCATACGAACGATATACGAAAATGATAAGCTTAACTTTAAATGTTCATTTAAATTATTTCTTTTAGTTTCTTTTTCTTTCAATTTTAATTTTCCAAAATAATAAGTCAAATTTAGTGATTTCTCTGAGAGTTTTATCTTAATTTTTAGTTTACAAAGAAAAAGCACCAAACTTCAATCAAAAATGATATTTAAAAAAACAGTTGCGAGATAAACTCGCTAACTGTTTTTGGTTTATATAAAAAGGTATTTTAGTATTAAAATTTAATATGGATTTAATATGAGAAAATAAAATTAATGTTTAACATTAATTTATTATTAAAATTTCTTTACCAATTCTGGTTTTTACTGGACTTTTTCGTATTTATTTATATAGTAATTTTAATGATTTTATTTTTTAAAGACAAAAATGGCTGTAAAAAAGAAAGAAATAAATATAGAAGAAAAACTTTGGCAATCTGCTAATAAACTTCGTGGTTCAGTTGAAGCTTCTGAATATAAACATGTAGTTTTATGATTAATATTTTTAAAATTTGCAAGTGATAAATTTGAAGAAAGAAGACAAGAACTTATTTCGGAATGAAAGGAAAAATATATAGAAATGACTGAGTTTTACACAATGAAAAATGTATTTTACTTGCCTGAAATTTCTCGTTGGAAATACTTGATAGAAAATGCTAAACAAACTGATATTTCTTTAAAAATAGATACGGCACTTTTAACTGTTGAAAAAAATAATCCAAGCCTAAAGTGAGCTTTGCCTGATAATTATTATTCTCGTTTAAATCTTGATACTACTAAACTTTCTGCACTTCTTGATGAAATCAATGATATAGATACTATCAAAGATAAATCTCACGATATAGTTGGGAGAGTTTATGAGTATTTTTTGAGTAAATTTGCAATTGCTGAATGAAAAGGTAAATGAGAATTTTACACTCCAAAATCAATAGTAAATCTTATTGCTGAAATGATAGAACCATATAAATGAAAAATTTATGATCCTGCTTGTGGTTCTGGATGAATGTTTGTGCAATCTATGAAATTTATAGAATCTCATCACGGAAATAAAAAAGATGTTTCAGTATATGGTCAAGAATATACAGCAACGACTTATAAACTAGCAAAAATGAATCTAGCAATTAGATGAATTTCGGCAAATTTATGAGATATGCCAGAAGATACTTTCAAAAAAGATCAACACAAAGATTTAAAAGCTGATTTTATCATGGCAAATCCTCCTTTTAATCAAAAAGATTGGAGAGCAAGTAATGAACTTATTGATGATCCTCGTTGGATGTGATACGATGTGCCACCAGCAAGTAATGCAAATTATGGGTGGATTTTAAATATTGTCTCAAAACTTTCAGAAAATTGAGTAGCTTGATTTTTACTTGCAAATGGTTCACTTTCAGGAGGTGGAGAAGAATACAAAATCAGAAAGAAACTTATAGAAAATGATTTAGTTGAAGCAATTATAATTTTGCCAAAACAAATGTTTTATACTACTCCAATAAGTGTTACTTTGTGGATTTTGAATAAAAATAAAAAAGCAAGATCGTTAGAAATAAACTGAAATATAAAAAATTATAGAGATAGACAAAAAGAAGTTCTTTTTATGGATCTTCGCACTATGTGAGAACCTTTTGAAAAAAAATATGTGCAATTTGGTCAAAATGATATAGAAAAAATTGCAACTACTTATCATAATTGGCAACAAAAAGATTTTGAGACAAAATATCAAAATATAGCTGAGTTTTGCTATAGTGCTAGTTTTGAAGAAATAGAAAGAAAAGATTTCTCACTAGTTCCAAGTAAATATATAGAGTTTGTAAATAGAGATGAAAACATAGATTTTGATGAAAAAATGACAGTTTTACAAGGAGAATTTTCAACTCTTTTACAAGAAGAACAAAAATCAAAAGAAGAATTACTTTTAGTTTTTAAAAAACTTGGGTATGAAATCAAATTATAAGAAATTGTGAGACTATATAAGAGAAGTTAATATTCGTAATAAAGATTTACAAATAAATAATCTTATATGAGTGAGTATGGAAAAGAAATTTATATCATCAGTAGCTAATATGGTTGATGTAGATATTTCTGTTTATAAAATAATTGAAAAATGACAATTTGCTTGTAAACTTATGAGTGTTTGAAGAGATGAAAAACTCCCAATTGATTTGTATAGAAATGAAGAAAAAGCAATTGTTTCTTCGGCTTATTATGTTTTTGAAGTTATTGATAAAAGTATTCTTTTAGATGAGTTTTTACTAATGTGGTTATCTCGTCCTGAAAATGATAGATATATATGATACATAAGTTGATGAGATGTTCGTTGATGAATATCTTGGGATGTTTTTTGTGAAATACCTATAAAAATTCCAGATATTATAAAACAGCAAGAAATAGTTGATGAATACAATGCTATAAAAAATAGAATAAGTTTGAATAATAGTTTGATAGAAAAACTTGAAGAAACAGCAAAAAGTATTTATAAAGAGTGGTTTGTGGATTTTGAGTTTCCAGATGAAAATTGAAAGCCTTATAAATCAAGTGGTGGAGAAATGGAGTTTTGTAGTGAGTTGGAAAAGGAAGTACCGAAGGGGTGGAAAGTTTGGAGATTAAATGAAATAGCTATAATTAAAGCTTGATGAGATAGACCATTTTTATATTCACCAGAAAAAACAGTCGATTGTAGTATACCAATATATGCAAATTGAATAATAAATGATTGATTATATTGATTTACAAATAAAGCAAATTATCCTAAAAACAGCATTACAGTTTCGGCTAGATGAAATATTTGATATAGTGTATTAAGATACGAACCATTTGATGCAATTGTTAGACTATTAGTTATAATGCCAAAAGAAGAGTATTTTTGAATTTATATTTGGCAAACTATAAGAAAAACAGATTTTGATTTATCTTGATCTGTTCAAAGTCAACTTACAATACCACAAATTTCAATTCTAAAAGTATTATTACCAGATTTAAAAGTTTTAAAAGATTATGATAATTTACTAAAAATTATTTATAAAAATAGTTATAAAAAATTAAAAGAAAATGAAAATCTTTGAAAAATGAAAGATTTGATTTTATCTAAAATGGCAAGTGAGAGTTAGAGAGTTTAGTTTTTAAATTATAAAGTTATGATAATTTGAATGTTTATTAGACATATAAAAGCTTATAAATGAATAAGGTTTATACCTATAGGACATAAATATAGATTTATAAGTTATATATGAGAAAATGGTATTTGAAAAAGTTCAATTTTAGAGGCAATGGATTCATTTTTTAATAATAAGTTATATCCGTTAAATAAGTGAGCTATATCAGATGGAATTTATACTATATGAAATGATCCTTTTATTGCACCAATATTTTTAGTAGAAAAAACTAAAATTAATAAAAAGGTAAAAGAATTTTCTAAATTAAGTGATTTTTTTTGGAATATTCAGAAAGAAGATTTAGATGTTAATATTAAGAAATCAACAAAAGATTTTTTTGATTTAAGAGATGAAATAATCGATAAAAAAGATACCCACTACCTTTTTATAATTTGAGAACAAAATATATTTAACACAACTGCACCAAAAGTTTATTTTGGTAGTTTTATTAATGATGAAAAGTTTTTAACTTTTGTTTTAGATAAAGACATAAATGAAATTGATTGAAAAATTTGAGAGGATAAAAAAAATATTATTTTAGGTTGGCAAAATGAATTAAGTAAAAATTATAAAGAAGTATTAACAGAAATTAAAGATTTATATTTTTATGTTTATCTTCCAGTTGAAATAGATATTGAAAGTTTCACTAAAATTGAAACTGATGAAATGCAAAAAATTTTTGACAAGAAATTAAAGGATGAAATAAAAGATGCTCTTAATTGAGTAAATTTAGATTGAGCTTGATGAATAAATAAAAAACTAAAAGATTTTATTTTAAATATAGAATGAATTTTAGAACAACAATATAGTTACGAAACATGAATGCAAAGAAATAATACATTAACTAAATGAGATATTGTTGAAAAGATTTTAGAAGTGTATTTTCAAAAAAGAATTTTAACAAAAATAGAAAATGATTGAACTAAAAAGAAAATTAGTGAATTAAGTGCTTGAGAAAAAAGACAAGCATTGATAGACTTAGTTTATGCTTTCCTAAAAACTGAAAATCCAAGAGAAAAAGATTTAATTATAGGAATTGATGAGCCTGAAAATTCTTTACATACGTCTCTTTGTTATGAACAATTTGAAAAACTTAAAGATATTTCAAATAATAATCAAATATTTATAACAACACATTGGTATTGATTTTTGCCAATTACTAGTGAATGATTATGACATTTTATAACTGAGTGAAAATCAGGGACAATATTTGAAACATATGACTTATATGATTATAGAGCAAAAATTAAAAGTGATATTGTAATAAATAAAAATAAAATACCAAATGATTTTATTTTAAAAAGTACTAATGATTTAGTACAGTCAATTTATTATTCTTTAAAATGAGAAAAAAGTTATAATTGGCTAATTTGTGAATGAATAAGTGAAAAAATATATTTTGAATATTTTTTTAAAGATTTAATTATTGATAAAAAGTTAAAAATTTTACCAATGTGAAGTTTTAAAAAGGTTTCTGAATTATATGAATATTTGGAATTACCAATAAAAAATAAAGATGAAGATATTAAATGAAAAGTTTTTTGTTTAATTGATACCGATTTAAATAGACATAAGGATAATTTATCAGAATGATATGTTAATTTAAAAATTAGAAGATTGAGTAATGAAAAAAATACAAATATTAAAACAGAATTGTTAACATTAAATAATTCTGATACAACACAAACTGACATTGAACAATCTTTAAATCCAATAATTTTCAAAGAAACAATTGAAAAATTAGAAGTTAAGTCAGAATATTTAATAACAACAATTGAGAATAATAATTGAAATACAAATTTTATTAAAAACTTAAAAAATTTAGAAATTGAAAATTATTTTCAAGAAAATGAATGAGAAAATAAAATTATTTTTGCACATAAATATATTGAAGTATTAGAATCAAAAGAAAAAGAAAATTATAATTTACCTTGGATAGAAGAAATTAAAACATTTTTTAATTCTTAAATCCTTGTAAATCTCCCTAAAATATGCTAAAATAAACAAAATAATTTATTTTCAAAAAAATACTTATGGATATAAAACAAATCACATCATATCTTTTATGAAATAATCCAGAAAAATTTGATAAAATATCAAGACTGGAGTTTTTTGAGCATGTAGAAAAAATTTATGGGTACAATATAGAAAAACTAAACTTTTTTTGGGAACAAGCAAATAAGTTTGAAGAAGATTTTTATAAACTCACTTTTGAAAAGTTTTATAGTCAATCAAAAAAAGATGATTTAGAAAAAGCAAAACTTGAGAGATTGTTAAAAGAGTTATGATTATTAGAATTTCTTATTAAGAGTAAATTTAATCATGCTCAATTATTTCAAGAATTTGAAGCAATTACAAAAACTAAAACTGATGTAAATACTTCAGAATCACAAACAAAATGAAAACAATTTGAAGAATTTTTGAAAAAATTGTTCAATGCTATTGATGGATTTGAAGTTACAGAAATCAAACAAGCAGAAGATGAACAAATAGATTTAGTTATAAAAAACAATATAAATAAACCATTTTGGTTAAATTTAAAAACTCCAGTAATTCTTTGAGAAGCAAAAAATTGGTCTAAAAATACAAATACTGAAGTTATCAATACTTTGAGATGAAAACTTGTTTGACATGCAAATTTTGCAAAAATTTGATTTGTTATAGCAATGAATTGATTTACAAAAGTAGTTGAATCAAATTTACTTAGAGATGGATCATCTGAAAGAATAATAGTAGCAATTACTTGAAAAGATATAGAAACATTACTAAATGATGAATTAAATCCGATTGATTGGATAGAATGATTAGTAATGAAAAGCTTTATTTAATTATAATACTCTCCTATGAAGTTTACAGAAAATTCTTTAGAAACTGCAATAATAGAATTATTAGAAAAAGGTGGATACCCTCATATTAATTGATCACATATTCACAAAGAAATAAGTGATGTTTTGATGACTGATGATTTACGAAACTATTTGTTAGCAAAGTATACTAGAGATGATATTACTTTAAACGAAATAAAAAGTATTATTCGTAAATTAGAGCTGTATCCTTCTTCAAGTTTGTATGATAGTAATAAAGCAATTATAAAACTTATTTCTGACTGATTTATATTCAAAAGAGAAGATAGAACAAAAAAAGATTTATTTATTCAGTTAGTAGATTTTGAAAATCTTGAAAATAACTCTTTCAAATTTGTAAATCAAATGGAAATAATGTGATCTGAAAAAAGAATTCCAGATTGAATTGTTTATATCAATTGAATTCCTTTAGTAGTATTTGAATTTAAGAGTTCAATAAAAGAAAATGCAACTATTCGTGATGCTTATACTCAACTAACAGTTCGTTACAAAAGAGATATTCCAGAGCTTTTCAAATATAATGCTTTTTGTGTAATTAGTGATTGAATAAATAATAAAATGGGATCTCTTTTTGCTCCCTATGATTTTTTCTATGCTTGGAGAAAAACTGATATAAATAGTAAACCTTCGGATTGAATAGATTCTCTTTTTACTATGATAGAATGACTTTTTGATAAATCTCGTTTACTTGAAGTAATAAAAGATTTTGTATATTTTCCAGATGGATCGAAAAGTGATTTAAAAATCGTTTGTCGTTATCCTCAATTTTATGCTGCTAAAAAACTTTTTGAAAACATACTCATAAATAAAAAACCAGACTGAAATGGTAAATGATGAACATATTTTTGAGCAACAGGATCAGGAAAAAGTTATACTATGCTTTATCTGACTCGTTTACTTATGAAAAGTATAAGTTTATCAAGTCCTACAATAGTTATAATTACTGATAGAGTTGATTTAGATGATCAATTATCAACTCAATTTTGAGAATCAAAAGATTATATTTGAGACGAAAATATCATAAGTGTAGAATCTAGAGAAGATTTAAAGAATTATTTAAAATGAAGAAATAGTTGATGAGTATTTTTGACAACTATTCATAAATTTACTGAAAGTACAGATTTACTTAGTGAAAGAGATAATATTATTTGTATTTCTGATGAAGCTCATCGTTCTCAAGTAAATCTTGATAAAAAATTAAAAATTAGTGATAAATGAGTTACTCATTCATATTGATTTGCAAAATATCTTCATGATAGTTTACCAAATGCTACTTATGTTTGATTTACTGGTACTCCAATTGATGCAACTTTGGAAGTATTTTGACCAGTTATTGATATGTATACTATGAAAGAATCAGTTGAAGATAATATTACTGTTCGTATAGTTTATGAATGAAGAGCTGCAAAAGTGTTACTTGATAATACAAAATTGAGACAAATAGAAGATTATTATAAAAAGTGTGAAGATAATTGAGCTAATGAATATCAAATAGAAGAAAGCAAAAGAGCAACTACAAATATGGAATCTATTTTATGAGATCCACAAGTGATAAAAACTCTTGCTTCAGATTTTGTTGAACATTATGAAAAAAGAATAGAGGAATGAGCTACAGTTTTATGAAAAGTAATGTTTGTTTGTCCTAGTAGACCAATAGCTCATAGTTTTTATAGAGAAGTTCTTTCTCTTCGTCCAGAATGGGGAAAAATAAAAGAGTGTTATGATTGAGTAGAATTGTCAGAGAAAGACAGAAAAGAAATCAAACCAATTGAAAAAATAAAGCTTATAATGACAAGATGAAAAGATGATAATAAAGAGTTATATAATGATATATGAGCAAAAGAAAATATAAAAGAATATGATAGACAATTTAAAAATAAAAAATCAAACTTCAAAATTGCAATAGTAGTTGATATGTGGCTTACAGGTTTTGATGTACCTTTTTTGGATACTATTTATATTTTTAAACCATTACAACAACATTCACTTATTCAAACTATTTCAAGAGTAAATAGAGTATATGAATGAAAAGAAAGTTGACTTGTAGTAGATTATATTTGAATAAAAAGCAATATGAATATTGCATTAAAAAAATATTCAGATGTAGATGGAAGTGATTTTGAAGATATATGAAAAGCTGTAACAGTAGTAAAAGATCAATTAGATTTATTAAATAAATTATTTGTAAATTTTGATTCAAGTAAATATTTTTCATGAACTCCTTTAGAAAAACTTAATAATTTAAACAAAGCTGTTGAATTTATACAAATTACTGAAAGTATAGAAAAAAGATTTATGTGACTTGTTAAAAAACTTCGTTCTGCCTTTAATTTATCTTGTTCAAATGAAGAAATAAATGATACTGAAAGAGACCAAATACATTTCTATTTTGCTATAAAATCTATACTTCATAAGCTTACAAAGTGAGAAGCTCCTGATGTAAGTCAAATGAATGAAAAAGTAAGAGAAATGATACAAGAAGCAATTATAAGTGAATGAATAGAAGAAATTTTTAAGTTATGAGATGAATCAGAAACTAAACTTGATATTTTTAGTGATGAATATCTTGCAAAAATTGATAAAATAAAACTTCCAAATACAAAAATAAAATTATTACAACAACTTTTATCTAAAGCAATTCAGGAATACAAAAAAACTAATAAAATCAAGTGAATAGATTTTTCAAAAAGACTTCAAAAAATAGTTGATTCTTATAATGAAAGAAAAGAAGATTTAGTTTTTGCTTGAGAGGTTTTAGATGATGTTGCTCATCAATTTGCTAATTTATTTCATGAACTTAAAAAAGATATGAACTCTTTTAAAGATTTATGAATAAATTTTGAAGAAAAAGCATTTTATGACATATTAAAAGATATAGCTAAAAAACATTGATTTGAATATCCAGAAGATAAATTAATAATTCTTTCAAAAGCTGTAAAAACTGTAGTTGATGATAAAACAAAATATACTGATTGGGATCAAAAAGATGATATAAAAGCTGAATTAAAGGTAGATTTAATTTTAATTTTAGCTGAAAATGATTATCCACCAGTTACAAAAGATGAAGTTTTTAAAGAGATTTTTGAACAAGCAGAGAATTTTAAGAAATATAATTAATAATAAAAAAATAACTAAGAAATTCTTAGTTATTTTTTTATTATCATTTAGGTGGAAAAGGGTCATTTCAGTATGAATTTCTTCACTGAATTTTTCAATCTTTTCAATGCCAAATCATTTCTAATCATTGATTTTTTGCAATATTTGTTGCTTTTTCTATTGCTTCAGATTTATTTGTAGTAATTGCTGATGCTTTAGAGTTATCAGGTTGTTTTACTTTCCAACCATTTTTTGTAGCTGTTACATGAATTTGCTTAGTCATAGTTTTATAGTTAATGTTAAATTTTTCAATTGAATATATAAAGAATTATCATAAAAACTGTAATACTAGCTACAACTTTTACTATTCATTTATGGATTCAATCTTTAATTGCATTTCCAATTAATTTAAATGGAAATAGTATAATATTGAAAATTATATTCACTTATTTAAAAGTTATCAAATAAATAATTTGCAAATATTCCTTTTAACTATACACTATGTTCACCACAAACACATATTTTTGTGTAAAGAACCTCTAAATATTTGCATTTTGAGGTTTTTATTTTTTGTAAAAAATTAGCTTCATTTATATATTATTAATTTATATATACATATATATTAATAATTAAATATAAATTGTAAAGTATAAATGTTAAAATAATTAACATTTATAAATAATAATGTTAATTATTTGTTAAAAACTTTGACTTTTATGAAATTTTAATATACTATTAATACATAATATATTTTAATATTTATGAATAAAAAATGATTACAAATATAGAGTGACTTCGTAAAGACAAAAACTTTACTCAAGAAGAAGTTGCAAATAATATATGAGTTTCTCGCCAGACATATTCTAAAATTGAAAAATGAGATGTTGAATTAACATTATGACAAGCTGTTAAAATATCTGAATTATTTGATATGGAAGTTTTTGAATTACTTTGAGAAGATCTATCAGTAAAATCAGATTGAAATACTAATTGGGATAAATATAAACAAATTATTACCAATTGTATTAAATTTTGATGAGATCAAAAAGATTGAAAAATACCAAAAACAAAATTAGCAAAATTATGTTATTTAGTGGATTTTGGATGGTACTATAATAATTTAGAATCTTTATCTAATTTATCTTATAGGAAAATACAATATTGACCAGTTCCAGATGCTTATTTTTCAATGATTGATGAATTAGAGTTTGATGAATCTATTTGAATAACTAGAGTTTGAAATTCAAACTTAATTGAAAATATATCATCACCTTCATCATCTAATTTATCTGATGATGAGATTGAATTTATAAAAAATATTTGTTTTAAGTGGAGATGAAAAGATACAAAAGAAATAGTTGATTTTACTCACAAACAACTACCTTGGAGTATATGTGAAGATAGAGAAATTATCCCTTATGAACTTATTACTCAAGAAGAACCTGAAAATGTCTATTAATACAACTTTCAAAGTAATAGTGGGTGATTATGCTGAAAGACATTTTATTAAAAGATTTAAAAAGAAATATAAAAATATTTGGCTTACTACTTATAAAGCAATAGATTTTACATTATCTCGTATAAATAAATTCAAAAATAAATCATTAGTTGAAGAAATTCATTCATGTGATATTTGAAATATACTAAAATGTGAATTTAAAGTAGCATGAACCAATGATTCACCACATTGATCATGAAATAGATATATTGTTTTTCAAAATAATGAAATTGAAGAATGTAAAATATTATTACTTTATTGAAAAACAGATATTCAGTGAGATCGTGAAACTGATTGGTGGGAATGAGAAATAAAAAATAATTATAAAGAAATAGCTAAGCTTTTTTCTTGATTACAATAAAAGACAATAATATAGATATATTATTGTCTTTTACATTAAAAAACTACTCTTAAATTTCACCAAACAGCCAATAAATAAATTAAATTTACTCATATCATAATCCACATAACTTTTTTACTATTACTTTCATAAATCATATACCAAACAATCATAGGAAGAATAATAATCTTGTATAAGAAGAAAATCATATGAGATTGAAGTATAAATCAAGCTATTGGATTTATTTCAATTCATCAACTTAAGAGAGAAAGAATAGTACTAAAATAATCTAAATCATTTAAACATGTAAATAGTATAAGGAGAACAAAGTTTATTTTTTTTATACTCCAATAATTGTTTTTTGATATTTCAGTTTTCATAGAGGTAAAAAGTTAAAATTAAAATTTAATTTTTTGCCTCTTTTTTTAGTCACTGTAAAATTATTAGATAAATGTTTCAGTAAATCTCATTTATTATAAATACTTTCTCCTGGTTTAATTAGTTCTTTTGTATTGTAATCATACTTAGGAAATAATGGATAAAAATTGAAGTTTACTCATCTACCAACTATATCAGCTTTTTCAAAATCCATTTCTTCAGGATTAGGGAAGTAATAATCCTTGTGCCACCTGATAATTCTAAATCATTTATAATACTTCCTGTAATAACTAGCAAGTCTTCTAAATTTAACATCCAGTTCCAATGGATTTTGAACAACTACCAGGAATAATAAATTAAGCTTTCTAGGTTGATATATAAAATCAAGAAGTTTAACATTTTCTCATCAGAAATTATTTTTAAAATCTCTAGGATTAAAATATATACTAGCTTCATCAAGAGCTATATTAAATTTAATGTTTTTTTGTAAGTTATTTCAATATTTTTCATGAAATAATCTAGCTCATTCAAGATAAGTTGGCAATTTACTTTTTTTATGAGTATATAATTTTTCTCTATATTCATATAAATTAATATATTGATGATAATCATAAATATCACTTAATATATTTATTAAATCAGTATGATTAGATATTTGAAATTGACTATATCAATTATAATAATTAGAAATATTGATTTCTTTTTTCGGATTATATACTTTTAAGTATTTAGTTATATTTTGAGTTTTTCAAGATCAAAACTCTCACATAACAATATAAAATCAATTCATTTTTTAAGATATTAATTTATAAAAAATCTTTCAAACTATTAATATAACAATTCAAAGGATGTAATAAGATAAAATATTAACTGTAAAACCAGTAGTATAGTTTGATAATGCAACTCAAACTGTTAAATTGATATGATATAAGATAAAAGCAATTAAAGTTGTTGTAAAGTTTAAAAATAACCCCCAAAATGCTACTAAAAATAGAATCCTAAAAGATTTTTTTACAAACTCATACAAAATAGGAACAAGTCATGATATAACTTTTGTTCCAGTTTTTGTAAGAAATCATAAAACTGATATTATCGCAGTTCATATGGTAAGTAATATTGCAGGCATATTATTTTAGTAAAGAAGTATTCTAACTGTTAAAATAAGTAGAGGTAATCACATAAAAAACAAAATTAGGTAATCAATAGTAGTTAAAGTTCATTGAACAAAAATAAGTTCTCATCAAAAAAAACTAGCTCAAACTTTTATATGTTTTTGAAATTCTATTGTTTGAAGTGTTCAGAAGTAGCAATAAGTATTTTCTCATATTCAACCAAAAACTCTAAGAGTAGAAAAAATATTTTGTAATGGATTTGTAACAAATCAAAATATTTTATTTGGTATAAATAATAATTCTTCTAGAAATGGAACTTTGTCAGCATAAGATAAATTGAGAATTCAATTTAAATCAATAGTTAGATCCATACTTCAATTTGAATAATATGCAAAACTTCAATCAGTATTGAACATATCACAGGTTTTATTATTTTCATTTTTATTTATTATATTTCCATAGTTATTATTTCATGGAGTAAAATCTATTTCAGAAAATCAACCATTTCATATAGAAAATCAAGAAGTTCAAGTATCTAATGCTCAACTTAAAGTATCATTTAATCAACTAATTTTATCCTCACCAATAGAAAACAATCATCCTATTTTATCAAATATTCAATCCCAAAATCATTTAGTATCATCAGATAAAGTTTCAATAGTTTCTCAATTTTTTCAATCTATACCATTTACTCAGTCAATTCAGTCTTTTCAGTCAGTTCAATTTTGTCAATTAGCTCATGTACTTCAGTAACAATCTAGAGTATTAAAATATCAGTCATTATTTTTATCTTCTGATATATCATTTATATGATTTAAATTTGTATCCCAACAACTAAATCAGTCAGCTCAGTCTTGTCAATCTACTCAATCAATACCATTAGTTCAATTTATTCAATCTACTCAATTAGTACCATTTATTCAGTTTGTTCAATCAGCTCAATCTTGTCATGGAGGTCAAGGAGGTCATTGAATTCAAGAATTATCATATACAGCTCAACATAGATAATTTGAAGTAGTTTCATCTGTATAATATGAGAAAAATGAACTTGTATATGTAATTCATAGATGTGTTAAATTTGGATTACAATAAAGTGAGTTTCAATTTTGTATAAGTTTTCAAGTACAACTTGGAGTTATTCAATCAGTTTTATAATAGACTCTACAAGGTAAATCAGAATTCCATACATATTGATCAGTAAAATATCAATCAATATTTTGATTTGGAGATGAATTTATTGATTGAAGATATGTGTTTTCTTCTGAAAAACTGTCATATTTATTTTCTACAATTATTTTATTTTCAGTATTATATTTTATATTTGCATTACTTGAGCAAACTCGATACATATCCATATTACAAAACTGTTCAAATCAAAACATATTACAATCATCATAAATCCATGGATCTAATGAAGAAAAATCATTACATGAAGTTGGTCATCAAGTTAAAGTTATGTTATTACTTGAATATTGTAAAGTTCACAGATTATCTGAGAAAATATAATATTTATATGTTCAATCAGTATTTTTATCTAATACAGCAAAATTGTTATCATCAATTGGAAAAGCATTTATATCTCAGTAATTTGGATCTTTTCAAAAACTTATACTATTTGCTAATCAAGTATCATTACTTACATAAATATTTTGTCATGAAAAATATAATCTTTTAGATCATACATTTCTTAAAAAACCTCATTGTCAGAATGTATTTAATTTTCAATATCATAATGAGTCTAGATAACTATCAGACGTATTAGCAAAGTTTCAATTATATAGAAATTTAAAATCATGCCAACTTCAATTTATTATAAAATTGGTATAATAATTAAAAGAATTATTATTTATGTAGTAAATATCAAAGTAATAAACCCATTTACTATTAATAAGTTCTTGTCATGTATTTATATGTATATAATATTTTTTTAATCAACTATCATAACTTAGAGAATAACAGTTATTAGTTGAAATATTATCAAGTAGATTATTGTTACTATCATACAAAGAACATCAATTTATATCTTTAAGAAAATAATGTTCATTTCAAATATAATAATCATAATCAGAAAAAGCTGACACACTTGATAGCATAAATATTCATATCGAGAGTATTATTTTTTTGATCATAATTTAAATGATTTAATAGATAAAGCTATTATTGAAAATGCAACAAAAAAAATAGACCAAAACCAAATTAAAAAAGTAAAAAATAAGTCCTGAGAAATATAATAAGCTCAGTCATCTCACAAAAATCAAGCTCTATAAACTTGACCAGTTCATGTATAAGTTGGAGGATTAATATCAATACTTCAACTAAAACTAGAACAATCTAAATCAGTTATATATTCTTGTCATATTTTAGTATCAATAGAACTAAATTTGCAATTTCATAAATACATATTTATTTATGGTTAAGAATTGAAAAAATAAATCAAAGTAAGTAAAGAGCGAAGCATAAAAATATAATTCAAAAAATATTTTGGAAGAAAAATCAAAAATAATTTATGAAAAATTGAGTAAAAATTGAGCTTGAAAATAGTAAATCAAACATTTTTTATTTTTTAAAAAGTAAAAAGGGAGATTTTATCTCCCTTTTTTTCTTATCATCTTCTAGTAACGAATCCTTTAACAAATCCGAAGATAAGAAACACAGCAAGTAAAGGTAAGATTAATGGTAATAATTGCATACCAACACTAATAAATGATTGTGCCATATTGGCAATACCAGTTCCTAAAGCACTAACTTCAGTGGCATCAACTGAAACTAAAGCATCTGAGCTAACTGTAGCTCAAAGCGATAATAAAGTTAACAATCCTAACCCAATTGCAGTAAATATATTGCTCATATTTACAAAAGATTAAGCAAATAAAATATGGAGCTCCTAAATTAAGAGCACAAAAAAAGACCCCTATATATTGAGATAAGGAGAGGCAAAAAACCTCATCTCATATATAAAAGCCTCTGTTAATTTTTTAATAAATAGACTATATTTAATTACATTTTTACAGTTTTCAAAAGATCAATTAATTGTTCTTCAGTAACTGTAATATATTGATTTTGATCATAATAAGATTTAATATCTTCAGACCATCTTTTTTTCACAGTTTTCAATTCTATTAAATTTAGAATTGCACCAGCTCTTTCACCATTTGGAATTGTAAACTCATAAGCTGAAACTACAAAGTTTCAATTCTTATAAAGTTCATCTTTCTTTATTGTGTTTTTTACTCACGACATTAGAAAAGAAGTTACAAAATAAAAATACTTATAGATATTCAAGTAATTTAAACTACTTTTAAAATATCTATAAGCATTATATATAGAGTGAATAAAAAATCAAACTTTAATTTACATTTTGTAGTAAATTAATTTACATTAAATAAATTTAAAATTTTCAATTGTTGTTTTTGTGACTTCAGTAGAACCAAATTAAGAAATTTATTTTGTCATCATAAGTAGTTAATTCTACTCATGTAGTTTCAACAACTAATTTATCAAGTTTTATTTTAGTTTTATCATCAATTCTAATTGATTTTGGCTCTTTCATAATAAATAGATTTTTTTAAATAAATAGATTAATTGTAGTATATATATATACATATAATTTGCAAATTGGTTTTGATTATGCAATTTAGAGTCATCAAATAGCCAAAAAGATTTTTTGTAAAAACATTAACAATTTAATGCAAATTTAATATTGTATGGTTATAATTGATGTTTTTTAAAATTTAAATAGACATGAAATGTATAAAAAATCCTGAGAATTGAATAATAAAGTAAATTTGACTTATATATAATAACAATTAATCTATTCAAGTGAATAGTTTAATTGTTATTATATCTTGTAAGTTTTATGAAAAAAGATTTTATTGCTTCATGAGAGAAGTGTTATCCTTCTATTAGTGAACTTTCATGTATAAATGAATTAAAAGATGTTTTAAAAAATGAAAAGAAACTAGGGGATATAATAGAATACTCGAAAATTATGTCAGATAAGACAAGAGGAAGTATTATTTATCTACTATATAAGAAGTGAAGTTTATGTGTTTGCGATTTAGCAAATATTTTGGATATGTCTTCACAGGCTATATCAAGTCAACTGATTAAACTTTATGATAAGTGAATAATTAAAAGAGAGAGAAAATGACTTAGTGTTTATTATTCACTATCAAATAAAACTTTTGTTTCTTTTTTACATAATATTTTATAATTAAAATATATGGAGAATAACCATACTCATTGACATAATCATTGTCATGACTCAGTAAAAAATATTAAATTAGCATTTTTTTTAAATTTATTTTTTACAATTATTGAATTTATAGGTTGAATTCTTACGAATAGTGTAGCAATCATGTCAGATGCCTTACATGATTTATGAGATTCGTTTTCATTAGGATTCGCTTGGTTTTTAGAAAAGTATTCAAATAAAAAAAGAAATAATAAGTTTTCTTATGGATTTAAGAGATTTTCTTTATTATGAGCTTTTATTAATGCTACTATTTTACTAATATGATCTTTATTTATATTAACTGAAGCAATTCCTCGTATTATTCATCCTGAACCTTCTAATGCTTATTGAATGATCTTATTGTCTATTTTTTGAATTTTAGTTAATGGTTTTGCTGTTTATAAAACTACAAATGGTAAAAGCATGAATGAAAAAGTTATTTCTCTACATTTATTAGAAGATGTACTAGGTTGGATAGCAGTTTTAGTTATAAGTATAGTAATGATTTTTACAGATTTAATTATATTAGATCCTATCTTATCTATGTTAATAACTCTATATATTCTATGGTGAGTTATTAAAAATTTAAAACAAACTGTACTATTGTTTTTACAAGCTAGTCCTGAAAATTTAGATGTAAATACAATAGATAATACCTTAAAGAAACAAGACTATATAAAGGAAATACATGATACTCATATTTGGTCTCTAGATTGAGAAAGTAATATTATGACTACACATATTGTTATTAATGAAAAGTCCTCAATTAAGGAAATTAAGAACATAAAAATTAAAACAAGAGAGATACTAGAAAAAATATGAATTAAGCATTCTACTATTGAGATAGATTTTTGAGATGAGAAATGTAAGAATCATTGTGATTAAAAAATTAAAATTTATTCTGTTATAAAAAATGGATTGACTTTTTTTAAAAAATGAATAGATTACCCTTCGTTAAATAAAAACACAAATATTATGTGTACTAATCTAGTACGTTGTGTAGGAAGTTTTCATAAAATTCACTACGTGTAAGTTTACTATATACAAACCTTATTTTTTATCAAAAGATTTTCTAATTTTTCCATCGGAGTAATATATTGTATTCATCAATGTTTTCTTTTAGTATTGTAGAATACAAACCAATCTTTAACCTTCATATTAAAATCTTTATTTGAACTAAATTCATATTTTCTAAAAAATTGTTCTTCAAATATCTTCCAAAATCTTTCTATTTTTCAATTAGTTTGAGGTCTTCTAACTCTTGTATAACTATGTTTAATATTTAGCTTCACTAAGGCTATTTCAAAGCTATGTTTTGGTCTAGATAGTTTGTGATGAGTTGTAAACTCTAATCAATTATCAGACATTAATTTTTTAATTGTGATTCAATGTTTTTTAAACCAAGCGTAAGCTCTTTTTATAAATCAAGCAAGAGTTTTAGCTTTCTTATCTGATAATATTTCTCAATATTGTAATCTAGTTGCATCATCTATTATTCAAGCCATGTACTTCTTTTTCTTTGGATTTTCTCACTTAATATTTTTCCTCTTATGTAGATCTATATGAACTAATTCTCATGCCATTTCTTTTTCATATCTTATTATTTTTGACTCTCTTTTTAGTCTTTTAACCAGCTTTTTCTCTTTTTTAAGATATAGCTTAAATTTCCATCATAATTCAGCATATACAGTACTTAAATGAACTGTAAAATCACCTTTTCTAGCTCTTTTTATTATTTTTCTGATAGTATTATAGTGAACTCTGTAATATTCAGCTAATTCAACATAAAATGCTTCTTTATTTTTTCATTTTGTAATTCTCATTTTATTTTTATACTTTATCCATATCTCTTCACGAAATAATGGAGTTATTTTAGTTAGTTTGTGCATTGGAAAGAAATTATGAGTTAAATCGCGCTTGTTTGTTACGAGTGATTTTATTCATAATTTCTTTCTACACAACCTGATTAAGTTTTACATATTATGAAAAAATTTATTTCTTTGCTTATAATCTTTGCTACAATAACTATTGCATTTATGTCTTCTGTAATGGCTTCTTTTGCTGTTCAGAGTACTGAAATAGCACAAGAAAAAGAAATAGTAGTATCAAATATATGTTGAGCAGGATGAAGGCAAGTAATAGAGCAGAAACCAGATATCTTATGTTATGAATGAGGTATATGTTCTGACTGAGGTATATGTTCTGATGGTAGTATTTGTGAATGTTGTTTTACACCTTCTCAAAATTATCCGTACCTTGCAAGAGCTGATAATGCAAGTATCAAAGAGAAATTAAAAAAAATTAAAATACTAGACTTTTCTTTTATGGATTTATTACAAGATACTTTAAATGTAAATCTTGTTGCTAAATTAAATTCTCCTCCAAACTTATCAGAACCATTTATCTTAAATAATTTATATATTGCCTTAATAGGTAATGTAAAAAGTAATTGTTAGAACTTCCTTATTTACCACAAATAAAGGATTATTTGTGTGTATGGGAAGTTTAATAAAAGATATTTATTTCTTTTAACTTCCTTATTTTAAGGAAGTTTTTTTTATTTTAAAAATATTTTAACACTAAAAATTAATTATGAAAGATAATAACCAATTATTACCTATTTGAATATCTGTAATGATATTAATAATAACTATACTAGCTACATATATGATTGTAGATGTAAAAACAAAAAGTATTGCAAATGAAGTTGTAAGTCAAAATCTAAATATAGAGTATGAAAAAGTGGGTTGAAAAGAGAATTATGATAAGATTAATGAGATACAAAAGACTCAAATTGTTGAGTGATTAAAACAATATGATGCTCAATGAGGAGGAGAAAATAATCCACAAGCTAATGCTCCTACTCCTCCATCAGAATGATGAGCTATATCTTTAGAACAAGTAAAAAAAGTAACATCAGAAAATACACATATTTTATGAAATCCTGATGCTGAAATTACTTGGGTAGAGTATTCTGATATAGAATGTCCATACTGTAAAAAACTTCATCAGTCATGAACTATAGAAGAAATAATGAAAGAATATGATTGAAAGGTAAATTTTATATTTAAACAATTTCCTTTAGCATTTCATAAACAAGCTCAAATGGAAGCTGAAGCAGTTTTATGTGCATGAGAACTATGATGAAAGGATAAATACTATGATTTTATTACTCAGGCTTTCAATGGATCAAAATGAAATGGTGAATCTTATACAAAAGAAAGTATATCAAAATTAGGAGGAGAATTATGAATTGATGAAAAGAAATTATTATCTTGTATAGAAAGTTGAAAATTTAAACAACAAGCACAAGATGAAATGGAAGAATGAAGTACTCTTTTTGGAATAACATGAACTCCTTGAAATGTTTTAATAAACAATAAAACAGGTAAATGGGATAAATTACCATGAGCATACCCAACATGATCTTTTAAACAAAAGATAGATAGCTTACTTGAAAAATAGAATATAATTTTAATTATTTAATAATATATAATGAAATTAAAATTTTTACTGTTGTTTTTTCTTCTATTTTTTCTTTTAGTATCTTGTAGTAAAGATGAAAATGAAAATAAGGTAGCAGAAAAAGATATCCAAGTAACAGATAAACAGATTCAATTAGCAAAACAAGAACTTTTATGAGAAACAAATATTAACTCTGTAGTTTTTAAAAGATTAGCACTTAACGATTTTAAAAAGGAACTACAAAAAGAGGATTCCATACTAATTGATTTAAGAACTATAGGGGAATTAGAAGAAACATGAATTATTCCTTGAGCTAAGCAAATAGATTTCTATTCTTCAGATTTTAAAAGTTATTTAAACTCATTGGATAAATCCAATAAATACCTTATTTACTGTAGAAGTGGGAATAGAAGTAGTCAAACTCTTTCATTAATGGAAGAACTTGGCTTTAAAAAAGTATTAGAATTAGAATGAGGAATAAATAATTGGATATCTTCTTGAGAAACCATTACGAAATTTTCTTCTAATAATAATTAATATTTATTAATTAATATGTAATGAAATTTAAAGATTTAGATAAAAAGTTGATAATTATTGTAGTAATATCTATTATTGCAATTTTTAATGCAATTTATTTAACTTATATGGCATATACTGTTACTTCGCCATCACTATTTTGAGTATGATGAGTTGAAAATGTAAACTATGCATGTGATTTTAACGCTACTTTTTCATGTTCGTCTGTTTTTCAGAATGATTTTGCATGGATATTTTGAATACCATTTTCTCTGATTGCACTTTTTGTATATCCATTAATTGTAATTATTGCCTTACTTTGACTATTTAATAAAATTAAGAATCATTATAAAATAATATTAGTAATGGCAATTTGATGAGTCTTTTTTAATTGATATATAATAGTAAATGAGTATTTAATATCTACTTATTGCTTCCTATGTCTAGTATGTACTGCAATTATAATAGTTAACTGATGACTTTCTATAAAGTGAATTAAAGAGTCTAAATAAATTAAGCGAAAATTATTTTTTAACTATTTTACCATGTATACATATTGAGAAAATTGTTTTTGACATATGGGGAACTTTTGATTCCTATATGTTATAGGATATATTTTATTTTTTATTTTTCTTGTTTATTTGATATTCTTTTTAATTAAGAAAACTTCTGAAAAAGAATCAGAGTGAAAATATAATAAGGAAAAATCTTCTATTGATATATTAAAAGAAAGATATGCAAAATGAGAAATTGATAAGAAAGAATTTGAACAAATGAAAAAAGATATAATTTAATAATAATTATAAAGAAATGTATAAGAGTAGATATGTTATAAAAAAAATGGATTGTCCTTCTGAAAAAAGTATGATTGAAATGAAGTTATCTGATATTCAAAATATAATTAAAAAGCTAGACTTTGATTTTAAAAAAAGGGAATTAATTGTATATCATACTAAAAAAGATGAAAAAATTACTTCTTTACTAAATGAATTAGAATTAGAGTCTAGTTTAAATAGTATATCTGAAATTGATAATATTGATTTTAAAGATGATTCTAAAGAGCAAAAAAAGCTTTTAATTACAGTTCTACTTATAAATTTTGGATTTTTTATTTTTGAGATATTATTTTGACTTATTTCAAATTCAATGTGATTAATTGCAGATAGTTTTGATATGTTATCAGATTCTATTGTTTATATGATTAGTCTTTTTGCTATATGATGAACTGTATTATTAAAGAAAAAAGTGGCGAAATTTGCTTGAATTTTTCAAATCTTTTTAGCTATTTTTTGAATATTTGAGGTTATTAGAAGGTTTTTTTTACCAGAACAATCTGTTAACTTTGCTTATATGATTATTATTTCTATTTTTGCTTTTTGAGCTAATATGTATTGTTTATATTTATTTAATAAAAACAAAAGTAAAGATGCTCATATGGAGGCTAGTCAAATATTTACTTCTAATGATTTAATTGTAAATACATGAGTTATAATTTCATGAATTTTAGTTTATTTATTAGAATCAAATATCCCAGATTTAGCCATAGGTGCTATTGTCTTTATAGTGGTTATTAACGGTGCTTTTAAAATTTTAAAATTATCTAAATAAATAATTTAATAAAATAATATGAAAAATTTTTGATACACAAAAGAAGTTACTAGCTCTTTTTCAGAAGCAATTGATGACATTAACTTTGCTTTATTAGAGCAATGATTTTGAATTCTTACTCAGATTGATATGCAAAAAAATTTAAAAACGAAACTTAATAAAGATATTGAAGAATATATTATTTTATGAGCATGTAATCCACAGTTTGCAAATGAAGCAATGGAAATAGAGTATGAAATTTGATTATTACTTCCATGTAATGTGGTTGTATTTAAAAAGAGATGAAGAGTCTTTGTAAGTACAATTATGCCAACAGTATTAATGAGGTGAACATGAGCAGATAACATGGATTTATTAGCTAAGAAAGTGGAAAAAAAATTAATTAAAGCAGTGGATAGTATTTAGTAATATATTTATTTTAGATTAAATATAACAATGAAATTATTAAAAATTTTTTGATTTATAGTTTTAATAATAGTTATAATATTATTTTCACTATTAAATATATTTGAATGATTATATATCAATGACAGTAATACTGTTGATATTAAGGTTGTAAGTAATAGAGAATGTGAAGAATGCACTAGTTTAGATTCATACCTAAAGGTATACAAAAAGGCGTGAGTACAATTTTGAAATATAGATAATATAGATTATACATCTAGTAAAGGAAAAGAATATATTAATGAATACAGAATTCAAAAATTACCATTTATTATATTTTCTAAAAATTTAGATAGATATGATACTATAGCAAATAGTTGGAGTGATACTTTTGGTTACAAAAATAAAAAAAAAGAATTTATACCAACAGATATTATTCCCCCATACTTTAATCTAGACTCTCAAGAAACAGAATGACTTCTAAATATTACTTATATTTGATATAATTCTTGTGATGAATGCTTTTTATTTACTGATATAAAGAAATTATTGTCGAGTTTTTGATTAAAATTTAAAGTTTTGAAAGATGTTGATAAAAGTTCAGATGAGGCAGAAAAATTAATCAAAAAATATAATATAGAAGTATTACCTTCAGTAATACTATCAAAAAATACATCTTTATATAAAAATTTTTCCTATTTTTGGACAAATTTTTGAACTATAGAAACTGATGGAAACTTTGTACTGAGAAATCCTGAAAAATTATGATTAAAATATTTAACTATTTCAACTAATAAAAAGTAAAAATATAATTTATAACAATAAAGAGTGGATTATTTTATAGATATTAATAACTATATATTAAAGTTATTTAGTGATTTTATTATAAATAATGATTTAGAAAAAATAATTGGATTATTTGCTGATATTCCAATATTTTTCTTACCATTATTTTTAATTTTTTCTTGGTTCTATTTTACTTTTTTTCAGATTAATATTAATAAAAAGAAAGATTTAATTTTAATTTTTATTGGAGTATCTATATCTATAAGTGTAAATCTTGTTTTGCAACAATTCTTTTATGAATCTAGGCCAATAACATTTGTTGAAGTTATCTTAAATCATATACCTAATAATAGTTTTCCATCTGATCATGCAACAGTTAGTGTTGCATTTTTGACTGGATTATTTTTAGCTTGATATAAAAAAACTTTTTATATATTTTTACCTTTTGTTATTATCATGAATATTTCAAGGATAGCCTGATGAATTCATTGGTTTTTTGATATAATCGCATGAGTTATAATTTGATTTATTTCAGGGGTAATTGTATTTAAATATTTAAAGATAAATACAAGAATCGATAAACTTACAATCTTAATAATAAAATTTTTTAATAGTCTTAAGCTGTAAAGAATATTATTAATTACTTTTTAAAAAAAATAATAAATGTACAAAATTTTTGTTATAATATTAAGCTCAATTATTTGATTTATAAGTTTAATTTTTTATTATTCTGCATTTTCTTCAGTGTATGCAACTGATGATAGTATACAGTTAGATTTAAAACTTACAAATAATATATATTTAGATTCAGATAATCTAAATAATACCTTATTTCTATATAAATCTGATTATGATCTAAAACAACATAAATTTACATCATCATGTAGTATTAATTCTAAATTAATTTGAAGTAATAGTAAGTATTACCTTTTTGAAGTTAAATACTTAGATGATAATTGCGATGATGGTAATATATCACTTGTAAGTGAAGAAAAAGAAGTAGTAAGAAATGAAAAAATTAACATATTCTCAAAAAGTAAGATTTATAATATTTTTCTAGATTATAATACATCTGATCTAGAAAAATTTAATATGATACTTAATAATAAATTAGAAGAGTTAGTAAATAATAAAACAAAAAATAGAAAATTTAAAATAAGGAAAGATAGAAAAGTTCAAGAAATAAACTATATAAAGTGAATAATTGAGCATATCTTACTTAAAAGAGAAGAAAATTATGTTATGCCAGTATTATGAAAAACTATTTCAGATCACCCCTCTAGAGTTCCAAATGCGAGAAGACCATATAGAGCCTCTATTACAGATGGAATACACCACTGATGGGATATTTATTGACCTCTATGAGAGGAAACAATATCTATTGATGATGGTTTGGTTGTAAGAGTAATAAGAGATTTTCAATATTCAGATCTTTCTAAATTAAATAGGTCTAGTAACTTATCTGATTTAGAAAAAGCAAAAAACTTAGATATATATAGATGAAACCAAGTATGGATAAAGACCATGAAATGAGATATAGTAATATATAGTCATTTAACAGAAGTTTCCTCAAATATAAAAGAATGAGAGATAATTAATAAATGAGACTTTGTTGGTACAACAGGAATTACCTGAGTGCCTGATAAAAATTATAAAGACTATCACCTACATTTTACAGTTCATAAGAATCCTTTTGATTCAGATAAGGTATGAAATTACACTATTGATGACTATTTATTATGGGATTGGTACTACAAATGAAGAACTATAAGTTATGTATTAGAGAATCAGAATAAAATATTTAAGGATTATAGTACTTATCAGTAAAAGACCTTTAAGAGAATCAAAACATTACTAAACTAAAAAGTAGTGTTTTTTTATTTCCTAAAAAATAGTGATGATAAAACTTTTAAAAACAGATGATATACATAAAACTGTGAGTTTTTGTATTTTAACTCCTGATATAGAAGATAGAAATTGAGATGTGATAACTTCTGAAGAAATAATCAAAATAGCCCATGATTTTGGTGCTAATATGCAAAATAAATTCTTAAACATATATCATGAAGATAATACTCAAATAGAAAAAACATAATATCAATTTGTAGAAAATTTTATAGTACCAAATGACATAATAGTTTGAGAAACTATTGTTAAAAAATGAAGTTGGTATGTATGAATCAAATTTTTAGAAGAGTCACTCTATAAAAGTGTAAAAGCTTGAGAATTTGTCTGAGTATCAATGTAATGATATTTTATAGTTTAATAACAATAAAATGCCTAGAGATATAAAAAATGTGTTTGTAGATTGAATAAGTCTAGTAAGTAAAAATAATACTCCATCTGTAGAACAGGCTGAGAATAAGTTTGCTTTATTTAAAACCGTAAAGAAAGATAAAAATAAAGAAAAACTTGAAAAAATACAATTATTTGTTTTTTTAATTTTATTATTTTTCCAAACTCATATCAATAATTTCACAAATTATTTTATAAATTCTATTATTTTTTTCTTGATGTGATAAATTTTTCATTTCTTTAATTTTTTTATTTAATATTTTCTTTTCATCAGGATATAAAACTCAGATACATATTTCAATATCTTCATCATTGTAGTCTAATTTAGATTTTAGAGCTAAAGGGAATAAGTATTTTCTATTATTAGTTTTCATAATTTGTTTTATTAAAAGGTAAATTTTCTAAATGTTTTGATATGAAAAAATTAAGTATTCTATCTCAATATTTTTCATGTAATTTTTCAAAAAATAGACTTTCAGTTTTTATAGATGTATAATTATCCATATATGCATTTGCCATAGATAGATATAGATTTAGTTTTTTCTTAGTTATTCAAGTTACTAAAATATCTTTTCTTTCAGGTCTTTTAATTCTTTCAAACTTAGATGTTTCTTTATAAATTTCTATAATATCTAGATCATAAAACTTATTAAAATAATCTAGTGCATATTGTTCCACATATTTAAAAAGAGCATTAATTGAATTGTTTGTTAATTCTCTTATAGCTCTTGATTTTTTCCTATACTCTAAACGAGTAATAGGGAATTCTTCTTTTATGTATTGTTTATAAGGATAGTTTCAATCTACCTTAGTTTTATGCTTGTTTTTCTCTAATATATCAAGCTTTTTATTATATAGAACTAATTCATGTCTATCTAGTTTTATATTTTTATAAGTAAGTTCATTTCAGATTCAAACACCATAATCTTTTTTTTGTTTATTTTTATAATATTTTATAAAATCTTTTACTTCAAGATTTCACCAATCAATACAATAATCAATTCTTTTAACTATTTCATTTTTATTTCTATCAATATCAAATACTTCAAGTATATAATCAAAGTATTCAAAAAATGATTTAAAAAATAATCAATCAAATTCTATTGCTGTATAAACATTTCTGTTTTTCTTTTCAGTTTTTTGTTTTATTTTAATATTACAGATTATATTATTTTCTCTGTCGATTATTTTGTAATATTTCATTTGTTTTCAAAATCACCAATCAAAGAAAGTTATTTTAAATCAAAATTCTAATAAATATTCATTAGAATTTGGACAAAGTCAGTTTAGAGTATTTAGTATTTCTAATCACTCAGGAAGTTTTATAGTTAGAAAATCTATATTTTCATAATAAACGAAAGGATTAAGTTTTAATATCTCATTCGTGTTCTGTAAAGTAGTTTCTTTTTTAATCACAATTCTTAAAATTAAGGAATAAATTTTAGAATTTCTCGTTTTTTCGATTTCTAGGAGTTCTTGCTATTAGTCAGCGACTGATGTTTCTATTCGCCCTACATTATTATTGTAGGGCTATTTTTAGTCATGGGTATGTAAATCTTTTACAATAAAAACTCAATCATCATAAAATCAATTTCTTATTTCAGTATGTGTATATTCTTTTAAATATTGTTTTGTTTGAGTTTGAGATAATCAAGTTAGAAGCATAGTTTTTATTAATTCAAATAATCCATTTACTTCTTCAATATTATCACTTTTTCTATTAAAATATTTCATATTTTTTAGATAACAAAATAAAGAGCAGTTTTTAATTGCTCTTAAAATAAGGATAACCGATTTAGGATTTTTAAAATATTAAATTATTTTTTTTACTAAATTATCAATATCAAGATAAATATCTTCAATTTCATTTAATCATAGATTATATGGATCTTTAATATCTAAAATAGTTATTTTATCAGGAAAATTTTTTAAAAAATATTTATATGGACTAATTCAATTTATCATACAATTCCTATCAATAATATTTTCTTTAATTGGATTATATAAGAAGATAACCTTTTCTATATTTTCTATATCTTTTATATGGAAATCAGTAATAAAATTTATATTTTGATTTAACATATCAATTCACTTTTTAATTATAAAATCAGTAATTTTAATAGAGGGTTTTCAATTATATTTTTCTTTTCTATCTTCACATCAAGCAATACTAATAGCTTTATTTGATTTTGTATAATTATTGTAAACTGCTTCTGCGATTTGACTTCTTCATACATTAGCTTTACATATAAATAATATTTTTTTCATTTTCTAAAAATTATATTAATAACAAAATTATTATATTATTAAATATCAAAATATCAATTCAGGATTTTTCACTTTCTCTATTTAATCAAAATATTGTTCAGATGTTGTTCTATAAACTCCACCAAAATACACAAAAAAACAAAATCTCTCCTAGAAACTTATTATAATGATTATTTATAGTAGGTTTTTGGAGAGATTTTTATGAAAATTATTAATAATTTTTAATATAAAGATATGAATTCATTAGAAATACTTAAAAAAATATTTATAAATCCTGAAAAGTCTTTAATGCTTTTTGATAATTTAGATAGTTTAAAATTTTATACTAGAGATTGAGATGAATCAAAAATATATATTAAATCACTTTGAAAAAGAGAAGAAGAAAGAATTGTTTATAATGAACAAACTAAAAAATCAGCACCTGAAGAAATAGTAAAACAATTATTTATTGATGAATTAAGAAAAAAATATAAATACCCTCAAAAATTAATTGATACTGAAGTTGATGTTCAATTTTGAAGAGAAATAAATGATCATAAAAGAGCTGATATAGTTATTTATTGAGATGATTGATTGACTGAAAAAGTAGTTATAGAATTAAAAGCTCCATGACAAAAAAATGATTTAGAACAATTAAAAAGTTATTTAAATGCAAAAGGTGCTCCAATTTGAATTGCTTCAAATGGTGAAGTTCAAACTATACTTTATAGACCTTATCCAGCAGATTTTGATACTCTTTCAGATTTACCAAAATATGGTGAAACTGTAGATGATTTATTTAGAAAAAAGAAAACTTTAGCAGATTTAGAAGAACAAAATCTTGCAAAAATTATTTTAGATTTAGAAGAACTTGTTTTGGCTCATACTTGATTTGATGCATTTGAAGAAGTCTTTAAATTAATTTTTGCTAAACTTTATGATGAAACAGAAGCAAAAAATAGAAAAGATGAAGAATTATACTTTAGAAAATATTGAAAAGATTTACAAAAAACAAAAAATGAAATAGATAATCTTTTTGAAGATGCAAAAAGAGAATGGCAATATGATATTTTTGAAACAACTGACAAAATAAAATTATCAGCTGAAAATCTTTCACTTTGTGTATGACTTTTAGAAAATATTAAATTAATGCATAGTGACTTAAGAATCATAGATGAAGCTTTTGAATATCTAATTCAAAAGTCTAGTAAATGAGAAAAAGGGCAATATTTTACACCAAGAATAGTAATTGATATGTGTGTTAAAATGATGAATCCATGAAAAACTGAATATGTAATAGATACAGCTTGTGGTTCTGCTTGATTTCTTGTTCATACAATGAAATATATTAAGAAAAAATATTATGAAAAATTATCTGATCCAGAATTTAGAGAAAGATATGCTTCAAAGTACCTTTTTTGAATAGATTTTGATGAAAAAACAGCAAAAATTTCAAGAGCAATTATGCTTATTGCCTGAGATTGAAAAAGTCATATTTTTAAACTAAATTCACTTGATACTTCAAGTTGGGGAAAATCAGATATAAAAGAAAAATTAAGACAATTTGATTTGATTAAAACTTACTGAGATTTTGAAAAAGACAAACAAAATCAAGAAGAATTAAAAGAATTAAAATTTGATGTACTTTTAGCAAATCCACCATTTGCTTGAAAAATTACAGATAAAAAAATGCTTACAAGTTATGATTTATGAAAAAATGAAAAATGAAAACTTGTAAATCAAACTTCTAGACACATACTTTTTATAGAAAAAAATTTAAATGTAGTAAAAGAGTGATGAAGACTAGCACTTGTTTTACCACAATGAGTTTTTAATAATACAAGTGAGGAATATATCAGAAAATATATCATGAAAAAAGCTAGAATTTTAGCTGTTGTATGACTTGATGGAAATGCTTTTAAACCTCATACTTGAACAAAAACATCAGTTTTATTTTTACAAAAGTGGAAAGAAAATGAACTTGATGC
>JAQUZB010000020.1 GCA_028691535.1 Candidatus Altimarinota bacterium | reverse complement strand
TCAGAAATGAATGAAGTGATCCAAGTCATGTACAAGAATTTAGTGCAATAGAACATTATGCTTGTTTTTGGAATTATGAAGACAATATGAGATTTACAGAAGAAATGTTTGATTTCATATTTAAAAACATACCGGAATTATCAAAAGAAGTTGATGTAAAAGATAAACAATGAGTAACTAAAAGAGTAAGTTTTCAAACTCCATGGCAAAGAATAGATTATATAGAATGAGTAAAGAAAGCTTGTGGAGTAGATGTTTCAAAATATGTAATTTGAGATGAAACAAAATTATTATCTGATATAAAAGCTGCATGAGTACAATTTGAATGAATGGATAAGATGGTTGTTCCTACTTTGATTGATTATTTATTTAAAAAAGTATTAAGACCTAGTATAGTTTGACCAGCATTTGTTTACAATTATCCAAAAACTATGCAACCTCTTGCTCGTCAAAATGATGCTAATCCTGAAATAGTTGAACAATTTCAAGTTATAGTAAATGGTTGGGAAATATTAAAAGCATATAGTGAGCTTGTTGATCCTACAATTCAAAAAGCAAATTTTGATGCTCAAGCAACTGCAAAAGAAATGTGAGATGAAGAAGCTACAAGTGGTGATGATGATTTCGTATTAGCTATGGAATATGGAATGCCTTGTCAATCAGGTTGGTGAATGTGAATTGAAAGAATATTTTCAATTCTTACAGAACAAGAAAACCTAAGAGATGTGATGTTATTCCCTACTATGAAAAGTGAGAAATAGAATCAAAAAAAGAAGCCTTCGGCTTCTTTTTTTGATTTCAGTCAATATTATTGACTTTAATTATATTTAATTTATTATATAAAAAATATTTCAAAATTATAAATTATGATAAAAATAGTTTGTTCAGAAAAAGATTTGCCAGTAGATGAAAAAAGTCTATTTAATGTATGATTTGTTTTTAGTCATATAATAAATAAAAATAATACTTGAATAATTGAAGATACTAGTCTTTCAACAGAAGAAAAAGTAAGAAAAATAATGGGAAATAAAGAAAAAAGTTTAAAAACAATAAATGAAATTGATGAAAATAAATTACTTTCTATGTTTTCTCACGACTGATGAATAAAAATTACAGTTGAAGATATAGAAGAAATTATATGATCTCTTTATTTAGTTTGAGAAGATGTTGAATGATGAAAAAAGAGAATAGAAATACTACCTGAAGAACATCCATTTATACAAGCTCTGGTAGATGATTTTTGTTATTTTTGAGCCGAAACATTAAATTTTAGAAATAAAAATTATTATTTTTTATATGATAGTTTAAGTATTTGAAAAATTTGAAAAAGCACTTCAATAAATGATTTTGATATAACTGATATAGATTTTTTAGAATTCAAAAATGAAATTTATAGAAACTACAATAGAATTGACCAGCATTTAAAAATGTTTCTTGATTTTTTTTCATGATATACAAATTATAATATAATGGAAAAATATGAAGATTTTAGTAAAGAAATAAATGAATTATTTTCTACAAAAAAATTAGAAACAATAAAAAATGCAATTACAAAAATAAATAATTCTCCAGACGAAAATTTTAATAAAAAAACAAAAGAAGATTTATTGAACTTAGTTTCACTTATCGAAGAATTAGTAGAAATGGTAAATAAAATTAATTTACCTCTTGATTTAAAAAATGATTATCACAGACATTTATATTTACAACATATAGACAATATAGTTAAATTTATTGCCTTTAATAATGTTTGATTTAACAATATTAAAAATATATTAAAATTAGATATTGATGATATTTTTAGAAAATATGTATATGCTGAAATTCCTAACTCATTAAAAAAAGTTGTTTTGTGAATGATAGATGCAAAAATAAATATTTTGGCATTTATGCAAAATATGACTCAAATTTTATTTAATGAAAACTTTTTTAATCCTAATTTTGATTGAAATTTAGTTTTAAGAAAAGACCAATTAGAATATATAAAAAAAGTAAATCCTGATTTAATTTCTGAATTTAAAAAATTTCAAGCAGAAATAATATGAAATAATGAAACTAATAGAGATTTAGCAATAGAACTTGATGCAAATATTTGATATTTTATTGATATATTAATCTGAGATAAACCAGAATCATATATTTATGCTACTACATTATTAAATCAAGATTTAAAAGAGATTGATAAGTGAAATGATGATAGTGAAGTAAAATTATTTTACGCTAGTTTAGAATTATTTTGAAAATTATTGGAACAAATAGAAAAATTTGGTGATGATTTAGATGAAAAATGACTAAAATCTCATGAAAAAGAAGTTAAAAAAGCTGAAAAAAAATGAAAAGAATTACCTCCTATTTTTCAAAAATGAAAAAATGTAAATTTTTTAGATAGTAAAAGAAACATATTAAAGAAATTGATTCGTTTACATAGAGAGGAAAATCATCCAGTTGTTATGATTAATACTGCTCAAAATGCATATAATCATACATATGAAAATTGAAGAAATAATAATGACAGCCTACATTTATTGAGTGTAAATTATTGAGGTTCACTAGTATGATATTATGCAAAACATACATTTGAAAGACTACATTGAGAAAATATATTAATAAATCTATGAAATATAGTTTATTCTATTTATGATTTAAAAAATGCATCTGATTTTTTAAAAATTGTTGATTACCCTTTTGTAGAATATATGGAACAATTTAGTTCTTGAGAAATGAAAAGTTATTTAAGTAACTTAAATCATGCAATTATTTTTGATGATAATACTTGTAGCGGTAGAACTCTAAATAATTTGGCAAATCTTACAAGACAAAGTTGATACTATGGAAAAGTAGATATATTTGCTTGTAGAGTAAGCCAAAGATTAGAATGATATGATGCTTCTGTAATCCCAGAAACTATATTGAATTTAATAAAAAATGCCTCTTTTGAATCAAGAAAAACAAAAGTATGACAAGTAAAAAGAAATTATAAAGAATTAATTTGAACAGTTATTTGAAGAGATATGTATTATTCATGGTGAAAAGCTAAATTTAAAATTAATAATTAATATTGTGTTTATGAACGATAGAACAAAA
>JAQUZB010000013.1 GCA_028691535.1 Candidatus Altimarinota bacterium | reverse complement strand
TTTAAAATATCAAATTCATGGATTAACTGTTCCATAAATTTTGAAATTTGCTTTTCAATCCTTAAATACTACCTGATTTTTATCTGATGTTAAAACATGACTATATTGAGATAAAATCTCTAAATTAGCTTGTGTTGTATTATCAGTATAAACTAAGTTATTGTATCTATCTTTTAATTCTACACTTATATTTGAGTAGTCACTTGTATTTGCTTCTATCTTAGATTTAGATAAAACTAAATCTATTTTCATAGCAACATCTGGCAATATATCAATTGTTTTTGTAATTATTTGTCATAATCACTCAACTTGAATTTCAATTGGAATATCCTTTCAAGCAGTAGTTTTTGTTGTAAAAGAGACAATTCAAACTCAATTAACAATTTCAAAATATGGTTTAGCTAATTCTAAATAATTAGAACTAGTAGTCATATAAACTCTAGAATTAAAATTTGATAATATTTTTCAATCCTTGTCTTTTATGTCTATCTTTAACTTATAATTAGATCCTCAAACATAATAAGCTCAAGAAACAGAAGTTGTATCAATTTGAAAATTATCTAGTACTGTTATATCTTTACTTGTAGAAAGAAGTAATTTTCAATCCTTATCATACAATCATATATTTACTGAATTTTCTCAAGATTTATCAATAGATTTTAATCTAAAAATTTTATATCATTCATATGTAGTAGTTGTAAAATCAGTTTTATCATTGTCAACAAATAATAATCACTTACCATCAATATTCATTTTTAAATCATAGAATTCTCATGTAACAGGATTGTCAAACTTGTCTAATATAGTTATATAATTTGTAGAAACACTCCCATTTGTTTGAAGATAATTTGTTCATATATTTAAATCCAATTTATTTGGAGCACTCGGTAAAACTTCAAAAGATTTTTCAGTAATTGAACCAAAATTATCTTTAATTAAAAGCTTATAAGTTCAAGCTGTTTTTAAAGAAAACAAAGGTTTAAATCAAGAAATATCATTTAAACTAAGTTTCTCTACTAACTTATCTTTATTATATAATTCTAAACTAATAGGATAAGAATTTCATATTACTTTTCTACTTTTTGAAATATTATCTAATTTGATAACTAATTTTTCACTTGAAGTAGAATTATTATTTATCAAATTTGCTGTTTCATCAATTGTTGATTTATATCCATCTATTAGATAAATATTTGTTTTATCACTTGATAAAACTGTTGATATTCATGATTGTACATCAAGTCATGAATTTGAATTTTTTAAATTATAAGTAGAAACAAAAATACTTTCTCATCTTATTTCAATTTTTAATATGTTTGATGCTAAATCAATAACATTTGTATTTTTATTATCATCTATGTTTACACTTGCTCTTAAGTAAATATTTGCATCAAGATTCTTTGTTGCAACTCAATACTTAGCCATTCAAGCAGTTGATCTGATTTTTAAATCCTTAAAAGTAACATACTTATTTAAAAGATTTTTATCACTTTTATAAACATCATTTATATCAAATAATGTTTTTTTATTAAGATCCGATATATCTTTTGTTTCATCTTTTGCAACTTCCGCCTTTACAATTTCAAATTTTACATCAGTTGAATTTAAAAAAGTTAAATCTTTATTATCACTTCACTTTAAGATTGCTCTTAATTCAACTTGTTTATTATAATAATACTTATTTGAATCTGCTTCCAAAGAAATAGAACCAAGTGATAATTTATTTTCAATACAATCATTAACTCAGTTTTTATTTACATCTCAATTACAAGAATTTAATTCAGTTTTTTCTTCATTTGTTAGTAAACTTGGTCAACAAGCTCAATCAGAAATAGAAATCGTTGGCGGCATCATATTTCATAACCGACACATAACAGCAGGAATCCATTCCCAAATAGGAACTCATTCTGGTGGTGCACACTTAAATAAACTCTCATTATTTGTTTTAGTTTTTCAAATGTTTAATCAAAGCATTTTTGTTGATAAATCTTGATTTTGTCAAATTAAGTCAGAATATGGATTAATGGCTTTTGATTCTGGATCAATTCAAATAAACATATTTGAAGCATCACCGGATGCTCATAAATATGCTATTTCATAAGTTTTTTTATTTTTAGGTAGGAAATATTTATCATTACTTCAAAATTGATTTGATAAATAATTTTCAAAAACAAAACCATATTTTGAAGAAACTGAATTTAAATTATTCCAATAAATTGCAAAAACAAGCATATCATAATAACTTAAGTCTTTTGACTCTCATCAGATTGTAATTTTTTTAGATCATTTACTTTGTAAATAACTTTTTAAATCAAAGCTTGGACTTGGATAAACTCAAGTTTTAAAATAAGTATTAATTTGTGAGTTATTAATAAATCATACCTTAGCTTCTAAGGCAGAATTATCACCTCAATTTCATAAAACTCAAAACAATTCAGATAAAAAATTAGATTCCTCATTTCATGTAGAAGTAGTAATTGTAGTTCAATTTCATAAAACTCAAAATAGATCAGAAAGAAAATCTCATTCTTCTGTTCAAGTTGTACCTGAAATTTTTCATTGATTAATTACTAAATTAATTTGATTTGATTTTTCTAAAAGTAGCTTATCAAGTTCAGTTGAAACTTTATTAATAGATAAATCAGAAGTATTATCTAATTTTAATCTAAATAAATATGGATAATTTATTTTTGCATATGTTGCATTCGCAGTAATAAAGTCTATATATCTATCTTTATCAACTGCTAATGAAGGAGCAATCATTGAATTTATTTGCTGAGTCAACTCAGTTGAATTAGGAGATTTATGCTTAATAAATGAATCTATAGTTTTATAATCATAAGTATATATTTTCCGTTTAGATGGTGAATTTGTAGTTAATCAAGTATTAACATCTGTTGTTGAGTAAGCACTGCATTCACAAGTATCTCAAAAACAAGATTCAGTATATCATACTTGTTTAACTATATTTCAATTAAGTTTTATATATTTTTTTTCACAAACTCATGCAGAAAGTGTTAAAAAATTTTGATCAAAAGTAAGAGATGAATTATAAATATTTCATACTCAATTTGTATTTGTTATACATGACCATCAAGGGATACTTGAATTTAATCAATTTGTTCAATAAGTTGGAATTTTATAAGTATTTTCCCATGTTGAATTTTCTCAAACAGTTTTATATTCATATTTATCTGCCAATAAATAATTATTATCAGCACAAAAATATGGATTTTGTATTTTTGAACTATCTGTAATTTTTTTAGATCAATTTATATCATATAATGAAACTATTGCTCATTTATAATCTACATTATTATTTAAAATAATATTTCAATTTGATGTTTCACCTTGATTTAAATTAAATGGAGAATTTCTTCACCATAATCATTCTAAAGATAATCATGATTGTAAGTTTGAAAAACATACATTTCAAAAAGGTGACAGAGTATTTTTATCTGGTTCAATATTATAAATATTTGTTCATCTATTTGCTTCAACAAGTTGTCATCAATTAGATAAAGAACCTCTATAAAAACTACATTGCTCTGCAGTTGTTATTGTCGATGCTTTTTTTCAAAATAAATAATTTTCGTAAGTTTCGTTTACAGATTCATCAATATAATTAAAAGTAACCGGAATTGCAATTTTTCTTGATAATCAATTTTCAACTAATTTATCTATTTCTAACTCTAAATCATCATTTAATTCTTTTATAATTTGATCGTTTACAATATCAAGTGCACTAATTAAATAAGGGATGAAATCAACATTTACTTCATCATTTGTATTATATCTTCATGCATTATAAACATTTTTTCTTAAATCTCAGATTGATCCTGGTGAAAATATTTCAAGAAATTTTTTAATAGAACTATTAATTATATATCTTGATTGAATATCAGGAATATTATTTAAACTTGTATCTACACTACTTAAAAGTGTAGAATCAATACTAGGATTTACTTTTTTTGCTAAAGTAGAAATTGAACTATTTGAATCTCAAAGTATTTCTTGTTTAAGCTTATTTGCTAAATCTTTTGTAAATCTATTATAATTTATATCCTCTTTATTTTCTAAATATCATTTATATCAAACATAAGAATTATAATTAACAGATTTCGACTCTCTAAATGCATCAAAATAAAAAACATATGGTTCATAAATTGAACTATATCATTCATCTAAATTTCAATTTATAGAATTTTTACTTAATTCATATAATCAATTTCAAGTATAATAATCATGATTTTTATCAAAATAATCCTTTAATGCATCTATATCATTTCAAGAATCTCAAGTATTTGGAGATATAATTCAATGCCAAATTTCTGGTTTAGCTTCATCTTTATTTTCTATATTATACTTATATTTTTTTTCTTCTAAATCATAAATATAAGATTTATCATCAAAATCAGTATAAGGCAATATTGTTTTTGAAACTTCATTATCTTTATAAACTATTGGTAATGGAAGATTTCAAACTAAAACTGTTCATACTAGTTTTGATTCAAATGATATATCTTTAAGTCATTTATATCATTCATAATAAAGTGCTTCATTCATAGAAGCAATATCATAACTAGTTGCTGTTTTTGGAACTGGTAATATAACAACCTTTGTATTTTCTAAAACATTTGAAATATCCTTACTATATCTTTTTAATTCGCTAGATATATCAGAATAGGTATCTTCATCAACGATTATTGAAACTAAATCATAATATTCACTTCCTGATGCTGAAGCCAGGAAATCAAAAAATGGTATCTTAAAAGTAATACCTGAAAGTAGTGAAAATATTAAAAAACTTGATAAAAATTTTTGAAATTTTGAATACTTCATAACCTAGTTTTTAATGTGAATAAATAAACAAAAAAGAGTTTTTAACATTTTATTAAAAAAACTCTTTTTTACAATACTTTTGTACTACTTTTTTGTACATTTTTTCTAGATTTCTTAGATAATTTTCTTTCCTCACATAAAAGGAACTAAAACTTCTGGAATAATTACGTCTCAATCAACTGTTTGATAATTTTCAATTATAGCAATTAAACATCTTCAAATAGCGGAAACTGTACCATTTAAAGTATGAACATATTGTAAATCTCAATTTGAATCTTTATATTTTATTCAAAGTCTTCTAGATTGATATTCTCAAACATTACTACAACTTGTAACTTCTCTAAATTTTTGTTGTCCTGGCATCCAAGCTTCTAAATCATATTTTTTCATAGCTGGATTTCATAGATCTCAACTACAAATATTCATTTTATTGTAAGGAATACCTAAAGATTGCCGAACTTCTTCTTCAACTCAAACCATAAAGTCATGCATAGCTTTACTTTCATCGTTTTTACAAAAAACTACCATTTCTACTTTATCAAATTGATGTCATCTTAAAATTCCTCTAGTATCTTTTCAAGCACTTCAAGCTTCTCTTCTAAAACAAGGACTATATGCAACATACATTTTTGGTTTTTCTAAATCCAAAACTTCATTTCCATGATAAGAAGTAACAGGAACTTCAGAAGTACCAACTAAAAATAAATCATCTTCACCTGGATTTACAGAGTAAATTCCATCTTCTCAAGCAGGAAAAAATCAAGTACCAAACATAGCTTGTTCTCTAACTAAAACTGGTGGTAAAATCGGTTCAAAACCTTTTGACATCAATTTTGAAACTACATAATTTATAATTGCAAATTGCAATAAAACTAAATCTCATTTTAAATACCAAAAACGAGCTCATGAAACTTCACTTCATTTATCTATATCAATCCAACCTTTTTTTTCTCAAATTTCCCAATGTTCTTTCGCTTTAAAATCAAATTTAGTAGGTTCTCAAAATGTTTTTTCTATGGTATTTCATTCATCAGTATCTCAAATAGCAGCAGTTTCATCTAGTAAATTTGGTATCTTATAATACAAAAACTTCCAAGATTCTTCAACTTCTTTTTGTTTTTCTTCAAGCATAGATAATTCATCTCAAACCTTTTTCATTTCAGCTATTTTTGCTGGTCTTTCTTCATTTGATAATGTAGGAATTTCCTTACTTACCTTGTTTTTTATTGCTCTATATGAGTCTACTTTTATGATTAAATCTAATTTTTCTCTATCAATTTCTAAAAATGCATCTAAATCCAATTTCAAATTTCTTTTTTTAATAACATCTTTTACCAAATCTGGATTATTTCTAATTATTTTTATATCTAACATTTGACTAAATTACTAACTAAATTTATGTAATTATAGAGAAAAATATAAAAAATCAAACAATTACTCTAATTTTATATAATAAAAAGAATCATATAAAAAAATGATATTGTTTAACTTTTAGTAAAATTAAATAAATTTACATTTACTAAAAAAAAATTAAAATAGAAACATAAAAATTTTATTATAAAATACAATTAATTTATTTAATTTTTAATTTATTTAATTTTTAATTTATATAACTTATGTCTTTAAAAAAAATTATAGCACTTTTTACAATTATTAATTTACTTAACTTAAGTATAACCTTTGCAGAATCTACAAACCCAATTGAAGCTCAATATATTTTAAAATCAAAGTTTGATAATTGAACTTATAATATTTATTTACAAAATCAACCTAATTCTTTGTCTGATTTAAAAGCAAAAATAAATAATGGCGAAAATTCTTCAAATATAAATTTAAAATTTTCATCAAATAATCTAGAGTTATCAAATTTTAAGAAAGATTCTTGAAAAATTTCTATAGAAAAATTCATTACAACTTTCGAAGACTGAGTTGCTACTCAAACTAGTGATTCTATAACAAAAGATATAGAAATAAGGAGTTTAGATAGTACTTATTTTATAGGAAATTATTCAACATATATTTTTTGAGGAAAAACAATTTATACAATTCCAATAAATTCAAATATAGAGTATTCAAATTTTTGAGATAAAATTTATGAATTAGATATAGATTGAATTGTTTTTCCATTAGATTATGATATGTGAACATATGAAGAATGAAAATATTATATATCAAAATGACAAATTAAATTTCTATCAAAAAATATTGATAAACCTATATCAATTATAAAATTAAAAATAGATTGACTATACTCTAATGTTATATCTATAAACAAAGAAACAATAAAATTACCTAAAATTAATTCAATTGAAATAAATCAAAATTTTTCAGTAAAAGAATTAAGAATTCATATTGAAAAAGATAATAAATTACAAAATTTAAATAATATAGATTTATATTTAAATTGAATAATAGTAGATATAAAAAACGCTGTTATATATGGTTGAGAAATAATTGTAAAAGTAGATATTTCAACTAAAATTGATGATATTTTAGAATTATATCTAAAAGACAATAGCGATAATATTTATTCAAATAAAGTCTATATTAATCTATATAAATATATAACTCCAAAAATTACTAAGTTAGATTTCTGAATAGATTATCCTAACAATAAAAATTTTATATTCAATATATTTTGAGATTCGTTTTTTGGTGGTAGTTATGATTTTGAAGTAAATCTAAACTGAATCAATTATACGATAGATTGAATAAAAGATTTTATAACAAATTCTAACTGAGAAATAGAGAAAGATATTGAGGGTAATGATAAATATAATATAATTCAACAAATAAATTTAAAAAGAGATTGAAATAATCTATTTTTCAATTCATATATAAATCAAATACAAGATAATAATACACTTTATTTAACAAATAAAAATTACGAAAAAAATTCAAATATAGTTTATTTTTCAAAAAATTTAAAAAATATAAACTATAATTATTCAACTTGAAGTATTCTTAATAAAAAAGAATCTATAACATATTCTAAAACTGATAATATTCAAAAAAGTATAGATTTCTTGCAAGCTCCTGAGAAAGATTTTAATTTAGGTAAAATCTCTTTTAATAATTTAAAAGATGATTCATATTATAAAATTTCATTTAATATAACATCTGATTCTAATATAAATCCATTAGTGGAGATGAAATTATCAGATGAAAATTTAAAAACTAGCAGAAATGAATCTTCAATAAGTTTTAATTATGAAAAAAATTGATATTGAAGAGAATTCTTAGAAAAAGAATTAATATTTAATATAAATGAACTATTTAACTTAAATAAATCTATAAATTTTAAAATAAATAATATAAATATAGACTTATTAGATGAAAATTCTGAATTTAAAAACATTTATAATGATAATACAGATAAAAATATTTTTCTAGATTATAAATATAATATGTCTAATTGTTTTGATTGAGAATGAGATTTTTGTAATGCTCTAAATTTATGATGAGATTCATATATGAATTTAAATTTATCATTTTGAAAAATAACAAATACAAATTCTAGTACAAATACAAATACTAACACAATTCCTAATATAAGTACCAGTATTAATACAAACACAGAATCAAATAGCTATAATACAAAAAATAAATTAGAATATATGAAACAACTTATGTTCTCAAAAAGTGCATTAAATAATTCTATAAAATTAAAAAAATATATAGCTCAAGTTGATAAAATAGTAGAATTAATTGATAATTCTAAATCTGAAAAAATTATTTCAAAAATTGAAAAACTTGATAAAACTAAACTATGAACTTCAAAAGATATAATAAATTATCTTGAAGCAAAATTAGTTTTAAAATTACTTAATTAAAAAAGTTCTACTAAATTTAGTAGAACTTTTTTTATAGATATTTCTTCATTGCAATTTTTGCTTCACGATCCATTGTTTTTTCTTTTAATATTTGTTTTTTATCATAACTTTTCTTTCATTTAGCCAATCAAACTCTAAGTTTTATTAAGCTTCATACAAAATAAAGTTCCAAAGGTATTATAGAAAAACCAGGTTCTTTTGACTTTCATGCGAGGTAAACTATGTCTTTTTTATGTAAAAAAATCTTTCTTATCCTATCGGTTTCAATTCATCATTTATTTCATAGAGTTTTCCAAGGTGAAACATGCATTCACTTAACAAAAAGCTCATTATTTATAACAACTATATAAGATCATTTTAAATTCACATGACCATTTCTAATACTCTTAACTTCATATCATTTTAAATCAAGTCAAGATTCATATGTATTTAAAATCTCATAATCAAAATAAGCTTTCTTATTTTTTGTTATAAAATCATCTGTTTTATTATTTTTCATTTTATTCAAATATATTATTTTGATTTTCTAAAATATATTTTTCACTTTTTCATTTAAAATACCAATCCCAATTCATATATTCATCATCTGAATATCAAACCTTTCTAGTATCATTGTATGGATTTTGACGAACTTCTATATGCAAATGATAATCAGTATAATTTTTATCAGGAACTCAAGTTATACCAACTGTTCAAAGAGCTTGTCATTTAAAAACTAAATCTCAAACTTTAATATTTGAATAAATTTCATTTAAATGTGAATAAAAAGCCACATCTCATTTCATAGTTTTTACCCAAACTTGTTTTCATCTAAGAATATCTAAATTTTTAGCTTTATCATCATCAGTTAAATCTCAATTATATTTGATTTTATCTAAATTTGAATAATCAAATTTATCTACAACTCTAACTATAACTCCATAATCTAAAGATAAAACAGTTTCTCAAAATGGTGCTGGAAAATCCCATCATTCATGAACTCAGTCAGTATAAGCTGCTCTGTAAGGTCTTCATGTATTTGGTAATTTATTTGATTCAGTAGTTACTTTTGATCATTTTATTGGAACTGCATATTTTCAAGCTCTTTTAGTAATTATATCATTAATAAAAGATTCCATATATTTTAATTCTAATAATTTTCTATTTTTTTCTAAAAAGTCGTATTTATCTATATGAGTAATCTTATTGTATGTATTATAACTCGATAACTTATCAGTTCAAATCTTTATGCTTTTTAAATATTTTTGTAATTTTTCAGTTGAATAATCCAAATATGTATCATATAAATCATCACTAGTTGTTAAATTAAAACTAGTATTTAATAATAGATCTCAGTTGTCAAAAGTTACATTTATAGTTTTTTTATCACACTTTTCTTCTGTTAAAAATATTTCAAAAACATAGTAATTTAAACTTTTTTCAATTAATTTTCAAGAAACTGAACAATCTCAACTTATTTTTAAATCACTCAAATTTTCTCTTGATCTAATTATAACTCTATTTTTATTTAGATTTAAACTATCAGAAAATATATTATTTGATAACTTAAAATCTATTTCTCATAAATTTCAAGCAAAAACCAATGTATATCAAAATAATACACCAAAAAATGATATAATTAATATCCAAAATGCAATAATGTTCTTATTCATATATTTTTTAAATTTTTAATTTAATGTGAAATAATTATATGATTTTTAAATTATTTTCAAGTTTTAATTGAACAGAGTGAATCATTTAATACTGGTCTAAATATTTTTATATTTTTATATCCTTTTTCTTGCAATGCTACTGCTTGATTTCTAGATATAATTCACTTATTACAATAAAATAAATAAGTTTTTGATTGGTCTAACTTTTCAAAATCAAAACCTAAATCAAAAAATGGAATTTTAAGTATTTCAACTCATTCTAAAATAAGTGGATCTTCTTTTTCTTTAAGTTCTTCTCTAACATCAATAACAACTTCATCTTCTCATGGAATACTTGATGTTTCTATTTCTATTTCTCCAATTTTTTCAGTTTCAAGAACTTCATTTATAAATTGTACTTTTTTATTTGAAATTGCTGTTTCTAAAAGTGAAAAATCAAAATTTAATTCTTCTTCAGTTATTTGTTCAAGTCTAGCTCAAGTAGCTGGTTTATCTGAAATAACAGCACAATATTCAGGCATATTACAAGCAAATTCGTAAGTTCAAATTTTCATACTTAAATCTATAATTTCTTGTTTATTAAAGGAAATTAAAGGTCTTAAAACCAATGTATCACAAGCTTTGTCAATTACAAACATATTTTTTAAAGTTTGACTTGAAACTTGTCATAAACTATCTCATTTTACAATTGCATAATACTCATTTTCTTTTGCCAAAATATCAGCTACCATCAAAAATAATCTTTTTAAGATTATTCATCTAAATCTATGATTTATATCTTTAACTAAATGTGCTACTATTTCCTCAAAATTTACAGTTATAAATCTTGCTCTATAACCAGAAGAAAAATTATTCCGTATATAATTTGAAACTTGTTTTACTCATAATTCATGAGCAGTTCATCATAAATTAAAAAATAAATAATCAACCCTGCAACCTCTTTTTATCATAGAATAAGTTGAAACTCAAGAATCAAAACCACCAGAAATAAGACTCAAAACCTTATCTTGAGTTCAAACTGGATATCATCCTATTCAAAAATATTTATTTTTAACTAGAAAAACCTTATCATCTTTTATTTCTATATTTACAACAACATCTGAATCTTTTAGTTTAACCTTTGCGTTTTTTGCTCTTTTTAATAATCAACCTCAAACGTATTTTTCTACATCAAGAGATTTAAAAGTATGAGTTCCTGATCTTTTAACTCTTACAGCAAATGTTTTATTTTCTAAAATATCTTGATACAAAAGACAAGCTTTTTCAAATATATCATGAACGTCAACTAAATCATATTCAACAACTTCTAAATATGCATCAATTCAAGGAGTTCTTCACAAAGTTTTAATTATTTTTTTGTATTCAAATTCACTTAATTCTTTGTCAATAATAACTTCTTGTTTATCCCGAAAAAACTTAGTTTTTATTGTTGGATCAATTTTTTTCAATGCTAAACTACAATTTGTTTGTAAAAAACTCAAGTATTTTTTTCTAACTGGTTTTGATTTTACAAGTATTTCAGCAAATGGTTTTATTATAAATTTCATTATTCTTTAATTATCATTAAAATCCCATCATCAGGGTCAAGAGGTAAAATATTGTATTCTATCTTAGTTTTTTCTAAATAATCCCGAAGAGTTATCATCTTATCTTTAAACTTCAAAACATCATCAATTATTATAATTGCTCAAGATTTAGCTTTTGGAAGACATAATTCCAAAAATTCTCCACTTCTTTTTTTCATACCATCTATAAAAATAAAGTCAAAAAATTCATCCTGTAATTTTGGTATTTCATCAAGTGCATTTCATAAAATTGCAGATATTATATTATCTACTTCTGCAATTTTAAAATTTTCAAGTGCTTCATTATGAGATTTTGGAGAAAAATCAATAGTTATTAATTTTCACTCTATTTTTTCTAACTCTATTGCAAAATTTATACCACTAAATCAGTTTGCCGTTCATATTTCAAGCATATTTTTAGTTTTTGAGATTTTTATTAAATCTACCAAAAATTTAGCATTAACATCAGTTATATTTGGAACAGTATTTTCTATTCAATATTTTCTCAATTTTAATAAGAATTTTTGTCTATTCATATATATTTATTATTATAATTTGATGCATAATTTATTCATAAATACTTTTTTTGCAATCTTTTGCCAAAAAAAATTTGTATTTATAAATTTTTTATTATAATTTAGACGTTAGTATTATATTTTAAATTATAATTATTTTACAAATGACAAAATTAATGAAAAATAGTTTTTACACTACTATTTGAGTATTATTATTATGAATAAATAGCGTAAGTGCTATAAATGTAAAAGGTACTCAATGAACTACAACTTGAGATAATGGAACTAATGGAGCATTTATAGATACATTAAATAATATGCTTGGATACTTAGTTGGTCTTTTATATTTTGTTGCTGTAGTATTCGCATTATACGGTGGTTTTCAAATATTAACTGCTGGTTGAGATGAAGATAAAGTTAAAAGTGGTAAAACAACTCTAGTTAATGCTGTTATTGGTTTAGTTGTTATATTTCTTGCAAGTATAATTGTTAACTGGATTATATCATTGGCTTCAACTACAATTAAATAAAAAAAAATGAGAAAAAAATATGCAATATATTTATTATTAATATTATCACTTATATTTATATCTGGTAATGTAAGTGCTTCAGATGCAGGTACATTATTTTGAGTAAATAAAATAGATTCTTCTTTAAGTGGGTGATGATCTAATCTTGTTGCTACAGTTAATAATATAGCAGGTTATATAATTTGATTATTCTATTTTATAGCTGTTATATTGTGAATATATTGATGATTCCTGATTCTCGTTTCTTGATGAGATGAAGATAAAGTTAAAAAATGAAAAAATATAATTATATATGTTGTATTTTGATTAATTGTAATTTTTCTAGCTAGTCAATTAGTAAACTGGGTAATAGGTATTATGACTAATAATGCAATAGTTTGAAATTAAAAATAATCCTTTAAAAAAGGATTATTTTTTTTGTTCAAAAAAACTAGAAAAATGAGTTTTTTCCTATATAATGAGAATAATTAATTATAATTATTAAAAATAAAGATGTATAACCATAAAGAAATAGAAGCAAAATGGCAAGCTTATTGGGAAAAAAATAAGACTTTTAAAGTAAAAAATGATTTTACAAAACCAAAATACTATACACTTGATATGTTTCCTTATCCTTCTGGTGCTGGTCTACATGTAGGTCATCCAGAATGAATGACTGCAAACGATATAGTTGCAAGATATAAAAATGCTTGCTGATTTAACGTACTTCATCCAATGTGATGGGATGCTTTTTGATTACCCGCTGAAAACTATGCAATAAAAACTTGAACTCATCCTAGAATCACAACAGATGCAAATATTGCAACCTTTAAATCTCAACTTAAAAAACTAGGTTTTTCTTATGATTGGGATATAGAAATAGACACAACTGATCCAAAATACTATAAATGGACTCAATGGATATTTTTAAAATTATTTGAAAAAGGTCTAGCTTATGAACAAGATTTACCTATAAATTATTGTCCATCTTGTAAAACTTGACTTGCAAATGAAGAAGTATTAAATGATTTTACATGTGAAAGATGTTGAACAAAAGTAGAAAAAAGAAAGATTAGACAATGGGTTTTAGCTATAACTAAATATGCAGATAGACTTTTAGATGATGTAGACAAACTTGATTGGCCAGAATCAATCAAAGAAATGCAAAGAAACTGGATTGGTAAAAGTGAAGGTTGCGAGTTTTCAATGAAAAAAGTTTGAGACAAGGTGAATTCCGAAGGAAGAGAGAGTGCCCTGGGGCATGAAAATAAAACTATTTCAGTTTATACTACAAGAATAGACACTGTTTTTGGTATGACTTATGCAGTACTTGCTCCTGATCATAAAGATGTTATGGATTTTATAACTCCTGAACAAAAGGAAGCTTGTCTAAAATACATAGAAGATTCTGCAAAAAAATCTGATCAAGACAGAACTCAAGATGACAAAGAAAAAACTTGAGTATTTACTGGTAGTTTTGTAATTAATCCATTTAATAATAAAGAAGTTCCTCTTTGGATAGCTGATTATGTATTAGGAAATTATGGTACTTGAGCTGTTATGGCTGTTCCAGCTCATGATACAAGAGATTTTGAATTTGCTAAGAAATATGATTTAGAAATTATAACATCAGTAGTAATTTGAGCTCCTTGAAGTTATACATGAAGTTATATAATTTCATACAATCAAGATATTGAAAATATAATAAAAAATGATGATAAAAAAGAAATAACTTTTTCAAAATCTGAAAATTGCTATTCATCAATTAAGTGAGGTATAATAATATGATGAAATGCTGAAGTATTAGTTGATTTAAGTAAAAAATATTTGGAATTAAATAATATTGATATAAAAATAAATACTAATTATTGAAATTTAGTTAATTCTTGAAAATTTGAATGATTATTTAGCTTGAATGCAATAAAATCTATAACAGAATTTGCTGAAGAAAATAATTTTTGAACTAAAAAAACAAACTTTAAACTAAGAGATTGGTTATTTTCTAGACAAAGATATTGGTGAGAACCAATTCCTTTGATACACATTTCAACAGAAGACTATGAAAAAATTCCTAGAATTTCAGATATGAATGAAAAAATGGAAGAAAATATAGCATATGTATATGATAAAAAATGAACTGAAAAAAGATGTAAAAATTGTGATTGTAATGATATTTGATGTACAAAATTAATTATAAATTGAAAAGTATTTTCTAAAGTTTACGATGGTATTTATTGAAAAATAGTTTGTGATTATAATCTACCTCTTGAATTACCAAATGTAGCTGATTTTGCACCTTCTGGTGATGGAAATTCTCCACTTGCAAAAGTTCCAGATTTTGTAAATATAAAACTAGCTGATAATTTAACTTGAAAAAGAGAAACAAATACTATGCCTCAATGGGGCGGTTCTTGTTGGTATTATTTAAGATTTATGGATCCAGATAATTCGCAAAATTTAGTTAATCCTGAAATTGAAAAATACTGGGGACAAGTTGATTCTTATGTAGGTTGAGCTGAACATGCAGTTTTACACTTACTTTACGCTAGATTTTGGCATAAATTCTTATTTGATATATGAGTTGTTTCATTTGACGAACCATTTTTCAGATTAAGAAATCAAGGTCTTATCTTGGCTCACGCATTTCAAAGAAAAAACTGATGACTTTTAGCTAATGACTTAGTTGAAGAAAAAGATTGAAAATACTTTGAGATCGAAACATGAGAGGAAGTAGACAGAATTGTGTCTAAGATGTCAAAAAGTTTAAAAAATGTTATAAATCCAGATGATATAGTAGAAGAATTTGGTGCTGATAGTTTGAGATTATATGAAATGTATATGGCAGAATTTAAAGACTCTGCTCCATGGGATAGTAAAGGTATAATTTGAGTAAGAAGATTTTTAGAAAAAGCTGAAAGAATATTTACAAGTGAAGCTAAAATTTCAACAGAAGATGATAATTTCACTATGAAATTAGTTCATAAAACTATAAAAAAAGTTCAAGAAGATATAGAAAACTATAAATTCAATACTGCTATTGCAGCACTGATTATCCTTGTAAATAACTGACTACCAAAAGATAGTGAGTTACAAAAAGAATGGAAAAATACATTTATAGTATTATTAAATCCTTTTGCTCCTCACTTAGCTGAAGAATTATGGGAAAGAATTTGAAACAAACATAGTATATCAAATGAAACTTGGCCAATCTATGATGAAGCTATGACAATTGATGATACTATAACTATTTGAGTTCAAGTACTTGGAAAATTAAGATGAACAATTGAAATAAACAAAGATGAAGAACAAGTTAGTGTTTTAGAAAAAGCTAAAAGCAATGAAGAAGTTGCTAAATGGCTAGAATGAAAAACTATTGTGAAAGAAATATATGTTCCATGAAAAATAGTTAATATAGTTGTTAAATAAAAAAAATAAATCCTTAAAAGGATTTATTTTTTTTATATTTTCAGAGTATTTATTTCTCTTTTTGCACTATCAACCATATAGTTTGTTTTGCAATTTGGACATGATAAATAATATTCATAATAATAATTTTGAGTTTTTGTTTTAGATGTATGTTTTGGTA
>JAQUZB010000007.1 GCA_028691535.1 Candidatus Altimarinota bacterium | reverse complement strand
ATGCTTTTTAATGCGGAAAATGTATGGCAGCCCCACTAGGAATCGAACCTAGCTCGCAGGATTTGGAATCCTGAATTCTAACCGATGAACTATGAGGCTATATAAATCTCCTTTACGGAGATTTATTTTATTATATACTGAATCTATAAAATGCAGTAATTGCTTTTTCACCAATAAAGTTTTTAACTTTTACATTTGGATCCATAACAAAATCTTGTTCTAATAATGAAATTTCTGATTTAAATTTTCCCATTTTACCTTCAATAATTTTAAGTAAAACTTCGTCTGGTTTACCAGTCATTTTTGGATCATTTTTCATTATTTCTAATTGAATAGATTTTTCTTTTGCAACAACTTCATCACTGATATCGTCAGCACTTAAAAATTCTGGATTTGTAGCAGTAACATGCATAGCAACTTGTTTAGCTTTTTCTTCATCAGTTCAAGCATTTGCAACAATTAATGCAGCAAGTTTACCATTTGAATGAACATAAGCAGCAGTTACTCAACCTTCATAAATACTGTAATTAGAAATTTGTAAGTTTTCACCCATTTCCATTGCATAATTTGTATTTAAATATTCTTGAGCAGCTTCTTTAGAATCAGCTCAGTTTGTTTTTAAGAAGTTTGCAATATCTCCTAACATAGTTTTAAATCTGTCAGAATTAGCTAAGAAGTCAGTTTCACAAGAAACAGATACAACATAAGCTTTTGCTCATTCTGTAACTATTTTTAATCCACCTTCTAGAGTTTCTCTGTCAGCTTTTTTTGCAGCTTTAGATAAACCTTTTTTTCTTAATTCATCAATAGCAAGATTTATATCACCATTTGTTTCTTCTAATGCTTTTTTACATTCCATCATACCGATTCATGTAATTTCTCTTAATTCTTTTATTAAAGCAGCTGTAATTGCCATAATTAAATATTATTAAAATATAAATTTACTTATTATTTAGATTTATTAAAAAAATCGTCAATAAATTTTATTTGAACATCTTCACCTATGTAAGTTTTATATCACATAAAAGCAGAAACTCAAATATATAAAAATCATAGTAATCATTTAAACAACCAAGATGCAAGTATCAATAAAACAATGTATATTCAAAATATAACCATTCCATATCTTACATGTTTTTCTAAAATTGCAGATTTATTTTTTTCTATATAGAACAAGATAAATGCAGCAAAAGGAACGTAACATAAAGCGTACTTTAGATTTTCATTAGTTTGTTTATTTTCATCCATAATATATTTTTTTAAGAATAAGGAATAACTATATAATAATTATTCCTTAAAAAATTCAAATTATTTTTGTTCAGTAGTTTCAACTTCAGCTTTAACTTCTTCTACTTTTTTAGCAGGAGCTTTTTTTGCTGGAGCTTTTTTTTCTCCACTTACTTTAGTATCATCGATTTTTTTAACTTTAGCTTGTGCTATTGTTGATGTAGCAGGAGTTGAAGCATCTCTAGCTTTTCCAGATAATGCATCTTTTAATGCTGCAGCAATATAATCAATAGATTTTACTGAGTTAGTATTTGCAGGAATACAATTTTTAAGAACGCTATCATCACCATTTGTGTTTAAAACTGCATATGCTAATATTTTTAATGAATTAGCTTCTGAAATAGCTTGTTCTTCAAAAATACCATCAATAACAAAAACTGCATCTGGGATTTTTTTCATTTCTTTTACTCAAGCGTATGCTTTGTTTAATTTATCTAATTCAAGCATTTTTGATGCTTTTTCTTTTTTAGATAAACTATCAAATGCACCACCTTTTAAATCTTTATCTAATTGCATATAAGTTGCAATTCTTCTTTTTATAGTTTTGAAGTTTGTTAATAAACCTGGAACCCATTTTTCTGAAACATAAAAATGTCCTGATTCAGAAGCAAGTTTTGCAATAGCATCTCTAGCTTGTAATTTAGTAGCAACGAAAAGAATTTTTTTACCACTCATGTGTAATTCTTTTAATTCAGCTTTAACTTCTTCAATTTTTGCAGCAGTTATAGTTAAATTAATTACATGAATACCATTAACAGTTCCGTAAATATAACTTTTCATTTTTGGATTCCAATAATTTGCTTTATTACCAATATGTAATAAATTATCAAACATTGAATTTAATATTGTTTTTTCCATTTTTTCCTTGTTTTTAGTTATTAAATCAAGACTAATTCTCTAAGAGAACAGGTAGTCTTTAAATAAATATTTTTGTGTAGAAATATCTACCTCCCAAAAATATTTTGTATTAAATTATAAATTATTCAGCTTTAGCTTCTTCTTTTTTAGCTTCTTCTTTAGCTTCAACTGGAGCAGCTTCAACTTTAGGCATATCAGCAGGAGCTTCTTGTAAAGCTTTTAATGATAAACCAATTCTTTTTTTCTCAGGTTCAAAATTGATAATTTTTGCAGTAACTTCTTCACCAACTTTAATATGATCTCTGATATCTTTTACAACACCATGAGAAATTTCAGATAAATGAATTAAACCTTGTATTCCACCTTCTAAATCCATAAATGCACCAAATTTAGAAATTCTAGAGATTGGAGCAGTGATAGAATCATTAAGTTTGAATTTTTTAGCAAGAACATCCCATGGATTTTCTTTTAATCTTTTAATAGATAATGAAATTTTTTCACTATCAAGTCCTATAACTTTTACTTTTACTTTCATTCAAACTTTAGCAAATTTTGATGGATCAGTAACATGTCCCCAATCGATTTCAGAAACGTGAACTAAACCTTCTAAACCTTCAAAAGTAACGAATAAACCATATGATAATATACCTGATACAGTACCTTCAACAATATCACCTTCTTTTAAGTTTTTTAATGCTTCACCTCTATTTTCTTCAATAGCAGCTTTTTCAGAGAAGATAATTTTTTTACCAGCTTCATCTACATTTATAACTCTAACTTTAAAAGGAACACCTACTAATCAATTTAAGTGAGCAAGAATTTTTTCAGGATCAGCTCATTCAACTCTAGGATAATGTAGAGGAGTTAATTGTGAAACAGGTATAAACCCTTTTAAACCATCAATATCAACTAGTAAACCTCATTTATTAGCTTCAGTTGGTCTAACAGTAATAATCTCACTTGATTCATTATATTTAGTAAGATTTGAAAGATTTTTGATTTGATTAGCTCTTTTTAATGAAAGAATTAATAAACCTCTTTCTACTGAATCACCTAAAACCATAATTTCGATTTCTTGATTTGCTTGTAGATCATTTAAATCAATAGTGTTACCTACTTCTTTAGCAACTACTAATCAAGTAAATTGATTATTAACGTTTACTAAAATATTTTTCTTTTCAATTTTAATAATAGTACCAGAAATAACTTCTCCTTGTTTTGGATATTTAATCTCAGGAGATGCAGCAAATAACTCTTCAAATAGAGTTAAGTCTTGTTTTTTTGCAACCATGGCAAATATAAGTTAAAAAATAAAATACACTATCTCTAAACAAGATAGCTATCGTTTTTAAATAATTCTTAATTTTTTTAAGGCTTTAATAAAGAAATAATTAAAAATCTATGTAGTAAAAAGTAAGCTTAGGACTTATACACTTTCTACTTAAAAACTTTTAATTTTTTATTAATTTCTTTTAAAACTTTGCTTTATAAATGGGGTGCTCGAAGGGGTTCGCCGCCTTTCAGGTCGGGCCTCCGTTTTTATTGTTCCTATTCGTCACAATAAAATTTTTCTTCGAAAAAACCTCCTTTCGAACCTAGCAACTAAAAGTTAACTAAATTACAAAAATTATTAGCACAATTTTACTTTAAATATGGGGTGCTCGAAGGGGTTCGAACCCTCGACCTCCAGAGTCACAATCTGGCATTCTAACCAACTGAACTACGAGCACCATAGTCTTAGCTTTGAAAAAAGCCCGGTTATTATATTAAAAAAGCACTAATTGTCAAAACAAAATTAGGTGATTTTTTGGCTTTTTTAAGAAAAGAATATTAAAATATAAATATACATATAAAAAAACAAAAATGAGCAAAAGTAAAAATGACGAATTTATATCAATTGTATGACATGAATTAAGATCACCACTGACTTCAATTAGATGATATATTTCAATGATATTAGAATGAGATATGTGAGAAATATCTCCAGAAGCTAGAAAATCTCTAAATCACTGTTATGATAGTTCTGTGAGATTAATAACTCTTGTTAATGATGTATTAGCACTTTCAAAAATAGAATCATGAAAGATGGAATACTATATGAAAGATATATGCATTACAGATTTGTTAAAAATAGTCTACAATGATGTATTCTTAGAAGTTGAAAGTAAAAGTGTTTCTTTAGAAATAGAGATTGATAAAACCCTAAAAGAAAAACAAATAAATATAGATGCAGACAAGATAAGGCAAGTTTTTATAAATATGATAAATAATGCAGTAAAATTTACTGATGTAGGATGAAAAATAATTATAAAAGCTACAAAAGTTAAAAATAAAGTTAAATTTGAAATAATAGACAATGGAATATGAATACCTAAAGAAAAAATAAATAAAATATTTGAAAAATTTAGTCAAATTGAATCAAGTTTACAAAGAAATAATACAAGTTGATTAGGTATATGACTTGCTCTTTGCAAAAATTTTATAAAAGATTTTGGTAGTGAAATAAAAGTAAAATCTGAACTTTGAAAATGAAGCACTTTCAGTTTTGAGTTAAATTTAGTTTAATCAATAAAAAAAAATTATGAAAAAAGTATTAATAATAGAAGATGATAAAGTTTTAAGCGAAATGTATGCATTAAAACTTAGAAAAGAAGGTTTCGAAGTAAAAGAATCAATTAACTGATTAGAATGACTAACTTGTATTTGAGAATTTAATCCAGATATAGTTTTATTAGATATCATGATGCCAACAATGAATTGATTTGAAACTCTTGAAGTAATAAAACATCAAACATCTTCAAGAAGTAAGATAATTATGTTTACAAATATAGTAGATAAAGATAAGATTGAAACTGCTATGCAAGCTTGAGCTGATGATTATTTAATCAAAGCAAATACTAATCCAAGCGATGTAATTGAAAAAATAAATTCACTATTAAATAAAAAGGATGTTCCTAACGAACCAATTTTTATAAAACCTGGATTAAATGTATTTAAAATGAAAAATCCAATAGATTGAAATGATGATATAGAAATAAGTATAAATATTAAAATATAAAAAAGATATGATTAATTTCATATCTTTTTTTGTATTTCTATTAAAATTGATTCAAAATAATTTTTAGTATCAAAATTATTTTGTGTATTATAAAGTTTTGCTTTTATTAGTGACATACCAATCCTTCAAGAAAAAAATATATCATAATATTTAGAATTAATATTTATTTTTTTATTAACTAATTCATATCATTTTGTATAAACTAAATCTTTAAGAAAAAATTGTTTTGCTCAAAGACTTGTATAACGATGAAAACGGTAATAATAATGAAGTGATTTTTCGCGACTAAATCATTTTACGTTTAATATCTTATATATATGTTCTATTCTTTGTTTTTGATTATATTTTTTATTTAATAATACATTATAACAAGCATCATAATAAGCATTGTATTTCAATCAAGTTATAAGCTTTTCACCATATTTATATTCATTATACAAGGCAAATCATTCTTCTATTTTCATGTAATCTGAAAATCCATAATTTGTACCAAAATTTCTTATATTATTATATCTCCTAAAGAAATGAGTCATTTCATGGAAAAAAAGTGTAACTAATTCACGATTAGAATATAATTTTTTATTTGGTATAACTAAAACTCAAGACGAATGTGACATAAAAGCATAAGCTCAAAACTTATATTTTAATCAAGGTATTTTTTCAACTGAAAATTTTAAAAGTTCAATTAACTGATTTTTTGTTATAAATTGATTGTATTCTTCTTGTTCACTTATAACTATATCCTTTAAAATATCAGATTTAGTTACTCAAAAAAATATCTTATTATAATAATCATAATCAAATTCTGGATATGATATCTTGTATTTAGAATCTATTTTATTTGCTTCAAAATCATAAACATTTTTTAAAAAATCTATTTTTCTATATATAAATTTTATTTCTTTTTTAAGTATTTCATATTGTGAAATTTCAAGCTTTGATTTATTTCTTTCTATCCTATTAAATACTTTTTGCAACTTTGATTTTTGAGCATAAAGATTTCATAGATAAATATATCTATAATCTTTTAAATCTGGAATTTTTGAATATCAAAAAATAACAGGATTTTGCATGATATTATTTTTCATCAATGGCTTAAGTAAAACCACATTTTTTGAAGAAATACTTTTTAGAAATTTTGTAAACATATAAATATATAATTGCTAATTATTCTTAATATACAAAAAATAGTAGACATGTCTACTATTTTTTTAATAAATTAACAAATACTTCACTTGGTAAACTTACTTTTCAAAATTGTCTCATTTTTTTCTTACCTTGTTTTTGTTTTTCAAGTAATTTTTTCTTTCTTGTTATATCTCAACCATAAAGTTTTGCCGTTACATCTTTTCTCATTGCTGATATATCTTCTCTTCATACTATATCTCATCAAACAACTGCTTGTATTTTGATTGTAAAAAGTGCTTTTGGTATGGATTCTTTTAGATTTGCACACAATTTTCATCATAAATAACGAGCTTGTTTTCTATGACAAATAAATGCTAGTGCATCTACTTTTTCATCTGCAATTACAACTTCAAGTTTAACTAAATCATCTTCACTATAACGAAGAAATTCATAATTAAGTGATGCATAACCTGAACTAAGTGATTTTATTTCATCGTAAAAATCTCAAATTAATTCATTCATAGGTAGGTCATAAGTTAGCATTACTCTATCACTATCTATAAATTGTTGATTTTTAAAATTACCTCTTCTTTCTTGACTTAATTGCATCAAATTTCAAACATATTCAAGTGGTGTAATTATTTCAACTTTTGCAATTGGTTCTTCTATATATAAGTATTTTTCTCTATTTGGAAGTTCTTCTGGATTTGAGATTAAAATTCTAGTGCATTTTTGTCATTTTTCATTATCTATATATTCTGGTAAAAATCTAGAATATTCAGATCTTTTATCTCAAAGTAAAACTACTCTATATGTAACTTGTGGAGCTGTCATTATAACATCCATACCAAATTCTCTAAGCAATCTTTCTTTTACTATTTCTAAATGTAATAATCACAAAAATCCACATCTATAACCATGTCATAAAGCTGGAGAAACATCTGTTTCTACAAAAAGTGAAGAATCATTTAAAACTAATTTTTCCATAGCATCTTTTAACAATGGATATTCGCTACTATCCATAGCAAATATACCTGCATATATAAAAGGTTTAACTAATCAGAATCATTCTATAGGAGTTGCATTTTCTGGCTTTTCTTTTGGTCATTCGACCATTTCTGGCTTCCACATAGTATCACCTACTTTTGCATCTCTTATAGTTTTTAATCAAGTAACTACATATCAAATAGTACCTAATTCTATCTTTTTATCACTTGTATAACCAGGAGAAAAATACCCTACATCAAGTGCTTCTATTTTTTTATTTGTGTTTAAAAAATGACAAGTATCACCTTTTTTAATTTCACCTTGAAATACTTTTACATATGAAACTACTCATCTGTATGCATCATATTGAGAATCAAAAACGAGAGCCTTTAATTCATCATTATCTGGATTTTTATCAGAATAAACTTTTGGAGAAGAAACTCTTTTTATTACTTCATCCAAGATAGTTTCTACATTTTCTCATGTTTTAGCTGAAACTCATATGATTTCAGATTTATCACAACCAAGTAAATTTATGATTTCGTCAGCAACTTTATCAAAATCAGCTGCTGGTAGATCTATCTTGTTTATAACTGGGATAATATCTAGATTATTTTCTATTGCCATATAAACATTGCTCAGAGTTTGAGCTTCAATTCATTGAGTTGCATCAACGATTAAAAGAGCACCTTCAACAGATGCCAAACTTCTAGAAACTTCATACTGAAAATCAACATGTCCAGGAGTATCAATTATATTCATTTGATAACCTTTCCAATTCATACGAACTGGTGTAAGTTTTATAGTAATACCTCTTTCTTGTTCTAGTTCCATCGTATCAAGCATTTGCCCATTTTTCATATCTCTTTTATCTATTGTTCAAGTTATTTCAAGCAACCTATCAGCAAGTGTAGATTTACCATGATCAATATGAGCAATAATACAAAAATTTCTAATCTTATTTAATTCCATAGTTTTTCACAATATTGTTAATAATTTGGCGTATTTTATATATAATTGTTAAAAAGTAAAGAATTTAAAAAACTCCCTGCGGGAGTTTTTTATCTATTTAAATACTCTCTAAAAATTTTGAAAATATTTTTCTTTTTTATTTTTTTATTTTCGTCAAATTCATCAATTATCAATAAATCTCAATAATGTTTTTTTATATATTTAAAATCAGAAGCTAATTCTTCATAGTTTTTATTTGCTAACTTAATATTTCAAATTTTTATAAATCAATCTTTTGTTAATCAAATTTCTTTTCAAACATAACACTCTTCAAGATCAATTCAATAAACTGATTTTTTAGTTCTTATTTTTTCTAATAATTTATGATTAAATTCTCTAAGCATTCATCTTTTAGTTGCATAAATATTTACAACTATATTGTTTTCTTTTAGTTTTGATATTTTAATTTCCGGATTACAAATAAGTTCATACATATTTATACCATATGCTCTATTCATAAGTTCTAATCTACCTCATCCTAACCTACCATTTAGTTCAATAGTTTTTAATTCTCCCTTACTATTTATTTTAAACTCATGATGAACAAAAGTATTTTTAATTCAAGTTGCAGTTACATTTGAATTTACAAATGTCTTAAGTCTTTTTCATTTAAATTCTCATTCTGTTTTTTCAGATGAAATTCTAGCAATATTACAATAATCATTTACATTTACATCAACTCAAAGTCTAACTTTTACAGGTTTTGATAAAAAAGTTTTTCAATCATTATCAATATAATAATCAATTGAATAAAGTGTTCAATCAATATATTCTTCAACAATTAGCTCTTTATTATTTATTCATCTAGCTTCTAACCTATCATGAAATTCTTTATAATGACCAACATAATCTAAAAAATCTTTTTTATTTTTTATTTTTGCAACTCAAGAACTTTGAACTCAATCTATTGGCTTTATAATAAATGGATATCCTACATATTGCTCTAATTCTTCCAATTTAAAATCATCAACAGTTCATTTAACAAATTTAACCCCTAAATCTGGATTATGTTTTTGTAAAAGATCTCTTTGTAAAAATTTATTTCTAAAAATATTTGGATTATCTGAAACACTATGTCATAATGCTGATCTTACTTCATTTACAGTATTTATTAATAATTCTATAGCAGTATTAACAAAAATAATTTCATAATCTTTAGAAAACTCTATAGCTTTTTCTTTTAAATCTTCTTTATTAGAATAATTATATAGAAATATACCTAATTTTTTTAATTTATTTATTAAATCAGCATATTCTATTTTCTCTCATTTATAAAAAATTACATTTTTAATTCAATATTTTTCAGACACTTCTTCTATAGCATCAATATCGGATGTAAACACTTCACTCTTCATCCTAGACTTAGTCATTATATGGACTATAGCTTTTGTATGCATGTTTTTTTATTAATTTATAAATAAAAAATTATTTACTAAATAGTAAGCAACTTTTATAGTTCAACTTTTTCTGGAAACACGATTATAAAAAAAAATGTATATTCATCAAGTTTTTCTAGTTAATTATTTGTTAAATTCTAAGAACAGATTGCACCAAGTTGCTATATTTATATCTTCTCATCTAGTATTATCTCATATAGAGTATTTAGAAAAAACTTGTATAATTAAGTCTTTATCATATCAATACTTAAGTAAATTTTTAGATAATTTTTTTCTAGGTTCACTAAATCATTTTTTTATGAAATCCATAAATTCTTTATCATTTATATGATTGTATAGATTATGAGTTTCAAAAAGTAAAACACTTGATTCTACCTTTGGTGCTGGAATAAAGTTCTCTTTTCACACAAATAGAACATCTTTTATATTGCATTTTTTAGCAACAAAAAGTGATAAAACAGAAGTTTTCTCTTTTCATTTTCAAAGAATTTTATCTCAAACATCTTTTTGCATAAGTATAACCATAGATTCAGGCTTATTTTCAACATCATACAAAAAATGTCTCAAAATAGGGCTTGTAATATAATAAGGAATATTTGCTATAACACTATAATCTTTATTTTCAGGAATATATTTTAATACATCAATATTATTTATTTTAAAATAAACTCAATCTAAGGTAAAATCTCAATTATCAATTCTTCTATTTAATATATTAATCATTTCCCTATCAAGCTCAACTAAATTTAAGCTTTTAGGTTTTTTATTTATAAGTTTTTCAGTAAGTGCTCAATAACCTGGTCAAACTTCAATTATGTTTTTTCAAGTTACTTCTATAACTTCTGAAATTTCATTTACTATATTTTCATTTACTAAAAAATTTTGTCACAAAGATTTTTTAGCCTTAATATTATACTTTTTTAGTATTTCTAATGTCATTATTTTGTATTAAATAATTATACGAGACCTAATTTTATCTAAAAAACCAAAAAATTCAATAATTTTTATAATTGTTAATAAATATAAAATAATGTCTTTTTTTTGGCTTGAAATAGCTATATTTATAAAAGAAAATATTTTTAAATATTAAATAATTATTAAAACAATATTAAAATTTTTGACAAACAATTTAAAAGTATGTTATTATATCAGTGCTAAGGTAAAAGAACAAAATAATCTTTTCCCCTTGCTAGCAAAAAATTTATATTATTTTATTATCATAAGGTTATTATGTTAAAAACAAAAATAAAAAAATATAGCTTTAGTTTCTATTGCAGGTATGGTTGCAACTACATTAGGTACAACATTTGCCGCTACTAATATTGGTACAGGTAGTGTTGCTGGTACAGGTGCATTTAATTCTTCTGTTATTTGGGATGATGCATTCCCAGGTTTTGCAACTGGTTCTGTTTCTGGAATTAAAGTTAAAGCAAAAGTATTACCTAGTTTAAATATGACAATTTCTGCTTCAGAAGTTAATTTAGGTACATTAACTGCAGGTGTTACTGCAAGTGGTACAATTGATATTGAAGTTGGTACAAACGCTAAAGATGGTGTAAATATTACAGCTAGATCTGGAAGTGGATGATTAACAAATACTTCTAACAATGCTGTTCAAATGAATACATTAACTACTGATGGTGTTGCTGAATCATATACATTTGCATCAACTGCAAATGCAATTGATTCAACAGTTGTTGGTTTTACAAATACATCAGGTAATTTAACTGCTACTGAGGTAAATAACAATTCAACTGAACATGTTATATATACTACAAATAAACCAGAAAAACTTGATACTACAGTTCAAGATTTAACTTTTAAAGTTGCTGCTACATCAGATGCACAAACACAAGCTGGTGATTATGAAGATACAATTACATTTACTGTAACTGGTAAATTTTAATAAAAACTAAATTAAAAAAGACAATTAAAATTGTCTTTTTTTTGATTTTAATTTTTTTTTTAATAAAATAAGATGAATTAAAATTAAAAAAAAATTATTATGAAAAAATACTTAAGTATTGCATTAGTTTTATTTATATTATTATGACTAAATAATAGAATATATGCTGGAAATATAGATTTAGTTGTCTCACCTATAAAATATGAAATTGTTGCTCAACCAGGATCAACTGTAATTAAAACAGCAAAACTTATAAATAAAAGTACTGATACTTTAATTATTCATACTTGAAAATCTGATTTTATTTCAAATGATTCTACTGGTAATCCAACATTTGTAAGAAAAAGTGAACTAGTAAATCCAGATCAAGAATTAGCAAGTTGGATAAATATAAATACTGAAAATTTTAATATTTGACCTCTAGAAGAAAAAGATATTGAATTTTCAATAAATATACCAACAAATGCTACTCCTGGATGACATTATTGAGCAGTATTTTTCAAAAATAATTGAGAAGAAAATTCATGAGCATGATGACAAATTAAGATAAATGTAGATTATTGAGTACTAATCTTAGTAACAGTTGAATGAGAAATAATAGATAATTGAACTCCTTGAGATACTACTATTAATGTTTGACCTACTACTTGATACGCATGATGAGCTCTAGTTTTAGATAGTTGTCCATTTTGAGACTTAACAAAAAGTAGAATAGATTGAAAATGTATAGATGACTTTTGATTATGAAATATAATTGATAGTATAACTTGAAACAATAATTGAAATACAGATTCTTGAACAACAAATGATAATTTGTGAAATTGAAACAATGATTGAAATAGCAATTCTTGAACAACAAATGATATCTCTTGAAATTTAAGTGACAATCAAAATAGTAATTCTTGAACAACAAATGAAGATTTTGTAATTGATTTTTGAATACCATTTAACAACGATTGAAATACTCATATAAAACCTACTTGAAAAATAACATTAATAGATGAAGATTGAAATCAAATTAAATGAGTTTGAAAAGAGATAATAGAAAATGAAGATGGTGCTATAATATGAGAAAAGATAGTAGACTATATACCTATAAATGATAATGGTTGAAATATATTACCAAATACTCAAAGAATATTTCAATCAGAATGGAAATGATTCCCATATGAAGCATATGATGAAAATTGAAAAAAAATCATAAAATACTGGTCACCTTCTGATTATTATTCAAAGAAAAATATAGAAGATAAAACTTTCATTTATCCTTGGGAAAGAATAAATGAAACAATTGAACAAAAGAAAATTAAAGCTCTGATTGAATTAGCATATGAAAATTATAAATGAGAGGAAATAAAATTCAACTCTGCAAAAGAATTTAGTGTTGATTATATAGTAAAAAGCGTTTGAATTAATCCATATTTTATAATATGATTAATATTTAGTCTATGATTATTTTGGTTTTTCTTTATTATTTGGAGAAGAAAAACAAAGAAAAAATGTCATCATTGTAAAAAAAGAATTAATAAAAAAATGAAAATATGTCCTTATTGTTGAGAACATCAAAAAGAAAAGAAGAAATAAAATTTCTTCTTTTTTTATAATGCATTTTTTATTTTACTTGGCCATTTCATCCAAATTCTTTCTATATATCATAGATTTATCATCATTAAATCTAAAACTTTATTATACTTAGTTCTTTGTTCTTGATCATATAATTTCTTTTGATCATTTGAAACTTGAGTTTTGTTTAATTGTAAAACATTAAATGCTACATTATTAAAAATACTTATTTTTAATTTTATTAAATTTTGACAATCTCATCAACTTCAATCTAGATATTCTTTAGCTTCAGAAATAGAAACTGATGGTTTTTCTTCATCTAAAGTATAAGCTCAATTTTCAATATATTTTGCTGCTTTAGAAGAAACTTCAACACATGAATTAGAATATAAATCTTCAAAATATTTTGATTTTTCCCATATATGATTTATTCAATCAAAATAACTAAATTTAGCATCTTTTCAGAAATAAAGATTTTTAGAATTTGTTAAACTTTGAAAATATTGTTCCATTTCACAATCTATTTCAGTAAAATCTGTATCTAAAATTATTTGAAAAACTCTTGCTTCTGGAACATCTTGTAAACAAACAAAATCCTCTACACTTCTAATAGATGATCATTTTATTATACTTCAATCTTCCTTTGATAAAAAAGGTTTAACTGCTTCATTACATATATCAATTTTACTCTTTATACTTAAATTTGGTTTATCACAACTTGGTGTATCACTTCAAGCATTTACAATAGAAAATTGAAATATAAAAAACAAAAATAATGTTAATAATATTTTTTTCATTATTATTTCTTATTAAAAAATTTTATTATTCATACAAGTCATTTTCAAAAAATACTATATCATTTTTTAAATGCTCAAACTGATTCTTTTTTTATATTTTCTGTTACTTCTTTTCATTTATTTGTTTTTGACAATCAAATCATTGAAGCTACTGCTGTTCAAATTATAAGTCCGGTAATAACCTTATCTATTTTTTTTGCTCCAGCACTTACATTTTTTCTTTTAAAAAACACGGATTTTAAAATTAATATTAAATTTTTTCTATTCTTATACTTTGGCTTGAAAACTTAAGTTTTGGAACTGTAATAATAAGTAAATTATTATCCAATGTAGCTTTTATACTATCAAAATCTAGGTTTTCAGGTAATATTATATTTCTTGAAAATTCTCACCAATAACATTCGCTATTTCTTACTGTTATATCTTTAGCATAAATTTCAGGTCTAAATCTCTCTCAACTTATAGTTAAAATATTGTTATGAAAAGAAATATCTATTTCATCTAAACTGATACCAGCAACAGGTGCCAATAATATAATTTCAAATTTAGTTTCCAAGATATCAACTGCAATTTGTCATATTTCTTCTTTTTCTAATTTAGTATTTTCAACTTCATCTTCTTCTTCAAAAATTTCATCAAATTCTTCTTCTTTACTTACACCAAAAAATTTAAACATATTTTCTTTTTTAGTAATATAATCGTTATTATTATATGTTTATTTGAAATAATTCAAGATAAATGATAAAATAAAGATACTAATCTAAAAAAATATGATTAAAAATTTAAATTTAGAAAATATTAAGCTATTTTTTGAAAAAATATTAAATAATAGAAGTTCAAAAATAAAAATAAGCTCAAAAGATAAGATAAATCTTTTGGAGCAATTATCAAGTCTACTTCAATCATGAATTCCTCTTATAAATAGTTTGAAAATAATTATGTATCAAACTAGAAATAAAAATATGAAAAAATTATTAAACTCAATTATAGAAAGTTTAAATACATGAAATAATCTAAAAAATGCTTTTGAAAAATTTCCACATATATTTAATATATTTGATCTATCAATAATAGAAATGTGAGAAGTTACTTGAAAACTTTGAGATTCTATCGAAACAATAAAAATTAAAGAAGAAAAAACAAGAGAATTAAAAAGTAAGATAATATGAGCACTTATTTATCCTATGGTAATAGTTTCTCTATCAATTGTTATGATATGAGTATTTATGATTTTTGTAATTCCAAAGATTGAAAAAATGTACTCTGATTCAAAGGTAAATTTACCTAGTTTAACACAAAATGTAATAAAGACTTCTAAATTTATTCAAGAAAATATTATATATATTATATTTTTTATAATCTTATTTATTATTTGAATATCAATATTTAAAAGTCATAAAAAAACAAAGATATATTGGGATTATATGATTATTAGAGTTCCTATTTTTTGACCATTAATTAAGAAAAAAATATTAGCACTTTTTACTTCAAGCCTTTGAATTTTACTTAAAAATTGAGTAATAATAAATAACTCTTTAGAAATAAGTTCTAGAGCATTAGATAATGATTATTATGAAAGAGACTTGAAAGAAATAAGTTCTAGAGTAAGTAAATGAATAGAATTAAGCACACTTATGTGAATAAATGAAATCCAAAGTTGAAAAGAAAACTTCTTATTTCCAATTGAATTAGCAAGTGTAATAAAGATATGAGAAGAAACTTGAAATATGGCAAACTTACTTATAAAGATAAGTTTAAAAATGAATAAAGAAATAGATTCAATAGTAAAAAATATTCAAACCGCGATTGAACCACTAGTAATAGTTATAGTTTGATGAATAATTTGAACACTGATTATGGCTATAATGTTACCATTTTTCAATATGGTAAATGTAATATAAAAAGCTTAGATAAATCTAAGCTTTTTTATTATAAATATTTACTACAAACTTCTTCAAGTTTTGATTGTTGTTGTACTCAAACCATAGTTTCAACTGGAACTCAATCTTTAAAAACAATTAAAGTAGGTATAGACATAACTCTAAATTTTCAAGCAACTTCTGGAGATTCGTCTACATTTACTTTTGCTACTTTCATTTTACCTTCCATTGCAGATGAAAAACCATCTAATATTGGTAACATCATTTGGCAAGGTCCACACCATTCAGCCCAAAAATCAACTAAAGTAACTCAACTTTTTATAGTTTCATCAAAATTTTGTGCATTTATTACTAATGTCATATTTCTATCATTATAAATTAATTAGATTAAATGAGAATTATTCTCATTTAATGATTTTATTCATATATTTTTTAATGTCAAATTAAGAAACTATATAAATAACATATAGTATTATATCTATATTTTTATTTTTATCAATATCTAATTTGTGATTTTCTATTATAGATTTCAAAATAAATCCTTGAAAACCTTGATTGCAAGCTCTTGATCAATAAAAAACGGTGAAGTAGAAACTGTTATAAAATCAGCTTTTTCAAAAGCATCTCTTATAACTTTTTTCTTTAATTCATAATCTATAAAATCTAGTTCTTTTTGAAAAAAATCTAAATCTAGGTTTAAAATAATATTATTATATCTAAAATCAGTTTTAGATATTTTATTTATTGAATGAAGACTGTTTGAATCCCAATCTTTGATTGGTTGAGTTTCTGAATGAAATAAATTAAATTCTAAAACTGATTTATCATAATATTTTTCAATATAATCTTCTAAATTTTTAGTATTTCTTATTTGAATTATTTCTGAAATTAGTCATTCCTCCAAAGCAGGAATTATATAATCCCCTACATTTATAACCTCATTTGTAAATGAAAAAACTTTTTCTAAATCTAAACTATCTGGTTTTAAAAGATGTTTATCATTGTCTCTAGTATCAGCATGTTCATCTATATGAATAAGCAAATTGTTATCTCAAATAATTCATCTTTCTCTTGCTTCATACCAAAAATAAAAAGCGTGATTGTGATTATCAAAAAGTATTATTTCTTTTCAATTTTTATTTATTCTATAGAAATTTTTAAGTCCATAATTTGTACTCATCTTATCATCAAAACCAAAATCTTCAAAAGCTATCTTGTCTAAATCATCTTGAATTTCAATCTTATCTAAATCTCAAATATCTAAATCTATAATTTCAGGAACAAAAAGTTTCTTATTTTTTCTTTGTTCAAATGAAAATTCATTGTTTCAAACTGGTTTTTTTATGTAAAATCATTTTTTATAAAACATTTTTTTCTTTTAAATTAAATATTTTTTATTATTATATTAAAAACAAACATATAAGTAAATAAAAATGAATAAAAAAGATATTGGTGAATTTGCAGAAAAATTAAATGAAATGTTTCCAGATGCAAAAACAGAGCTATATTATACAAATGAATTTCAACTTCTAATTGCTATTTTGATGTCAGCACAAACAACTGATAAACAAGTAAATATAGTAAATAGAAATTTTTTCCGTTTTTTAATAGAGCCAAAAGATTGAGTTGAAATGGATATAGATTATATAAAAGAATTTATAAATAGTATCTCTTTTTTTAATAATAAAGCTGAAAATATAAAAAAAACATCGCTTATCTTAAAAGAAAAATACAATAGTAAGATACCTAGAACAATAGAAGAACTAATAACTCTTCCTTGAGTTTGAATAAAAACTGCAAAGGTATTTTTAGCAGTTATTGATGATGCTCCATATATATGAGTTGATACTCACGTTCACAGGGTTTTAAACAGATTATGATTTGTAAAAACGAAAACTCCTCTTGAAACTGATAAAAAAATCAGTACAGGTTTTACAAAAAATAATCATGCGCTATTACATAATACTCTTGTATTATTTGGTAGATATATTTGTACTGCAAGAAATCCAAAATGTGAAACTTGTCCTTTTAGTTGAAAATGTAATTATTATAAAAAAATCCAAAAATAAAAATCCCGAAGGGATTTTTATTTTTAGATTTTTACTTCAAATTATAAACTCAATTTTCAACATCTGAAACTATTTTTCTATCTTGAAACGTAATAACTCTTTTATTAAGTGCATTTACTATATTTGAATCATGAGTTGCCATTATAACAGTTTTTCACTCTACATTTAAATCAAGAAATATATCCATGATTTCTTTTGCAGTTTCTGGATCTAAGTTTCATGTTGGTTCATCTCAAATAATTATTTTTGGATTATGAACCAAAGCTCTAGCAATAGCAACTCTTTGTTTTTCTCAACCAGATAATTCATAAACAAATTTATCTTTTTTAATTAAAAGACCTACTTTTTCCAAAGCTTCTGGTACTTTTTTTCTGATAAGAGCATCACTATAACCACAAACTTCCATTGCAAAAGCTACATTTTCATATACTTTTTTTGATTCTAGTAATTTATAATCTTGAAAAATAACTCCTATTTCTCTTCTATAAGAAAGAAGAGTTTCTTCTGTCATTCATCTATAAAGTGCCAAATTACTATCCAAGATAATATCTCATCTTTCAGGTTTAAAATCTCAAATAATAGATCTAATAACTGAAGTTTTACCACTTCAAGAATAACCAATCATAAAAACAAATTCTCCTGGTTTTATCTCTATATCTATATCTTTTAGAATAACTTTATTTCTAAATGAAAGTGTAATATTATCTATTTTCATATATTTTTTATTAATTATTTTTGTTTAATTTAATAATTTTTCAAGAAAATGCAATAAAAAAGGCTCTATAATTTAATCAAATTTTAAAAAATTATTTTACTTTTTCTACAAATTCAAAAGTTGTTGTATTAACAATTATTTCATCTCATTCTTCAATAGAAGGTGGAACTTCAAGTTTAAGTCAAGTATTAGTTATCACTTCTATATTTTCACTACTTCATATAAGTGGTAATGCTTCTACAACTTTTAATTTCATATAAGTATCCAATATAATTCAGACAAAATTTCAATTATGTTGTTGTATATCAATTGTTGAACCTTCTGATAAAAAATATTTCATATCACCTATATCATCTTCTCCTAATTCAATTTGTTCATAATTTTCACTATTCATAAATACATAAACTCATGCAGAATTATATAAATATTCAAAAACAGTTCTGTCTAAAATAACATCATTCAATTTATCATCACTACTAAACACTTTATCAGTCATAGAACCACTTGAAATATTTTTTAATCTCATTTTAACTGTTGTTGCTCACCTTCCTCATCTGTGAGATTCCCATCTAGAAACAAAATATAAATCTCAATCTACATCAACTACGCTACCCGGTTTTGTATCAAACGCTGTTTTCATAAATAATTGTTAACTTAAATAATATATATTATATTATCTATATTTTTACTTTCTCAAAAAATAAAAAAAAGATAAGTAAACTTATCTTTTTTTAAATTGATTTTTTTACATCAGCATACATTTCTTTTTCTATTTCATCCATAAATTTTAGATACAATTTTGGAGTAATAATTTCTTTATGATATAAATCTTTTATAGTTTTTTCCTCTAATTTTAAAAGTGATTTATTTACAAGTCTAGATTCTACTGCATTTATAGTAGCTTTATGAGATGAAAATATTTTTATTCTTTTTTCATCAGCTTGTTTATTAAACAATGCATATAATTCTATAATTTCATCAAAAAGCGATTTATCGAATCAAAAATCTATTTCAGATAATAATCTCAATTCTTTTATTACTTTTCTAGTTATTATCAATCTAGTTCTATTTCTAATATATGAATCAAGATCAGTAGAAGTTCTTTTATAAACTGAAACTACACATCTTGTAAAAATATCATAATCATTTTTTTTGTGAGAAATACTTCTTAATTGATCATGAGATAATTCTAATCTTTCAATTTGTTTTTCTATCTTTCTAAATATATATTTAAAGTTTTTTTCATCAATTTCATTGTAAAAAAATAATTCTTTTAAATATTGTTTTTCTATTCAAAGTGCATGCAGAGATAATGCTCTCCTTATAAGAATCTTTGGATCATCTCATTTTTCCTCCAATACTTTTTTCATCTTTTTTACTGCATGAGACAATTTTTCACTATATTTATTTCTTAATTCTTCATACTCATTTTGTGTTAAATATGCCTTTTTAAATGAAAGATTTAATTTTTGAATTACTTTAAGATTTGATAAAATTCTTCATTCTTCATATTCAAATTCTTCTAGTTTATGCAATTTATCAATCTTTAATCTTCTCATTATTATAGGAGTTGTTGGTGCTTTAACAAAAAGTGTAAACATGATACTTCATATAGTTAAAACTAACAGAAAATCCTTTATAGAATAATCATATGTCCATCAAACCATTTGTTCAAATGCTAATAATTTTTCATAAGAAGGGTCTCAAACTCATGGAATTAATAATACCATCATCAAAGCCAATGCTCATCTAAGACTTCACCAAGACAATAAGATTGCCCAACTATGAGGAATATGATCCTCGATTTTAAAGAAATTATTTATTTTAACTGGTATATAAACAGATATTACTCTAGCAATCATAACAACAAAAATAGTTATAATAAGTGGTAATATGAATTCAGTAAAATTAACATCTAATTCACTAAGAATTAATCACATCAATATAAAAACAAGTGAGTTTGAAATAAAAGCAAAAAATTCCCAAAATTTATGCATATGAATTTCTACTCTAGGAGTAATCTTGTATCTACCATAATTTCAAATAACAATTGATGCAATAACAGTAGCAATAACTCAAGATATAGGTAAAAATGAAAAATTACGAGTAATTAATTCAGAAAATATAAAAGTTATATGAGCAAGCAACATAGTTAAAACTATTTCAGCTTCTTCATTATTTTTTATATATCAAATGATTTTACTAAATACAAATCAAGTAAATCATCAAAATAAAATACCTCATCATACCATTGAAACAAATTTTAAAGTTCAATCTAAAAATGTATATCAATCAAGATTTCATCATTCTAAGATTAATCCTAGAACAACTAAAAACATTGCAACTGCAGTACCATCGTTAAATAAACTTTCTCATTCAAAAATAATAGTTAGTCTTCTTGGTGCTCAAAGTGATTTAAAAATAGATAAAACAGCTACTGGATCTGTTGCAGAAATAAGTACTCAAAACAAAAGACATACTAAAAAAGGTATATTAAATCCTATCAAAGGAAAAAGAAAAAATAATCATAGAGAAATTAAAAAACCTGAAATTAGAAGTCAAAAAATTGACAATGCTGCTATTGTCTTCCAGTTTATAATTAATTGCCTATAATTCATATTGTAGGCTGCTTCAAAAAGAAGAACTGGTAATAAAACAAAGAATAATAAATCAGGTGTTAACTGAAAATCATCTATAAATGAAAATAATGGAATATTTGATATTGGGACAAGTAATAGTCAAACTATTACTAATAAAACTGTATAAGGAAAATTGATTCTTTTACTTAATATATAAGTAAAAGAACTAATTATAAGTAAAAATAAAACCGCTAAGGTTTGAGACAAGAATCCTACTTCCTCCATATTCATTATTATAAATAATATATTATTTTTTAGAAGCTGAGTCTAAAAGTTTTTTTAATTTATGCAAGTTTTTTTTAAAAAAACAAGATTATTTTTTTTCATAATTTTTATACTCAGCATAAAAATAAATAGAATAAATCAAAAAAAGAATAATTGAATACAATATAAAATCACTATATAATCAAATAGAAAAATTATTTAACAAAAAAAATCAAAATAAATATATAATAATTCAAACTATAACTCATCTAATAACAAATAAGAATGGAAATTTAAAATCTAGGATTTTTTTAGTGTAATAATATCAAAATGAAAAAAGTAAAATTTGCGAAACTAGAGTTGTTACTCAAGCTCACATAAAACTATATTTTGGTATCAAAATTATATTTCAAACTATATTAAAAATAGTTATAAAAATATTTATTTTTAAAAGTTTTCATTGTTTTTCTGCTCAAATTAAAACATAGATAAAAACAAGCGACAAGAAATAAAACAATATTACGAAGAATACAACGACAAAAGCATCACTAGAATTATACATATGAGTCGTAACAATATAGTTTTCATTTGCAATTATTCTTATGATATAATCTCTAAATAATACTCAAAGTACAAATAATAATGATGAAAATGAAAATAATATTTTAAATGAAATATCTGTTAATTTTAAAAGTCATTTTTCATCATTATTCTTAAATCCGGAACTTAAACTAGGGAGTAATGATGTCATATAATATCCCCCAATAACCATCAAGACTTCAACTATCTTCATAGGTAAACTATACAAAGCTATACTTAAATCCCCTTTTTCAGGTCATTCTAATAATGAAAGTAATATAACATCAATCTTAAAATAAACTACACTTAAAAAAAGAGCAATTCAATATGGCAATGATATTTTAAAAAGATGTTTTATATATTTATAATCAAATTCAAATCAAATCTTAGTTATTTTTTTAGCATACAAAAAGTTTAAAATTGTATTTATAAAAACAGAAATAACTCATGCTGAAATGATATAAATAAAAGGAGTAAAATAGTTTGAATCTGCAATAAATTCTTTTGGATATAAAACAAAAGCGATAAATGCAATAAGTATTACATTTACAATCTTTGAAACAATCAAACTAAAAGCTGAAAATTCAATCTTCATATTTGCTTGCATAAGAGCAAGAATTGAAGAATTTAATAACTGAAGAATAGTAAAAATTGATGCAATAATTATTGAGATAATTGCTAAATCTGAATTGTAACCTGGAAGAAAAAATGCAATTCAAGTAGAAAAGAAAAGAATAAGTATTCACAAAATTAATCTAAGTGTCATAACATTTCAAACTATTTTACTAGAATTTTCTTTATCATTTGATATTTCTCTAATTGAAATTGCATAAAGTCATAAATCTGCCAAAAAAACAAAGATTCAAATATAATTATATATTTTTGAATACAATCAATACATTTCAACTGATAAATAATTAGTCAAAATACTAATTAAAAATATTGCGATTATTGCGGTAACTGCCTTTGATAAGATTTGTGAAAATGTATTACTAGCTATTTTTTTAAACACGATTTACAATAAAATGATAAAATATTTTTTCTAGTTTAATGTAATTTAATTCTTTGTAAATACAAATTTGTTTAATTTTCTTTACAAAACACTTCTAAGACATAAAATTTAGTTAAATATTTATAACAAGAAGAAAAAATGAAAAAAAATTTATCAATAACTATTTTAATAATATTAATTATATTATCTATATCTGCTTATTGATTTTACTATTTTAAAAATAAAACTATTTTAGAAAACAATTGATTACTAAATAGTAATTATTCTCCTGATGAGTTAAACTCAAAAGAATGAATTGAAAAATCAGCTGAAAGACTAGAAATACTAAAGAAAAAAATAGCATTAAAATGATTAATTGCAAAATGAAATTTATATTTTGAAAATTTAGAATATACAACTGCATTAACTCAATATTTACAAGTTTATAAAGAAGTCCCTACTGACAGAGAAACAAACCTAAAAATATGAGATATTTATTATAGTTTAAACAAATATGATAAAGCATATGAACACTATAATATAATTAAAAATTATCAAAATCTTGATAAAACAAAAGCAGTCTTAAGCTTGATAAATAGTACCTATACTTGATCTGGAAGTTTAGAGAAATTAAATAGTGAAATTGATACTATTTGATTAAGCAAGGAAGACAATTTTTATTATAAAAATTCATTGATTTGTATAACTGATTTTTCATTATGTAGAGCAAATTTTCAAAAAGTTTTTGATACAAACACTTGAACTTGAGAAATATTTGAAAATTCAAAAAACTTAAAGACAGTTTATGATGCATTTACAAATTATTACAATTTTAAAATTGATGATTTAACATATAAGGCAGCACTTGTTGCTTGAGCATTTTACCAAAATTGAACATATTTTATAGCACTTGAAACTTCAAAATCTATACTTGCAACAAATGAAAATTATAAACCTATTTTAAAAATTGCTGCAAAAAGTTCATATGAATTATGACAATACAAAGAAGCAAAAGATTTCTTGATAGAGTATAATAAAGTAGATTCAAATGATTACGAAGCAAGTTATTTTTTAGCTAGAGTTTATGAAAAATTAAATGATAAGATTTTAAGTACAATTCATTATAATAAAGCTATAAAACTTTGATATCCTGATTTAAATGACATAAGAAGAAGACTTATTTTTATCTATTATGAATTAAATGACACAGAGAAAATGTTATCAACATTTAAAGAATTAATTGATTCAAATGATAAAGATTTAAATATAAATGATTATAATTTAGCAATATATTATCACATACTAAATGATGATTTGAAAACTGCATTAAAATACAGTGAACTTGCAAAAATAAAGTTTAAAGACTCAGAATTATTTTACTGATACAATTCTTGGATCATGCTTCAAAGTGATAATATAAGCAAATATCAATTTACAATTATAGAAAACAACATAAATAAAGCACTTGAAATAAATGATAAAAGTCCTATGATTACAATGGTAAAATGAATTCTTGAATTTAAGCAAGAAAAATATAATGAGGCATTTGATTCATTTAAAAAAGCAATTTCACTAGATAAAAATAATGAATACACTGAAACAACTAAATATTGGTTAGATCAAATTCCTAAAAAATAATCATTAAAATAAATTTATGAATAATTTTGAAGCCTGAGCATACAAAGAAAAAGAAAAAAATGATAAAAAATTAATGCTAGATAAATTAGCGGATGAAATTTCCAAAAAATTTAAAATAGAAAAAAAAGAAGCATTACTTCTTATCAAAAACAATACATTTGACTGACTAGAAAATCTTAAAAAAGAAATAAAAGAAACTTGAAGTCAAAGCTTAAATAATCTAAATAATAGTGAGTTAGAAAGATTATTTTTGATACTAAAATGAGCACAAGAATTAATAGAAAATTCTTCAAAAATAGAAATAAAAATACTTAAAGATGAAGTTGAAAAAACTATAAATATAGATGAATTTAAAAATCATATAGAAGATTATCTTCCAAGTAAGCTTATAAATAAAGCAAAAAATCCACAATTGTTACATGAACATATATTATGATTTGCACTTTGAACTGCAAATTCACTTATTGCTACAATTGATTTATTGTATCAAATTTGAGCTTGAATCATAAAAACTCCATATCACATATATATGATAGTTTCATGAAAATGAGAAATGAAATCTATGAAAAACATATAAAAAAGAATAACTTAAAAGTTATTCTTTTTTAATATTTTTCATCTAAAAAAACAATTTCAATTCAAAACTTATCTCTAAAATGGTATGCAAGTAATTTTGGTCAGATTTTTTCAGTCTCATAATGTCCTCAAATCAAAATGCTTTGTCATAATTCTTTTGCAAAAGTCATTTCATGGTGTGCTCATTCTCAAGTAACAAAAACATCATAATTTTTATCATAAGCTTCTTTTACTTCACTTAATGCTCAACCAGAAACAAATGCTATACTATTTATGTATTCTTTTTTTCAGAAATTATAAAGCCTTTTTAATAATTGCATCATTTCAGCATATGGAGTTACCAAATTTGAAATATGTACTTTATTTTTAAATTTAATACCATATCAAATATAAACTCAATGATATTCTCAAAATTTTTCTAATTCATATTCACCTTCTTGTAATCAAAACATATTTATAAAAGCGTGTGCTAATCATATATTATTTCAAATTTCAGGGTGTGCATCAAGTGGTAAATGACAAGAATACAAAGCAATATCATTTTTTATAAGTTTTTTTGCTCTTTCAAAAGGAATTCAAACAAGTGCTTGTTCAAATCACCAAAAAATTCCATGATGAGTTAAAACCATATCAACTCATTCTTCAATAGCTTTATCAAAAATATAAGTATTTGCATCTACTGCAAAACCTAATTTTTTAATTTCAGTTTTTTCATTATCTACTTGTAATCAGTTTTTAGAAGTATCTTTAAAATCAGAGATTTTTAAATATTCATCTAAATATGAAATTAATTCTTTTTTGTTCATAATTTTATATTATTTATATAATGCAGTTCAAATCCTAACTATATCAATTCATTTTTCCAAAGCTATTTCATAATCTAGCGAAGTTCCTGCTGAAATAAATCAGTTTGGAATATATTTATTTCTAAGAGAAATAAGTAGATCAAACTCAGCTTCTTTTTCCTCTTTTGTAAATTCACTTTTTCAAATAGCAGAAAATCAAATCAAACTTACATTTTCCATATCTCAAATTACATTTAAAAACTCAGGGATTTTATCTATATTTATTCCTCACTCTTTTGTAGAATCTACATTTATTTGAAGAAAAATTTGAACCCATAAATCAGCTTTACCACAAATTTCTTCCATTCTAAGAATTTGTTTTACATCATCAACACTATGAATAACTAGACAATCTTTAACTATTTCTTTTATTTGTTTAGTTTGAATATTTCAAATAAAATGTGCTTTTTCTCTATCTAATTCTTTTAGTTTCAATCACTCCAATCTATTTTCTCAAAATCACTCAATTATATCAAAATAATTTTGTTCCATAAAAAGTACTACTTCATCTGTATCTTTTTTATCTAAATATTTTGTAACTACCAAAACTCTAGATTCAGAATTTTTTATTTTTTCTAATACTTCAGTATTTATTTTCATGGGTTATTTTTTAATAATATATATTGTTCTACTTTTTTACAAAATTGTTAAAAAAATAGCTATTTTTGTTAAGTAATTGTTAAAAAGATTTTATACATACATAAGTTTATTTCAATTTATTTTTAACCATTTTTGATGATCTTTATAATTTCATAAATCTAATCTATCAAAAAAAGTAGATACATTGTGCCGAAATTTTGGACTATGATTCATTTCAAGTAAATGAGCTAATTCATGAACTATTACATAATCTATACTAGATTTAGGAGCCATAATTAACCTAAAACTAAAATTTAGATTTTTCTTACTAGTACAACTTCCCCACCTAGTTTTTGCACTTGTTATTTTTACAGAATTATAATTTAAGTTATTTACTGATGCTATTTCTAATACCTTAGTTTTTATATAAAGAATAGACTCCATTTTATAAAACTCTAAAAGTTTTTCTTTTATTTTGTTTTTATGTTTATTTGATAGATAAAAATTGATTCAATCAAATTTCATTTTTTCACTAGTCAAATCACTAAGTAAAACATACTCATTTCAAAGATAAAAAAACTTCTCTCAAAAATCAAAAACTTTTATTTTTTCAAGCAAATTATTTCTTGTTTTATCAATCCAAAGTTTATTTTTTTCTATAAAATTATGTATAGTTCTATCGCTTGTAAAATAAGGAGCTTTTACAATCAATGTTCAAAAACTATCAAATTTCATAGAAAGAGTTTTTCTAAAACTTTTTATTATTTGCATATTTTATATTTCTTTTAAAATTATTTTACTTGCTTCAATTACATTTTTAAACCTATCAGTTTGAAGATGGATTCATCCAAAATATCTAGTAACTATAATTATTACATTTATATAATCAGCTCTTTGAATTTCTCTCAAAATACACATTCAAGCTCAAGTTTCTCAGTCATCATTTTTACCTTCAAGGACACTTCAATTTTCAAGTTTTATCCTGTATGCAAAAGTATTGTGAGTCGCATTTGCAAAATATTTATCCCTCAAAATATCTTTCATAAAAATATCAACTTCTTCTTTTGATTTTACAAATCATGAAACTACACTGTATTTACTTTTCCTGTCTATGATTACATTTTGCAATATCTTTCTTTTAAATTGTGGTTCATTTCATCAAAAATCTAGAGATAATTTATTTGTCATTTTTATACAATTTATTATGTTCTAATTTTAATTCTTGTTTTTGTTTGTCTTTAACTTCTTGCCAATTATGTCATCAATCTCAATCATAACCAACTCTTTCACCAAATTTTTTATAACATCTTTCAAAAACTTTTTCAGCATTAGTTATTTTTCATTCGTTTTCTAAACTATGAAGTAAACACAGATAATTCCAAAAAACATCTCATAATTCATCTTCAAGATAAACACTATTTTTTTCCTTTATTTCATCTTCAACTTCATATAATTCATCTCTAATTCAATCAAGATAAGTTTTATTTCACTTATAAAAAGGTATTTGTTTTTCTATCAAATATTTAATTCTTTTCTCAGATAAGTCTTTTATTTTTTTATGCATATTTTTTTTCTAATCTTCTAAATCATAATCAACTTCTCCATAACCAAGTTCCAATTTTTCAGCTCAAGGTAGCGCTTGTCACATAAGACTTTCAAGTTCTCAATACATACCTGTAATTGCAAAAGTTGCTCTTTCTAAATCTTTTTCTCTTCTCTTCCAATTTTTTTCCATAGCTCTTCTTTCAGAGTCAATTCAAGCTTTTAAGTTTGAAAATACATCAACCATCATATTTATCTTACTTGAAAATTCCTCGCTTGATAGATATTTGTATAACATTTCCATCTTTATATCCTTTCATTCAAGAGATTTTTCTACTTTTGAAATAGAAAGTAATTTATCACGAAGCATAGTAGCAACAGCAATTGCAAACTCAGGAAGACAAACCATTACATCTTCTATCATAGCAAAATTTTTAACATCTTTTGGTAAAACTGTAGTTACCAAAATTGCTATATTTCAATTTATTTTTAATTTATCATCCTTAAGTTTCATAACCCAAGCATCCTGCCAAGCTTTTGTATTTTTACTTTCCCAAACTATAATTCAAACTTGTTGTCAAAAATTGTTTTTAACTATTTGAACTAAATCTGCTCATTTTATTCAAGTAGCAACATCTTCTATCTTATCAATTGGAAATGCTTGAGTGATAGCATTTTTTAAATCATCTTCTTGCACATCTCATTGAATTTGTTGGCTTCATTGTTCTGCTTTTCTTTTTGCATCATCTAGTGATTTTTTTAATTGTTCTTGTTGTTTTTGATATTCTAATTCTTTTTTTCTAAATTCTTCTTGCATGCTTTGCATTTTTTCATCCATTTCTTTTTTAGAATTTTCTTTCAATTTTTCTTCTAAATTTTTTTCTATATTTTTTCTTTCTTCAAACATTTTCTTCTCCATTTCAAGCTCAAAATTTTTTTCTTTGTCTTCTAGCTCTCTTTGTTTTCTCATAAAATCAAGTTCTTTTTTCTTTGATTCTTGTTGTTCTTTTTCAGATCTTTCAAGTCTTTCTTGCATATCTTTCATTTCTACTTCTACTTTTTTTCTCTCTTCATCAGCTTTTTTTTCTGCAAATTCTTGAGCTTTTTTTCTCATTTCATTGGTTTTTTCTTCCAATTCTTTTTCAAATTTTTCTCTTTGATTTTCTTGTTCTTGTTTAAGTTTTTTTTCTTGTTCTTTTATTATTTCACTATATTTTTCATCTGCCAATTTATCTAAATCAATTTCTATTTTACAATTCGGACAAGTAATTTTTTGTGACATAGTTATATTTTAGAAAATATTTTATATTATAATATTTAAAAATAAGTAAATTACAAAATAAAAATAAGAATATTAAAGTAATAAAATTGATATTTTTTGCATTAAATTTCATAAAATGATAAAATAATATAAATAATAATTTTTAAATTTAATTTTTTCAAGATGGGAAATTTTATAACTGTAGACAACGGATTTAATGATGTAAAGAAAAAAAACTTTATGATGTATTGATTTATATCATCTTTTGTTTGGATGTGTTTCCACTTTACTCTTGTATTTTTCTTCTTAATACAATTACAAAGTCCTTTGATTGTATGAATATTTTTATGACTTTGAAACCTAGTTTCATTTTTTGCAGATAGTCCAGTTTGAGTATTTCAAAAATACTTTACTCCAAAAAAAATATTTTTATTTTGAGCATACTTAATGCTTTTAGTATCACTGATTTTTCTTTATTTCATATATCAAACAAATACTTTAAACTTAACTGATTTATCACTAGATTTTACTGTTGAAGCTTTAAAAAATATATTTTGATCTGTATTTAACATAGTATTATTATTAGTTTCTGTTTCTTTATATTGAATAATAAAAGAAATAAGTGATGTAACTAGTTATTCATATATCATGAATAATTCTGACCCAAGTGAATATGCAACTCTATTTTCAAAAAGAAATATATATAGTTGAGTTTGAAGTTTAGTGTGACTTGTTTCTTCTTGAATAATCTTAGCTTTTAATACTCTAATTGCTGTTATTATACTAGTAATCCTTATAATAATATTTATATTCTTTATTATAAAATATTTTGATAATTCAGATATAGAACTAAAATTTGATGATTTAAAAAAATTAAAACTTATTACAAAAGAATGAGTAGTTAACTCAATAAATGATTATACAAAAAGTATTGTTTCAAATAAAGCTGATTTAATTGAAAAAACAAAGAATCTAAAAGTAGTATTTTTAAAGCCTATTGAAGTTAAAAATTCTATAAATTTCAAAGAAGTTTATGATACAACAAAAGAAGATTTAAAAAGTTTTTTTGAAATACTTATGCAACCGCCTTATAATTACAGATTACTTGTAGTATGATGAATTTTTACATTATTTGGATTTTGGGATACATTTGTAACTTCATTTTTGATTGACTTTATTGATTGAGTTTTGTGAGCAAACTCATCTGAGTTAGCTAAATTTAACTTACAAAATATATTTACTGCTTATGTATTTATTGCATTTTTAGCAATACCAGCTTATTGAGCACAAATTCCACTTATAAGCTTATCAGAAAAATTATGAACATATAAAGTCTTAATGTTCTGAGTTTTAATATCTGGTCTATCAATATTTATGTTCTGATTATTTGATTCTCTATTTATAGTTTTATGATTATGATTATTAAACAGTATCTGATATGCTGCTGGTATGCCATTATCACAATGAGAATTTAGTAGTGAATATAACAAAACATATGCTGAAAAGAAAAACTTAAAACAAATAGATGCAAATGCATCAAGTGCTCCAATCAAGATGCTTTGAAACTTAGCAAATGTATGATGATTAATTATTTGATGAATACTGATTCAAATATTTGGTTATATGTGAACATTTTTCGTATTTGGTTGAATATTACTATGGATATTTTGACTTAGTATCATGAAGAAAAAAGAATATAAACTTTAGTTTATATTCTTTTTTAATTATGGGGTTACAGTAACAACTACGTTAGTTCAATTTCATCAAACTGTCATTGTTTGTCATGTAGTCGGAATATTAACTTGTGAACTATTTGGTGAGCTAATTCAAAAATCTTTATTAAGTTGTCATAATCATGAATTACCACTTAAACTAAAATTAGTTAAACTAGTTAAATTAGTTAACTCTCAAGGTAGAGTTGTTAAATGAGTATTATAAGCTCTCAATGTTTTTAATTTAGATAAATTTCACACCTCTGATGGTAAAACTGTTAAAGCACTATTACCAAAATATAAATATTCTAAATTTGGTAAATTTCATATTTCAGGAGGAACAGTAGTTAAACTACTTGCCCGCCGGAAATCTAAACTAATTAAATTAGTCAAATTTGAAATTGATGGTTGTATACTTGCAATATTATGAATATCTAAAAGTCATAAATATTTTAAATTCGGAAGATTAAATATAGCATCTGGAACACTAGTGGCTGGATTAGCTCAAAAATGAAGTGTAGTTAAACTAGTTAAATTTCAAAACTCTAGTGGTAAATCTGTTAATTGATTATTCCGTAGATATAAAGTTCTTAAACTAGATAGATTTCAAAATTGAGATGGAATACTTGTTAAAGGATTAGAATCTAAAAATAAACTAATTAAACTAGTTAAATTTCAAAACTCTACTGGTAATGTTGTAAGAAGATTACTCTCTATATACAATGATGTTAAACTAGATAAATTAGAAAATTCTGGTGCTATACTTGTAATTTTATTATTTCTAATACGTAGATATGATAGATTAATTAAATTTCAAAATTCTGCTGGTATACCTGTTATTTTATTGGCTTCAAAATCAAGAGTAGTTAAACCAGTTAAATTTCATATATCCGGTGGTAGAGTTGTAATTAAATTACTTCTCATATATAAAGTTTCTAAACTTGATAAACTAAATATACTTTGTGGTATCGTTACAACTTGATTATTATCATAATATAAAGTTTTCAAATTTACCAAATTAGAAAATTCTGAAGGTAAAGTAGTAATTTGATTTGTTGATAAATCTAAATTAGTTAAATTAGTTAAATTTCATATTTGTGACGGTATACTTGAAATCTGATTTGAACTTAGAGATAAATAAGTTAACTTATTTAAATTCCATAATTCTGATGGTAAATCATTAAGTAAATTTGTACCCAAACCTAAGCTAACTAGATTAGTTAAATTTCATATTTCATGAGTAACACTTGAAATTTTATTATTATACAATTGTAAACTAGTTAAATTACTTAAATTTCATATTATTGTTGGAAAACTTGTAAGTTGATTTGATCATATTCATAAAAAATCTAAATATGCCAAATTACCTATTTCATCTGGTAAACTTGTAAGTGAATTAGTAGATAAATCTAAATTAGTTAAACTAGTTAGATTTCATACTTCAGGTGGTAGAGTTGTAATTCAATTATTATATAAATTTAGATATGTTAATAAATTTAAAGTAAATATTTCTGGAGTAACATTTGCTCATCAAATCCAAGTCAAATTAGTAACACTACACCATTGATCCTTTGTAAGTGGAAATGTTGTAAGAGTATTATAATTTTCATCAGTTACACTAAAATTTTCATATCATCATGAAATATTTAACGCATCAATATCAGCTTGTTGATAATTACATGCAATAGCTACTTTATGTATTGCACTGCATGAAGTATTCCCACCTCAGTTTATTCAATCACAAGTCCATGTATAATTTAATCATTCTCACTGATCAGTAACTATTGATGAAGTTCATTTACTACATAGGTTTGTTGGTGTAACTAATAATAATTTTCAATTATCACTTCAACACATTCAATTAACTGGATTAGTACTATTTCAATCATCTATACTTAATGTATAATCAGCATAAGTTCATCAATCATCATATCACATTACTCATAAATAATAATATCATGTATAAGGTGCTACATATGTAATACTAGATCTATAAATATCATTGCTTAAATCATCATTAATTGCTAATTTATTTCATAAATTATCATATAAAAAAAATGCAGTATCACTATCAGTATCATTTCATAATGATTCTAATGTATATGTTTTTCATTGTTCAAGTACAAATGCATAAACTTCACGAGCTCATGGATTATTTGTTAGATTACTTGAAAGTGGTATATTAATCAATGAACTTAATATTATTGTATTAGTACATAAATCAAAATCTTGGTATCAATAATTATCTCACCGTTGATCTGGATTCGCGCTTCATATTAGTCAATTACATTCATAAGTTACAACAGGTCATCAACTAGATGAATTACTACTTGAATCTCAAGAATTATCAACAATATATGGTAAATCTACTCATGCATCTACTACATAGTAATCTTCATTGTTTACTGTTATACTTGGACTATCTCATACTTGCATTTGATAGTAATTTCACTTTATTACTGCTTGATTATTTTCTTCATTTACTGTTCATATTTGTGTGAATTTATATGCTCATGTTCATGTTCATCATATAGAATATGATAATAAATAATCTCCTTTTGTTACTGGATCTTTGAACTTATCTCAATTCTCTTTTAGTGTAAGAAAATTTGCTGTTCATTGGATTGATATTGCTGGATTACCATCTATTGTTAATCATGTATTTGTTTTTACTGTATTTATCAAACTTGACAATAATGTTCATTTTGATAATTCTATTGTTATCTTTTTTTGTATATTATTTATATCACTTATTCTTTTACTATCTCTTGCACCAGTACTATATCATTGCAAATTTATAAATGCTATTGTTCATAATATTGCCAATATTGTGATTACAACTATTAATTCTACTAATGTAAAAGCTTTAACTTTAATTTTTAAATGGTACATGATTTTTATGATTATTTTTTAAAATTATTTTTGATAATTAAATTCATTAAAAATTAACATTTCCTTTCTTATTGATTTTGCTTTTTCATTATCTCATTTTTTAACTGCTTCATCTAATTCTAGTTTCTTAGATTCTTCCATTTTTTTTATTTCATCTAAAAGTTCTTGTTTTTTATCTATATCTCAACTTAAATTTGCTTTATTTAATTCTGAAAAAATTGATCTTTGATCTTCTGGTGATTTTTTAATTAAAGTATTTATTTTCTTTTGTTCTTGAATTATTTTATCATCAACTTTAGTAGTAGTATTTGAATTTAATGAACAAGAAATTAAAAATGATAATATAATAATTGTTAATAATTTTTTCATTTTTTAAATATTATATTTTAAAAGTTATTTTAAGTATAATTATTTTTGAGATATATCAATTTTTTAAAACAATTTTTTTATGTCATCATAATTAAATCATTTTCTAATCAACTTTTCATATATCTTATTTTTTTCAAATTTTCATTCTAATTTTTTGAATTCTCTAAGTAAATTTTCATTCTCTCAATCTAAAAATGCTTCTTCTAAATAAGTTTCTATAAGATCTTTTTGTTCCATTCTTTCATATAATTTTTGCTTTATATAAAGCTTACTTTTTCACTTATCTTTTAAAATCCTGATTTTTGATTTTATTACCTCATCTTCTACTACTATACTTGATAACTTTTCTTTTATTATAAAATTTATTTGCTCATCAGTTATTCATCAATATTTTTCTCAAAGTTCACTTTGAGTACCATATCTTTGCTTCAATTTTATTGCAAACTTTTTTGGACTAGGATAGTATTTTAGATAATACCAAATAGCATAATCTATGATTTTCTGAGAAATTTGTTTCATAAAATATGAATTTTAGAATATATAATATTTTTAAAAAAAATACTTCCTACTTTTGTAACCAAAAGAAAACATATGTACTTTTGTGACCAAAAGGTACCAAAAGTCTTTAAGGCTTATGCAGCCTTAAAAATCCGCAATGAGCACAAAACAGATGACAATTCGCATTGAGTGTTATATTGCAATATTTTATTTTAATATTTTCAAAAAAATAAATCAAAAAAACTTTTAGAAATAATTTTATCTATAATTTTTCGATATGTATCAATGGGATTCTTAAGGGTGAGATTTCGCCGTAATACGAGAGATAAAACTTAAATCAATTCTCTGCGAAAGTTCGAATCCTTAAGCACTTTTGGTACTTTTGGTGACAAAAGTAGAGAGATTTTTTTAGTTACAAAACTACAACTGTTTTCTTTTATTAATTTTCCAAAATTATATCCACAACCTTTAACATCAAATTCTTATTCCCATTCCAAGAATCTTCACTTAAATCAAAAACTAAACTCACATTTTTTTTACTTCTCTTTATTTCTTCAAAAAAATCTCACATATAAAATGCAAAAATTTTAAATCAATGTTTTGTTGTAAATCTCAAATGGTCTCTGCCTTTTCAAATAAAATCCATCTTTTCAATTTCTAAGTTTTCTACTAAAAATAATGGTTTTTCATTTCAAATACCAAAAGGTTTATATCTATTTACCTTACTTAAAAAACTAAATCATAGTTCTTCTAATCTAACTACTTTATCTATTTTTAGCTCTTTTTTATAATGACTAAAATCTTTTTTATTAAGTTCATTTATGATTTTTGTTTTAAATTCTCCAAATTTTTCCTTTGAAATAGAAAAACCCGCAGCTTGTTTATGTCATCAATAACGAAGAAAATAATCTTTGTACTTATCTAAAGTCTCAATAATAGAATGATATTCAGGACTTCTACAACTAGCGACAAGTGTATCTCACTCATCTTTTAAACAAATACAAGGTTTATAAAATTGCTCAGTTACTCTTCCTGCAACAATTCAAATAATTCCGTGTTCAATTGCTGGAGAAATATAAAAAAGTAGATTATCTGTTTTACTTACTTTATTTATAGCGTCATTACTAAATTCTTTTGTTAAAAATTTTCTTTGTTCATTTAATTTTTCTATTTCACTAATAGTTTGAAATACACTATCAGTATTATTTAATATCAAATTTACAGCTTTGTATGCACTATCCATCCTACCAGCTGCATTTATTCTAGGACCAATTAAAAACCCAAATAAATCGCCATCTAAATCATCATGAATCTTATCTTCTATAAGTTTTCTTATTCATAAACTCCTAGTTTTTTTGATTTGTTTTAATCATTCCATAACTATGATTCTATTTTCTCATGTCAATCTCATACAGTCTGCAACAGTTCAAATTGCTGCAATATCAATAGATTCAATTATATATGCTCTAGCTTCTTCTTTTGTCATATATTCGTAAGCCAAAGCTTGCATAAGCTTAAAAGCAACTCATGCTCAAGCCAAATTTTTGTACAAATAATTACAATCTGGTCTTTTTGGATTTATAACTGCAATCGCTTCTTCTGGAATTATATCAGGTACAGCATGATGATCAGTTATAATTATATCAATTCACAGAGTTTTTGCATATTTAACAACTTCTATATCACGTGTTCAACAATCTACAGTTATAACCAAATTGACTCATAATTGAGCTAATTCGTCCATAAAATATGTTTTCATACCATAACCATCTTTTACCCTATGTGGGATTCTATAACTTGCTTGCATTCACATCTTTTTGAAAAAATGCATCAAAATACTAGTAGAAGTTACTCAATCTACATCATAATCTCAAAATACAATAATTCTTTCACCTTTTTCTTTTGCAGTTTTGATTCTTGCAACTGCTTTATCCATATCAATAAGTAAATATGGATCATGTAAATCATCAATACTTGATTCAAGCATAAATTCTCCATTTTCAAATCTTGCATCTATTACTTCTTCTATGCTTTTATTTAGAGTATTTTTATCGTATTTTATTATATTTCATTTCAAACTTAATTTTTCTTGCATATTTTTCTATATTTTTTTAAATTATTTTAATTATATAAATATAAAAAAATAAGCCAACATATTTTGTTAACTTATATTATATTTTATATATTTCATCATATTTGAAATCTTGAAATAAATATCATTGAAAATAATCAAATCATAATGATTTTGCAAATTCAAATAATTCATCAGTTTCAATTCATTCGGCTACCAATTTTATTCAATTTAATTTAAGTAAATTTAAATATGCAACAAAATCATCATAATCATTTCTTGTATAAATTTTCAATCAATTTTTTTCTCTATCTGAACTTTCAAATCAATATTTATGACATAAATACATTTCTTGTATAAATTTTCAATCAATTTTCACTAATGATAGATTTATTCATTCTGAAAGTAATAAATCAATTCTTTCCTTGTTTGAAAATCAAGAAAATAAGTCATCTATTACCAATCCAAATCATATCTTACTTAACTCTTTTAACTTTGATAATACTTCTACTTTGTTTTCATTATCAATATTTTGATTTTCTAAAATTTCAAAATTTATATTTTTAGGATTTATATTTGTAATTAATAATAAATCTTTCAAAAAAGGTAAAAATAATGGATTTTCAATATCTTGAATTTCTAAATTTACATTTATAATAATACTTTTATTAATTACTATTTCACTAAAAGCTTTATTACAAATTTTCATAAATAATAAAAATGTTTCATTTCTAATTATTAATTCATTTAAAAAATTTATATGTGCATTATTAAAAGTATTAACCCTAAATAATATTTCATTTGCATATACTTCTCTAGTAATTGTAACAATTGGTTCAAATTTAGAATAAAAATCACTATTATTTGAAAATTGAGACATATTAAATGATTGAATTTCAGATAAATACATTATATATGATTAGAATAATAATATATTAGTACTATACCATTTTTTTTAAAAATACTAATTTTTTTTTAATAATATATTAATTTTGACTTAATCACTTTTATTAATATAAATTATATGCTAATTGCTCCCATAGCTCAGTTGGAAGAGCGCTAGGCCGCGAACCTAGGTCTGCCGTGGGTTCGAATCCTGCTGGGAGCACCATATAAACAGTTTAAAAGACCTTTAAGGGTCTTTTTTATAAAATAAAAAATATAACTGTAAATATAAATAATTTTGTTATTATTATATAATTCATATTATATATACATTTACTAATAAATATAAAAAAATGTATTGAAAAATTTTAAAATTTGTTTTGTATATTTTTATTCTAATTTGAATTTCATATTCAAATTTACTAAATGTTTACTGATTAAATAATCCTTATTGAGATAAAATTAGTATTAATACAAAAGTCCAAATTAATAATTTGGTAATCTCTATCTCAAATAGAAAAACACAATTAGGAAATGAAAATTTTAATTCTTTTAAAAATGATATTTTAAAAAATTTAAATAGTATAAAAACTAAATATTCTTCAAATAATGAGATAGGAAATCTAATAGATTATATATCATATGAAATAAATGACATTACAAAAGCAGAATTAATTTCTGAAGATGATTTAGAAAAAATAGTTTGTTCTACATGAAAATGTGAAAATATTTCTTCAACTAAAACTGATAATTGAGTAATTTCAACAACAATAAATCTTAACCAAAATAACTCTAATCAAAATTTAGGAAATGATTTTTGAGATTGTGAAAAAAGTTGACCATTATACTATAAATCTTGAAATATTTGTACTTGGGCAAATTTTGAATGTAAGAATTGAAAATATTATTGGTGAGCTCAATTTTCACCAGAACCACCTCATCCAGAAGCATGAGTAAAATTATATAACACATATAATTTCTGTAATATAGATACAAGTGTATCAGAATCTATAATTAATAATACTGTTAAAAGTTGTACTTTCAATCTAACTCCATATTATAATTTATGATTAAAAACAACATTTTATTATTCAGATAAATCATATATTCCAGATTCAAATGGTAATATGACTTTACCTTGAGATATGGTTAGTAATTTTTATTTATTTAAATGAGATGCAACAAATCCTCAAGTATATTTTAAATGTAGTGATTGAGTTTTATCAATTTATAATAGTGAATATAAAGCATTGAATCCATTAAATTGAGTTATTAATGATAATAATACATCTTTTCAAAGTAGTAATTCATCTCAAAATAATACAATTAGTAATACTCCAAATATAAAAAATATAAATATTACATGTGCTTGAAATTGATGGCCAGCATCTATTGAGATTTCTTGAAGTTGAGATTTTAATCTATATTGAGCAAAAAATTGAGCTACAAATAAATATATAAATTTAACAAGAAATTCTTCTACAAATAATTATTTAGCACAATTATCAAGTGATATTGAAAAAGTTGTTATTACACCTTATAATTCATCAGAAATTATTTCATCAGTTGATGTAAATCAATGTAATCCTAATAATTATGCAGCAAAACCTGAAATACTATCTGCAAATTATAATACTGGAACTAATACAATAGTTGTAAAAACAAAAAATGCATTAACTAATGATTATATAGATATATTTAATGGTCAATCTAATTGAGGTTTATTTTGGGAAAAAGATAATTACTGAACTTATTCAGCAAAACTTAATGATCCATATTATCAATCATTAATTTCATTTATAAAAACTTGAAAATCATATGTTTGAATTTATTGAAGTTTTGAACCAAATTATTGGAGAAATTCTATTAGAAATATAACAGTTCCTGTTAATGTTATTTCAGAACCAGATTTTTCATTTACTCGTAGTTATGATTCAAAATGACAATGGCTAGAACGGAAAACAAGTTCTAATGTAGTAAATTTAGCTCGGAAAAGTATTTGACCAAATTGAATAAGATCAAATGATAAATGATCTCTAAATTTAGAAAAAGAATTTTTATCTTTTGCTGATTTAAAAAAATATGAATGGTTATCTTGAAAATACGATATGACTTGGAGTATAACTCTAAAAAATTGAACTATAGAAACATATAAAGAATATTTTGATATACCACAACAATAAAAAAACTCCCTTCGGGAGTTTTTTTATTCTATAATTAAATCTCTTTCTGGAGAATAAAAATCTAGGTTTTCTTTACCAATTTTATCGATAATATAACTAATTAATTCTTCTTTTTTAATTTCTGTTTGTGTTCAGTCTTGCATATCTCTAACTTGAAATATACCATTTCTTGCTTCCATTATTCAAACCATAACTACATATCTAGATCAAACTCTACCTGCTTTTAACATTTGTTCTTTCATAGAAGGAGTTCAAAGTGAAACAACAGTATTTATTCAAGCTTCTCTTGCTAAAAGTGAAAGAGGTAATATTACAGCTTTTGCTTCATCTCATAATTGTACAAAAAATAAATCAATTCTATCTTTATTTTTTAATTTTATATGATTTTCAAGTAATAATGAAATCAAAATATTTGTATCAACCATAAATCAAGTTGCTGGAATTTCCTTTGCTTCACCTATATTTTTTGATAATGCATTATATCTTGCTCAATTTGCTATAACTCTTCAATCAAGAGATTTAAATTGCCATATTGAATTTGTTTGATATGATTTATCTCAAACAAGTTTATGATCTTCAGTATATGGAATTTTTAAAATATCTAAATATTCTTTAAATTTTATATAATGAGCTTTACTATCTTTTTTTAAAAATTTAGCAGAAATTGAAGGAGCACTGTTGTTTAAAATAATTTCATCTTCTTCAGTCGAAGATAAAACTAACATTGGATCTTTTTCCAATAATTCAATAGATTTTTCTGATAATATATGTTTTTTATTTTCATAATAACTAATCAATTCTTCTCTATATTTTGCTTTTTCTTTTTCTATTCATATAGAATTAACTGTTATACTAAACTTATCTTTTAATCCTATTTTATTTAAAACAGTATATGTAACATAGATTTGAATTGCATCTAAAATTGGGTCATTTTCTCAAATAATGTCAGCTCAAATTACTTCATATGCTTTTATTCAATTATTTTCTTTTTTGTATAATTGGTGCATATAATAATAATAAACAGGTTGAATTTCTTCCTTTATATTATTTTCTAAATATGCTCTAAGATTTCAAAGTGAAGGGTCTTGGTTTAAATCAAAATCCGAATTTTCAAGTATAAAATTATTTCATAAAGATTTTTCAATTAACTCTTTTTTCTCAAGTAATGGAGTTGATAACCTTCTAAATCAGCTTTTTCTAAATTCATGACGAAAAACCTTTTTTAAAAAAGTTAAATATTTGTGGTGCTCAGGTAATAAATCGAAAGTTCAATCAATTGTCGAATATTGGCTCATATATATGTTTAAGTCATTTAAAATCATTCTAGGTTTTTATTATAAAGGATTTTTACAAAAAAGAAAAATTTTTTTGTTATTTAAAATATTTATATAATATATTTGCATAAAATTAACATATAATCATAAAAATATGCAAGAAATAAACGAACAAATTTTAATCTATCTAAATTGACTTATTGATAATAAAATTGTTGAAAATATAGCTCTGTTTTTTGCTGATAGTCCTATATTTATATTACCATTATTTTTATTTATATGATGGTTATATTATACATATAAAATAAAAGATGATGAAAAGAAAAAAGAGTTATTATTTATATTTTATTCTAGTATTGTAGCTCTAATCATAAATTTAATAATTCAAAAAATGTTTCATTTTGATAGACCTGAAACTGTTTTAAAATGAGTTTGAAAATTACTTTTAAATCATATACCTGATGCAAGTTTTCCATCTGATCATGCTGCTGTTAGTATCTCATTTTTAACTGCATTATTTCTAGCAAATTATAAAAAAATAGCATATATTTTGATTATTCCATTTGCTTTAATGAATATTTCAAGAGTTATATTGTGAGTTCATTGGCCATTTGATATAGTTGTTTGAGCTATAATTTGAGTAATTTGAGCATTTATTTCATTTAAATGATTAAAAAAATGTGATTTAATATTAAAATTAAATAATCTAATTTTAAAAATTATGAATTATATAAAAATGTAACTTTATTTTTTTTAAATTTTATATATACTATTTTTATTAATAATAATTATTATAAATGACTCATCTAAGAAAAAAAGAAAAAAAAGTAATAGCACTTACTGGTTGATCAACTTGATGACATATATTCCCTTTATTATCAGTATTTAATTATCTTAAAGAAGAAAAAAAATATGACTTCTTTTGGGTATGAGAAATTGATTCTTTGGAAGAAGAAACTGCTAGAAAAAATAAGATTCCTTTTATAGATATTCCAGCTTGAAAAATAAGAAGATACTATGATGTTAGAAATTTTTATGAACCATTAAAAAATCTAAGTTGAATTGCATTTGGTATTTATTATATACTTAAAAATAAGATTGATATAATTTTTAGTAAATGATGATATGTTGCACTTCCCCTTTGTATAGCGGCATTTATCTTAAGAAAAAAAATATACATTCATGAATCAGATACTGTTTCTTGAATTGCAAATAGAATAATATGAAAAATTGCAACTAAAGTATTTTATACATTTCCAAATGAAAAAACATTGATGGAAGATGGAAAACATATATTATCATGACAAATATTAAATCCAGAATTACTTGATAATGTAGATAATTTAGATGTTGCTGAAAATGAAAAATTATCAGTTATGATTATGGCTTGATCTCAATGATCAACTACTATATTTGAAGCAATGTTAAATGTTTTAAATCATGTAGAATGAATTGATTTTCAAGTGATATTATGAGAAAAAAATATGCATTTCAGAGAAGATTTCAAAAAAACACCTGGTATAATGGTTCACGATTTTATAACTCAAAAAAGACTTTGAAAAATACTTAAACAAGTAGATATAGCAATAACTAGATGATGAGCAACAAGTTTATGGGAACTAAATATGTTTTGAATACATTCAATAATTATTCCTCTAGAATGAAGTGCTTGAGATCATCAAAATAAAAATGCTATGTATTTTAATGAAAAATTTTGAAGTGATGTGATTTATGAAAATGATGATTTAGAAGTTGAAATATACAAGAAATTACAAGCATACAAAAATCTTAGAAAATCATGATTAAACTTAAATTGATTTTTTAAACCACTTCAAATTATTGAAAAAGAAATGAATGAAGATTTAGAAGAAAATATTGAATCAAATAATAATCATGTTGAAAATAAATCTATTATTGATGATGATGAAGTTTAATTAAAATATAAATAAAAAATATGTCTAGTATAAAAATGCTACTTATTAGCATTTTTTTTGTTTTTTAAAAAAATAAATGCTAGAATTAATCAGTTATACCTCTAATTTATAAAAAAATGAAAATAGTATTAGAAATAAAAGATAAGTATATTAGTCCTCTTAAATACATTATATTATGATTATCAATAATAATTTGAGTATCATATGTTTATTTTTTTCAATGATGAAATAATAGTTTATATTTACTTATTGCTACAATATTTGCAATATATATGGCTCTAAACTTAGGAGCTAATGATGTAGCTAACAATATGTGACCTGCAGTTTGATCAAAAGCACTTACGATATGAGCAGCAATAGTAATTGCAGCAATATTTGAAGCAGCATGAGCCCTTATTGCTGGTTGAGATGTAGTTGATACAATTAAATCATGAATTATAGACAAAGAAATGATTACTTCATGAACTCAATTTATTGCAATAATGTTGGCTACTCTACTTTGAGCTGCATTATGGATAAATATAGCTACATTTTTTAAAGCACCTATATCAACAACAAATTCAATAATAGGGTGATTAATATGAGCTTGAGTTATGGCAGAATGAATAGATATGGTAAAATGGTGAAGAATTTGAGAAATAGTATCAAGCTGGATAATTTCACTTATAATGTGATGAATAATATCAGTAGTAATATTTATTTCTATTAGAAGAACAATATTAAAAAAAGATGAAAGATGAGAAGCAGCTAAACATTGGGTTCCAATCTATGTTTGACTAATGATGATGATATTTTCTATTTATTTATTATTAAAATGATTAAAACCAATTTTAAGTTCAAATGAATTTTTACATAGTGTAATAAATCCAACTAGTGCAGTATTTATGTGATTCATAATTTGAGTTGCATCATATATGGTATTAGTAGTGAAATATAAAAAACATAAAAAATCATTTTTAAAAAATGATAAAGAATTTATAAATCATTTATTTAATATTCCTTTAATATTTGCAGTAGCTTTATTATCATTTGCACATTGATCAAATGATGTTGCAAATGCAATTGGTCCATTAGCAGCTATAAATGAAACTATTAAAAATGGTGGTGCTGAATTAGTGAAAGCAGCATGAGTTCCATTTTGGGTAATGTTAATTTGAGCACTTTGATTATCTATGTGACTTGCAATTTTTGGAGCTAGACTAATAAAAACAGTTTGAAATGAAATTACAAAACTTGATCAAATAAGAGCATTTTGTGTTGCATTATCTGCAGCAGCTACAGTTTTAGTAGCATCAGCATTATGATTGCCTGTTTCATCAACTCAAATTGCACTATGAGCAATATTTGGTATTTGATTATTTAGACAATACCTAAGTACAAAAAAATGAGAGGACAAAGAAGTTATTGATAAATCTATGATGAAATGAATACTATTATCTTGGATTGTTACACTTCCAATTGCATGAGTTATATCAGCAATTACCTATGAAATAATTATGTTATTTTAATGTCAATTTTTTTGACCTATAAAAAAAAATATGTTAGAATTTAAATATATCACAAAAACAAAAACAAATTATTAATTAACTATTTTAAAAATGCCAGTAAAATACAGCACTAAATTAAAAAACTTTAAATCGATTACGCTAAATCAATTAAATGCAACAGCAAGTTTTTTAAAAAGAATTGATAGAAAATTTTTACTTAATTCAAAACAATTTTCTTCAATATTAGATGAATTAAAAGAAAATTTTAATGTACTTGAAATAAATGGCAAAAAAGTATTTAATTATGACAATGTTTATATGGATACTCCTGATTATTTATTTTACAATCAACATCAAAATAAATTAGCATCTAGAACAAAAGTAAGAACTAGATATTATGTAGATTCAAATATTGCATTTTTTGAATACAAACAAAAAAATGATTGAATTACAAATAAATATAGATACGAATTCCCTGCTTCTGAGCATGGTTTTATGACTAGAGGTAAAAAAAGATTTTTTGATTGAGTATGGCAAAGTAGTTATACTTGAGAAAAAGCTCCTGATATAAGTCCAGCAATAAAAACTACCTATAAAAGAATAACTATGGTTAGTAAAAAATGAGATGAAAGACTTACTATCGATTTTGATATAAAAGCTCTTGATTTAAGAAAGAAAAATGCTGAAACTGTAGATTTAAAAAATCTAGTTATAGTTGAAAGTAAAAGTATGAAAGAAGATTGTGAAATTTGTAAAACAATGGAAAATCACAAGATTGAAAAAGCACATAGTTGCAGTAAATATTCTCTTTGAGTTGTTTACTCTGGTATTGCTGAAAAATATGATACATTCAGAGAAACTATGGAAAAAATAAAAGAAATTAGAATGGAAACTATTAAAAATACAAATAGAGTAACATCTCTAAATTCTGTTACAAAAAATATTACAAAAGAAATTACAAAACCAACTGAGTTTATAAAAAAAGAAATCGCGTAAGCGATTTCTTTTTTTGTGAAAATAAAAAACTCACAAGCTTTAGCTTGTGAGTTTTTTATAAATATGAATAATCTAATCCATAATATTCATATAATTTTCTAGAACCAAAATCTTTTTGAATATGATTTTCAAGTCATAATACTTTTATGTATTTATTTATTTCTTCAAGAGTTTTTGCTTCTATTTCAATAAGAGTTGGAATTCAATCATAATTATCTATATCAAATTCAACATTATCAAATTTATATGAAGTTCTATATTTCTTTTTCTCTCTAGTTTGTGTCATACCATATTTTTCTAACACTTTTTTAAAACTATCAACATCAGTTATGATACTCTCACCTTCATCAGCAATTTTTACACCATCTTCTCAACCTTCACTTTTTTTATTTCTCTTTCTTTTTATAGTGTAAAGATGAATTTCTCATTTTTGTCTTACTCTAAATAATCTTTTATTATCTTCCATTTTCATATTTTCTCACTCAACAAAATCATAATATATATCATGAATAAATCAATCAAAAGTCTTTTCTGCTCAAAGTGATTCTAGTTTTTCACAAATATCAGATTTGTTTATTTCAAGTATTTTTATTTCTTTTTCAAGCATCTTTTAAAATTTTATTTTTAAATATAAACTATTATATCATAAATTTTTACTTTTGGAAAATATATCATTCTCCTCTTATATTTTTTATCCATCAATCAATATTAAATTTCTTTAATGATGATTTTAACCTATAAATATATATTCTTATATTATCAGTTTCAATAAATTCATAATTTCAAAATAACTTATATGTTAAGAAATCTTTAGATAAAAATTTTTCATTATATGAAAAAAATATAGATAATAAATATTTACTTTTTTTAGTTAAAATTAATTCGCTTCAATTAAAATTAAAAGAATTTTTATTTATGTCATAGATTAATCAATTATATGAAATTAAATTATTATTAAAATTAGAATTGTTATAAAATCAATTTTTAAACCACTTTAAAACTCTTACAAGTAATTCTTCAAATCTAAATGGTTTAATTATATAATCATTTGCTCATAGATTAAAAAATAGATCAATATATCATATATCATCATTTCAACTTATAATTATTATAGGAATTAGTAAATTTTTATTTCTTATAATCTTTATAAGATCTGTTCAATTTTTTCCTTTAATTCACAAATTTATATCAAGTAAGATTACATCATAAATTTCAATAATTGAAATTTCATCTAGAAAATCTACATAACTATTTACAATTTTTATTAAATTTATAGACTTATTTTTTTCAAATAAATATTTTATCTTTGAAGTTAAAAAAATATCATCATCAATTATTAAAAAATTCATTAAAAATAGATAAAAATAATAACATAATTAGTATAGTTATAATACAAAAATAAAAAAGAAATATTTTAAATATCTCTTTTTTGTTCTTTAGGTATATTTATTTCAAATTTAGCTCATCAAAGTGTTTTTGAATTTTTTGCAACTATATTTCAATTATGTAACTCAACAATTTGCTTACATAAGTATAATCATAGTCATAATCAAATAGAAGTTGAAGTTCAAGTCGTATATTTTTCAAATATAATTTTTTTATCAAAATTTGTAAATCATTTTCAATTATCTTCAATTAATATTTTTATATTATTTCAAGATGATTTAACAATTATATTTAAAATTGGTTTGTTTTTGTTAGCAAATTTCAATCAATTATGTAATAAATTTGATATAACTTGAGTAAATTGAACTTTATCCAAGTCTATAAAATCAATTTTTTTATCAAAAGAAATATTAACAACTAAGTTTTTATCCAATTTCTGCAATCACTCAATTTCAAATAAAAATAGATTTTCTAATTTTATTTTTTCAATATATAAATGTACTTTTCAAATATCATATTTCTCAATATTAAAAATAACCTTTACTAAATCTGAAATTTTAAAAATTTGATTCTTAAGTAATTTAAGTTCTTTTTTTATAAAATTTATATCCATTTTTCAATCATCTATATCATCTACAATACTTTCTACTTGAAGTGAAGCTGACATTATTGGTGTTTTTATTTCATGAGAAGCTATTGATATAAATTCTTTTTGTCTATTTATTAGATTATTATATTCAATTGTTTTTTTATCAACTTCTTTATCTAAATTTATTGTTAGATAATTAATTTTAGAATAAATTTCAATATACATTAAATGTCCTGATAAAAAATTTACAAAATCTTTAACTATCTTTATTTCATCAGTAAAATAATGTTCTTTAAATGGTTTTTTTCATAGTTCAAATAATCAAATTATATCTCAAATATTATTTCTCATTGGAAAAACTAGATAAATAGAGTTACTTAATTCATTTTTTATTCATTCTATATTAAACTTATTTTTATTTTCTTCTAAAAAAACTATATCATTTATAAAAATTTCATTTTTTATATTATTATTAAAATATTTTAAAAGTTCTGAATAATTTTCTAAAGATTTATTAATGTGAGTATGTTTAACTTTAAAGTTAGAGTCAGAAAAAATTTTTAAATGTTGATTTAATAATTTTAAATCTAATATAAATGGAATTTGTGATTTTATATTGTTTAATTGATTTAAAAATACTTTATATTCTTTGTTTAGAGGTAAAATATTTATAAAAAATTTATATAATATATAAAATAATGTTATAGAAAAAATAATATCAACATAAGTAAAATTTGAACTAATTCACCATAAATTATTAAAATCAACATAATGACTCCACCTAAATTTTTTAATAAAAAAAATAAAAAATGAAGTTATTAACAACGAAATAGAAAATGAAAAAATTTCATTATATCTAAGTGATATATCAGAAAAATGATATTTATTTGATGTGTAAAGTGTTAATATTATAAATGGTAAAATAAATAATATCATTTCTCTTTGTAATAAATTTATTCAAAAATATGGTAATATTGTTTGAAATAATACTCAAAAAAATAAGAAAAATAGAAATCAATAAAAAATATTTTTCAATCTTATTTTATTAATAAATTCAAGTTTTCTAAATTTATTATAAAATCATAATACTATTAAAAAAGATAATAATATAGTTAATGTTTGATGAAAGAATATAAATGAGCCATATTGTTCATAATATCATAAAGTACTACTATCATAATATACTCAACTTACAATTAAATCTGTAAAAAAATATAAATAAAAAAGTAAAATTCAAAATCATAATTCGTGAAAATTAATAACTTTTTTATTTATATTTAATCAAAAATAATTTATAAATCTAGAAAAAAAATATAATCAGAATATAGAAGAAACAAAAGCAACTTTTGAAATATATATCAAAATAGTTTCATCATTAATAGCATAAAAAATAAAATAAAATAAATACCATATTGCTAAAAATATGCTAAATATAAAATAATATTTTCAACTAATATTTTTTAAATTTCTATTAATAATTATTCAAGAATATAAAATAAATAATATTGAAACAAAATATAGTATTAAATATAAATTCATAAATTTTTTTTATAATATCAAAATTATTTATACTTATAATTATTTTTTTATAATATCAAAATTATTTTATATTATGCTTTTTGATTAATTCTCTAAAAGGTATATCATATTTAGTTCTAAAATCATTTATAGGATCAGGAAAAACACAAATATCTGAATCGTAATTATCACTTAAATTATTTAAATATTTTCTATCTAATCATAATGAAATACTTCACATCATCTTATATATTTTATATAATGAATTTGTTTTATCTAATTCTGTAATTCAAGGAATTAATCAATCAACATTAATAGATCTAAAAAACTTTCTAAGTAAATTATATATAAAATTATAACTTATATATTTTTGATATGTTCACATAGATGAAAAGTTTAACATATTATTCAAACTAGAAATTGATAATTTTTCTTCTATAATTTTTTTTAAAAAAATAGAATCTATATTTCAATAATGAGATAATAATTCATTATTGTATATTTCTTCAAAAGATCAAATAAATCAATCACAAAATCAAATTATGTTACCTTCTACATTATAAGATAATACTAAAAAAGACTCTTTTTTATATCTTTCTAGAAAAGTTTGCACATTATGATCAATGTCATACATAAATTCTGTATTTGTAGAATTACATTCCTTGCAACGAACTGAATCTCATAAAAAAATTTCTTCTAATTTAGTTACTGATTGAGTTTTTATTTCACTAGATAAATGTCAAAATATATCATTTTTAGAATATATTTCATTACAACAATTACATCTTACATATTCACCAAGTCAGTATGCCCACATATCCTTTTGTACTTTAGCCATTTCAAGTAAAGTAGAATCAGAAATATTTTTTGTATCAACTTTTTCTATAAAATTAGTATTATTCATATTAAAAAATTACATATTAAAGTAATTTTTTTATACTTATTAATTGTTACAAAATAGTTACAAAATATATTTTTATATCAAAAAATTAATGTTATGTTAAGGTATAGTTGTTATAATAAATTTATTATTTATATAATAGTAAATTTATGAATGCTATAAATACACTAGAAACACCTAGCAGATCGAGTAAATTAGAAGAATGAGATATTAGTAGATTCGATGTATTACAATTTATTGAATTAAATAAAAATAGTGTTGCTTATATTTTAAAAATAGAAGAAGAAATGAATTCTATAATTTATTATTGTGAAAAATTTCCATTAATATTTATAGAATTTACAAAAAAATATAACTTAAATAAAAATAGTAAATTTTCATATAAATTATATTATCAAATAAAAAAGGATTTTCTTGAAGTATTATATGAAAATACTAATATATGAGTTGAATATCAAAATATTTTATCACCTGATTGTGAAATAGTATTTAATGAGTGATTATTAAGAATAAAATCAAATAAAGAAGAGATAAACCATTTTGACTTTTTAGAATTAAATAAATCATTGTGAGCATGAATAAATACATTTTATATGATTGCTGAAAAAATTTTCTCTGATATAAATGCTGGTATTGTTAAAAGCCCTATTTCAATAAATGCTGAAGTTTCAGATATATTAAATAAAAACTTCATTGATATAATTTTATTTTTAGCAAAAAAATACTCTGTAAATTTAAAATGAGAATTAATTATAATTGAAGTACTTGAAAATGAAACAATTCCTAATACTCCTGAATTTAAAGAAAGAATACAAAGACTAAAAAGTATATGAATTAAAATTGCCTTTGATGATATAGAAACAAATGTAGATGTAATTAAAGAAACAATTAAAAATATAATACAATTAGATAATAATGTAGATATATTGAAACTTGATTGAAAATCAATACAAGCAATATATAAAATATATAAAGATAATAAAAAAGAATTAACTAATATTATAAAAAATATAATATATGAAATAAAAAATTTATATAAAAAATGAATAAAAATTGTAGCCGAATGGGTGGAAAATTTAGAAATATATGATTTTGTAAAAAATGTTTTATGAATAAACTTATATCAAGGTTTTTATTCAAGAAATAATGAAAACTTAAAAATAATTAAAAATGATAAAATATAATTAAAAAAGATGCATATAACAATAATTGAAGATGAAAAAATTTTATCTGCAAATATAGCAAAGAAATTAAATAGATGATGATATAATACAAAGATCATAAATTCATATAATGAATTTATTAATGATGAATTAGAGGAAACTGATTTATATATAATTGATATATCTTTAATTGATTGAAGTTGATTTGATATAATAAAAAATTTAAGATGAAGTAAAAAATCAAAAACTCCAATAATTATTACATCATGATATAATGATACTGAAAAAAAAATATATTGATTAGATTTATGAGCTGATGATTATCTACAAAAACCATATTCTGTTGAAGAACTTACTGCTAGAATAAGAGCATTAATTAGAAGAAGTTATGATAGTCAAATAAAATCAGAAATAGTTTATAACGAAATAACTTATAATTTATCTGAGAAATTAATCAAAAAAAAATGATTGATTATAGATTTAACAAGTAGAGAAATGCAATTTGTTGAATATATGTTATTTAATATGTGAAAAATTGTTACAAAAAATGAAATAATAAATTCTGTATGGTGAAAATTTGATGAATTAACTGTAACTGATAATACAATAAATGTAACTATATCAAAAATAAGAAAGAAATTATGAAATAATTTCAAGTTAAAAACACTAATAAATAGATGATATTTACTGGAAGAATAGACATTTATATATAAATAAATTATTTACAAAAAAAAAGTCAAACAGTTTAATGCGAATTTAATGTCATATAAGTATAATATATCAATTATAGTATAATTTTTTTATACAAAATTATACCTTTTAGATATTTTATTTATAAAATTTAGCAAAATGAAAATAACAATTATAGAGGATGATATAGACTTAGCAGAACAAATTGCTAATAGATTACAAAAAGATTGATATATTACTGCAATATATGATTCAGAGAAAGAATTATATATAAATTTTAAATGCAATAGTGATTTATATATAATTGATATAAATTTATGATATTCTGAAAATGATTGATTTAATATAATAAAATTTTTAAGAAATAAAAAAAATATAAAATCACCTATAATAATTACATCTTGATATAATGATATTGAAAAAAAGATATATTGACTTGATTCTTGAGCTGATGATTATTTAAGTAAACCATATTCATATGAAGAATTAATTGCTAGAATAAGAGCTTTACTGAGAAGGTCTACAAGTGAAAAAACAAATATAATTAAATATAAAAATTTAAAATTTGATTTAAGTACAAAAAATATCATTTCCTGAATAAATAGTAATGTAAATCTAACAAAAAAAGATTTAATGTTAATAGAACTATTTATATTAAATAAGGATAATATTGTATCTAGAAATAAAGTAATAACATCTGTTTGGTGAGATTATGATTGAAGTTGAGTAAGCGACAATACAATAAATGTAACACTTCATAATCTTAGAAATAAAATATGACCAAGATTTGACTTAGTAACAGTAGTATGAGAATGATATATACTCAAAGAAAAAAAATTAAAAATAAAAAAATAGGATGAATCCTATTTTTTTCTTAACTATGAATAAGTAAACTTTCTATATATTGTCTTCTATTCATTATATATTTCTTTAAAATTGAAGAAGTTATTTCTCAATTACTTGCAAGTATTCTTACAAATTCACTAGAATTGCTTGTTGAAAATTCAAAATCAGGTGTTATATTTTTAATTCATATCTTTTCTACTATAGTATTTAATCAAATTACATGTAGTACCATTGATCTAGTTGCAACTACTAAATCAGGAATTAAATCAGATGGAATATCATCTAAATCTTTATATTCTTTTCATACAACAGAGTTTAGAGATAACATAAAAGCTTTTTCATCTAATTTTAATCTTTTAATATCTTTTCTTACTGTATCAATTCAACCTCACTTATAAGAAATAACTAGGTCACCCATAAATTAATTATTAGAAATTAATTATCTATAATTGTACTTTATTTATAGAAAAGTCAATAATAAAAGTTAGTATTAAATACTAACTTTTATTATTGACTTTTTATTTCTCTTCCTTTAATTTTACTTCAACTTTAACATGTGGTTTTTCAACATCAATAACTGGAGCTTTTGCTTTTACTTCTTCCATTTCTTTTAATTCAGCATCACTTAATTCCCTTTTTAATCAAATTCTTCATTTATCAGCATCAACTTGAACAATTTCAAATTTAACTTCATCTCAAACTTTTACAACATCTTCTACATTATTAATTCTTTTATAACTCAATTTTGAAATATGAATCATTCAAGATTTTCATTGAAATTCTACTATTGCTCAAGTTCATTCTATAATTTTTGCAACAACTCAAACTCATTTGTATCATACTTCTGGATTCCATAATTTTTGTTTTATTTCCGCAATTGCTTTTTCTCCTCATTCTTGATTAACTGCAGTAATTGTAGTCATACCATCATCAGCAATTGATATTTTTACATTATAATCTTTTTCCATTCTTTGGACATTTTCTCAACCTTTTCAAATAATTGGACTTATCTTATCAACTGGAACTTGTAGCATCATAATTAATGGTGCATATGGTGATAATTTTTCAGCAACCTTTGGTTGCACTTCAAGCATTTTACCAATTATATATTCTATTGCTCATTCTGATTGTTTAAATGCAGCTCTAAATACATCCATCTTTAATCATTTAATTTTCACATCAAGTTGCATAGCAGTTATACCATTTTTAGTTCTTGCAACTTTAAAATCCATATCTCATAAAAAATCTTCTTGTGCTTGTATATCACTAAGGATCTTGTAATTATGTGTTTCTTCATCATAGATCATACCCATAGCAACTCATGCAACTGGCTCTTTTATTGGAACTCAAGCATTCATAAGACTCATAGTAGAACCGCAAACTGAAGCCATAGAACTTGAACCATTACAAGTAGTTATTTCTGAAACTACTCTCATAGTATATGGAAAATCTGCTAAATCAGGTAAAACAGGAACTAAAGCTCTTTCAGCTAATGCTCAATGCCCTATTTCTCTTCTACCTACTCATCTCATCATTCTTACTTCTCAAACTGAATATGGAGGAAAATTATAGTGATGAATGTATCTTTTTTCACTTTCAGGCATCATACCATCAAGAGTTTGAACATCATCTGGTCCTCAAAGTGTAGTTATAGATAAAGCTTGTGTCATACCTCTTTGAAATAATGCACTTCAATGAGTTCTTGGTAATAATCATGTTTCTCAAATAACAGGTCTAACTTCATCCAATTTTCTACCATCAAGTCTTTTACTTTTTTCTAATATATTTTTTCTCATCACTTCTTTTACTCTCTTATAAACAAGAGCTCAAATAGAAGTTTCATCTATACTTTTAGTATCATCCTCACTTGATTTTTCTCAAATTGTATATCATTTAGAAATTAAATATCCTTTAACTTCTAAATCTAGATTATCAAGTTCTCCTTGAAATTCTTTTTTTCATTTTTCATAAAGAACTTCCATTTTTTCACCAGTTAAAAATTCTTTAACTTCTCCATAAATAGATTCATCCGGTTTATTATATGAAGCTTTTACTGGAACTATTTCAAATACTTTTTTATATTCTTCTATAAAATCAATTTGAGCTTGGCATATTTTTTTGATTATTTCATGAGATTTTTCAAGAGCTATAATCATTTCTTCATTACTAACTTCATAAGCTCAAGCCTCAACCATAGTTATAGCATCAAGTGTTCAAGCAGTTAATAGATTTAATTTTGCTTCACTTTCTTGTTTTGAAGTTGGATTAAATATAATTGTCTCATCTTTCATAAGTGAAACTTTACAACCAGCAACTGGTCCTTCAAAAGGAGTTCAAGCGATAATTAATCATAAACTTGCTCCTGAAATTCACCAAATACCAAGTTCTTTTTCACCTGAAGAAGATAAAACAGAAGCAATTATTTGAGTATCATTAACGATTCATTTTGGAAACATTGGTCTAATTGGTCTATCAATTAGTCTAGCAGTCAAAGTTGCTTCATCAGTTGGTCTTCATTCTCTTCTTTGAAATCTATTTCCTCAAATTTTACCAGTTGCATAAAATTTTTCTTGCCATTCAACTATAAGTGGAAAAAAATCAGAAGATAAGTTTAATCATTCTTGTTTAAATCAAGTAGAAACAAATAAAACATTGTCATTATCATCGCTTATTGTAACAGCTCAGTTAATAAGTAAACCTAATTTACCAGTTTCAAAAGTAACTTTTGTACCTTCTATTTCATAAGTTTTTTTCAAAGGTTTAATTAAAACAGCAGTTTTATCAGATAATCAAATCATAAAAAATTTGTTAAATATATAAATAAAATATTTTTTAAAAAGAATAAATAATGAAATATTTAAATAAGCTATTTTCGCTTAAATAAATAATTTACTTAAACATTTCATCATTTAAAATATTCTCTTAAAAAATATTCTAGATTATTATAAAGTAAATAAATAAAAAGACAAAAAAAAGAGTTTTAAAACTCTTTTTTTAATGACTACAACCACAACCTGAACCACAATGACCATCTTCATCAGCATCTTCATGATCATGTTCTCATCATTGTTCTTGGATAAAACTAATAAATGAATCAATTAAAACTTCAACCATTTTAGAATCATCAACTATTTCACTACCATCTGCATTTGGTATTACTTGTTTTAAAAGATCTAGATATTCTCTATATTTTGAGTTAATTTCTATATTTATATTTTTCATATATTTAATGTTATATTTATAAAATTTATTTATTTTTTTACTTTTATTTTACCAAATTTATCTTTAAAAGATTTAATTATTTTTTTTCTATTATTAGCAGCTTCATCACTTTCATCAACTTGTAAATCTCATTTTTCTGATAAAAGTACTGCTATAGGTCTAGTAACAGGAATCTTTGCTAAAATAATATTTATAATTACCATAATTGGTACTGATAACAACATACCTACAATTCACCAAAGTGTTCACCAAAATCAAAGTGATATAATAATCACGAGTGGACTTAGATTTAATCTATTTCACATAAATTTTGGCTCTATTATATTTCACATAAGAACTTGAACTCATATCAATCATGAAATCAAAAGTGCTGAATCATAAATATTAAAACCTGGTTGAACAAGTGATAAAATTGATGGAAATAAAACAGCAATTATTGAACCTATATTTGGAATAAAATTTAGAATAAAAACTAACATACTCCAAAATATAGCAAAATCTAGATTAAATGCACTCATTATTATATAACTAAAAACTGCAGTCAAAAACGATACTATAGTCTTGATAACAAAATACGATTTAACATCTGATTTTATTTTTTCTAGTGTTTCAATTATATGAATTTTTTGTCAATTATTAACTATCATTAAATATAATTTATCCTTGAAATATCTATATTCAAGTAATATAAATAAAACATAAAATAATATTATTCAAGCTTTTGAAAATATAGAAGTAAATCAACCAATTACCAATGTAAAAACATATTGTAAATTAACTTCTTTTAATACTTCAGTTATACTTGTTGGTTCTGATATACCAATATAATTAAATATAGAAGAATAAATTTCTAATATTCTAGCTTGATATAATGGCAATCATTTAACTAATTCATCAATATTTGTTCAAATCAATTTTCATATTAACCAAAATACACCTATATAAGTTAATAATGAAAATATAAATGAAAGAAAAGATGGGATTTTAAATTTTTTAAAAAAATTTGATAATCAAATTATTGCAAACGAAAATAAAAGTGCAATAATAAATGGTATTATTAAATTTGCTCATATATATAAAACATAGAACATTATGAAAAGCAAAATAATTACAAAACCAAAGTTCACAATAAATGTATTTCCTTTTTTAAGCATATTTTAAAATAAAATTATATTATTTTATAAGAACACTTTGAATACTTTTACATAATTCAGTAATTCAAATATTTTTACTACTAGAAACTGGTATAACTTCTTGTCAAAAAAATGATTCTTTTGCATGTTCTACTGATTTATAAATCTCATTTTTTGATAATTTATCAACTTTTGATAAAACAATAACAATTGGTAATTCAAGAGAAAGTATAAATTTATACATATCTAAATCTGATTCTTGAGCTCATAGTTTTGAATCTATAAGTACAACAACTTTTTTAATTGAACTTTTTCTTTCCTCTAAATACCAAGAAATAAGTCAATCTAATTTATCCTTATGTTCTTTTCCTAATTTTGCAAAACCATAACCTGGTAAATCAGTTAAGTAGTATTTTTTAGCTACAATAAATAGATTTGCTAGTCTTGTTTTACCTGGTTTTGCTGAAGTTTTAACTAAATCTTTTTTTTCAAAAATAGCATTCATAAGACTAGATTTTCACATATTTGATCTACCTACAAATACTATTTCCTTTTTATCATCAAAAAAGACTTTTTCAGCTCAAAGACCAACTGATTTATTAAACACCACATCACTAAATTTGATTCACATCGAAAATTTTGTTATTAATTAAACTTATGATATAATAAACAAGAATTTAAAAATATAAAGTAAAAAAAATAAAATGTCTGAAAACATAAATCAAAAGGTTATAAATAATGCAATTTCTGCCTATTTAATGGTATTTATATCATGGTTATTTTTATTTAATAAAGATAATGAAAATATAAATAATGATTTTGTAAAAAATCATACAAAATCTGCTATGACAATTCATTTGATGATAATATTAAATTATATTATTTTTGTTGGTTATTGAGTATTTTGAAACTTATCAGTATTTTGATATTCCCTAAACACAATATTTGCAGATATATTATTTATCTTGATATGAATAATATTTGTAAACTGAATTTATAATGCTTTTAAATGAAATGAATTTAAGATTTGATGATTTATCAAAAAAACAAAATGATTATCTCTTGATTTAAACAATGACCATAATTTTGATGAAAAAGATAAACTAAACATACTTTTAACTCACATACCATTTTTATGATTTATAATATGAAGTAAATTCAAGAATGAAAAAATTGAAAATATCATAAAATTAAACTTACTTGTATCGTTAATACTTGTATTAATTTATATATTTTGACACAATAATATAACAAATTTCTTGAGTTTAATATATATAGTTTACATAGTTTTTGCCTGAGTAAACCTTTATGTAAGAGAAGAATTGATAACTATAAACCTGCCTTACTATTTTTTACCAAAAGGAAAATTATTACTTCAAAAAGTATTGTTCAAATATTTTAAATATTATTTCAAATGAGAATTTAAAAACTTTGATCAATTAAAAAATGAACAAATAGAAAAAGAATTAAAACAAGAAAAAATAGAAATAGAAGAATTAAATAAATTAGAAGATGTTCATCTAAGTAAAAATATGATTTATATACCAATACTTAATCTTATATTTTTATTTCAAAAAGAAAATAAATACAAATTTCATATAAGAAATGCAATGATTATAAATTTATTGTTGATAATTTTGATAACATTAATTATATTTTCATTTGTAAATTCAAGTGTTCTTTTATTAATCTTATTTCCTATATGTTTTGGTTTTTGAATGATAAGTGAACCATACTATAAGATGCCATATATTTATGAAACTTACAGATTTATAAACTATATATTTCATATATTTAAATCATCAAAAAATGAAATAAATAAAAGAAAAAAAGAAGTTGTTGAAGTGAGTTTAAAAGTAGAATAATAAAATTATTCTACTTTTTTTGCACAAAATAAAAATCCCTACGGGATTTTTATTTTGTTTATGAATTATTTCATAAATCATCAAATTTCATATTTCTTTCAAAAACTCATGATTTTTCTAATTTTCAATTAACTATTTCACCATATTTCATAACATATTTTTGTACATCTTCATTATTTATTGGATAACTATCAGGATTTGCTCTATTATTTTCTCTAATATCTCCATAATAAACATTTATTCTTCAATCTTCAAATGACATAGATAATGATTTACTACTATCATATTTTTCTATTTGATTTTTTAATTCATCATATGTTGGTTGACCTTCTAATTTAGTTGATTTAATAAATTCATTATATCAAATTTCTGAAGTAATATTTACTCATTTTGATAATTGTTCTTTATTAAAACTTGTAGTTTCTGATGAGTCTGGTTGTAATGTTGTTACATTTTCTGCTGGTGCGACTGTGTCTGCTACTTCATTTTCTACTACTATAGTTTCATTTTTTCAATAAAAATCTTTATAAGTTTGAGTACCATTAATTAACTTCATTTTTTGTAATGTTTTAGTTCATACTTGTCAATCTGTAGCTAATTGATTATTTTTTTGATACTCTATAATTGATTTAAAAGTATCGTTATCAAATTTACCATCTGTATTATTCATATTTAAAGATTTTTGTACTTTTATTATATCATTTTTATTAGCTTTTACTTTTTCATAAAAATCTTTTGCTTTATCTATTGAAGATTTTTTAACTTCTGGTGTTGAAGCTGGTGCTGCGGTTGGTGTTGTAGCTGGTGCTGCGGTTGGTGTTGTAGCTGGTGCTGCGGCTGGTGATTCATTTACATACTTAAATTTAAATTGATTATTATTACTTATGTCATCATCAAAAGAAAGAAAAAATTCACTTATATTTGTATCTTGTGAAAAAGTTCATGTTTTAAGATCTATATATCAAAATTCATCTGTATTAACAGTAATTTTATTCATATATCATTCTTTAACATACATAAGTAACTTATCTCAATCTAAAACAAAAGAAAATATATTTCTATTATTTTCTGGAATTTTTGAATATACATCATTATAACTAGCTAATTTATAATCTCATAAAATTTTTAATATATTTCATAATGCTTTATAATCATTTTCATTTTTAATACTATATCAATCTTTTAGCATTGATTCAATTGCCTTTTTTAATTCTTGTTTTGTTTCAACACTTATACTATTCTTCTCTTTTTCATATTGAGATTCTAAAAGATTTAATTGTTCTAAATCATTTCAATCTAATCTATTATCTTTAGTAATATCTGTTAATAAATCAGAAACTGATTTTACAGATTCAATTCAAGGATTTATTTTAGGTGTTTCTCCCATAATTTTTTATTAAATACTAAATATAAATATATAATATCATATCTAATATCTATTATTCAAAATATATATCTTGACTATTCATATCTTTACTTTTTAATATTTAACTTTAATAAAACTCATTTTTAAATATAATAATTACAATTATAATTAACTCTTATTTATGCAGATATTTTTTTATACTTGTCTTTTTACTTACTGACTTTTATTTTGAAGTTTTTCTTCTGTTCTAATTCATAGGTTTAAAAGCGAAGAAAAGTGAATTTGGTCTGGAAGAAGTCATTGCCCAAAATGTAATACTACACTTAGATATTTTGACTTGATTCCTATATTTTCATATCTATCAACTTTGTGAAAATGTAGATATTGTAAAACTAAGATTTCTCCAATATATCCTATTTTAGAATTATCAACTGCGGTACTTTTTATGTTAATTTGATATTTTTTAATAGATATAAATTTATTATTTATATGAACTTTTAGTGAAATATTAAAATTAATATTTTGGTTATCTATATGATTTATAACTATTTTATATATATTTTATGATATATTGTTTCTAGAAATTCATGAATGAATAATGCTATCTTGAATTTCGCTTGCTTTTCTATGATTAGTTAGTAATGCAACATATATATACTTAGTTCCTACGATAAAAGCAACAAGCGAGTTATATGCAGTAGAAAATCTAATTTCTATTCCTCTATGATTAAGTATTATATGATTATTGTACTTAATTATGTTAAAGGAACTAAAACTAATATATGATTTCTTAATAATTTCAATTATTGTACTAAGTTTAGTAATACTAAAATATGTATTTTTAATAAACTTATCAGACCTACCAGTCATAAGTTGAATAATATGAGCATTTTCTATATTTATATTTTTCTTCTTACAAATAGTTTTATCAGGTTGAAGAGCTCTTTGAGGTTGAGATTTAAGAATTTGAGTTATGATTTGATTACTATTATGAATAAGTTATAGTTTTGCTTGAATGATGATTACTTATTTCGTAGGAAGTATTATATCAATTTTATTAATCATTTATCAAAAAATAAGGTATAAAAATAAAGAAACTTTAAATGTAGTTCCCTTTGGTCCATTCTTATGAGTATGATTTTTAATTACTTTATTATTTCAAAATCAAATTTCAAACATTATAGAAATATATTTTTAAATATTGTAAAGATAAATTAATTTACTTTTACTTAAAAATTTGTTAGAATTAACTTAGATTTAAAAAATAAAAACCAAAAAATGGAAAATAAAAAAACAATACAAGCAATAGTAGATTTTATAACAAGTGCTGAAAAATCTATAAAAAATGCTAAAAAATTACTAAAAGATGTTATTGAAGAAAACAATATAACACTAGAAACTAATATTGATTTAAACACAAAATGATTAAATTCATATAGTAGTGAAAATAGCAAGATTATAGAATGAGTTTTTACTTGAACAGATATGCTTTGAGCAGATGGAAACAAATATCCTGTTCCTGTAAATTATTCTTCTAAGTCAAAACTTGTTCAATGAGATAAATTAAAACTTACAATTGAATGAAATGGTAAAATGTTATACAAACAAATATTACCTATTGAAAGAGAAACTAAGATTTGATTAGTTGTAAAAGAAAAAGACAAATATCAAGTAATCTCAGAATGAGAAACTTATGATTTATTAACTGCTGCAGTTACTCATTTTAAAGCAAATATTTGAGATCAAATAAGTATACTTATTCCTGCATGAAAAAAAGCAACTTTCGCTGCTCTTGATGCTATAATTCCAAAAGAAGACTAAAAAAACTGCCTACGGCAGTTTTTTTAGTCTTCTAAATTTACAAATTCACTTATATCATCTGACATTTCTCATTTTAATTTATATGATGAAACTTCTTCTGTATGTTGACCAAGTGTAGTTAAAAATGTTTGTTTTCAAGGTCCATAAGGAACAACAAGTCTAGCTTCAATATTTTCAAATATTTTAGCACTTTCTTTTGATCAAACTATAATTAAAACATCTACATCTCAGAAAAAAGATAATATTTCTTCTTTTAATTCAAAACTATCATTTGAAATAATAACTAAATGTTTAGTATCAATAGTAAAACTATAAAAAATAATATTATTATATTCTTTAGCTTCCAAAAGAATTCAAGCTTTTTCAAATTCTCAAGGATGAGAAACATTTAATCAATCAATACTTACTTCATTAGTTTGAGTATCAAAAAGTATCTTATTTTTTGAGTTTGAAATTACTTCTATAACTCAAGAATTATTTAAAATTTCCATTATTTACAAATTAACTAAATAAAAAAAGTTTTGTTTCTACTAACTATTGCTTGAATATCAAACATAACTTTTATTTTTCAAATTTCTTCAATAGAAAACCAAGTATATCAAACGAATCTTTCTTCTTTTTGAACAACAGGGTCTTTTTCTCAATTGTATTTTACCAAAAACAAATAAACATCCTTATCTATAACAGGATTATTTTCCAAATATCAGGCAGTAAATGTATAATTTAATTTCGTAATAAATTTTATAACCTCTAAATCTTTTAAATCTAATCATGCTTCTTCAGCTATTTCTCTAACAGCTGTATCTTTTGCAACTTCTCAATCTTCTATATGTCATTTTGGTATAACATATACTTCTTGATTTTTAGCATTTAACCATTTTAAAAGAAGCACTTCTACCTTATTTCATTTTTTACGATATACAATTCACCCTGAACTCTTTTCATATTTTTTTGCCATATTTTATGAGTTCTAATCTATCTAAACTAATACTAATATAAATAAAAATATAAATAATTCAAGTTCTTTTAAAAAGTAATCATATTTTTGCATTAATTTTCTAAATATAGTAAAATTAAATTACAAAAATAAAAACAAATATAAAAAATAAAAACAAATATATGTACGATAATGAAGATATTTTATGAGAACTAGAATCTCAAATTAATCCTGTAGAAAAAATAAACTTCTCAATTGAAAAAGAAGAATCAGTAGTAAAATACAATTATGAAATAATTGTTAGCGAAATAAAAAAAACAAAAGCAAAACAAAATTCTATTTTGTCTGGTTTTATTTTTCTTATAAAATATATAACTACTACTTCTGTTATTTTTTGAGTATTACTTGTAACTACAAATTATAGTGCTTATATGAATATAGCAAAAAGTTATATCATGAAAAATGATGTAGAGAAAACAACTTCATGATTAATTAGTTCAGTAGAAGCAGCTAAAATAACTGATATAGTAAGTGAAAAAATACAAGAAGACAAAGAAGAAGAAAAATTAAGTATAAAAAAATATAAAAAAGAACTTGATAATGAAAATATAAATCTAGATATAGAAATTGCACCTTATACAAACAGAGTTGTAATTCCTAAGATTGGTAAAAATATACCTTTACTTGATGTAGAAAATAGAAATATTGACTGACAAAATGAATTAAATGATATTTTTATGAAAGAACTTGAAAAAGGTATTATAAGATACCCAGGAAGTTCAAAACCAGGTGAAGATTGAGTTAGTTTCATATTTGGACACTCATCAAACCTACCTTGGATGAAATGAGATTATAATGATATATTTTCAACTCTTGATAATGTTGTATATGGTGATGAAGTAATAGTTTATTATGGTCAAGAGAAATTTACATATAAAATAAGAGAAAAAAAAGTTATTAGGCCTTGAGATGTATCAGTATTAAAAAGAAATGAAAATAGATCTGAAATAAGTTTAATGACTTGTTGGCCAGTATGAACTACTTTGAATAGATTAATTGTTACTTGAGAATTAGTTGAAAATGATTAAAATTAATTTTAAATTATGATTTGATTTGAATATAAATATATAAGCTTCATAGAAGTTATTGATAAGATGAAAAGATTTAATAATTATTCATTAAATGAATTAATTGTTTTAGCTTCATCTATTACAATAATGATATTATTAATTTTATATATATTGCCATTCTTAAAATTATATTTAGAAGAAAAGAAAAAATTAAAAGAAAGAAAGAGAAAAAAAGATTTTTTGAAAAAAATTTCTCTTCAAAAAGACATAGAAGATAAGATAGCAAAAGAAATAAATATATGATAAAAAATAGGACCCTGCGGGTCCTATTTTTTCTTACTAAAACAAATTATGTATTCTTCATGAGAACTATCTCTACAAGCCAATGGTTTGTAAGTTACAAATCTTTCAAATCTACTTCTAACTTGCATAGCTAAATCATTGAAATCTTCTCATTTAAAAACTTTTAAAATCATATTTCAACCTTTTTTTAGAAACCTATCACTAAACTGACAAATTGCTATATTTAGCTCAACACTTGCATATTGATCAACATCAAAAACTCAAGTTGTGTTTGGAGCAATATCACTTGTAATTAAATCAAATTGGTCTTCTCAAACTATATCAATTACTTTTTTACTAAGTTCATCATAATCAAAAATACTACAAACCAATGTTTTTACATTTGGATATGAAAATGGTTTTACTTCTTTTAAATCAACTCAAATTATGGTTTTTTCTCTAACTATATTTCTAATCGCTTGTAAAAAACTTCCAGGTGCACAACCTATATCCATCACACTATAATCTGGTTTTATCAAATCAAATCTTTCTTGAATTTCAAATAATTTATAAACACTTCTAGCTCTAAAACCTGCTTTTTGTGCTTTTATTGCATATTCATCACGAACTACATAAGCTCATTTATGTACATTTTTCTTTCTATGAAATCATGTTTTAATTGGAGTATTTTGCTTATTTGGAGCTCATACCCTATTTTTTTTTGCCATAAGTATTTTAAAATTAATATTTTTATTTACAAACTATACTTGCTTAAATGAAATAATCAATGTTTAAAATGAATTATTTTTATAAAATTCAGCAATAGTTAAATCATTTTCTCTTAAATAAGTAGCAAAATCTACTCAAAGATATCTCCAATGCCAAGGTTCAATTTCATATCAATCAACTTTTAATCATCTTTGATAAGTATTACTAAATCAATAAAGATTAGCATTGTCATAAAGCCATTTATAATAATTATTTAAATAACTATTTTTCCATTCACTTTCACTTGATGCTGCAAATAAATCTACTGCTAATCAACTTTGGTGTTCACTAAATCAAGCTTTTGCACACAGATTATCAGGACATCATCATGCTTTAATTCAAACTTGATATTCATAACTTCTGTAAGCACTTACAACCGATAATTTTTTATTAAAATGTTTATAAAATGCTTCTGACAATAAATTAAGAGCTTCTTTTGTTTCCTTTCTCAACTTTTGAGTTCATCACTTTGCATCATAAATATAATCTCATCTTATATTTACTAAATCCTCTGGAATATAAGCTTTATTTGTAAAACTCAAATTTGAAGTTACAAATTTTTGTATAGAACTATCAGCTTTTAAGTCAAGATTAGATAATAAAAGTTTTATCTTTTCAATCTTATCTTTTTCTATATTTTCATCTTCAAGTCTCTTTTTTTCATCACTAGTTAAGAAAAAATAATTATTTTTAAAACCTAGATTTTCTCAATTTAAAAATGATTTAAATATATATTTTAATGATTCTCAATATGTATCAATAATTCAATTATGTCCAAATTTATCTATTTCTATAAATGATTTTTCTCAAGCATAATTTTCAAAAACTTTTTTCCCTTGTTCAAAAGAAACAATATTGTCAATATTTCAGTGAATAATTAATACTGGTTTACTAAATTTTTTTACAAGGTTTTTAGTAACATATGAGTCTTTCAAAAATAGTATTTTTTGTAATGCGAATCAAAACAATTTTCTAGACATATCGTATCTAGAAGATAATGGTGAAACCAAAATTAATTTTTCAAAATCATTTTTTGAAGCAAAATCAGTTGCAACAGCAGTTCAGACACTATATCACCAAACAATTAAATCAGTATTTTTTATACCTTTTTCTTTTTGTAAATATTCAAAAAAAGCTTTAGATGATTCATCAACATTTTCTTTATATGGTAATCATTCACTTTTTCAATAACCAGGATAATCATACATCATTACATTGTAACCTAGTTCATGAATATACTTAATTTCACTATAAAAATAAGAATTTGGTCAGCCATTTCCATGAAAATAATAAACAGTTTTTCAAGTTCAGGTTCATAAATATAAACCATTTATAAGTTCTCCATTTTTATTTTTTATATTAACTTCTTCAAAAGTTAAATCAGTTTCAACATGTCATACCAAATCTTGAATATGAATTGCAATTCCAGGAAAAGTAGAAGTCATTTCTATCTTTTTTGCATGTATAGTAAGCAAAGAATAAATAAAAATCAAAACTAAAAAAACAATTATTCATTTAGCTAATTTTTTATTTTTTTTAATGAGGTCTAAAAATAATAAATAAAATTTATTATTTTTCATTTTTTCAATTATTTTCATTATTTTTTTATTTTTCATTATTTTAGTTTTTATAAATCTATTTCAAATCTTTTTTCATTTCAATTTAATATTTCATTTATACAAGCCAAGATTTCATCTTTTGATGTATATTTATTCTCTCAAAAATTTAGTTCTATTTTTGCTTCATCATGAAAAGTTGTATCAACTATTTTTGGATTTATTATATGTACTCAAATTCATTTAAGTTCGTTTTTTAATGCTCCTGCAAATCATCTTAAACCAAATTTACTAGCTTGATAAACAGCTCAGTACTTCATAAATTTCTTCCCTATTATACTTCAAATAAATATAATTTTTGCTTTTGGATTTAAAAATTTTTCAATTTTTTTTAAAAATAATATATTTGAAGTTAGATTTAAATTTATGATATTTAAATACTCTTTATCCGTTCATGAAGAAAATCTACCAAAATATCAAATTCAAGCATTTAGTATAATAGCATCAAACTTAATTTCTGTTTGTTCAAAATTTTTAACTAAATTGTCAAAAAGTTCAAATTTTGTTAAATCAATGTTAATTTCTCTCTGTAAATCTAATTCACTTTTTGTTCTTGAAATACCAAAAATATTGAAATCATCATTTAAGTTTTTAGCTACATAATTTCAAATTCATTTTGAAGTTCAGGTAATGAGAATATTTTTTTTCATTTTAGTATTCTAAACAAAGTATACATTTATTATCAAGCTTTTTAAACATAGTATAAAAAGTATCTCTAACTTTTTTTGATTCTCTATAAAATCAATCATTATCCAATTCCAACATATGCAATATATCTAAATCTTTGTATTTTGAAAGTATTTTATTGTAATCTTTTTTTGTATACAAAAGACCAGAAGCAAAAGTTGAATTTATATCACACATTTTTATCTTTGAATTTACGTATTTTGCAAATTCACTGTATATTTCTTCATAGTTTTTTACTGGCAAAAGTGGTAGAAATCTAATTCAAACTTTAAATCAAAGTGATAATAATTTATTTATTGCTTCGATTCTTGAATCCAAACTAGAAGTTCATTTTTCATATTTATCTATAAGAATTTGTGGATTAAGTGAAAATGCAATTTCAGTATTTTTTGGTATAAATCATAAATTTAAAAGTGAAGTTATATTTGAACTTTTTGTTCTTATTTCCATTTTAACATCTTCAAATTGTTCAAAAAATTCAATAAATTCATTTGAAAAATCTGAAAGAGAATTCATTCACAAAATATCACTATAATCAGAACTATAAAACCAATGTTCTCATTCTCATAGAGTAGAAATTTTATGAAATATCTCATTTTTTATATCATCATAATTTACAAAAACAACCATATTTTCATTTTTGAAAGCTCATTTAAGATAACAATAATCACAATCAAAAATACAATTCAAACTTGTCTTAAAAAAATATGCACTTTTTGTATGACCATATCAAGCTGGAGCTTCTGAAACTGCATTTGAGTTAAGTTTTGCTATTATTAAAGCCTTTTTTGAATCTAGATTAGTATAATCTTTATCAAAAATATTTTTATAATTATCAATATAAATAATAGTAGAGTTTTTAAATCTTTCTATTATTTTTTTTGTTTGCTCATACTCTAAAGCTTGTTTTTCTATGTAGATAATCATTTTATTTTATTAAATATAATTCTAAAAATTCTTCTAATCCTTTCAAAAATACTTTTTTATTTAAATATCTATTTTCTTCAAAATAAATATCAAAATCACTTCAAACAAGAGATTTATATCTAAAATAAAGTTTCTTTAAAATTTCTTTTTCACTAAAAGTAAGATTGAAATCTTTAAAGTATTTCTCAAAGTCTATTTTGTCTTCTTGTTTTTCTAAATAAATACTTATTTTTTCAAGCATTGTTTTATAATCTATGTTTTTAGATAAATACAACTTAGCTTTTTCAAAATCAAAGTTTTTGGTTTCACTTCATATCTTATCAACAGGGATTTTTAATAAGATTCTTGGGATTTTAAAACTATCACAAACCATCTCAAAACCATAACTTTCCATATCTACAAAATTTTCTTCTTTTAAAATATTATTATCAGTTACTATTTTTTCACTACATGCAATACTTTCTAAACTTAAAAAATCTATTAAATTTGGAACAATTACTTCTTTAGAATTTGATAAATTATAAATTCTAGCAACTTGAAAAGCATCTATTTTTTCAGTTTTATAACCACAAACTCCGATATTTATTACAAGATCAAAAGAGTTATTTTCTAAAAATCTAGTCAGATTTAAAATGGTATTATAATTTCAAATACCTGTCGTAAAATAATTTATTTTTAAGTCTCTAATTTTTAAATTTTTTACAGTTTCTTTTACACTATTTAACTCAGCTGATAATGCACAAACTATAAGTATTTTTTTCACTATTACTTTTTTATGTTATATTTTTTATATTATAAATGAAAACAAATAAACTCCAAGTTTTTGGAGTTTATTTTTATAAAAATTTTTCTATTATATTTTCTAATTTTTCAGGTTTTGTTACTGGTGCAAATCTTTTTATAATTTTTCAATCTTTTGAAACAACAAATTTAGTAAAATTCCATTTAATTTTTTTTCAAAATAAACTAAAAGTATTTTCTTTTAAATATTTAAAAATCTCATGAGTATTTTCTCAATTTACATCTATTTTCTTAAAAACTGGAAATGTTACTCAATAATTAATTAAACAATTTTGTTTTATTTCATCATCAGTTCCTGGTTCTTGATTAGCAAATTGATTACAAGGAAATCAAAGCACTACTAATCATTTATCACTATATTTTTTATAAAGCTCTTCTAATCAAGCGTATTGATAAGTTAATCAACATTTACTTGCAGTATTAGCGATTATTATAACTTTACCTTTATACTCTTCTAGTTTTACTTTTTTACCACTTGGTAACTCAGCTTCTAAATCATAAAAATTCATAATATTTTTTATATTAATAATATATGCTATATATTATATAGTAATTTT
>JAQUZB010000012.1 GCA_028691535.1 Candidatus Altimarinota bacterium | reverse complement strand
ATCATACATTTGTTTCAAGTTCTTTTTCAAGTCTATCTCTTATTTGTCTAGAAGTTACAAATTTACCTTCTCTACCAGCAAATGGAGAATTATTTACTAAAAATTCCATTTTTAAAGTAGGTTCATCTATATGTATAGCTGGCATTTGAGTTGCTCAAGCAACACCAGATATAGTTTCACCAACAAATACGTCAGATATTCAAGCAATAGTAACTATATCTCAAGCAATTGCTTCTTTAGTTTTTAATTTTACTAATCATTGATTTGTAAGAATTTCAGTTATTTTACCTTTTCTTTCAACTCATTCATTAGAAGTTACAAAAACATCTTGACCAACTTTTACTTTTCATTCATAAATTCTACCAATACCAAGTCTTCCTAAGAAACTGTCATAACCTAAGTTAGCAATTTGCATTTTAAATGGAGCATCAATATTGTTAGGAGCTTCAGGAATTTTACTCATTACGAAATCAAGTAGAGGAGTTATGTCTTTTTTCTCTGGATGTTCATCAGTCCAAGCTAAACCTTCTCTAGCAATTGCATAAATTGGTTCATGTAAGTGTTCTAATTGTTCATCAGTTGCACCTAATTGTACAAATAAATCAAATAATTGATCTATAACCCATTCAGCTCTAGCAGATGGTTTATCCATTTTGTTTATAACAACAACTGGATGTAAACCTAATTCTAACGATTTTTTTAATACGAATTTAGTTTGAGGCATAGGACCTTCATAAGCATCAACAACAAGACAAACACTATCAACAGTTCTAAGTACTCTTTCTACTTCTGAACCGAAATCAGCATGCCCTGGAGTATCAACTATGTTAATTTTATTACCTTTATAAGTAATACCAGTATTTTTTGAATAAATAGTAATACCTCTTTCTTTTTCTTGAGCATTTGAGTCCATAACACAAACGTCAATACCAACTCTAGTATCAAAATTATCATCAGCTTTAAGTAATTCGTCTACTAATGTAGTTTTACCGTGGTCAACATGGGCAATAATAGCAATATTTCTAAATGACATAAAAAATATGTTTTAATATTAAAATAACAAATTAAGTCCAGTTTTTGTAAACTGAACTTAATTTTACGAAAGAGAGTATATAAATAAAATATAAAAAGTAAAGTTTTTTAAAAATATATTTGACTAAAAAAACACTTTAGTTTTAAACTAAAGTGTTTTTTTAAATTTAATTACCCTTCGTAATTTGGATCAAAAGATTTAACAAATGGTAATAAAGCCATAATTCTTGCTTTTTTAACTGCATTTGCTAATTTTTTTTGATTTTTTAAACTTACACCAGAATAATATCTAGGAGTAATTTTACCAAATTTAGTAATATATTTTTTTAATAATTCAACATTTTTGTAATCAATATTTAATCCATCAAGTGGACAAATTGTTTTAGTCATATTTTTTTATTTAATAATAAATTTCGGTTGTAACCAAATCTTTTAATGATTTGATAATTTATTTTTTTAATCCTTTGATTAAAATTTGTCATCGTCTTCAATATCTATTTCATCAACAATTCCAGCTTCTTCGAAGTCAGATTTTTTATTTAAGAAAATTATATTTGCAACAACAACTTCAGTTTTATACATTTTTGTTCAATCGTCTTTTTCAATAACTCTAGTTTTTAATCTTCCTTCAGCGTAAACTAATTTACCTTTAGTTAGAAATTTTTCGCATCTTTCAGCTAATGTTCCCCAAACTACACAATTATGAAATTCACTCTCAGATTTATTCTCTCAATTAGCAGTTTTATAATATCTATTAGTTGCAATAGTAAATAGAGCTACTTTTTTATTCGCTTCAGTATTTTTTATAGCAGGGTCTCTAGTTATATTACCAATAAGTATAACTTTATTAACTGTTCTCATCTTCTTTTGTATTTTAAAAGTATAAATAATGAAATTTTAATTAAGCATCAACTCTAGTAAACATATATCTAAATATGTTTTTATCTAAGTTTATAGTTTTTGATAGATCTTTTATTAATTTACCGTTCATTTCTAAATCAAATAATATGTAGAAACCTCTATCTAGTTTATTTATTTTATAAGCTAGTTTTTTGTCTCCCCAAACGTCTTCTTTTGAGATAGTTACTTCATTTTTTGCAAACAAAGCTTTTAAACCACTAACTGATTCATTTCTGTCTTGTTCAGAAATTGTAGGGTTTATAATTAGCATTAATTCGTATTTTGCCATGTTATTCCTATGGATTAAATCCAATTATTTAAAACTGGAAGGATATAAAAAAATTACTTTTTTTTCAAAAAGTGGCTTTATTTTATTTAAATATATAAATATGTCAAAAAAATTTGACTTTTTTGCTATTCTAAATATAAATCTAACTGCAATTTTAATTTGTCAGTGTAGCTCAGTTGGTTAGAGCGCGGGATTCATAACCCCGAGGTCGGTGGTTCAATTCCACTCATTGACACCATTTTTAAAAGCAAAAAAAGGTTTCGATTAAATTTATGTTTTCGAAACCTTTTTAAATTGTAAAATAATAAAATTCTTTTAAAATAGATTTAAGTGTTTTTATAATTGTTAAAAAAGTTTAAATTTGTTTTAAAAAATATTATCTAACTTATCAAAAATGTTTATCGATGAAGTAAAAATTAAGGTTATATCTTGAAAAGGATGAGACTGAATAGTTTCTTGGAGAAGGGAAAAATATATTCCAAAATGAGGTCCTTGGGGATGAGATGGTTGAAAATGATGAGATGTTTATTTAATTACAGATGTTAATTTAAATACTCTTTCAGAATATAGACATAAAAAAGTTTTAAAAGCAGAATATTGAGAAGCTTGAGGAACTAATACTATGCATTGAGCAAATGCGGTTGATTTGTATTTAAAAGTTCCAGTTTGAACTATAGTTAAAGATGCAAATACTGAAGAAATAATAGCAGATTTAAGCGAAGAAAATACTAAACTTTTAATCGCTAGAGGTGGTAGAGGATGATTTGGTAATGCGCATTTTTGTTCTAGTACTAGACAAGCACCAGCTTTTGCTGAAATGTGAGATGTTTTTGAAGAAAGAGATTTACATTTAGAATTAAAACTTGTTGCTGATATCTGAATTGTAGGTATTCCTAGTGCTTGAAAATCAACACTTATATCAAAAATTACAAATGTAAAAGCAAAAATTTGAGATTATCCATTTACAACTTTAACTCCAAATTTATGAGTTTTAGATCATAAAGGTAAATCTCTTGTAATAGAAGATGTTCCATGATTGATTCCATGAGCTAGTGAATGAAAATGATTATGAATTGAGTTCTTAAAACATATTGAAAGAACAGGTGTAGTTTTACATTTACTTGATATGTATAGAATGGATCAAGTTTTTTCTGATTATTCTGATATAAGAAAAGAATTAGAATATTTTTCTGAAGTATTAACTACAAAAGAAGAAATAATAGTTTTTTCAAAAGCTGATTTACTTGATAGTGAAATGAAGAGCTTTATAGTAGATGAATTTAAAAAGAAATTTGATAAAAAAGTATTTGTAATTTCAGCTGCAACTGGTGAAGGAATAGAAACTTTAAAAGATTTCTTAATAGATAATTATTCAAAAGAAAAATTAAATAAAGAAACTGAAGGAGAAGTTAAAGAAATAAAAATATTTAACTTAAAAGAAGAAACAGATGACGAACCAAAAAGATTCAATTTAGAATATATGGATTGATATATATTTAAAGCAACTTGAGCAAGACTTGAACAAATAGTTAGAATGACTGATTTTTCAAATCTTGAAGCAATTGCAAGAGTATATGATGTTATGGATAAAATTGGCTTAATCAAAACTCTTGAAAAAGAATTAGATGCAATAATTAAGGAAAAAGGTATAGATAATTCATCATTTTTTGAATGAAATGATGGAGAGCAAATCGCTCCAAAAATTATTATTGCTGGAAGAGAAATTCCACTTGATAAATTAAAATATAATTTGTAAGTATTTTTAAACTAAACTTAAACTTGAATTATAAAATAAAGACATATTATTGTAATAATATGTCTTTATTTTATAATTTATTTCTTATGAAAAAAATATATTTTTTATTTATTTTAGCTACTTTAGTAATTACTTCTTGTTCATCTGATACTACTACAAATACTAGTTCACTAGATTCTACAATTGTAACAACTTCTAATCAACCAGATAGAAAAATGGATATTTATTGAAAAATAATTTCTATGGAATGAAATGAAATTACTCTTTCACAAGTTGATACTTCAAAAGATCCTACTTTTAATATGACTACTGAAGAAAAGAAAAAATATATGGCTTCTTTAGATGATGCAGAAAGAACATCTTTAAAAGAAGAAATAAATTCAGCTATTTTATGAGAAGTTAAAATAACAGTTCCAGTTTGAATTGCAATGACTAAAAAAACTGCTCAATGAGCAGATGCTCCTAATGTTGAAGCTAGTTTAGCTGATTTAAAAGTTGGTGGATATTTATCTATTTGGTTAAATATGGATATAACTGATAAAAAAATTGCTGATTTTGTTAAAGTATCTTTTGTTCAATAATTTTAAAATTTAATATTTATATTTATGTCTTTAGTAGATGATATAAAATCTAATTCTAGAAAAATTATTATTAAAAGAATAGTGATTTTTATAATAATTTTTATTTTGTGATATTTTTGATATATATATTTTTTTGGTGAAACTAAAGTAGAAACAAAAATAGAAACAAAAATATCATCAGTTAGTAAATGAGATATAAAAACTTTTATCGAAGCTGATGGAAAAGCACTTTTAAAAGATGAATTAAATTTAGATTTTGCTAATGAATGAATCATAAATCAAATTTTTGTTTCAGAAGGTGATAATGTAAAAGCATGAGATAAAATTGCTGATTTAGATTCTGATTATTTGGATTTAGCAGTCGATAGAGCTCAAATTTCACTTGATTTATCAAAAGTGAATTATGAAATAAAAAAAAGATGAGTTTCAGATACTGAAATTGATATTTCACAAAAACAATTAGATAAAGATTCAATATCTATGGATGTTACTATTAATGAAATTGATTCATCTTTGGAAGAAGCAAATTATAATTTAGAATTAGCAAAAAAATCTTTAGAAAATACTAAAAAACAATCTGAAATAGATGAAATATGAGCTCAAAATAATTTAGATAATGCTAAAATAGATTATGAAAATTCTATTTCTAATTTAGATCTTACAACTAAACAAGAAATAGAAAAATATAAAAATACTACAAATAAATTGATCATGGAAAATTGACAATTGATAGCAAATATAGAAAAATATTTGTATAATTTGGATGTATTATTATGAATTAGTGACTCCAATAAACATTTAAATGATTCTTATGAAATATATTTATGAGCAAAAAATACTTCATTAAAAGTAAGTGCAGAAAATTATTATAGAGAAACAAAATCTTTATTTGATGAATTTTACACTTCTTGGCAAGAATATAAAAATAATACAAATTTTTCAGAAGAAATAAATTATGATGTTATTTCTGATTATGCTTATAAACTTAGAGATATTTCTAGTTGAGTAAACAAAACTTTATCTTATACAGTTGATGTTTTAAAAAATTCTATTTCTAGTTCAAATTTTCCTCAAACTACAATAGATTCAAATATTTCAAATTTTGAAAATTATTTACAAAGTTCAAAAAATGATTTAGCAAATTATATGATTCTTCTTCAAAATGTTGAGGAAACAAAAAGTTCGATGGATTTTAAAATTGATTCGGCAGAAAAAGCTATATTAACTTCTTCTTGAAAATTAAATATTTTAGTTTCATCTTTGGAAAAAGTTAAATTACAAAATGAAATAAATATTGATAATTCAAATGAAAAAATAAACGCTTTAATTTTAGATATTAAAAATTTAGAATTAAAAAAATCAAATTCTATAGCTTTATCTAAGTCACAAGTAGATATTTCAAAAGCAAGTTTAGATAATAAAAAATATTCAGATAATCTTGATTTGGAACCTTTTTATATGGCTATTTTGCAAGCTCAAAAAAGTTTAGATGAAGCAAAAAAGAAAAAACAAGATAGTATATTGTATTCTCCAATAGATTGAAAAATAGCTAAAATTAATTGAAAAATAAAAGAAAATACTAGTTCTTTGAAAGATACATTTGTAACTATAATAAATGATAATAATTTTTATGTAGATGCTTATGTTGAAGAGTGAGATATAGTAAAAGTAAAAAATTGACAAGAAGTTTCAATTGAATTTGATGCTATTGATTCTCTTATTTTTACAGGTTCAGTTATATATATTGAAGATAAAGCCAATATTGATACAAATTGAATAGTTTCTTATAGAGTTGAAATATTGTTTTCAAATACTGATTCTAGAATAAAAGATTGAATGACTGCAACAATACAATTTATAACAAAAGAAGTTAAAAATGTTTTAATTATTCCAGTACAAGCTGTGAAAAATATTTCTTGAAAACCATCTGTAATTTTAGAAAATTGAGAAGTTCGTAATGTTATAACTTGATTTACTGATTGAAAAAATGTAGAAGTTATTTCATGACTTGAAAAATGAGAAAAAGTAAAATATTAAACTAAAAAATAATATGCAAGAATTTATAATTAAAATAAATGACATACATAAATCTTATTATCTTACTAATTGAGTAGAAATACCTGTACTTAAGTGAGTAGATTTAAAAATAAAAAAATGAGAATTTGTTACTCTTATGTGAGAAAGTTGAAGTTGAAAATCTACTTTGTTAAATATTATATGATTTCTACATCATTCTACTGGGTGAAATTATTTTTTTGAATGAGAAGATGTATCTATTTTTACAAATGATGATATTTTATCTTTTATCAGGAATAGAAAGATAGGTTTTATATTTCAACAATTTTATTTGATTTCTAAACTTACAGCATTAGAAAATGTACTTTTACCATGACTTTATTTAGATAAAACAAGTTCAGATAAAATTAAAATAGCAACTGATTTACTTATACAAGTATGACTTGGAAATAAATTACATAGTTATCCTTGAGAATTGTCAGGTTGACAACAACAAAGAGTTTCTATAGCAAGAAGTCTTATGAATGATCCAGAAATAATTTTGGCAGATGAACCAACTTGAGCTCTAGATTCTATTACAGCAGTTGAAATAATGGACTTAATGATTGGTTTGAAAAAAAAATGAAAAACAATAATTATGGTTACTCATACTCCTTTGGTAGCAAAATATTCAGATAGAGTTATTTTTTTAAAAGATGGAAAAGTAACAGACTGTGATTATAAATTAAAAGAAGAATAAATCATAAAAAATATCAATATGTTTGAAGTTTTAAAAATAGCAATTAAATCACTGTACAATAATAAATTAAGAAGTTTTTTAAGTTCACTATGAATTATAATTTGAGTAGCTACAATTATACTTGTTATAGCTATATGACTTGGTGCTCAAAAAGCAATAGAAGATCAATATGCAAATTTAGCAGTTACCTCTATAATGGTAAATCCAGTTTCAACTCAGTGATCAAGTTCAAAATTAAGTGAGGATGATATATTAACTATAAAAGAAAAGGCTAAATATATAGAAAAAGCAACTGCGGTTTTACAAGCAAAAATGATAATTTCTGATTCTTCTAATTCATTATCAGAATGAATACTTTGAGTAGGACAAGATTTTTTAGATATATCTAGTTTAAAAATAGAAGATTGAAGATATTTTGAAGATATTGAATTAACTGAGAAATCTAAATATGCTGTTATTTGAAATTGAGCAGCATTAGATTTTTTTTGAACTACAAAAGATATAATTTGAAAAACTATAAATATTTGAAAGAAAAAAGTAGAAATAATTTGAGTTTTTGGTAAATCTTGAACTTCTCTAGGTCCAATAACTTATGATGACACTGTTTTCTTACCTTATGAAACTACAAAACAAATAGTATGAAATTCTACTACTCCTAGACTTGTAATGCTTGCAATTGATATAGATAGTATTAATTTAGCCATTTCAGAATTAATTGATATTTTGAGAGAAAATCATAAATTAAAAGCTTCTGATACAGATGATTTTAGGGCAGTTGATCAATGATCTAAGGTTGTAGCAGCAAAAGAATCATCAAGTACTATGACACTACTTTTGACTTGAGTTGCTATAATAGTTTTAGTAGTTTCGGGTATATGAATAATGAATGTAATGTTTGCTTGAGTTGCTGAGAGAACGAAAGAAATATGAATTTTAAGATCCATATGAATAAAAACAAGTGATATATTAAATATATTTTTATTTGAATCAATTATACTTAGTTTATCAGGTTGATTTTTATGAATAATATTATGAGAATGAATTATTCCTATAATAACATATTTTGATATTATAGATGTGATTTCTAGTTTATATTGAGATATACTTGCATTTTTCTTTGCTATATTTGTATGAATATTTTTCTGATATTATCCAGCTTTCAAAGCTAGTAAACTAGATCCTGTTGATGCACTTAGAAGTTAATATAATGTAAAAATAATAATTAAATAAAAATTCTACTTTTAAAAGTAGAATTTTTATTTAATTTAACTCCTTGCAATTTCATCATTTTTTCTTATAATTCGCAAAAATTTAGAAGATAACAACAATCATTTTATGAAGTTTAATTTAGACAATTTAGTTTTAGAATACGAAGAGTTAGAGAAAAAAATGTCTGACCCTGAAATTTTTAAAGATCAAAAAAAGATGAGAGAAGTAGCTGGTAGAAAAAAATCTATCGATGAAGCTGTAAATATTTATAAAGAATACAAAGTTCTTTATGAAGCTCTTGAAGAAAATAAAGCTATGCTTTATACTGAAAAAGATGAAGAAATGAGAGATATGATAAAGGAAGAAATATTTAATGCTGAAAATGCTTTTCCTATATTAGAAGAAAAATTAAAAATATCACTTTTACCAAAAGATCCAAATGATGATAGAAATATTATAGTAGAAGTTAGAGCTTGAGCATGATGAGATGAAGCATCTCTTTTTGCATCAGAATTATCAAAATCATACATACTTTTTGCTGAATGAGAATGATTTACAGTTGAAGTTTCTGAACAATCAGAAAATGAAACTGGATGAGTAAAAGAAGTTATGTTTGAAATAAAATGAGCATGAGCATATTCTAGATTTAAATACGAATCATGAGTTCATAGAGTTCAAAGAATTCCCGAAACTGAAAGTAAATGAAGAGTTCATACTTCTACAATAACTGTTGCAATCATGCCAGAAGTAGATGATGTTGATATAGATTTAAAAGATGAAGATGTTGAAATGAACTTTACTAGATCAAGTTGAGCTGGTTGACAACATGTAAACAAAACAGATTCTGCAGTACAATTAAAACATATTCCAACTGGTATTATGGTTTTTTGTCAAGATGGTAGATCTCAACATAAAAACAGAGAAAAAGCTCGGAATATTCTAAGAAGTAAATTATTTACTTTTGAAGAAGAAAAAAGACAAAAAGAACTTTGAGAAGCAAGGCTTGCTCAAGTAGGTTCTTGAGATAGAAGTGAAAAAATCAGAACATATAATTTTCCTCAAGATAGAGTTACAGATCATAGAATTGGTCAAAATTTTTCATGATTACCACAAATTATGATGTGAAAATTATGAGCTATAATTGATGCATGTGCTGTTGCTGATCAACAAGCTAAATTAGAAGCTGCTTGAAAAGGTAATGTTTAATATTATTAATATGACACTTTGATTATTTATAGGTAGATTAAATCCACCACATTTATGACATTTATCTATTATTGATAAAGCATTAGTAGAAAATGATAGAGTTATTGTTCTTATTTGAAGTAAAAATTTAATTGATGAACAAAATCCTTTAAGTTATGAAGAAATAAAAGAGCTATTGCTTGAAAAATATAGTGATAATTTAAAATTACAAATTATTGAACTTAGAGATGATAGAAGTGATTTGGTTTGGATATATAGTATTTATAGAATTATTTTTGAAAATTGAAATAAGATCAAGGATATAAATCTTTATTGATGAGATTTTAAAAATGATAGTGCTTATAATACTATAAAAAAATACGAAAATCATTTTAATAATTTTAAATTTAATTATATAGAAAATTCAAGAAGTAATTCTTTTATAAATTATAATTGAAAAGAATATCCTATCTCATCTACTAATTTAAGAAAAGCATTAAATGATTGGGATATAAAACTTGCATCAAAGTTTTGTGAACAAAAAATGTTTGAGAAAATAAAGACACTAAAATTTTAAATTTTAGTGTCTTTATAATTTTTATTATTTCAATTTTTTTAATTCTTTTTCTAATAACTTTTTTTGTTTTTCAAAATATTTATCAAAATCATTAATGCTTATTATTTCTTTGTAAGTATCAGATATTTCAATTTTAATAATCTCAGTTAGTAATTCTTGTTTTTTATCTCTTAAGCTATTTAATTTAATAATTAATTCTTCTTTTTTTATATTATTTTCTTGTTTATTATTTTTATCTAATTTTCAGTTTAGCAATGACTCATAAATTTCATTAACTTTTTTAATATCATTATCCTCATATGCATTTTTTAAATCAATAAATATTTTTTGAGCAGACTCTTTTTCTTCATCTTTAAATTTATCAGGATGACATAAATGACATGCTTTTCTAAAATTTGTCTTGATTTTATTTTTTTCATCCTCATTCAAAATAAATGTTTTTTCATCTTTTATTTTTTCATAATTTCATTTATATTCTTCATAATCCTTTTTAGCTTCTTCATATATATTAAAATTTTCATCACTTTGATTTTCAGTATTTATTTTTTTATACTTATCTTCTCTAAGTTTAAGTATTTTTATTATTATATTTCATAATTCCTTATTATGTCTAATTTCAAAATTATTAATAATTTTCTCCATTTCTATTTTACTTGTCTCTAAATTTGTTATCTCTGTTTCTAATTTTAAAATTTCTTCTTTAATATTTAAAATTTCATTATCTTCAAACAAAATAATTCAACCATTTTTTGATAAATAGTTGTTTATAAGTTTTTCAACTTCTAGATAATTGGTTTTCTTTAAAAAACTTATTATTTTTTTGATTTCTTCATCATTTGAATTATCTACTTTATAAATTTGTGTTTCAATTAAATCGGTATCTCAAATTGATATTAATTGTAATATTATTTGTAATCTTTTTATTATTTCAGTCATATTATGTTGTTAATCTATTTAGGTCTTCACTATTTCTTTTTGAATAAAATCACCAATCATAAAATTTGTCTTCTATTATTTTAACTTTACAATTTGGGTTCTTTTTTTCAAATAACATAATTCTTATATAATTATATTCTTCGTTATCTTTATCTGATAAAAAACATAATTTTTTTAAATTAGGCATTATTATTTTTCAAAAATTTTTATCTAAATAAATCTTATCATTTGTTCTAAGTATTATTTTATTTAGTTTATATAATTTAGATAATGGCATAAAATCTAAAATCATATCATTTTTATCTATTTCAACAAAATCAAATATTATTTTTTCTAAATTTATGCATGAAGATATATTTAATATTGTTTCATTATTAATAATTCAGTTATTTATAATTAATTCTTTTATATTTTCATTATTTATTAATCATCTTAAATTATCTGTATATTGTATATTATTGTTTATAGTAATACTTTTTAAATTATTAAGTTTTCTAAGCATAGATAAATCCAAATAAAAATTAGATATAACTAAGCTTTTTAAATTATATAAAGAGTAAATTATTTCATAATCTATGAATGAATTATTAAAATCTTCTAAGCTAATTCATTCAATATTATTAAAATATAATAATCATTTTAGACTAAACTTATAATTTTTTGCATTTTCTTCTTCTCATTCATTTATTTCTCATCATATTTTAATATAAATATTTTTTATATTTTTCAAGTTACTTATTCAATCTAAATTATTTGGATATTGACTTTCTATTTCAAAATTTTTTCAATATGAATAAATCTCCCAAGGATTATTAAAGTCTATGAATAAATAATCTATTTTTTTTATATTTTCAATAGTTAATTCTTTAATTTTCCATCTAAATATATTTTGAATATCAATTTGGAATCTCCATTCTTGATTTTCTAAGTCACTCCGCCATTTTTCCCAATCAAAATAATTATTAAGTAACTTATTAGTTATTTTTATTATGCTTCAAACTTTTTCAAGTTTGTTATCTGGAATAACTATTATTGATTTATTATCTTCTGTCATATTTAATTCTGTAAGATTTATATTTTGTTATATTATATAATTGTAATTAAGTATTCAAAATAATATTTAAAAATTTGTAATTTAATTTATTAATATTAAACTTATAAAAGTTATATTTTAAATTTAATGAAATATATGTGAATTATATTAATATGAATAATTATATTTCTGTTTTTTAGTTATATTAATAAACAGCCAAAATGAGTTCTTTTAGAATTAGTTTCAAATAAAAGTATTTTTTGACCACTTTCTCAATTAGATATTGAACTTATAAAAAAAATGAATATTTATTGAAATAATTCAAAATATACTAAAAGAGAAATAATCATTTTTAAGCGGTTTATATTATTGGATATATTTTATACTGTTAGGAATAAGTGAGTTATGCAGAAAGACTGTGAAATAATAATAAAAGATATAGATTTATTTTTTCAAAAAAAATATTCATATGAACTTGGGTGATTTTGAAAAAAGCAAATATTAGAAAGATTTAAATTTTATACAGAAAGTCTTTGAAAATTTAATGAAGATAATTCAGATTTTACTTCAGAAGAAGTTTTAGATTTATTTGAAAAATGAGATTTATGATGATTTTCCATAAATCCAATAATGTCATTATATGTCAAAAATTATATTTTATCTATAATTATTGCTAAAAATGAACTTATTAATATTTACATTAAATTAGATAATAATTAATTTGCTAAAAATGTTAAAATTAATTGAAAAAGATGAAATATTAAATTCTACAATATTAAATTCATTAGAGAGTTTTTTTGTTAATGATAATATTTTATTAGATTGAAATTGATTTCACGAACAAGCAATTTCACATAGAATAGCTTATTATTTAGAATATTATTTTAAATGTAATAATAAAAATAATAACAATGTTTCATTTGATTGTGAATATAATAAAATTTGAGATTCTACTTGAAATATAGACATAAAAAAATTTATTAAAAAAACTTCTAAAACTGATAATTTTAAAAAGTATAAATTGATTTTTAAAGATTGAGAAGAATTAGATGAAGATATTTTGAAATTTTATCAAGAGTGAAACTTATATTTATTTTATACAAAAAAAGAAAAAATTATCTCAATATGAGAAATTAAAGATAATAATATTATTATAAAATATAAAAATTTACAAAATTCACAAATTAGACCAGACATTATTATTCATAAAAGATGAAGTAATTTAAATAATATATGTGTATTTGAAATAAAAAAGTGAAAACTAGACTCAAAAGATATTTTAAAGTTAAAATGATTTACATCTAGTAATTTAAATTTTCAATATAAATATTGAATTTGATTAAGTAATTTTGATAAAGATAAAGAAACAGTTGATATAAGTATTTATGAATATTGAGAATTGAAAACAGAATTTATTTATAATAATAAAGAAAAAAATGTTTGAGAAAATATTAAATTTTTATAAAAAATAAAATATAAGCCTAAAAATTTCGCTTTAAACGAATTTTTCTATATATTAGGTATCTAGAGTAAGTACTAAAAAACACTAAATTTTTAAAATTTAGTGTTTTTTGTTTAAAAAATTGAGTTTTTAGACATTTTAAAAAATCTCTTGTCTATAAATAGACTAAACTTGATTTATACTCATTTATAAATATATTTCATTGTATAATTTATATATTAAATAGTATAAAAATGGCAGAAGATAATTACTGAGCTTCGAGTATACAAGTTCTAGAATGATTAGAACCAGTTAGAAAAAGACCTTGAATGTATATTGGTTCAACTGATGAAAGATGATTACATCACTTAGTTTGGGAGATAGTAGATAACTCTATAGATGAAGCTATGGCAGGTCATTGTGATACAATTAAAGTTACACTTTGAGCTGATTGATCTTGTACTGTAGAAGATAATGGTAGATGAATTCCTGTTGAAAAACATCATCAAACTTGAAAATCAACTCTTGAAACTATTTTGACAGTGCTACATGCTGGTTGAAAATTTGGTTGAGGCGGTTATAAGGTTTCTGGTTGATTACATGGTGTTTGATCTTCTGTTGTAAATGCACTTTCTACTAAATTAGAAGCATGGGTTCATAGAGATTGAAAAGTTCATTATCAATCATTTTCTACTTGAGTTTCTGATTGAGATATACAAGTTGTTTGAAAAACTGACCATACTTGAACTATTATTAGATTTTATCCAGATGCTAGTATTTTCAAAATTTCTACAGAATTTGATTACAAAACTATAAAAAATAGATTAAGACAACAAGCATATCTTACAAAATGAATCACTCTTTATTTAAATGACGAGAGAAATGGAGAAAGATATAAATACTATTTTGAATGAGGTATTAAATCATATGTAAATTTTTTAAATAAAAAAGAAGATACAATTTGAGAAGTATTTTATGTTGAAAAAGAAAACAAAGATATATTAGTAGAAGTTTCTATGCAATATAATAAAGAATTTTCAAACAATATAATTTCATTTGTAAACAATATACATACTCCAGAAGGTTGAACTCATCTTACATGATTTAGAATGGCTCTTACAAGAACTATAAATAAATATGCTAGAGATAAAGCTATATTAAAGGAAAAAGATCAAAATCTAACTAATGACGATGTTATAGAATGACTTACTTGTGTTATTTCAATAAAAGTTGTAGATCCACAATTTGAATGACAAACAAAAGGTAAATTATGAACTGCAGAAGCAAGATGAGCAGTTGATAGTGTATTTGCTGAAAAATTTTTAGAATTTTTAGAAGAAGATCCAACTACTGCAAAAAAAATAATAGAAAAAGTATTTTTAGCTGCAAAAGCTAGACTTGCTGCTAGAGCTGCAAGAGATACTGTTATAAGAAAAGGTGCATTAGAAGGTATGACTCTTCCAGGTAAACTATCAGATTGTTCTAGTAAAGATCCACAAAAATCTGAACTATATATAGTAGAGGGAGATTCTGCCTGAGGTTCTGCAAAACAAGGTAGAGATAGAGAGCATCAAGCAATTTTACCATTAAAAGGTAAGATTCTAAATACTGAACAAGCTAGAATTGATAAGATTTTTGCAAATCAAGAAATTAAAAATATGATAATTGCATTATGAACTTCTATTTGAGAAACATTTGATGTTTCAAAACTTAGATATCATAGAATTATTATAATGACGGATGCCGATGTTGATGGTGCACATATTAGAACACTTCTTTTGACTTTCTTTTTTAGATATTTAAAAGATCTTATAAAAGAAGGATATTTATATATTGCTCAACCACCATTATATAAACTTACGAAATGAAAAAAATCTTGGTATGTTTTTACTGAAGAAGAAAAACAAGCTATAATTGATGCTGAAGATATAAATTGAGAAAATATTCAAAGATATAAAGGTCTATGAGAAATGAACCCAGAACAACTTTGGGAAACAACTATGGATCCAACAACTAGAAAGATGTACAAGGTAAGTATTGATGATGCTGAACAAGCAGATGAAATATTTAAAATACTTATGTGAGATGAAGTTGCTCCAAGAAGAAGATTTATCCAATCAAGAGCAAAAGATGTAAAAAATTTAGATGTATAGAAAAATATGTCTAAAAAACTAGAACATTACATTGTTAAAAAAAGAGATTTTTGTTAAAATCTCTTTTTAATTTGCTTTAATCTAAGCCAAAAATAATTATTGTGATAAAAAGTGAAAAAAAATTTTGACTTTAAGTAAAAAAAATATAAAATCTCACTCGCTACACTAAATAGCAAATATATATTCCTCAATAGCTCAGCGGTAGAGTAGATGGCTGTTAACCATTTGGTCGTTGGTTCGAATCCAACTTGGGGAGCCATTAATATATTGTTCATTAAATGAAATACTAGGTGTGGAGAGATGCCAGAGCGGTTGAACGGAACAGTCTTGAAAACTGTCGTGGGGCGACTCACCCAGGGTTCGAATCCCTGTCTCTCCGCCATTTTTTTTGTTTTAAAATTGATATGGAAGGGTGCCAGAGTGGCTGAACGGGCTCCCCTGCTAAGGGAGTGAGCCTTTACGGGTTCCGTGGGTTCGAATCCCATCCCTTCCGCCATTAAGTTTCTCTTGCGATAAGTGAGAATTCACGAATCGGAAGGAAAGTTACATCGAAATCGAGCGATAGTGAGATGCGATGCTGGACCACTATAAGGGCCTGTAGCTCAGGGGTTAGAGCAGTTGGCTCATAACCAATTGGTCGTTGGTTCAATTCCAACCAGGCCCACCATCATTTAAAACAAAATAAAAAAGGATAATAATTTTAATTTAAATTTAAGTTTAAAGAAAAACTAAAAAAGTTTTGACTTAATAAATTAAAATCATACAATCCAGAAGCTTTAATTTTATCGCTATATAAATTGTAATAATTTGATTTAATCTAGGTTCTAAAAAAAACTAAAAAAAGTTTTGACTTAATAAATTAAAATCATACAATCCAGAAGCTTTAAGAAAAGAAGTTTTATACATTTAATAAATAGTATAAATCAAGATATTAATAATTGATTTAAAAAGTTAAAAAAAGTTTTGACAAAATAAATTAAATTCATAATATCCAGAAGCATTAAAAAAGAAACAAGACATAAAAAATCTATTTAGTCAATTATCTTTAAATAACCTATTATATATAATAATAATTAAATATAAAAAAGTTAAAAAAAGTTTTGACAAAATAAAATAAATTAATAAACTCTTGTTACTTAAAAAAGAGAAGAAGTTCTTTAAAATAAACAGAATATTAAAAGAAAAAACCATTTCTAAATAGGAAAACAAAAAAATCAAAAAAATCCTATATTTTTATAGGTGCTAAGTTTAAAAGAGTTTGATCCTAGCTCAGGGTTAACGCTAGCGGTGCGCCTAACACATGCAAGTCGAGCGGTATTGGTATTTTAGAGGTCTTCGGATTGACGAAATATTGAGAGAGCGGCGAACGGGTGAGTAACACGTTGGTACATGCCCCCAAGTCAGGGATAGCCAGAAGAAATTCTGATTAATACCGGATAGTCTCTTTGGAGTAAAAATTTATTGCTTGGGGAG
>JAQUZB010000011.1 GCA_028691535.1 Candidatus Altimarinota bacterium | reverse complement strand
AACTGGAATAAATCTAGTATAACCTTCTCTTAAAGATGGTAGATAAAATTTAGTTTCAGGAAATTTTGAGATAAATTTACCTCTTATTTCATTTGATTCAGGTTTTGGTTTGTATTCTTGTTTTGGTTTATTTTGTCTGTTTACAGAAACTCTTTCATTTTGATTATCATGTCTTTTTTCAGCTTCTATGTTTTCAGTTGTTCAATCTAATCACTCATTAAGTACAATATGTTGATCTACAATATCATCTTCACTATTTTGAAATAAGTCTATTTCTTGATCTAATTCGTCTAAAAAATCTTTCATTAAATTATTTTTTTATATATATAAAATTCATATAAAAATAACTAAAACTCATTTTACAAGTTTTATAATTCACAAAAATAGTTTTACTTTTTTAAAAGTAATTTCAATTATGTCTGAATATTTTTGAGGTTTTTTTATATTTTATAAAGGCACTTTTCTTAGTTAAACTAAAAAGTTACTTTTATATAGCAGTTGAAGTATATCTATTTTTTTAAATACTGCAAAAAATTTTCTAAAGAAAATTCTATTTTAGTTATATCCCGATAATATTTTTTAATTTCTGTTGTTGTTTTATAATTGTCAGATTTAAATTCATCATTTCTAAAAACAAATTTAGAAAAAAAATCATATTTTGCTCTTAAAATAGAAGAATCTTCAGACTTACTATAAAAATCTGAATTATGTAATATATAATATGTAAAACTTTCAGCAAAATCTTCATATTTATTTGTCAAAGCATATCAAGAAACAAAATCTTTTTGTTCTTGTCCTGCTTTAATTGTAGAAACTCAATCCCAAGAAATATAATAAAAATAATCACTTATATCTAAAGAAACTTTTTTTTCTAAAATATATAAATCGAAAAAATGTCAAAATTCATGAACTCAAACAGCTAATAATTCATATACTTTCATATTATAAATTCAAAATAGTTTTAGTTTTTTATTTTGCATTTTTCATCTAACATCAGATTTTTCTTTATAAAAAAATACATTTATATTATTTATTTTATCTTGTATAAAACTAGTAAATAAAAAAGTATCAATTGAAGTAAAATATGGAAAAAAGTCAGATTCCAAATTAAGTTCTTCTGGAATATAATTATACTTGATTTTTTCAGCAGAATTTAAATTTTCTAATATTTTAGCTTCAACTTTCTTGTTTATTATAGAATTATCAATTATATTTTCACTAGTTCTATCAACAATGGGTTCAATAAATTGTTCTTCAATTATTTGATTTTGAAAATCTTCTTTTCATCAAAAAAAATAGTTTTTTGCAATAAAAATCAAAAAACTAAAAAATAATGTTAAAACAATTATTTTTAAAAAACTATTTTTTCTAATACTAAACATATTAATTAAAAGAATATATAACTCTAACTATCAAATTAATTATGAAAGAAGCAGAAATAAGTCATAAAAATCAGATTATTGACCATTTTATAATATCTTTTGATTTATTAATTTTTTCATCTTCTCATGCACTAATAGTCATCATAAATGAACCATAAACTATTCATAAAACAGCTCAAATTCATAAATAAAGTGATATATTTTTTGTCCATGTATTTATAGTTTGTTGAAATCAATCTCAACCAATAATCTTTGCTTCAGAGCCAACTAATGGAGAACCAATCAAACAATCTTTTAATTCTGAAGATATAGTTCAATCATTATAATCACAATTTCATGCTAAAACAGATGAAATAGAAAAAATTGAAAAGATAAAAACACTTAATATAATAAATAATTTTTTCATAAAGTAATAATATTATAAACTTAAACTAGACACTATTTTTACAAGTCACCATGCCATAAATACAAAAAATATTCATATAACAGCATAAATTAAATGTAACCAAGCTTTTTTAAATTCTTCTGGATTTCATTTTGAAGTTGAAAATTTAATACCAATATATATAAAAACAGCTATTGATATAACCATAATTACTGAAAATATTTCAGTTTTAAACCAAGCAAAAAGTCATCATAAAATACTAGAAGTAGTAGTTCAACTAACATTTCATATATTTGATGAAGTATCGTCTAAAAGTTTATCTTTAATATCATTATTTGTTGCAAATGATATTTTAGAACTAAGTAGTGTAAAAAGGTATATCATTATGTAAAGTATTTTTTTCATATTTTTTAATTATTATTGTGCTATATATTCATTAGGGGTAACTTCTTCCCATACAGTAATCCATTTGGTACTGAATGTTGATCTCATACTGAAGTTCTAGTGTCATAAATTGTTGTACCAATTCTAAAATTTATAACACTAGTACTTGAAGATGAAGATGAACTTGTTCATCAAGAATTTATTCTAATATTATTAAGAAAATTTATTATTCACCAAGCTGAAATAGAAACAAAAACTCATACAAGAGACCAAATAATCCATTTTTTAGCTTTGGTTGCTTTTTCTTCCTCTCAAGCTGATAATAAATACATAATTCAGCTGAATATTAAAGCAAAAACTGCAAAAACTGCAACTATTTGTATAAATTCTCAAATAATATTTGCCATAAATTTTGCTCAAATATTATTACCTATATCTGGAGCTCATGGATTCATAATATTACCATCTACACATCAAGGAAGTCAAATACAATTTATTTCAGGAGCAGCAGAATACGTTGTATTAAATCAAAATGAAATAAATAAAATAACAAGTAGAGCAATTATTCTTTTGTACATATTTATATTTTAAAAATTAATTTTTATATAATAAAAATCTAACTATTGCGATTAAATAATATGAAGTTAATGCAATAATCATAGCATAAATTCATGACATAAATATAGATTTTCATTTACTAAGAAGTTCATCTTGTCAATTATGTAAAATCATATATCAAGCTCAGATTGTCATAATTAAAACTGACAATACTCAAAGTGCAATCATCATAGTTTGAATGATTGTTCACAAAAGCCAGTTAATTCTTTCACTTGTAGTTGATCATTTTCATTCAATTCATGGTGATATATCTGAAACATTGATTTCAAAATCTGAACTAGTTAAATCTCAAGGTCATCATGAAGTTGCTTTTTCTGCATCTGCTTTTTCATCTCTTGATTTATTCTCTTCATCAGAAGCTTCATCTTCAGCTTGTCTTTGCTCACAAGCAGTATCTCAATCTCTACATGAAAAAGCAGATGCAGAATAAAAATATAAAAAACTCATAAAAAACAATATAAAGAACAATAATATTTTTTTCATATAATAAATAATTAATTATAGATTTATTGAATTTTAACAAAAAATTAGTTTTTTTCAAAAAATAATTATTATTTAGTTAGTTTTAAAAATATAAATTAAAAATTGATGAAAATAGCTATACTTCATGAAATGCTTATAAAGCTTGGTTGAGCCGAAAAAGTTGTAGAAAATTGGACCGATATTTTTCCTGATGCCGATATTTTTACTCTTATCTATGATGAAAAAAAAGTAGGAAAAATATTTCCTAAAGAAAAAATAAACTCTCAAACCTTTTCTCTTAGAAGTCAAAAAATCTATAATCTAACTTGAAAGCAAAGATTTTGTTTACCTTTTATGTCAAAAAGTGTTGAGCGTTTAGATTTTTCAAATTATGATTTAGTTTTATGTTCTAGTTCTTGATTTGCACATTGAGCGATTACAAAACCTGAAACAAAATTTATAGTTTACTACCATTCTCCTGCTCGTTATATTTGGGATTGGACAAATGAATATAAAAATGATTTATGATTAAATTCTGGTTGGAAAAAATACATATTAAATCCTATAATAAATAATTTATTTCTAAAAATTAGAATATGGGATTACATAGCAAGCAATAGAGTTGATATAAATTTAGCAAATAGTAAAAATACACAAAGTAGAATAAAAAAATATTATAGAAAAGATTCAATCTTACTTTATCCACCAATTGAGACAACTAGATTTAGTAGCGTAATTGAAAATATAAATAAAAATTGGGATAATAAACCTTTTAAAAATAATAATTATTATATAATTATTTCTGCATTAACTGAATTTAAAAAAATTGATATTGCTATAAATTGATTTAATAATTTAGATGAAAAATTAATTATAATTTGAGCTTGAGATTATAAGGAAACTTTAGAAAAATTAGTAAAAAAAGACAATATATATTTTGCATGAACAAAATATAATGATGAACTTGTTTATTTAGTTCAAAATTCATTAGGTTTGATTTTTCCTTGAGAAGAAGATTTTGGTATAGTTCCAATTGAAGTAATGGCTGCTTGAAAACCAGTTTTTGCATACAATTGATGATGATTAACTGAAACAGTTTTATCTTGAATAACTTGAGATTTTTTTGATAGTAAAACTTGAGATGACTTTATAGAAAAATTTAATACTTTTCATAAAAATAATTTGGATTGAAAATATGAGTCTATAAATTGTCAAAAACAAGCTTCATTATTTAGTAGCAAAATATTTGAAAAAAAGATAAAAGAAATAATAAAACAATAAAAAATTTACATTTTTATTGTTTTATTTATTATATACAAAATAATATTAATTAAATACTATGAATTTATTTACATTACTAACAAAATTTGGAGTTATAATACTACCATTTTATGTATTTTTTACAGTTTTTATATGATATATAACTTGATTTGATAAAGTATGATTTTTCTTAAAAGAATGATTACTTGTAGCTATATTTTTTAGTTTAATTTACGAATTTTACAAAGCTAAAAAATTACCAAAATTAAATATATTAGATTATTTAGTTTTTTCTTATATAGCTTATTGAATTTGAATAACTCTATATAATTGATTATGATTAAATAGTATAGTTTACGGTTGAAGATATGATTTTATGTTTTTGATTGTTATGCTTATTTATAAGCATTGAGAACAATTTTTAAAAATTAAAATCAAAGATTTAATACAACTTTTTGTTTATTCTTGAGCATTATCACTTTTATTTTGAATACTAATTAAATTTAGACTAAAAGAAGAATTTTTAGTTGAATTTGGTTATGTAGATTATGCAAGTAACTGGGTATTTAATTGATGAATTCCAATATATCATTGACTTGAAAATTCATGAATTAGAAGATTTCAATGAATACTTGATTGACCAAATGCAATGGCATATTTCTTAGTTATTTTTTCTTCTATGTTTCTATATTTACAAAAGAAAAAAAATGAATTTTATGTTTATGCAAGTGTTATGTTCTTATTTTGGTTAATAATTCTTACTTATTCAAGAAGTGCATTATTATGAGTTTTAACATCATTATCTGCAATATTTTTAGTAAGTATAAAACAAATTTATAAGAATTATAGAAAAGTATTTTTATGAGTCTTACTATTTTCAATTTGATTTTTAAGTATACTTTGAGCTATTTTTCAACACCAATTAACAAATATAATTTTTAGAACTTCATCAACAACTGGGCATTTTGATAGAATGGTTGTTTGAATTGAAAGATTTAAAGAAAAACCACTTTGAGCATGATTAGCTGAATCTGGTCCTGCATATAGAAATATATATCCAGAAAAACAAACTAAAGATGATGAAGTAAAATATATTCCTGAAAGTTGGTATATACAAGTTTTGATAGAATGATGAGTTATTTATTTAGCTATATTTATAAGTATATTATGAATAATACTTATAAATTTATTTAAAAAATCAAAAATTATTTTTTGAATGTTTTTAGCAATATTAATAATGAATATGTTTTTACACATATTTGAAGCTACATATTTGTCAATGTTAATGTTTATATTTATTTGATTATTTATCAGTAAAAAATAAAATAATTGGGTGAAAATTTATTTTTAACCCTTTTTTTTTATGAAGAAATTTTTTACTTTTATTATTTCAATATTTATTATTTCAAATTTATTTTTGGCGGATTATACATTTGCAAATAATTCAATTAATGAAGAAATGTTTTTAAATCAAAGCAATTTAAATAAAAATATAAAATGAAAAAAATATATTGATTCAATAGATATATTGATTGAAAAATTTGAAGATAAAACAAAATTAAAAAACCTAGAAACAAAGCTAAAATTACTAATTGATAGTAATAAAATAAAAAATAAATATGAATTAAATATAATTACATATCTATACAAAAAAACAAGCAACAAGATAAATATGCTTGAGAATAATTTAGTATTGACTATAATTACTGATAAAAGAGATTCTTCCATTGATATAGAGATTCTTCTAAATGAATTAAATAAACTACCTTCTATAAAAAATTCTAAGATAGAGATAGTTGATTTTTCTGATATTTGAGTAAAAGAATATTTAATAAAAAATAATATTAAAACTCTACCTGCATTTATATTTAGTACAAATAAATTTGATGTTAGTAATGATGAATCTAGTGATACATCATGATACCCTACTCCTAAAATAAATGAATTTTTAACAGAAATTTGAAATTGAGAATATTTCCTAAATGTTGGTTCAACATATAATCCATTTATAATAAGAAGTGATAAATGATTTAGAATAATAGAAAAAGAAACTATAGACAATATTAAAAATAATTCATATATTAAATGAAATTCAAAAGCTAAAATAACTTTATTAATATATAGTGACTTAGAATGTCCATACTGTGCAAAATTAAGAAATGATTGAACAATTAAAGGTTTAGAAGAAAAATACTGAGATGACTTAAATATAATATATAATAATTTTCCTTTAGCATTTCATAGTAATGCTCAAACTGCAGCTGAAATATTAGAATGTTTAGCTGAACAAAAATGAAGTGAATGATTTTATAGTTTAATAGATTACTCATTTGAAAAAAAAGATTCTACAAAAGAAACTTTAGTTAATAAAGCTATTGAATTATGAGCTGATGAAACTAAATTAAACAAATGTTTAGAAGAAAATATTTTTACTAAAAAAATAAATGACCAAATGAAAATTGGTACGGACTCATTTAGTATAACTTGAACTCCAGGTAATGTAATTATAAATAATGAAACATTAGAATATGAAGTTATTTCAGGAGCTTATCCAATTAGTAATTTCATAGAAGTAATTGAGAAAATAAAATAATATAAAGTCAATAATAACACTATTTTAAATTTGATTAATAATAAGTAAAAAATAAAATATTAGGGTGAAAATTTATTTTTAACCCTTTTTTTTATGAAAAAATTTTTAACATCTCTCCTTTTAATTAGTTTTTGTTTCAATCTAATTGCAATAAATAATATATCTGCTTTTTACCAAGATACAGATTATAATAAGCTTACTATTGAAACTAAAAAAGAAATACAAAAAATAAAAAACTGAGATAGTTATATAAAATCAATTGATAATTTTATAGAAAAAAATAAAAACAATCAAGAATTATTATTAAAATTATCTGAAAAAACAAGTAATTTATTAGATAGTGAGGAACTAAATAATGATAATGTTATAAATATAATTTCTTATTTAAACTATAAATCAAATTCAGAATTACAAAATATAGAAGACGCTATTAACTCTGAAATTTTTACAAATACAATTAGTGATGCTGATAAAAAAATTGTTGAAGAAAGAGTAAATAAACTTCAATTAAATTTGCTAAATTCAAGTAAGAATATAATTGATAGATTAACAACTCAATTCAGTGATATAAATAAATACAAAGAAACTTGAGATTTAAGCATAAAATTAGATATAAATAATGACAATTATTGAAGTTTAAAATCAAACTTTGAATTAAATAAATATGAATCTAGTGCTTACAATTTTGATTCTCAATTAAAGTGAGAATTTAATGCTCTAATAGAAGCATTACCAAAATGAGAAAATGAGATAAAACTACAATTTAAAAGTTTAGTAGATTTAATATCAAAAGATGGAAATATGTATTTACTACTTAAAGATTTTAATATTTTAAATGAAAAATGAGTTGAGAGTATAAAAACTTATTTAGATAAAATAAAAGAAATATCTAAAGAAAATAAATACATAAAATATAGTGATGAAAATACAGCTCTTTCACTTACAATGCTACAAAACCTAAATCCAGCAAACATAGAAAATGATTTAAATTGATTATTAGAAAAGCCATTATTTGAAGCTTATAAAAAAGAATGAAACAAATATTACATAAGACCAACAAAATATTCTTGTGATAAATTAAAAGAGATTTGAAATAAATTTGATCCTTTTAACGGTATAAATTGTAGTGATTCTCAATATAAAAATGAATTGACTCAATTATCTCAATTATGAAAAATATATTTGACTATAGATTGAAATAATTCAACTCTTTGATTTGAATGAAGAACTAACTCAATAATAGAAAAAAATAGTTGATATATTACTTTTAATGATAAAGAATTAGTTGAAATAAATTATGAAGTAATTCCAAATCAAATTTTATATAAAGATGAATTTTTAAAATTAAATTTTAAAAATAAGAAAGAACTAAGTTTTAATTTATATTCAGATAATTGAGATTTAGATTATAAATTTAATTGAAAATTAAACGATCAAAATAATTTTATTAGTTATGATTTAAATTGAAAAGATAGCAGTTTAAATATAGTTTCTCAATTATCAAATAATAAAATAACATGAATATTTAACTACAAAGTTAAATGATATGATTATGAAACTTGGGAATATGTAGACAAAAGTAATATAACTTGAACAATTTCATGAAAAACAAATTTTCAAAATAAATTAGAAAATTTGGATATTACTTATAAATCAACAGATATAATAAAAAATGTTCAAATATATAATTGAAAATTTACTCTTAATAATTCAAACTTCTCTTTTGAAAATCATTATGCTTGAGAATACAATAAAAGTAATATAGTTTTAGATTGAAAAATTGATACAAATAAACAAATAAATGATTTAAATCTAAAAATAGATTCTCAAAAAAGAAATGGTAAATATGATTATGAAACTTGGGAATATACTTATGATGATAATTTCTCTAAGAATTTTGATGTAAATTTAGTTATAAATAATAAAAATATAGTTTGAAAAATGTCTGTATATAATTGAGATAGTACACTTTTTGAACTAAATACAAAATGAGACTATTCACTAGACAGATTTGATATTCAAAACAATTTTAAAATAAATGATGAAAATATTAATTCATATTTATGAGAAAAAATTAATTGAAATCTAAATATAAAATGAGATTTTTCAGGTGATTTAAATAATTTCTATATGATTTTTGATTTACTATCAAATTCTTGAAAAATTGTAAATTTTGAAGTTAATAACAAAGGTAATAAATATAAAAATAGCTCTGAAATAATAGCTCCAACAAATACAATTGACTATAAAGATGCTTTTTGAATAAAAGACTATAATTATGATGATGAATATTATTATGATAATTGATATGATTACTAAAATTAGTATTGACAAATATATATTTAATTGTATATTTATATATATTATTATGTAATTTATATAAATATGAAAAAAATATTAAGTATTTTTACAAGTACTATAATAGTTTTAATTAGTATTACATCAAATGCCGAAGCTGTAAACACAAAAGATGCAATTTTTAAAGAAATAGCATTAACTACAACTCAAGTTGAAAAAGATTATTCAAAAAAATATAATGATGTTCTTGATTTATATTTCAACAAGATAAGATATTATAAAAATAAATCTCAACTTGATGTTTTAGAAAAAAAACTAGAACCTCTTTTAGAAAAATATAATAAAAGAACTTATTTAAATTTAAAACAAAAAAAAGAGTTAAATTTAATTAAAAATATATATTATAGATCAAAAGTACTTTCATTGTATTATGTAAAATAGAAAAAATAAAACTCCCACCTTCGGTGGGAGTTTTATTTTTTCTATTAAAAACTATTTAATTATATATTCACTATTTACCTTGTATAAAACACTTGCTACATCTCTAGCAAAATGCTTATCAAAAAGTTTTATAACTACATAATCTCAATAATAATCGTATTTAAGAGAATAATTTTCATTAACTGTATTTATTCTTCAATCAGGAAATATAGTAAACAATGCTTCTTTATTTACATCAGATTGTCTATAAATAACTAAACTTCAAGGATTATATGTTACATTTTCTGGTAAAATATAATAATTATAATTTGAACTATTTAGAAATTGTATATATAAACCTGAGTCAACTATTCATGCAAAATCACTTACAACTTTCACAGATTTTGCTCAATTTACTCTAATAACTTCGTAAAATATATCTCAAAGCAGATCTTTCAAAATAATCTTTGGAAATATACTATCATTTAATACATTATTTGATTCTAAAATATCAATCTTATATGTATTATCTTTAAGTGTTATCTTTCAAGTTTTTTCATCTACATTTGCAATAATTATATTATTTTTTTCTATTTTAACTCAAGTTGTTGTTCAAGTTCAAGCTAAGAAATCATAATTTCAACTATTTGTTAATGCTAAATTATCTCAAATTGTTCAAGATAATTTTGAAACCATTCATCATCTAACTCTATATAAACTAACAGGTTCATTTGTTAAATTTTCATCAATAACTCAAGTTATATTATTTTCTACAAAATTATTTATTTCAGGAATTGGACTATATATTTCAAATCCAACTTCTTTATATCAAATATTTCAGTTTTTATCTACAATAGTAATTCAAACTTTTTTATTATATAGTTCATCAAATTTTCATACTTGTAAAACTATTTTATCATCACTTTTTATAAGATTTAGATTACTCATTATACTAGAATCATCATCATTTTTAGGATTTCAATCTCATGAAATATCCTTCTCTAAGTCAAAATCAATATATATTTTTGAGATTCAAATAATTCAAGAATTTTCATAAATATATTTTGTTAAATCTATATCTTGTTTTTGATAAACAGGTACTCTTATAGAAGGCATATTTAATTCAGGAGAAATATTATCAGCTTGTATTTGTGGTGATAATAATATTTGATTACTAATAGTTGAATCTATATTATTTTTAAATGAAGAAATCTTTGAATAATAAAAGTCGTTATCTCTACTAGTTGATATCAAATATCTATCTGATACATATCATAAATCATATAATTCCCAATCTGAAATGTACTTAAAATCAAGAGATAATTCAGAATTATCATAATAATTTAGTTCTATATAAGTATCATCTCTTACATCAAAATCATTTCAAACATAAGAAATCTTTGTACCTTCAAACAATGGTTTTCAAATAAGAGTTCTAATATCAGTTCAAGAAAAAGTTTTCTTTCATCCTGTTTTTATAAATCAATTTCAAGTTATTCAAACAATATTTATACTTGAAGTTATTTCTATATTTCTATGTTTTGGAAGAATTATTGATTTAACTTCAGAACTTCAAGGTAAAACATATTTCAAAACTGTATTATTATCTCAAGAATAAATCTTAGTTCCATTTGATATAGAAACTACATTTCAATTATTTAAATCATCTTGTATATCAATTAGCTCATCTGTATTTACTTCTATTCATCTTAAATCTCATACATTTCAAATACTGACTATATCTTTTCTTTCAATATATAATCACTTATCTTCTAATAAATTTATGTCTCAAATTCAAGAAATAGCATCAACTATAGATTTTTTCCTAAACAATGGAGTATAATTAGACAGTTTTTCATTTATAAATTTATCAACTACGTTATAGAAGCTAAGTCTATAATTATTTACATTTTTCATTCATAAAAATGAAATATTTATAATTGAATTTGTAGATGTATTACTTAATGAATTATTAATTGCACTTATGTAAATATCTCAATTTACAAATTTATTATCGCTTGAATCAATAACTAATGGTGATTCATTTAAATATGTTTTTTTAGCTTTATTTAATAAGTTTTCCTTTAAATACAAAACATTATTAACAAAATATAATAAATCGTCATCAGAGTCATTATCGAAATCAATTATAGTTGTTTCTTCATTTCATTGTAACTCATCTTTATAATCAAATAATCTATAAGATTTATTGTTTTCTAATATATAAAGTCCTTCATAAACATAAGAATAATCTGTAGTTTGATTTGTAGTACAAGAATTAGTTGTTGAATTTGTAGAAGCTGTATTTAAAGAAGTAGTAGCAGCCAAAAGTTTAGAATTATCTACTGTTTTATTTCAAGAAGTATATTTAGATAATGCAGTATCTACACTAGCAAGTAACTCTTTTCAAGTTTCTTTTATTTCAGTATTTACAGAAGTTTTGTCATCATAATTAACTATTGCATTTGTCTTTTCAAATGCTTTAGAATTATATTTTTCAAGCATTGTATTATATTCAAAAATACTTCTATTTTCTACTTTTGAAACTTTTTTAATAGGATTGTTTACTAAATTATTAAAATCTTTTTTATCTTCTTTATTTTTAATAATTTCAGTATTTATAATATCTTTTAGAGTTTCAAATTTATCTAAATTATTTTTTTGTAAATCAGCAATAACCTTATCTTCTCCAGAATAAGTATAAGAATTTACATTTTTCCATAAATCTCTTAATTCATCAAATCTAGAATCAGAAGTAAATCATTTTGACGAAAGATTTTTTGAAATTTCTTTTTTAAATTCATTATTACTTATAGTATTAGTAGTATTTTTTGAAATATAATCTTTTCATGCAAATATATTTCTTATAAGTATATTTGCAACCAATTTATCAATAGATGATTTATATCAAACATTTGGATTAATACTTTGATCTCAAATATTTATATTTATATCAGATGGTACAACATTTCTAAAATCTAAATCATTTGTACTAATATTAAAAATATTTGTAAAATCAGCTGTAAAACTATTTATTGGCATAGCAACTTGTCTAGCTAATTCTACTATAAATTCAGTATCAAATTCAAGATTAACATAAGTAGTTACTTTTATAGCATCAATAAATGGAAAAGAAAATTGAGGTAAACTTAGATTTAGATAATCAGTAGGTAAGTAACCTGCTCTTTCAGTTAAAAATGCAATTTGATCTCAAGCTCTCCATTCTGGAACAAAAGGCGAAGATTTTAAAATACACATAGCCTTAGTAACAAGCTTTAATATATCTAAAATTGCCTCTAATTGAGAAAACATTTTTGGTAGAGTTGGAGGCGGAGGTAGATCTGGTAATTCTACTAATGGTAGAGTTGGTAAATCTGGTAAATCTGGAATTTCCAACTTTGGTAATACTGGGACTGAAGGAAATGTTATATTAACATTTGGCAAATCAGGTAAATATAGATTTGGTAATTGTGGTAATAATATAGGTCTAGGATTTATTTCAAACTCAGGTAACATTATATTTAGTCCTGCTCTTATATTATGTAAATCCAAAATTATATCTGGCCATTTTGGAAATTGTATTACTGGAATATCAGGAACAATCATACTTATTAATTCAAACTCTGAAGTAAGAGAATCTTGTCTTTCATTTTTACATTCCTTACATTCTTGCTCATAATCTACAAATACATCAATAAGTAATTGCCATGATTTTAAAATAGCTTTTATTAATATAAATAATTCTACCCAAGCTTTAAATCTCTCCCCATTTTTTCAAATCCGTCATCATAAAACAGTAGAAATAGTATCTATATTACAAAGTATTTGTTCTAAATAATATTGTTTTTTATTTAAATATTTATTAATTTTTTCTGGAATTTCTTTATAACTTTTTAATACTTCAACATTTGCTTCAAGTGATGAAATCAATGCCTGAGTATCCAAAATTACTTTTTGTGATTCATTGTTAGATTTTTCACATTCTGCTTGTTTTACACTATCTGCAAAAGAACATGTTTTTCATAAAGTCCAAGAATTTTGAGCTCTTGTGAATTCTTTTTTCCGTGAATCAAGTGTTGCTTGCCGTGTTAATATTGTCTTGTCAATTTCTGTTAATGAAATCCAAGGCAATGACATATCAACAGGAACTTGCTCTATTTTTACCAATGGTAGAGATCACATAAATTCATATGCTTCTTTAATTCAAGAGCTATATTTTTTAGCATCTTCAACTAATCAAGGAGTAGCTCAGTTTACGCTATCAGCATATCATTTTAAAGTTTCATTACTCATATTACTTGTATCAATTTGAGTAGAAACATTATTTAAATTTATAGCATCATTTTGACTTCTATCGCTATTTCAACTATTTTTCATCCAATTATTTTTATTTTCTTGCCAACTTAAATCAGTGTCAAATATTCAAGAGAAATCTGGCAATATAATAAATAATGTTGGAAAATCAGTCAATTTATTTACTATTTCTTCTATTTGTCTAGTTACCCAATTCATTAAAAATCAAGGAAAAGCTTGAATTCTTTTCTTTACCATCTTAGTTACATCTGAAAAATCTACATTTCAGCTTGATGGATCTAATGTTACTGAAACTGGAGTTCAACTTGTTCAAATTGAAAAAAGTGGTCAATTTCATGTATTTCAGTGATTTGAAACTGCGTCTTTTACACTTCATAAACTAGAATATGATCATTTTCAAGTTATGTATTTATAATAATTATCAACATAATTTTTATCTATATAATTTTGTTCATCTTTTGAACAATTTCAATTTATAACTCAAAAACTATTTCAGTATACAGGATATCATATAGAAGATGGGTCTCATTCTGATCAATCATTACTACATCATAATAATGGTTTAGCCATAACTATACAATTTCATCCTGGAAATAATGGGGAAATTCAAGGCATATTAGCATATCATGCAGTACTTGCTGGTCATCAAAAACATGCAGCTAATCAAACTCATCAAGTAAGTGTTGGCGTTACAAATAATCTAAAAAAATTAGAAGCACTATTTGTACCAAAATATCATCCTGCTCATATAAATGTAGATTTAGTATCTGCAGATCAAATATTTCATAAAGCTTCTCACCATGCTTGAGCTATATTTGCAGAACTACAAGATGCACTAGCATTTAATGACATAGGTGAAATAGGATAAACTGAAGGTATAGTTATACAATAAGGTGAAAATCAGATATCTAATCTTGTTAATGCAGAAAAAATTGGTATTCATTCTCATATATTTAAATCGTCTAATAATAACTTACCATTAAAAACTGGATCATTTCAAGGAGCTAGTGGTGCCCAATTTAAAGGTGAAGAAATACAAGAACCATTACTAAATCAACAACTAAGTCAATTAACAATTGATTGTAATCAATCAAGTCATGAATCAATACTCTTTCAAGTACTTCATAAGTCCAAAGTTATATCATGTGACAGTGTAAAACTATCTTCATCATTTGGTATTCAATCATTATCACTATCTTGAAATAAATTAGATAATGTATCCTTTGAAAATTTACTTAAATCAGAAGTATTTTTTGTAAGATTATCTATATAGTCTGGTACTCAATTGTTATCTAAATCAATTGAATTTTTTGCAACATCATCTGGTAATTGACTATTATCACAACTTGGATTTTTAGTTCATTTATTGTATGATCTAATTCAAGTAGATCTAAAAATTTCAACTGGTGTACTACAATTTTTTAAATCATCTTTTAAAATAATATCACCATAATTATCATCTCAAGCTTCTCACTTTTCAAATAATCACACTTGCATATATCAATATTTAAGTGGTTTTACTATTCAAGTATAATTAATTGTAATTGATTCATTTGAATTAAGAGAAAAACCATCAATCAAAAAATCATAACTATTATTTGGTCTTTTTGCTACTAAATTTTTAGTATTAAAAATAGTTTTTTCATCAAGTGTAAAATAATCAAAAATATCTTCTACATAAGCTATATTATTCAACTTTTTTCAAGAAATATTTGTAAGCTTAATTTCAACATCAACAAAATCTCAATTTGATAAATAATCTCAATTTCTATCTAAAAATACTTTTTCTACTTTTATTCAAGCATTGTCTGCAAAATCTGATTTTATAAATGTTGTTTGATCAATAGTATCTGGTAAACTAGCAAGTGAATCAATACTTGTAATATCAGATAATTTTAAAGAATCTGCTTTTGAATATGCTAATTGTTCAAATATAAAACTATTTACTAAGTCATAGTCCACTGACTCTTTTTTATCATTTTTAGTTCAATTAGTAACAGAAGTTTGTAATTTATCTAAATATTTTTTATTTTCACTTAACAAATCACTATTATCATATGTATAATCTATTTGATATAATCAATCAAAATAAATAAGTCATCATTCACTTCTAACATCTGAATTTAATACAATTCAATAATCATTACTAACTGTTAGTTTAGTAAATATAGGATTAACAGATCAAGCACTTCAATAAAATATATTTATCTCTCAAGAATCATCAAGAGTTACAATATCAGTTATTCAATCATTGTCCATGTCAAAACTTTCATCTCTAACAATTCTACCTTTTAAATTAAATTTATTTGCAAGTGAAATCCTAGAAAAATCCTTATTAACATTATTTAATAAATATGGTTTTCAATCTTTTCATACAAAAAATATATCATCATATCAATCTCAAGTAAAATCTCAAGTTTTTATTAATTCATTACTTCAAATATCAACAATATAAGCTAGATTTCATTTATCTAAAAATTTAGAGTTTGCATTTATATTTTCAAGAAGTTTTAAATATCAATCATTTTTAATAAGTAATATATCTTTTTTAGAGTCATTATTATAATCAAAAACTCTATATCAATCAACTCATTCTTCATTACTTATTATATTTCAAATTGTAGAATCAAATTGTTTAAATTCACTTGAATTATTAAATGTTTTTTTAATCTTTTTTAAGCTAATTACTGGATCTCATATATTTATTGAAGAAAAACTCATATTTTCCATAAGTGATTCTCAAACAGTATTTCAAGCTGAAAAAGAAAGTAGAGTTTTATTATCACCTCACCAACCTAATCATCAAGTTTTCTTGAAATTTTCATAAGAAGAATTATTACTTTTTGAAAAAGTATTTAATCAATCTGTTGAAGAAAAAGGATCATTATAATAAATAACAAGTGTTTCATTTTCTCATTTTCAGCTAGTATAAGAACCATAAAATGATGAATCAATATATACTAAAATAGCATTTTTTATAGTTTGAATCTTACTATCATATGCGAGCTTATCTCTTGTAACATTTATTGATGAATCAACAAAATCAAATCATAATTTTCAAACAATATCATTTCAAGATTTTAAATTTAATTCTAAATAATTATTAGAGTTTGAAACAACTTCAAATCCAATATTTCATAATCTTGTAATACTTCCATCTTTATCTATTTCTAAGAATGTTTTTCATGTATCATCTTTAAAATACATTTTTCATCCAGATGTATAAAATCTATATTTTTCATCTAAATATTTTCAAAAAATAGTTGTTTTAGAATTATTTAAACACTCAGATATATCTGAGTCACAAACTGCTAAGTTTGTATTATCAGGAAATGTATAATTTATTTCTCAAATATGAGTATTTAAAGAATTATTAAATATATCTAAATATAATTTAGAATCCTTAAATCATACATTTGTATCTATACTTTGTGCTAAATCATTTGGAGAATACATCTTTAAAAATCCTCAATTTTTTCAAATTGAAAATGTATTATTAGCCAAATATGGATTATTTAAAATTGAAGTTACTGCTAATGCCTTACTATTTTTATCAAAAATTAATGATCAAGCTAAATAATCAACTTGTTCTATATCTCAATAATTTGCTCAAAGAAGAGTTGTATAAAGTGAATTATAACTACTTTTTTCTATTTTTGATTTATTCCAAACATAAAAACTTTCAATTTTTGCTGCATTTTCTCAAACTCAATTAACAACAATATTTCAACTTTCATCTACAACAGTAAAACTATTTAAAGAAAGTGATGGATTTGTAGTAACTTTAAAATATCAAATTCATGGATTAACTGTTCCATAAATTTTGAAATTTGCTTTTCAATCCTTAAATACTACCTGATTTTTATCTGATGTTAAAACATGACTATATTGAGATAAAATCTCTAAATTA
>JAQUZB010000019.1 GCA_028691535.1 Candidatus Altimarinota bacterium | reverse complement strand
AATAAGAGTTTATATTTAAATCTGAATTAGTTGAAGTTTTTATTGTTTTTATATTATTTGAATCACCAAATAAATCCTCTACTTTTATATTATTATTAGAAGTTGTTTTTTTAAATGCAGTTCATTTTTTAAAAAGCTCTCAAATATCCATAAGAAACTATAAAAAATTATATAATAGAATAATATCATAATTCCATTAAACAAACAAAAAAACAAGCTTGACAAACTTGTTTTTATAAATCTTTTTTTTCTATCATAGAAATTGCTATTTTAATATCAAAATAACTTATATCTTTATATTCTAATTCCTCTAACCTTGTTTTTATTGGTTTTAATTCAGAAACAACACTATTTAAATCTTTTATGATAACATCTTTTATATTTTTTAATTTAGAAAAACTTGTAAATTTCATTATATCACTTAATCAAATTGTTCATAATTCATAAAATTTAACAAAATGACTTTCAATAGTGATTGGTTTTAAATTTCTTATATCTGATATTTCAGAAATAGTTTTTCAATCTTTAAAAAGTTTGTAAGTTTCTTCATAAGTATCTACTTTTTCAGATTTTTCTTTAACAGTTTTTTCCTTTTTATAAAGTGATTTTGTTCAAAGTCTAATTTTTAAATAAGTTTGAAGTTCTTCATTGTCATTTTTTAATAAAAAATCACGAACTATAGCTATTCTTCAAGTTTCAGTTATTCATAAAAGTGGAAATTTTCAATCACTTTTATATAAATATTCTAAACTCATAAGTGCTTCAATTACTGCTTGAATAAGTTCTGGAGTTAAATCACTAAGTGCTCAGTAATTTTGGTCATCATCCATATGCCATTCAAGAAGTTTTTTATCATTACTTCACCGCAAAAATTTAACAAATGTTTGAATTCCAAATCTTGTATCAAATTTTTTAACAGCTTCTAATACAAGTGCAAAAACTGATATTTTTACTATATCAACTAACTCTTGTTTTCATAGATTTTTCTTTTCTATACAATAATCACAACTTCCACAATTATCTCAAATTTTCTTTAAATCTTCTTCATCTGCAAAGTAAGTTAATATAAATTTCTTCCTACAACTTGGATAAAAAAGAAGTTTTTTAATTTGTTCCAATTTATAATAACTTTCATTTTTTAATGCTTCTTGATGAGCCCAATCAATTGATAATGAATTATGTGTTTTTTTATCACTTATAAGCATAATACCTCTACCTCTAAAATCACTTGGAGTATCATAATCATCTAATCATCTCTTAATTATATTGTATTTTTCAAGAACTCTAATAATTGCTCAGGCTTTTAAATCATTTGCAATACCAGATTCTGAAGCCATTGCAAAATAAGTTTTAATTATTTTTGCATTTTTTCACTCTCAAATTTTAAAATCTCTAAATAAATAATCATAAAAAGTAAGTATTTCTGCTTTTGTAGGATTAGAATTTTCTATAAAAAATTCTTGGATTTTTGTATCTGCAAATGATGCAAGTACAACTCAATAACTATTTTTTCAATCTCTTCATGCTCTACCTACTTCTTGATAATAGTTTTCTATACTTCAAGGAAGATTAAAATGGATTACAAATCTTATATCACTTTTATCAATTCACATACCAAAAGCATTTGTTGCAACTATGACTTTGTAAGTAGAATCCATAAAATTATTTTGCTCAACTTCCCTATTATCACCAGTCATTTCTCCAGTATAAATTCAAGCTGCAATTCAATTTTCTATCAAATATTCATAAACTTCTTTTACAGCTTTTCTTGATGAACAATAAATTATTCAACTTCATGGAGTTTTTTCTAATATTTCACTTACTTTTTCTAATTTTTCTTCTTTTTTACTTATTTCTCTAACTATTAAACTTATATTTTTTCTATCAAAACCTGTGGTAAAAATAGCAGGTTCTTTAAGTCATAATCTAATAGTTATATCTGCTCTTACTTTTTGTGTTGCTGTCGCTGTTAAAGCAATTATTGGGAAGTCATTATTTATCTTTAACCTTTCTAAAAAACCTTTAAGTTTCATATAACTAGGTCTGAAATCGTGTCACCATTGGCTTATACAATGAGCTTCATCGATAGCAACCAAAGATATTTTTACTCTTTCAATAACTCTCAAAAAATCATCACTATTAAGTCTTTCTGGAGCTATGTATAAAAACTTTATACTATTATCATTTTTAGAAATATCATTTAAAATGATTTGCTTATCATAATTATCAATCGTAGAATTTATAAGTTCTGCTCTAAGTCACAAACTATTTAGTTTATCAACTTGGTCTTTCATAAGCGAAATAAGTGGTGAAACCACTATTACAAGGCCATCAAGAACAACTCATGGTAATTGATAAGTCAGTGATTTTCAACCTCAAGTTGGCATAAAAACAAGTGTATCTTTTTTATTTAATACACTATCTATTATCTCTTTTTGTCAGTCTCTAAAATTTTCTAAACCAAATTTTAATTTCAATATATTTTCTAATTTTTCCATCTATATTTTATTTTTTAAATAACTTCTTTGATTTTAGTTATTTTTAAAAATATAACAAAAAAGAATATGTAAAACATATTCTTTTATAATCAATTTATATAATCTCTCATATTATCTATATGAATTGGTCTTAATTCTTTTATATCAGTTGGACCTCCAATTTTATCTAAAAAATATCTCAAATTTGGATTAAACCAAAAAGTATTATCTTTTCTAAAATTATTTTTATTTAAATCCTTTAACCAAACTCACTTTTTAAGTAAAAAATCAGATACCTTTTTTTTATGTTCTAAATCACCTAACGCTTCTAATCACAATAAATTTCAAATATTTTCTAAATCATCAAAAGTTAAATTTGGAATAGTCTTTCAAATATGATTTTTAATAAATGTATTTATATCTTGATAAATATTACCTATATCTTTTAATTTAAATATTCTTCTAAATCATTTCAATCAATTTAATTTTAAAGAATAAATACATTCTACTCAATTTTGCTTTAATTTATTTAATATTAAATTTTTTGATTTTTCTTCATCTAATTCAAAATCCTTAGGAACTCAATCTAGTCATACAAATCTTGAAAATCTTTTTAAATGTTCAAGTCTATAATCTTGAAGATAATTTAATCAGAATCATTCTAATATTTCTCTACAAACACTATCTTCCCAAAGCAAAGTTCTAATTTCTGTTTTATGATAATCTTTTAAATCATTAAAATTAAAAATTTTATTATAACTCAAAAAACTTTTTATATATTTAACTCTATCTATTTCTTTACTTTTTAATCAAATACTTATTCAAAAATCTCTTATGTCATCTTTTTTTATAAATGATTTATAAATATTTATACTTAAAAAATAAGATTCTATAAGTAAATCCATTCAAACAATTTTATCAAATTCTCTTACTGAAAGTAATGTTAAATCATCTAAATAGTTTATTTTTTTATCTTTTAATCTATCTTTTATTATACTAAAAAATTTATCTTTTTCTAAATATTCTAATTCTAATTTTTCTCAAAAATCTTTATAATCTTGAGTATTTATATCTACAATACTTTTTTTAAATACTCTATAACAAAAATATTTAATTTCATTATCTTCTAAAAATATTTTTTTAAATTCATTTAATGAAAGTACATTAAATTCATTTAAATATGTGACTCAAATTGATTGTAGTTTAGATTTAATACTATTTTTTATTTCTGAATAATTTGGTCTTTCAAGTCATATTTTTTTTGCAAATTTAAGTATTCATTCACTTGATATTTTTGAAAATGACTCTCCTGTTTGTTTTTTATAAAAATTTATTAATTTTTTACTTTTTGACAATATAACTTTAAAATCATTCAATTTTAAATAATGAAAATCAAAAAAATTATTTAAGCCATTTAGACTAAAATATTTTTTAATTATATCATATCATCATAAGTCAATTACTTGTTCTACTTTTGATAAAACCTCCTCTACTGTTTCAGATACTT